>NZ_CDCA01000025.1:0-421168 GCF_000820185.1 Aeromonas tecta
TTGCCTGCCGTCAGCTGGACCTCGTCCCCCCGCACTTTGCCGCCTACGGTCAGGGCGTCGGCATTCACCGCAAGCTGCTGCGCAGCCACCTCGCCCCCCAAGGCCGCTCGCCCAGCCTGTAGCATTGTCTTGGTACCCGATTCGCTTTTGCCTTGTGAGCCTTGCTCCCACTGGTTGCCAGCCTTGATATCCAGCGAACCTGCCGAGCTCAGTACGCCATCGTTGCGACCGCTGTCACTCAGCGCTACCTCCAACGTCTGCCCACTCTTGAGGAGACCTTTATTCTCAAGGCGTTGGCCTTGGACATTCAGGGTCTGTCCTGCCTGGGTCTTCCCATGATTGCGCACATTTTTTCCGACGAGGTTGACTGCGTCCCCCTGCAGATCCCCCGCTTGAACGATCTCGTCTGCCGTCAGGGCAACCCGCTTGGCTGCCATTGTGGTGCGCACGTTGATATCCCGGGCGTTGGCGTCGATAGCATCGGCTTGCACCTTGCCACCCGCGAGGGTCAATCCCTCATCGGCTTGCAGTGCCAAGGCACCACCGCTGGTAAGGCTACTCTGATCGAGCTGCAGCGACTTGCCCGCAAGACGAGTGTCTTGCGCGACCTGAATGTCGGCATTCTGTGCGCTCAGCGTCCCCGCTGCGCCAATCTGTGCCGGGCCGCCGGCTTGCACCTTGCCCGTCAGGGCAACATCATCCCGCCCCTCAACCCGTAGTGCGCCTGTGGAGGATGAGTCTCTCAGTCGGATCTTGCCGCTGGCATCCAGGGTCAGATCCCCTTGATTTGCCACCGTATTGGCCAGATTGACCCCCACCCCCTGCTCGGTTGAGACCAGACGGATCTTCCCTACATACATGCCGCCGAGGGCCGCGGTATCGATGGCGACTTCCGGTGTCGGGCCTTCCCCTGCCTGCGCCCTGATCTCCCCGGTCTGGCGGTTGACCTGATTGGCCCCGGCTATCACGTTGATATCTTTGCCATGCAAGGCCCCATTGAGCTGTACGGCTCGCGCCACCAGATCAACCGAAGCCTGACGACTGGCATCCAGCCCCTTGCCCCCCACCGTCAACGTGCCGCGTTTGACATCCAGCATCTGCAGTTGCCCTTGGGCATCCAAAACAGGCTTGCCGGTCGACAGGGTTACGGTCGGGGTATTGATGAAGCCGCAGCCATCACAGGTCAGGCCATTGGGGTTGGCCACCACCACACCCGCCTGCTGGCCTGCGACCTCGAGATAACCTTGCAGCTGGGACGGATTGACCCCGATGACTTCATTGATGATGGCACTGGCGGCCTGTCCCCCCAGGTGAGGGTTATTCTGGATGAGACCGCCCAACTGGGTCTGGGTTAACTGCCCGGTGGCATTGTTGAGAATGGCCCCCCCCTGACCGACGTTGAAATCGGTATAGAGGTTGTGAGAGATCCCGGCGCCATTTGGCGTTGAAATATCCACGATGGGCACACCGTTCCCCGCCTGGTTGAGGGTGGTATTACCGGTCGCCACCGCGATCCCCTCGGCGAAGGCAGGATGAGCGGGCTGCAGCGCCATCATCAGACACATTTGGTACACTACGGCGCGGCACACCAGGGAGAGTTGGGGTTGACGGGCAGTCATGATAGTCATCGACTTATTCCTTAAAACGTGACGCTGGCGCGGTAGTAGAGTACCCAGGGGTCGGGATTGAGCCAGCCGGGCGCGCTGACGGGAAACCCTATGCTGATGTTGGCGGTAAGGTGTTGATAGCGCTGTTCCCAACCGGCGGCGGTTCCCATCAGGCTGCGCCAGCTATCTTGCTGATTTCCCAAATCGACCCGGCCCATGTCCAGAGCCAGCCAGGTACGCCACTGACCAAGCCAGGTGGGTGACTGTCCCTGCCAGCTCACTTCATTACGCAGGTAGCCGCCGGTGTCTCCACTGATGCTCTGCTCCTTGAAGCCGCGTACAGAAGCCTCTCCCCCCAGAGAGAGGCGCTCCACGCTGTAGAGCACATCCGGTGACCATTGCAACGCACCCGTCGACAACCAGCCCAGATGCTCCCCCGCCGTGCTGTAACTGCCAAACAGCCCCCATTTTTCAAACTGGGCTTGGGGCAACAGAGGGGTACGACCATGGTCGCTGTCGGCGCCGAACCAGTCGGTGCCCAGGGTCAGGGCCGGGTTCAGGGTAAAGAAGTGGCGGTCGACCCGCGTCGCCAGGTTGAGTCCAAGACGAAGAGAGGAAAGCTCATAGCTGCTGCTCTCCAGCAGCTGCTCCATGATGAGGTTGCGGCTCTGACGATGAGTCATGCCAGCTACCGCCGATATCTTGCTTTCCCCATCCCGATAGAGGGTCCGGGTGAGGTTGCCGGTGACGGTGCGCGTGTCGCCCCGGCTTTCGAACACAAATCCGCGAGATTGCACGTCGTTGCGGTATTCGCTGTACTGATAACCAGCATCCAGCAGCCAATAGCCGTAGGGCAAACTCAGGCCAGCCTGCCAGGTCGCCGCATTATGGGCATCGCGCCCGTCCGTGCTGCTGGAGGCCCCCAGGGTCCATTGATCGGCCAACGACAGCAGATCATCGGCGCTCAACGACAGCCGCCCCTGCTCTTCCCCCGTGCTCTGCTGGCCGCTGTTATCCAGATCCAGGCTCCCCTGCACGGGGAAGCCTCGCCCTCCCTTGAGGTTGACGATGGATAATCCCGCCTGGTGACCGGGTTGAATATCGAGGCGATAGGAGAGTGAACGCAGTCGGGAGAGTTGATCCACCCCCTGCTCGAGATCCCGCAGATTGAGGATCTCCCCCACCAAACCGGGGAACAGGGTTCGGGTCATGGGATCGGGTTGACCATCCACCACGATGGCCTCGATGCGCCCTTCCAATACCCCCAGCGTCAGAACGCCAGTCGCAAGATCCTGCTCCGGCAGAAAAGCCCGGCTGGTGATATAGCCCTTGGCCAGATACCACTGGCTAACGGCACGGATCAGACCGTTGATATGGGCGAGCCCCATGCAGGTATTCAGGTAGGAAGCGGTGAGGCTTGATCTCGCCTTGGCGTCCAGCACCGTGTTCCCCTCCAGGCGGATCTCGGTCACTTGGAAGCAGGGGCCACTCGCCTCGGTATCACCCGGCGTTGTTGGGGCAGGTAATGGCAACTGACGCGCCACCTCATCACGTTGCCGGGCCGCATCCTCGAGCAGAGCGCGCTGGCGCCGTTCCACATCATTTTGATCTAGCGGAGACGACAAGGGCCCAGCAGCATCGACGCCCTGAGCGAATAGCAAAAGCAACGCAACTGCGCCCGTGCGCATGCGTGAGGTGTAGCAACCCATGGTGATGAATCTTCTAATTATTTTTAGTGCCACCTTGTCGTGCACCAGAAACTCGAATTGGTTTCTTTATGAACACGAAAGACCTGAACGGGGCGGATTATACAGAAGGGAATATTGGGTGCGACACTTTTTGTCTTATTCATGTGATGCCGATCTCATCGACTCGGACATCACACTTCACTGCCAATAATTATTTAACTTCAGGATCGAAATGAGAGGGTTCTAGATCTTCTGGGCAACATGTGGGTTACCCTTTGCATCACCATTTGGGATTCAAACTCCAGATATAAAAATAGGGGCTACCCAAGCCCCTTATTTAAATATATTTCGTTACCACTTGATAAAGCTCAACATCACTGAAACACAAAACAACCAAATAAGAATCATCATCTAAACAAACATATTGTTTTTTTGAATTGGAATATCTTCTTCTGGTTCTTGCAGCAGAGGTAACAGCGAGCAGTATGCACTGTGGAGCAAATCACAAGCAGATTGACATGCCTCAGGGCTGGCCAATTCCTCTAAAGGCAGCCATAACAACAGCTTGCCGCTGCTATCAGCCGTCAGCCTGGTTGGTTGCAGCGCCGACATCGGGCTGTTGACCTGCAGCAGCAACAGCATGACCCCCGAGAGTCCATTCGAGGGCAAGGGAGCCATCGGCAGCGCCAGCACATACTGATCTCCCATTCTCTCGAGCCACAACTCTGGCGATGACTCAAACCGGATGCGCCGGCTCTCACCGGCTGCGGGCAGGGTCTGCCCCAACCCCTTTAGCCATTCAATCAGCATGCTTACTCCTTCATCATCCAGGCTTGAGCCTGGCTGACTGTGGTAGAAGAGCGAGGTTTGCTCCAAGGTTTGTTGCGAGCACCGTAATTATCTGCCAGCTCTTTCAGAGCTATGTTCACCTCGGACGGCGTCTTCGCATTCACCAGCGCATGCTCTGTCTGGCGCAGCAATGCCACGTTACTGTCCGGTTGCCCTGGGCGGAACAGGGAGGGATAAATCACCTCATGAATGATGTTGTGTGCCACCGTCATCACCTCACGGTGTCTTGCCTCACCTTTGCTCTGATCCAATATGGGGAATTGGCCCGCTGGACTAGCCGCATTGAGCAAGCGAGCCAGCGCTGTGTTATCCGCTTGGTTGAACTGAGCCACGAGCCAGTCTCGACGAGCCGGGGAATTGGCCAGTGAATCTAGTTGCTCGAGCGCATTGGATAATGAGCCAGACAGCTCCAACCGGGCAGATGGGTCCTGACTCAATACAGATACCACTATGACAGAAAGCTGCTCCTGAGCCGTCTGTTGAAAACGAACGGTTTCTTGTATCTCAGCATTACCTTCCAGAGCAACGGCCGCAAAGTCCCGCTCCGGCAGGGCCAGCAAGGCTGACTCCAGATCGTTGAACTGATATTGCTGCCGATCGCTCGCCCTGCCCTCCAGATGCCCCGTCACCGCATCAGCCAACTTGTCTTGCAAATGCTGTTTGTCGGCCTCACTCATGGTGAAATTAAGCGTGCCACTCAGAGTGCCTGTGAAGTCGCCACGCTCGGTTTTGAGCGGCACTGTCACCATCTGATCGGCAAATGCGGCCAGTCCTTTGGTTTGCAACGCCGAGCGAGCCCCGACCGGCGCACCCACCACCCAATCCGCAATGGCGCCTTTGCGAGTCCCCCGCTCGGCGGGTTCGTCACTGCCCCCCTCGAATTTCAGGATCAGATTGTCATGCTCAGAAATGGGCGATCGCCCGACAGTGGGATTGATTAACTCAGGGACTGGGACATTGAGCATGACGCCGCCATCTTGCAATGACAGTTGTTCGCCTTTCATCAAGAAGGGTTGATGCTGTTCCTCAGGGCGACTAAATACCACAGGGAAAGAACCAGAAATATGAGCAGCACGAGCAATTTCCATGTTCGGTGTCAGACTGGCATTGAACAGGATCATTTGCGGGCGGCCATCGAACATGCCGGTTCCCGTGATATTCAACTCCTTGATGGCCGGAATGTGGCGATTGAGCAGCGCCAAATCACCGAAAGTCACTCCACCACCTTGCTGCAGACGTTGCCGGATGGCGGCAATCTCGGGTCTGGAATTCAGCTCAGGGTGCGCGCCAAGCTGGGCCAATACGGAGCGGCTCGACTCCTGTTTAAGTGTCTTCTCGAGGGGGGCTGCTTCGGACTGCAGGCGGGGCAAGATGTTGCAAAGCAATTGCACGAAGCTACCCAACTTGCTGAGTTTTATCTTATCGAGAAGTCCGGCGATCGTCTTGCCATTTTCCCCACTCAGATGTTGAGCCAGCCTGATGTTTTTCACTGGGGAATCGAGCAAATCAATGAGATCCATCTTATCGGACAGGCTCTTGAACTTATCGGCATTCATCCCCGCCGCGAGCAAAGACGCCGTAATCGCCCCGGCGGAGGAACCGGACAGAGTACGGACCTCGGCTAACTTGCCCTGCTGCTCCAACGCCTTGATAGCGCCCGGATAGGCCGCGCCCTTGGCCCCACCACCACTCAGTACCAGGCTGGTGAGCGGAGGATGTTGCAGTGTAACGGAGGTAGAGCCGTCCTGATGACGAGCGATACTCACCTGACGTGGCCCACAGGCTTCGCAGATAGACTCCCCCTTGGATGGCTCCACAACAGGTGCATTGCTGACTCGCACCTGAGGAGTGACGGGGATGCCACCCAGGTTGGCAGCCAGACTGGGCGCACTTCCTTGTTGTTCGCTGGGACTGATTTCTGATACCCCCGTAGGGGGAGTGGTGGTGAATTTAGGTGCTTGTTGGATCTGCATAAGATGTCTCCTGTCATGGTGGATATGTGCCCATTCTAAGGAGACTCATGATGGTCGTTTGGCAACATCGGCCGCTATTTTATCAATGCCGCATTTTATTTTTACGAATGTGCTCCGGCTCGTTCAAACGCTTCAGCCATGGCTCGCGACAGCGCTTCCAACTGGCCATCGAGGCTGGCATCAATGATCCCCACTTCGGTTTCGAGAATGCAGCCCCCCTGATCGAGCCGGGCATCCGCCGATATCTCCAGGTAGCCTATCTCGGGGAAGTCTTTGTGCACCTTGGCTATCTGGTCACGCACTGCCTGCACCTGATCTGGATGTACCCGGATAGTCACCTGTTTCTGGTTGCTCACCAGGGAGAGCGCCTCGCGCACTACCTTGAGCGTGAGCGCGACCTGATCGTAATCGTGCAGGATTTTACGCACCGCTTGCAGCACCACCTCACTCATCTGCCGCTCGACCGTGCGGTAGTATTCTTGACACTGCAACTGGGTCTGATGAACCAGTACTGCCTGCTCACAACGTGCCGACTCAACACCGGCCTGCCAGCCGAGCGTTTTTTGCTGCTCGTACACGGCTCGAGCCTCCTGCACTATATCGGCCGCCTGAGCTCGGGCCGCCTCCACTAGCGCCTGTGCGCTCAGATAGGATTGGTAATCCTGACTGCGCAAAATACGCTGGCTCGGGGCCAACTGCAGGTGCTCACTCTTTATTTCAACAAATGGCAGCATTGTGGGGTTACCTGTTTGGCAATCTTGAGACAAAGCGCTTGGGCCAGCGGTTGCTGATCGGCGCCCAGACACCATGATGAATCTCGCGTCGCGGGGGGAAGTCGCAGAGCGAGGCGACGAGCCCAGTCAGGATCCGCCTCTCCTGCTGCCGCCAACCAGAACTGCAACCCGGCCTCTTCCAAATACGCCGCATCAAGTTGATCCGGCAGCGGCCGTTGCCACCCCACCGGCCAGGGCCCAATCAGGAGATCGAGCTGGGAGAGCAGGGCCCTGTGCCCCTCTTCACCCAACAGGGCAATAATCTGGCGCAAAACGGGCGCGAGCACACTATGCCGGATCGCCTCACCATGCAGCACGGCGCCGAGACGGCGTAATACCGAGGTGAGTTCAATCTGGGGGAAAAGTGCCACGCCCCCCAGAAGAGCAGGCATTTCGTAACCGATACCTAATGCCAGCTCATCCAGCAGGGCGCCATTGATCGCGGGGTGAGTCCGCCAGTCAGGCAGGGGACCAAGCAACCAGCGCCATGGGTGGGGCATGTGATCTTCATGCAGATAACTGGCAGGGCAAAAGCGCAGCTGGTAGGGGGTCAGACCGACGGCCATCAGCGACTCCGGCTCCGATGCCACATGTATTGCGCCAGATTGGTCGTCACCACCAGTGTCAGCAGTAGTGCAATCAGACCAGCCAGACGCCACTTAGATCCCTCGCTGACCTCAATGGAGAAGAGGCTAGTGTTGCGTGCCATCAGCGGCATCTGACGGATATCGGCAGAGGGAACCAGCACCACACTGATCCTGTCGTAGGCCAGCCCCTCGATGCTGTTGTTGACTAGCTGCTTGATCTGCGGAATATAAGTGTCCAACTGGATATCTGCGGCATGCTTGATAAAGACGGACGCCGAGGCGGGGGATGGCTTCTTGTTAATCCCCTCATTGCCCTCCGGCAACACCACATGCACCCTGGCCACCAGTACCCCGTCTATTTCGGAGAGGGTATGGGAGATTTCCTGAGCCTTGGCATAGTTGAGGCGGGCCCGCTCTTCGGTTGGCGAGGAGATAAGGCCATCTTTGGGAAACACATCCTGCAAGGTAGAGAAACTTTCGCGCGGGTATCCCTTGCGCTTGAGCGTCTCGATGGCCTGCGCCACATCAGACTGCTCCACTAGCAATTTGACCTGACCATCCTTGTCCGGCTGCTTATCAGAAGAAATCCCTTCGGTTTGCAACAGCGCCAGCATTTCGTTACCTTCTTTCTGGCTGATCCCGGTATAGAGCTCCACTTTGCAGCCACTGAGCAGCAGAGAGGTGAACAACACCCCTATCAGCATCGATTTCTTCACACTACCTCACTGGGTCTTCAACAGGGTTTCTACGTTCTGGCTCATCTTGCCAACCGTCTTGGCAATCAGCTCTTCCTGCATAGTGATACGCATCAGCGACCACTGCATCTGCATCAGGCTGTTGGGGTCATCCCCAGGCGTGGCCAGCTCAGCCTCAAGGCTCTTCTTGGCCTCGGTAAACTGCTGCTTTATTTCTCCCAGCTCGCCTAGCAGGGAGCCACCGAGCCCCTGTGACGAGCCTCCCATCACCTGTTCGAAGCTGGCCACATGGGAAGAGGAGGCATCTACCGTTTTCAACTCATCCAGGCTGGTTACCACCGCCTGAGCAGACTGAGTAATCTCCATCACCCCTCCAGATCCAGTTTGTGCGAATGTCGCATCAGATTATTCACAATGCCGTTGAGCGGGATCAGGCTCACCATCAGCTCCCGGCGGGCCAGCTCCCCGAGAAATTCCCACTCGGCGGGTACGACACCTTGTTCACCCTTAAGCTCAGCCATCACGTTCAACAGCACCCTCTCCCGCCGCGATGCCAGCGGATCAAATTCCCGCATCAAGGCCCGTAATTCAGGCAGATCTATGGCCGTGACCACGGGCAACTGGCGTCCACTAAAACGCTCGACCAACTTGTCAGTCACCGGCTGGAACAAGCGCTCACCGATCCCTGGTGCCTTGCTATCTTGTTGATATATCTGCCACAACAAATCCCGTTGCGCTGCGGGGGCCGCACCGCTCAGTAAGCTTTCAAGCGAAGCGCCCTCTTTCCAGCGGGCAAACAAGTCCGGCGCGGTTTCTGTGGCCAGCAAGCGCTCAAACTGATGTTGGACCGTTTGCTCTGGAGGGCGTAACGGGACATCCGGCCTGACGTTCTGAGCAGCGGCCTCATGGCTGTCGACCTTCATGACGCCATCTGCTCACGCAGACCCGTCGCGAACAACTGCAACGCGGGCAGATCACTGTTTTCTAGCCGAATAAGACGTGATGCCAGCGCATCAGTGTTGCCAAGCCACCATTCACACAGCGCAAGCCAGGGTTCGATATCGGGTGTACAGTGCTGCGCCCCCTGCAACAAAGCATTCTGATAATCCCCCTGATTCATCAGGGAGGAGAGCCGGATCAGAGTTGCGCACTCCAGCATCCCCAGCTCACCCGTTAACCAGTCTGCAATCAAAGCAGCTTCCTGGTGGCAGTGGTGACCCGTGCCTGCCAACGCAAGTTCGGCCAGTTGGCGTTTCAGTTGAGAGTTCATCGTCAAATCTTCTGTAAAATGCCCTGCATCAGATCTTTCATCGCACGGGTCACGGTGGAGTTGATGTTGTAGATAACCGACCACTTGTTAATCTTGTGTTGCAGCTCGGCCAGCAAGGCTGGGTTGTCCGGGGCTGTTTTCATATCGGCAATCGCATCGTTGACTGCTTTATTGCTTTCATTTGCCTGTTCTTTCAGAGCCTTGGCAACACTATCAAGGGTGTTGTTACTGTCCCCACCACTTACAAAAAACTTCTCAATAGCCACAGTTACTCTCCCTTTATTTTCTCAATGATCTTGAGCCCAGCCTCAATGGCATCGGCTTCCTGTTGCCACTGCCGGTACTGTTGTTGGGTACCGCCCCGTAACAGTTGCCGCTTTATGTCCCCCTGAGCCTGGACAAGCTGATCGTGCAGATCACGGGCAAAGACAGGATCAGCGCCGGACAGTCGCGTTTCCAAATTGGTCATCATGACGATCGACTCCTTTTAACTTGACGATGTATTGCTGCTTGCCCTTGGTCACCACCACCGCATCCCGACGAATGGCCTGTACGCGAACGCCGTTCGTAGTCGCCCCCCCGACGGGATACCGCTGGTTGTCCACCAAGGTCACATAGGGCACTCGGCCGAGCGACACGCTACGCACATCAAACTCCAACTCATCTTGTCGAGGTGCCCGCTCTTGATTAATCAACTCCAACACAGGATGAGTGCCAAATTCGCGGCGAAACTGCTGCTGCACCCGCTGAAACTGGCCAAGTTGAGTCTCACCCAACTGCCCCGATGCCTCGATCCGGGAGCCAGCCTCCCGTATCCGCAACAGCCCTGCTATGCCCTGCTCCTGAAGTAGGGCATCCAGCCGCTTGCGATAAGCACCGGCAACCTGTACCTGATTCTCAATCCCCAGCACGCCAGGCACTTCCTGCTTGAGAAGCAACTCAATCGTGTTCCACTTCGCATCTTGCCCGTTGATTTCACCGCTTAACCGCAGCCAACCAGGCTCCTTGCCGTTGCGAACCTGCAACTGTTCATGACCCAGCTTTTGCAAGATAAAACCAGCTCCCTGACGCAGATCTTCCATGCTGCGCAGCTCTAGGCGGTAACTGAAACCATTACCATCAAGGTATTGCTGCAAAGCCCTGCGGGTACTGTTCTCATCGACATAGCCCGATAGTTGCCAAAGTTCCGGATCGGTAGTGTTAAGCACCACCTGCTGATAAAGGGGTGCGGTGAGGAAATGCCTCAAGGCTTGCTCACTGCGAGTGGCGTCGCTCTCAATGCGTCCCTGCCACCAGCCATGGCCCAGCAGAGCCACCACGGCCACTATCAGGGTCAGGCAGATCCCCGTCATCCATAGCTCGGCACGACCCGCCCCCGGACGGGGACGAGGAGGCGCAGTGACTGTGGCTAGCACATCTAGCTGCTCGGGGAGCGCACGGCTGCTGTCACAAAAACTCCAGAGCAATGGACCCGCCTCAAGGCGAGCGCCAGCCTTGAGCAAGGTCCCTGCTTCAAGCACCACACCATCCTGGGTCGGCGTGATCCCCTCGGCCCACTCCTGAAGCAGGATGCCTTCCGCCGCGACCATCAGCACCAGATGAGCTGGCGCCATACCCTCATCGACCAACACCAGGTCCGCCAGTAGTGGATCGGCCCCTATCACCAGGCGCCCCTCCGGCAGGGGGACTTCCACCCCGCGGTTTAGCCCGCGATATATGCGGCACTTCCAGCTCATCGGGTTGCCCCTCCGTTGGCAGCCTGTTCGCACCAGCTGGCATCAGGAGCACACCGCTGATCGCGTTTTAGTTCCACCAACCGCCACCCCTGCTCATTGCCCATACGGCACTGTGTCAGGAAGGAGCCTTTGCCCGCTTGACGCATCAGTTGCTGTACCTCACGCGCTGCAGCCAACGGCTGACACTGAGCGCCTCCCAGCACCTTGCCAAGCGAGAGGCTCTGGTTGGAGATTTCATCGCTCCCCAGTATTCCCGCTCGTAAATCTTGGCCATTGCCCAGTGACAAGTAGTGGGCAACACCGTCATCGATCAACCTTGGCTCTATGATGAAAAGCCGCACCGCGCGCCGCGTCTGGGTGTCTTTGCTGCGAAACAGCGCTCCCAGATAGGGAATGTCACCAAGGAAGGGGACCTTGCTCAGGCTTTCACTCATCTCGTCGCGGTAAATACCACCAATCAGCAAGCTCTGACCGTGTCCGACCCGAGCGATGGTATCCACCACAGTACGGCTGATGGTGGGAATACCATCGGCACCAGCACTGTTGGGCTTCTGGTTGCCATCCTCGATATGCAGGCTCAAGCTGATCTCGGGCCTATCTCCCATCTGGATCACTCGTGGTGTCATCCGCAACATGGTGCCGTAGGTGATCCCTTGCAGCTCCGCTACGCGCTCACCGCTGATCTTGACGTAGTAGGTTTCACTGTGATCAATCACCGCCTGAGTGTTCTCCTGGGTCAGCAGGGTCGGGCGGGAAATAACCTGAGCATTGCCTTCGTTTTCCAGCAAATTGACCCTGGCAAGCAAATAATCGAGCCCCCTGGCGTCCACTAAGCTACCGAGGGCCGCCCCGCCTTCGATTCCTTTACGATCCCCGGTGGTCTTGATGATTACCTGCTGGTTGGAGCCGGTACTGATCCCGACCCGCCAATCCACCCCCAATTGAGAGAGATCCTCGGCATTGATATCGATGATGGAGAGCGCGACTTCAATTCGCGCCGCGGGTTTATCCAACGCAGCGATCAACTTGCCGTACATCGCCATCCGCTCCGGGGCGTCTCTTACGATCACGGCGTTGAGAGAAGGATCCGCTTGGACGATGGCTTGCCCCGAGATGGGCGCAGGGCCTTTTTTCCCCTCACCATTGACCATCTGCACGCCGGCATCGCTGAGCAGTCGAGCCAGAATGGTGGCCACTCCGGGGGCATCCACATCGGTATCGCGATACTGGATGGAGCGATCAGTCGCCGACGCATATTTGAGCGGGAAAATCTCGATAGCCAAGGGGCCGGTTTTTTCACTACGTAACTGGGACTGCAGCTCCAGAGCCACCGCAGTCTGCTCAATCAACTCGAGATAACGTGGCGGACCGGAGACGTAAACCAGACGATTATCCGGATCGGGGCGCCACCCGAAACGGGGCTCCCAGATCCCGGCACGCTGCAGCGCTAGCTTCAGGTCAGCCGCGCCAGTTTGCTCCAGCTTGATGAGTCGGGACTGCACTTCGCTGTTCTTGAAGACGTAGAGCACGTTGCCGTCGTAGTACCAGACCAGGTTGTAGAGGGATGAGAGTTGCTGCAAGAATGCTAGTGGTTCCTCATGCTCGAACTGACCATTGACCTGGTCATTGACCTTGTCACTGACCACCACCGACACCTCATAGTTGGCGCCAAGGTTGACCAGCACATCCCGTAGGCTTTCCCCTTCCGCCACATAGCTGTATGGCATAGGAACCCAGTCCAGCTCCTGTGCTACTACTGGTCGCAGCCATAGGGCCACACCGATGCAGAGTAACAACAGGGGCCGCACCAGGTTTCGCACACTCAAGGGCGCCATATCATCTGCCTCCATTGGGGGGCCAACGCGGCCTCACTCAACTGGGCTTCCAGGCGCTCCAGCAGTGTAATATGCTGACTCAGGTGTGCCTCCAGCCGCTGCTCGTCCAGCCATTCCAGTCGGAGTCTGGCTTCAAGTTGCAAGTTGCCCAATTCGTCAAGCACCAGGGCGTGGGGACTGTGACGCCCCCAGGCCACCACTTGTTGCAATAAGCTCTTCAGCAGTGCCAGATCATGGCCCTCTCCTCCCACAAGCGATCCGCCTCCAAGGGGGGTGCTCAGCAGCAATTCACCCGTTCTGGGCGTCAGAAAAAGGGGGTAACCATCGAGCCGTAAATGGTATTTACCCTGTGCATCGGCAACAAAAGCCCCTTGGCCAAGCTTGGAGGCCAATCGATTCAGTAGAGTGTACATAATTCCTCGAGCTATCTAGCGGGCGACTGCCAGTAGAAGTGATCCTGACCCAGGGCCATTCCACGGCCAGCCAACCACTCGTGCAGTCGCTGTGCTGCTGCGGGTTGTTGGGGAAGCGCTTGCAGGGCATGCCAGAAGGCGCCGAGTTCATGCGGCACCGGCATCAAGCTCTCTGGCTCACCCTCATGACGCTGCAGTGCATACCAGGCAGGCCAGGCCAAGTGGAGGCGCTCCTCGCATTGGATTTGCAACTGCTGCAGCTCCATCTCGCGCTGACTCAACTGCTCAAGCTGGGTCGCAATTCGAGTCTCAAGATCGGCAGGCACATCGACGACCGTCTGCCAGAACAGAGCCTGAGCCTTCAGCTGCCGTCGCATGATCTGCAAATGATCCAGCTCGTTGCGCCAAGTGCCATAGAGGGGCTCTCGCTGTAGAACCCACCATTGGTGCAGTGGATAGAGCACCCAGTGCCACAACAGCGTGCAGTCAGCCAGATTGATTCGGTCCCCCAACTGTTGCATCCAATCACAGCGCTCACCCTGGCTCGCTACCCGCAAGATTTGTTGCAGATCCTGGCGTGACACCGCCAGTGTTGCATCCAGGCGACGCTGAAACCATATGGAGCCCAGCAAAGCCTCCAACCGGGTTCTCGGTAACAAGCGTTGTAATAACCCCATCTGCTGCGATGTAACCACGCCGGCGTCCTGATAACGAAGGACAGACAACCGTCCAACCAGGCGATCCCGATGCAAGGACTCTGGTTGGACAACAGCGACCCGGCGACCTGCAAACAGGCCCTGGCTAGGTGAATGATGATCTTGCTGACTCATGCTATGCCTTGCTCATCTTGCTGCGGGCAATGATGGGATGATGGTTCAATATGCTGGCTATTCTATCCATTGCCCTGCCTCCTGGCTTATAAAAAACGTCAGATTATTTTAGTCCGGCGTTAATCTTTGCCATGTCTGGCACGACTCGGTGTGCATCCGAAACGACGCCGATAACTCTGAGTAAAATAGGATTGACTGGAGAACCCAGCTTCCATGGCAATATCAACAATACTCATTTCACTATTGAGTAATAACTGATGAGCATAGAGAATGCGCCGCTCGCTGATCCAGGCTCGAGGGGACACTCCATATATCGAACCAAATAGCTCTTTGAACGTAGTCAGCCCCATCCCAAACTCTTTGGAAAATTCACTCAATTTCCACTCCATGAGATAGTGCTTTTCCATGAAGTGTTGCAACCGCTCAACCTGGCGACTGCTCAGCTGTCGCAGAATTGACATCAGCTGAGATCCCTGCTCGCCAAACGCCAGCAGAAACAATAACTCTTCGATGCGCAAATGAGCCAGGGCAGGAGGATGCTCATGCTCCATCAAGCCACACAGTCCCTGAATAGACTGTGTTAGCAATGGTGAAGCGTTGAAAGGCAATAGGCTAAGTGCCATACCGTCTATTCGAGTAACCTCACTGAGCAAGGAGCCGAAACGTTGCAAGAAACCTTGCAGAAAAGTGCTTGAAAGTGGTAGCCAGAGCAGATGGCAAACACCTTCACCAGTACAGACCGCGTAGTTGCCACGGCGCACGAACATCAGTTCGTTGGGGGATAACTCGTAGGTATCGCTGCAGTCTTGCCACTTCATCGTTCCTTTCAAGAGGATATATATTCCCTCTTGCGAATGTTCGATGACGTTAAAAGTAGACATGCGCCACTGGAGCAGGGCTATATCGCCCTTCTCTGCGGTAGTAATGTCCTTCATATTGTGTCTTCCTGAATCTGCGCGTCGTGCCAGTAACACCTCAGTGGAAGCAGACTTCCTCTGGATATTTTCTTATTGGCGTTATATTTATCATTTGTAAGTTCACCTCAAGGCAGAAATTAATCCACATTGAAATATGGCGGCATCCTACAACAGCCATGAATAAAAAAACCAGATAAAAATTAGAGCCCAAGCACTAGTGACGCATAAATCTATAATAGATACAAAAACACACTCACGCAGAGAGATAGTTCGTTACAAAAAAAAACATTTACAATCATCTAAAAATAAAATAAATGGTTGATTTTAAACTATTTTATCAATCTGGCATTTAATGACATTGTGGATAACAGTTTTTGGGCTGCAATTTAATAACGATTAGCCTATCATTAAAGTCCTTAAAAACTTTTTGCTGGCTAGCCGCCTGCACTACCGAATTGCCGAGGAAGTACAGCCTAGTCCGTATATATATATCCCCTTTAGCCAGTTGCAGCGGTGTCAGTCGTAAATCAAATATCAACGGCAACATGGCTACCTCATATTGGATAGCCGCGACCGGTAATGCTCGTCCATCAATCACACTCAGCACGACAATTTCCACCATAGCGGGGTGCGGCAATGCACCTGAAAGATGCACCTCTCCTTTCAATTGTTGCGTTGATGGCTTCACTGGCTGCGAGGTGACACAACCGGGCAGCATGACAAACAGTACCAGCGCCAGTAGGTACCTCATATTACCCGGATACTGCGTTTGGCCAGTGACCTGTGCTCACCCTGTTGCAAGCGCTGGAGTGCCAGCTCCTGTGTCTGATCCAGGGCGATAGAGTGGCGCAACAAGACGGATAATGGCATCTGGCCAGTCATCATCTGCGTTGTGCTCATTTGTTTGCCAGAAAATGTGCCTGTGACTTCCGAAGCTGTCGTCCTTTGCATCATGCTGACTTGCGATCCCAGGATCTTCATGGTTATACCCGAACCCCCATCATCTCATCACCGCTTCCAGCGAGCGATTGCTGCGGTTCCAGCAATTCCTGCCAAAACTCGGCATGTTCGAGCATGCCGGAAAGGCTCTCCTCCAGGTATGCCAGCGTGAGCTGGCTTGCGGTCATCTGGCGATAAAGCTGTACCGTCAGACTCTCTTCATCAAAACCAAAGTGAAGATTGAACTGATACCAGTGACGGTTGAAGCTGGCCAACTGGCGAAAGATCCCCTCACCCACCTGATGCAACTCGGCCACATCGGCCTGCAACACCAGATGATCCCGCTCCGGTACCAGGATCATGCAAAGCTGCAGATGATCGTCAAAGCAGAGTGCGGCAACCCCTTCCTGATTAAGAGTCAGGGATGGCAAACCATATTTGGTAGCAAATTCAGCTAGCAACCGATTGATGATGACAATTACGTCCATGATTTCCTCCAGCTCAGAGAGGAGGATGTTAGCGGGCTGACGCCATGCTGGCTGTCACTTAACGCCGCCTCTTTTAAGAAAAATGGCCGAAAAAAAGCGCCCGGATGGGCGCTTTCATTCTTATCGCGCTTATGCAACGCCAAAGGCGGCTCGCATGGCTTGATTATGACTCTGGGAATATTGCTGCATCATCTGCAGCACATCCTTCATGAAGCTGTTATTGAAGTTCATATGATCTTCCACCTTCTGTTTCTGAGTCTGGGCAATGCTGGCACGCACTTCATCTTCCTTGGCATCCGCCTGGGAATAGCCCTGGTGAACCTGGATGGCGCTATTACCCATCTGGGTACTGCCTTGCAACACTGTACTGGCCAGTTGTTGACGGCCATTGTTGGCCTCGAACTTCTTGTTCAAGGTCTTCAAGGCAGCCTTGTCATGCTGGTTTCTGATCGCTAACTCCTGACCAGCATCCCCCATCTCAAGACCCGCAGACTTCTTCATGTCTCCTATCTGCTTCAGCTCCTTCTCTCGCCCGGCGATATTGGCATTCAGGCCCTTGTCCTGCTTGATAGCTTTGACCGACTTGCTCATGGAGAAACCGCCCATGACCGCCGAGATCCCCGTCATCACACCGGACACCACAGCCATGGCAATCATCAGCTTGGCACCACTGCGCATCTCGTTCACCTGGTCCTTCTGGGCCGAGATCACGGCCGAGTTCTCCATGTCCCGCTGCAACAGCCCCATCTCGCGCGCTTTGCGCGCCATCTCGAACAGCAGGCTCATGATGCTAAGAACGTTGTCGAGCTCTGAACTCCCTTTGGCCAGCAGACTCGCATCCGGCCCCTGGCGCGGCCGGATCAATTCGGGCAATGCTCGGGATTGGGAGACCTGAGCTGACTTGTTATTGGCCGCTTCATGAGCGGTTTTCTGCCCGGTCGCGCCTTCTTTACCCTGCACCCCCTCACTGCCGATGGGGGTGGTGCTGTTAACCTGGGTGTAGCTGTTATTAATACCATTCATATCACTCTCTCCTTAAATCGCGGCCGGTCTGCTGGCGAGGTTGTTGAGCATGGCCCCTCTGGCCGTGATCATCTGGAAGATCATCTCCATTACCTGCTGGAATGACTCCGTCATCTGCGACAGGGCCTCCTTGATCTTGTCCATCACCCCTTGCAACAAGGTCATGGCCTGACGGTTTTCCAGTAGATCTGCCTGCTTATTCTGAGAATCGGCCTGCATTGCACTGTCAACGGTCTTGGCCACACCATTACTTGCGTCGAGCACGAGATCCGCCGTCTGGGTACTAAATTTAACGGTCTTAGCGACAGTGCTCGCCGCCGTGTTCCCCAGCTTGGTGGACAGATCGGCGGCCTTGACGGCCATCTTGGCGGTCACATCGGCCACCTTGCCACCGATCTTGGCACCCGCCTTAGCGATGGCCCCCGCGGCCCCCGCACCAAAGGTGACCACGGCAGACAGCACGGCGAGCGCAATCTCTACGGCCATCAGCACGGGCCCCAGTTTATCCATCACCTCCTTGGAGATGAGGCCATCAGCAGCAGCCTGCTGCACCGCCATATTGACCACACCGACCACGCCACCGGCGATCATCAGGGCGCCCACTGCGGCACCGACACCAGTAGCCATCAGGATGGCCCCGATGACGATGGAGGCAATAGCGCTGATCCAGCCGAAGATCTTGGAGGCCAGGCCGGATTTCTTGGCCTTATCGGCGGCCTCAGTGGCCTCCTTCATCTTGGTCTGGTTTTCATCGATCTTTTTTAGATTCTCGGCACGACTGCGCTCGATATCGGCCAGCTTCAACTTCTTCTGGGTCTGCTCCAGCTCGCTGGTCATCTTGCCCAGTTCGATCTCGAACTCATCGGGGGAAGTAAAAGCCAGTTTGGCTAGCAAGGAACTGCTACCCAGCAACTTGGCCGCGTTGGCCGCCCCCTGCTGAACCGTCTTCATCAGTTGCCCCAGTTCTTGCTGCTGAGCGGGGTTTATCTGCTGGTTGATACCGGGCTTGGGCTGTGGCAGAGCAACCCCCTGAGCACGCCTCTCTTTTTTGCCATTGATCTCACCGGCCGCCACCTGAGTGGCCTGACCGGCTCCGACGTTGCCCTCAACCGGAGAGAGCTGAGCCCCTCCGATGGAGAGAGGGCGATCACTGCTTATCGGATGCATGATCCATATCCTTTTTTGTTTTAACAGCTTCCAACATGATGCCAGCGCGGGTGGCCAACTCTGCCAGTTCAGGCTTTGCTGCCGCCAGCACTTGGGCCGAGTAGAAGCCACTCTCGGCCCCCTCGAGTTCTCCCATCTGCAGGAGACACTCGGCGGCATGGAAGGGGTAACGGGGCTCCTGGAGATCCATCATGGCGCCATAGCTATAGCTGTCGATGGCCAGCTGGAATTGGCCAAGCGCCTGACGACATGCTCCCAGCCCCAGAAAGAATCGAGCCTCGTAGTGATCCAGTACGCAGAGGGCCTGAAAGATCTTATGTGCCTCTTCATACTTGCCAGCATGATACTGGTTGAAGCCCAGGGTATAGAGCTGCTCCAGGGTGTCGCCGGACACCTCGTTGAGCATGGCGAGGGTGCCCCCATCCTGCAGGAAGGCCTCTACCGCCTGTTCGTCCACCTGGGTCATGTCGTGTTCCATTACTGCTCCTGAAAATTAAATAGCCTGAAGGATCTGTTGCATTACGCTCTCATATTTCTGAATAAAGCGATTTAATGCCTCGATGACCGAGTTATAGCGAGAGCTGATATCATTCAGTTCGGTCGTTTTTTGACTGAGTTTGTCGTTGAGTGGCTTGGCTTTATCGCTGACCGTCGTCGCAAAATTGCTGAGTGGGTTATTATCTTTGGCATAGGAATAGGAGTGATTTACCTGACTCAATGACCCGGTATCCTTCTTGGATGAAACTAGGAAATCTCTTGCTGACAGAAAAACTTGTTTGTCACTTTTCAAGTCGGTAAGTTCAGCACTTAATCTAGCTCGATATTCATCACTAGAAATCTCTAACTCCTTGGCCTCAAAATCTACTATCCTATCGACGTCCCCATTACCTCTAATCAACATCGCTTCCTTTCGCTCAACAGCAATATCCTTTAGCAGCTTATATTGCTCATTATATTCTCCATTTTTATCCTTTTTGGAGAACTCAGCATGGCTGCCATAACCATAAAGTTTATAGTCAAAAATATTGACCCCTTTCCTGCCAACTTGCACCGTGCCATTGTCTTTTTGTGACTGCGCGGTGCTAATCTCTGCCTGAATGACCGAATATGTTCTTAACTCGGCGGTTAACTTCCCCACTTCATCTTTGAGTACATTTCGCTTGTTGGTGTAATTGCCCATAGCATCATGCATAACCTCAATGACATCATCGTCGATACGGTCCGGTGTCAATGAGTAATGAGTGGTTGCTAGGAACTCTCGCAGAGTATATTTCGTTTTGCCCGTATCCGCTGCACCGGTAATTATCTTCTTGAAGTTTTCAAACCCCGCCTTTATTTGAGCATCATACTGCCCACCAGGATTCACCGAATCGGCTGGCATAAAATAGGCCAGTACTTTTTTCAATAAGGCTTCATTATCTGTCACGACCTGATCAGCAAATGGTGAGCTGTCTACCTTTTTATCATAGGTGGCAGTGATCGTTATTTTCTTGTCTTTGAGAAGCTTTACTAAGTCATCCAATGCCGAAGAACTGCCACCTTGCAGTTGTTTCAATTCAACATTGCCAAGCCCTGCCAAGAATTGCTGTGGGTCTTTTTTGTACGAGCTAATTTCCATCGATTTATCCTATATTACCAGACCACGCATCATGGCCGGACGTCTTGGACGTACTCCGTTATTTTTCTCTTGCGGGACAAGCTGACGACGATAAATCTCACTCAACAATTCCTGCTCAGCCTGTGACTTTTCTGCCACAGTCCCCTCTGCAAACAGCAAATTGGTTATCTGCGGACTGATACCGAGGGAATCCCACATCTCGTTTAATAGATCTGAACGATGTTCACTGTCTTTTATTGCCAGTTCTGCCTTCGCAATGATCGCGTCATGACCGCTATCTCGGTGATCTTTCATCTTGCCTTCTATTTTAATTTCAGGTGCCAATCGTTCCTATCAAGAGAGGTCGGTGTTTTGTTGTTTTCTCATGGATGCCAAGGAGATAACGTTCGCAACATCGAGTGAAAACCATCCTGGCAGGGGTTCACCTGCCCCGGTCCAATGACGGTAGAAGCGAGATAGCCGCTCACTACTCAAGGTGCTGTCGCTGAGTACACTGACATTTCCGTAAAGGTGATAACCCGCTCCCAGCACAGCAAAACCGGCCTGAGCCAAGAGATATAAGGCTGCAAAGGGATTAGCCAGCCCTTGTCTTGTATGGGCTCTTTCGATAAGCACGATCCAGATACGTCGCTCTGATGGCTCAACACGCCAAGCTACACGCAGAGCCGCGTGCTCGAAGGCATACCCTAGCGGGATCGGAGTACTGCACAGGGTATGTCTGGTGCAGACGATCCCCCGCGCTTCAAACCAGGGCAACAGAGGGTCACTTGTCACAGGCAGACCCTCCCCAGCGGCTGGATGTTGATATGCTGAGTCAGCTCCTGATAGGAGAGCACCGGCAGGGCGTGATAATCCCCCTCGATAAGCTTGCGCACGTAGCGACGGATATCCATGGAGACGATCAACACCGGCTTGTTCTGCATCTGGGTCAGATCCCCTACGGTACGGCGTACCTGATCCAGAAAACCTTGGGTAATGGTGGGATCGAGCGCCAGATAGCTACCAGCACTGGTCTGACGGATACCGCCACGGATCTGCTCCTCCACTGCTTGATCAAGCAGGTAGGCTGGTAGAATGTTGTTACCGTTGGCGTACTTGTAGCAGATGTAGCGTTTAAGGCTGCTACGGATGTATTCGGTGAGCTGCACCACATCCTTCTCCTTCTGGCCCCACTCCACCATGGCTTCCAGGATGGCACGCATATTACGGATCGAGATATCCTCCCCCACCAGCCGCTGAAGGAGTTCCGTCATTCGCTGCAGCGGAATGATGCGCTGTGCTTCTTTGACCAGCTCACCATAGCTCCCCTCCATCTGTTCGAGCAGATAGCGGGTTTCCTGAATGCCGATGAAGTCTTCCGCATATTCCCGCAACACATGGGCGAGGTGCCAGGTCACCACCTGATCGGTGGTGAGCGAAGCCAGCCGCAATTGCTCGAGTCGATCTTGGTGTTCATTGACGATCCACAGGGTGGCCTGCCCCGGCAACAGTGGTTCCCCCTCTTCATAAGGGATCCCCAGCAGCTCAAGCTGAGAGGCATTTTCCTGCACCAACCGATGACCCGGCCGCAGCAGTCCGCGGGCCACCGGTACCTCCTGTAACTGGATCAGATATTCTCCCGGTCCCATCCCCTCGTTAAAACGCAGATGGATTCCCGGAAACGGCACCCCCAGATCGAGATAGAGCGCACGTCGCACCCGCACCAATTCATCATTGAGCGCTATCGCTTCCAGATCGGCCTGCAAGGCAGCATCCACATCGATCAACAGAGGCACCGTCATGGCAAACTCTTCCTTCTCGCCGAGCTTTCCCCTCGGTTTACTACCTGGCTTGGGCTTGCTACGCGCAGCGGGTGCGCCTGCCCCTTGGGCAAGCACAGTGGGCAGATCCTGACTGTTGGTACTCAGCTCCTTGTGTTGGCGCAGCCCAATAAAGTAGCCACCAGCGGTCACCACGGCCGCCAGGGTAAAGAAGGTGAACATGGGAAAGCCCGGGATCAACCCGAATAACACCAGCAGTACACCGCCGATCAGCAGTGCCTTGGGCTGTGCTACCACCTGGGCGCCGATATCGGTACCCAGATCGGACGACTCCTCAGAGGAAACGCGCGTAACGATAATGCCTGCGGTGATGGCGATCAGCAGTGCAGGTACCTGAGACACCATTCCGTCCCCCACCGTCAAGATGGAGTAGAGCTGTAATGCGTCGGCTGTCGACAACCCTTTCTGGGTCACCCCTATGGTGACGCCACCCAATATGTTCACGAAGATGATGATGAGACCCGCAATCGCATCCCCCTTCACAAACTTCATGGCCCCATCCATGGAACCGAACATCTGACTCTCTTTCTCGATGATTCCCCGACGCTCCCGAGCCTCATGAACGTCGATCACCCCGGCACGCATGTCACCGTCGATACTCATCTGCTTGCCAGGCATGGCATCGAGGGAAAAACGGGCACTGACCTCTGCCACCCGCTCCGATCCCTTGGTGATCACCAGGAACTGGACGATGGTGATGATGAGAAAGATGACGACCCCCACCACCAGATTGCCTCCCACCACGAAGTTGCCGAAGGTGTAGACGATCTGACCAGCATCGGCCTGCAACAGGATCATCCGGGTAGTACTCACCGAGAGGGCGAGTCTGAATAATGTAGTGATCAGCAACACAGCGGGAAAGGCTGAGAACTGCAGAGGAGAGTTGATATAGACCGCCATCATCAGCAACACCACCGAGATGGTCATGTTGATGGCGATCAGAATGTCCAGGGCCACCGGCGGCAGCGGCAATATCATCATGAAGACGATGGCAAGCAGCAACGCCGCCAGCATAATGTCCTTGCGCTCACCTATCCGGCGCAGCAACTCAAGGGAGCGTTGATTCATTCTGCTCTTCCAGTTCGAGATAATGTTGATAGGCAAAGCGGGCTTCGTCGAGCCGTCCCACCAGTTGGCAGGCACGACTGCGACAGAGCCAGAGCGCACCATTGGCGCCCTCTTCCTGCATCAGGTGATCGACGTGGATCAGCGCCTCCTGCCCCTTTTCCAATTTGAGCAGGGCAACCAGCAGGGTGCGCCTTCCCGCTTGATGTTCGGGATGGAGCTGCAGCAGAGCGATGAGCAGGGTACAAGCTCGGCCAGGGTGGCCGTACTGCAGGTGCAACCAACCGGTGAGCAGTAGCAGATCCTGCTGCTGTGACGAGAGAACCATGGTCATACCTTGTGTAGTAGGTGAAGGGTCATCTGCATCAGTTGCTCATCCTGATGCATCTGCTCAAGCAAGTGAGCCGCAGCTTGCACTTCGGCGGATTCTCCATCCGCCAACCTGGCTCGAACACCCAGCAGCGCCTGGTTGAAATCCTTTGGTCGCAACAGTCCATGAAAGCCACAGGTGGGCATGGCAAAATCGAGCAGCGCCCGCTCTGCCAGCCGCTCGGGATAGAGGCGATTGATATGGGGTTCGACAGACTGGCCATCGGGCAACAGGGCATAACGCCCCGGCAGGCTGGTTCCCTGCTCTGCCAGAGTGATGGCACTGAGCTGTTCGATGCCGATGTGGGCGGCAGAAATACGACTCATGGAGCCAGTACCTCATGCTGCAACTGGATCAGGGTACGCAGCGCCTGGTGAAGCAACGGCAGAGTGATCGAACGCTCGTCCAGAGTGACGAACAGGATCAGCTGATCTTCTGCCAGCCAACCGCACCGTACCGGCAGCGCTGGACCATTGGCTGCCGCTGTCAGGGTCATGGCCCGGCGGATCCCGACATCACTCTGGTGCCACGGCAGGCGATGCGCGAGCCAAAGACTCAGTTGCCCTTGATGGCGCTCCAGTTGCAAGGTGCCACTCTGCTCCAACTCCAATTGAATGAGATGATGGGGGTTATCCCCTATGGTGATGCCCAGATCCTGGCAAAATTGCACCAGCAAGGGCTCAATCCAGTTCATGACGATTCTCCTGACAGCTCATCCTCTTCTCGCTCAATGGCGTTATCGAGCGCTCCCTGACAACACAGCAACAAGTTCTGGCGCTGTTCCTCTTCGCTAAACAACTCGACCGGCAACAGTCGGATCAGTCGTTTGAGTTCCTGATAGAGCTGCACCTGTTCACGATTACTAGGCAACTCGAGCGCCACACCGACCTGCTCCACATCCCATACACTGGCCCAGCGTTTCTCGACCAGAGCGATCAGGTCCCCCATTAAATCAGAAGGCCCGTATGCCATGGACCGATCCCTCCTTCACCCGCAGCCACAGCTCTTCCACTTGGGCCGACAAGCTGTTGAGCAACCGCAGCTTGTGCATGTCGCTCATCACCCGCTCCAGCTTGACCGGATCGAGCCAGTGTCGCTGGGTATCGAGATCGGCGCTGAGCGCCTTCATCATGAAACCTGTCACCTTCTCCAACGCACCATTGCCAAAACGGCTGTGAATATCGCGCCAGGCGGACGAGAGGGCGCGATAGTCCTGTACCGCATCACGATATAAGTCCCGCAGATCCTGCTCAGCGCCAATGCCCTGCTTGGTCGCCTCGGTGGCGGGCCCGGTAATGCGCGCGCCCAATACAATGGCGGTGCCCTGCTCGTCGGCCATTTTAGCCAGCGCTTGCTCGACCAACATAAGGGTGCCCTGCATCTCTGGTCGCCCTGTCAACGCCTTGCGTGCCTGGCAGAGTGCCTCGAATTGCTCACTCACCTCCCTCGAAAAACTCTCTAAATAGGCCAGTAACTGGGAGAGATTGGCCAGACGACCGCTGCCGAGATGGCTCACCATCTCCTTGATCTTCTGCTGACGTTCAAGCTCGGGCACCTTGTCCAGATAGTCTCCCACCAATGCTTCGATCTCACTTATCCGAGCTTGGCTATCATTCAGCTTGCGTTTGGCCAAGGAGAGCTCGGCTCGCTCGGAAAAGACAAATGTCAGCTCTTCCGCCGCATCGGCAAGGGATTGAGATGCGCTGGTCAACACGACCCGTTCGCCCTGAAACTGGCCACCCTGCAAGCTGACCGAGCGAGATGCACCCTCTGCGGAACGCGATTCAAGTTGCGTAGCAGAGGCATAGGGGGTGCTCTGGATAATGGCCATGGAAACTCCCGTGACAAATGGATTGACGATGGTTGCATTATAAAAATCGGCACTGACCATCGATGCCAAAATTGGCCGTGAATTTTTAGCCCAGCCCCAACCGTTTTCTAAAAAGTCTCGGCTCAGGCTGAAATCCTGCGTTGCCGCTATCACCTATAGTGGCCACCAATTTAACTTGCGCCGATCCTTATGACTCTCTCCCTCGACCCCATCCCCAGCCAGCTTCGTCATGCCATCGACGAGTGCAGATTGATCCAGATCCGTGGTCGGGTTACTCAGGTGACCGGCACCCTGCTCAAAGCCGTGGTTCCTGGGGTCCGTATCGGTGAGCTGTGTCACTTGCGCAATCCCGACAACACCCTTTCCCTGCAGGCAGAGGTGATCGGCTTTGCCCAACATCAGGCCTTATTGACTCCCCTTGGAGAGATGTTCGGTATCTCCTCCAACACCGAGGTCAGCCCAACCGGCACCATGCATCAGGTCGGTGTGGGGGAACACCTGCTGGGTCAGGTACTGGACGGCCTAGGCAATCCTTTTGGTGGCGGTCATCTGCCAGAGCCTGCGGCCTGGTATCCGGTATATCGGGATGCCCCGCCCCCCATGAGTCGCAAGCGGATCGCAGAGCCTATTTCCCTTGGTATCAGGGCCATTGATGGCCTGCTCACCTGTGGTGAAGGGCAGCGGATGGGGATCTTCGCCGCAGCGGGGGGTGGCAAGAGCACCCTGCTCGCATCCCTGATCCGCAGTGCTGAAGTGGATGTCACCGTGCTCGCCCTCATTGGGGAACGGGGGCGGGAAGTGCGTGAATTTATTGAGGCAGACTTGGGGGAGGAAGGGCTTAAAAAGGCAGTATTAGTGGTCGCCACCTCGGATCGCCCCGCAATGGAGCGCGCCAAGGCGGGTTTTGTCGCGACCTCCATCGCCGAGTATTTTCGAGATCAGGGCAAACGGGTGCTGCTGCTGATGGATTCCGTCACCCGCTTTGCCCGCGCGCAACGGGAGATAGGGCTTGCCGCCGGAGAGCCTCCCACTCGGCGTGGCTATCCCCCCTCGGTGTTTGCCGCCCTGCCCCGCCTGATGGAGCGGGCGGGTCAATCTGACAAAGGCTCCATCACCGCCCTCTATACAGTGCTGGTGGAAGGGGATGATATGACGGAGCCGGTCGCTGATGAGACCCGATCTATCCTGGATGGCCATATCATACTTTCACGCAAATTGGCGGCGGCCAACCATTACCCGGCCATCGACGTATTGCGCTCGGCCAGTCGAGTGATGAATCAGATCATCGCATCGCCCCATCAGGAGCAAGCCGGTCGACTGCGTAGCTGGCTTGCCAAATATGAAGAGGTGGAGCTACTGCTGCAAATTGGCGAATACCAGAAGGGACAGGACAAAGTTGCCGACGAAGCAATCTCTCGCATCGAAACAATTCGTCAGTGGCTCAGGCAGGGAACCCATGAACCAAGCTCGCTCGAGCAAGCCCTCACTAGCCTGGAGGTGCTGACCCGATGATCGGTCGTTTACAACGGATCAAGGTTTTGCGACGGGAGCGGACCGAGCAACAGCTCGCGGCCCAACAGGCTAGAGTGCAATTGGCTCGAACGCGTCAACAAGAGGCGGAACTGGAAAGCCAGCATTACCGCCAGTGGCGCCTGCAAGAGGAGGATCGTCTGTTCATCCTCTGTCAGGAACAACAAGTCGATCGCAAGGGGCTGGATCAGTGGCAACAGCAAGTCGCCCTGCTACGAGAGAAAGAGGCCCATCTGGAGCAAACAGTCGCAGAACAAGCCGAGCGGGTGGCCGAAGAGCGTATCCGGCTGCAGGAGCGCCAATTGGCAGTACATCGCGCCCGCCAGCAGCAAGAAAAATTTGCCGAGCTTCACCGTCAGGAACAGGCGTCACAGCAGGCCCTGCGTGACTACCACGAAGAGCAGGAACAAGAAGAGTTCCGCCAGCAGATCAGGATGTAATGAATCATGAACCGAGTCATGTCCTTACAGGGCACTACCACAGCACCGGACGGTCCTCCGATGGCACAGGCTAATCAAGTGCAACAACAGCGCTTTGAGCAAGCAATGCACCTCGATCAAGAACAGAAGACAGCCCGTCACCATGTAGTGGATGAACTGCACCGTCTTCGAGATCAACTGCACCGAAATCAACAATCATTGCGCAAGCACAAATCGGATGCACAAGAAAACATCGAGGCGGATTCTACCCTCCAGCATGATATACCGACGTCTCAGGCACCCCAGCAATCACTGCTAAACCCGGTATCTATCCAAGAGAATGGGAGCAACACGCAGCATATAACCCCATCGGAATGGTTTACCCATAACGCGTTGGACAAGAGAGACCAAACCGCACAACACGCCTTTGACCTGGATAAAGAACACATAAATTTGGATCTCTTTACGGCAGATCCATTGCAACTCTCGGCTCAAGAGCGAATTCAGCCAACCTCATTGCCTCTTGCACTGGATACCCCGCGCTCATCCACTCCCAGCACAACGCAGGGAATGCACGACGCAGCAGATAATATGGCACCGCACACGATGATCGACCCATTGGTACCGGATATGGTGCCAACCGCCAGCAACATAGCCCAGCCAGAAGACAATACCTCATTGGTAGATAGTGACGTTGGCCCCCTGCTCGCCACTGAATCCGAAGAGACTCGACTAGCGGATGAAGAACTCGGCGCCAACGGGCAGCCGTTTACTCCGCTGGTCAGAACCCCAGGAGATCTGTTACTGGCCCGGGTCTCACCCACGCTGATGAATCACGAATTAGATCAGTTGCTGGAGCGGCTGGCGGTGGATATCCAGCTTGAATTGGGACGGCCGGAGCGCCCACCTCTGCTGCGCCTTAACCTACCAGAGCTAGGTCAGCTAGCTATCCGCATCGCTCACCACCATGGCGAGCTACAAATAGAGATCCTCGCCACCAGCCAGGGACAACTGCTGCTCAATCAGGGGCGCAGCGAACTGATCGACCGCCTGCAGCGGCTCTATCCAGGCGAACAGGTCACCCTCGACCTCTTCAATCAGGCTGATAGTGAGCAGGGTTCACGTCAGCAGAGATCCATCTATGAAGAGTGGGACGCCGACGCATGACACCGATTATCTTCAGCTCTGCCTCGTTGGCGGAGCTGACCCTGCAACAGAGCCTGAGTCACCACCGTCACCACTTTCATTGGGGAAATGGCGAGATTAACCTCGCCATTGTGCTCGCCCCAGCCAACCTGGATACCCGATTGCAACTGCAGTGGCAAGGGCTGGCCCTGTCCCTCATGTGCCATGGCGCCGAACTGGCGCACTGGCTGGCACCAGATCTGCAACAGGCGGCGCTGTTCAGCCTGCCAGAAGCGCTGCAATTGGCACTGGTCGAACGGTTAGGAGAGCCCCTCGGCCTTACCTGCTCGGCGCTAATCCAGCAAGCCGCAACCACGTCCTGTGAACCAGCGCTGCAGATCCTGCTGCAACGTGACGGATCTACCCTCTCGCTCTGGCTGCATCAACCCGAGTCGCTGCTGGCCAAACTTCCACTTCGACCTAGCCAGCAACGCTTGTCGCTACCACTGACCGTCTCCCTGATCTGGGGAGAAATGCGCCTGACCATGGCCGAGCTGACTGATCTTACCAATGGCGACGTGCTGCTCCCCCCTCAGCAAAGCACTCTGGGTCAGAGGCTACTGGCTTGCCTGGAGGGTCGACCCTTTGCCTACTGCCAAGCCCATCATCAACATCTGGAATTGACCGATATGTATAACACCACCGCCGATGACCCTCTCAGCCTAACCGAGCTGGAGAGTCTACCCATTCAGGTGAGCTTCGAAGTGGGTCGCCAGACTCTTGATTGGCACACCCTAACCAGTCTGCAACCAGGTTCCCTGATAGACCTAGGTACTCCCCTTGATGGAGAGGTGCGCATCATCAGTAATGGTCACCAACTCGGTAGCGGCCGGTTAGTGGAAATTCAGGGGCGCCTTGGGGTACGAGTCGAGAAACTGAGTGGAGAGTCACAGGCATGATCCAGCTACCGGATGAGCTCAACCTCATCGTCGGCCTGGCCCTGCTGGCCCTGCTACCCTTTATCGCCGTGATGGCCACCTCCTTCGTCAAGATGGCGGTAGTTTTCTCCCTGCTACGCAACGCCCTGGGGGTACAGCAGATCCCCCCCAACATGGCGATGTATGGACTGGCGATCATCCTTAGCATCTATGTGATGGCCCCGGTCGGCTTTGCGACTCAGGATTACTTGCGCCAGAACGAGGTATCGCTGGCCAAATCAGAATCGGTGGAGAAATTCCTCGCTGAGGGAATGGCTCCCTACCGTGCTTTTCTTAAAAAGCAGATCAAGCCACGGGAACACGCCTTCTTTATCGACAGTACCAAACAACTATGGCCCAGTGAGTATGCCGACCGTCTGGAGCCAGACAGCCTGCTGATCCTGTTGCCCGCCTTTACCGTGAGCGAACTCAGCCGTGCCTTTGAGATAGGCTTTCTCATCTATCTACCCTTCATCGCCATCGATCTCATCATCTCCAACATACTGCTGGCGATGGGGATGATGATGGTGTCTCCCATGACCATCTCTCTACCATTCAAGCTGCTGCTGTTTGTGCTGCTAGATGGCTGGGCCCGCCTGACCCACGGGCTAGTCATCAGCTACGGAGGATGACATGAGCCATGCTGATATTCTTCACTTCACCAGTCAGACCCTCTGGCTGGTATTGATCTTATCGATGCCACCGGTGCTGGTCGCCGCGCTGGTCGGCACCCTGGTATCACTGCTGCAGGCCTTGACCCAAATCCAGGAACAAACGCTGGGCTTTGTCGCCAAGTTGATCGCGGTGGTGATCACTCTGTTCGCCACCGCCGCCTGGCTGGGCAACGAGCTCTACAGCTTCGCCGATATGGTGTTATTCAAGGTGCCGCAAATCCAATGACACTGGAGAGCCTGCAGGCCCAGATGCTGGCCTATACCCTGCTATTACCGCGATTTATTAGCTGCTTCGTGATGTTGCCGATACTCAGCAAACAGATGCTGGGGGGCGCGATGATACGCAACGGCGTCGTCTGCTCGCTGGCACTCTACGCCTACCCTATGATCGCCGACACCCTACCCCCAAGCATCGGTAGCATGGAGCTGGCCCTGCTGATCGCCAAGGAGGTATTGCTGGGCTTGCTGATAGGCTTTGTCGCTGCCATCCCTTTCTGGGCCATCGAGGCGAGCGGCTTTCTGATCGACAACCAGCGGGGCGCCGCCATGGGGTCCCTGTTCAATCCGAGCCTCGGTAGCCAGACCAGCCCTACCGGTTTGCTGCTGACTCAAACACTGATCACCTTGTTCTTTGCTGGCGGGGCCTTTCTCGCCCTGCTGACAGCATTGTTCCAGAGCTACACCAGCTGGCCAGTCGCTCACTTCTTCCCCACTATTGGCAACCAATGGGTCAGCTTTTTCTACAGCCAATTCAGTCAGATGCTGCTGCTCTGTGCCCTGCTCTCAGCCCCCCTGCTAATCGCCATGTTTCTAGCCGAGTTTGGACTGGCTCTGATCAGCCGATTTGCACCATCACTGAACGTCTTTGTGCTGGCAATGCCGATCAAGAGCGCCGTCGCCAGCTTGCTGCTGGTCATTTACATCAAGTTGATGATGGATCACGCCTACCGGCAGGTACTGGCAGTCATGGATCCACTACGTCTGCTCGAGCCCATTCTGGGGCCATAATGAGCACTGATATTCTCCAGTTTCAACCAAGCAGCAAGCTGTGTTCATGGTCGAGCGCAGCACGATGACAGCAAAAACTATCACCTTAATCGTCATGTTGATGGCGATATCAGATGGCTACCTACAACACACTATCCTGTGGGCAATGGATCGCCTCTGCTGCTGGGTGTTAGGGATGATTGATCCCCTCGGCCTGTTCATTCTTATTTTGAAAACCTGATGGAAGACAAACACCCTATGACCCGGACTGACGTTGCCCAGACTCGTATTACTCAGGAGATTCAATGAGCGGCGAAAAAACCGAACAGCCCACCCCGAAGAAGTTGCGGGATGCTCGCAAGAAAGGGCAGGTCGTCAAGAGTAAGGAGGTGATCTCCACCGCCATCATCCTGAGCTTGATAGGCATGCTGATGGTGATGTCCGATTACTATCTGGAGCATCTTGGCAAATTAATGATGATCCCTGAGCCCCACATCAATCTCCCCTTTGCCCAAGCGCTCAACCATGTTGTGGAGAACCTGCTACAGGAGATGGCCTATCTGTGCATTCCTATCCTAGTGGTCGCCGTACTGGTGGTGCTCATCTCCCATATTGCCCAGTACGGCTTTCTATTGAGTGGTGAGTCGATCAAGCCCGACATCAAGAAGATCAATCCAGTAGAAGGAGCCAAGAAAATTTTCTCCGTCAAGAGCCTGATGGAGTTTGCCAAATCCCTGCTCAAAGTCACCCTACTCAGCCTGCTGGTATGGGTCACTATCAGAGGCAACTTGCAAGCCCTGCTGCAACTACCAGGCTGCGGTATGGCCTGCATCCCCCCCGTACTCGGTGGCATGCTAGGTCAGCTGATGGCAGTTTGTGCCATGGGTTTTGTGGTAATTGCCATTGCCGATTACGCTTTTGAGCACTTCCAGCACATCAAGCAGCTGAAGATGAGCAAAGATGAAGTAAAACGGGAATACAAAGAGATGGAGGGCAGCCCCGAGATCAAAAGCAAGCGCCGCCAGTTCCATCAGGAGTTGCAATCGAGCAACATGCGCGCCGATGTGAAGCGATCTTCGGTTATCGTCGCCAACCCAACCCATATTGCCGTCGGGATCCGTTACGAGCGAGGAGAAACCCCTCTGCCGCTGGTAACCCTGAAATACACAGATGCCCAGGCTCTGCAGGTGCGCAAGATTGCCGAAGAGGAGGGGATACCTGTACTGCAAAGGATCCCTTTGGCCCGAGCCCTTTATCGGGATGCACTGATCAACAACTACATCCCGGCCGACCAAATTGAGGCAACCGCCGAAGTACTGCGCTGGCTGGAACAGTGGCGTCAGGCAGAGGGGCACCATGCATCCTGGTAACAAATGTTCGGCTATGGTCTGAATCAAGGTCAAATTTGAGTGATACAAGGATCAAGGGGCTCTTCATTGCTCTAATCTTTTCGATATTAGCCGCGTCCTCATTACCTCCTCCACCGGTAAAAAGGCGAGCAACCCCATCACATTGCCCAACGAGGTGATCTCATCATGTCGAGCCACAGACCTGTCACCCCACCCGATCCGCTGTCCCCGCCACTCTCCGATCCAAACAACTTCTCGCTGATCCTGGGGGGGCCACTCTATCAACTGTGGAGCAAGGCGCATCTCGGCGATATCGAGACCCATATCAGGCGACGAATTCTGGTGCTGAGTGGGCTCTGCTGGCTGCCTCTGTTGCTGCTGTGCGCCCTGGAAGGCAGCCTGTTGCAAGGGGTCGCCGTCCCCTTTCTATTGGATGTGGAGACCCATGTCCGCTTTCTGGTCTGCGTCTCACTGCTGGTCTATGCGGAGCTCATCGTCCACTTGCGGATCAGGCTGATCGTCCGCCAATTCATCGATCGGGGTCTGGTATCCCCCCTCGCCCTGCCACGCTTTTATGATGCCATCCGCAGTGCCATGGCGTGGCGCAATTCGATCCCCGTGGAGGTCGGGTTCATTCTGTTTGTATTTTCGATGGGGTACTTCATCCGGATCAACACCTTCACCCTGCAAGCCTCGACCTGGTACGCCACCATGCACGAGGGCAGTGTGACCCTGACTCTGCCGGGATTCTGGTTCTTCTGGGTGAGCAACCCCATCATTCAATTTTTGATCCTGCGCTGGCTCTACCGGATCACCATCTGGACCCGCTTCCTCTGGCAAGTCTCCAGGATCTCGCTCGATCTCATTCCGACCCACCCCGATCGCAACTGTGGCCTCGGTTTTCTGGGGGCTTCTGCCTATGCCTATTCACCGCTGCTGATCGCATTTGGCGCGCAATTAGCCGGTTTCATCGCCAACCGGATCTTCTATGATGGCGCCTTACTGACCACCTACAAACCGGAGATCATTCTATTGGCCAGCTTCGGGCTACTGCTCGTGCTGGCGCCGTTGAGTGTCTTCGCCCCCCATATCATGGCGGCCAAACGCCAGGGGTTACGGGAATATGGCGCCCTTGCAGCCGAATACAGCCGCAGTTTCGAGCGCCGCTGGCTGCGCACGGCCGATAGAGACGGGGAATCCCTGCTCGGCGCCGCCGACATTCAGTCCCTCGCCGATCTGGGCAATGCCTACACCGTCATCAAGGAGGTCAGGCCCATGCCCTTTAACCGGGACATGTTCCTGCAACTGATCCTCGCGGCCATCGTGCCCTTCATTCCGCTGCTCCTCACCATGTTCCCCTTCGACGTGTTGCTCGACAGGCTTATTGGCGTGATTTTCTGATGAAGGGCAAAGCGGGTGATATGTGATGAAAATAGGGATTTCTGCCGGGCTCAGAAAGCGTTGGCAAACAGGTAAATGGGAAGGGGAGTAAGAGAAAGAAGGAGTGACTGGCGCCTGTGGTACGAGCCAGCGCTCATCGAAATAGGAACTATGAAGGGAAATTCAGTAGCGCGAGAAAACAAAAACCCCGCTTTCTCAAGCGGGGTTTTGCTATTTGGCGGTGAGGGAGGGATTCGAACCCTCGATACGTTGCCGTATACACACTTTCCAGGCGTGCTCCTTCAGCCACTCGGACACCTCACCAAATTTTCGACTGCGGTTTAACGTGTCCAATCGCCACGTCGTTCGCCGCGCTGTTGCGCTGGAACGGGGCGTAATGTAAGGGATAGGAGCAGACCGGTCAATCTCATTTTTCACTTTTTGCAATCAATCGCTCAATTACCGAACCAACTGCCCAAAAAGATGTCATTTCCTATCCCTTTCAATCAATTTTTAGCCGCTTCGTGCAAGGGTTCCCCCTTGATAGCCTCTTCCAGTGAGCCGTAAAACTCCAGTTCACCCAAGGTGGGACGCACCTTGGCGCGGGCCAGGGTCTTGAGGGGCTGGAACTGCAACTCGGCCACCTTCAACGTCACTCCCCCCTTGGCCATCCGCTTGGCAAATTGCTGGAAGGCCGCCAGGCCCCCCGCATCGAGTATGGAGACGGCCTCCATCTGCAAGATCAGCGTCTTATTCTCCCGCACCTCGGCCAGCAGCTCGTCGAACACCCGCTCCGCCGCCGCGAAGAACAGCGGGCCGTTGATCTTGTAGATCAGGGTCCCGGCCTGCACCTCGTTGGCATAGCGCTTGTGCTCGGCCAGGTTGTGCAACTTGGTCATCTTGGCTATCTCGCGCATGAACAGCAGGGACGCCAGGATCACCCCGAAGGTGATAGCGATGACCATGTCGAAGACCACGGTGAGCGACAGGCAGACCAGCAACACCAGCACATCCGAGCCGGGTGCCCGGCGGATGAGATCCACCACCTTGTGTGCCTCGCTCATGTTCCAGGCGACCAGCAGCAACAGCGCTGCCATGGCGGAGAGCGGCAACCAGGAGAGCCAGGGAGCCAATATCAAGATGGCGGCCAGTACCACCAGCGCATGCACTATGCCGGAGATGGGAGAGGTCGCACCGGCCCGCACGTTGGCCGCGGAGCGCGCGATGGCGGCTGTTGCCGTGATACCACCGAAGAAGGGGGCCAGGATGTTGCCAAGCCCCTGCCCCACCAACTCACCGTTGGAGCTGTGTTTGCGCCCGGTCATGCCGTCGAGCACCACGGCGCAGAGCAGGGATTCGATGGCCCCCAGCATGGCCATGGAGAAGGCCGCGGGCAGCAACCGCTGGATGGCCGCCAGATCCCAGACCACGGGCGCACCGTCTGGCCCGGGCAGCGCCCAGGGCATCACCAGAGTCGGCGCTATGGGCGGGATCCCCATGCCTTGGGTGCCATCGCTCAGGGTGTAGCTGAACTTGCTGCCGATGGTGGCCACATCGATGCCCATGGTGTGCAATCCAAAGCCAAGGCCTGCCCCGACCAGCACCGCCGGCAGATGACCCGGCACCGGCAATCGCAACTTGGGCCAGAGCAGCAACACCGCCAGGGTCGCCACCCCCACCAGGGTATCGCCCCACTGCCAGCTTGGCAGGGCCTGGGCCAACGCCTCGACCTTGCCGATGTAAGTTTCCGGCATCTCGGCCACGCTCAGGCCGAAGAAGTCCTTGATCTGCAGGGTCGCGATCACGATGGCGATCCCGCCGGTAAAGCCCAACGTGACTGAAGGCGGAATATATTCGATCAGACGGCCCAGTCGGGCCATGCCCATGGCGACCAGAAAGACACCCGAGATGAGGGTCGCCATCAACAGGCCGCCCACCCCGAATTGCTGGGCCACCGGGTAGAGGATCACCACGAAGGCGGCGGTGGGTCCCGAGATGGAGAAGCGTGAGCCACCCGTCACGGCAATCACTATGCCGGCGATGATGGCGGTGTAGAGGCCATGCTGGGGCGGCACACCGCTGGCGATGGCCAACGCCATGGCCAGCGGGATGGCAATGATGCCCACCGTGATACCGGCAATGAGATCGCGACCGAAGCGCGCAACGCTATAGGGTTCGTCGAAACAGGATTGGCGCAATGCAATGGCCAGCTTCACGCCTTTTATGGAAGCTTGATTGTGCATGTATAGGGTAATACCAGAAGAAGGAGACAAAGGCCGGGGTGAACCGGCACCCGATCATCATCAAGGGCCGGCAGAGCTGTCGACACGGCGATGGTATCGAGGGCAACCATACCCGAGCTTACGATAAAATTCGATGGGCAGGATCAAGGAATGGCCATTACCACGCAGTATTGCCGCGGGTTACCCGTATATCGCCGATGTTGCTCACCGTTAGCCAACTTTTCTCTGCCCGTATGGCGGCTCGGCAACGGCTCAGTCAAACCGGCTCACAGCCCCGCATCGGTCGCCCTAGTATCAACGATGTTGGCGACCCTGCATCTCACAGGCAACGCATTCCAGCCAGTGCTCTGACTGATAGACACAATGGGAGGTGCGATGGGCGCTGAATGCAAAAAATGCCGGTCGGTCGATAAAATGCGATCTCAAGCTGCTGATTGTGCTGAAAATAGTCCATAACGGGCAAGTTTTGGGCAAACGGACCGAAAACCCATTTTTTGCGCGGGGTTACGGGTTGACACCCGGCCCAGTGACCATTAATATCCGCACCGTCTCATCGAGACAGGTAATTCCTCCTTAGTTCAGTCGGTAGAACGGCGGACTGTTAATCCGTATGTCACTGGTTCAAGTCCAGTAGGAGGAGCCAATTCCCTCGTAGTTCAGTCGGTAGAACGGCGGACTGTTAATCCGTATGTCACAGGTTCAAGTCCTGTCGAGGGAGCCATTTTAGAAAGCCCGCTTAGGAAACTAAGCGGGCTTTTTGTTATTCCGCGCCGCCCAGGTAGGCTTTGCGTACCTCCTGGTTGCCCAGCAACTCCTCACCAGTGCCGCTTAACCGGATTTTGCCGTTGACCATCACATAGCCACGATCGGACAGTTTCAGCGCATGGTGAGCATTTTGCTCCACCAGGAAGATCGTCATGCCGCTTTGCGCCAACTCCCGCAGTGTATGCAGGATCTGTTTCACGACGATGGGCGCGAGCCCCAGGCTGGGTTCATCCAGCAACAGCAGCTTGGGGCGGCTCATCAGGGCGCGGGCGATAGCCAGCATCTGCTGCTCACCACCGGACATGGTCATCGCCCTTTGCTTGCGCCGCTCCTTCAAGCGCGGAAACAAGTCGAACATGGTTTGCATATCCTGCGCCGCATGGTGATCGCCGATGGGGATGGTGCCCATCAGCAGGTTCTCTTCCACCGTCATGTCGGGGAAGACTCGCCTCCCCTCCGGCGCCTGGGCAATGCCCGCCGAGGCCACAAAGTGCGTCGATTGATGGCTGATGTCCTCACCGCAAAACAGGATCTGCCCGCTGCGAATGCGGGGCTGGCCAAAGATCGACATCAGCAGCGTGGATTTGCCGGCTCCGTTGGCGCCAATCAAGGCCACCGTTTCCCCCTGATTGACCTGCAGGCTGACCTGCTGCAGCGCCTGAATGGCGCCATAGAAGACATCGACATTACGAAACTCCAGCATCGTCTCGCTCATGCGCTGGCCTCGTCTTCGTCGGTCCCCAGATAGGCGGCAATCACTTTATCATCGTGCTGGATCTGCTCGGGCTTCCCCTGTGCAATCACATCGCCGTGATCCAGCACTATGATGTGATCCGAAATCTCCATCACCATGCCCATGTCGTGCTCAATCAACAGCACAGTGATGCCATGATGGTCACGTAAAAACCGGATGATCTTGCTGAGGGTGCGCGTCTCAACCGGGTTCAGACCGGCCGCAGGTTCATCGAGGCAGATCATCTCCGGGGCCGTGCACATGGCGCGGGCGATCTCCAGCCGCCGTTGTTGACCGTAAGACATCTCCCCCGCCAGCCGGTTGGCACAGTCCACCAGATCCACCACCTCGAGCCAGTAGAAGGCACGGTCCAGCGCGCGGCTCTCGGCCCGCCGGTATGCCGTGGTGTTGAGCACACCGGCCAGCAGATTGCGATTCACCTGCATATGCTGGGCAACCAGCAGATTTTCCACCACTGACATCTCCCTAAACAGACGGATGTTCTGGAATGTGCGGGCGAGTCCTGCCCGATTCACCAGGTGGGTGCCGCCAAACATCTTGTAGAAGATGCGCTGCCCGAGTTGCGCCGGGTTGACCCAGTCCCCTGGCTGGAATTTTTGACCCAGGATCTGGATCACGTTGGTGGTTTCATTGCGGGCGTTGAAGAAAATATTGCCGCCAGAGGCCCGGTAGAAACCGGTCAGACAGTTGAATACCGTGGTTTTGCCTGCGCCATTGGGGCCGATGAGGGCGGTGATGGATCCCCGCCGTACCTCCAGGCTCACGTCGTTGAGTGCCTTGATGCCACCAAAGGAGATCATCAGGTGCTCGACGCTCAGGATCATGTCGCTCAGTGTGTGGGGTGTCATGGCGCCACTCCCTTTCGCACCGTGAAGCCGCTGCGGTTGATGCGAATCAGACCCCGTGGTCGCCAGATCATCATCACCACCATCAAGATTCCAAACAGCAACACACGATACTCGGCAAAGCCCCGCAGCAGCTCAGGCGTGACGGTCAGCACAAAGGCCGCCAGCACGACACCTATGGTCGAGCCCATTCCGCCCAGCACCACGATGGCGAGGATCAGTGCCGATTCGAAGAAGGTGAAGGAGGTCGGATTGACGAAGCCCTGATAGGTCGCAAAAAACACCCCGGCAATGCCTGCGGTAGAGGCCCCGAGCGTGAAGGCAGAGAGTTTCACCAGTACATGATTGAGCCCCATGGAGCGGCAGGCAATTTCATCTTCGCGCAGCGCTTCCCAGGCGCGCCCGATGGGCATGCGGGTCAGCCGATGTTTGACATAGAGCACCCACACCACCACCGCCACCAGGATGCTGTAGATAAAGATGAATTTCAGGTTGGGATCATAGGTCAGGTGAAAGAATTCATGGAAGGGCACGCCGCCCTCCTCTTTTGCCCGCCGCCCAAATTCCAGACCAAACAGCGTGGGCGCGGGGGCCGAAATGCCATTCGGGCCACCGGTAAACGCCAGCCAGTTATTCAGGATCAGCCGAATGATCTCCCCAAACCCGAGCGTCACTATCGCCAGATAATCCCCGTGCATGCGCAATACCGGGAACCCCAGCAAGGCACCGGCCGCTGCCGATATCAGCGCCGCCAAGGGCAACATCGACCAAAATCCCAGCCCAAGATATTGATAACCCAGCGCAAGACCATAGGCGCCAATGGCATAGAAGGCGACGTAGCCCAGATCCAGCAGGCCGGCCAGCCCCACCACGATATTCAATCCCAGCCCAAGCAACACATAAATCAGGCCGAGGATCGCCACCGTCAGTACATATTTAGTGGCCACAAAGGGGAAACAAATTGCCAGCACGAGCACCAGTGGAATGATCCAGCGCAGCGGATTCTTGTAATCAGGCTCCCGTACATAGACCCCGCCGTTATCCGTTTCAAAACAGGCGAGCAGACGAGTGCCAGCGGCCGTGGTCAGAAAGGCGCTCATCAGAAAACGGCCGACCATGACGGCCATGACTATCCACACCAACCGTTGTCCTGCGAAATTAAAGCTGTAACCATCCAGCACCACGCCGACGATGGGGCCAAAAATAATCAGCGCCACCAAACCGGCAAGAATGGCATCCAGCGAACAGCGTTTAAACGAGAAACCCTGATGTAACATCGTTTGTGACGTCATATTTTACGCCCTCACACTTTGCTGACGATGGGGCGGCCAAGCAGCCCCTGGGGACGAAAAATGAGGATCATCACCAACAGTCCGAACGAGAAGACATCCTTGTAATCGGAATTGACCATGCCCGAGAATTGCGCCTCGGCAATGCCGAGGATGAGGCCCCCCAACATGGCACCGGGCAAAGAGCCAATCCCCCCCAATACCGCGGCGGTGAAGGCCTTGATGCCGATGATAAAGCCGACATAGAAGTCAAAGGTGCCGTAGTTGAAGGTGATCAAGACTCCGGCGAGCCCCGCCATGGCCGCCCCCATCACAAATACCAGCGAGATGATCCTGTCCGTATTGATGCCAATGATCGAGGCCATTTTTCTGTCTTGTTGTACCGCACGGCACATGCGCCCCAAGTTGGTATTGTTGATGATCCAGGTGAGCAATAGCATGCCCGCAAACGAGGCAATCAAAATAAAGACCTTGGTGTAGGTGATTTGGACAAAGCCATCGTCGATATGGAAACGAAATACCCCATCAAGCAGAGTAGGTACCCCTTGCTGACGCGGCCCTTGGCTTATTTGTGCGTAATTTTGCAATATTAGCGACATGCCGATAGCGGAAATAAGTGGCGCCAGACGGGTAGAATTTCGCAGCGGTTTATAGGCGATGCGCTCTATGGTCCAGCCATATACCCCCGTCACCACTATGGTAAATACCAGGGTGCCGAGAATAAGCAGAGGGAAGGAGTGCAACCCGAAGAAGGACAACAGTGCTAGGCCAATGGCGCTGAGATAGGCCGAGATCATATACACTTCGCCGTGGGCAAAATTGATCATGCCAATAATGCCGTACACCATGGTGTAACCAATGGCAATCAAACCGTAGACGGAACCCAGCGTTAATCCATTGATTAGTTGTTGCAAGAAGAATGCATCCATCATAGTACGCTCTCGTTATAGGCCACTGAGGCTCGCTGTTTATAAAGCGCCGACTTCCGTCGGCGCTGAGCGTTATCCACTATGTCGTTATTTGACTTCTTTATATTTTCCTTGGTCATCCCATTCATAGACCACGTAATCGGAGACTTTCAGGTCGCCCTTGCTGTCCCAGGACTTCTTACCCATCACTGTCTCAACCGTGTTTGCCTTCAGCCAGGCACTGGCCTTGGCAGAATCCGTGCCACCGCTTGCCTTGAATGCCGCGGCAATGGCTTGCACGGAGGCATAGGCATAGAGGGTGTAACCTTCTGGCTCAAATTTATTGGCCCGGAATGCCTCGATAACCGCCTTGCCGTCCGGGATAAGACGCGGATCCTGGCCAAAGGTCATGTAGATGCCATTGGTGTACTGCGGGCCGCCGGCGGCGGTGACCATCTCGGCGTTGACGATACAGTCACCCGAGAAGAACTTGGCCGACACCCCCTGCTCACGCATCTGGCGCACCAGCGGCCCCCCTTCCGGGTGACAGCCACCGAAGAACACCACATCGGGTTTCTGAGCGCCAATCTTGGTCACCAGGGCGTTAAAGTCTTTCTCGCCGCGCGACAGGCCCTCGTACATCACATCTTTCACCCCGCGCTTGGCCAGCGCCGCCTTGGTCGCGTCCGCAAGCCCCTGTCCATAGGTATCCTTGTCGTGAATGATCACCACCCGCTTGGCCTTGAGCTTGTCGACGATGAAGTCGCTGGCCACTTGCCCCTGTTGGTCATCGCGCCCGCACATGCGGAACATGTCATTCATGCCACGCTCGGTGATCAGCGGATTGGTCGAGCCCGGGGTAATGGCGATGATCCCCGCGTCGTTATACACCTCGGAGGCTGGCATGGTGGAGGATGAGCAGAAGTGGCCGACCACCGCATTCACTTTTTCCTGGTCCACCAAGCGGTTGGCCACGGAGACTGCCTGTTTCGGTTCACAGGCGTCGTCCCCCTGCACCAGCTTGATCTTCTCGCCATTTATCCCGCCTGCGGCGTTGATGTCATTGGCAGCCTGAGTCGCACCGTGCCAATACTGATCGCCATAGGTGGCGTTCGGGCCGGTGAAGGGGCCAGCCACACCGATCACAATCTCCGCCTGGGCGGAAAACGCCGTGATAAGACAGCCTGCCAGTCCAAGCGCAATGGGTGTTTTGATGAATGTCAGCGACATGATGATGTTCCTTATCAAAAGAAGCTTATCTAGGTGAGGTCGAGCGCAACTTGCACAAGACACACTCAAACCAGATCCTGTCCGGTGAGCAAATCAGGCAAGTATTTGACAGACTGGAGTATAGAGCGCTGTTTTCAGCGGCTCGGCATCACAAAGTGAAATTACGGCGGGGATCACAACTATCTGAAAATAATGAAAATGATTTATACGATGGCCTCAATATTGGCTACTTTGACCCCATTCCCAAGACCCCTTCGCCGTTTAACAGGCAGTGCGCCATCCCGCTGAGACTTTTCCCGCAGCGTTGCCGCAATGGCTGCCCTGGCCGGCCAATAGCAGTCATAATCAGCGCCAATACCCCATATCCACCCTCTGCTCAGGAAATTCCATGCGTCGATTCAATTTCATGCTCAACGGTAGCCGACTGATGATGTTCCCCTTTTATGTCTGCATCCTGGTCTGTGTTGCCCTGCTGATGGTGAAATTTGCCATGCAGCTCTATGTGCTGTGTCGCGACATCATCGACATCCACTACATGGACCTCATCACCGGGGTGCTGACGCTGGTGGATTTCGTCCTGGTGGCGCAGATGCTCATTCTGGTGGCCATCTGCGGCTATGTGCAGTTCATCCAGACCCAGGAGCAGCGCGAAGCACTTGGCAACAACTGGCTCAGCAAGATCAACTTCGCCTCCTTGAAGCTGATCGTCATCAACTCCCTGGTGACCATCGCCGGGATTGAGGTGCTCAAGGCGTTCCTGGATGACGGTGTCGGTAACGAGATCGAGATGAAGTGGTCGGTGATCGTGTTCCTGGCCTTCTCGCTGGCGGCGCTCATCTATGCGATCACCGAGCGCCTGGCGGATCACAAGTAGCTCAGCCTTTGTTTTCATTCAGGGTTTATTCATCAGAGAGAGAATTGATAACTCTTTTCATTGCGGTTACCCCATTGTAAACTTGCTCCCCCGGACTGAATGTCCGGGCGTTGGAGCCTGTATGACAAGCCTTTCTCTCTCACCACGACATTTTTGGCGATGGCTGGCCTATCACCATCAAGCCGCCGAAGGCAGCCTCTACCTGATGTTCTTCTCCGGGCTGCTGTTGTGGGAACCACTGACCCCACTCTGGTCACTGGCTCGCTGGAATCTGTTTCTCCACGTCATGCTCTCGCTTTCCCTGTTCCCCCTACTGTTTGGCGCCTTCTGGCTCTCTCATCGTCGCCTGCTGCGCCACAGCCACAAGCCGTTTCTGCGCACCACAGGTCAAATCATCGAGATCCTGTTGCTGGCCTGCCTCGGCAGCGGCCTGGTGCTCGTCCTGCACGGCACGCCAGGAGACAAGTTAGGTGCATTGGCAAGCTGGGTTCACTGGCTCAGCGCCCTGTGTCTCACTCCTCTGGTCTTGCGTCACGCCTGGCGCTGGACCCTGCTCAAGTGGCGTCCCTGATCCATGTTGAAGTCACTGATTTCCTGTCTGATCCTCGGCCTCTCACTGCTGGGGGCTCCGCTGACCCAGGCCCAGCAGATGGGCTCTGCCCTGCAAGCCTTTGACCAGCAAGGTGCCCCGCGCCTGCTCAGTGCCAACCAGGGTACGGGCTCCATCACGCTGCTGGCGCGAGATAGCGGCGAGCGGCTCAAGGAGGCCAGCTTTGGCGGCGATCTGCGCCAGCTGGCGCGAGCCGACGATGGCACCTTGTTGGTCACTGACTACAGCGGCGATCGCCTGCTGCTGCTGGATGACGATCTCGATCTGAAGAAAGCCATTGCCACCGGTCATAGACCCTATGGCGTCATCTTCGATCCCAAGCGGCGCTGGTTCTGGGTCACGCTGTTCGAGGCGGCGCGCCTGCAAGCCTATGATCTGAAAGGGACTCTCGTGCTGGATGTGGCGACCGCCGAGGCCCCACGCGGGTTGGCACTCACCGATGACGACCGCCTGCTGCTGACCCACGCCATGACGGGGCAGCTCGCCATCTACAGTCTGAAAAACCTCGGCAATGCCCCCACGGCCGCCGCCCTCGCCAAGCCCAAACTCATCACCCTGGCCGAGACCCACAGCGACACCCCAAGCGACTCCCAGGGCCTGCCACGCCTGCTCGATGGGATTGCCCTCTCCCCCGACGGCAGCGAGGCCTGGCTGCCCCACGTACTCTGGAGTCTCGATCATCCCTTCCAGTTCCAGAGCACCGTCTTCCCGGCGGTCTCCATCATCGATCTGGACAGCGAGACGGAGAGAGTGGATGAACGTAAACAGCTGTTCTTGCAGATAAACCTGCCAAGCGTCGGCAACCGCAGCCAGATCGTCTCCAACCCCTTCGCAGCCCGCTTCGCCGCAGACGGCAAACGGGTCTACCTGACCCTGGCGGGCTCCGAGGATCTGCTGGTGTTTGATCTGTCGCGCAGCGGCAAACAGAACAGCAACCGTCACCGCCGCAAGAAGTTCCAGGGCGGTGCCAAGGCGACCCAATTGCTGCGCCACCTGCCAGGCCAGAACCCGCGGGATCTGCTCATCGACGGCGACCACATACTGGTGCACAACGTCATGAGCCAGGATCTGACCCGCCTCGCCAGCGGCGGCAGCGGCCCCTTCGCCCGGGTCACGGTGGACAAGCCTCACTTCGCCCAACTGGTCACATCCGATCCCCGCCCTGCCGCCCTCAAACGCGGCGAGCGGCTGTTCAACCTGGGCAACACCCTCGGCAGCAGCAGCGCCAATGGCCGCTTCCCCATGGCGGGGGACAACTGGATGAGCTGCAACTCCTGCCATCTGGACGGGTTCAACTTCACCAACAAATTCCTGATGCAGGCTCACCGCCAAGCCAGTAAAGATAACGCCATCAATGGCCACGCCAACCTGACCAACATGGTGGCCGGGGACTTTATCGGCGAGTACCTGCGCATGACGCAGCAAACTCAGGGTGGCATGGGCCATGATGGCCGCGATGGCGCGCAAGCAGTGGATCCCGCCAATCCCCCCACCGAGGTCAAGGCCATGATGGAGGACCTGCATGCCTTCGTGACGGCGGATGGCAACCTGCCCTATCTCGCCAACTGGCTGCGCCTCGACACCCCGCGCACGGATCCGGCCAAGGCGCCGACCTCCCATCCGAAGGAGTGGCTCAACTCCGCCTCCTGCCAGAATTGCCACCAACAGGCCTTCGCCGACTGGAGCGACAGCAACCACAGGCTGATGGGTAACTCCCACCCCTACTACAAGGCGGTGCAAGCGCTGGCCAGACAGACCGAGGGGGAGGCCTTCGGTCAGTGGTGCCAGGGCTGCCACATGCCCCAGCAGGTGATGACGGGCCAGACCGACTTGCCCAAGGGCTCCCATATGCTGGAGCAAAGGGGCGCTTCGCTTATCGCAGCGCACAAGGCGGGCGAGCCCGTGGTCGAGGAAGGCACCGGCTGCCTGCTCTGCCATCGCATCACCAGATTGGAGGACGCCGGCGGTAACAGCGCCTTCACCGTCAATCTCAAAGACCGGGAAAGCTATGTGTTCGAGGATGCCCCCGGTGGCAGCGTTCGCCACTGGCTGGCCGAGCGCCAGATCAACGCCCGCCCGGCCATGCACAAGGCGTCTTATCAGAAGGACTTCTATCAGGACGCGGCGCTGTGCAAGTCCTGCCACAACGAGTTCGCCCCAGGCACGGGCGCCAACATCGTCAACACCTGGGATGAGTGGCAGAACTCGAGCTTCGCCAAGGCCGAGGATCCGGCCAAGCGCCGCACCTGCATCGACTGCCATATGAACCCGGAGCCCGGCAACGGCGGCGCGGCTGTGTCTGGCCAGTCCACCGAGAACGGCACCGTAAAGACGCGCCTCTATCGCCACAACTTCACCGGTGCCCAGCACCAGCTGGTGGGGCTGCGCAATCCAAGTCTTGAGCAAGAGAGCCTGGCGCTGCTGCGCTCCAGCGCCACCCTCTCCGCCCGTATCGAAGCGCAAAATGAACAACAAGCCCTGGTGGTGCGGGTCGCCAACACCGGCGCTGGCCACGCCCTGCCCACCGGGGTCGCGGATTTTCGTGAGCTATGGCTGGAGCTGACCGTCACCGATGCCAACGGCCAGGTGGTGCTGAAAAGCGGCCAACCGGTGGACGGTGCCGTCCCCGAGGACGCCAGACTGTTTCGCAAGGTGTTCGGCGATGCCGAAGGCAAGCCGGTGGGGCTCAAGTTCTGGCGCTACGCTAAATTGTTGGAAGATACCCGCATCCCGGCCGATGGCTGGCGCGACGAAGCCTGGCCCCTGCCGGCGGATGCAAAAGGTCCCTTCCAGGCCGATATCAAACTCAATTTCCGAACTTATCCCAAGTGGGTCAACGACATAGTGCGCGCCAGCGAGCCGCAGTTGCCCGAGCCCCCCATAGTGCTACTCAACCGGCTACAACTGTCACAGTTACAGCCGACTCAATCCTCTACCGACATGGAGCATGAACGCTGATGTTTGCAAGTTTCCTCATTACCCTGCGCGAGGGGCTGGAAGCCTTCCTGCTGGTCGGCATCTGCCTCTCCTACCTCGCCAAGCTGGGGGCGAGTCGTTACAACAAGTTCATCTATCTGGGGGTGGGGCTGGGTCTGCTCTCCTCCCTGGCGGTGGCCTTCCTGTTCCAGGTGGTGGTCAGCCAGTTCGAAAGCGAGCGCTACAACCACCTGCTGATGGCGGGGATCCTGATCTTTGCCACCCTGGTGCTCACCTACATGGCGGTCTGGATGCAGAAGCAGGGCAAATCCCAGGTAGGCACCATGAAGGCCCAGATTGACGCGGCCATCGACGGCGGCAACCTGTTTGGCCTGGTGCTGCTCGCCTTCCTGGCGGTAATGCGGGAAGGCTTCGAGACTGTGCTGTTCTTCTCGGCGCTGATCTACTCGGGTCAGGGGGTGGATCTCCAGTCCGGTCTGACTGGCGCACTGGCGGGGCTGGCCCTCTCCCTGCTGCTGGTGTGGATGCTGCTGCGATCCACTCGCAAGGTGGCGCTCGCCCCCTTCTTCCGCTGGACCGGCCTGCTCATCATCATCATCGCTGCCGGCCTGCTGTCGTCTGCCGTCAATATGCTACAGGCGGCGGGGGTCATCACTCTCTGGACTACCCCGGTGTTCAACATCAGCCATATCCTCGACGATAGAGGCGTATTTGGCACCTTCTTGCGCGCCCTGTTCGGCTACAATGCCTCCCCGGCCGGCCTGCAACTGGCCACCTGGCTGACTTATCTGGCGGTCTTTGTGACCATCTGGTATCGCAACTACAAGCCGGTTGAAGCCAACAAGGCATAAGTCACTTTTTCAGTAGCGGGGCCTGCGGGCCCCTTTTCTCCTTGTCTCGTGGATAGCGTTGGATTGTGATTGATGGGCGATAACAGCAGTAAAAAAATGGCCGTGCTGGGCGCGGGTCCGGCCGGTCTGATGGCGGCCTGGCGTCTGCGCCAGGCGGGCTTTGCGGTCACCCTGTTCGAGCAGGAGAACGTGGTGGGCGGCATGTGTGCCACCCAGCGCTTCGCGGGCAAGGATGGCGATTATCGCTTCGACTACGGCGGTCACCGTTTCATCACCAAGAACCCGGAGCTGCTCTCCTTTATCGACGAGCTGATGGGCGACGATCTGCTGCATGCCGAGCGCAAGAGCGTTATCCGCTTCGCCGGACGCACCTATGACTACCCCCTCAACCTGCCAAATCTGCTGAAAACGGCGCCGCTCTCCCTGATGGCGGGGGCGGTGAGGGATCTGCTGCTGTTGCCCTTTGCCAACAAACCCACCGATTTTGCCAAGGCGAGCTTCGCCGAGTGGATCCAGAGTCACTTCGGTCGCACCCTCTATCGCCAATTCTTCGAGGGTTATACCGGCAAGCTGTGGGGCATCAACCCGGATCGGCTCTCCGCCGACTGGGCCGGTCAGCGCATCAGCCTCATCGATCTGAAAGACGTGGCCCGCCGCCTGCTGCCAAGGCGCAAGGGCAACCTCTCGGTGCGTACCTATGCCCGCAAGTACCGCTACCCCAAATATGGCTTCGGCCAGATCTTCACCACCCTGGGGGAGCGGCTGGTCGCAGAAGGGGTTGAGCTCAAGACAAGCGCCACCATCACTCGGCTCGTTCAGGCCGATGGCCGCATCCAGAGAGTGAATTGGCAGCATGATGGCGTGGAGCAGAGCGAGGCCTTCGATCAGGTGATCTCCACCCTGCCGCTGCCGCTCACCTGCCAGCACCTCGGTCTTCCCTGCGAGCTGCACTACCGCGCCCTGCGCTTCGTCAATATGCCGCTGAATCAGGAAAACCTGTCGGACAACACCTGGCAGTACCTCTCGGATCCGCACATCCTCGCCACCCGCTTGCAGGAGCCGCGCCGCCGCAGCCCCTTTATGGCGCCCGCAGGTAAAACCTCGGTGATGCTGGAAGTCCCCTGCAATCCGGGGGATGAAACCTGGCATGCGCCGCTGGCCAGCCTGCGCGAGCGAGTCAGCCAGGATCTGGCGAGCCTGGGGGTCGATACCACCCGGCTCGGGGAAGAGACCTTCGAAGCGCGCAGTGAATATGCCTACCCGCTGATGGATCTCGGTTATCAGGGACGGCGCGATGCAGCCATCCAGCTGTTGATGCCCATTGGCAACCTCATCATGAGCGGCCGCCAGGGGACTTTTCGTTACATCTTCACCGACACCGCCATGGAGATGGGGCTGATGGCCGCCGACATGGTGATCGACGGGGTGGACAGACGGCACGCCATCTTCAATCATCGCAACGAAAATACCGTGATCGAGACCCAGAGTGTGGCCTGACATGGTGGCAGACACCCTGCCACTTTCGATCATCGCGACCAAGATGCAGTGACTGACACCCACAACCGGGCCTGAGTCAGCTTGAACAACACATACAAGGAGCCAAGGATGCCTATTCGTGCCGGTCTTATCGCCCTCTTATTGCTGACGACCATGGGACAGGCTCAGGCCTACTCCTACGCGGCCGCGGGCAAGGAGCCCCTGATCGATGCCCGCGAGCAGTTGTTGACAGCCGCTAGCGAAGGACAGGATGCCAGCGCCGTGCTGGCCAGCCTCACCGAGGAGCTCACCTACCTCGAGCAGCATCACAAGGTGGTGCTGCAGGCGCCGCTGGCCGAGGCCATCAAAAACAAGGATGCGGCAGCGACCGCAACCCTGCTTAACCGCGCCTACAAGGCCGAGATCGAGCGCCGTCTCGAGGGTGTCGGCCAGAATCTGGGGGACTACCAGACCGCCAAGGTGCTGGTGGTCAAGAGCAAGCGCTTCCTGGACTTGATCCTTCCGGCCCTGAGTGAAGAAGATCGCAAGGCTGCCGACGGGGCCCTGGCCAAAGTGCTGGATGCCATCGGCAACCCGGGCGTGTTCGGGGTAGGTGCCAAGGTCGCCGATGAGAAGGCATTCAAGGCCGCCGAGCAGGATCTGATGGCCGTGCTGGCGCCACTCTGATTGCCACCCATCAGTCGTAGCCAATCTATCCCCTCTCCCTCCGGGCGAGGGCTGGGTGAGGAGAGCGTTAATCAGGAGCCTCCAGGATCCAGTCCTCCGTTTTTCTCTCCCCCTCATCCCCAACCCTTCTCCCGCAAGGGGAGAAAGGAGCAATGTGTTGCCAGCCCTATCTGGCTGCTGCTCCTGCTGCAAGGGGTTTGGATGGGCTGGCTGCTGGCCTTCCCGGTGGCGCTCGATTCCGACGATGCCCTGAACTTCGCCCACGGGGTGGTACGTTTCAGCGTGCTGGAGTTCTCCCCTCACTTCCCCGGCTACCCCGCCTTTATCTGGCTCGCCCGCCTGCTCAATCTGATGGTGGATAATCCTGCTGCTGCGGTGCAGTGGGCCAGCCTGCTTGGCAGCAGCCTGCTGCCCCCCTTGAGTGCTTTTCTGGCAGCGCGGCTGTGGCAACGGCCAGCCTTGCTGGCGCCGGTGTGGCTCACTGCGATGGCGCTGCCACTCACCCCGACCCTGGCGCTCTCCGGTCTCTCCGATGGACCGGCGCTGGCCGCCTGGCTCGGCACCCTGCTGGCACTGCGTTCTTCGTCATCGGTGTCTTCGCGTCGGCTGGCCCTTGCGGGGCTGTTGCTGGGCTTGCTGCTGGCGCTGCGACCCTCCTATTTCGTGCTGGCGCTGCTGCCGCTCTGGCAGGGATGGCAACACAAGGGGCAGCGGCTCGCCTTCCTCACTCCCATCGTCCTGGTGGGGCTCGCCTGCCTGTTGTTTGTCTGGCAGGCGGATGGCTGGGCCTATTTCAGCGAAGGACGGCGCTTTACCGACGGCCACTTCCACCTCTGGGGCAACACGGCGGCGGCCCACGGTTCGCGCCTGCTGAGCTGGGGCCAGACCCTGAATATCCAGCTCGGCCCGCTCTGGCCGCTGCTGATGGGCATGCTGCTCTGGCCGCTCTGGTCAAAGGCCAAGCCAACACATCTTGATAGAAGCTGGATCCTCGGCTGGCTCGCCCTGCTGCTCTGGACTCTGTTTGGCCAGAACCCGGATAACCCCCGCCACCTCGCACCGATCCTCTACCTTGGCCTGATCCTGCTGGCCGGATGCTTGCCTGCGGCAAGGCCTGTCGCCGCTTGGCCAATGAAAGCGGCCATGCTGGGGGCGCTGGCGCTGTTGGGTACCACTTTGATCCCGCCCAGTTTGCCGGCCATGAGTCGGGCCAGCGCACTGGCCGAGCAGCGCTGTCCGGCGCTGGTGACCCAGTGGGGGGTGCGCCTGCTGCGCGAGAGCACGGCCTTGCCTGTCACCGATGGCTGGTACGGGGGCGATGCCCGCCTCGCCCTGGCCCAGGGCGCCTGCCGCCTCAGCCGCCGGCCCCTGGCGGCAAGCGAGCTACCCGGCCCCTTTGAGGCGCACTGGTTCGCCCCCCGCTTTCGCACCGAACCCGGCCTCTGGCTCGCCATACCACGCCAAGGCTAAGCTGCCCGCTCACCATATGGGTAACCAGACCCTATAGGCTCCCTCTCTCGGCTCGACTAAACTCACTGCGCATTCGCCATGGGAGGTTTTGTCGATGAAGGGGATCAGGGAGTGGGTGCTCGTCCTGCCGGTGCTGCTGCTCGCCTGCTCGCTCCTGCTGCTGCCCATCTGGCTACAGGGGGGAACTCGGGGGCATGACCTGTTCCACCATCTGCTGTCGGGCCACTATTTCGCCCAGCAGCTGTGGCAGGGGGAGCTCTATCCACGCTGGCTGATGGCCATGAACGGCGGCTTTGGCAGCCCGACCTTCTTCTTTTATCCACCGCTACCCTATTACGTCAGCGCCCTCTTTGCCGGTCCTGGCGCCCTCGCCCAGCACGCCATCCAGCCGCTGCTGTGGAGCGCCAGTCTGGCGCTGTTGCTCTCCGGCATCACCGCCTATCTCTGGCTGCGCAGCGTCAGCACACCCGGCCGCGCCCTGCTGGTCAGCCTGCTCTATCTGGCCCTGCCCTACCACCTCACCATGGATCTCTATGCCCGCTTCGCCCTTGCCGAGTTTTGGGCCTTCGTCTGGGCGCCGCTGATCCTGCTGGGGCAGGATCTCGCCACCCGGCAACAACGCAGCGGCCTGCTCCTGCTGGTGTTCGCCTTGGCGCTGCTGGCGTTTTCCCACCTGCCCAGTCTGCTGCTGATGATGGGGCTCATCTGCCTGCGTGCCCTGCTGCTCGCCTGGCGTGGCCGCACCCTGCGCCCCTGCTGGCAAGTGCTGGGAGCACAGTTGCTGGGGCTCTGCATGGCGGCCGCCCTGCTGCTGCCCGCTCTGGCCGATCAGGGGGGCATCTCCATGGAGCTGATGCGCGGCGGCATGTTCGATTTCAAACGCAACTTCCTCGACCGCTTGCCAACCGGGTGGGGAGACTGGCGTTTTCGCGCCCACCTTGGCTGGCAGAGCGTGCTGACCATGGCCTTGCTGCTGGCCGCCTGGGCCGCCGCCCGCGAGCCGCACCATCCCGAGCTCTTGTGCTGGGGAGTGATCGGGGTCGGCGCCTTCCTGATGATGCTGCCTCCAAGTCAGCCCATCTGGTCTTTGCTGCCCCCGCTGCAACGGGTGCAGTTCCCCTGGCGCCTGAACCTTATCCTCGCCTTGGCGACTGTGGCCGTGGTGGCACTGGCAAGCCCAGCCCACCGCCCTTGGCAAGGGCTGTGGTGGGGGTTGTTGTTGCTGACGCTGATCTCTTCTTTCGCCTATCTCTACCATGCCCCGCTCACCCAGGCGCCGGAGAAAACCGCCATCGCGGACGAGTTCGACAGCAAACGCAGCGCCCGCGAATATCGGCCAAAACAAGTGCCAAGCGGCCTGTTCGCACCAACCTTGCTCGCCTGGAAGGATGAGTTTCTGCCCCCGATCAGCGCCGACCAACCCGGTGCCAGCTGGACGGTGCAGCGCTGGCAACCCCGCGCACTGGCACTGGACGTCACGGCTACGGTGCCCACCCGGCTGGTGCTGCACCAATATGATTACCCCGGCTGGCAGGCCTGGCTGGATGAGACGCTGATGCTAACGGTGAGTGCCAACCGCCAGGGCTTGCTGCAGGTCTGGGTACCCGCAGGTCGCCATCGCCTCAACCTGGAGCTCGCGGCACGCTGGCCGGAGCGCCTCGGCAATGGTCTGTCACTGCTGGGCTGGCTGCTCTGGGCAGGGCTCGCCTGCTATCGCCGCAGGGCGCGGCCAGGGGATTGATTTGCCAGCAGATCAGACCTCCCGCCCCGGGGCGTGATAGTCCAACCAGGGGCGGCCAAAGCTGTTAAAATGAAGCTTTGTTGCGCACGCCCCATTCGCTCACGATCGGATACCCTATGCCCCAGTCCACAGCCCTCTCTCCTCGCTTCCTGTTTATTCTGCTCGGTGCCCTGGCGGGTCTGACACCGCTGGCGGTCGACATGTACCTGCCCGCGATCCCGGCCATCGCCCGGGATCTCGCCACCAGCATCGACGGTGCCCAGCTCACCATCAGCGCCTTCCTCGGCGGCTTCGCCATCGGCCAACTGTTCTACGGCCCGCTCGCCGACAGCTATGGCCGCAAACCGGTGATCCTGGCGGGACTGTCGATGTTTGCCGTCGCCTCGGTCGGCTGCGCCATGGCGGATTCCCTGCCCGAGCTGCTGGCCTGGCGTATGCTGCAAGCCGCCGGCGGGGCGGCCGGCTCCGTGGTGGTCAACGCCCTGCTGCGGGACTTGTTCGAGAAGGATGCCTTTTCCCGCGCCATGTCGTTTGTCATCCTGGTGATGACCCTGGCACCGTTGGTGGCGCCGGTGGTGGGCGGTTACATCAGCGCCCACAGCGACTGGCGGGTGATCTTCTGGCTGCTGGTGGGGATCAGCCTGCTCATCTGTCTGGTGATGCAGTGGAAGATTCAAGAGACACTCAAACCCGAACACCGCCAGCCGCTCAAGCTCGGGCAGGTGCTGCGCAACTACTGGGGGGTGCTCTCCCATCGCGGCGCCATGGGCTATGTGCTGTGCGGCGCCCTGTCGAGCTCCGGCATGTTCGCCTTCCTGAGCGCTTCGCCCTATGTCTATATCGAATATTTCAAGGTACCGACCGAGCACTATGGCTGGCTGTTTGGCCTCAACATCCTGCTGATGATGGTGGTCACCTTCGTCAACAGTCGACTGGTGAAAGGGGTGGGCGCCGAGCGCATGCTGCAATACGGCCTGATGATGCTGCCGCTGGCCGGTGCCCTGCTCATCTATAACGCCTGGAGCCAGACGGGCGGCCTGTGGGGCATCGTCATTCCGGTGGTCTTGTTCGTCGGTCACATCAGCCTGGTGGGCGCCAACGCCATGACCGGCCTGATGGGTCACTTCCCCCAATCCGCCGGCACCGCCTCGGCGCTGGCTGGCACCCTGCGCTTTGGCGTCGGCGCCCTGGTCGGCATCCTGGTCAACCTCAATCCGCCCGAATCCCCCCTGCCCATGGCCATCGCCATCGCGGCCTGTGGTTTTGGCTCGGCGCTCAGCTACTGGCTGCTAACCGGAAAAAATCGCTGAGGCAGGCCAACGCCATAAAAAACGCGGCCCCGGCGCCACTTTCATCGAACGGGTATCGATGCAAAGGGCGCCGGGGCCGCGTGCTTTGAGCCGTAAAGAGCCGGCGAGAGGGCCCAATCCAAACCTTCACTCGCCGCTACCGGCTCACAATGCTAAAAAAATCTAATCAATTGCCCTTATTCATTAGCAAAGCTGATGAACCTGAGGCTATTTCTTGCCAAACCCGGACTGCTTGAGGGTATAGCCAGCGCTGTTTTGCCAGGCGTCCAACCCGCTTCGATTGTTACCCGCCACCAGACTGGCGGCCAGGCTCGGGCTGTTGAACAGCTGATCGGCGATAAACACGAAGCCCCCCTCGGCGCGGGGGCCGAGCACCCCTTTATCGAGCAGCTCCAGGCGCAGCTCGATCACCGCCTCGCGCAGGGAAGCCGCATCTTCACCGTTGGCGGTGGATCCCGCCTGCACCATGAAACCGGGATTTTGCCGTTTGCCGACCGGATAGCCGTGGGCTTCCGCCCCCTTGCCGTTGAAATGGTAGAGCTCGCGCTCCCCCGGTTTGTTGTCGGAGAGCGCCTTTTGCAGGGTCATCAGCTCGTTATAAATATCGATGGGAACCACGGCAGCCTGCTTGGTGCCCTTGCTATCGATGATAAAACTGACTTGCTTGTGTAACATCCCTGCTCATCCTGTGACCCATGGAAGCCTCTATTCTAACCACCTCTGGCGGCTGGGATCCAGCAAGGATCCTCACCTCTTTTGCAGCCGCGATCACTAACTGGCATAGTGAAAGCCATTGACCATCAACCGGTTATCACATGCTGACCCTGCGCAACCTCTGCAAAAGCTTCGACAATGGCAGCGAGCGCCTGCCGCTGTTTCACGGCCTGGATCTCGCCCTCGCCGCCGGTGAAACCTGCCTGCTGCTGGGGCAGAGCGGCTGTGGCAAGTCGACCCTGCTCAACCTGATTGCGGGGCTGATAGCGCCAGACAGTGGCGAGATCTGGTTGGGGGAGACCCGGCTCGACGCGCAATCGCCGAACGAGCGGGCCCGGCTGCGCGGCCGGCACTTTGGCATCGTCTATCAGGACTTCAACCTGCTGCCGACCCTGACGGTGGAAGAGAACCTCTGCCTGCCGCTGGAGATAAACCAGCTGCCGCGCCAGCGCGATCGGGTGGACGCCCTGCTCGAACGCCTGGGGATAGCGGACAAACGCCAGGCCTGGCCGGAGCAGCTCTCTGGCGGTCAGCGCCAGCGGGTCGCCCTGGCCCGGGCGCTCATTCACCGACCGACTTGGCTGCTGGCCGATGAGCCCACCGGCAGTCTCGACGAGCACAACGCCGAGCAGGTGATGGCGCTGATGATGGAAGCGGTCAAGGAGACCGGCGCCGGGCTCTTGCTGGTGAGCCACAACCCGGGCTATGGCGCGCTGGCGGACAGGGTACTGCGGCTCGAAGGAGGCCAATTGGTGGCTCTCAAGGGCCCTGCCCATGGCTGATCTGATGATGGTCAGGACGGCTGATCCAGCGCAAGGAGCCGAGCCTTGCTGCCGCTAAAGGCGCTGCTGCGCCTCTACCGCGCCCACCCCTGGCTGCTGCTGATGAGCCTGACCGGGCTGATGCTGGGGGTCTCCCTGGTGGTGGCCATCGACTTGCTCAACCACAGCGCCCAGACCAACTTCGTCGCCGCCCGCAGCCAGCTGGCAGGAGAGGCGAATTATCGGCTGGCCCCGAGCGGCGGGCTCGATGAGCAGCTCTACGTGAAGCTGGTGCGTAGCCAACGCGCCCTCGCCGCCCTCCCCCAGGTGCACGCCTGGCTCAAAGACCAGCAGGGCCGCAGCTTTCAGCTGCTCGGCATCGATCTCTTGAACCCGGGCCCCCTGAGCCCATTGCTGGGCTCAGACAAGAAGCGTGGCAATGACGAGGCATTCTCCCTGGCGCGGGCCGACGGCGTCTGGCTGGCGGCGCCCGAGGCCAAGCGTCTGGGCTGGGCCGTCGGAGAAACCCGCACCTTTATGCAGGCCGAGCGGACACTCCAGCTGACCCTGGCGGGCACCTTCGAGCCCGGCGCCGTTCCCATGGAGCGACTGCTGCTCACCGATCTCGGCATCGCCCAGCCCCTGCTTGGCAAAAACGGGCGGCTGGATCGCATCCTGTTCAAGCTAAGCGAATCTGAAGCCGCGGCGCTGCAAGCCAAACTGCCCAAACCACTGTGGCTCGAACCCATCAGCCCGGCGCTCGATGCCAGCCAGCTCGGCGACGCCCTGGCGCTGAACCTCAGCGCCCTCTCCCTGCTCGCCATGGCGGTGGGGTTATTTTTGGTGTTCAACGCCCAGCGCTTCGTGCAGAGCGTACGCCGCCCCCAGCTCGCCCAGCTGATAATCCTGGGCATGCCGCCGCGCCGGGTGCTGCTCTGGCTGGGGCTGGAACTGGCGCTCTTGGCCTCTGTCGGTACCCTGCTAGGCCTGGTGCTCGGAGTGCTGCTCGCCCAAGGCTTGATGGGCCAGCTGACCCAGGCACTGGCCGATCTTTACGGCCCCAACCCCATCGATCTCTTGCGCCTTTCCCCCATAAGCCTCGCCAAGGCCGCAGCCCTTGGCCTGCTCGGGACGCTCGCCGCCAACCTGCCCGGCTGGTGGGCACTGCTTGCCCAGTCGCCGCTGCAACTACGGGAGGGAAGTGCTCGCCCCGCCACCCATCCCTGGCGCAGGCGCCTGCTGGCGCTGGTTATCCTGCTTGTCTGCGCCCTCTGCTTGTGGCTGCCCCAAACCGGTTTGCCCGGCGCCCTGCTGATCGCCGGCGGCTGGCTCTTGGCGATGGCGCTCGCCCTACCGGACGCCCTGTGCTGGCTGCTGGGCCACTTGCGGCGTCGCAGCCGCGGCCTCACCCTGAGGCTGGGGGTAGCCGAGACCCAATACCACCTGGATCGCACCGCCATCGCGGTGATGGCGCTGCAACTCGCCATCGCCGCCGCCATCGGCATCGGTGTCATGGTGTCGAGTTTTCGCTCCAGCGTGGAAATCTGGCTGAACCAGCGCCTCGCCGCCGATCTCTATGTGAGCGTCCCCAAGGGCGCGGCAGGCAACCGGGGCACCCTCGACCAGTCGAACCTGGACGCCATACTCACGAGCCCTGATATCAGCGCGGCGTCACGCCGCTCGGTGCAGCCCGCCCGCTGGCAGGGGCAACCCATCGAATGGGCGCAGATGGACGCCATCCCCGAGCTCAAAGCCGCCTATCCCCTGCTAAGCGGCCGCTGGCCAGCGGCCCCTGACGAGGTGCTGGCAAGCGAGCCGCTGACGGTGCGCCTTGGGGTCAAGGTCGGCCAGCGGCTGGAGATCACGGGGGAATCTGGCCCGCGATCGGTGCAGGTCACCGGCGTCTATCAGGATTACGGCAGCGACAAGGGGCAAGTCTTGCATGTCTTTGAATCGGGGCCTGTGCAGTCCCTTGCGCTCTTTAGCCCACAACCTGAGCGGCTCGCCGACGCGCTGCGAGCCCAGTTTGGCGAAAAAATTACCCTCCTGCCCGCCCTCACCATCCACGCCGCGGCGCTCAGGGTGTTCGATCAGACTTTTGTGGTGACCGAGTTGCTGAAATTGCTGATCTTGGGGATCGCCTTTGTCGGCATCGGCTCCGCCTTTATGGTGCTGGGGCTCGCCCGCAAAGCCGAGTTGCAGACCTTGCAGAGTCTGGGCTTAAGCCCCCACCGCTGCCGCCAGTTACTGGTGTGGCAGGGGGCGGGATTGGGGCTGCTCACCGCCCTGCTCGCCCTGCCGGTGGGCTATGGCCTGGCCTGGGTGCTCATCGAAGTGGTCAACCCCCGCGCCTTCGGCTGGCGGTTGGCATTCGAAGCCGCCCCCACTCACGCCATCACGGCGCTGCTGCTAGCGCCCATCTGCGGGGCCCTGGCCTCCTGGTTTGCTGCAAGGAGGGTGGTATGAAGCGCTCACTACGTACCAACCTGCTGGCCGCCCTGCTGACCGTGTTGGGCGTAAGCGTGCAGGCCCAGGATCTCGGCGCCGTGCTGGGCAGTGGTGGCGATCAGTTTAAAAAGGCACAGCAGGGGCAGACAATAAACTTGCCCGCAGATCACGCGGCCCACCCGGACTATCGATCCGAGTGGTGGTATCTCACCGGCAACCTTAAAGATGAGCAGGGGCGCGAATACGGCCTGCAGTGGACCCTGTTTCGCCAGGGGGTCGAGTGGCAAATAGTTGATAAGCCGGGAGCTGGCAGGCAGAACGTTGATAGGCAGACAATGGATAAAGAAGGTTTGAAGCGAGAGCAACCACTCGTCAATCCCTGGCTGACTCCCCAGCTCTGGCTGGCGCAATTTGCCATCACGGATCTCGCCACAGGCAAGCATATGCAAGATGAGCGCACCAGTCGTCAGGGGCCGGGTCTGGCGGGCGCCAGCCAGGGCGAGTATTGGCTAAGGGAGTGGGCACTACAATCCCAAGGGACGGCGCTCTTTCCGGCGCGCCTCAACGTCGATAGCGCCATCGCTCAGCTGGAACTTCGAGTGAGCAATCGCAAACCCGCCGTGCTGCAAGGCAAAGCCGGTTACAGCGAGAAGAGCCCGGGTAACGCCTCGTTTTACTACTCCTTCCCTCGCCTTAGCTTAAACGGCACTCTGACCCTGGACGGGGAGACCCGTAAAGTCAGCGGCCAGGGCTGGTTCGATCACGAGTGGAGCAGCTCGGTGCTGGCGGATTGGCAGGCGGGCTGGGACTGGTTCTCACTGCAATTAAATGATGGTCGCGAGCTGATGCTGTTTCGCCTTCGCACCAAAGCTGGCCGCGCCAATCCCGAAAACCAGCCCGAGAACCGCTACGGCATCCTGATTGAACGCGATGGCAGCAGCCGGGTGTTAAGCCCTGATCAAATCCGCCTTACTCCGGGCAAGACCTGGCGCGGCCCCAAGGGCCAACCCTACCCCATCGAATGGCAGTTGAAGGCCGCAGACTTGAACCTCCGCATCCGTGCCCGCCAGCCGGATCAGGCCATGACGGGCCGCTTTGATTACTGGGAGGGAGCCGTGACTGTGGAGGGAGATGCAACAGGGCTGGGCTATCTGGAGATGACGGGGTATTAATCGCCTTGAAATCTGATCGGCTTCAAAAAATCATTCAAATTCCATGTGCTGGGTGAATTTTTACTCAGCAGATAGATAGATGCTTGATAACATCCCAATTTGGCCCCTTTGGGGCCTTGTTACATATACTTTCTATTATCTGTTTGTAAGACCAAGAAAAACCACGAAAAAACGATTGTACTTCGCTAATCACACCTACCGAGTTGGACGTTATACCTATTTATGGAGTATGAGATGGATTGGGTTCCTGCTATTTCAACAACATCCCTGCTAGCTGGTGCTTTGTGGTTAGCCAGAAATGTCATAGCTACGCGTCTTACGAATTCTGTTCGTCATGAGTATGATGAAAAATTAGCCAATCTAAATTCTGAACTCGTTAAAAAACAGGAGATCCTAAAAGCTGATTTACGCTCAAAAGAACTACAACTAGAATCACTTAAAACCACTGCATTAACCGGTATTGCACAGCGTCAATCTGCACTTTTCGAAAAACAAGTCCAAGCAATAGAAACTCTTTGGTCTCAAATTGTTTATCTTTCCCCAGTTAAAGCCGCAGCTCAAAACCTATCTTTCATAAAATTCGACGATGCGGTCAAACACGCATCAGAAGACAAAAAGACCAGAGAAGTGTTCGAAATGTTAGGCGCAAAGGTAGAGCTAACATCTGTAGATACAACGGATGCTAATAAAATAAGGCCATTTATCTCTCCTGTAGCATGGGCATACTTTTCCGCATATACAGCTATCTTAGGTCATGCAGCAATAAAAATTCATATGCTTAAAAATGGTCTAAATTATCCTGAAATTATTAGTACTGAGGGATTAAAGAAAGTAATCGTTACTGCACTACCTCATCAAGAACAGTATGTAGAGAAAGCAAATTCAAGTGCATACTATCATCTACTAGATGAATTAGAGTCTCTAATTCTATTAGCATTCAACAATACACTTAACGGTGAGCAAGAAGATCGTTCAACATTATTGAAAGCAGCCGAAATAATAAGAGCATCAGAAGGATTAACAAATAATAATAAATTAGATTGACATTTAGTTTTTTATATCGTTAAGAAATCGGAGAACACAAATAACATATTTAGTTATAAAGATGAAATCCGATATTAGCGAAAACTTTGATGTAAAAACCAAGGGGTTAATATTTCCATAGAGATATCTTAACTTGAGTAAAACTGATTCCCCACCTAAATTAATTACCTTTCCGTGCATTCGATTAAGTTACGCAAATTGGGTCGACTTAAGATAGTTCAAACCGGCAATAAATGGGTTGATAATAATATCATCGTGTTGGACCTCGCTTCGCTCAACCCAACCTACGCCTAACCCTCCCAAGTCAATAACTTAGGCAATGACCACTTGGCTGGATATAAACGCCAACGACTGTCGATTGAAGTGCTCCGGCTGCTCCACGTTGCAGACATGGCCGCAGTTTTCGATGATGGCGAGCTGGCTGTAGGGGTCGCGGGCGACTTGTTCGCGCACCGGGGCAATAAACATATGGTCCTCCTCTCCCATCAAATAAAGGGTCGGGATCGGCAGGGCGCGCTCCTTGAAGTAGCGCATCAGGGGGTTGACCTCGGTGGCGAGGCGGAACCAGCGTTTGAACTCCTTCTGGCAGAGCTTTCTAGCCTCGCGCACGAACAGGTTGCGGGACTCCTGATGGTGCTGGCGCGGCATGATGATGAAGGCGAACAGCCGGTAGAGCCACATGTAGGGCAGGATGTGCTGGCCGACCCGGCCGAGCTGCACCAGCGTCTGGGAGCGGATGTCGAGCCGCAGTATGGCGCCGCCGAGCACCATGCTCTTGACCCGTTCCGGGCAGAGCTCCGCCAGATGGCGAATGAGAATGGTGCCCAAGGAGATGCCGACAAAGTGGGCACGGGGAATGCGCAGGTGATCGAGCAGACGCAGTATGTCCTCGGTCACGGCCTTGAAGCTGTAGTGGCCCTTGACCACCTGCTGCAACTGGTTGGACTGGCCATGGCCGCGCAAATCCAGCAGCAGCACATTGAAGTGCTCGCGATAGGCGCGCAGTTGCTTGAACCAGATGGAGGAGCTGCCACCGGCGCCATGCACGAACACCACCCAATCCCGCTCGGGGCTCAGCTCAAAGGTCTTGTGGTACAACATCTTATGGGCTCCCGGAGAGTTGGGGGATATACTCGGCGGGCATATTAACAGAAGGGGCCCCCCGCTGAATATGCTGCCACTTATCATCGGACCAGCATGGAGTCCTGTATGAGCCTTGTATCGTTACGTGAATTTCTGCTAAGCCAGCCCGGCGCCACCGAAGATACGCCATTCGGCCCGGAGATCCTGGTCTATCGCATCGCCGGCAAGATGTTCGCCCTGGTGGACTGGCAGGCAGCGCCCCTCACCATCAACCTCAAATGCGAGCCGGAACTCGCGTTGCTGCTGCGGGAGATCCACCCCGAGGTGAAACCGGGCTGGCACATGAACAAGCAGCACTGGAACACGGTGACCCTGACCGACAATCTCGATGCCGAGCTCTGGCAAGGCTGGATTGAACACTCCTACCAGCGCGTGGTGGCGGGTCTGCCCAAAGCCAAACGGCCACAGGCCTCTTCCCACGCATCTTCTCCCATCAAACCATGAGCCTTCCCATGTCTGACTCCTCAGCCCCGCAACCCCTCGACCCCGACACCTATCGCATCGTTCCTCTGGATGAGCGCCATATCCCGGCCCTGCTCGCCCTGTTCGAGCAATCGGTGCTACAGTGCGGCCCCGAGCACTACAGCCCCGAGCAAGTCGAGCGGTGGGCCCAGGGCGCTCGCCATCCTGGCCTCGTCACTCAGCTGCGGGAGCACCACGGCTGGGTGATTGAACTGGTGACAGAGCAAGGGGATACGCAGATGGCTGGACAAGATACGGAGCCAACCAGGCCGCTCGGCTTTGTGACCTTGAGCCAGGACGGTCACCTCAGCCTGCTCTATGTGAGCGCGAACCATCAGCGGATGGGGCTCGGCAGCCGCTTGCTGGAGACCGCCATGCAGGCCGCCCGGCGCCTGGGGCTGCGCACTCTCACCACGGAGGCGAGCACCTTCAGCCTGGCGCTGTTTCTGCGCCACGGCTTCGAGCAGACCGGATTGGAAACTGTCGAACGCGGCGGGGTCAGTTTTATCCGCCATCGCCTGCACTGCCGCTTGCCAAGCTAGGGCCAGCCACTAAAATACCCCCCATTTCCGCATATCAATCAATGAAGGCAGCCAGCATGGTGGTAGAGAGCGAAGGCTATATCGCGCTGATAGAGTATCTGGTCGAGAGTCTTGGACTGTTTGAGAGCCAGCAGCAGGGCACGGGCAATCAGACCATCGAGGATCTGGTGAGCAGCCGGGTAGCCGACAACCTGATGGCTATCTGTGAGCAGAACCCGCAACTCGATCCCAAGGTGCGCTTCATGATCATGCAGGAAGCCGACGCCGTGGTGGCCGATCTGGAAGAGGTGCTCTCCGCGGTCTGGCTACGGGCGCCGACCCCGGCCCAGCAAGCCTTCCTCGATGAATTTATCGATCTCATCAAGAACCTGTTCGACAGCGTCATCGGTTAAGCCGCCAGATATCAATCAGATAGGAAAGCGCCGCGCGCTACAGACGCTTTCCCTGCCGCACCTGCTCTGCCAGATCGTCACCCATGAAAAGGGCCGCCTCATGGGCAGCCCTGCTTGCTATCATTTTCAATTCATCGCGCTTTTCTAAGTTGAATGAATATCGAGGCAAGAAAATGTGTCTGGTCTAAGCTGCCATCCGTGGTAGCTACCCTACTTTAGTCAGCTTAAGTCCAATTAAGTTCCCGACCATGACATAAATTTTCAAGATTCTTTTCAATTTGATGAAAAGAGCGTCATTCAACGCTCTTTTTTGTCACATTCAGCGATTCAGGGAGGGCGGCAGACAGACCCCGATCCCGCCCAGTCCGCAATAGCCTTCCGGGTTCTTCTTCAGATATTGCTGGTGATAATCCTCGGCGTAATAGAAAGGCGCCAGCGGCAGGATCCGGGTGGTGATGGCGCGCACGTCGCCGCTTGCCATCATGGCCTGCTGGAAGGCGGCCTGGCTCTGCTGGGCGATGGCTTCCTGACTGTCGTCATCAAAGAAGATCACCGAGCGGTACTGGGTACCCACGTCGCCGCCCTGGCGCATGCCCTGAGCCGGATCGTGCTGCTCCCAGAACAGCTTGAGCAAGTCGCCGTAGCTGATCACCTTGGGATCGAACACCACCTGCACCGTCTCCGCATGACCGGTCAGCCCGCTGCATACCTCCTTGTAAGTGGGGTTGGGAGTCAGCCCCCCCTGATAACCGGCGGCGGTGGAGTAGACGCCCGGCACCTGCCAGAACAGACGCTCCACACCCCAGAAGCAGCCCATGCCAAACCAGGCTGATTCCATCCCCTCGGGCCAGGGGCCCTGGGTCGGATGACCATTGACCGCATGCTGCTGGCCGATCACCAGTGCCTCCCGCCGACCCGGCAGCGCCTCTGCCGGTGAAATAATCTGCTCCATATGGCCTGTCCCTGTATAAAACGCGCGGATCGCCGCGACTGACGAAAAGGAATATCGAAGATAACAGTTTATGGGTCGGGATCAACTTCGCCGCGGCAGCCTGGGGCGATCCCAGTGGCCCCTCGCCTGCAACAAATGACAAAAGAAAACCGCAAAATCAATACTTAGTCTTGATTTGTGAATTTATTTTCATATATTGAGCGAATTGCTGTTTTTTTATGGAAGAAGCCTCAAGTGCGTGAACGCGAACCCAGCCTGGTCTATGCCTTTCGGCAATCAACCCCCTATGTCAACGTGCATCGGGGCGCCACCTTCGTACTGATGATGGGCGGGGAAGCCATTTGCCACCCCAATTTTGCCAACATCGTCAGTGACATCGCCCTGCTGCAGACGCTGGGTATTCGCCTGGTATTGGTGTTCGGCTCCCGCCCGCAAAATGACGAGGCGCTGGCCCGGGCCGGCATAGAGGCGCAGTACCACAGACGCATCAGGGTCACCGACGACGCCAGCTTCGACATCATCAAGCAGGTGTGCGGTGGCTTGCAGTACGACATCACCGCCCAGCTCTCCATGGGACTGGCCAACACCCCCATGCAGGGCGCCCGCATCAGCGTGGTGAGCGGCAACTTCGTCACCGCCCAGCCGCTCGGAGTGGACGATGGCATCGACTTTTGCCACAGCGGCCGGGTGCGCCGCATCGACGTGGAAGGGATCGGCCGCCAGCTGGATCAACATGGGCTGGTGCTCATCTCCCCCATCGGCTGTTCGGTCACCGGCGAAAGCTTCAACCTGAGCTCGGAAGAGGTGGCGCGGCGGGTGGCGGTGGATCTCAACGCCGACAAGCTCATCTGTTTCAGCAGCACCCAGGGGGTGATGGACCGCCACGGCGAAGCCATCTCCGAGCTCTTCCCCGAGCAGGCCGAAGAACTGCTGATTGAACTCGAGCAGGCCGGTGAGGAGATGTCCGGCACCGCCCGCTACCTGCGCGCGGCCATCGCATCCTGCCGTGGCGGCGTGCCCCGCTCCCACCTGGTGAGCTATCAGGACGACGGTGCCATGCTGCAGGAGCTGTTCAGCCGTGATGGCCTCGGCACCCAGATAGTGCGGGAAAGCGCCGAGCGCGCCCGCGCCGCCGCCATCGAGGACATCGGCGGCATCCTGGATCTGATCCGCCCGCTCGAGGAAGAAGGCATTCTGGTGCGCCGCTCTCGCGAGCAGCTGGAGATGGAGATCGACAAATTCACCATCATAGAGCGCGACGGCCTCATCATCGGCTGCGCCGCCCTCTACTGCTTCATGGAAGAGGCGATGGCCGAGATGGCCTGCGTCGCCATTCACCCCGAGTATCGCAACTCCAACCGGGGCGATCAGCTGGTGGCCAAGGTGGCCGAGCGGGCCAAACGGCTCGGTATCGCCCGCCTGTTCGTGCTCACCACCCGCTCCATTCACTGGTTCCGGGAGCGGGGCTTCGAGCCGCTGGAGGTGGAAGACTTGCCGGTAGAGCGCCAGCGTCTCTACAACTGGCAGCGCCGCTCCAAGGTATTGTCCAAGACTATTTCGTAACTGTTTGTACGAGACCTTAACGTAACCAATTGATCTTGTGCTGGGTTATTGCCAATTCTTAACTTTTTTACAAACTCGATTGACAGTGCAATCCAGTGCGGGGTATTTCTACATGCACGCCACCTTCCGAGGTGGCACCAGAAGAGGAGCGCTGCCCAGGCAGCCCAAGGGAGGACACCAGCGTCCGGTGAACTTGGGTCAGGGGGAGCAGCGCCGAGACGAGGCAGGTGACTGGACACCGCTGCGTCGGCTACGTGGGCTGAATCCCCCGGGCTGTCATCGGTCGTGTACATCCCACAGGCATCCCGCTGGATCCTTGTGGGATGGGCACCGCGGATGGAGTGCTTCTGGCCGGGATCCTTCGCTATTCCTGCCATTTTTCGCCTCCTCCTCTCTTTTGCCTGATGAAACCGGATTTTCACCTTGAGACAGGAGTATGTAATGAGCCCGATCAACGTCGCCAAGTTTGGCGGAACCAGTGTCGCCGATGCCGCGGCCATGAACCATTGTGCCGACGTGGTGCTGGCCAATCCGGCGACGCGGGTGGTGGTACTGAGCGCCAGCGCCGGTGTCACCAACCTGCTGGTGGCGCTGGCTCAGGGTGAGCTCGACGAGGCGGGGCAAGATGCCCAGCTGGCCAAGTTGACCGGCATCCAGCAAGCCATCCTGAGCGCGCTCGGGGATCCCAGCGAAGTGAACGCTCTCATTCACGCCCAGCTCGGCGAGATCCGCACCATGGCCCGTCAGGCCAGCCAGCACACCGATGCGGAGCTGGCGGACCGGCTCATCGCCTGCGGCGAGCTGATGTCCACCCGTCTCTTTACCGAACTCTTGTGCCAGCGCGGCGTCAAGGCCCAGTGGCAGGATGTGCGCCAGCTGATGCGCACCGACAGCCGCTTTGGCAAGGCCAGCGTGGATCTTGCCGCGACCCGCACCCTCTGCCAGGCCAGCCTGGGCCCGGTGATTGGTGACAGCCTCGTCATCACCCAGGGCTTCATCGGCGCCGATGCCGATGGCCGCACCACCACCCTGGGTCGCGGTGGCTCCGACTACAGCGCGGCGCTGCTGGCCGAGGCGCTGGATGCGGGCAGCATCGAGATCTGGACCGACGTGCCCGGCATCTACACCACGGATCCGCGCCTGGTCACCCGCGCCCGCCCCATCCCCGAGATAAGCTTCGTGGAGGCGGCCGAGATGGCCACCTTCGGCGCCAAGGTGCTGCACCCGGCGACCCTGCAACCGGCCCTGCGCCAGGATATCCCGGTGTTCGTCGGCTCCGCCAAGGACCCGGCCGCCGGTGGCACCTGGATCCGCGCCAGCACCAGCACCAACCCGCTGTTCCGGGCCGTGGCCCTGCGCCGCCAGCAGGTGCTGGTCACCCTGCACAGCCTCAACATGTTCCATGCCTACGGCTTCTTGGCCGAGGTGTTCGGCATCCTGGCCCGCCACCGCATCTCGGTGGATCTCATCACCACCTCGGAGGTGAGCGTCTCGCTGACCCTGGATCACACCGGCAGCCAGAGCAATGGTGAGCCCATCCTCAGCGACAAGGTGCTGGCCGAGCTCGGTCAGCTGTGCAAGGTGGAGGTCGAAACCGGCTTCGCACTGGTGGCCCTCATCGGCAACCACATGAGTGAGGCGGTCGGGGTCGGTAGCCAAGTGTTTGATGCTATTCGCGAGCACAATATTCGCATGATCTGCTACGGCGCCAGCGCCCACAACCTCTGCTTCCTGGTCAAGGAGAGCGAGGCGGGCCACATCGTCAACCGTCTGCATCAGGAGCTGCTCGACTGAGCCACGCCATCTGAATTCTCGACATAAAAAAGCGGGGCCAAGGCCCCGCTTTTTTTGACTCCGAATTTGACTCCGAAAGCCCCGGCTAGACGGTGGCGTGGCCCGCCCCCGAGGCCACAGAGACAGATGGCGGCAACAGGTTGGCCTGGATCTGCTCACGCAGTCCGGCCAGCTTTTGCAAGAGCCCGGCCTGGCCGAGCGCGGCCTCCTCTGGCCCCAGACTATCGGCCAGCGCCGGGAAGTGGTCGCTCACCGCCCGTTCAAGCCAATCGAGGCGGCGCAGGGTGAGCGGGCCGCAGCTCTTGCCGCTGAGATCGTCCTGGATATCGAGCCGATGGCTGCGATACATGTCGCGCCACCAACTGGCGGCGAGTGCCTCGTCGCTTGCCAAGGCCAACCGCCACTGCGCTTGCAGCCCTTGCAAGCGCGTCAGCACAGGCTCGCTGGCCCCCTCGCGCGTCAGGTAACGCAGCTCCTCGCTGGCCCAGCCGAGGCAAAGCTCGCGCCAATGTCGAAACAGCGGCAAGGGATCTGCCTCATCCAGCCAGAGCCCTGACAGGGTGCGGGTTTCCAGCCGCTCGGGTACGTGGAACTCAGGATCGGACAGGCCGTTTGAGTTGAATTCGTGGCGCGGATCGAAGGGCCACATGTAGCCGAAATCGAACACCGAGATCTGTTGGCCATCGTCGAGCAGGTTGCCTGGGCTCGGATCCCAGTCAAACCAGCCCCAATGAGCCAGCTCCGCCTCGACCGCCAGCATCTGTGCCAGGTTGCGTTGGTTCAACTGGCTGACCGGGGCGCCGCGCAGCCAAGGGGAGACCATGACCCCGGCCCGGGCAGAGCCGAAACAGGTGCAGACCACATGGGCGAGGATGGTGGGATGCAGCTCGCGCAGGGCCTCGATTTCACGGCGCCGCTCCAACTCGGTGAGAAAGGCGGTCTTGCCGTCGGCATTGGCCACCAGCGAGTCGTGTCTGCGCCGTTTCAAACACCAGTGATGCCCCTCCAGCTTGAGATGGAACACCTCGGCGGTGAGCCCGTGGCGATAGACCTTCAGCACTGCTGGATGTGCCTCGGTCAATTTCACCAGCTGAGTCAGTGGCAGGGGACAGTCCCGCTCACGCCCGATTTTGATCTCCTCTTTACTCTCCAGCATCTGGAGCAATCTTGCCTGACGTGCCGCAACCTTGGGATTCATACATGTACCTCCAGCCGTTATTGAGAGACTAAGCAGCAAGCCGGAAGCAGACCAGCAGCAAAGTGCCATGATGCCGTTTTCATCACAGAATCAATCCACTCACCGGATCGGGATCACAATTTGCAAGTCACGGCAGTCACACAATATTCATCTTGCCGTCATTAAATTGACTTGAAGGAACAAGCCCAGCACCATCGGGTCAAAATAGATGCAGTCGCGCTGCCGCGACCCCACCCCGCTCCAAGGATGAGCCCAATATGAATGCCCCCGTTTGTGGCCGCAGCTCCCCCCCTTCCCGGCTGGCCAATCTGCTGTTTGGTCTGCTGGCCATGCTGTTGCTGTTGACGCTGATCCTGCCGCTCATCAATCCCGGTAGCTGGCTCGGGCGTGCCCAGCCGTTGATCCTGGGGCCCGCCGATCAGCCGCTGGCCACCCTCAGCCGTCACTCCTTGCTCTACAAGAGCGACAGCCGTGGTCTCTATCTGGTGGTCCACAGTCAGTGGCAGTTGCTCAAGCCGTTGCAGGAGGGGGACAAGGTGCGGGTCGAGCTGCTCAACGACAAGGGGGAGCGCATCGATCAGCTGAGCCAGGCGGTGGAGAAGCGGCAGAAATGCCGCAAGGAGCGCTGCAGCCTGGATCTCAACAGCACCCTGCGGGCACCGGATGATGCGCTGGACAGCCGCTACCAGCTGCGCATCGGCCTGCTGCTCAAAGACAGGCCGGAGAGCGCGGAGTACAGCCAGATCCTGCAGACCCTGCCCGAGCGCGGCTTCAACCTCGGCTATCTGATGACCAGCCTGCTGCTGGTGCTGCTGGCCAGCGCGCTGGTGCTGCGGGCCCTGCTGCCACGGCTGCGCCAGAGTTACGGTGCCCGGGTGCTTGGCAGCCTGCTGCTCGGCAACCTCACCTTCGTGCTGCTGCACGGCTTCGTGGTGTTCAAACTCGGGGAGTTTCTGCTCTGGTCAGGGTTTCGGCCAGAGCACTACTACCTGGCCTGGGGCAGCATGGTGCTGGGCTGGAGTCTGTGCGCCCTGGCGGGCTTCAACCTCTACATGGGGCTGGTGTTCACGGCGCTGTCCGGCATCGGTCTGCTCGCCAACTTCATGAAGATCGCCATCTATGGGGTGCCGCTTGGCGGTGACGATCTTGGCAACCTGCTGGCGCTGGTGCACATACTGCTCGATCAACACCCGGTGTTGCCGGTGCTCGGCGTCCTGTTACTGTTGTTTGTGTGCTGGCGCTTCGCGCTGTCGCGTTGGGTACTGCGCACCATCGCCGCCACCGCGGCCTTCTTCGCACTCTGCGTGTTCGCCACCCAGACCGGCAACAAGCTGCTGGGAGCCAACGTGCGCTACGTGGACAGGGCGGTCAATTACCACCGCGACATCATCCGCGCCGGCCCCGGTCTCTATCTGTTCAACCTGGTGGACGAGATGCTGCAAAGCGGCAGCATCTTCCGCTACCCCTTGCAGATCAACGAACGCACCCCTGAACTTGGCCACCGGGAGTCCGTCCCGCCCGCCGTTGCCCAATCGACCCGCTTCGATCTGGTGATCGTGCTGCAATACGAGTCGCTCTGGCTCGACTGGCAAGGCAAAATTTGCGCCCCCGCCCCCACCCTGAGTCTGCCCGTCGGGGTGCAGCAGTGGCAGAAAACCATTCACTCTCCCACCACCGGCGGCATGACGGTGCTGGCGGAGTTCGAGATGAACACCGGCCTGCCGGTGGGGCTGCTCAAGCAGGGGGTGGTGCCCTACTACTACCTCTCCGAGCAGGTGCCTGGGCTGGCGCAGAGCGCCAAACAGAGCGGCTATCACACCCTATTCGCCCATCCCTATGTGGAAAAATTCTGGGGCCGCGCCAAGGCGATACCGGCGCTGGGCTACGAGGAGCGCTGGTTCGACACCCGCTTCACCAGCCTCGAACATAAAGGACTCTACATCTCCGACGATGCACTGATCGATCATCTACTCAAGCGCAGCGAGCAGGATGCCCAGCCGCTCTTTGCCTACGCGGTCACCATGCAGGGCCACGGCCCCTTCGATGGCGATCGCTACCAGGCCCAGCAACTCGACAAGGCCTGCCCGGATCAGAGCGCCGCCGACAAGCAGCTGCTCAACACCTACTACACCGGGGTGGTGGATGCCATGGCCTCCCTCGAGCGGCTGCTCAAGACCCTGGATCGCACCGATAAGCGCTATCTGGTGGTGGCCTTTGGCGATCATCAGCCGTTCTTGATGTCGGCGGGCAAGGGCATTCACGGTGCCAAACCGCCCCGGGATGCGCCTTACCAAATCCCTATGATGGCCTTCACCCGCGACGATGGCGCCCTCTCACTCGAGCGCCAGTTTGCGCCGGTGCGCCAGCTCTATCAGATGGGTCAGGCCACCCGCCAGCTGCTGGCCGGGGATCTCACCCCGATCCCGGAGGTGGCCCTGCTCCACCCGGTGCTGGGGGAGGAAAAAGGCTTCGATCCCTCGCCGCTGGTGCCGCAGATCCGCGCCAGTTTCCGCGCCGATGCTCTGCCCTGATGTCAACGGAGCAAACAACGATGACAAGACCGCAGATCCTTGCCATTGGCTTCAGGGCCAATGTGCGGCCCTGAAGCCAATGAAACCATGACAGTGACGAGAGAGGCCCATTTCTCTCGCCATCACCTGAAAGAGGCCGCAACTGCGGCCTCTTTTTATTCCCCCTTATCTCCCAGCCCCGACTAACGCAGCCAGGACTCCAGCAGGGTCAGGCGCTGGCTATCGAGATCCAGTTCGGCCTGGATACCCAGCGGCAAGGTCAGCATGGGGTGGGTGTGGGCGCAGTCGAACTCCGCCAGTATGGGGAAGCCGGGCTCCCCCACCACCTCCAGCAGGATGTCGAGCGGCCGCTTGCCGCTGCCCCGATCGTCAAACAGCTCGTGCTTGCCGAGGATGAGGCCACCGATGCGCTCGAACACCCCGCACAGCTTGAGGTGGGCAAAGGATCGCTCAACGGTTTCGGCGGACAGCAGGCTATCTTCCAGCAGCAGAATGTCTCCCGCCTCGATGGGCGGCATATAAGGGGAGCCCCAGATCCCATACAGGGTATTGAGGTTGCCGCCGATAAGTCTGCCCCGTACCTTGTCCGTCCCCACCGAGACGAGTCGGTTGGACTGACATTGCTTGGCGCGGGTTTGGTGTTCCCAGTCGAGCCGCTCCTCGCTCCAGTGGGCCGGCGTTGGCAACCGGTGGGGTACCTTTGCCCCACCGGCCATGCAGATCTCCCGGAACCCAGCCAGGGTCTGGTCCACCAGCGGCGGCAACTCACCGAACGAGGCCACCAGCGCCGGACCATAGAAGGTCACCAGCCCGGTCTTGGCGTGGATGCCGAGCAGCAGCGCCGTCACGTCCGAATAGCCGACGAGGATCTTGGGATCGTTTTTAAGTGCCTCGTAATCGAGATAGGGCAGCAGGGAGTTGGAATTGTTGCCGCCGATCACCGACATGATGGCGCGCACCTCTGGATCGCGAATGAGGGTATTGAGCTCCTCGGCCCGCGCCGCAATGGAGCCGGATCGCCAATGATCCTGAGCGCCGGTCAGGCTGCCGGCCCTGAGCTTGAACCCCCGAGTCGTCAGATACTCTTTGGCACGTTCGAACCGGTTTGGCGCCCAGGCGGTGGCCGCGCTGGAGGGGGAGAAAAAGCCGATGGTGTCGCCGGGTTTAAGCCCGGCGGGCTTGAGTAATGCCATGAGATACCTGCCTTGGGATGCCTACCTTGGGATGGGAATGCAGTGGCCCAGCGACCTCAGGGCCAAGTGATTAAAAACCAGTTCAGGCTCCATCCTAAGCCATGGCCGACCCGCCTCACAAGCCGCTTCAGGGTCGGTTTTTGTTTAGAAAAACCAAACAACTTGTTTGGCATTGACAGATATTCTAAACAAAAAGCGCGACCTAGAATGGCCCCACATTGTCGGCCAGCCCCGCTGGCGACCGGTTTCTCGGCATCTCCATTGCCGCTCCTTTGATGAGGTCACCATCATGATCAAGCACCCCTCTCCCAGCGCACTGGTTGTCGAAGGCGGCGCCATGCGCGGCATATTTGCCAGCGGAGTGCTGGATGCGTTCCTCGAACATGACTATCGCCCCTTCGACTTTGTGATCGGCGTGTCGGCCGGTGCCACCAACCTGCTGGCCTATCTCGCCAGCCAGCACGGTCGCAGCCACGACATCATGACCAAGCTGGCCTGCTCGCAGCGCTTCATGGATCCGCTGCGCTTCGCCAAGGGAGGCAATCTGGTGGATATTCACTGGCTCTGGCGTACCAGCTGTCGCCAGTATCCCCTCGATCTTCGTACCCTCAAGGCCAGCGCCATCCCCTTCTATGCGGTGGTCACCAATACCCTGACCGGCGAGGCACAGTACATCCGGGTCAAGCCGGAGAACATGCACGAGGTGCTGCCCGCCAGCTGCGCCATTCCCCTCGTCTCGCGGGACTATCCGCAGGTGCACGGCATCCCGATGACGGATGGCGGGGTGGCCGACTCCATTCCGGTGATCGAGGCCTATCGACGCGGGGCTCGCCAGATGACGGTGATCCTCTCCGAGCCACTGGGCTATCGGCTCAAACCCATGCCCTTCCCCTGGATGATCCGCACCCTGCTCAAGGCCCGTCCCGCCCTGGCCAAGGCGCTAGCGCAGCGGGATCGCCGCTACAACGAGGCGCTCGATTTCATCGCCAATCCGCCGGATGACTGCCAGATAGCGGTGATCGCCCCGGCAGACTATTTCCCGGTCTCCCGCTTCACCCGCAACCTCAGCAAGCTGGAGGTCGGCTATCTGATGGGCAAGTGCGCGGGTTATCAGGCGGCCCGGCTCAATTGATCCGGCCGATGGCGAGCGGCGCGAGCGCAATAAAAAAGCCGATAACGACGTTATCGGCTCTCTTCCACACCCGTAGAGGTTAAAGCACCACGGCGGTACCGCTGATGCTGACCATCAGCATGCTGCCATTTTGCCCCACCACCTCGTAGTCGATGTCGATGCCGACCACGGCGTTGGCACCGAGCGCCGCTGCCCGCTCTTTGAGCTCATCAAAAGCAATCTCGCGGGCGCGGGCCAGCTCTTTCTCATAGGCGCCGGAGCGGCCGCCGATGATGTCGCGAATGCCGGCGAACAAATCCTTGAAGATGTTGGCGCCGAGGATGGCTTCGCCTACCACTATGCCGCGGTATTCGCGAATGGTCTGGCCTTCCAGGGTGGGGGTAGTCGAGAGGATCATAAGGGCTCCTGTGGTGTGAACATCGCGCAGGTTGCGCATCTGGCGGCATGGTAACAGCGGCGCGTCAAAATCATAAGCCTGGCCACCCCATATAGGTGAACCGCAACCAAGCATATCAGGCGGTAGCAAGTGGCTGATTTGGCACCCAAACTTGTATTTATCATGACCTGGTCATAACCTTTTTACTCGTCTATACCACCATGCCCGTGTCAGTCGCAGGAGCGCAACGCAGATGATCAGGAATGATGCAAACCGGACCTTTATGAGACGACAACTGCTGCTGTTGCCATTGGGCATGCTCATGGCCGCCCCCAGCCAGGGCGCGGGTCTCTATCTGTATGAGACCGGCACCAACGATCTTGGCCTGGCGACCGCCGGCATGGCGGCCAGGGCCCAAGATGCGACGGTGCAATTCATGAATCCGGCGGGCTTGAGCCACCTCGAGGGCCGCAACCTGACCGTGGCAGGCCAGATGCTGTATGGGGATGCGCCCTACGATCTGGACGATCCGGCGCAGGAAGACATCGATACCGTGATTGGCTGGTTCCCCGGTGCCTCCTTCTACTACAGCCAGCAGCTCGACGATCGCTGGACCCTGGGCTTTGCCAGCTATGGCAACTTTGGCCTGGGCCTGGATTACGGTGACTGGGCGGGCAAGCAGCTGGTAAAAGAAGCGACCCTGATAGGCTTGACCCTGCAGCCATCGCTCGCCTACCGGATCGACGATCACTGGTCGGTCGGGGCTGGGCTTGGCATCAACTACGGCCTGTTTGCCCTCAAACGCGAGGACAGTCAGGGGGAGCAGAAGCAGGATGACACCGACTGGGCCTTCAACGCCAAGCTGGGGGTGCTGTATGAGCTCAATTCGACGACCCGCTTTGGCCTGGGTTACAGCAGCGAGATGCAGTATCACTTCGACATCGATCGCGAGGTCAGCTTCCAGCGGCCCAACCAGCCCGCCGTCAACGCAACGCTCCCCATCGCGAGCCTGGTCAACAGTCCGCAACAGCTGATGCTGAGCGGCTATCACGAGTTTGCCCCCGACTGGGCCATCATGGGCAACCTCGACTGGCAGGACTGGAGCCGCTACAACGACAACCAGGTCACCGTCTTTGACCGGCCCCTGGCAGCGGCAATCCTCTATCAAGATACCTACCACCTGGCCGCCGGAGTGCAGCACAAGCTGACCCCCCAGTGGACCCTCAATGGCGGACTGGCTTATGACAGCAGCGCCTATCGGGATCAGAACAACACCGCCCTGACGGTGCCAAGCGGTGTGGCACTGCGCCTTGGCACCGGCGCCACCTACGCCTTCAATGCGCAAGACACCCTGGGGGCCGGGTTCGAATATGTGCATGTAGAGAGCGCCAGCGTCCAGGAGGGCAGTCTCTCCGGCCACTACCCCAGCCCGGCGCTCTACTTCTTCGCCGTCAACTACAACACCCGCTTCTAAGCGCCCCAAAACCCATAGAAAAAGCCCATCAAAAAAGCCGCTCAGGGTGCGGCTTTTTCATTAAAACAGCAGAGGTGCCTAACGCAAGTAGCCACCGTGGGACAGTATGCCGTAAGCGACATAGGAGTAGCCCAGCAGCTCTATCCCCTCCTGCAGGGCGGTCTTGAATTCGAAGGCCGTGCTCATCCCCAGGATCTCGTTCCACAGCAGGGAGCCACTGCCAAACACCCGGCTGAACACCGCCACCAGCAGCAAGCCAAACAGCGTGAACAGCGCGCTGCGATGCTGCGCGAAGCGGGCGGCACCACTGAGCAAGGTGGCGCGGCCGTGACGCCAGGTATGAAGCAGGGTCACGGCGGCCAGCAACAGGGCCGGATAGATCCAGAAGCCATGCCAGATCATATCGAAAAACATGTCCAGCTCGCGGATCAGCAGGCAGCCAAAGAAGCCGGCGATGAGCCACAAGAAGGCGCGCACCTCGGGCAGGACCCGGCCCTTCCAGTACAGACCGATGACGATGGCAAGCAGCACCCCTTCCTGTAGCAATTCGGTGATGGAGATCTCCCCCACCCCGTTATGGAGCCAGCGCAGATCGAGGGCGACGGTGAGGGTCGGCACCAGAGTGAGCAGCAGCAGGAACAGGATGTCACATGCCGCCAGCAGGAGCGTGGTCAGAGGGGTTATTGGCCCCTGGAAGCCAATCTCCTCGCAAGAAGTGGTATTCACAAACGGGCCTCATCGATGGTGAGATGCAAAAAGGCCCGGGGTGAGCCGGGCCATTATCGGTATCAGTGCAGCTTCATGCTCGGGCGCAGGACCCGGTTGATGCGACCCACCAGCATGATGAGGCCGGTCTTGATGTAGCCGTGCAGGGCGACCTGGTGCATCCGGTACAAGCTGATGTAGACCATGCGCGCGAGATAGCCTTCCACCATCATGGAGCCACGCATCAGGTTGCCCATCAGGCTGCCCACGGTGGAGAAGCGGCTGAGGGAAACGAGGGAGCCGTGATCGTGATAGAGGTAGGGCTTCATCTCGCCACCGTTCATCTTGGCCAGGATGTTCTTGAACGCCTGGCTCGCCATCTGGTGGGCAGACTGGGCGCGCGGCGGCACAAACTTGCCATCCGGCTGCGGGCAGGCCGCGCAATCGCCGATCACGAAGATGTTCTCGTCACGGGTGGTCTGCAGCGTCTCTTTCACCACCAGCTGGTTGATGCGGTTGGTCTCCAGACCCGCGATGTCCTTCATGAAGTCCGGCGCCTTGATACCGGCAGCCCACACCATGAGGTCCGCTTCAATCAGCTCGCCATCCTTGGTGTGCAGCCCCTCGCTCGTGGCTTCGGTGATCATGGTGGCGGTGCGCACATCTACCCCGAGCTTGGACAGCTCCTGGTGAGCGGCGCCGCTGATGCGCTCCGGCAGGGCCGGCAGGATACGGGGGCCCGCTTCTACCAGGGTCACCTTCAGGCTGTCGGTGGTCAGATTCTTGAAGCCGTAGGCATAGAGCTGCTCTACCGCGTTATAGAGCTCGGCGGAGAGCTCGACCCCGGTGGCACCGCCGCCGACGATGGCGATCTTCACCTTGTCGCCGGGCTTATATTCGGTGGCGAACTGCAGGAAGCGGTTCATCATGCTGTTGTAGAAGCGATGGGCCTGGGAGGGGCTGTCCAGGAAGATACAGTGATCCTTGATGCCCTTGGTGTTGAAGTCGTTGGAAACAGAACCGATCGCCATCACCAGCACGTCATAAGCGACTTCCCGCTCATGCACCACCAGCTCGCCGTTCTCGTCGTGAATAGGCGCCAGCACGATGCGTTTCTCATCGCGCTTGATGTCGGTCAGGCTGCCAAGCTGGAAGTCAAAACCGTGGTTCTTGGCGTGAGACTGGTAGCTCAAAGCATCGATGCCCGCATCCATGGAGCCGGTGGCCACTTCGTGCAGCAGGGGTTTCCACAGGTGGGTGCGATTGCGATCGACCAGGGTGACCTTGGCCTTGTTCTTCTTGCCCAGCTTGCGGCCCAGGCTGGTCGCGAGCTCGAGACCGCCGGCGCCACCACCTACAACGACAATATTCATCATGATAATTTCCCTTGGTTCCTCAAAACGAAAGGGAGCCATTGGCTCCCTAAAACGAAATCGGTTGACGTGATGGTTCAAGCTTCCTTGAAGGCCTTCATCCGCTGCAGATGATACGAGATATTCTTGAATTTGTGAGTCTCGTGCTCATCCCATACGATGTCGTAATAGTTCTTCAATTCACGTTCAGTGTCCCGATTATCGCGGATTTCATCCTGAACGGAAAGGATGCACAGGCAGTTTCCTGAATTTTTATTACGAAATTCGGTTACACACTTGGTGCCGATGTCGTCGTACTCTTCCGGCCGGTCGATCTTGCCCTGCATGTTCTCCGCCGGGTTGAGATTGGGGTTGAAGATCACCTGCTTGATGCCGCACAGGAAGCCGATCCGCTCGCTCCAGTAGCCACCGAGCCCGACGCCGCAGATGAGGGGCTTGGGGTCCGTGCTCATGTCGAGTTGCTTCTTCACTTCCTTGAGCAGATGGCTCATGTCATGGCGGGGATGAACCGTGCTGTAGTGCACGAAGCGCACATCATCATCGATAAACTGCAACTGCAGCACTTTCTCATGATTGCCGGGGCTGGTGGCATCAAAGCCATGCAGATAGATGATCATGGATAAGACCTCGGAAACTGTGTCGGTTCTATCGAAACTACTCCAGCGGCGGGCCCATGCGCCACCACAACATCCAACTTTCTTGCTTTGGATCACGCCCCCGGCCGCCATAAAACGCATTTCATCCGGTGTTTATGACGCTTCGCGGACAAATCGGCCCTGTTGGAGCGCCGCCGGCACAGCCCGACAAAAGAAATCCCGCCATCTCGGCGGGACCTCGTTCTGTGTAACAAATCGCCGGGCCTCAGCCCTGCGTCTGCTCGAAACGCGTCACCGCCTCGGCCACCAGCGCCAGACTGCCCTGCCAGAAGGCCGCCTCGCGAATATCCTGCCCCAGGTGTTTCTCCACCAGCGCCTCTGCGCTCATGCGGCCGGTGTCGCGCAGCAGGGCGCGATAGGCCTGGGCCACATCCGTTTCTCCTGCGGCCTTGCGGCTCATCAGCTGGTGATAGACTCCGAGGCTAAACAGGTAGCCAAACAGGTAGGGATAGTTATAAAAGCCGAGTCCGGCGATGGAGAAGTGCGCCTTGGCGGCCCAGAACATGGGGTGATAGCGGCTGAGGCTGCCCTCATACCAGCGGCCCCAGGCCTCGTCCGTCATGGCCTTGAGCCGCTCGGCCGAGACATAGCCCTGCTCGCGAGCCGTCACCAGCGCCCGTTCGAAGTCAAAACGGGCCGGAATATTGACCAGGAAGGTGGCGGCGCCATCGGCCTCGGCCCAGGCGATGGCCTGGCGCTGCTCCGGACTGTCGGCCTGCTCGAACAAGGCGCTGCGCACCAGCGTCTCGGCGAAGATGGAGGCGGTTTCCGCCAGGGTCATGGGGTAGCTGCGCTGGCTCATGGGCAGATCGCGAATGAGCCAGTTGTGCCAGGCATGGCCCAGCTCGTGGGCCAGGGTGATGACGTTGTCCATGGTGCCGGCGTAGGTGATGAAGACCCGTGGCTCCACCGGATCGGCAAACTTGGTGCAATAGGCACCGGTGCGCCGGTTCGGGGTGGGCGCCGCGTCGATCCAGCCGCGTTCGGCCATCATGCGGGCAAACGCCCCCATCTCGGGATCGAAGCGGGCGAAAGCCTCGGCGATGAGCTCGATGGCCTCCTCGAAGGAGATGACCCGACTGATCGCGGCCGGGGGCGGCGCGAACAAGTCCTCCGGCCCAAGGTCCGAGATGCCGAGCTTGCCGGCCATCAGCGCCAGCGCGCGCTGGCCCAGTCCGCGGGCCTGATAGGTCTCGGCCATCAGGGTATCCAGGGTGGCGCGCTCGATGTGACTCTGGTGGCAGGAGAGATCCAGGGCATCCAGCAACCGCAGCTTGCCACGCTGACGCGCCAGCTCGAGGCGCCAGCCATTCAAGGCGTTGAGAATGGCGGCCACCGTCTCCTGCTCCCCCGCCCAGGCGGCGCTGATGGCATCGAACGCCTCACGGCGCAGGGCCCTGTCCGGGCTCGACAGCAGGTTGCTCGCCTCGGCCAGCCCCCGCTCCTGTCCGGCGATGGTCAGGCGAATTTTACCCACCAGATCGTTGTAGAGGTTGCCCCAGCCGTGCAGGCCATCGGTGCCAAGCCCTATCACCAACTGCTCCGCCTCCACCGGCAGGCGCTGATCCTGCAACCGGCGCTCATGGCGCAGACGGTAATCCTCTTCGCCGAGCAGGGGATCCTGCATCAGCTGCTCAAACTCGGGCGCTGGTAGCCCCAGCATCAAGTCTTCCACCGGCGCCAGGGTCTTGAACAGATCCGCATTGAGGGCGCGGGCGCGAGAGGCCAGCTGCTTGGCCAGCGCATCCCTGGCATCCTGACTGCCCTGTGAGGCCGCCAGCACCGAGATGTTCCAGCCGATGTTGCGAATGCGCTGGGCACGCAGGCGTACCTCGCGCAGGAAATCCCGCAGGGCATCGGCTTGCTCACGCACCGCCGCCAGCCCCTCGATGAAGCTGGCAAGCTCGGCGAGGCTGGCGCGGGCCAGGCTCATGTCCGCCTCCAGCACGCTGCTGTCGAGGGAGGGGTAGATATGCTGGTTGTGCCACTGCTGTGGGTAGGCTCGTTGTTGCATCGGACGCTCGTGTTGACTCGTTATCAAGCGACGGGACTGGCCCGTCATAGCATGGGGTGGCCACCATAAAGGGCCACGAATAAAAGCCACTATGAAAATGGACTACGCCAACCGCTCGAGGCGGCCGAACGCCTCTGCGACAGGGTGCTGACTCTCCGGCCTGCTCAGGGGCGGGTTTATCACACCAGCCGTTCGAGGCGGCTGATCGCCTCCTCCACCTGATGCAGGCTCTCCTGCCAGAAGGCGGGCTCGCGAATGTCGACTCCCAGGTGCTTCTCCACCAGATCCTCGGCGCTCATGCGGCCGGTGTCACGCAGCAGCGCCCGGTAGGCCGGGGCAAACTCCGCCCCGGTCCGCGCCTTCTGGGCATGGAGCCCCAGGCTGAGCAGGTAGCCAAACAGATAGGGGTAGTTGTAAAAACCGCACTCGGCGAGGGAAAAGTGGCACTTGCTGGCCCAGAACAGCTCGTCATATTGACTGAGGCTGTCACCATACCACTGCTCCCTGGCAGATTTCATCATGGCGCTGAGCTGGCTCGCCCCCACATAGCCCTGCCCTCGCGCCGTCGCCAGCACCCGCTCGAACTGGAAGCGTGACGGAATGTCGAGCAGCATGCTGGCGGCCCGATCCCCTTCCATCCAGGCGATGTCCCGGCGCAGCTCCCGGGTCTCCGTGCGCTCGTACAGCGCCTCCCGTACCAGGGTCTCGGCAAACAGGGAGGCCGTCTCGGCCAGCGTGATGGGGTAATCCCGCTGTGCCAGCGGCAAATCACGCAGCAACCAGCCGTGCCAGGCGTGGCCGAGCTCATGGGCCAGGCTGATGACGTTGTCCAGGGTGCCCTCGAAGGTGAGAAACACCCGCGGCTCGGCGGGATGGGCATATTCGTTGCTGTAGGCGCCGCTGCGCCTGTGCTCGCTCGGGTTGGCATCAATCCAGCCCCGCTCGACCATCATCTGCACGAAGGCCCCCATCTCGGGATCGAAACTGGCGAAGGCATCCGTTACCAGGGCGAGGGCCTGCTCCGCACTGATAGCGACCGAACTCGTCGCCGGGGGCGGCGCATAGAGATCCCAGGGGGCGAAATCCGCTATCCCCTGGGCGCTGGCCATGGCCTGCAAGGCCCGCCTGCCCAACGTCTTGTGGGCCTCAACCTCCCCCATCAGCGTCTCCAGCGTGATGCGCTCGAGATGACCCTGATGACAAGAAACGTCCAGCGCATCGAGCAGCCGCTGCTTGCCGCGCTGGGCGGCGAGCTCGTTGCGCCAGCCGTTGATGGCATTCAAGATTGCCGCCACCGTCTCCTGCTCCCCGGCCCAGGCAGCCTGGATGCCGTGCCAGGCCTGGGCACGCCGCACTCTGTCCGGGTGGGACAGCAGATTGTCCGCCTGCGCCAGCCCCATGGCTTCCCCCTCCACCAGGGGGCAAAGCCGGCCCACCAGGCCGTCGTAGAGATCTCCCCAGGCTTGCAGGCCGTCCACCCCGAGCGCCTCTATCAACTGCTCGGACTCGAGCGACAGGCGCTGCTCCTGCAGGCGGCGGGCGTGGCGAATGGCATAGGCCTGCTCGAACAGCTCGGGATCTTGCAGCAAGAGCCGCAGCTGCGGCTCGGGCAGATTCACCCAGAACAGGTCCACCGGTTTGATGAGCTGAGCCAGGCTGGCCTGCAACCGCTGAGCACGCGAGAGCAGCCGCTTGGCAGGCTCATCGCGGCCATTGCGGCTCAGCCGGTTGTAGCCGTAGACCCGGGCATTATGGGCCAGCCGCGTCACCTCATCGGCCTGCCCCCCAATGGCGCGCAGCAGGTGGCGCAGCCCGTTGATCTCTCGGGTCGCGGGCAGCTCGGTAAGCAATGGGCTCAGGGTGGCAAGCAGGTGTTCGGCGTGGTGAAAATCGGCGTCGACGGCCGGGCAGTCGGGGGCGGCATAGATGTGATCATCCTGCCAGACGAGTGGAGTCATAACTTTCCTTGTTGGTTTGCGTCCAAATCGGGTGGCGCCGCCTCTGTGGGCAGTCGCCGCCAAATAGTACGAAGGGGGCTGGCGATTGCCTAGCCCCCATCCTGGTCAACAAAGAGGACAATCCATGGGGGATGTGACGGCCCCTGTCGGTCGGGGTCACACTCACCCAAGGCGTCGTTATTTGGCGGGTTTTAGCTTACTCACCAGGGTCATGGCCAGCACCAGCACCAGACCCGCCAGCACCCCCACCAGGGCGTTGAGCAGGGTCGGCGTCACGGCGGCAAGCACAGCGCCCACCCCGGCCAGGGGAGCCAGGCTCGCAGCAAATCCTTCGATGAGGTGATGAACGAAGGGCCAGCCGTGGACCAGGATGCCGCCACCGACCATGAACATGGCGATGGTGCCGACCAGAGCCAGCAGGTGCATCAAACGGGGCGCCGTCGCCAGCAACCCCCGCCCAACCGCCCGGCGCAGAGCGCCACCATCCGGTTTTTGCAGCAGGTGCAGGCCGATGTCGTCGAGCTTGACGATGAGCCCCACCAGACCGTAGACCCCGATCGTCATCAGCAGGGCGATGCCCGCCACCACCGAGATCTGCAGACCTAGGCTGGTGCCCTGCACAGTGCCAAGGGCGATAACGATGATCTCGGCGGAGAGGATGAAATCGGTGCGAATGGCCCCCTTGATCTTCTGTTGCTCGTAGGCGTGCAGATCGTCCGGGATGGCCGCCGCCTTTTCCCCCTCGGCCTCGTGAGGCAGAAACTTGTGAGCCAGCTTCTCCGCCCCCTCGAAGCAGAGGTAGGCACCTCCCAACATCAGCAAGGGGGTGATGAGCCAGGGCACCAGCACGCTGATGGCGATGGCCGCCGGCACTAAAATGAGCTTGTTGCGAAACGACCCCTTGGCCACCGCCCACACCACCGGCAGCTCCCGCTCCGCCCGTACCCCGGAGACCTGCTCGGCGTTGAGGGCGAGATCGTCCCCCAGCACCCCGGCGGTCTTCTTGGCCGCAGTCTTGGTCATCAACGCCACGTCATCGAGCACGCTGGCAATGTCATCGAGCAGGGCCAACAAACTGGTTCCGGCCATATCAAGCATTCCTCATATCGGTAGCGAGACAGTCCCTCGATATCCAGACGCGCGCCTTGGTAATCTGCGCCACGGCGTCGAGCAGTGGCAACAAAGGGGCTCCGGGCATCATGGAGACTTCCTCATTTCGGGCAAAAGATGGCACAGTGTAGCGAGAAGCCGCCGTTTCGGCAGCACCCATGACAGGGTCAATTGGCCTTGTTCCCCCATGAGCCCTCTTGTCTCAAGGAGTTTCCATGCAGCCCTGGCAACCTTTACTCGATTTCTGGTTTGGCGATGACGCCGACGACAGCACCCGCGCCAAGCGCCAATCCCCGCTCTGGTGGGGAAAGAGTGACGAGACCGATGCTCTGCTCGAAAACCGCTTCGGTGAACTGGCCGAGGCCGCCGCCACAGGCGCGCTGGATGCCTGGGCCGAGGTGCCCGCCGGACGGCTCGCGCTGATCCTGCTGCTGGATCAGCTGCCGCGCAACATCCATCGGGGTACCCCGGGTGCCTTCGCCCAGGATGCCAAGGCGCGGGAGCTTTGCCTGAAGGGGCTGGTGCTGGGGGCGGATCAGGCGCTCTCGCCCCTTGGCCGGGTCTTCTTCTACCTGCCCCTCGAACATACGGAATCGCGCGAGCAACAGGCCAGGAGCGTGGCCCTGTTCGAGGCGCTGGCGGCCGAGCAGGCCAGCGCGCCTGCCAGCACCACCTTCGAGGGTTTTGCGGATTTCGCCCGCCGCCACCAGGTGATCGTCGAGCGCTTCGGCCGTTTCCCCCATCGCAACGCCATTCTGGGCCGCACCGACCAAGGGGAAGAGACCGCCTTCTTGCAGCAGCCCGGTTCGGGATTCTAGGTCGGCGGCAGTGTGCCAAAACATAAAAAAACGGGCCAACTGGCCCGTTTCTTATTGCGACATAGTCTCTCAATGCTAAGAGCAAAGCGTCAGGCCGCCTCGGCCAGGGTCTCTTCCTCTTTCTTCTGATAGGCCTGGGGCGAGAGTCCCAGCAGCTCCTGCACGGTGGAGGCCACGGTGATGGAGGAGAGCGTCCCCACCAGGATGCCGGCGAACAGGGTGAAGGAGAAGCCGTAGAGTGCATCGCCGCCAAACAGCAGCAAGGCGCCTACGGTAAAGAGCGTGGTGCCCGAGGTGATCATGGTGCGACTGAAGGTAGCCTTGATGGCCACGTCCGAACATTCGTGGATCCCCATCTGGGTGCGCGAGCTGAGCAGGTCCCGCAACCTGTCAGAGATGACGATGCTGTCGTTGAGCGAATACCCAATCACCGCCATCAAACCGGCAATCACGTTGAGGTCAAACTCGATGTTAAACAGCGCCAGCAGCCCCATCGCCACCAGGCCGTCGTGCAGTACCGACACCAGGATGCCAATAGCCTGGCGCCACTCGAAGCGCACCGCCAGATAACCGGAGATGGCCAGGGACGCCACCAGCACCGCCAGCATGCCCTGCTGGAACAGCTCGGCGCCCACCTGAGGCCCGACTATGGTGGTGCGCAGCAGCTCTACCGGCAGGTTCAGCTGCTGACCCAGCATGGTCGCCAGCTCCTCGGCCGGCCAGGGCAGCTCGTGGGGCGGCAGCTTGATCAGCCACTCCCCCGGGATACCGGCGCCGCTCAGCTCCACCGCCCCCGCCAGGGGAGCGCTCAGCAGGGCGTTGAGCTCATGGGCCTCCTTCAGGGTCTGGATACGAAACTCCAGCAGGATGCCGCCGGTGAAGTCGAGCCCGAGCGACAGGCCGTTGATGGCCAGCACGGCGATGCTGGCCACGGTCAGCAGCACGGACATCCACAAACCAATGTAACGCCAGCGGGTCAGGCCCATGGCAACGATCATTCTCAGCATTGTTCTACCCTCGGCAACAGATGACGCAGGATCTCCTGCGGGAGGCAAGTGGCGCGATGCGCGGCGCCATGACACAGCTTGGTCTCTCTGCTCATGGTCATACCCTCAGCAGCTTGGCGCTGCTCTTGCCCCACAGGGGGTTGATGATGGCGCGGGTGCCCCAGATGCCGGTCACCATGCTGGAGATGAGCCCCAGGATCAGGGTGATGGAGAAGCCCTGCAACGGGCCGGAGCCGATGGAGTAGAGCACCACGGCGCAGATCAGGGTGGTGATGTTGGCATCGAAGATGGTGCTGAAGGCCGAGCGATAACCAAAATCGATGGCGTTGGCCAGACTCCCACCCTCCCGCAGCCTGTCTTTGATCCGCTCAAAGATAAGCACGTGGGTATCCACCGCCATGCCGACGGTGAGCACCAGGCCGGCGATACCCGGCAGGGTCAATACGGCCCCCGGCAACACCGCCAACATGCCCACCTGCATCAGCAGGTTGCCGATGAGCGCCGTGATGGCGACCCAGCCGAACTTGCGATACCAGGCCATCATGAACAGCATCATGCCGGCCATGCCAAACGCCAGGGCGGTGAAGCCCGCCTCGATGTTCTGCAGACCTAGGGTCGGGCCTATGGAGCGCTCCTCCAGGATCTTGAGCGGCGCGGTGAGAGCGCCGGCGCGCAGCAGCATGGCGAGTTCCTGGGCTTCCGGCACGCTGGCAAGGCCTGTGATGCGGAACTGGTTACCGAGCGCGGTCTGAATGGTGGCGACGTTGATCACCTCGCTCTGGGCGCGTAGCTTGCCCTGGCTGTTGGTCTTGTATTCGGTGAAGACGGTGGCCATGGCGCTGCCCACGTGCTGGCGGCTGAACTGGTTCATCTTGCTGCCCCCCAGGGTATCGAGCACTATGCTCACCTGAGGCTGACCCATCTCCCCCATGCCGGCGCGGGCATCGACGATGTGCTCACCGGTCAGCACCGGCTTGCGGGCCATGCCCACGGCCTGACCGTTGCGATCCGCCATGAAGAAGTGGCTGTCCGGCTTGGCCTGATAAAAGGCGAGCGACGCGGTGGCACCGATCACTTCCTTGGCCTGTTTCGGGTTGTGCACCCCGGGCAGCTCGATGCGAATGCCGTCCAGGCCCTGACGCTGAACCGAGGCCTCGACGATGCCGAGTTCGTTGATCCGCTTTTTCAAAATCGACAGGTTCTGGGTCACGGCGTTGTTGGCGAGCAGGGTGCGCTCGGCCTCGCTCATCACCAGCCGCAGTTCGTTGCCGCTGCGCTTCTGGGTCCACTGATCCTGACGGGTACCGGCACTCTCCTTGATGATGTTGAGCCAGGGGGTTTCGTCCACCGCCTCCGGCAAGATGACGCGCACCTCCCCTTCCGCTACCCGTGCCACGTTGGCGCCTCGCAGGCGCGCCTCGCGAAACTGGGTGCGCAGGGAGTCCACCAGGTTCTTGGTCTGGTTGTCCACCACGAAGCTGAGATCGACCCCGATCAGCAGCTGGGAGCCACCACGCAAGTCCAGCCCAAGCTTGATGGGAGCGGCGCCGAGTTGGCTTATCCAGGTCGGGGCATTGGAGTAGAACTCCAGGGTCAGGGCCGCGCTGTCATAGCCTTGCTGCTCCAGCAGCTGCTTGGCGCGCTGTTGCTCGGACTGGCTGTTGAACACCAGCTCGACCCGCTCTTTCTGTTGCACCTGCTTGACCGGCTCTATCTGGTTATCGCGCAGCAGAGTGCGCTGCGCCTCGGTCAGGCTGGTCTGGCCGTGCAGGCCGAGGGAAGGCTGCTCACCGAAGAAGGTGGGCAGGGAATAAAAGGTAAAGGTGAGCAGCATGAGCAGCAGCAGGGCGTACTGCCACATGCTCATGCGGTTCAGGGTAAGACGACTCTTTTTTCTCATGGCAAAAGCCTCTGTCAGGAGAAGGCGGCGGGCACGAAGCCGAGGGTTCGCACCACGCAGGAAAATGAAACAAGACAGACATTCCGTTCACTAAAAGTGAACAGATAGAGAAGAAGATGAGGCTACAGCGGGAAACCGGACCCCATCGGAGTCAGGCGATATAACTCTGGGAGAAGCGGTATTGCAGATGTCGGCGCTGCAAGCGGCGTCGATGAATGGTGGCGAAGTGATCGAGGAAGCTGCTTCTGGGGTAGAACAGGGCAGCGTAGAGCAGAAGGCCGTACAGCAGCAGCAAGATGGCCTGCTGAGACCAGCTCATGACCAGCTCGTAGACGACGTTATGAGGGGCATTGTCGCTGCGCAGCGAATGTTCGAGGCGCAGCATGTAATTTTGATGAGAACCGACAAACTTCACCACGCCATCGTCGCTGTTGCTGACGTCGTGGACAATCAGCGTCTGCTCGGGGACAGACTGATTGCCAGATAGCTTGAACCCCTCCACCGACAAGGTAGAGAACAAGAGTACGAGGGTGATGAGCAGAGTCATCGCCGCCAGTTTCACTTTGTCCAACAGGCTCAAAAAGTTAATTCCCATACAATAGAAAGGGCAAACTACCATAGCGGCCCCGTAAGGACAAGGGCGACAAGCCTCGCAGCCGGTCGCCCTTGGCCTTGCTGACGGGGTCATATCAGCTGTTGTTGGTCATCGCCGCGAAGTCCTCGGCATAGTCCTTGAGCAGGGTATAGAGGTGGGCGCGCTGGGAGAGATCCATCGACTGGCTAAGATCGCTCAACCACTTGATGGTGCGCTGGCGGGACTGATCAGTATAGCCGGTGAAGCGCCCGTCCATCAGGCCATCCCCCTGCTGCAACAAGCGGGTCAGCTCCTTGCCAAAGTCCGGGCTCTGGCGCTGCTTCATCAGCCGCTCCAGCTCCATGGTCCAGGCCCCCTGAAACTCGAGCCAGGGGCCCATCATCTCGTATTGCCACTCGGCCCACTGGGCGATCAGCGGCGCCTGAGCCGGCTTGACCTTGCCAATCCAGAACTCCAGCCGCTCGTTCATCTTGTCCCGAAAACCCTTGAGCATCTCGGTCTTCGACTCGGTGGCAAAGTCGTGCTGCCGCTCCTGCTGGCGTTTCACCCGATCGTGCATGAAGTGCGCCACCTGGGCATCGGTGAGGGTGCGGGCGAGGCGCACCGTGCGGGGAATGGCGTTCTCCAGGGTGCGGGTCAGGCTGGCCTGCGTCTTGTCCAGATGCACGGCGACCTGCTCCGGGCTCATGGGGCTCGCCACCGCCTTGGCCAGGGCATCCAGATCCCGGGTGTAGATAGGCAGCTCATGCTGGCGATGCCAGGCCATCAGCCCCTTCACTTCGCTGTCGAGCAGCTGCTTCTGGCTGCGATCCAGCGAGAAATAGTCATCCAGTTGCCAGACGATGGCCGAGTCGAGCCAGTAATAGATCACCCGGGTGGCGCAGCCCGTCAGCAGCAGGCAGAGCAGCAGCAGACTCCAGCTGCGGGGTTGACGCCATGAGAATGTGGTTACCATGCGTGTCTCCAATTCGTTGAACAATAAGCGTCATCAAAGGCTCGTGGCCCGCGTTCTTAGCCTGTGTAGTATCAGGGCCGAGCCAGCCGGGATACTCGCCGTCACTCTGTCTATTCCAGCCGTCGGCGATTAGTGTCGATCAAGGCCTGATAATCGGGCCCCGCTTGCTGCTCAGCCATCAGCAAGCCCCACAGCAGGCCGATGTAATCGACCCAGGGCAGGAAGGCGTCTGCCTGAAATCCTTTGCCATTTAGCAGCTTATGAGCACCATCCCTGCCTTCAAGATAGCAGCTCTCCAACTGGCACTGCTGTTCTTTGCTCCAACCATGGGTGCGCACTATGCTGGCCAGCTCGAACCCCGGATGACCGGCGGCGCCATACTCCCAGTCGATGACCCAGGGCCGCGTCCCCAACAAGTTAGCCGGATTGAGATCATGATGGCAAGGGAGCCAGCAATCGTCCGGTTCACGACTGGCGAGCAGCCCCCGCTCCAGCGCCGGCAGCCAGGCCGGAATGCGGGCAAGACGGTCGCGATACGCGCTCGCATGGGCTCGCACCGCCATCACCACGCGAGGCAGCGGTAGCCGGTGTAGGCGGCCGAGCACCTCGGCCAACAAGGCTGGCTGTTCTGCCAATGGTGGCGGCGCGGCGGCCCAGTTTGGCTCGTCGCACCAGTCCAGCAACATCAGGCCGGTGGCGGGGTCGCTGTAATGACAGGGTAAGGCCAGCCCCTGCCCCACCGCCCCCTGGTAGAGTTGCCACTCGGTGGCGCGGTCTATGCCGAGCCGTAGCGGATCCGGGTGTCCGCAGCGCAAAAAATAGCTGCGCCCCGAGGGGAGGCGCAGCCGGTAGTTGCAGTTGGTGAGGCCAAGGCTCAGGGATTCGAGCCGTCCCAGGCACCAGGGTGCCGGCAGGCTGGCCAGCAGACTCAGCTCAGCAAGATCGCCACAGGGCTGATGCCACTTACCAACCAAAGGTGGAGGTCTTAGCCTGCTTGCGGATCTCTTTCTGATCGGCCCAGAGCAGCTCACCGTTCTCCAGATCCATCAGGTTCATGGTCATCTGGTAGTAGACATCCTTCAGCTTGCCATTGTCCTTGACGATGCTGGCCAGGTTGCCATAGACCATGTAGCGGGCACCGGTCTGCTTGCCAAGGCGCACCATGGTCGCGGGATCCACCATGCCACTGCCCTGCTGGTATTCGAGCTGCTGCTTGACCGCCACCACCTTGCTCATGTCGACGAAGCGGAACTTGCCGGCGCGCAGCAGCTTGGTACGGATAGTGTCGGTGATGGCCTCGGTATCGATGTGCTCCGAGGTCTTGTTACGAATGGAGTCCATAAACATCACGGGGCGGCCACCGGCGGTGATCTCGCTGGTCGCCGGCGAACTCAGCATGGAGTCTGCCATCTTGTCAGCTATGGCCTGCAGGTCGCTTGAGCCGTAATCCACGGTCACCGTCTCGGTTTCGGTCGCATCGCCATAGCTGACGGTGGTGCTGGAACAGCCGCCAAGCAGCAGGGCGCCGCTCAGCATCAGCAGGGCATGATTCATTTTCATCAGTTCGATTCCTCAATCACTTCACGGACATAGACCCTGTACCCCTGAGCCGTCGGGTTCGGCGCCAGGGCGGACAGGGTACGGCTCTGGTGGCCGTGCAACTTGATCGGCGTCCAGCCGCGACCATCGCTGGCCACCTCCTGGCCGCTGCCATCATACCAATAGAACAGGTATTGCAGATGGTTATCCCCGGACTGGGTATTGGCCAGGATCACGTTGACCTGCAACAAGCCGTTCTGCTGGCGGCGGCTCTGCTCGGTCAGGGTCACGTCCAGAGAGCTGTTATGGGTCTCCAGGGGGGCTGCGCCCCCCGCCGGGGCATAGAGCGCCACGCCGGAGGTGTTGGTGGTACAGGCTGACAACAGCAGCATCAGGCCAAGGGCCGCACCATAAGCTTTCATTCTCGTCTCCTTATCGACCGTCAAAGGTGGCCAGCGGTGGCCACCCTCAAGGGCATCAATTATCTTTGGCGCTGCCGCTAGAGCGGCATCACCCGGGTGGTCAGACCGGCGCCGAGGCGCTGCACCCACACCAGCGTGGTGCTCCCGGCATGGATGTTGAGTGGCAACTCGCGCATGGCGCTGCCCGCCCCCAGGGTGAGCCTTATGTCCCCCGCGGGCAGTGACCCTTGCCAACTGGAGGCCTGGGCCGGCAGCGTCAGCCAGCTGCGGGTATCGGCCCGCTCGGACAGGGTGTTGAAGATACCAACCAGAATATTGCCCACATCTCCCCCCTCCTTGGCGGCACTGCGCCGCACCTGCTCCTTGGCCACCAGCCGCAGCGCCTGACGGGTCAACATGCCCGGCAGCCGCTCCTGCAAGTCTTTGGCGGCCAGCGCCTCGAGCCGTACCAGCGGGCTGGTCTGCTCATGGCGACTCCCCAGGCTCACCGCCAGGGGGCCGCTGTCGCTGGCCCTATTGTCGTAATAAGGCACCGCCACGGTAAAGGTACGAAAATCGCCGCCCGAGGTGGCAATGGGCAGCGGCAGGAAGAATTCCCGTCGCGCCGGGATCAAGCCATCTTCAAACAGCACCACCAGTTGGCCCTGATTTTTCACCAGTGGCGGCGCCTTGCGGCCCAGCTTCTGCTCGGTCTCGCGCAGCTCGTCGGGGGAGCCACGCAGGCGAGCCAGGCGCAGCAGGGCATCCTGCAGGCTGCGGTTATCCGGCGCTATCTGGTAGCCACGCTGATAGTCGACCCAGGCATCGTTGAGATCCCCGCTCGCCTCATACAAGACTCCCGAGAAATAGAAGGTATAGGCGTTCTGAAAGCCGTTCTTCACCTGGCCTATCAGCCGATCGAGGCTCGGTGCCCCGCGCGACATGAGCTGGCGCATCTGCTCATCCCCAGCCTCTTCCTCTTGCGCCTTGGCCGCCCGTACCTCGTCGGCGCGGGCCTTGAGGGCGCGCTCCTGCACCTGGTTGGCGCGGCGCACCTCCACCAGGGCACCCTCGGCGTCGCCCCGCTGCAAATAATTGAGCGCCTGATAATGGTGCAGCATGGTGCGCTCGTAGTCGGGCACCTGATAGGCCATGGTCTGGTCGTTGGTGAGCAGGCTGCCCGCCTGAGCCAGGCCACGGCTCAGCCGGTATTGGGCCTGTTCGTCTTCCCAGGCGAGGCGGCTGTCAGCGGCAGCGAAGGCCTGCTTGCTGCCCGCATCCTGCCCGGCGAGCCAGGCGATGCGCCCCTGCTCGAGCCTGTCCAGCACATAGGTGTCGTCCCCCAGGGTGGACTCGCGCACCTCGGGCAGCGCGTCTGCGGCATGACCCAGCAACAACTGGTTGCGCAGCGGCACCATCTGATCCGAATAGGAGACGAAGAGATCCTGCCAGTGGGAGGCGCAGCCCCCCAGTAGCAAACCGGCCAACAGCAGGCCGGCCATAGAAACGGGACGCATCACAGGCTGAGCAGAGGTCCCAGCGGCTGGCCACCGACCAGGTGCATGTGGATGTGATAGACCTCCTGCCCGCCGTGGCGGTTGCAGTTCATGATGAGGCGATAGCCGTTTTCGGCGATCCCGGCCTCCTGCGCGAGCTTGCGAGCCACGGTGAACATGCGACCGAGCGCCAGTTCATGATCCGGTTCCACGTCGTTGACGGTGGGGATCAGCACGTTGGGCACGATCAGGATGTGGGTCCTGGCCTTGGGCTGGATGTCGCGAAATGCGGTCACCAGATCGTCTTGATAAAGGATGTCGGCGGGGATCTCTTTGCGGATTATTTTGCTGAAAATGGTTTCATGCGCCATGGGTAACTCCTTTATATGAAAAAGAAAATTCTACACAAACCTCAAGCGAATCCCAAATTTGCCGGCGAGGTTCACCAAGTGTGACACAAGCCGATATTTGACACAGCCGTTGTCCCATTCTCTTCAGTTATTGTTAAAAATACCGATAGTCAGGGAGACGTCCTCGGCATGACCCGATGCATAGCCCCACAAGGTGGAGTGCAGGGTATCAAAGGGACGGGGTACTCAGGCAAGGGACTTTTGCATAGACAGCGGGACAATAATGAAACAAACCATGTCAGACCTCTCTATCTTACAGAGAGTCTATTTAGGCTTTGCCATCCTGGTCGCCGTGATGGTAGCCACCTCGGTGCTGACCTTTCGCAGCCAGCGCGAGCTCAACCAGGCGCTGGATCAGGTAACGCAACAATCAATGCCGCTGGTGATCGCCAGCAGCCAAACCCAGATAAGCCTGCTCAGCGCCAACAAGTGGCTCACCGACGTGCTGACCGAGCAAGATCTCAAGCTGCTGCCGGGAGAAGTAGCCGAATTGCAGCAGAGCAAGCTGCAAGTCGACAAGATGCTGGCCACCCTCAAGCAGCAGGTCGCGGCGCACCCTGAGCTGCAAGGGGAGATGAGCGCCCTCCTCAAGCTGGTCGGCGACTATCTGCAACTGACCCAGACCCTGCCCACCGAGCACGAAGCCCTGCTCACCCGATTGCACAAGGTCAATCAGGCCAAGGGCCAGTTCCAGGTCAGCCTGCCCCAGTTCAAGAAGAACCTCGGTGACATGATGGTTTCCATCGACGACAGCTTCATCAAGATGCTGTCCGAGACCCTGACCACCAAGCTCTCCGCCATCGAGCTCTCCACCATGGATGCGCTCAATCAGAGCATCCCGACCCCCATAGAGGCGGCGCTCAAACGCAACAAGATGCAGATCGAGAGCTTCAACAGCACCATCAAGGATCTGCAAGGGGAGCTTGCCAATTTCGACAACGACGTGGGCCACCATGTGCGGGCCTTCGTGCGCGACACCAGCGCCCCCGACGGCCTGCTCTCCCAATATCTGGCGCTGATGAAACAGCAACAGGCCATGCGTGAGCAAAGCAAGCAGGCCAGCCAGCTCATCGTCAGCATCCAGAACCAGCTGGAGGGGATCACCGCCCAGAGCCAGCAGCTGATGAACGCCAGCATCCGCGCCTCCGATCAGGTGCAGACCCAGAGCACCCTCACCCAGGCTGTCAGCATCGCCATCGCCATCCTGATCGCCATCCTGGTGGCCTTTACCCTCGGCAAGGCCATTCGCCGTCCGCTGAAAGAATTGCTGCGGGTGTTGACCGAGGTGACCCAGGGCGACATGACCCAGCGGGTTGGCTTCAAGAGCCAGAACGAATTCGGCCAGCTCGGCAGCCAGATCAATCTGCTGATCCAGCAGATGGGGGATGTGCTCAAGCAGCTCTCCCTGGCGTCCAACCAGCTCAACAGCGCCGCCCATGACAACCGCCACACCACCGAATCGGTGCGGGCGGATCTCGAGAAGCAGCGCCAGGAGACCGCCTCGGTCGCCGCCGCCATGACCGAGATGGAAGCTTCGGTGCGGGAGGTGGCCCAGGCCGCCAACCAGACTCTGGAGCGGGTGATGGACGTGGAGAAGGCCTCCCAGATGGGCCGCAAGGTGATGGCCGGCAACATCACCACCACCCATCAGCTGGCGGGAAAACTGCAGCAGACCGGTGCTGTCATTGCCGATGTGAGCGCCATGAGCGGCCAGATTGGCAACATTCTCGATGTCATCCGCGGCATCGCCGAGCAGACCAATTTGCTGGCACTGAACGCCGCCATCGAAGCCGCCCGCGCCGGTGAGCAAGGTCGCGGCTTTGCGGTGGTGGCGGACGAAGTGCGCAGCCTGGCCGGGCGCACCGCCCAGTCCACCAGCGAGATCCAGACCATGATCGAGAACCTGCAGCAGGGGGTTGCCCGGGCGGTCTCAGTGATGCAGGAGTGCTCCCGCGAGATGGACAGCTGCATGGATCAGAGCTCCCAGGCCAACAACGCCATGGAAGAGGTGCAGGGCATAGTGGTGTTGATCAGCGACATGTCGAGCCAAATAGCCTCCGCCGCCGAACAGCAGCAAGCCACCAGCGCCGACATCGCCACCAATCTCAACCGCATCTCCGACATCTCGGATCTCAACTACAAAGGCATAGAGCGAGTGGCCGAGACCAGCCAACAGCTCGACACCCTGGCCGAGCAGCAGGAAGGGCTGGTGCAGCGCTTCCGGCTCAGTGCCTAAGGGTCGAAATAGATCATTGTGAGGGGCCAGCTGGCCCCTTTTTCATTGCCGTTTTCATTGCCGCGCAGGCCAGAGGATGAAAGCCGGATCCCGGTCACGGACAGCCGCCCTCCCCTCGGCCAGCATGGCCCTATGTTTCCCTTTGCGGCCCTGTCGCGCCCAGGATGTTGTCATGATCTCCCTCAGCCAGTTACTGCTGTTTGCCGCCGCCTCCCTGCTGATGGCCCTGACCCCGGGCCCCAACATGATCTATCTGCTCTCCCGCGCCCTCTGTCAGGGACGGATGGCGGCCCTCATGTCATGGGGCGGCGTGGTGCTCGGTTTCAGCGTCCACATGCTGTGCGCCGCCGTCGGCCTGACCGCGCTTTTCATGGCGATCCCCATGGGCTATGAGCTGCTCAAAGTCGCCGGCGCCCTCTACCTGCTGTGGATGGCCTGGCAGGGGATAAAGCCGGGTTCGACCTCCCCGTTCGAGCCATCGCCCCTGCCGGCCCACTCCGCCGGCCGACTGTTTCTGATGGGCCTGCTCACCAGCGTGCTCAACCCCAAGGTCGCTATCTTCTACCTCTCGGTGCTGCCCCAGTTCATCAGCCCAGAGGCGGGCTCCGTGCTCGGCCAGAGCCTGCAGCTCGGCACGGTGCAGCTGCTCATCAGCGCTGCCGTCAACTTGGGAGTAGCCCTGTCTGCCGTCCATATCTCCGGCTGGTTTGCCCGCCACCGGCTCTGGCTCGCGGTGCAGCGCTATCTGATGGCCACCGTGCTCGGTTTGCTCGCCGTCCGTCTGCTGGCCCAGGGCCGCAGTTAGGCGTGCAGTCACACAGGATGGCCACGGTATTCGGCCTGCTCGCCGTCCGCCTGCTAGCCCAGGGTCGCAGTTAGGCGCCTGGCCTCCATCACACAGACAACAAAAAGGCTCCCATTGGGAGCCTTTTACGATGAACAGGGATGCCAGATCAGGCGTAGGCGATAGCGCCCTTGCCAACCCCTTCATAGGCGACAATTTTCACAAACTTGTCACCCACCTGCTTTTTGACTTCGCGGGCGATGTAATGGGCCAGCAGCTCAATGGTTGTGTCGGTGTCGATCATCTCGACCTCCGCCGCCGGCATGGCGAGCTGGAACAGCCCCTGGGGCGCCACGTACTTGAAGCCCAGATGATGCTCACCCAGATGCGCCTTGGCGAGATCGCTCAACGCCAGCTCTGACAGGGCTACCTTGTCTTCTTCGGTGCCGAGGTAGATATCGTTCCAGCGCTCGGCCCAGTTCAGCTCCAGCTCTTCGTCTCGCTCGCCATCCACCAAAATCTCGATGGGAGAGCGGTGACCGTGGGCGATACGCTGACAGTTGCCGTCGTGCTTCTTGAGGCCATGGCTGTAGTGATAGAAGGCGCCGTCGAGGCGCTCTTGGCGCAGGGTCAGCGACAAGTCCTTGATATTGCCCGGCAAGCGGGTGGCCAACACCCCCAGCAGATAGCGGGTCACAGCTTCCTTGTCCACCTGAGTGGCGGGAATGAAGGCGAATGCCTGGGAGGGGCTGCGCAGATGGATGGAGCGCGTCGGGCGCAGCAGATCCACGGTGCACTCGTCGTTGTCGAGCGCGTCGATGTGCACCAGCCCACAGCCGGTCGGCACAAGCAGCTTGTGATCCACCTCTTCGTCGATGATCGACTTGATGAGCTTCTTCACCCGGCCGAAGTCCAGCAGCATGCTCATTTCGTTGAGCTCACCGCTCATTTCGATGTCGACCAGCCAGCTCTCCCCGACCATGCCACGGCGTTCGCACAGATAGCTGGAGTCGATAACGGTCAAATCTCTTACAAATAACTTCATCACTCAGACCTTGCTAAAGAGAAAGTGCGGTTTGGGATATTATGACCCCGGATTATCGGCAAAGGAACGGTCGATTACTACCGGTACATGGCCGGAGTCATATGGTGAGAGGGTTGTGGCAGCCTCTCCGACATAGCCAAGAGCCCCACTCTCTCCTTGTTAGAGCACACCTCCGCCCCAACGCGTCCCAAAATATCCAGCAATTCAGCAACACCGAAAAACCTTTCAGCACGGCATGCGACGGCCAAGGCAGAGCAAGCGGGAATAATGCGTTGATTGGGACAGGACACATGAAAAAGCGCCTGCAAAGGCAGGCGCATCATGACAACAGGTCAATCGACATACTCACAGCCACAGCTGCTGTAGTCCAAGTTCTTTCCCGTGTATACGTGGCATGACTTCTCATGCACGTTGTCTTTATAGAGCCGCACCGTCAGGTGGGTCTTTTTATCCGTCGCTGTCTCATGGGGACCCGCAACCACCATGGCCCCCGACCTGGCCCCGGCCATGTTGCTATAGGCCGCGACTGTCTTGCACTGCATGACCACATTGGTCGCCGCTCTTTTACTCATCGGCTTCGTGGATGGCGCATCCCAATTCGTGGAGAAATCGAGATAGGCGGCCATCGCGGGCTGTGAGCCAAGGAGGAACACCATCGCCACACTGGCGAAGAAGATCTTCCGCATCTCTCTGAACCTCACTTTGCCATGGCCGAGGCTTGGAGCGCCAAGGCGGAGACATAGGCCGAAACCGCCCTCACATTGGCGCCAAAGATGGCCGGGTTACCCACGGGACAGGAGGTCTTCACCGTCATCTTGCCCTGATCGTTAAAGCTCACCTTGGAGCTATAACCCCCGCTGGCATTGACAGAAAAGAACGGCCATACCCCGCCTTTTGCCTGTGCATTGATCTCCTTCTGCTCCTCGGCAGAGTAAGTAGCATCTGAGGTCATCACGATGTCGATCCCATCCACGATGATCAACCCTTCGATGATGCGTTGCAGATTCCCATCCGGCCCGAAGGTGTTCGCCCAGGTGATGGGGTTACCGGTGGACCAGGCATTTTCACCCTTGTAGGCGTAGTTCAGGAAGCTGGAGTTGTACCAATCACCCGGCTTGAAGGTCTGCACGGTCACCACATGTTGGAAAGTGGCGTCGATGGTGACTTCCGAGCTGGTGAACTTGCTGGTGGTCTTGCTGTAGCCGCCACTGCCACCCAGGGAGAAGATGTCGAAGAAGCCGCTCACCCCACCTTTTGCCCAGGTAGTGGACACATCGGAGGAGGAGGTCTTGCTATCAACATGCACTTCTTTTTTCGGGCCATGTGCGATGGCACCGCCGACGATGTCGTCGATCTTGATGTTGTACAGGGTGTCTTTCTTGGGATCGAACGGGTGATCCGCATCGCTGTTGGTGTAGTACTTCTTGGAGGCGACGTTGACGATGTTGTGGGTGTCTTTGTTAAAGACTGAAATGGCGGTCGTGGCCACGTTGTCCGGTAGATTCTGGCCGGCCCAGAACTCGAACAGTCCCGGCCACCCGTCGGCCTCTTTGAGCTCTTTGGGGGTCACTTTCTTCTTGTAGTCCATCCATTCACTCAAGTAGTCACCCATCACCCGCTTGAAGTCATCGCTCATGGGAGCAATGACTGCGCTGAACAGGCCACCGTAGTCCTGATAGAAGCTGTTGAGGGACCCAAGAGACAGCACAGTGGTCAGCGCTTTGGGTGGAATGGCATCGATCACCTGCCACAGATCACCTGTGGTGTAGGGCAACGCCACCCCGGGTTGGAGCAGCATGAACGAGGACTTGTCCAGTCCCAAGCCATCCACCGCCGCCAAATACCACATGTCTTGCAGGGTCTGTACTGCCTTATCTACTTCAGCCATTTTCAAACTCCTTTTGGTTCTAGCTGCGGCGATATACCGCTCGAGAAACCTAGTTGGAGTACACGGCCCCCTCTACTGACATAAGTGCCAGTAGAGATTTAACTCCCCCAGCACTAGCAAAAACAAACGGGGGCTAAACAACAGGATAGGGGGTGGCGACCTTCAGCTATCGGGGCTAGACCACGAAAAAGTCGTTATCTATGACGCCATGACGGGAAAATGCATCGTTATTATTCCCTATGCCATCTTTATAAGGCATTGATAATAAACACTATATTTAACGCCGAACAACTCCCAGCTCAGACCTCATACCTTGCGGCTGGGTAGGGTCCATGTAGAGCCTTGGCAACCCCAACACTTGCGAGGCCTCGCCATGACTCCCCCACCAAGGCGTATCTCGATCCCCTCAACCTGCAATCTCACACCTCAGCATGGCGCTATGCTGAGCCAGGCATCGAGCAGCAAAGATGGGTGAACTCTCACAGAGCATCTCGAAACACTTCTCGTCCATCTGCAGGAAGAGTGAATGGGACTCGCCGAGACGCAAGAGCGGCGCAACAGCCCGTACAACATGAGGTTGCCAGCGAGTAGCAGAGCGCCCATTAAAATCTCGCATATATTGCTGCGCAAATGGGTCACGCAGACCTTGCAATGTTACAATCGGTCTACGGAAAATGGTTTGCCTCAACCCACAGCGCTGTGGCAAATCGGATCTGGGAACAGATGCTGTCGCGGGACCTGGTTGCCCCGATACGCCCCATGAAGAACAGAACAAGTAGTAAGCTGTTGATTTGTAACTATAAATATCTGTAATTCCCGGCAAAGGAACTGGAACTCCCCATGAACAAATTGCTTATCAAGAATGCCACCCTGGTCAACGAAGGCCGCATCTATGCCTCCGACGTGTTGATCGAGGGGGAAAGGATCGCTCGCATCGCCCCGGATATCAGTGCCCCCGATGCGGTGGTGATCGATGCCGCCGGTCGTCACCTCATCCCCGGGATGATCGATGATCAGGTCCACTTCCGGGAGCCCGGCCTGACCCACAAGGGCACCATCGCCAGCGAATCCCGCGCCGCCGTGGCCGGTGGCACCACCAGCTTCATGGAAATGCCCAACGTCAATCCCCAGACCACCACCATCGACGCCCTCGAAGCAAAATACGAGATAGCGGCCAAGGGTGCCGCCGCCAACTACAGCTTCTATCTGGGTGCCACCAACGACAACCTGGAAGAGATCAAGAAACTCGATCCCAAGCAGTCCTGCGGCATCAAGATCTTCATGGGCGCCTCCACCGGCAACATGCTGGTGGACAACCAGGAGACCCTGGCCGCCATCTTCCGCGAGAGCCCGGTGATGATCGTCACCCACTGCGAGGACACCCCGTCCATCAAGGTGCTGGAAGATGAAGCCCGCGCCAAGTGGGGCGAGGATGTGCCGATGCGCGAGCATGGCCGCATCCGCAGCGCCGATGCCTGCTACAAGTCCTCCAGCATGGCGGTGGGGTTGGCAAAGAAATACGGCGCCAAGCTGCACGTGCTGCACCTGACCTCCGCCAAGGAGCTGTCACTCTTTACCGCCACCCCGGATCTGAAGGATCTCAAAGACAAGAACATCACCGCCGAGGTGTGTGTTCACCATCTGTTCTTCAATGAGGCGGACTACGACACCCTGGGCAGCCAGATCAAGTGCAACCCGGCGGTGAAGACAGCCGCCGACCAGCACGCCCTGCTCGATGCGGTACGCAACGACGTGCTTGACATCATCGCCACCGACCACGCCCCCCACACCTGGGAAGAGAAGCAGAACAGCTACTTCAAGGCGCCGTCTGGCGTGCCGTTGGTACAGCACTCCATGCAGGCCCTGCTTGAGCTCTATCACAACGGCGTGTTTTCACTGGAGACCATTGTCAAGAAGACCTCCCACGCTGTGGCCGAGCGCTTCCAGGTGCAGGATCGCGGCTACATCCGCGAGGGTTACTTCGCCGACCTGGTGCTGCTGGATCTCGGCAAGCCCTATGTGGTCAACGACAGCAACCTGCTCTACCTGTGCGGCTGGTCGCCGTTCAACGGCTATCGCTTCCAGAGCACCATCGAGATGACCCTGGTCAACGGCCAGATCGCCTGGCAAAACGGCCAGGTCACCGATCAGGTACTGGGCAAGCGCCTGACCTTCAATCGCTGATCTGAGAGGTTAACCGCTTCCAGAGCGCCATCATTGAGATGACCCTGGTCAATGACCAGATCGCCTGGCAAAACGGTCAGGTCACCGATCAGGTACTGGGCAAACGCCTGACCTTCAACCGCTGATATGAGAGGTTAACCGCTTCCAGAGCGCCATCCTTGATGGTGACCCTGGCCAACGGCCAGATCGCCTGGCAAAACGGTCAGGTCACCGATCAGGTGCTCGGCAAGCGGCTGACCTTCAATCGCTGATCTCTGCCTCCTGGTAATTAAGTGCCAAACGGCCGCCCATCAGGGCGGCCGTTTTTCATAGCGGCAGGCGGATTGATGCCGAAAAAGGGAGTCCTTGGTCGCACTTTGATCCGAAGTTGCTCGCAAAGCAGGCGAACAGTCTCGAAGTACCATTTCCTCTGTTGACAGGGCAGGACCATCTCCATAAACTCAGCCCCCGTCAGCCGAGCTGACTCCGTCGGTGTGTAGCGCAGCCAGGTAGCGCATCTGCATGGGGTGTAGAGGGTCGGAGGTTCGAATCCTCTCACACCGACCAAATTCCCCGAGAAAGGCCTTGTCAAACGACAAGGCCTTTTCTTTTGTGCGGCGAGTGGCCCCTGTGGCGCTATCAGCCGACCCGCGATTGTCTCGCCGATCGGTTTGTGTTGTAGTGATGCGGTGTTTCGTCAATCGGCCCGCAAGATGTCCTTTCCCCGCTCTGCCCTCCTTTGCCTCGCCCTGTGCGGGAGCCTGCTGACCCTGCTCGGCGGCTGCGCCACCGCCTATGACAGCGAAAAATCCTTCTGGAACGGCCAGACCGGCTTCTCCGAGACCCGGCTCGGGGCTGACAAGTGGCAACTGGAGTTTGTCGGCAACGATCTGGTGGACAGGGAGACGGCCCGTAAATACGTGCTCAAACGCGCGGGGGAGATGGCGCTGGCGCAAGGCTACGCCTGGGTAAACGTGCAGGAGCTGACCATGGCGCGGGACGCGGTGAGAGTCACCCCGACGCGCCCGCAATTTGGCTTCGATGAATACGAACCCGATACCTTCATGGACGACATGCACGTGGAGCATCGCATCTCGGCCCTGCTGACCTTCTCCCTCAGCCACCGCCCACTGGACGACAAGAGTCTGGAAGCTGTTTATATTGCAAACGTAAAAATAAACAGTGATTAATATAAGTTAAATGCAAGATCTATATCACATACAACTAATAACAACATAAAGTTCTGCCATAAGCCGCTGGATTTCCATTCCGTGATTAGGCATGCTGCCAGCACACCGGCTGTCAGGATTCCATGGCCCGGATCACAAAAACGGACTACGGTGGCACCCTGCCACCGACACACGCACTGCACATATCGACACTGGGACACCCCCATGAAAATGAACAAATTGACGGTAGCCATCCTTATCGCGATGCTGCTTGGCATTGCTACTGGCCAAGGCTACCGCCTGCTGGCGCCCGATCAGGCCGCCGGTTTTGCCAATGACATCACCATCTTGACCGACATCTTCCTGCGTCTTATCAAGATGATCATCGCTCCTCTGGTGTTCACCACTCTGGTGGTGGGCATTGCCAAGATGGGCGACACCCGCACCGTGGGCCGCATCGGCGCCAAGACCCTCGGCTGGTTCATGCTGGCCTCGCTGATGTCCCTGACCCTGGGACTGGTGATGGTGACCCTGATGCAACCGGGTGTCGGCCTCTCCCTCTCCCTGCCGGATGACACCGCCAGCTCAGGGGTCGTCGCCGGCGCCATCAGCCTCAAGGACTTCGTCACCCACGCCATTCCGAAGAGCGTGATCGAGGCCATGGCCACCAACGAGATCCTGCAGATCGTGGTGTTCTCGCTGTTCTTCGGCCTGGCGGCCGCCGCCCTCGGCGATCTGGCCAGACCCGTGGTCACCCTGATGGCCAGCACCGCCGAGATCATGCTCAAAGTCACCGGCTACGTGATGAACTTCGCCCCCTTCGCGGTGTTTGGCGCCATCTCCGCCATGGTCGCCAAAGAGGGGCTCGGCATCCTGGTGACCTACGGCAGCTTCATGGCCCAGTTCTATCTGGCTCTGGCCTGCCTCTGGCTGCTGCTGATCGCCATGGGCAGCCTGTTTATCCGCCGCCGCATATTCACCCTGCTGGCCATGATCCGCGAGCCCATCCTGCTCGCCTTCTCCACCGCCAGCTCCGAAGCCGCCTATCCCAAGACGCTCGACCGACTGGAAAAGTTCGGTTGTGACAAGCGCATCGCCAGCTTCGTGCTGCCGATGGGCTACTCCTTCAACCTGGACGGCTCCATGATGTACTGCACCTTCGCGGTCATGTTCATCGCCCAGGCCTATGGCATCGAGCTTTCCATGGCGCAGCAGATCACCATGCTGCTGCTGCTGATGGTCACCTCCAAGGGGATGGCGGGTGTGCCGCGCGCCTCGCTGGTGGTGATCGCCGCCACCCTGAACCAGTTCCACATCCCGGAAGCCGGTATCCTGCTGCTGCTGGGCATCGATCACTTCCTCGACATGGGCCGCTCCGCCACCAACGTGCTGGGCAACGCCATCGCAGCCAGCGTGGTGGCCAAGACCGAGGACAGCCTGGGAGAGACCCAGCCTCTGGACGAGCCCACACTCGCCAAGGCGTGATGACTCGCATCATGAAAAAGGCCCGCAACTGCGGGCCTTTTTGTTGTGCCTGTGTCAGCACCAGCGCCGCACCCGATGGCAGTACTGTACGTAGGCAATACCGAAGCGGGCGCGCAGGGCCCGCTCTTCTGGCAGGATCTGAAAGCGGGTGAGCCAGGCCACCAGCAGCAAGGGACCAAGCCAGACCCAAACACCGCCAAGATAGCAAGCCAGCGCCATCAGCCAGCACAGCAGCCCCAGGTACATGGGATTGCGGCTGATGCGATAGACCCCCTCCGTCACCAGCACCCGGCTCTGCTGCAAACGGATCGGATTGACCGTGGTGCGTTGCTTTTGAAAGTGCAGGAGCGCCCCGCCCCCGAGCACAGCGCCCGCCAACCAAAGCCCCCCGGTCAGTACCAGCAAGACACCTCTCCCCCTCGCCTCCTCGCTCCCCAGCCACATGGCGAGCGCGATGACGACAAACAGCAACAAAGGTGGGATTCGGAGCTCGAAACGCATATTTTCTTCCTGTAAAAAGTGCCACGAATGGCACCAATGAGATACACTCGCATCGCCGGTGACTGGGTAAAAAGTTAAAGAGATCATCTACATAGAAACAACAGCCCAGCAACACCGTCTCTCGCATCTGAACCAAGACCTCCTCAACAGGAACAATAAGAAGGAATCATCCCATGCACAAGAAAACCCTGCTCGCGACCCTGGTCTTCGGCCTGCTCGCCGGTCAGGCGGTCGCCGCCCCTTACCTGCCACTCGCCAGCGACACCCGCAACGGCCAGGAGCAGACCGCCGCCAACGCCTGGCTGGAAGTAGATCTGGGTGCGTTTGAGCACAACATCCAGACCCTCAAGGATCGCCTCGGCGACAAGGGCCCGCAGATCTGCGCCATCATGAAGGCCGATGCCTACGGTCATGGCATCGATCTGCTGGTGCCCTCCGTGGTCAAAGCCAATATTCCCTGCATCGGCATCGCCAGCAACGAAGAGGCCCGCGTGGCCCGCGAGAAGGGCTTCGAAGGCCGACTGATGCGGGTCCGTGCCGCCACCCCCAATGAAGTGGAGCAGGCGCTGCCCTACAAGCTGGAAGAGCTCATCGGCAGCCTGGAAAGCGCCAAGGGCATCTCCGACATCGCCCTGCGTCACAACACCCAGATCCCGGTGCACATCGGCCTGAACTCAGCCGGCATGAGCCGCAACGGCATCGATCTGCGCCAATCCGGCGCCAAGGACGAGGCCCTGGCCATGCTCCAACTCAAGGGCATCACCCCGGTCGGCATCATGACCCACTTCCCGGTGGAGGAGAAAGAGGACGTCAAGCTGGGCCTGGCCCAGTTCAAGCTCGACAGCCAGTGGCTGCTGGAAGCGGGCAAGCTGGATCGCAGCAAGATCACCATCCATGCCGCCAACTCCTTCGCCACCCTGGAAGTACCTGACGCCTACTTCGACATGGTGCGCCCGGGCGGCCTGCTGTACGGCGACTCCATCCCCTCCTACACCGAATACAAGCGCGTCATGGCGTTCAAGACCCAGATCGCCTCGGTCAATCACTACCCGGCTGGCAATACCGTCGGCTATGACCGCACCTTCACCCTCAAGCGTGACTCCCTGCTGGCGAACTTGCCGCTCGGTTACTCCGATGGCTATCGCCGTGCGCTGAGCAACAAGGCCTATGTGTTGATCCAGGGTCAGAAGGTGCCGGTGGTCGGCAAGACCTCCATGAACACCATCATGGTGGACGTGACCGATCTGAAGGGCGTGAAACCCGGTGACGAGGTGGTGCTGTTTGGCCGCCAGGGCGACGCCGAGGTAAAGCAGGCGGATCTGGAAGAGTACAATGGCGCCCTGCTGGCGGACATGTACACCATCTGGGGCTACACCAATCCCAAGAAGATCAAGCGCTGATAGCGGATCGGAAATAAGAAAGGGCTCCCGCAGGAGCCCTTTTTAATGGTTTGGCAATCAAGCCGTTTTCACACCGTCTTTCTTGCGAGTGACCCAGAGGCTCAACCCCATGGAGGTCACCAAGATCAGCGCGACTACACCCAAGGCGATGCCGGTCGGGATCTTGAACACGTCCAGCAGCAGCATCTTGACCCCGATAAACATCAGGATCAGCGCCAGCCCGTACTTGAGCAGACTGAAGCGCTCGGCCACACCCGCCAGCAGGAAGTACATGGCGCGCAGACCCATGATGGCGAAGATGTTGGAGGTCAACACGATGAAGGGATCCGTGGTCACCGCGAAGATGGCCGGGATACTGTCCACCGCGAAGATGAGGTCACTCACCTCCACCAGCACCAGGATCAACAGCAACGGTGTGGCATAGCGCACCCCATCACGCCAGACGAAGAAGTTCTCCCCTTCCAGGGTCTCCGTCACCTTGAAGCGACGACGCATCCAACCCAGCAGTGGGTTGTTGGCCAGATCCGGCTCCTTGTCGGCGGCCCACAACATCTTGACCCCAGTCAACAGCAGGAAGGCACCAAACAGGTAGAGGATCCAGTGGAACTGCTCGATGAGCCAGCTGCCGGCGAACACCATGCCGGCCCGCATCACGATGGCACCCAGCACCCCGTACAGCAGCACCCGGCGCTGCAGCTCGGCCGGAATGGCAAAGTAACCGAACAGCATCAGCCAGACGAAGACGTTGTCCACCGCCAGCGCCTTCTCAATCAGGTAGCCGGTGAGGAACTCCAACCCCTTCTGGTTGGCAATTTCCCGGCCTGCGCTGTGATCCAGCCAGAACCAGATGGCCAGGTTGAACAGCAAGGCCACGCTGATCCAGACCAGGGACCAGATGCCCGCCTCCTTGAGCGACACCTTGTGCGCCTTGCCACCGCCGACAAAACGGATGTCAATCCATAACAGGACCAGCACTATGCTGAAGAAACCGGTCCACATCCACCATTCACCCATGTTCACTTCTCCCAAAAACGACAAAACCCACGACCGAGAGGCGTGGGTTTGCGTTGGAGCAGATACACCTTGCCTCTCGGCAAGGTCTCACTTACAGCAATTGGATTGCTGCCTGGCTGCCGGGTGCACTGCAGGAAATGGGTGCACCGTAATGACGACAAACCAGCGAGAAGTTACTCCCCTTGTTGGGCGGATAATAGCAACCTCGAAAGATAACGCCAAGGGGCATCTTATCTGCCATGCAAAAAAAGAGGGGCGCCAGCTGGGCGCCCCTCTTCATGGCATCGACCTTAGAGCGGATCCACCTTGAGGCAGGAGACCGCATGGTCGAAATTCCCCTCCAGCATGGGGCGGGTCTTGGCGCATTCCGGGCCCGCGACCGGGCAACGGGTGCGGAACACGCAGCCGGACGGCGGATTCATCGGCGACGGTAGATCCCCTTCCAGGATCTGGATGACCTTGCTGCGCTCCAAGTCCGGATCCGGGATGGGCACCGCCGACATCAGCGCCTTGGTGTAAGGGTGCAGCGGGTTGGCGAAGATCTCCTGGCGGGTGCCGAGCTCCACCGCGTTGCCCAGATACATCACCAGCACCCGATCCGAGATGTGTTTGACCACCGACAAATCGTGGGCGATGAAGATGAGCGACAGCCCCATCTCCTTTTGCAGGGACTTGAGCAGGTTGACCACCTGGGCCTGGATGGAGACATCCAGCGCCGACACCGGCTCGTCACAGATGATCATCTTGGGCTCGAGGATCAGCGCCCGGGCTATGCCGATACGCTGACACTGACCGCCGGAGAACTCGTGGGGGTAGCGGTTGACCAGGTTGGGCAACAGCCCCACCTTGGTCATCATGGCGCGCACCTTCTCCCTCACCTGCTCTTTGGAGAGGTTGGGATAGAAGGTGATGAGCGGCTCGGCGATGATGTCGCCTATGGTCATGCGCGGGTTGAGGGAAGCCAGCGGGTCCTGGAATATCATCTGGATCTCTTTGCGCTTTTCGCGCAGCGCCCCCTGTTCCAGCTTGGTCAGATCTTGCCCAAGCCAGACCACCTTGCCGTCGGTGGCCGGCACCAGGCCGATCAGCGCCCGCGCGAAGGTGGACTTGCCACAGCCGGACTCCCCGACCACACCGAGGGTCTCCCCCTCGTACAGCCGCAGGGTCACCCCGTCCACCGCCTTTAACGCGGAGGGTTTGGCCCAGGGCCAGGCCTTGTCACTCTTGATGCTGAAGTGGACTTTAAGATCAGACACTTCCAGCAGCAGTTTCTTGTCAGTACCCATTTAGTTCACTCCCTTGACCATGGCATCCGATACCCAGTGGCAAGCCCGCTCCCGCCCGTCGCCAAAGGGCGTCAGGATCGGGGATTGCTGACCACAAATTGCGTGCACTCGGTGGCAACGCTCCTGGAAGGGGCAGCCGGTGGGCAGACGCAGCAGGTTGGGCGGATTGCCGGGGATGGTGGGCAGCTCTTCCCCTTCGGTATCGAGGCGGGGAATGGCGCGCAGCAAGCCTTCGGTGTAGGGGTGGCTCGGGCGATAGAAGATGTCGTTGACTCGGCCGTACTCCATGGTCCGGCCAGCGTACATCACCAGCACCTTGTCACAGATGCCAGCCACCACGCCCAAGTCGTGGGTGATCATGACGATGGAGGTGTTGAACTCACTCTTGAGCTCGTTCATCAGGGTCATGATCTGGGCCTGCACCGTCACGTCCAGCGCCGTGGTGGGCTCATCGGCGATGAGCAGCTGCGGACGGCAGAGCAGCGCCATGGCGATCATCACCCGCTGGCGCATGCCGCCGGAAAATTCGTGCGGGTACATGTTCATCCGCTTGCGCGACTCGGGGATCTTCACCGCGTCCAGCATGCGCACCGACTCTTCAAACGCCGCCGCCTTGCTCATCCCCTTGTGCAGCATCAGCACTTCCATCAGCTGATCCTTCACCTTCATATAGGGGTTTAGCGAGGTCATGGGGTCCTGGAAGATCATGGCGATCTTCTCGGAGCGGATCTTGTTGAGCTTGTGCTCCGGCAGGTTGAGGATCTCCTCCCCCTGGAATTTGGCCGAACCGGTGATGACCCCGTTCTTGGCCAGCAGGCCCATGATGGCAAATGCCGTCTGGGACTTGCCGGAGCCTGACTCGCCAACGATCCCCAGGGTCTCGCCTGCCGCCAGGGAGAAGTTGAGATCGTTGACCGCCACCACATTGCCGTCCGGGGTCTTGAACTCGACCCGCAGATCTTTCACATCCAGTAATTTCATAAAAAACTCCTTATCGAACCTCGTGGCTCTTATCAATTCTTCGGGATGCTTGACCAGGCCATTGGCGCTATTACTGCGCCTTGGCTGCACTCGTTAGCGATCCTTGGGATCGAGCGCGTCACGCAGACCATCCCCGAGGAAGTTGAAGCAAAACAGGGTCGCCACCATGAAACCGGCGGGGAACAAGAGTTGCCAGATGGCCACTTCCATCGACTTGGAGCCTTCATCCAGCAGGGCGCCCCAGCTGGTCATGGGTTCCTGGACACCGAGCCCAAGGAAACTCAGGAAGGATTCGAACATGATCATACCCGGCACCAGCAAGGTGGCGTAAACGGCCACGATACCGAGCACATTCGGCACTATGTGACGGGTGATGATCTTCCACTTGGAGACGCCACAGACGTGGGCCGCCTCGATAAACTCCTTACTCTTGAGGCTCAGGGTCTGGCCTCGCACGATCCGCGCCATGTCCAGCCAGCTCACCGCGCCGATGGCGAGGAAGATGAGCGCCAGGTTGCGACCGAAGAAGGTCACCAGCATGATCACGAAGAACATGAAGGGGAAGGCGTTGAGGATCTCGAGAATACGCATCATCAGACTGTCGACGCGCCCACCGATAAAGCCGGAGGCCGCGCCATACAGGGTGCCGATGACCACGGCTACCATGGCGCCCATGATGCCGACCATCAGCGAGATGCGCCCGCCGAGCAGGGTACGCACGAACAGATCGCGGCCCAGGCTGTCGGTACCAAACCAGTGACCGGTTTCCATGTCCGGCGCGGTTTGCATGGCACCCCAGTCCGGATCATCGAAGGTAAACTGGGACAGATGAGGCCCCACTATTACCGCCAGAGCGATGATGGTCAGGATGATGAGACTGGTGAGGGCAGCCTTGTTACGCAGGAAACGGCGACGGGCATCCTTCCACAGGGAGCGTCCTTCCACCACTTCCACTTTCTGGGCAAACGCCTCGACGGCGTCGCGCTTTTCAGTTGAAACAACCATGATGAACTCCCGACTTAGTAACGGATCTTGGGATCGATAACGGCATAGAGAATATCGACCACGGCGTTAAAGGTGATGGTGAGGGCGCCGACCAGAATGGTCAGACCGAGCACCATGGAGTAATCACGGTTGAGAGCACCGTTGACGAACAACTGACCGATCCCCGGCAGACCGAAGATGGTCTCGATCACCACCGAGCCGGTGATGATGCCGACGAAGGCCGGGCCCAGGTAGGAGACAACCGGCAACATGGCCGGACGCAGCGCATGGCGCAGTATGATGTGGCGCAGCGGCAGGCCCTTGGCGCGGGCGGTGCGGATGAAGTTGGAGTTCATGGTCTCAATCATGCTGCCACGCATGATGCGCGAGATGGCGGAGATGTAATACATCATCATGCCAAACACCGGCAGTACCATGAATTGCACCCCTCCCCCCTGCCAGCCCCCGGCCGGGAACCAGCCGAGATAGATACTGAAGAAGAGCACCAGCAAGGGCGCCAGCACGAAGCCCGGGATCACCACCCCGGCCATGGCCGACGACATCAGCAGATAATCGACGAAGGTGTTCTGTTTGAGCGCCGCTATGGTGCCGAAGATGACCCCCAGAGTCACCGCCAGCACGAAGGCGGCAAAGCCTATCTTGGCCGAGACCGGCAGCGCCTGGCTGACCAGATCGTTGACGCTGAAGTCCTTGTACTTGAAGGAGGGACCGAGGTCACCTTGCACCAAGTTGCCCAGGTAGGTGAGGTATTGCACGCCGATGGGCTTGTCCAGACCGTATTTGGCCTCGATGTTGGCCAAGACTTCCGGCGGCAGGGAGCGTTCGCTGGTAAAGGGATTGCCCGGGGCGAAACGCATCATGAAGAAGGAGACGGTGATCAAGACCAGCAGGGTCGGGATCGCTTCCAGTAGCCGTTTAAAAATGAATTTCAACATAGACATTTCCTGTCCTGTACTGCTTCCAATAGGGTCGCGGTTGTAATTTAAAGGCCCGCCATCCGGCGGGCCTGCTTGTTATGCGACTTGTTACTTTACTCAGTGAGCAATGATGTACATGTCTTTGCTGTAGAGGTTATCCAGCGGGTTGGCCGGGTAGCCGCCCACGAAAGGTTTCACCATACGGGAGGTCACGTACTGATAGATGGGGGCGATCGGCATGTCCTTGGCCAGGATATCTTCGGCCTGGACATAGAGCTTGTTGCGCGCATCCGCATCCACCTGGTCACGGGACTCGTTCATCAGCTTGTCGAACGCCGGGTTGGAGTACTTACCGTCGTTGTTGCCGTGGGTGGTCTGCATCAGATCCAGCATGGAGGAGGCTTCGTTGTAGTCGGCGATCCAGCCGGCACGGCCCACATCGAAGTTACCCTGCTTCTTGGTTTCCAGGTAAGTCTTCCACTCCTGGTTCACCAGGCTCACCTGCACGCCCAGCTTCTTCCACATGGAGGCGACCGCAACGGCGACCTTCTTGTGGTTGTCGTCGGTGTTGTAGAGCAGCTCGAACTTGAGCGGCTTGCCCGGACCGTAGCCGGCCTCGGTCAGCAACTCTTTGGCCTTGGCATCGCGCTCGGCCTGGGTCAGCTTGGACCAGGCCGGGGCGACCGGCTTGAAGCCATCAACGAAGTCAGGGACCAGGGTGTAACCCGGGGTCTCGCCTTTGCCCATCACCTTGTCAGCGATCACGTTGCGATCGATGGCATAGGAGAGCGCGGTACGCACCCGCACGTCGTCAAACGGCTTGTGCTTGAAGTTGTACTGGTAGTAGTAAGTGCCCACGTAGCCACTGACCTGAACCTCTTTCGGATACTCCTTCTTCATCTGCTTGAAGCGTTCGATGGGCATCTGGTAGGTCATGTCTACTTCGCCGGCCAGATAGCGGTTCAGATCTGCGGTGTTCTGCAGCGGCAGATAGGTCACCTTCTCGATCACTGTCTTGGCGTTGTTCCAGTAGTTGGGGTTACGCTCGACATCGACGCGCTCGTTGACCACCCAATCCTTCAGCTTGTAGGCACCGTTGGAGACCATATTGGCAGGCTGAGTCCACTTGTCACCAAACTTCTCGACCACCGCCTTCGGTACCGGGTAGGTGGTGGTGTGGGACAGCATGCTGACGAAATAGGGGACCGCTTTTTCCAGCTGCACTTCGAAGGTGTAGTCGTCGACCGCCTTCACACCCAGGCTATCGGACGGCTGCTTGCCGGCAATGATGGCGCTGGCGTTGACGATGGTCGGGATTTCCAAATACCAGGAGTAAGGAGACGCGGTTTTCGGATCCACGGCACGCTTGAAGGCATATTCGAAGTCATGGGCGGTGACCGGTGAGCCATCAGACCACTTGGCATCTTTGCGCAGGTGGAACACGAAGTGCTTGTTGTCCTTGGTTTCCCAGGACTCGGCGACGCCAGGCAGGGTTTCACCCTTGGGGCCAGAAGAGACGAGACCTTCAAACAGGTCACGCAGAATATTGGATTCGACCGTTCCTTCGGTCTTGTGCGGGTCGAGGGTCGCGGGTTCTGAACCGTTACCTTTCACCAGAGTCTGCTCGGGGGCGAGCTTGGTACCAGCGGGAACATCAGCGGCCTGAGCCAAGCTGGCTCCACCGAATAGCGCAGCCAATAAAAGGGTATTTATCATTGTTTTTTTATGAGTCATTTCCATTTACTCCAACAAGAACATTCCATGCATTTGTCATAAGTGCGAGCCTGAGGTCGCAGTCAGCATAATTCCCTGTCATTTCTGATAATGCAACAGATATCATCAGAACTGGTGCGGGGTCCTGGTTAAATAAACAGCTTTTACGCCATTCCCTAGCATTTAAACAGGCCGGGGTGATGCTTTTACATACAGCCCCGCCCGATTCTAAAAAATGGTGCCCAAAAAAGAAACAATAAAAAGCCGGTCACGAGGACCGGCTCTGACAAAACAGACCTGAATCACATCAATCCGGGAAAGACGCCCTTGATGCCTGCCACCATGATTTCGATGCCAAGGGACATCATGATCAGCCCCATGATCCGGGTGACCACGTTGATGCCGGTGTTGCCCATCAGCTTGAACAGCAGTGGCGCGGCGCGGAAGATGAGCCAGGAGCAGTAGGCAAATGCCATCACCACCACGAACATGCCCAGCATCTGGGGCAGGGTCTTCTGGCTGGCGTAGACAATAGAAGAGGAGATGGCCCCGGGCCCAGCCATCAGCGGCAGCGCCAGCGGCACCACGGCGATGGATTCGCGCGCGGCCAGTTCGCCCTTCTCCTGCTTGTTGTGTTTCACCTCACCGAGCTTGCCTTGCAACATGGACCAGGCAATCAGGGTGATCAGCGAGCCACCGGCGATGCGAAACGAGGCCAGCGAGATGCCAAAACCATCCAGGATCAACTGCCCCATGCACATGGACACGATCAGGATGACCATCACGGCGATGTGCGCCGTGGTGTTGGTCTTGCGCCGCTCGTCCGGCTGCATGTGGCCGGTCAGGCTGACGAAGACCGGCAACAACCCCAGCGGGTTGATGATCGCAAACAGGCCAACGAAAAACTTCAGGTATAAAGAGAGGTCAATTGCTGCCATAGGCGCCATCCAGAATCAAACGGGGCCACATGGGCCATCCCAACAAAAACTGTGCGTAAATTTACACCATGGCCAAGACCTTCACCAATCAAATAATCTCACCCTTTCCGTGGCTTTTCAGTTAGTTCCTCTAATGGATCGACAAAAATCAACATATTGAGTTGTTAATATCTAGTCTGGTAAATTAACATCTCGATGCACCCCGTCAGCGCTTTATTCTACCCATGTTGACTCTTGCGACATTTCCCTTCGCTAAAATCGCCTTTCATGGATGAGATCGGGAGAGCATAACAAGGCATTCACGATCTGCGTCTGGCCCGAGTCCGGGATCTCTGCCGCCTAACCTTGCCGCTGCCATTTCTTATTTCGTCCTCTATTACTGACAGCTTTCCGCTGCTCCTGCCATTGCAGAACAGCCCCATCTTCCTGATGACTTGCGCAGCCTCTGCCCATAGAGATGAAGGCCAGTTGCAGCTACCGAGCCCATGATGAGCAGATGACTCCCCCTGGGGGCTTAGCGGCCGACCTTGTTGGACGGGAACGCTGCTGGACTGCCGAAGACGTTACGGCATCAAACGATACCAATTCCTGCTATTGAGGTATCATCGCCAATGGGTGCCGGCAGTTTTGAATAAAAAGAACACGATTTTTCCCCTGTTCGCTGTGTGGAAAACCCTTGTGCTAGCGGCTGAGGGCCCATTTCCAGGGGCTCCCCCCTGCCATGCTGACTGGACTCGGCTTGGAGCCTCGCCGACAATTAATCTATAACCACATGAAATATAAATAATAAAATAGGCTGGTAGCACAGCGAGACGCGCCAGCCATGGGCGTAGGCCGTCTGCGACCACGGTAGACCTACATCTGTGAAACAAAATTTCTTTTGTTCTTTTGTTACATATGATCCAGATCAAGTTTTTCTGGCGCGACCCCGCTCATAATCGAGTCAGAAAGCAGTTTACTAAGACATGTAAATACCCCGTTATGGTGATTCTATCCTTGACAGGGCGGCTATAATTGCCGGGCATTGCCAAGGTCTTACTAAACAGTTTTCAAATCATCAGGAGATAAACATGGCAGTAACCAATTTGGCTGAACTGGATGCACTGGTTGCCCGCGTCAAAGAAGCACAGCGTGAATTCGCCAGCTTCTCGCAAGAGCAGGTAGACAAGGTTTTCCGCGCCGCAGCCCTGGCCGCCAGCAACGCCCGTATCCCCTTGGCCCAAATGGCCGTGGCCGAATCCGGTATGGGTATCATCGAAGACAAGGTTATCAAGAACCACTTCGCCTCCGAATACATCTATAACGCCTATAAAGATGAGAAGACCTGCGGCATCCTGAGCCAGGATGACGAGATGGGCACCATCACCATCGCCGAGCCGGTAGGCATCATCTGCGGTATCGTTCCGACCACCAACCCGACTTCTACCGCGATCTTCAAGGCGCTCATCTCGCTGAAGACCCGTAACGCCATCATCTTCTCTCCGCACCCCCGCGCCAAGAACTCCACCAATACCGCTGCCAAGCTGGTACTGGATGCCGCCATTGCCGCCGGTGCCCCGAAAGACATCATCGGCTGGATTGACCAACCCTCTGTTGAGCTCTCCAACGCGCTGATGAAGCACAATGACATCAACCTGATCCTGGCCACCGGTGGCCCGGGCATGGTGAAAGCCGCTTACTCCTCAGGCAAACCTGCCATCGGTGTGGGCGCCGGTAACGTGCCTATCGTCATCGACGAAACCGCCGATGTGAAGCGCGCCGTCGCCTCCATCCTGATGTCCAAGACCTTCGATAACGGTGTGGTCTGTGCCTCCGAGCAAGCCGTCATCGTGGTTGACTCCATCTACAACCAGGTCAAAGAGCGTTTCGCCACCCACGCCGGTTACATCCTGTCCAAGGACGAAGCCGACAAGGTGCGTAAAGTGCTGCTGATCAACGGCGCCCTGAACGCCGACATCGTGGGTCAACCCGCGACCAAGATCGCCGCCATGGCGGGCGTGACCGTACCGGCTACCACCAAGATCCTCATCGGTGAAGGTCTGGAGCTGTGCGCCGAAGACGAGTTCGCTCACGAGAAGCTCTCCCCTACGCTGGGTATGTTCCGCGCCAAGAACTTCGAAGACGCCGTTGAAATGGCCTGCGACATGGTCAACATCGGTGGTATCGGCCACACCTCCGGTCTGTACACCGACCAGGATCGCAACGCCGACCGCATCAAGTACTTCGGCGACAAGATGAAGACCGCCCGGATCCTGATCAATACCCCGTCCACTCAAGGCGGTATCGGCGACCTGTATAACTTCGCCCTGGCTCCGTCCCTGACCCTGGGTTGCGGCTCCTGGAGTGGTAACTCCATCTCCGAGAACGTCGGTCCCAAGCACTTGATCAACAAGAAGACAGTCGCAAAACGGGCAGAAAATATGCTGTGGCACAAACTTCCGAAGTCCATCTACTTCCGTCGTGGTTCCCTGCCGATTGCCCTGGGCGATCTGGAAGGTAAAAAACGCGCCATGGTGGTCACCGACCGCTTCCTGTTCAACAACGGTTACGCCGACGAAGTGGTTCGTCTGCTCAAGAAGCTGAACATGGAAGTGGAAGTCTTCTACGAAGTGGAAGCCGACCCGACTCTGTCCGTGGTACGCAAGGGTGCCGAAATGGCGCACTCCTTCAAGCCGGACGTCATCCTGGCGCTGGGCGGTGGTTCACCGATGGATGCGGCCAAGATCATGTGGGTCATGTACGAGCACCCGGACACCGCGTTCGAGGATCTGGCCATGCGCTTCATGGACATCCGCAAGCGTATCTACAAGTTCCCGAAAATGGGCGTGAAGGCCGACCTGGTCTGTATCACCACCACCTCAGGTACCGGTTCTGAAGTGACTCCGTTTGCGGTCGTGACCGACGATGCCACCGGCATGAAATACCCGCTGGCCGACTACGAGCTGACCCCGAACATGGCCATCGTCGATGCCAACCTGGTCATGAACATGCCCAAGTCCCTGTGCGCCTTCGGTGGTATCGATGCGGTGACTCACGCCATGGAAGCCTACGTTTCCGTACTGGCCAACGAGTACTCCGACGGTCAGGCGCTGCAAGCCCTGAAACTGCTGAAAGAGTACCTGCCTTCCAGCTACCAGAATGGTGCCAACGACCCGGTTGCCCGCGAGAAGGTGCACAATGCCGCCACCATCGCCGGTATCGCGTTTGCCAACGCCTTCCTGGGTGTCTGCCACTCCATGGCGCACAAGCTGGGTGCCGAGTTCCACATTCCGCACGGTCTGTCCAACGCCCTGCTGATCAGCAACGTCATCCGCTACAACGCGAACGACAACCCGACCAAGCAGACCGCGTTCTCCCAGTACGATCGTCCGCAGGCTCGTCGTCGTTACGCCGAAATTGCTGACCACCTGGGTCTGACCAACACCAGCGACCGTACCGCGGCCAAGATCGAGAAGCTGCTGGCCTGGCTGGATGAGCTGAAAGCCACCCTGGGCATCCCGGCCTCCATCCGCGAAGCTGGCGTGAACGAAGCTGACTTCCTGGCCAAGGTTGACCAGCTGGCGCTGGAAGCCTTCGATGACCAGTGCACTGGCGCCAACCCGCGCTACCCGCTGATCACCGAGCTCAAAGCCATTCTGATGGACACCTACTACGGCCGTCCCTTCACCGAGGAAGCTCAGGTAGCGACCAAGGTGGAAGCCAAGGTAGAGACCAAGGTTGAGAGCAAGAAGAAATCCAAGGCCTGATAACCGGCCTGAATGAAAAAGCCCGCGCAGATGCGCGGGCTTTTTGTTTGTCTATCTGTTTAATTTTGCTAGCTTGTTGGTAGGTAAACACGACACAAGAGCGAGTTTATGGCGCTGATCCAAGCCTCCATCGAGCAATTAAGAGTCGGGCACTACATTCATCTCCCCACGGGATGGACTAGCCACCCCTTCATGTTCAGCGCCTTCAAGATCCGCGACCAACAACAGCTCGACATCATCCGCCACCTCGAACTCACCCTGCTGATGGTGGATCCCGAGCGCAGCGATCTGCCGGTCGAGCCCCTACTGCGCGGTGACACCCTCCCTTCGTCCGTGGACCATCACCCGGCACTGGACGAGCCCTTACAGCCTGAGCCGTTTTCGTTCGATGAGAAAGCCTTTCGCCGTTCCTTGCGCTCTGCCGACAAGGCATTCGGTCAGTCCCTGTCCGAGTTGCGTGATGCCTTGGGCGCCCTCAATCTCAAGCCTGACGAGGGGCTCGCCAATACCACGCAGATAGTCCGTGACGCCGCCACCCGCATCAGCGCTCATGAGGGGCCACTCGGCCTGCACCTGATCCGCAGCCAGCACACCGACATCCTGCTGCAACACAGCCTTAACGTGGCCTTCATCGCCATGCTGATGGCCCGTGAACTGGGCATGAACCCCGTCGAGATGGAAGAGGTGGGGCTAGCCGGGCTGGTACATGATATCGGGGAGCTTAGGATCCCGAGCCAGATCACCCAGAAACGGGGGGAACTCAGCAAGGCCGAGCTCAACTTTCTCAACATGCATCCCCAGTACGGATTGGAGATGCTCAACCAGCTGCAGGCTTTCGAGCCCAAGATCCGCCAGGTGGCGCATCTGCATCATGAGCGGCTCGATGGCAGTGGTTTCCCGCTCGGCATCAAGGGTGGCGAGATACCGCCCCTCGCCCGCCTCATCGGCCTAGTGGATTACTATGACGAATTACTGCACCCACGCAGCAGTGCCAACCCGGCCGCCCCGAGTCAGGCCATCGCTCAGCTCTACAAGTTGTCCCAGAAGAAGTTCGATCAAGATCTGGTCAGATTGCTGATAAAGGTGCTGGGGGTCTATCCGCCCGGCTCCCTGGTGCGTCTGGACGATGATTCGGTGGCGCTGGTGCTCTCGACCGAACCCAGCATGCCACTCAAACCCAAGGTGCAGCCTTACTACAAGGCGCAGCGCCCGGAAGGGGTCGCGATGATCGATCTGCGGGAAGACGAGAGAACCATCACCGCCTTCATTCGCCAGGAGGAGCTGGATGAGGGGCAGCGGCTGTTTTTCAACCTGACCCGACGCTTCTGTTACTATTTCGCCTTCTGAGTTATCCCCAGAAGCTGGGGATAACTCATTGGACAAACCTGAATAATTACCAAATCCCCCTCAAAATCGTCCGCTATTGGGGCTGGATAAAAAACGCCCAGCCGAAGGCCGGGCGGAGCATGCCACCTCCGTGTGGCGTATCCAGGGGATACCTTCATGCTCCCTCCAGCAATATCAAGCTCGCCTCGATTACACAAATATCAATTTAACATGCTGATTTAATGTGGTTTTAAACAACCATTCTGGCAAACTGCTCCCCGCAATACGGCCATGACGGGGAGCGCAACCCGATCGAGATCACAAAACGCCATCCCGGTGTCACCGTCAGCATGGTTTTAAAGGAACATTTTTTATGCAGTTAGTCCTCTCTCTGCTGCAGCAGATGAGTGTCAGCCTGGTCATCGCCTATCTCTTCTCCAAGAGTCCGCTGCTGCGCCCGCTCGCCAACTACTCGGTCAGACTGCCCCACAAGATCCTGATATACGTCATCTTCTCCAGCTTCTGCATCCTCGGCACCTATGTGGGACTGGACATCGACGACGCCATCGCCAACACCCGCGCCGTCGGTGCCGTACTGGGGGGCTTGCTGGGAGGCCCGCTGGTGGGTTTCCTGGTGGGGCTGACTGGCGGCCTGCATCGCTATACCCTGGGTGGTTTTACCGATCTCGCCTGCGCCATCTCCACCACCTGCGAGGGGTTGCTGGGAGGCCTGGTGCACTGGCGGCTGATGCGCACCAATCGAGTGGATGCGCTGTTCAAGCCCAGGGTCGCCTTCTTCACGACCCTCTACGCCGAAATTTTGCAGATGATCATCATCCTGTTGGTCGCGAATCCGTTCGAGCACGCCCTGCAGCTGGTGCGCACCATCGCCACCCCCATGATCCTGGCCAACTCCTGCGGCGCGGCGCTGTTTATCAGCATGATCCGTGACCAGCAACAGATGTACGAGAAGTTCTCCCGGGTCTTCTCCGCCAAGGCGCTCACCATTGCCAACCGCACCGTCGGTATCATGACCCAGGGCTTTACCCGTGATGCCAGCCAGAAGATTGCTCACATAGTGCAGGAAGAGACCGGGGTCGGCGCTGTCGCCATCACGGACACCGACAAGATCCTGGCCTTCATCGGCACCGGTGAGGAGCACCACAAGCCGGGCACCCCCATCACCTCCGCCATCACCCTGCAGGCAATTGCCCAGAACAAGGTGCTGTTTGCCGACGGCAACCGTCAGCCCTATCGCTGCAGCATCTCCCCCCAGTGCCAGCTTGGCTCGGTGCTGGTGATCCCGCTGCAGGGGGACAAGGGGGTGATCGGGACCATCAAGTTGTATGAGCCCAAGAAACGGCTGTTTCTCAAGATCAACCACACCCTGGGAGAGGGGATCGCCAACTTGCTGTCACAGCAGTTGCTGAGCGGCCAGCTGGAGCAGCAGCAGCGGCTGCTGGTGCAGTCTGAGCTGAAGCTGATCCAGGCCCAGATCAACCCCCACTTCCTGTTCAACACCCTCAATACCATCAGCGCCATCACCCGCCGCGATCCGGAGCGGGCCCGCCAGCTGCTGCTGCACCTGTCCCGCTTCTTTCGCAAGAACCTCAAGCGCCAGGACGATCTCGCCACCCTGCAAGAGGAGCAGGCGCACTGCCAGTCCTATCTGGAGATTGAGCAGGCCCGCTTCGGCGAGCGGCTGACCGTGATCAACGAGATCCCGCCCCATCTGGGCGCTCTCACGCTGCCGAGCTTCACCCTGCAGCCCCTCATCGAGAATGCCATCAAGCACGGCATCTGCTCCCTGCTGGAGCAGGGCCGGATCCGCCTCTTCGCCGAGGAGAGTCAAGACAGGGTCACTCTCTGTGTGGAGGACAACGCCGGGGCCTGGCAGGCAGGGGATGCGGGAGACGGGCTTGGCATGAGCATTGTGGACAAGCGCCTCAAGAGTACCTTTGGCGACGCCTTCGGCATCCAGGTGCAGTGCGAGCCCGAGCAGTGGACCCGGGTCTCTTTCACCCTTCCCAAGGCCCCTCATTTTCCCTCAAAGGAGAGCACATGATCCGCGTCCTGATCGTCGACGATGAACCCTATGCCCGTGAGGAGCTGGCCGAGCTGCTCTCCCCCGAGCCCGATATCGAGATCCTGGGCTCGGCCGCCAATGCCATCGAGGCACTTCCCCTCATCCAACGACTCCAGCCGGATGTGGTGTTTCTCGACATCCAGATGCCCAAGCTCAGCGGCATGGAGCTGGTCGCCATGCTAGACCCCCTGCCCCGCATCGTGTTTGTCACGGCGTTTGATGACTACGCCATCCAGGCCTTTGAGGAGAACGCGTTTGACTACCTGCTCAAACCGGTGGAGCCCGCCCGCCTCGCCAAGACGCTGGGGCGACTGCGGCAAGATCTCAGCCCGCAACCCGTGGCGGTGCTGGCCCCCAGCATCCGCCACATCCCCGGCTATCTGCACAACCGGGTGCGGCTGCTGCCCATCGAGCAGGTGGAATTTGCCTTCTCGGATCTCGGCGGCGTGCACGTCGCCTGTCAGGGAGAACTGTTCCACACTCAGCTCACCCTCAAGTCTCTGGAGGAGAAGACCCCGCTGCTGCGCTCTCACCGTCAATATCTGGTGGCGCCCACGGCCATCTTCGAGATCCAGCTGTTGGAGAACCAACTGGCCGAGATAGTCACGCCGAGTGGCGCCAGGGTGCCGGTCAGTCGCCGCTATCTCAAGGCACTGAGGGATGAACTCGGACTGGAGTAAACGCCCGCCAGCGTGCGCCCGATCACACCCCGGCGCCGCTCGCAGCGCCATGGCGCCGCTCACGACCTTTACCTGCCATTAACAGGGGACATCACCTAGATTCGCCGCGCACACCATAAAATAACAATGCTGGAGCGTAACAATGATCTGGTTCTTCCTCTGTGTCGGCTTGCTGGTCGCAGGCTACTTTATCTATGGCAAATTCATCGAACGGATATTCGGCCCAAAACCCGAGCTGGCTACCCCCGCCATCACCATGGTCGACGGCGTGGACTATGTGCCCATGTCAGACAAAAAGGTCTACCTGGTCCAGTTGCTCAACATCGCCGGGGTCGGCCCCATCTTCGGCCCCATCCTGGGCGCGCTTTACGGCCCGGTTGCCATGCTCTGGATAGTGTTCGGTTGTATCTTCGCCGGCGCAGTCCACGACTACTTCTCCGGTATGCTGTCGGTGCGCGCCAAGGGTGCCTCGGTACCGACCGTAGTCGGTGAGCACCTGGGTACCACCGCCAAGCACTTCATGAACCTGTTTGCCGTGGTATTGCTGATGCTGGTGGGCGTGGTGTTCGTGCTGAGCCCGGCGGGTCTGCTGGCCAACCTCACCTCCACCTCACTTGTCTACTGGATAGCGGCGATTTTTGCATACTATATTCTGGCAACCATAGTCCCCATCGACAAAATCATCGGCCGTTTCTACCCCATCTTCGGTGCTCTGCTGGTATTCATGTCGGTCGGCCTCATCGTCGGTCTCATCGTCTCCGGCAAAGGCTTCTACAACACCGGGATGGATTTTTCCAACCTGCACCCGACCGAGTTGCCGCTGTGGCCGCTGCTGTTCATCACCATCGCCTGTGGCGCCGTATCCGGCTTCCATGCCACCCAGTCCCCGCTGATGGCACGCTGCATGCAAAACGAGAAATCCGGCCGCTTCATCTTCTACGGGGCCATGATAGGTGAAGGTATCATCGCCCTCATCTGGTGCACCCTGGGTCTCTCCTTCTACGACAGCACGGAGGCGCTCAACGCCACTCTGGCGAGCGGCGGTCCGGCGGCCGTGGTGCATGAAGTCTCCACCAGCCTGCTTGGCACCATAGGTGGCATCCTAGCCATCCTCGGCGTGGTGATCCTGCCCATCACCTCGGGCGACACCGCGTTTCGCAGTGCCCGCCTCATCATCGCCGACTTCCTGAAGCTGACCCAAAAGCCTATGGCCAAGCGGTTGTTGATCGCCATCCCCATGTTCATCCTCGGCTTCATCATCTCCAAGGCCGAGTTCGAAGTGATCTGGCGCTACTTCGGCTGGGCCAACCAGACCACCGCCGTCGTCATGCTGTGGACGGCCGCCGCCTACCTCATCAAGGAAGGCAAACTGCACTGGGTCTGCACCCTCCCCGCCATGTTCATGACCGCCGTGGTGATCACCTACCTGGCCAATGCCCCCATCGGCTTTGGACTGGCGATGAACGTCTCCACCGTCATCGGCCTGGTGGGCACCGTCCTCGTGACCCTGGCCTTCCTGTACAAGTTCAGGTCGTCCCAGCTGAGCGAAGCCAAGGAGAGCTGATCGCCACATCGAACCTCATGAAACAAAAGGCCCGGCATTGCTGCCGGGCCTTTTCATTGTCTGCCCTCGTCACTCCTTGCTGGGCACCTCGGGCGGCGCGGCCGGGGCCTGATACCAGTGTTCCCTCGCCACCAGCACCGCCTGCTCCGGTTGGGCGATGAAGTTGGGGGACATGATCTGCACCCCGAACTCGTTGAACACATCCTGGATGTGACCGTGCAGCTCGGTCTTGACCGGCGCTGGCAGCAGATCTCCCTTCATGCGCACCTGCAGTTCATATTCCACATACCAGTCTTGCAGGTTGAGCTGGCGCACCAGCGGCGGCTCCGTCTGATTGATCAGCTGGCAACGCCGCGCCGCCAGCTCCAGCATGGCGTGCACCTGACGCCAGGGGGTGTCGTAGCCGATGGTCACCTTGGTCAGCAGCGCCACCCCCTTGTCCCCGGCCAGACGGGTGAGGTTGGTCACCCGGCCGCCCACCACCACGGCATTGGGCAGGGTTACCTCGTGCTCCTGGCGCGTCACCAGCTTGGTGGAGAGAGCATTGAGCTCGGTCACCATACCCTCGACATCACCAATCTGTACCAGATCGCCGGGCCTCAGGGCGCGAGAATAGATGAGCACCAGACCACTCATGGCATGGTTCATGATGCCAGCCGAGCCCAGGGTCACCATCAGGCCGAAGAAGACGCTGATCCCCTTGAACGCATCGGAATCCGCTCCCGGCAGATAGGGGTAGGCCACGGTCAGGGCAAACAGCCAGATCACCACCGAGAGCAGCCGCCGGGTGGCGCCTATGGTCTCGGCATGTACCCCTTGCACCCGCAGCTGGCCGTTCTCGATGCGATCAAACAGGATGGCCAGCATCTTGATGAAGAAGCGGGTGATGATGACAATCAGCATCACGGTCACCAGCCCCGGCATGGCGGCGATGATGCCCTCCAGCATGTCGCCACAGAGGGCAAACAGGGAATCGCCGAGCCGCTCGCTCCAGGCCCGGGTCTGGGGGAAGAGCCCAAGCACATAGGTGAGCCAGCCGTAGGTGAGCATAAAGATCAGCAACAACACCAACAGACTGAGCAGCCGAGCCTCGACATTGCCCACCAGCTGGCGCCATTGATGGGGAATAAGCCCCTTTTGCAGCAACAAGCGATTGGCGAGCCACTTCTTGACGCGCCGCAATCCTTTTTGCAGCAGCCAGACCAGGGCGAAGAACAGCAGACTGGCCACCAGCGTCTTGCCGACGGCCTTGAGCAGATAAGAGGTCGAGTGCAACTCAAGATATTTGGTACGCACGCCATCCAGACGGGTCTGTACCCGCTCGGCGGCCTGATCCAGCGTCAGCTCATCGAACTCGTCCAGATCGCCGGCCAAGAGCACCAGGATGCGCTTGCCATTGACCCGAAACTCCCGGCTGTCCTGACCGTGCCGCGTGCCCTGCTGCACCGTCACCGGCAGTAACAGGTCGGATACTTCCATGGCCTGGATCCGCTCATGGGCCAGCCGTACCCGGGCCGCCCCATCCAGGCTGCCATATTTGGCCTGCAACATGACGATGGGTTCATGCAGCAGGATCAGGGTCTGCGCCTGCTCTTGCGCGGTGGGCTCCATTCTGGGCTCTGCCGCCCAGCCCACACGAGTCAGCGACAGGCAAACCAACAGGGACCCCACCAGCCATATCCGCATCCTGCTCAGTCTCTTCATGAGGCGATCATCTCCCTGACCCATGTGATCCAAATCTCTTTTCCTGCTTGATTTTATAGAAGGAATTTCAACTTGTGTGATTAATGAGCATCCAATGAACCGCGCCTGTACCGGAATATCAACTCCCCTGTTGCACTCTTGCACTGAGCGAATATGCTGTCATCATGGCCGACGCCCTGCCTCGACGACACAGGGCATTATTCGCGACTTAGCTGGGAGAAATCGATGGTACTTGACTACATTGCCCTGGGCATTCTGGTGTTCGTCGTCTTGGTCATGTTCTACGGGATCATCGTCATTCACGATATTCCGTATGAAATCGCCAAGCATCGTAACCACCCACACCAGGACGCCATTCACGTAGCAGGCTGGGTAAGCCTCTTCACACTGCACGTGCTATGGCCCTTCCTCTGGATCTGGGCCACCGTTTATCGCCCGGATCGCGGCTGGGGTTTCAATACCCGTCTGGACAAAGACGAAGACGAGATCAAGACGCTCAAGCAAGAACTGGCCGCATTGCAAGCCCGTATGAACACGCTCGAACAGACCGACAAATAGGTAATCATTCATGGACTTGCTACTGATACTCACCTATACCGCCATCTGTATTGGCATTTTCAAGATCTTCAAGATCCCGCTCAACAAGTGGACTGTGCCTACCGCCGTACTCGGTGGCGTCTTCATCATTGGGGCACTCATCACCCTGATGAACTACAACCACCCCTATTCAGAGCTGGCACGTAACTACTACGTCTCCACTCCCATAGTGCCGCTGGTCAAGGGTCGCGTCACCGAGGTGCCGGTCAAACCCAACCAGCTAGTCAAGAAGGGCGACGTGCTGTTCCGCCTCGATGCGGTGCCCTTCCAGGAGAAAGTCGCCAGCCTGACCGCGCGGCTCGCCTCCAACAAGGATTTCCTGACATCCCTCAATGCCAGACTGCGCTCCGCCAGTCTGGACCGGGATCGCGCCCTGGAGCTGGTGCGACGTGGCATCGGCAAGCAACGTGATCTCGACGTCACCCAGGCCAACGTGGACGACATCGTCGCCCAGACCGATCAACAGAAGGCCGCGCTGGATGACATCAACGCCCAGCTCAACATCGCCAAGTACGAGCTGGAGCAGACCGTTGTCTATGCCCCAAGCGATGGTCACATCGTGCAGCTGGCACTGCGCCCAGGCATGATTGCGGCGCCCTTCATGTATCGCCCGGTGATGACCTTCATCCATGAAGATGCCAACTCCTACGTCGGCTGGTTCTGGCAAAACAGCATGCAGCGCCTGAAAGCCGGTGATGAGGCCGAGGTGGTGCTTGACGGTATCCCAGGTCGGATCTTCAAGGCCAAGGTGCAGTCGGTGATCCCCGCCATGGCGCCGGGTAACATCCAGGCTCAAGCCGGTCTCATCGATCAGAGCACGGCTCAGTTGCCGGGTCGCCTGCCTATCGTGCTCGAGATAACCGACCCCGAATGGGCAAAGTATCAGGTGATTGCGGGCTCAAGCGGTCAGGCCGCCATCTACACCGAACATGTCCACCACGTGGCCATCATGCGTAAGATCCTGATGCGCATGGGTAGCTGGCTCAACTACCTGTTCCCCTTCCACTAAGATACGCATTTATCCAGTCAACGGGTCGGCATCTGCCGGCCCGTTTTATTTGCAGGCAAGACCCGCCTCCTGAATTTTGCCGCTCCCGCACTCTTGATCCCGTCACGCTGCATTTTGCCGGCAAGATCCCTATAATAGCGCCATCTTGCACCAGTCAGTCTCCCCATGTTCGTTCTCAGACCCTATCAGACAGACGCCGTCAACGCCGTCATCCAACACTTTCGCCAACGCCCGGATCCCGCCGTGGTGGTGCTGCCGACCGGCGCCGGCAAGAGCCTGGTCATCGCCGAGCTGGCCCGCAAGGCCCGTGGCCGGGTGCTGGTGCTAGCCCACGTCAAGGAGCTGGTGGAGCAGAACCACGCCAAGTACGAGGCTTGGGGGCTCAAGGCCGACATCTTCGCCGCCGGACTGGATCGCAAGGAGGCTTCGGCGCAGGTGGTGTTCGGCTCGGTACAATCGGTGGCCCGCAATTTGGCGGCCTTCGATGGCGCCTTCTCCCTGCTCATCATCGACGAGTGCCATCGCGTCTCCCTTGAAGATGACAGCCAGTACCATCAGGTGATCGACCATCTCAAGGCCGGCAACCCGGCCCTCAAGATCCTCGGTCTCACCGCTACCCCGTATCGGCTGGGCCTCGGCTGGATTTACCGCCGTCACTACCACGGCATGGTGAAGAGCCACGGTGAGCGGCTGTTCGGCGACTGCGTGTTCGAGCTGCCTCTGCGCTTCATGGTGAAAAATGGCTACCTGACGCCGCCGCGCCTGGTCGATGCCCCCATAGTCCACTACGACTTCAGCAAACTCGTTCCCCGCGAGAACGGTCTGTTCAGCGAGGCGGATCTCAATGGCGAGCTCAAGCGCCAACAGCGCGTCACTCCCCATATCCTGAGCCAGGTGCTGGAGTATGCCCGCGAGCGGCAAGGGGTGATGATCTTCGCCGCCACCGTCGAGCACGCCCGGGAAATTCACGGCCTGCTGGGGAGCAAGGGGGAGAAAGCGGCGCTGATCACCGGCGAGACCCCGGGGCCGGAGCGCGACGCCCTGATCCAGGCCTTCAAGGGGCGGGAGCTCAAGTTCCTGGTCAACGTAGCAGTGCTCACCACCGGCTTCGATGCTCCCCACGTCGATCTCATCGTGATGCTGCGCCCCACCGAATCTGTCTCTCTCTATCAGCAGATCGTCGGCCGTGGCCTGCGCCTCTCGCCGGGCAAGACCGATTGCCTGGTGCTCGACTATGCGGGCAACAACTTCAACCTGTTTGCCCCCGAGGTCGGTGAACCCAGGCCCCACGCCGGCACCGAGCCGGTGCAGGTGCCCTGCCCCGCCTGCGGCTTTGCCAACACCTTCTGGGGCAAGACAGATGAAGATGGCAAGGTGATCGAACACTATGGCCGCCGCTGTCAGGGGTTGTTTGAAGATGACGAAGGCAACCGCGAGGAGTGCGACTACCGCTTTCGCGCCAAGATCTGTCCCGCCTGTGGGGGCGAGAACGACATCGCCGCCCGCCGTTGTCTGCACTGTGAGCAACTGCTGGTGGATCCGGATGACAAGCTCAAAGAAGCCCTCAATCTCAAGGATTGCATGGTGATCCGCTGCGCCGGCCTGACCCTCGCCAGCGGCCGTGGCAAACAGGGAGAACGGCTGGAGGTGACCTACCACGACGAGGACGGTCTGACCCTGGTGGAATACTTCGGCTTTCACTCGAGCGGTGCGCGGCGCTTGTTTCAACAACGCTTTGTGCGTCATCATTGGCCCGCCCCGGGCCTTGAGCCCGAATTCACCACCCTGGAGAGCGTACTGGCCGAAGGCCCCAAGTTCCGCCACCCGGACTTTGTCATCGCCCGCAAATCCGGGAGCTTCTGGCAGGTGAAGGAGAAAATTTTTGACTATCAGGGTCGTTATCGCACAGCCGAAACACTCGACTGACGGCACCCTGGTAGATGAATACACCCATTTTGAGTACCAAGGTTGGCAGACCCTGTCGGCCTTTTCGTCACGTTAGAGGATCTTATGCAGCGGCTGTTGATTGGTTTTTGTGCTCTTTTTCCCACCCTGTTTGCTATCGGGGCCCATGCCGCTCCGCTGATCCCGCCCAAGGGAGGCCAGTATGCCGTCATCGTACAGGGCAGCGGCGGGGTGGAATTCGCTAGCCACGCCGATGACATGATAGCGCCCGCCTCCACCATGAAGGTGCTCACCGCGCTGGCCGCCCGGCTCGAACTCGGCGCCGATTTTCGCTTCGCCACCGACGTGCAGGCCCAGCCCGGCGCCAAGCAGGGGGATGCCATCAATGGCGATCTCTGGATCAACTTCGTCGGCGATCCCACCCTGTCGCGGATGGACTTGGTCGCTCTGTTCAAGCAGCTCGGCGTGACCCGCATCAAGGGCAATGTCTACGTCAATACCGGCGCCTACAACGGCTACGAGCGCGGTAACGGCTGGTCATGGGGGGATCAGACCCTCTGCTTCGCGGCCCCGGTCTCCTCGGTCATCATCGACAAGAACTGCGCCTATGGCACCGTCACCGCCACCCAGATTGGCAAACCGGCGGTGGGCAATGTGGCCACCGGCGTGCCCATTGGCATCGGCGCCGACAACGTGGAGGTGATGAGCTATGGCGACATGGCGCGCCAGTTCTGCGCTCTGGAAGTGGACATGGCCAAGGGTAACTTCTATGAGCTCAAGGGCTGCATCACCCCGAACAAGGAGCCACAAGGGCTGCGATTCGCCATCCACGACGTGGAAGCCTGGGGCTGGGACAACATCCGCTGGGCCATGAACCGCGCCGGCATCAGCCACGATGGCCTGCTGCGGGTCACTCACAAGGCACCGGTTGGCGCACAGACCCTGGCGACGCACTACTCCGTCTCCCTGCCGGTCATGCTCTCCAAGATGCTGAAAAAATCCGACAACCTCTACGCCGACACCTTCCTCAAAACCGTCGGCCGCCACTACTACGACAAGCCGGGCAGCTATCGCAGCGGCACCATGGCGGTGCGCGCCATCCTGACTAAGAACGGCATCGATCTGGGCAACGCCACCCTGGCCGACGGCTCGGGTCTCTCCGCCCACAACCTCATCAGCGCCCGCCAGATGCTGTCGGTGCTGACCTTCATCCAGAAAAATGACGCCCAGCTCGACTTCATCAAGCTGCTGCCAAGCTCCCAGGTGGACGGCACCCTGGCCTGGCGCCGCAGTGTCACCGCTCCCATGATGAAGAACAAGGTACACGCCAAGACCGGCACCATCACCGGTACCTCCAACCTGGCGGGCTTCATCGACACCGCCGGTGGCCAGCGCAAGGCCTTCGTGATGTTCCAGCGCGGCCTGTCGCAGGACCCGGCCACTCACGAGCGCTACCGCGCCAGCAAAGCCCCCTGGCCCTGGACTGTGTTCGAGAAGGGCGTGCTGGAGAGCATCTATCAGCAGCAGCCGATCCAGATCGCCGAGCAATAAAGACTGGGAACCGCCTTGCCCGCAAGGCGGTACTCACCTGTCGTCATGGCGCCCAAACTCCGAGTTATTTTCCGCTCTGTATCGAAGACGATGTTGAGCGATAGCGACAATTTCCACTTTGACTAGCCCCGTGGCGAGGCTATGCTGTGGCCAGCCTGATCCCATTGGCCTCATTTGACGGAGATAAACGATGTTTGTAGAAATTTTTGGTCGTCCCGGTTGCCCCTATTGCGTGCGTGCCAAGCAGATCGCCGAGCAACTGACCGAGGAGCGCGATGACTTCGAGTTCCGCTACGTGGACATTCACGCCGAGGGTCTGACCAAGGACGATCTGGCCGCCAAGGCGGGCAAACCGGTCACCACGGTACCGCAGATCTTCCTGGACGAGCAGCACATCGGTGGCTGCACCGACTTCGAAGCCTATGCCAAGGCCAATCTGGGTCTCTGATCCCGATACGCATTGCAGACAAAAAAGGCGCCTGATGGCGCCTTTTTTCATGGTAATAACCGCAGCGACCTTCAGTCTGCCAGCGGCGTGAAGCGGCTCACCACGGTTCCTTGATGCTCAATCCACTCCATGAACATGGCCACAGGGCGCGCGTAGACGGCGCCATCCTGCTCGGACTGATAGATGACCAGCTGCTCCTGGGTTTCGGTGTGCAGGGCCAGGGTGAGTACTCGATAATGGCCCCCCTTGAAGTGGCGATAACGGCCGGATGCAGGTGCATGCATGATGAAGCCTCGATGAGATGATGAACACGCGCCGGCCAGCGGCAGACTCGGTGCGAAATGAGGGGTTGGAGATCAGTTTTTAGTCCAGCCAATCGTGCCAGATGACGGGAATATTTCAATACACTCCTGCGGCTTTATGGAATCACCCCTCATCTTTCACTGGTTTCTTGCGATACTGGCAAACGATCCTGCTGAATTTAACAGATTAGCAACCCTGTTTTAGGGGTTAATATCAGCAATTTATTCCATAAATAAGATTGTTCTAGCATTCAATTCTGTGAAGAATAGGGGTAGAAAAATTTGATACTAAAAAACGCTTTCTGCCAACGCGCCCCCAGGGGAAGGAATCACGCTCACCATGTTCACTATCGACAAGTCGCACAAGCTCGACGATGTCTGCTATGACATTCGCGGCCCGGTGCATAAAGAGGCTCGCCGTCTCGAAGACGAAGGCCACCGCATTATCAAGCTCAATATCGGCAATCTGGCACCGTTTGGATTCGACGCCCCCGAGGAACTCATCAAGGATGTGATCCTCAACATGCCCCAGAGCCAGGGCTATTGCGACTCCAAGGGGCTGTTCTCGGCCCGCAAGGCGGTGATGCAGTACTACCAGCAGAAAGGGATGCGCAAGGTCGATATCGATGACATCTACATCGGTAACGGCGCCAGCGAGCTCATCGTCATGGCCATGCAGGCGCTGCTCAACAACGGCGACGAAATGCTGGTGCCCTCCCCCGACTATCCGCTGTGGACCGCTGCCGTCACCCTCTCCGGTGGCCATGCGGTGCATTATCGCTGTGACGAAGGGGCCGACTGGTATCCGGATCTGGACGACATCCGCGCCCGCATCACCCCGCGCACCCGCGGCCTGGTGCTGATCAACCCGAACAACCCGACCGGCGCCGTCTACGGCAGCGAATTTCAGCTGGAGTTGATCGAGATTGCCCGCCAGCACAACCTCATCATCTTCGCCGACGAGATCTACGACAAGATCCTCTACGACGACATCTCCCACACCAGCGTCTGCACCCAGTGCGACGACGTCATGGTGGTGACCTTCAACGGCCTCTCCAAGGCCTACCGTGCCTGTGGTTTTCGCCAGGGCTGGATGGTCATCACCGGGCCAAAGGGCCGCGCCAAAGGTTATATAGAGGGGCTGGAGATGCTGGCCTCCATGCGGCTGTGCTCCAACGTGCCCATGCAGCACGCCATCCAGGCGGCGCTCGGTGGCTACCAGAGCATCAACGAGCTGATCCTGCCCGGCGGCCGCTTGCGGCGCCAGCGGGACAAGGCCTGGGAGCTCTTGAACGAGATCCCCGGGGTCTCCTGCGTCAAGCCCAAGGGGGCGCTCTACATGTTCCCGCGCCTCGACCCCAAGGTGTACGACATCCGCGACGATCAGAAGATGGTGTTCGACTTGCTGCAGCAGGAAAAACTGCTGCTGGTGCAGGGCACCGGCTTCAACTGGCCGGCGCCGGATCACTTCCGACTGGTGTTCCTGCCAAGGGAAGAGGAGCTGGAAGACGCCATCGGCCGTCTCGCCCGCTTCTTGAAGGCGTACAAACAGTAGGCAGTAGGCCCGTTTACCGGCTTGAATCCAAGAGGCTCCCATGGGAGCCTCTCTCATTGCTGTCATGAGCCGTCAGCCCATTTCGGTGACGCCCCCCAATAGCAGAGGGCCCTGTCTGCAGCAGACAGGGCCCTCTTTCATCACAAGCCGTCAGACGGGATTACAGCTCAATCACGTCGAACTTGACGTCCGGATTCACATCCGCGTCGTAATCCACCTCGTCCAGCCCGAAACCGAACAGGCGCAGGAACTCCTGCTTGTAGCCGGTGTAATCGGTGAGCTCGGACAGGTTCTCGGTGGTGATGGACGGCCAGAGATCACGGCAGGTCTGCTGCACGTCGTCACGCAGTTCCCAGTCATCCATGCGGATGCGCGCCTGCTCGTCCAGCACCAGCGCCTCGCCATAGAGGCGGGTACGCAGCATGCGATCCACCTGCTCCATGCAGCCTTCGTGGATGCCCTTCTCTTTCATGATCTTGAAGGCCATGGAGATATAGAGCGGCATCACCGGAATGGCGCTGGAGGCCTGGGTCACCACGGATTTCAGCACGGCCACGTGAGCGGTACCGCCCTTGGCGGCCAGATCGCCACGGATGGCGGTGGCGGCGCGGTCCAAGTCTTCCTTGGCGCGGCCCAGGGTGCCATGCCAGTAGATAGGCCAGGTCAGATCGGTACCGATGTAGGAGTAGGCCACCGACTTGGCGCCCTCGGCCAGCACGCCCGCGTCACGCAGGGCCGCCATCCACAGCTCCCAATCCTGACCACCCATGACGGTGATGGTGTTCGCGATCTCTTCCTCATTCGCCGGCTCGACGGTGGCGGTGATGATCTGATCCTTGTTGGTATCGATGGCGGTGGTGGTATAGGTCTCGCCGATCGGCTTCAAGGCGGAGCGCACCACTTCACCGGTATCCGGCATCTTGCGCACCGGCGAGGCCAGGGAGTAGACCACCAGATCGATCTGACCCAGATCGGCCTTGATGAGCTCAATCACTTTCGCGCGGCACTCATTGGAGAAGGCATCGCCATTGATGCTCTTGGCGTACAGACCGGCCTCTTTGGCGGCCTTGTCGAAGGCGGCGGAGTTGTACCAGCCGGCGGAGCCCGTCTTGGTCTCGGAGCTCGGTTTTTCGAAGAAGACACCTATGGTGGCAGCGCCGGAGCCAAAGGCGGTGGCAATGCGCGAGGCCAGGCCGTAACCGGTGGAGGCGCCGATCACCAGTACCTTCTTGGGACCATTCTCGATGGTGCCCTTGGCCTGGGTGTAAGCAATCTGGCGACGAACGTTGGCTTCACAACCGACCGGGTGAGTGGTGGTACAGATAAAGCCGCGAACCTTGGGTTTGATAATCATAGGGGGTCTCGACACCGTTAAATGAATGAAATCGGGGCATAAGATACCTCATTGTGGCCCGCTATGGTGCTCTGATGTGTTGAACTGCCTGGAAAATAGGCAAAATGCCGTCCCCCAAGGTAAACAATGAACCATCCCTTGAGGTAAGACGCCCCCACTCCAATGGGGTTTATCAAGTGCAGCGACCTGGCAACCACCCAGTGTGACAACCGTTGAGCAGAGCCCTGGACCGCGATGTCATCAGCGGTACATCAGGCGCAGGCCCGATGATAGCCTCGGCCAGAGAGAAAGCCTTCAGGCCTATTCATTCGGCCGGTTGGGGTGGCAACCGTGACGGGCCCGATCGGCAGTGAAATATCCAGCATGCTCGATGGCCTGCGTTATTACTGCAGTATCGACGGAGCGCTCTGGCAGGGTTGATAATGGATTAAACGTACGCAGGTATAATAGCGATGCTGTTTCGAAAGGCTCCACCACTATTATGTCCATAACGTTCACAGCTGTGCCTTGGGGAATTAAAACGCCACTGACAAAGAGATGAATATAAATTTCAGCATATAACCCGCGATCAAACTATTGACACGACCCCCTCGCGTGAGTATTTTCGCACCTGCATACTGTTATGCAAGAAGTTAGATGACTGTGACTTGATGTTTTAAGGAGATGAGATGGCAATCATAGACTCAACAACTCAAGCGTTCCAAGACTTTATTAAAGACGGTGGTTCACTGACATTTACCGTTGATGCCCGTGATATCTCCGTCAGTGATTTCGAAGAGCTTGATAGTATCAAGCCAATTCTCTGCAGTGGTTTCGAAATCCCCCCTTCCCTTGTTATTCATGATCCGCTGAAGAAAGAGGTAATACATCAATATGGCGACGAGTGGACTAAAGTAGTGAAGAAAGTATATGGCCGAGGTGGGCGTATTGTTTACCAAAAACAGCCTTCCGGCCAATTCCTTGCTACCTGTAGCATCCCGGCCAACGCCTGATATATATTATCTCTGACTATTAAATGGAAAACCCCGCCATGGCGGGGTTTTCTGTTATATGAGAGCCCGTTTGAACGGCGACAAACGAGCCTGCAACAGCGGACACCTCAATAAACTGTGGCGAGCGGCAAGGAAGTGGCGCGATGAAGAGACTACTGTTTCAAGTACCCGCTGTTGCAGATAACGGCACTACCCCGGTGGTGCCATGCAGGGATAGGATTCAAGGAGGAGTCTATGTCACGCATTCTGGCCATCTGTCTCGCCAGCCTGATTGCCACCGCCCCGTTCGCTAGCCGGGCCGCCGTCTATCAATGTACCGTCAACGGCACTGTCCACTTCAGTGACATTCCCTGCAGCGGCGATGCCAAACCCATGGATCTGCGCGTCTACACCCCACCGGCCGAGGCGGTGGCAGAGGCCAGCAAGCAGACCCAGGCGATCGAGAAGCAGCTCGCCGAGAGCCAGGATCAGCGCCAGCTAGAGTCTCTTCGCGCCGAGGCGGAAGCCAAAAAGCAGAAGATGAACAATGAGATAACCCGCTACAACGATCAGCTGAGGGGAACGACTCCCTCCCAGGCTGGCGATGATAAAGGGCCACGCACCGCGGCCGAGATGAAGGCCGCGACCCGTCATTATCAGAGTGACATGGAGGCCTTGAACAAGCAGATCTCGACCCTGCAGCAGAAGAAATAGCGTCGCTGCCAGGCCTGCCTGGACGCCAGATCCGGCAGGCCAGATCGACATGGGGGAGTCAGGCTCCCCCATGATTCATATCAACAACTCAATACTGCGTTTCGAAAGACGCCTCCGTGACCCCGGCCGGCAGCGCCAGCGTCCCCGGCGTGGTCTTGCTGATCACGATCTTGCTGGCCAGGGTGAAGGTCAGCGGCTCGATGGCCGACACGTCGGAAGAGGGCGCCACGTAGAGCTTGTAGAGCCCGGGTTCGAGCACCCACTCGTTGTTGAGGTTATCGAAGCTGGCCAAGTCACTGGCCGGGATCTCGAACGTCAATGTCTCGCTCGCCCCCGCAGACAACAACCGGGTTTTGGCAAAGGCCTTGAGCTCGATGGCCGGCTTGCCGAGGGTGCCCGCCGGCGCGGCCACATAGACCTGGGCGGCCTCCTTGCCCGGCAGGTCGCCACTGTTGTACACCGTCGTCGTCAGGCTCAGCTTGCCCCCTTGCTCGGTGAGGTTGTTGGCCGTGATCGCCGTGTTCTTGTAGTCGAAGCTGGTGTAGGAGAGCCCATAGCCAAAGGGATAGCTCACCCCCTTGCCGAAGGTCGCATAGTAGCGATAGCCGACATAGATGCCTTCGTTGTAGTAGTGGGTATCTATGGTGCCATCACCGTCGGTGTCGGTACCTGGGAAGCCCTTGGACGAGGGCACATCTGTGTAGCTGAGGGGGAAGGTCTGGGTCAGCTTGCCGCTGGGGTTGACGGCCCCCGACAGCAAGTCGGCCACCGCATTGCCCGCCTCCTGCCCCGGCATGTAGGCCAGCAGTATGCCGTCTACCTTATCCTGCCAGGCGCTGGTGTCCATGACGCCACTGATGTTGAGCACCACCACCACCTTCTTGCCCTGGCCGTGGAAGGCGGTCGCGACGTCGTCGATCAGGCTCTGCTCCACATCCGACAGCTGGTAGTCGCCCTTCAGGTTCTGGCGATCCACCCCTTGCATGGAGTTGCGGCCCAGGGTGATGACGGCGACGTCATTGCTGGCGGCGTAGGCGCCGATGTCGCTCGGGCTCAGCGCCGGCTCCGGGCAGCTCACCACGGTGGAGATGCCACCGAAGTCGCTCGATGTCTTGTTCGCCTCGAAGAAGCTGCGATAGAACTCCTTCAGCCCGGCATCGACGGCGAACTGCTGTGCCAGCCCGTCCACCATATTGACGGTATGGGCCGCGTTCACATCACCGCTGCCGGCCCCGCCCTTGAGCGTGTTGATCTGGGTGATCCCGAAGGAGGCGACCTTGCTGCCCTTGGTCAAGGGCAGGCTGGCCTGGCTGTTTTTCAGCAGCACCATGCCGTCGCTGGCCGCCTGCCGGGAGAGGCGAGCATGGCCGTCGAGATCCGGCGCATTGCCGGCCACATAGCCCTGGTTCGATGGCATCTTCAGCACCTGGGTCAGGATCCGCACCGCCCCCTGCGCTATGGTATCGGCGCTCAGATCCCCGGCGGCATAGGCATCCTGCAGGCCGGTCAGGGCATCCCCGTAACCGTATGGCAAGGCCGGTCCACCCGGTTCAATCAGGTCGTTGCCCGACTTGATCATCGCGGCATAGCTGCCGTCCCCCGACCACCAGTCGCTCATGACGAAGCCCTCGAAGCCCCATTCGTCCCGCAGCACAGCGGTGTTGAGATCGGCCCACTGCCCGGTGTAGGTGCCGTTGACCTTGTTCATGGCGGTCATCACCGCCCAGGGATTGGCGTGCTCCTCCGCGTATTGGAAGCCCCGCAGATAGATCTCCCGGATGGCTCTTGGGGAGATGATGTTGTCCACGATGGAGCGCGAGGTCTCGGCATTGTTGGCGATGAAGTGCTTGATGGTGGTTCCCACCCCCTGGGCCTGCGCCCCCGCCACCTCGGCGGCCCCCATCACTCCCGACACCAGCGGATCCTCGGAGAAGTATTCGAAGTTGCGACCGTTGAGCGGGTCGCGCTGGATATTCATGCCGGGAGCGAGCCAGACATCCAGCCCGTACTCCTTGATCTCGTTGCCGATGGCGGCCCCCACCTGCTTGACCAGGGCCGCATCCCAGGTCGAGGCCAGCAAAGTGCCCACCGGGAAGGCCGTGCCATAAAAGGTGCCCGCTTCCCCGTCCCGGGTCGGCGTGATGCGCACCCCGGCAGGCCCATCCGCCAGCTTGCTGGCCGCGATGTCCAGACCCGACTCGGCGTTGTATACCCCGTTGATGTAGCCCACGCTGCCGGGCACATCGCTCTTGAGGTTATTCAGGGCATCCTTGTTGGCCACGAAGGCGCCATTGGCAAACACATAGCCAGGCCCCACCAGCATCCCCAGCCGCTCCTCGGGCGTCATCTTCTGCACCATCCCCTCGGCGAGGGCACGGTAATAGGCGTTATCCTTGTTGACCTCTGTCTTGGCACTGGAGCTGTTGTCATTACATCCTTGCGCCACCAGGGCCACTGCGATGGCAATGGCAACCCCACTCCATCTGTTGAGGTTATTATTATGTTTCATATGATTCCCTTTCATTCCATGTTCAGGTGAACAAACAAGCCAGAATAGCCTGTGCAGCGTAGCGCGAAGACAAGGGCGCCCGCTTTGCATCCGGGAGCGGGAATTGTGCATGGCGGTGGTGATATTCAATATCACCACCGCCATCACAGCGTTACATTTGGTTACAACAACAGACGTTAAGTTTCACTGCATTTGATCTGACGCGCAGTTATCTCACCGGGAAGATGCCTTAATCGCGCAGCACAGCAGGATGCTGCCTGGCCAGCACAATAATACTTATCAGGCATGAAGGGACTTATATGGAGAAGAGCGTTTCCAATATTATTGCCAGATCGACGCTGCATTTCCTGCGCGAAAATGGCGTTAATACCGATGCCATCCGTGCGCAGTGTCAACTCAGCCAATATGAGCTGGATAAGAATGATGGCCGCATCTCGGACAAACAGCATCTGCGCTTTATTAGAGAGACGGAGCCATATGATTTCCTGTGGCAAGAGCGCATGCGCCAAACCGATGCAGATGACCAGATCATCAGCGGGGCCTACGCATTATTCCCGGAGCTGGTGGGTTATTGCCTCAATCAGAAAAATGCCGAGGAGGCAGTGCTCGGCTATATCCGCAACCGGGTCATCATCGGCAACTGCGACAACTTCGTCCTGCGCAAAGAGGGGGAGCATCTCGCCATCGGCTATGTCGAGGAGTCAGGCATGCCGCAGCGCAACTACTCCGCCATCGGCAACTTCATGCTGCTCAGGGCCCTCGTCCGTCTCTATGCCCCCACCACCGAGACCGCCGTTTCCCTGCGTGGGAACGATGAGCGCGGGCGCAAGCGGCTCGATGATGCCTTCGGCTGCCACTGCCAGTTTGGGCAGGAGGCCAACATCATCTACTTCAAGGGGGCCGATCTGGCCAGCCCGGCCGAGACCTATCTGCCCCTGCTCAACAAGAATCAGCACCAGCTGATCACCCGCAAGGTGGCGGCGCTGGAACATGAGCAGGGTTTTTCATCCCTGATCTATTCCCTGCTCGATGAGGTCATCGAGAATGACCATATCCAGGATGAGACCAGTTTCATGGATCATATTTGTGCCGTCATGGGCATGAGTCGCTGGACCATCAATATTCGCCTCGGTCAGGAGGAAACCAATCTCAGCCTGCTATTAAAAAAGGTGCGAATAAATAAGTCCTGTCGCTGGCTGGCCGAAACCAACCTGAGTATTCAGGATATCAGCGAACGGCTGCGTTTCTCTTCCCTCTCGGTATTCTCGCGGTTTTTCTCGACCCATATGGGTTCTTCCCCCCTGCACTATCGGCGCCGGCTCGGGCAGCGGATCTGATGGGCCTCATATAAATAGATCTCATGTAAATGGGTGTGACGCCGATAATCTCGCCCCCAGGCCTGCAATCACATTCCGAATGGCACCATAATAATGGGGTGCCAATTGATGCGTATTTATGGCTGCATCCTGCATGATCGGGAGATCACCCTGTGATTATCTGGCCACGCAGGGACTAGCCTATTTTCAATAGTTCCTCACCCAATAAATTAATCGGCACTGATAATTAAAAATACAAAAAGTTCACCGTGATTCGAGTAGGGTTCATGGGATAGCGATGCTATTGTTAATTTACTCAGATTACGGTCAGTCTGTCATTCAAGGGTCTCATGGAGGAGCTCTGTTATGTTCTGGAAACGCACAACCAGCAAGGAAGCGAGTGAACAGGCGGCAAGAGTGATGGAGCTGGGGGCCTTCGAACAAGCCATCCAGTCTCAGGTTCCCTACATCCAGTTTACCCCGGCGGGCATAGTCACCTTCGTCAACGACCTGTTCCTGAAGATAGTGGGCTTTCAACGGGAGGAGCTGATCGGCAAGCACCACAGCGCGCTCTGCTTCCCGGAAGACGTCAAGACCCGTGAATACGAGAGCCTGTGGCAGGATCTGCGCGGCGGCACCGCGCGCAATGGCCGCTTCATCCGCCAGTCGAAGTCCGGCAAGGCCGTCTGGCTGGAGGCCACCTACTTCCCCATCATGATCGACGGCCGGGTGGCCAGGGTCGCCAAGGTCGCCTCCGATGTGAGCCCGCAACAAAGCTCACTGGAGCGCACCCAGGCCCTGCTGGCGGCACTCGACAAGTCGCTGGCGGTGATCGACTTTCAACCGGATGGCACCGTCATCACCGCCAACCAGAATTTCCTCCACTGCTTCGGCTACCGGCTGGAGGAGGTGGTCGGCAAGCACCACCGCCAATTCTGCGATCCCGAGTTTTATCATAAGAACCCCAACTTCTGGCGGGATCTGGGCTCGGGCAACATCAAGTCAGGGCTCTTCATGCGGTTGGGACGCCATGGCGAGAAGATCTGGCTGGAGGCGACCTACAACCCCATCTTCAACCACGAGGGCAAGGTGGTAAAAATCATCAAGCTGGCGAGCGACATCACCGAGCGGGTCGAGAAATCCATCTCCACCCGTGAGGCGGCCCAGAAGGCCTGCGCCATCGCCAGCGAGACCGTCTCGAGCGCCGCCAAGGGGCGCGAGGTGATCGACAAGGTGCTGGAGACTTCCCGCCACATCAATACTTCGGTCAACGAGGTCAGCAAGCAGATAGATCTGCTCAATCAGCAATCCAAGAGCATCGAGTCCATCATCTCGACCATCAGCGGCATCGCGGATCAGACCAACCTGCTGGCACTCAACGCCGCCATCGAGGCGGCCAGGGCCGGGGAGCAGGGCCGCGGCTTTGCAGTGGTCGCGGACGAGGTGCGGCAACTGGCCGCGCGCACCTCTAGCTCCACCAACGAGATCGTCTCGGTCATCAAGCACAACTCCGACATCACCTCGAAGATCACCCAGACCGTCTCCATCGTCTCCGACAAGGCGGTGGCGGGACAGGAGCAGGCCAACATCGTCTCCAGCGTCATCAAGGAGATCATCGAGGATGCCAATTCGGTCTCGGACACCGTCAAAAGTTTGTCCATCTAACTAGGCGGTCGTCACAACAAAACACGGGGCTCGTCTCCGTGTTTTATTTGCAGGCTGAACTGCCGGTTGCTCACGTCCGGGTTCACGCCTCCCCTTGCAGATAACGCCTGGCATCCTCATCGGCCACTGCCAGGGCCGCCTCCCATAGCTCGGTGATGCGCAATCCCTCCTCCCCCACGGCTTCTTCTTCCAGTGCCTCCAGCACCTTCGCATCGGCCAGGGTAAAGGGGTGATGGGTCAGCAGCGTCTGCGCCCTTGCCAGTAACATCATGTCGTTCATCGCCAGGCTCCTGAGTGTGTTGCATGCAGCGGGCATACCTCTGTCCAGACTGTAGCCGATAGGGCCGAGGGAGCCAGCGCCGGGCGCGCAGCAGATCAGCATGAGGCGATGGCGGCGCACGGCAGAGCGCCCAACCAGGCATCGAGCAGGGGATTGGAAGTCAGATGAGGCTCGAAACTGCAGGCTGCACACCGATTAACCGGGTAGAAATGGACTAAAGAAGGTCAATGCCAGCATGAATTGGCCATTTGAATAATAACCATGCCGCCTTGCTGTTGTTTAAAGGCACCTAAAATCAGATAATACGGCCGCCTTCATACCGGATACCCCATCGTCAATGACTGAGTACCTGCTTTTACTGATCAGCACAGTACTGATCAACAACTTCGTGCTGGTGAAGTTTCTCGGCCTTTGCCCCTTCATGGGGGTCTCTGGCAAGCTGGAAACCGCCATCGGCATGGGACTGGCCACCACCTTCGTGATGACGCTGGCCAGCGCCTGTTCCTATCTGATGGAACACTACATCCTGATCCCGCTGAACATCGCCTATCTGCGCACCCTGGGCTTTATTCTGGTGATCGCCGTGGTGGTGCAGTTCACCGAGATGGTGATCCGCAAGAGCAGCCCGACCCTCTATCGCCTGCTCGGCATCTTCCTGCCGCTCATCACCACCAACTGCGCCGTGCTCGGCGTGGCGCTGCTCAGCATCAACGAACGCCACAACTTCATGCAAAGCATCATCTATGGCTTCGGGGCCGCCTGCGGCTTCTCGCTGGTGTTGATCCTGTTTGCGGCCATGCGTGAGCGTCTGGTGGCCGCCGATGTACCGACGCCGTTTCGTGGTGTCTCCATCGCCATGGTCACCGCCGGCCTGATGTCGCTGGCCTTCATGGGCTTTACCGGCCTCATCAAGATATAGCGCTATGACTCACATATTCTTTGCCATTCTGGTGCTGGCGCTGCTGGCCCTGGCCTTCGGCATCATTCTGGGCTTCGCCGCCGTCAAGTTTCATGTGGAAGCCGATCCCATCGTCGATCAGCTCGACGCCCTGCTGCCCCAGACCCAGTGCGGCCAATGCGGCTATCCGGGCTGCAAGCCCTACGCCGAGGCGCTCGCCAACGGCGATCAGATCAACAAGTGCGTGCCCGGTGGCGATGCCGCCATGCGCAAGATAGCCGATCTGATGGGGGTCGAACCCCAACCCCTTGGCGGTGGTGACGAGGCCGCGGTGCCCGTCAAGAAGGTCGCCTTCATTCACGAAGATATGTGCATCGGTTGCACCAAGTGCATCCAGGCCTGCCCGGTCGATGCCATCCTGGGCGCCACCAAGGCGATGCACACCGTCATTGCCGATGAGTGCACCGGGTGCGATCTCTGTGTCGATCCCTGCCCAACCGACTGTATTGAAATGATCCCGGTTCCGACCACGGTCGATAACTGGAAATGGGATCTGACCAAGGTCACCATTCCGGTCAAGATAGTGGAGTAACCATGCAGCACCTGCTCGAACGTATCAAAGCCGGCAATCTGTGGGATTTCCACGGCGGCATTCATCCTCCCGAGAACAAGCACCAATCCAGCCTGACGCCGGTAGTGGACGCGGGCCTGCCGCCCCAACTCATCATCCCGGTGCGCCAGCACGCGGGCCCCGCCGGCGATCTGCTGGTGCAGGTCGGTGACAAGGTCAAGAAGGGTCAGCCGCTGACCCGTTATGACAAGGGCCGCATCGTGCCGGTGCATGCCTCCACCTCAGGTACCGTCAGCGCCATCGAGCCCCATACCGTGGCGCACCCCTCTGGCCTCGAGGATCTCTGCGTCCTGCTCACCCCGGACGGGGAAGATGCCTGGTGCGAGCGCGACGGCCGCCCCGATTACTGGAATCTGGAGCGCGGCGAGCTGCTCGAGCGCATCCAGCAGGCCGGCGTGGCGGGACTCGGCGGCGCCGTGTTCCCAACCCACAGCAAGCTCGACGGCCGCGGCCAGCTCACCGAGATCCTGATCGTCAACGGACTGGAGTGTGAGCCCTACATCACCACCGATGATCGGCTGATGCAGGAGTATGCGGACGAGATCATGGACGGTGTCCGGGTGCTCAAGCACCTGCTCAAGCCGAAACTCACCCTGGTCGGGGTGGAAGACAACAAGCCAGCGGCTATCGAGGCGTTGACCCGTCACGCCACCGATGAGGATGTGCTGGTCAAATCCGTGCCGACCAAATACCCCTCGGGCGGTGCCAAGCAGACCATAGAGCTGCTCACCGGCCGTCAGGTGCCCAAGGGCGGGCGCGCGGTGGACATGGGCATCATGGTGCTCAACGTCGCCACCGTGTTTGCCATCAAACGCGCCATCATCGACGGTGAACCGCTGATCGAGCGTATCGTCACCCTCACCGGCGATGCCTTCAAGCAACCGGGCAATGCCTGGGTACGCCTCGGCACGCCGGTACGCTGGCTGTTGCAGCGCTTCGAGCTGCAGCCGGAAGCTGATCAGCGGGTCATCATGGGCGGCCCCATGATGGGCTTCACCCTGCCCCACGCCATGGTGCCCGTGGTCAAGGCCACCAACTGCCTGCTCTCCCCGACCAAGGCCGAATTGCCCGTGCCCGGCCCCGAGCAGTCCTGCATCCGTTGCAGTGCCTGCTCCGACGTCTGTCCGGTAAAGCTGTTGCCTCAGGAGCTGTACTGGTACAGCCGCGCCAAGGACTACGAGAAAACCGAGAAGCTCAACCTGTTTGACTGCATCGAGTGCGGTGCCTGTGCCTGGGTCTGCCCGAGCAGTATCCCTCTGGTGCAGTACTACAAGGTCGCCAAGGACGATATCCGCGAGGCCCGTGCCGAGCACGAGAAGGCCGAACGCGCCAAACAGCGGTTCGAGGCCAAGCAGGCCCGCTTCGAGCGCGAAAAAGCCGCTCGTGAGGCGCGCCATGCCGAAGCCGCCGCCCAGCGCCGTCAGGCCATGACCAAGACGGGCGGTGAAGACCCGGTCGCCGCCGCCCTTGCTCGTCTCAAGGCCAAGCAGGAAGCCTCGAGCGTGCCGACCGATCAGCCCGATAACGCCGCCATGGCCGCCGCTCGCGAGGCGCGCAAACAAGAGGCGCTGGCCCGCCGCGCCGCCAAGGCAACCGAAGCCGGCGAGCCTGCCGATACCATCAGGGCGGTGACGCCCGAGGCGCAGGATCCCAAGAAGGCGGCCATCGCTGCCGCGTTGGCCCGTGCCAAGGCCAAGAAAGCCGCGCAGGCTAAGGGGGATATTGCCGAGCCAGCAGATAACGCGGTCAGTAATACCGAGTCACAAGCCGTGACCAGATCTGCCGCCGAGGTCGATCCCAAGAAGGCGGCCATCGCCGCCGCGTTGGCCCGTGCCAAGGCCAAGAAAGCCGCTCAAGCTGCGGGGGATACTGCCGAGCCAGCAGAGAACGTCGGCAGCAATACCGAGCCACAAGCCGTGACCGAACCTGCTGTCGAGATCGATCCCAAGAAGGCGGCTATTGCCGCTGCCATCGCTCGTGCCAAAGCCAAGAAAGCCGCGCAGGCCGTGGCTGAGGACAATGCCGATAGCGAGCCTGCCGCCGTCAATGAGGTTGTTCCCACGGCAAGCGAGCCCGCGCCCGCCGCCGAGCTCGATCCCAAGAAAGCCGCCATCGCTGCGGCCATCGCCCGCGCCAAGGCCAAGAAAGCCGCGCAGGCCGTGGCTGAGGACAATGCCGATAGCGAACCAGCCGCCGTCAATGAGGTTGTTCCCACGGCAAGCGAGCCCGCGCCCGCCGCCGAGATCGATCCCAAGAAGGCAGCCATTGCCGCCGCCATCGCCCGCGCCAAGGCCAAGAAGCAGGCCGCCGAGGCGGCCAAACTCGACCAGCGCGAGTCAGACCCACTTTCCGACAAGAGCCACTGATCCATGTTCAATATCGCGACTGCGCCCTTTGCCCATAATCGCAAACAGACCCAGACCCTGATGTTGCTGGTGATCCTGGCCTGTCTGCCCGGTTTCCTGGCACAAACCTGGTTCTTCGGCTGGGGCACTCTGGTCCAGATCCTTCTCGCGCTGGTGACGGCGCTGGGCAGTGAGGCGCTGGTGCTCAAACTGCGTAACCGCCCCATCAAACCGGCCCTGCTGGATGGCAGTGCGGCCCTCACCGCCGTGCTGATCGGGCTCTCTCTGCCTCCCCTGTTGCCCTGGTGGATGCTGGTACTCGGCACCGCCTTTGCCATCATCATCGCCAAACACCTCTATGGCGGGCTCGGTCAGAACCTGTTCAACCCGGCCATGGTGGCCTATGTGCTGCTGCTGGTCTCCTTCCCGGTCCAGATGACCAGCTGGCTGCCACCGGCCAGCATCGCCGCCTATGGCCTGGGCTTTGGGGACGCGGTGTCGGTGATCTTCACCGGTTTCAGCCTCGACGGCTACAGCATGCTGCAGCTCAAGCAGGGGGTGGATGGGCTGACCATGGCCACGCCGCTCGACACCCTGAAGACCGGGCTGACCCAGGGCCTCACCGCCAGCGAAGTGATGACTCACAAGGTGTTCGAAGGCTGGGGTGGCATTGGCTGGAGCTGGGTCAACCTCGGCTATCTGCTGGGTGGCCTCTTCCTGTTGCAGCAAAAAGTGATCAACTGGCGCATTCCGGCCGCCGTGCTGGGCGCCCTGCTGCTGTCGGCCACTCTCGGCTATCTGGCGACGCCGGATGCCACCGGCACCCCCATGCTGCACCTGTTCAGTGGCGCCACCATGCTGGGGGCCTTCTTTATTGCCACCGATCCGGTGAGCGCTAGCACCACCCCGCGCGGTCGTCTGGTCTACGGGGTACTGATCGGCGTGTTGGTCTACCTCATCCGCCGCTTCGGCGGCTACCCGGATGCCTTCGCCTTCGCGGTGCTGCTGGCCAACCTTTGTGTACCGCTTATCGATAGCCTGACCCGTCCCAAGGTCTATGGGGCTCGTCGTAAATGAAACAGACGCCATTCTCATCTTTAGGAAGCTTCCCATGTTAAAGAGCATGCGCAAAAATGGCGTCACCTTGGCTTTGTTCGCTCTGGGTTGCACCGCCATGGTGGTGCTGACCAACGAACTGACCCAGGACAGGATCGCCCACCAGCAGCAGCTGGAAAAACTGCGTACCCTGGCGGCCCTGCTGCCGGAGGGAAGTTATGACAACGATCTGGTGGCCAGCTGCCGGCTGGTCACCAACCGGGAATATCTGGGTAGCGATCAGGCCATGCCGCTCTATACCGCGACCCTGAACGGCGTGCACACCGGCTATGCACTGGAGACCGTCGCCCCCGACGGATACAGCGGAGCCATTCGCATGGTGGTCGGCACCGATGCCAAGGGCGCCGTCAGTGCGGTGCGGGTACTCACCCACAAGGAGACACCGGGTCTTGGCGACAAGATAGAGCTGAAAAAATCCAACTGGATCGACAGCTTCATCGGCCGTACCCTCAATGCAGACAATGAGGCGAGCTGGGCGGTGAAGAAGGATGGGGGCGAGTTCGACGCCTTCACCGGCGCCACCATCACCCCCCGCGCCGTGGTCAAGGCGGTGAAGAACCTGCTGCGTCTGCAACAGGAGCATCCCGAACTGCTGCAGGATGCCCCGTCCTGTGACACCACCCCCTAACGTCGGAGCCCGTATGGCACATACAACGGAACAAGTCATGGAACAAGTTGATGTGATTGACGGCCAGAGCCTCGTCAACGAAGGCAATAGCCGCCGCGAAGAGCTCAAGGAGCTGATGCTGCAGGGGCTGTGGAAGAACAACCCCTCCCTGGTACAGGTGCTGGGACTCTGCCCGACCCTGGCGGTCTCCTCCACCTTTACCAACGCCCTCGGGCTTGGCCTTGCGACCCTGGTGGTGCTGGTGAGCTCCAACCTCGCCATCTCCCTGGTGCGTAACCTGGCGCCCAAGGACATCCGCATCCCGATCTACGTGATGATCATCGCCGCCCTGGTGACCAGCGTGCAGTTGCTGATGAACGCTTACACCTATGGCCTCTATCAGTCCCTCGGCATCTTCATCGCGCTGATCGTCACCAACTGCATCATCATCGGCCGGGCCGAGGCCTATGCCTCCAAGAACCCGCCCCTACTGGCGGCCGCCGACGGCTTCATGATGGGGCTGGGCTTCACGCTGGTGCTGCTGGTGCTCGGTGGCCTGCGTGAGATCATCGGCATGGGTACCCTGTTCGATGGCGCTGATCTGCTGCTTGGCGACTGGGCCAAGTCCCTGCGCATCGAGCTGTTCCACGCCGATGCCAGCCTGTTGATAGCGATCCTGCCGCCGGGTGGTTTCATCGGGCTGGGGCTGCTGGTCGCCGCCAAGAATGTGATCAACGATCGCATGGGCCGCAAGCAGGCTGCCGACAAGGCTCACTGCGCCGTACCGGCGCCCGGCGCCCGCGCCACCCAGCTCTAGGGCTTTGCCCGGCGCTCCCGGCGTTAGAGTAGAGAGCCAAGACAGACACAGAGAATCGATGAATAACCAAAAACGCAGACAAATTCTGGAGCGGCTGCGGGACAACAACCCGCACCCCACCACCGAGCTTCATTTCAACTCGCCATTCGAGCTCCTGATCGCCGTCCTGCTGTCGGCTCAGGCCACCGATGTGAGCGTCAACAAGGCCACCGCCCTGCTCTATCCAGTGGCCAATACCCCGGCCGCCATGCTGGCGCTCGGGGTGGACGGGGTGAAGCAGTACATCAAGACCATTGGTCTCTTTAACACCAAGGCCGAGAACGTCATCAAGACTTGCGCCATCCTGCTTGAGCGCCACGGCGGCGAAGTACCGGAGGATCGTGAGGCGCTGGAAGCCCTGCCCGGGGTGGGCCGCAAGACCGCCAACGTGGTGCTCAACACCGCCTTCGGCTGGCCCACCATCGCCGTCGACACTCACATCTTTCGGGTGTCGAATCGCACCGGCTTCGCGGTGGGCAAGAACGTGGATCAGGTGGAAGAGAAGCTGCTCAAGGTGGTGCCCGCCGAATTCAAGCTGGATGTACACCACTGGCTGATCCTGCACGGGCGCTATACCTGTCTGGCGCGCAAGCCCCGCTGCGGCTCCTGCATCATCGAAGACTTGTGCGAGTACAAAGAAAAAGTCTATCCAGAGAGCTAGTCCCAGCGACCTCTGTTAATAGCGCAAATAATACTTACCATTTGTTCTGTTGATTCATATAAAAACAGTACAAATAACCAACCTGGAGAGGCAAGCAATGAGAATTCTGCACACCATGCTGTCACATCAGCCGATCTGGGGCCTCTCTTCTATCGAATCTCAGTACAAGATCAATCCTATCCGGAGAGCTAAATCATGAGAATTCTGCATACGATGTTGCGCGTCGGCGATCTGCAACGCTCCATCGACTTCTACACCCGGGTGCTCGGCATGAAGCTGCTGCGCAAGAGCGAGAATAGCGAATACAAGTACACCCTGGCCTTCGTCGGTTACGGCGACGAGAAGGATGAAGCCGTCATCGAGCTGACCTACAACTGGGGCGTGAGCGAGTACGAGCTGGGATCGGCCTACGGCCACATCGCCCTTGAAGCGGATGACATCTACGGTACCTGCGATGCCCTGCGCGCCGCCGGCGCCAAGATCACCCGCGAGCCGGGCCCAGTCAAGGGTGGCACCACCGTCATCGCCTTCGTGGAAGACCCCGACGGTTACAAGATTGAGCTGATCGCCAAGAAAGACGCGGGCGCCGGTCTGGGCGAAAGCGTCTAAGCCAGTCATTTGCGAGCAATAAAAAAACGGGGCCAATGGCCCCGTTTTTTTATCTGCCTTGGTCCTCAGTGCGCCCTGTTTTAGAGCGCACCGAGTGTTGACCGCGAGCTGCCTGACATCAGGCCAGGCGGAAGCGACCTATGGTCTGGCGCAGGCCGGCCGCCAGCTGGCTCAGCTCCAGGCAGGCGCGGGCGGTGTGATCGGCACCGGTCGCCACCTCGTTGGAGGACTCGTTGATCCGCTCCACGTTGCGGCCCAGCTCGTCGGAGACCGCGTCCTGCTCACCGCAGGCACTGGCGATCTGAATGGCCATGTCGGCTATCTGACCCACCGCCACCTCGATCTGCTGGATGCCGGTGCTGGTCTGCTCGCTCTGGCTCACGCACTGGCGGATCATCTCGCAGCTCTGGCCTGTCACCTCTTTCGCCTGATTGGCGCGGGCCTGCAGGGTCTCGATGATGGCGACGATCTCGCCGGTGGAGGCCTGGGTACGGCCCGCCAGGGTGCGCACCTCATCGGCCACCACGGCAAAACCACGGCCCTGCTCACCGGCGCGGGCCGCCTCGATGGCGGCGTTGAGCGCCAGCAGGTTGGTCTGATCGGCGATACCGCGAATAACGTCCACCACCACGTTGATCTGGGCAGATTCGCGCTCCAGCTCGGTGACCAGGGCGCCAGCCTGCTCCATCTCCTCGGCGACGCGGGTGATGGCCACCAGGGCCCCCTGCACCTCCTGATTACCCTGTCTGGCCAAAGCATTGGCAGAGCTGGCAGATTCGGAGGCAACCTCGGTGTTGCCCGCCACGTCGGCGACTGTGGCCTTCATCTGGGCCATGGCGGTTGCCACCATGGCGATCTCCTGCTGCTGGCTCTGGATCCCTTGCGCCGATTGCTCGGAGACCGTGCTCACCTCCTCGATGGCGGCGCCGAGCTGGGTCACAGCGGCGACCACTTCCTCGATGAGGCCACGCAGATTGTCCTGCATCTTGAGAGACGCCTTGGCCAGCATGCCCAGCTCATCCTGACCGATGTGCTGGCGATCCAGCTGATGGGTCAGATCGCCAGCGGCGATGGCATTGGCCTGGGCCACCACGGCCTGCAACGGCAGGCAGATCTGGCGAGTGAGGAACCAGGTCATGAACCCCATAAACAGCAGCAGCGCACCGATGCTCAGGGTGGCGGAGGTGGTCACCATGTTGACGCTGCCAAGCAGGCTGCCCCGGTTCTCCTGCACGAAGCCGAGGTTGATCTCCACCAGCGCATTCACCGCGCGCTCGAGCTCGGTGTAGCTGGCGTTGGACTGGAATAGCTCATCCTTGGCCTGGGTCATGTTGCCCTGAGCCAGCAGGCTATCGACCCGGTTGACCTGGCTCAGGTACTGCTGCCAGTTCTGCTTGGCACGGTTGAACACCTGGCGCTCATTGTCGGCCCCGACGGTCGCCTCGTAGGCGCTGAAGGCACGTTCGACCTTGCCAATGTTGTCCTGGATGCGAGCACGGCGGGCCTGCAGATCCGCGGTGTCCTCGATCATCATCAGGGCGAACTGGGCGCGGCGCACATAGGAGACGTCATAGAGCAGGTTCTCTACCGAGACGACGCTGGGCAGGGTGGAATCGGTGAAGTTCAGCACCCGATCCTTGATGCCGCGCAACTCGCTGGCGAGAAACAGACCGAAAATCACATTGATGACGGCAATGACCGAAAAGACCACGGCAATCTTCTTGCCGATGGAGAGATTCTTGTAAGACATGGTGGCGGTGATCCTCAACTGCTGATGAGCAGGTGCACTGTGGCGATCGCATCCCTGTGGGCGATGACCCGAAAAGTCCTGACGGGAAATGAAAAAAGTCGCGAAAGATCAAGGGAAGGAGACCTCGCAAGGGGCGGCACCTTACCACAACCTGGCCGTCCCCTTCATCGCCTTTCGCCATGCTCGGCCGATTTCAATCGGCGCTTTGCACCGGCACACTATCGACCCTTTGACACGAAACTTGAGCCGATTGATGCAATCGCACCATCGGCGTGGACAAAGACAGGGGCAGAGGATGTAATGGCACCCACATATCTCCTTATCGTCTCCCGCCACCGAGGTGCCCGTTTCATGGATAACGCATCAACCCTCACCGCCACCTGGTCCGTGCAACTGCGCGAACAGATCCAGGCTCGTCCCCTCACCGCTCTTGGCCTGCTCGTTGCCCTGGTAGCTGTCTTGCTGCTCCTGCTGCAGAGCCTGGTGATGCTGCTGGCCGGTGATATCAGCCCAGGCGCCCGCTATGGCCTCCTCGGCGGGGTCGCCGGTTTCGCCGCCACGGCGCTGGGCGCTTTGCCTGCACTGTTCCTGCGCTCGGTGCCGCAACGGGTGGAGGACGGCATGCTGGGCTTTGCCGCCGGCATGATGCTGGCCGCCAGTGCTTTCTCGCTGTTATTGCCCGGACTCGAGGCAGCCGAGGGGATCACGGGGGACGGTTTTCTCGCCGCCGCCGTGGTGGTCACCGGCATGACCCTCGGTGTCTTGCTGATGCTGGGGCTGGATCAGTTCACCCCCCACGAGCACGACAAGACGGGCCCATGCGGTCCCGGCCACGAGAGCTGCTCCCGGGTCTGGTTGTTCGTGTTTGCCATCGCCCTGCATAACCTGCCGGAGGGCATGGCCATCGGGGTCAGCTTCTCCCAGGGGGACATGGCGGTCGGCTTGCCACTCACCACTGCCATCGCCCTGCAGGACATTCCGGAAGGGCTGGCGGTGGCGCTCGCCATGTGCGCCGCCGGTTTTCGCCCCTCGGTCGCCGTGCTGGTGGCCATCGGCAGCGGTCTGCTCGAGCCGCTCGGTGCCCTGCTCGGGGTCGGCCTCGCCAGCGGCATGGCCATCGCCTACCCCATTGGCCTGGGACTCGCCGCCGGTGCCATGTTGTTCGTGGTCTCCCATGAGGTGATACCGGAGACCCACCGCAACGGCCACCAGACCTATGCCACTCTCGGCCTGATGGCAGGCTTCGCCCTGATGATGACACTCGATACCGCGCTCGGCTGATACCCCGGCACCCCATGCAGCCAGGGGTTTCCCATAAGGTGACCCCGAATACCCACCGCAACGGCCACCAGGTCTATGTCACCTATGCCACTCTCGGCCTGATGGCGGGTTTTGCCCTGATGATGACGCTGGATACCGCACTGGGTTGATGCTCGAATAGGCGCGCAGCTCATGACGCTGGCCTATTTCTGCGCATACTCCTCCTTTAGTGACCCATTCAACGGGCGGCACTCGGCGCCGCCCTTATCTTTTGCTATGATCCGCGCCAACTTATTCGGCCAAGCGGCCGACCCCGCGCAAGATCAGAGAGACGAGGTAGAGGATGAAAGTAGGTATTATCGGCGCCATGGAGCAGGAAGTAGCCCTGCTGCGCAGCCAGCTGAGCGAACTGACCACCCTGCAACTGGGCGGCTGCGAGTTCTATCAGGGCCGCTTGGCCGGTAAAGAGGTGATCCTGACCCGCTCCGGTATCGGCAAGGTCGCCGCCAGCGTCGCCACCAGCCTGTTGCTGGAAAAATTTGCCCCGGATTGCGTCATCAACACCGGCTCCGCCGGCGGCTTCGCCCAGGACCTGCATATCGGTGACGTGGTGATCGCCAGCGAAATGCGCTTCCACGACGTGGACGTGACCGCCTTCGGTTACGAGATGGGTCAGATGGCCCAGCAGCCCGCCGCCTTCCCCTGTGACGAGAAGCTGATGGCCGTGGCGCAGGCCTGCATCGCCGAGCAAGGCAAGCACCAGACCAAGGTCGGCCTCATCTGCACCGGCGATCAGTTTATGTGCAAGCCGGACGCCATCGCCAAGGCCCGCGCCGACTTCCCGCAGATGCTGGCGGTGGAGATGGAAGGGGCCGCCATCGGCCAGGTATGCCACATGTTCAAGGTGCCCTACCTGGTGGTGCGCGCCATGTCTGACATCGCCGGCAAAGAGCAGGTGGAATCCTTCGATGCCTTCATCGAAGTGGCGGGCCAGCACTCGGCCGAGATGATCATCAAGCTGCTCGGCAAGCTGTGATCGCACTCCCCGGCTGGGATCCCTTAAGCGCTGGTGCGCTCGAGTCGCTGCTGGTCACGCCGGCGGCCATCCTTATCGGGGCCGCCCTGCTGGAGACGATCCTGCCTTGGCCTGCCCGTTTCCGGCTCGGTGCAACCCTGCCCCTGTTGACCCGCCTAGGCCACAGGGTGCACCGCCCCGATGGCTCCCCCCGCCAACAATTCCAGGCCGGTCTGCTGGCCCTGTTGGTGGTCTGGCTGCCCTGTGCGGCCGGACTCTGGGCGGTGCGCAACCTCTCTTTGTCCGAGCCCTTGTTCGATCTGCTGTTCCTGCTGCTGATGCTGGAATCCCAGCCCCTGAGCGAGTTCGCCAAGGCGACCCGGGCGCTCGCGACGAAAGAGACGCTGGTGGTGGCGCGGCTACAGACATCCCCCTGGCTCAAGCGCGAGACGGGGGCTTTGTCGGTGATGGGGCTGACCAAGGCGGTGAGCGAGAGCTGCGCCCTGCGACTGGTCGGCCAATGGGCGGGCCCCTTGCTGGGCTTCGCCCTGGCCGGGGTACAAGGAGCCCTGCTCTGGCGTCTCGCTCAACTGATGAACCAAGGCTGGAGCCCGAAACAGGCCGGCTTTGCTCATTTCGGCCGCCCCGCCGCCGCCCTCTATCAGGCACTCTGTACCCCCGCCATCCTGCTGCTGGCACTGCCCCTGTGCATGAGTCAGCTACGTCAGCTCGGCAGTCGACTGCGAGTTGCCCTGCACTGGCCCTATCCAGCCATGGGCTGCCTGCTCAGCCTGCTGGCGCAAGGCTCGGGCTGCCGTCTGGGGGGACCGCGTTACTATCAGGGTCAGCTGGTACGCTTCCCGGTGCTGGAAGCCAGCGGGGAACCGACCGCCTCGACACCGCAGCGGCTGCTCAATCGTCTGCTGCTGATCGGCTGGGGTTGGCTGGGGTTGGCGCTCCTTTTAACCCTGCTGGAGCAAGTGCGTGGTTAACCCAATCTCCTTGCGCCTGTTGTGCGCCTTGCTTGGCCTGCTCTGCTGGCCGCTGTCGACATGGGCACAGGCGCCCCAGCGCATCATCAGCCTCACCCCTCATCTGACCGAACTGCTGTTCGACATAGGCGCAGGGGATCGCATCGTCGCCACCGACGATGCCTCCGATTTTCCGCCCGAGGTGAAAACCCGGCCTCAGGTGGCCAACTACCGAAGCATCAACCTGGAAGCCCTGCTGGCACAAAAGCCGGATCTGGTGGTGGCCTGGCGCTCGGCCCAATCCCGCATGCTGGCCCCCGTCGAGCAGCTCGGTATCCCGGTCTTTTATTCCGAGCCGACCGACTTTGCCTCTCTGGCAGACGAGATGCGCAGCCTAGGCAAACTGCTCGCACTGGAGCAAAGTGCCAATGCCCAGGCCGATGCCTATATGGCGCGGCTCAATGGCCTCAAGCGCCGTTATGGCAAGGCCAAGCCGGTGTCGGTGTTCTACCAGCTCTGGAACCCGCCGCTCACCAGCGTCAGCGGCTCGGCCTGGCCGGCGCAGGCCATCGAGCTGTGCGGCGCCACCAATGTCGCGGCCGGGGCCAGGACCCCCTATCCCCAGATCGGGCTGGAGCAGGTGATCAAGGCCAATCCGAGCCTGATCCTGGCCGGCAGTCAGGATCCCGCCGTGCTGACCCACTGGCAGCAGTGGCCCATGCTCGATGCCGTCAAACACAGGCAACTGCGCCTCATCAACCCGGATGAGCTGCACCGCTTCACCCCGCGCGCCCTCAATGCGGTGGAGCAGGTGTGTGAGGCCATCGCCCACGCCAACCCGGCCTCCTGAGCCATATTGCTAGCGCGAACCGACCACCTCAGTGCCCACTAATGGGTTCTGGCACAGAATATGCTTTTAATTTTTATAGACACACACCTTCATAATGGGACAGCGACATGTTCAACGGAAAAACGATCCTGATCACCGGCGGCACCGGCTCCTTTGGTAAGAAATTTATCGAAACGATCCTCTCCCGCTACCAGCCGAGTCGGCTGATCGTTTACTCCCGTGATGAACTCAAGCAGTTCGAGATGCAACAGCGCTTCAACCACCCCTGCATGCGTTACTTCATCGGGGATGTGCGGGATGCGGAGCGCCTCAACATGGCCATGCACGGCGTGGATTTCGTGGTGCATGCCGCGGCACTCAAACAGGTGCCAGCCGCCGAATACAACCCCATGGAGTGCATCAAGACCAACGTTGGGGGGGCGGAAAACGTCATCAAGGCGGCCCTCAGCAACGGGGTCGAAAAGGTCATCGCCCTCTCCACCGACAAGGCCGCCAACCCGGTCAACCTCTATGGCGCTACCAAGCTGTGCTCCGACAAGCTGTTTGTCGCCGCCAATAATATGGCGGGTAACAACCCCACCATCTTCTCCGTCGTCCGCTATGGCAACGTGGTAGGGTCGCGCGGCTCCGTTGTGCCCTTCTTCGACCGCTTGATCAGAGAGGGTGCTAGCCATCTGCCCATCACTCATGCGGAGATGACCCGCTTCTGGCTCAATCTGCAACAAGGGGTCGACTTCGTGCTGACCAACTTCCAGCGCATGAAGGGGGGGGAACTTTTTATTCCCAAGATCCCGTCCGTACGCATCACGGATCTGGCCAGTGCCATGGCGCCCGACCTGCCCCAGGAGATCATCGGCATTCGCCCAGGCGAAAAGCTGCACGAAGTCATGTGCCCGGCAGACGACTCCTACCACACCTTCGAGTTCAAGGACTATTACGTCATCTCCCCCAGCATCAGTTTCAGCAGTCGCAACAATGACTTTGCGACCAATGCCCTGGGAGAAACCGCCACTCTGGTCGAGCCCGGTTTTGAATACAATTCCCTAAACAATCAGCACTTCCTGTCGATAGACGAGCTACAGAAGATGAATCAGCAGGTGCTAATCGAATGATCCCCTACGGACGCCAATCCATCACAGATGATGATATCGATGCCGTCGTCGCCGTCCTGAAATCTGACTATCTGACACAAGGTCAGATGGTCCCCGCCTTCGAGCAGGGGCTTGCCAATTACTGTCAGGTGCCTCATGTGGTGGCCTGCAACAATGGCACCACGGCCCTGCACCTCGCCTGCGCCGTGCTGGATCTCGAGCCCAGTGACTGGGTCTGGGTCTCCGCCATCAGCTTCGTCGCCTCCGCCAACTGCGCCCGTTACTGCGGTGCCCAAGTGGATTTCATCGACGTGGAGCCCGATACCGGCAACCTGTGCGTGGCGGCGCTGCGCGCCAAGCTGCAAGCAGTTCAGGGGACACCCGCCCAGCCCAAGGCGCTGGTCGCCGTGCATCTGGCGGGTCAGCCCTGCGATCTTGAAGAGATCGGTGCCCTGTGTCGGCAATATGGCGTTCGTCTCATCGAGGATGCCTGCCATGCCCTGGGTTCCCACTATCAAGAGATGCCCATCGGCAGTTGTGCCCACAGCGACATGACTGTCTTCAGCTTCCATCCGGTGAAACCCATCACCACCGGAGAAGGCGGCGCCGTCACTACTCGTGATGACGAACTGGCGGCCAAGCTGAGGCTCTATCGCAGTCACGGCATCACCCGGGATCCCGAACTGATGCACAGTCCCAGCCCGGGTGGCTGGTACTACGAGCAACAGGTGCTGGGCTTCAACTATCGCCTGACCGATATCCAGGCCGCGCTGGGTCTGAGCCAGATGAGCCGCTTGCCCCACTTTATCGACCAGCGCCAACAACTGGCAGCCCGCTACGATGAGCTGCTAACCCGGCTGCCGGTGCAACCCCTGCGTCAATGCGATGATCGCCACTCCGGCTATCACCTCTACGTGATCCAGGTTGCCAACCGCGACCAGGTATTTGTCCGCCTGCGAGACGCAGGCATAGGGGTGAATGTGCACTACATGCCCATCCCGGCCCAACCCTACTACCGTGAGCTGGGCCATGACCCCGCGGCTTACCCGGGTGCCCAGGCCTATTACCAGCAAGCCATCAGCCTGCCCCTGTTCCCCACGCTGTCGCTGGCGGAGCAGGACAGGGTCATCCAGGCTCTGGAGTCGGCGCTATGCGCCTAGCCCTTGGCACAGTGCAATTTGGCCTCGATTACGGCATCAGCAACCGGGCAGGCCAGGTCGCGGATGACGAACTCGGCGCCATCCTGGCTCTGGCCCGTCGCCTCAAGATCGATACTCTGGACACGGCCCAGGCCTATGGCAATGCCGAGGCAAGGCTTGGCAGCCAGCAGACCGCCGACTTCAACCTAGTCAGCAAGCTGGCTCCGGGTATCACAGCCGCCGGGGTCGCCACCGCGGTTGAAGAGAGCTTGAACAGGCTTGCTCGCCCCTGTTTGAACGGCCTGCTGCTGCATCGCAGCCAGGATGCCAGCCCTGCGCTGTTCAAGCAGATCAAGGATCTCCAACAGCAAGGCAAGGTGGGCAAGATGGGGGTTTCCGTCTACTCGCCCCAGGAGCTCGAGCACTGGCTCGAACAGGGCTATCCCCTACAACTGGTGCAGTTGCCAGCCAACCTGCTGGATCAGCGCTTCCTGCGCTCGGGCTGGCTCGATCGGTTGCAGGATATGGGCTGCGAGATCCACGTACGCTCCCTCTTCCTGCAAGGGCTGCTGCTGATGCAACCGGCGCTGCGCCCCGACTATTTCCAGTCCTTCGCTGGCCCGCTAGGGCGGCTGGACAGTGCCCATCCCCATCTCAGCCCCCTCGATAAGGCGCTGTCACTGATTGCGGCCCTGCCCCAGGTCAGCCGCTTCGTGGTGGGGGTCTGCCATGCTCACGAGCTGGCTGCCATAGGCGCAGCCTACGGCCATCTGCATCCCTGGCAAGACGCCGAGCTCGCCACCCTGGCCTGTGACGAACCCGACCTCATCAACCCGGCCAGGTGGACATCATCATGATCCTCGGGATCCTGCAAGCCAGAGCCAGCTCCAGCCGACTGCCTGGCAAGGTGCTCAGGCCCCTGCTAGGCGAACCCATGCTCGCGCGCCAGATTGAACGGCTCAAACGTGCCAAACGGCTGGACCAACTGATAGTCGCGACCAGCGTTCAGGCCGACGATGAAGCCATCGCCCTGCTCTGTGAGCGGCTCGGGGTCCCCTGTTTTCGCGGTCCTCTGGACGACGTACTGGCGCGCTTCCACTTGGCCGCTCAATCCTTTGCACCGGCTCATGTGGTCAGGCTCACTGGAGACTGCCCGTTGGCAGATCCCGCCCTCATCGACGAGCTCATCGAACTGCATCTGGCTGGCGGCTACGACTACAGCAGCAACTGCTGGGACCCCAGCTACCCGGATGGCCTGGACGCAGAGATCCTGAGCGCGGCCACCCTGGAGCTGCTGGCCGAGCGGGCCCATAGCCAGGCTCAGCGTGAACACGTCACCTACTACATCCGCCAGCACGCTGACCTGTTCAAGGTTGGCAAATTGGCACGCCAGTCGAGCCTGTCTCATCTGCGCTGGACGGTAGATGAACCTGCCGACTTTGAGCTGATTGAGCAGATCTACAACAAGCTTTATCCGGAAAATCCAGCATTTTCTACCGATGACATTCTCGATCTGCTGGCGCGGGAGCCACATCTCGCGACCCTGAATACCCATCATCAGCGCAATGAAGGGCTGGCGAGCTCGCTGGCCAAGGAGCATCATTCATGACCTCACGCTATCAGCATTCACTGGCACTCTCCGCCCGGGCCGAACAGAGTATTCCTCTCGGCTCCCAGACCTTCTCCAAGAGCCGCCTCTGCTTCCCCTATGGTGCCGCCCCCCTGTTTATCGAACGCGGTGAGGGCGCAACGGTCTGGGATGTGGATGGCAACCAGTATCTGGACTTTGCCAGCGGCCTGCTGGCCATCAGCCTCGGCTACTGCGATCCCGATGTGAATCAGGCCGTGATGGAACAGCTCAATCTGGGCTCCATCTTCTCCCTGCCCCACAGGTTGGAAACCGAGGTGGCCGAGCAGCTTATCGAGCTCATTCCCTGCGCCGAGATGGTGCGCTTTGGCAAGAACGGCACAGACGCCACCTCTGCCTGTATTCGCCTCTCCCGCGCCGTCACAGGTCGCGAGCGGGTCGCCGTCTGCGGTTACCACGGCTGGCAGGATTGGTATATAGGCTCCACCACCCGCCACCTGGGGGTGCCCGAGTGTGTGCGCGAGCTCACCCATCGCTTCGATTACAACGACTTGGACTCCCTTCGGACGCAGCTCGAGGCTCACCCGGATGAGTTTGCCGCCGTGATCCTGGAGCCCATGAACGTCGCCTGGCCGACCCAGGAATTTTTGCCAGGTCTGCGCCAGCTGTGCGATGAGCACGGTGCCCTGCTCATCTTCGATGAGACCATTACGGGCTTTCGCTTCCATCTTGGCGGTGCCCAGACCCTGTTCGGCGTCATCCCGGATCTCGCCGCCTTCGGCAAGGGGATGGCCAACGGCTTCCCCATCTCCGCCGTGGTGGGACGCCGCCAGCACATGCAGCGCATGGAGGATATCTTCTTCTCCGGTACCTTTGGCGGCGATGCCATCGCCCTGGCGGCCGCCAACGCCGTGATCAAGAAGATGCGTCAGCTGGATGTGCCCGCCCGACTGGCCGAACGTGGTCAACTACTGCTTAACAAGCTCGATACCCTGCTGCAAACGCTGGATGCCCCGAGCTGGCTGCAGAGCGCCGGCCACCCGAGCTGGAGCTTCCTGCTCATCGGTGACTCGGCCAACCACTCCAGCTGGCTGCTCAAGAGTTACTTCATCCAGGAGCTGTGCAAACGGGGGATCCTGAGCCTCGGCAGCCACAACATCAACTTGGCGCACAGCGAGGCCGACGTTGCCCGTCTGCTCGCAGTCTATGCCGAGGTGCTGCCTGCACTGATCCGCCTGGATGCCGAGGGGGCCATCCACCAGGCCCTGGATGGCGAACCCATCCAGCCTGTGTTCAAGGTGCGCTGAGTGCTGCCACTCTGGATCTTCACCGAAGGAGACAAGGCGCGAGGGCTTGGTCACCTCAGTCGCTGCAGTGCCTATGCCTCGGCTTGGCAACAGCTGGGGGGCGCCGTCCACTGGGTAGTGGACGGGGATGCGCTCGCCCGGGATCGGCTCAAAGACCAGAAAGTCAGCTGGACAAGCTGGCAGCACAATGACATTCCCCCCCAGCAAGCGGTCGCCATCGTCGACTCCTATTCGGCGAGCCTCACCACTCTGGAGAGCATCTCGGCAGGTTTTGTGCGGGTCATCTACCTCGATGACACCAAGCGTCTGCCCTACCCGGCGGGATTGGTGATCCATGCAAGCCCAGGTACGCCGGGACATCCGCAAGGCGCTGCCCGCTGGCAGTGGGGGCCGGCTTGGCAACCGCTGCGCCCCCCATTCTGGTCGGTGCCCGCCCGCACTCGGATCTCTGCCCGCATCGAGCGCATCCTGATCATCATGGGGGGCACAGATATCCGCGATCTGACCCCTAGACTGGTGACCTGGTTGCACGGCCAATATCCCGGCATTGAGTTGGAGGTTGTCACCGCTGCGCCAGATCCCCGTCTATCCCATTGTCATCAGCACCACGGTCTCGATGCCGAGCAGATGACCGATCTCATGTCCCGCTGCGATCTCGCCATCAGCAGTGCCGGCCAGGTCACCTACGAGCTGGCCCGCTGCGGCCTGCCCGGCCTCCTCATCGGGGTCGCCGACAATCAGGCCGAGCAACTCGCCGGCTGGTGCGGCCCGGACGGTTTTGTCTGTGGCGGTTGGTGGCACGAGGACGAACTATTTACCCGGCTGACGCAAGGCATGGCCTTGCTCGGCCAAGATGAACGGGCCAGACGGGTGAGCGAGCTGCAGGCACGGATGAGCGGAAATGGCACCCTGGAGGCTCTCACATGGCTCAATCGGCCCTAGTGCTACAGCAGCGCTTCGAGCTCGGGGGGCTGACACTCATCCCCTTCGCCGATCTGGATGAACAGCAAGTGATAACCGTCTGGCAGATGCGCAACCACCCGGATGTCGCCCACTGGATGAGTTCGGGGGGGGAAATCCCCTTAGCTGCGCATCAGGTCTTTATGGCGCGCCAGCAGCACGAGACCCGCAACTTCAACTACCTCTGCCTAGATAGCCAGGGCCCCGCCGGGGTCGTTTCCCTGCACCAACTGGACTGGCACAATAGCCTCGCCTGGCTCGGAATCTACCGCAACCCCTCGCGGCACGGGGAACGCCTGGGTGCGCGTCTGCTGGCGACCGTCGGTCAGCTGGCATTTGATGTTGCCCGTCTGCACAGCCTCAAACTGGAGGTAGCCGCCGATAACGAGCGAGCCATCCAGGCCTATCAAAGAGCCAGTTTTCGCCACGAGGGCGCCTGGCGAGAAGCCGTCTATCGCCAGGATCAACACAGTTTTATCGATCTCCTGCTCATGGGGATCACCGAACAGGAGTGGAGACACCCATGACCCAAGCCATGGCTCAGGCCATCAATCCGAATCGATGCTTCGTCATCGCCGAACTATCGGCCAATCATGGCCACTCCCTGGAGACGGCGTTGGCAACGGTGCGCGCAGCTAAGGCGTGCGGCGCAGATGCCATCAAGATCCAGACCTATACCGCGGACACCATCACCCTGGATTGTGACAACGACTATTTCCAGATCAAGCAGGGGACCATCTGGGATGGCACCACCCTCCATAAGCTGTATCAGCAGGCCTATACCCCCTGGGAGTGGCATGCAGCCATCCAGGCCGAGGCGCAGAAGGAAGAGCTGGTCTTTTTCTCCACCCCCTTCGACTTCAGCGCGGTCGACTTCCTGGAGACCCTCGAGGTAGCGCTCTACAAGATCGCCTCGTTCGAGATCACCGACATACCGCTGATCGAATATGCTGCCAGTAAGGGTAAACCCATGCTGATCTCGACAGGGATTGCCACCCTGGCAGACATAGATGCTGCCGTGCAGGCCTGCCGGCGCATGGGTAACCAGGATATCACCCTGCTTAAGTGCACCTCCTCCTACCCTGCACCGGTGGAAGAGGCCAACCTGCTCACCATTCCCAACCTGGCGCAGACCTTCGGGGTCAAGGTCGGGCTGTCGGATCACACCCTTGGCCATGCCGTCGCCATCGCCGCCACCGCCCTCGGCGCCACAGTGATCGAGAAACACTTCATTCTGGATCGTGCCATCGGTGGGCCTGATGCCTCTTTCTCGATGATACCGAGCGAGTTCAGCTCAATGGTTGAAGGAATACGACAAGCAGAAGCGGCACTGGGCGAGGTCAGCTATCTGCTGAGCGACAAGGCGATGCTGAGCCGCCAGTTCTCCCGCTCCTTGTTCGTCTGTGAAGATGTGAAGGCGGGTGAAGCCTTTACCCCTCGCAACCTGAGATCAATTCGCCCCGCTCATGGGCTGGCTCCTGTTCACCTGCCATCCCTGCTGGGTCGCAGCGCCAGCCAGGACATTGAAGCCGGCACACCCATGACCTGGTCTTTGGTTTCCTGAAATGGCGAAGGAGTTAGAGATGAAACAGAAAAACGTCTTCATGGCGCAGGAAGGGAACGAGTGGTATGAGCGCAACAGGGCGGCCATTCTCGGCAAGTCCCTGGCGAGCGATCCCATCTTCAAGGCGCTGGAATATCTTGGTAGCAAACCCGTCAGGATCCTGGAGATAGGCTGTGCCAACGGCTGGCGACTGGCGCAATTGGCCGAACATTACGGCGCTCACTGCTATGGGGTAGACCCGTCCACCAGCGCCATCCAGGATGGCCTCTCCCGTTATCCCGGCTTGCAGCTCTTCGTAGGCACGGCCGATAGTTTGCCCGAGATTGAGCCCGTCGACCTCATCATCTTCGGTTTTTGCCTCTATCTGTGCGACCCGCAGGATCTATTCAAGATCGCCGCCGGTAGTGATGCCCTGCTGACCGATCGAGGCCTGATGACCATCTTGGATTTCAATCCACCGGCGGGGCACTATCGCAACGACTACCAGCATCACGCCAATCTCTTCAGCTACAAGATGAATTACGGCGGACTGTTTGGCTGGCACCCGAGTTACCATAGATTGTTCGAGCACGTACAACATCATGATGGCGGCACCGAACTGGAGCCGGATGCGCTGATCTCGGTGCAGATCTTGCGCAAGGATGCACGTCTACTGGCGGCACAAAATCCCTATCCAAAGCGATAAAAAATGCCGACCCTGAGGTCGGCATTTTTTTATTTTTTAAATCAATCAAGAATCCCTTCAAAAAGGCCTTTTAACTTTTCTTTCTAAACAGGGCCATCAGCTCATTGTCATTCATATCAACGCTGTCGAATGCCTTGGGATACATCTCCCTCACCTTGGTCAGGAACTCCAACCACAGCTCGATGGCGGGTCTCATCAGCGCCAGCGTCTCCTCTTCCCCCTCGAACGAATAGAGGATGGAGCTCAGCAGGGTAAACACATAGTTCATCGACCCCACCATGGTCTGGGAAATGTGTTGCTGACGGGTGGCTGCGATCTGGGCTAGGTAGCCAAAGTTACGCAGCATCAGTTGGTTCAACTCGTTGCGGGATGAAAACTCCTGCTGCCACTCTACTATCATCTTGTCGACAAAAACATTGAAGAACTCAATGTCGAGCAGCGTGATAAAATCTTGCTTTGACAAGGGGATAGGCACACAGAGCGCGGCAATTTCCGCAATCATAGCCGGCTTATCAACCGGCGTGACGAGACTAATCTCGGCACTTGGCAGAGCCCTGGTCTTCTCAATCTTGGCGCCATCACTGCAGTTGAAGCATTGGACATCGTCGTTGGTGGCCAATACCTGTTCCATCACACGACGGGAAGTATCAAACATTGCATTGCTGGTGACCATGCCACCAAAATTGCCTTCTCGCTGCCACGGACTATCCCCATACATCAGGTCTCCCAAGGTCCCGGCACTCTCCTCATTGTTGTAGTAGGAGCTGAGCTTAGAATGGTGATGACCCTTGTGCTTGTAGCCATTATCCACACCGAACAGGTAGAGATTTTTGAAGCCCAGATGAACGGGTGCGCTGATGCCTATATTACCCACAAGCGGGTTGACGCCGCCCAGGGCGGCGCAAGATTGCAAGCCCGAGAAATAGTTGCGGTAGAGTACGACACCAGGTTCACTGAGTTTGAAAACAAGTGCCGAATGGTTGAACAGGGTGGCACAATCCGGATGAATGACGTCGGTACTCAGGAACAACACGTCCCGCAAATATTCGGGGTCATCCAGATTGACCAGGAAGTCATAGACAATCTTGGTGCGCTCGGTTTCAACATGGATATCCGGCTTGATCCCCACCTTGTGCAAGGCAGAGATGGCACTGCCGCAAGAGATGATGATGGCCTTGTCTTGATTCTTCCTGATGACTGCAATGGACTCGTCCAGCGAGGGGCCATTTGCAACGATGAAAATGGGGGTACGCTGATGCTTGGGCGAGATCCTGAGGCCACTTTTCAGGAAGGGGACGGCACGCTCGATATTGTTGATGGTGTGGGACAAGGCGATCAGGTTATCGTCAAAGAAGCCCCATCCCATCACCAGCAGGTAATACTCCTGCTGCACCTTCTCTATCAGTTTCCTGATTTTTTCATTCTGATACCCCCACATGATGAAGGCATTGGCAATCAGGAAGGAGCCACGGCTATGAATGGCTGATGAGAAGTCCTTGACGATGGTCTCTTCATCCTGCCCAAGCAGAATATGCAGACCGAGGTTCTCTTGATGCAAATAGGAGAGCAGAGGCGCCCAGTCAAAACAGAACAACGAGCCGTAGAACAGATCCAAGTCCGGCTCGAACAGGAACAGGGTACCTATCTTGCACTGTTCATAGAGATAGCCGAGGTGATAACCCAATCCGACCCCAAACACCAGGGCACTCGGTACCTCGTGGGGCACCTGGGTCAGCATCTCTTCCCGCGAGGCAATGTAGTCGAGATAGGCGTTGAGCTTGTTGAGGTACTCCACATGTACAAAGCCAATAGTATTGGCTTCCTGGCTGAAGGAGAATTTGGACAATGCCCCCTTCTCCATGAATTCCTTCACCAGGGTTTCGCAAATAAGGTAGGGTTCTTTGCCGTAGACGGCGACCTTATCATCTAGCCACGCCAGATTGGGTTGACCATTCTCGTTACAGAAGAACCGGAAAGGGCGCTGGGGTTGGTAGACTTCGTACATATCGGCGATGTGAGGGATATATTGGCGAAACGCAGCCATATTCTGTTCAAACCGTAGCGGTAACGCCGCCGCCATGGCTGCTTCCTGCTCTGCTTGTTGTTGAAGTCGCAGTGCCTCTTGTTCGGCCTTGACCAGGGCAGCATCCATATTGACGGACATCAGAACTCCTTGCTGTTCACTCGATAAGCTCGCCCAGCCTTGTTGGCTCTCCCAACCTGAGTCAGCTGCTTGAAAATGGTTTGATGATGATTTTCAGCCAGGGCTGTCATGCTGGCTTCTTGAATGGCGACTTCGCTTGCCAGCGTAGCGACGCCCTGCTGCTGCGCAGGATCCTCCTTAGCTAACTGCACAAGACTCGCGATCAAGGCCAGCCGCTCATCCATGCACCGCAGCGCCTCATCATATTGTTGCTGTTGTAGCAGCGCCTCCATCTGATGGGCATTTTGCTTCAATGCCTTATCGAGGACGGCGAGGGTTGTACTCACAATGCCCCCAACTGCTGCCGCATTTGATAGCCTTGCAGTTTTTCTGCCTCTGGCAGCTGGTCCCAACCGGATTTGATGGTCACCATCAGACCCATAACTTCCTCGAGCGGCGCAATATCCCGTGCCAGACTGGCATCCCAGATACGTTCATCCATATAGGCATAGAGTCCATACAGATCCTCGGCCATGGTGCCTTGGCTCAGATCGAGCGCATCCTGCAGGCCGTGCAGTAGTCCTTGCGCTTTGGAGATGGCAATCGACTTTGCCTCCATATCTTGCCGTTCGATGGCACCTTTGGCCTGGGCCAAGCGTTCGAGAAAGCCTTGCATCATAAGCTGAATGACACGATGAGGATCGGCAACCGTTAAATCAGCAGCGATGCTGGTTGCCTTATATGCCTTCAGATTACGGTTGTACATGATATGAATCCTCGTAATATCACGATTAATCAATTCTTATTGTTTATTTGCAGCGACGTCAGGGCGGATGCAGAATTATTCATTTTAACCAGCAAGGCATCCAGACTGCCGTATTGAGCGCGTAAGGCTGCTTCATATTTGGCCAATTGCGTCGTGGCGGTAGATGCTTTCTGAGTAAGAGCACGCAAATCTGAATTCAGCACGTCTTCCCGCTGTGCCAGCATGCCACCGCTCTTGGTGTATTCTTTCAGACCTTTGTTCAAGGTGGATGCCAAGCCATCATCCCCACCAAACAGTGCCACGACCTGATCGAAATTCTTGTCGATAGCCTCGCTGAACTTCGTCTTGTCCAGAGACAACTTACCCTTGTTATCCATCTTCATGCCGATCTCGAAGACGGTGGAATAGGTGCCACTGTTCTTGGAGGGGCTGACCAGCAAATTGCTCATGAAAGAACTTATGGCGCGGGTAGTCGCGTCTCCAGCCAGGGCGCCACCGTCATCCTGCTTCACCCCACCGACGAAGGTGCCACGCTTGTCCAGGGCGTTCATCTTGTCTTGCAGCGTGTTGTAGCCATCGACAAACTGCTGAACCAGTTCCTGGATAGAGGTCTTGTCGGTGGTGATATCCACCTTGTTTGACTTTTTCGCTCCCGCTACGCCACTGTCCTTGTCCGCGTCCGAGACGCGCAGTACAGTTATCTTGAGATCCTGAACGGAGTCATCAAAGGTATTGGTATCGCTCTTGAGAACGTTGCCATCCACGTTGATCTCGGCGCTGCTGGCCCCACGTGTCTGGCTCATCGCACTACCCGGTGTCTTCACATCGAAAACCTCAAGCTCAGAAGTGCTCCCAGTGATGGTCAGATCCTTGCCATCCCCCGAGATACCGGAGTCAATCATCAGCTTGGCCTTGCCATCCGCCGTGTTGACGATGTTGACACTGAGACCGAAGTTGTCTCCGTTGCTGTTAATGCTCTTACGGATATCTTGCAGGGTATAACCCGCCTTCACATCGACCTTGAACGTCTTGTCACCGGCCTTGAACGTCAGCTGACCATCCTGAGTCACCATGGGAGTGGTAGAGCTATCGAAGACCCCCTCCTGACGGCTCGTCTCTGCCAACTTATTGACGGTGATGTTGTATTGCCCGTTGGAGGCGCCAGACTTGCTCTCCACCTTCAAGATGGGATCGTCTTTGCTCTGGGTAATGTTGATGGCGCGCTTGTTGAAAGCGCCGGGAGCACTCAACTTGTCGAGAATGTCGGTGAAAGCAGAGATGGAGGACTTGAGCTGACCTATGCCAGACAAGGTGATCTGAGTACTGTTTTGCTTAGTCACGATCGGCTGTTGCAACTGGGCTTTCTTGGCTGCCACACTCGCCGCGATCACACTCTCAAGATCGAGTCCAGAACCCGCCCCCGCAGAGGTAATTGCCATCACGTCCTCCTGTCTATCAACTTAAAAATGTAGGTTACACCTGACCATCGAACAGCAGTCCAGAAAGGCTGACTCCACCGCTGCTCGTTTGATCCAGCGACTGTAACCGCTTGCTTATCAACAGCATTTCTTCACTCGGGATCTGGCGAATCACCTGCTTGGTATCCGCGTCTATCACCTTGATCACGGGTTGATCGAACTCCGGGACCAGACTGAAATTGATGGTCCATCCTTTCAGCTTGCTCAGACTGTCCAATCTTTCTTGCAATTCCTGGGCCTCTTTTTCAATCAAGGCCTGCTCTTTACGTAATTCGGAGGCCTTGGCATGCGCGGGCTGCTCCTGCGACACCTTGGCTGTCGATTCGACACCCGTCTGTTCGACCTGAGTTTCTCCTCCAATGATTGGCGAAGAAACAGACATGGCGGCCTGGGGGCCGCCATGTTGAGTTAGCGTCGAAGTAACAGAAGGCAAGACTATCGATTCAGTGGCCATCTGCTGCTCCTTTTTATGTCAATGTTGACGGTTTAACCGCTTAGCCCAGCAGCGACAGGGCTGACTGTGGACGCTGGTTGGCCTGGGCCAGGATGCTGGAAGCCGCCTGTTGCAGGATATTTTGCTTGGTCATGTTGGCTGTTTCGGTCGCAAAGTCCGCATCACGGATACGGGAGCGCGCGGCGCTGACGTTCTCGGAAATGTTGGACTGGTTACGGATGGTCGAATCCAACCGGTTCTGCACCGCACCCAGCTCGGCACGCTTGCTGTCAACCACGCCCAACATGGCATCAGCAGCAGCCAGAACTTGCTGAGCGCCGCTCTGAGTACTGATGTTGATAGAACTACCCGCGGCGAAAATCGCAGTGACGTTGATGGCTGTCCCGATGACAGTACCTACATCCACAGTCGTGTTGGCCGCTGCCGCAATACCAGAGATGCTGAAACCGTCAGCCTGAGACAGACTAAAGCCGATGGTCTGGTTGGCATCTGCGCCTACCTGGAAATTCCCAGCGTAAGAGCCATCCAGTAGCTTGGTACCGGCGAAGGTGGTGTCTTTGGAGATGCGGTTAATCTCGGACCCCAGCTGATCCACTTCTTTTTGCAGGGCCTCGCGATCCTTGGCAGAGTTGGAGCCGTTGGCTGATTGCTGAGCCAGGGTGCGCATGCGCTGCAGCATGCCGGTCACTTCGTCCATGGCCCCTTCTGCGGTCTGCGCCAGGGAGATGCCATCATTAGCGTTGCGGTTCCCCTGATCCAACCCGTTAACCTGAGAGGTCAGACGGTTGGAGATCTGCAGACCGGCCGCATCGTCCTTGGCACTGTTGATACGCAGACCGGACGCCAGACGGGTGTACGAGGTATCCAACGATTTGGTGGTGTTCATCAAGTTACGCTGGGCGTTCAATGATGAAGTGTTGGTATTGATAAACATGGCCATAAAATAACTCTCCTGATGAACAAGAAACTGCGGGCTCTGCTGATACCGACACAGTCAGGATCCCACCGTTCAGATGGACAGATTGAACGGTCTGTGCCATCTGGCGGATCCGCTGTTTGAACGAACATCGAACCCGCAGTTGCGCAAATGTTGGATTTCCGAACACCCCTCAATTTGCTTCATATCCTGTAACGGCAGCCCCAACAGAAGCTTTAGGAAATTTATTGCCGCATTCATCAGCAAAGAGGCAAGACCCATCCGCCTTCATGAACTGGCGGATAGGGATAAACCATTCAATCCACATCCAAATGCAGAGAATCCACCCTGTTTGGGTTCTATAGCACACATGAAGAATGGCATGGTTCATGCTTGGGCTATGAGTCGCTGCTTTTATGGCGCCCATAAAAAAGCCGACAATGTCGGCCAAAGAAGAGCTTATGCTCAGGAGAACAGCCTGGAGGGTAGCAGAGTGAACGTCTGCTCAACCCTCGAGGCGGTATACCACAATTAAGAGAATCTCTCTTTCGATAGAACAAGGCGTAAATCCGAACACCCCGTTGTTCCATCTTTTTTACCAGGGCGGCCTGAACAACCGCCCTTTTCTTTTTGCTTAACCCAGCAGAGACAGGGCTGACTGCGGGCGCTGGTTGGCCTGGGCCAAGATGCTGGACGCCGCCTGCTGCAGAATGTTCTGCTTGGTCATGTTGGCGGTCTCAGTCGCAAAATCCGCATCCCGGATACGGGAGCGCGCGGCACTCACGTTCTCGGAGATGTTGGACTGGTTACGAATGGTTGAATCCAAGCGGTTCTGCACCGCACCCAGCTCGGCACGTTTGCCATCGACAATGCCCAACATAGAATCAACTGCGGCCAGCACATTTTGCGCATTAGTCTGAGTACTGATACTGATGCCACCTGCGCTACCACTCAAGAAGATGGTGCTCACTGCAAGGGTACCACCACTTGCTGCGGTTACAGTCGTGTTCGCCGCAGCAGAAATACCTGAAATGCTGAACCCCCCTGCCTGGGAAAGACTAAAACCGATGGTCTGGTTGGCATCCGCCCCAACCTGGAAGCTACCGTTGTAGTTGCCATCCAGCAGCTTGGTGCCAGCGAAGGTAGTATCGGTAGAGATACGGTTGATCTCGGAACCCAGCTGATCCACCTCCTTCTGAAGAGCCTCACGATCCTTGGCGGAGTTGGAGCCGTTGGCTGATTGCTGAGCCAGGGTACGCATACGTTGCAGCATGCCGGTCACTTCGTCCATGGCCCCTTCGGCGGTCTGCGCCAGGGAGATGCCATCGTTGGCGTTGCGGTTACCCTGATCCAGACCGTTGACCTGGGAGGTGAGACGGTTGGAGATCTGCAGACCCGCCGCATCATCCTTGGCGCTGTTGATGCGCAGTCCGGATGCCAGACGGGTGTACGAGGTATCCAACGACTTGGTGGTGTTCATCAAGTTACGCTGGGCGTTCAGTGATGAAGTGTTGGTATTGATAAACATGGCCATAAAAGATTTCTCCTGATGAACAAGAAACTGCGGGCTCTGCTGGTATTAACACAGTCAGGATCCCACCGTTCAGACGGACAGATTGAACGGTCTGTACCATCTGGCGGATCCGCTGTTTGAACGGACATCGGACCCGCAGTCGCGCAAATGTTGGATTTCCGAACACCCCTCAATTTGCTTCATACTCTGTAACGGCCGCCCCACCAGAAGCTTTAAAGAATTTATTACCGCTCTCATCAACAAAGAGGCAACTACTGATTCACTAGAACATGTAATGACCCATCACTCATTGCCTCTAAGTAGAAGCCACACATCCGCATCATATGGTGTCATCACTGGCACAATTTGTGCTTTGTTTTATAGGGTGTCGATTTTTCGACGCCCATAAAAAAGGCCGACAGTGTCGGCCAAAGAAGAGCTTACGCTCAGGAGAACAACCTCGAGGGTGACAGAGTGAACGATCTGCGCAACACTCGAGGGGTATACCAATAAGAGAACATCTCTTTCGATAGGACAAGGCGTAAATCCGAACACCCCATTGTTCCATCTTTCTTACCAGGGCGGCCTGAACAACCGCCCTTTTCTTTTTCTTTAATTCCCGATTAGTTCTGCAGCAAGGAGAGTGCTGACTGCGGACGCTGATTGGCTTGGGCTAATATACTGGACGCCGCCTGCTGCAGAATATTCTGCTTGGTCATATTGGCAGTCTCGGTCGCGAAGTCCGCGTCACGAATGCGGGAGCGCGCAGCCGAGACGTTTTCGGAGATATTGGATTGGTTGCGTATGGTTGAATCCAACCGGTTCTGCACCGCACCCAATTCGGCACGCTTGCCATCGACCACTGTCAACATGGAGTCAACAGCCGCCAGCACGTTCTGGGCATTGCTCTGGCTGCTGATACTGATACCACCGGCACTACCACCAACAAAAACGGTTGAGATACCTACCGCAGCCGCTGTACCAGCAATGGTGGTTGCCGCCGCCGCCGCGATCCCGGAGATGCTGAAGCCATCTGCTTGAGACAGGCTGAAGCTGATGGTCTGGTTGGCATCGGCACCGACCTGGAAGGAGCCACCGAAAGAGCCATCCAGCAGCTTGGTACCCGCGAAGGTAGTCGCGGTGGAGATACGGTTGACCTCAGCACCCAGCTGATCCACTTCTTTTTGCAGGGCTTCACGATCTTTGGCGGAGTTGGAGCCGTTGGCAGATTGCTGCGCCAGAGTACGCATGCGCTGCAGCATGCCAGTCACTTCATCCATGGCCCCTTCGGCAGTTTGTGCCAGAGAGATGCCGTCGTTGGCGTTGCGGTTACCTTGATCCAATCCGTTCACCTGGGAGGTTAGACGGTTGGAGATCTGCAGACCCGCCGCATCGTCCTTGGCGCTGTTGATGCGCAGGCCGGAGGCCAGACGAGTGTAAGAGGTATCCAAGGATTTGGTGCTGTTCATCATGTTACGCTGAGCGTTGAGCGATGAAACGTTGGTATTAATAAACAGGCTCATAACTTTTCTCCTAAGCTATTAAATTTTATCTTTAATTCACTCAGGCTTTGTTTTGTTGTGTGCCTGATATGTTTAGTTAACGGCGCCTTTTAAGGATGCTTTAATTGTTTTTTTAAAGCCTTTGATACTGTTATCGCCGCCTACCCTATATATCGGCCTGTATCAGGGATGCTTGAGAACATTGTTTGAGATTTTTTACCGAGTGGCAGACCTGGGCTCAGATCGGGCGAAGCCCCGAACTCTTCCTCAACGACTGTGCTGCCCGCGACGAACGCCCCAAGAAACTGGCGCTGGCTCCCACTTTTGCACAGCACCGTTGCTCGCACCCACGGCTTGCCCCTAAAATCGCCGCCCATCATTTATCGGACGTGAGTTGTTCTCCATGCAGACACTGGTTGAGCAGATTGTTTACATCAGCGACATGTTTGGTACTGCGGTCTTCGCGTTCTCCGGGGTGCTGGTCGCGGGCCGCCTGCGAATGGATGGCTTCGGTGTCATGGTATTGGCGGCGGTCACCGCCATCGGCGGCGGCACCATCCGCGACATGATCCTGGGGGCAACCCCGGTGTTCTGGGTGCGCGATCCTCTCTATATCTGGGTGGTCATCGCCACGGCGCTGTTTGGCATGTGGATGGTCAAGCTGCCAAGGCGCATGCCCTGGTATGTGCTGCCGGTGGCGGATGCCTTCGGCCTGGCGTTGTTTACCGTGATCGGTGCACAGAAGGCACTGAACTTCGGTACCTCGGGTCTGATCGCGGTACTCATGGGCACCATGACCGGGGTCGCTGGCGGCATGATCCGGGATGTGCTGGCCCGAGAGGTGCCCATGGTATTGCAGAAAGAGATTTATGCTACAGCCTGCATCCTGGGCGGCATACTCTATACCCTGGCACTGGAAGTCGGTGTGGATCGGGTCGTCGCCATGCTTATCTGCATGACGGCCGTGTTCGGACTGCGGGTAGCGGCCATCTATTGGCACCTGTCACTGCCGACCTTCTCGCTGCAGCGCCATTGAAGCCGACGACTAAATGAGTGATATCGCACTCCTGGGCAGGCAAGATTGAACCAACCCCGCTTTTCTGTTGTCATACAATGGTCGTTTTAAGCCGGAATACCTCATGCAAAAACTTGGGTTCATTACCACGCTACTACTGCTGATGGTGACAACGGCGCACGCTGGCGCACAAGTCTTGTTCGGACGCCTGGCTTCGACCCCGGTGCAACAGTTCAACCAGCAGATCCGTCAGGCGAGCAGCTCCCAACAGAGCTGGGTCAACGACTACCGTGAAGTGGCACGGCGCTTCGTTGGCCACGATGTCGTACCAAGCCGTATCCATGCTCAGCAGCTGGACAACGATCTGGTGCTATCGGTGGCCCTCGATGGCAGCCGCAGCGACATGATCTACATCCTGACCCTGTTTCGCAGCGATAACCTGTGGCAGATGCGCCAGGCCGAGATGGGGTGGCGTTGTCAGGGCCAAGAGACCTTTACCCCCGTCCCCTGTCCCTGAGCCGGCCTCCTTGTGAAATAAAAAAATCCGGCGCTATGGCCGGATTTTTTTGTGTGGTAACCACCTCCCTATCAGGGGCGGTAAACCTTCACATTGTCAAAGCCCTGCTCTTTCAGGTAGAGCGCCTGCAGCTTGCTCATCACGCCGCGATCGCAGTACAGCAGATAGGTCTGCTCCTTGGGCAGATCGCCAAAGGTGGTTGCCAGCTTAAAGAACGGAATGTGCAGCACCTCACGGCCTTCCACCAGCAGCGGCTTCTCGTCGCGCTCGTCGCTTGAGCGGATATCCAGCACAACCTCATCGGCGGCCAGCACCTCGGTCGTCTCAACTTCTTGCACCTGAGCGGAAGTCTCCTCACCGATGCGGCGGATATCGAGATAACGGGCCTCGCTCACCACCTTGTCCAGAATGGCGAAGTCGAAGTTGCCCTCTTCCGCCTCGATGTTGGACAGCACGGCCTTGATGGTCGGCTTCTTGGAGATGACGCCGCAATACTCCGGCATGGTCTCGGCGAACTCCAGGGTACCGATGCGGCGCGCCTCGCTGATGATGTCCGGCTTGTCCCAGGTAATGAGCGGACGCAGGATCACCTTGTCGGTCACCCGATCGATGACGTTGAGGTTGGTGAGGGTCTGGCTCGAGACCTGGCCCACACACTCACCGGTCACCAGTGCCGGGATCTGGAAGGTTTCGGCGACCTGACCGGCGGCGCGCATCATCATCCGCTTGAGCACCACGCCCATCTGACCGTTATCGATTTTCTCGAGGATCTCGGCCACCACGGGTTCAAAGTCGATGGCGGTGAAGCGCACCTTGTGAGAGGCACCAAACTTGCTCCACAGGTAGTAGGCCACCTGCTTCACCCCAATCTCGTGGGCGGCGCCCCCCAGATTGAAGAAGCAGTAATGCACCCGGCAGCCACGTTTGATGAACTGGTAGGAGGCCACGCCGGAGTCGAAACCACCGGAGATCAGGCTCAGCACATCTTCCTGGGTCGCCATGGGGAAGCCGCCCATGCCGTGATGCACGGCGCTGATGATGTAGAGCTCATCATTTTCCACTTCCAGATTGACCTGGATGTCGGGCTTTTTCAGGCGCACACCAGCGGTTTCGCAATGTTGATTGAGACCACCACCTACGTAACGTTCCAGCTCCAGCGAGCTGAAATCGTGTTTACCGACCCGGCGGGCACGCACACAGAAGGTCTTGCCCTTGAGGCGATCGCCCCAGACGGCGCGGGTCTGCTCGAAGATGTCGTGCAGATCGGTAAAGGTGCTCAGTTTCACTTCTAGGAAGTACTGGATGCCGGGGATGCAGGCCAGGGTCTCCAGATACTGGGCATGGAACTGATCATTGCGAGAGCTCACGATCAGCTTGTCCCAATCCATCCGCACGCGGGCATCTTCGTCAAAACGGCGCAACACGTTACGGATGTTGCCCTGCAGCATCTTGGTGAAGCGCTGGCGCACTGACTTGCTCTTGATGGTGATTTCCGGGAACAGCTTGATAATGAACTTCATGATGATGACTCGGGTGGCCTCGATTTAAGGGCGCGAATTATATCAGAAGTTTAGGGCTAGCGCCTACTGGCTGAGCAGAGACCCGCATTTCCCCACACAATGTTTGCGGCCCGGCGACGATATTGCGTATATTCCCCAACCTGCGCTCCGGCAACATGATCGACAACCGACTGATCCGATGAAGACCTATATCTACTACCCCGGCATGGAAGTGCGGGATGAACTCTGGCTCAAGTTTGCCCTCATCTATCTGGAGAGGCTCGCCTTCGTTTTCACCGTGAGCGAGAAGAGCGGCCTCACCGCCCTGCTGGAGCGTCTGCGCCTGCAGACCGATCTGCTGGCCGAGCGGCCGGATGCCGACTTCTTTGCCGCCATCACCCCCCAAATCGAGAATCAGATCGCCGGCCTCATCGCCCCGGACTTCGTGCGCCACAAGGTATTTGGCAACAAGGAGCTGATCACGCGCTGGCGCGCAAGCGCGAACCATGACTGCTTCTGCCCGACCCAGGCGGGCCTCGAGCGGCTGCACGGATTTTGCCTGAGCCACGGTTTTGCCAGCCAGGATGAGGGGGGGATCAGAATGGCACGACGCTTCGCCAACCTGCTCTCCATGCGCCTCGCCCGTGAGTGGGCACTCGCCAATGAGGGCGCGCTCATCACCGACCACGACTATCTGGATCGGTTGCTGCACCTGCTCGAATCCCGCTACCACCACAGAGGCGGGCTGGATTGCTTCCATCTCGAGATCCCGTTGCAAGTCCCCACTCACCTGGGTGAAATCACCTTTGATGAGCTGATCGCCCTGCGGGCTCGCAGTGGTTTTCGCCAGCAGCTGGCCGCGTTTCACCAGGCCCTCGATGCCTTGCTCGCCATGCTCGGCAGCGGCTATGCCGAGCCCGCCGCGCTGACCCGCTTCGAGCAGGCCCAGCAGGGACTCAATCTGTTGCTGGGAGGCAAGACTCACAGCCTGCCGCTCACCACCCTGATCAGCACCTCACTGCCCGCCATGGCGATGATCCATCAACTCAAGGCCAGCCACCCGGATAGCAACCTCGTCTTTCACTCCATCAAGAAGAGCCACTTCCACCAGCGCAAGAGCCAGCACTTCTTCACCCGACTGGGCCAGGTCAAGCCCTGAGCCGCTGACGACTCGCCCCATTGTGCCCTCCATCGGCGTCCGAGATGGAGTGGCGTCAATATTTTGTCGCTAATTTTCGAATTAAAGCAGCTACCCCTCCTGCTCAGGAGGGGTTTTCCAGTCGAAACTCGATGCGATCGCTGTTGCCCGCCTCATCAACCACTACCAGCTGATAACGGCCCGCCTCACTCAGCACCTGATCCCCATCCCAGCGCAGTCTCTGGCCGTTGAGAAACCAGTACGGCTTGCCAACGCCCCCCAATACCCTGGGCTGCAAACGGTAACGCTGGCTGCGAATGAGGTTCCCCTCCCCCAACGCGACGATGCGAATGGGCGCCTGCAGCGCCATCTCCCGGGCAGTGCCGCCGCAGCTACCGGCGAGCAATGCCCTGCGCCGCTCGCCAGGGTCTCGCCAGGGTTCAAGGGACAGGGGCCAGAGTGCCCGCCACGCCGCACCGCTGGCATCCCCACAACGCGCCAGGGTCGGCTTGCCCTCTGCCGTCACTGCGACCTTGCGCAGGGGAGACGGCCAGTCCATGGGATCCGGCAAGGTCGGGGGATCCCGCTCCTCCAGCAGCCAGGCACTCTGATGCTGCAGGCAGGTCTCAGGCAAGGTGGCGCTGGTCCGCCGCCCCAGTGGCCAGCAGATCTCGGCCTCGCTCACCGTGTTGGGTTGTACCGGCAAGGGGCTGTTGTCGCCGAGCCGGGAATAAACCGAGAGCAGCAGTGGCAAGGCCGCGCTCTGACCATAGAACCCGGGCAAGGGGGTGCCATCGGGACGCCCGAGCCAGACGCCCAGGGTCCAGCGACCCGAGACACCCAACGCCCAGCTGTCGCGATAGCCGTAACTGGTGCCGGTCTTCCAGGCCAGGCGATTGACGCGCCCGGTCGCCTCGCTGGCGAAGGGTTGATCCGCCCGCCCCTGGGCGCTCAGGATCTGCCAGATGATCCAGGCGGCGCCCGGGCTCAGCAGCGGCCGCGAGATGGCTTGCTGCCCCGCCAGCCAGACCGGCATCGCCACCTGCCCCTGCCGGGTCAGGGCGCTATAAAGTGCCACCAGCTGCTCCAGTCGAATGCCTGCCGCCCCGAGGGCAATGGCGGGATTGGGCTTGTCAGATAGCGCCAGCCGCACTCCCGCATTGTCCAGCCGATTGACTAGGGTATCGGGCCCCAACGCCTCCAGCACCTGCACTGCAGGCACATTGAGGGATTGCTGCAATGCCTGGGTCAGACTCACCGGCCCCTGGAAGGCGCCGCTGAAGTTCGCGGGTCGGTAGTCAGATCCCAGGCGCGGTGCATCGGACAGCAAAGAGGCGGAGTGCACCAGCCCGGCGTCCAACGCCAGACCATAGATGAAGGGTTTGAGGGTGGAGCCGGGGGAGCGGATCGCCTGCACCATGTCGAGGTAGCCGTGGCGCCGCAGGTTGCCATACTCGGCGCTGCCCACGTAGGCACGCACCGCCATGCTCTGGTTGTCCACCAGCAGCAGGGCCGCCGAGGTCTGCTCGGGGAAGCGGCGAATGTAGCTCTCCACCCGCGCTTCCAACCAGCGCTGCAGGTCGCCGTCGATGGTGGTATGCACCAGTGCACCCGGCTGGCTATTCGCGGCCAGGCGCGCAAACAGCGGCGCCTCCATCGGGGTGAAATGGCCGCGCGCCAGCACCGGCTCGATACGTCCCTCGCGCCAGACGCTCTGGGCCCAGGTCCCCTGCTTGACCAGTCGCTGCATCACCTTGTCGCGGGCGGCGCGGGCGCGCTCAGGATGCCGGTCCGGCCGATAACGGCTGGGGGCCTGCGGCAACACCGCCAGCAGGGCCGCCTCCGCATGGCTGAGCTTGGCGGCGCTCTTGCCGAGATAGGCGAAGCTGGCCGCCTGCACCCCCTCCAGATTGCCGCCAAAGGGCGCCCGGTTGAGGTAGACGGTGAGCAGGGTGCGCTTGTCGTAATGCCACTCCAGCTGCAGCGCCCGCGCCATCTGGCGCAGCTTGCCGGGAATGGATCGCTGATATGGCTCAATGAGTCGCGCCACCTGCATGGTGAGGGTGGAGCCGCCGGAGACGGCCCGCCCGTAGCGCAACCACTGCCAGACCCCGCGCGCCATGGCCAGCGGGTTGACCCCGGGATGCTGCCAGAAGTGGCGATCCTCGTAGCCAAGCAGCGCCTCGATGTAGCGGGGGGAGACCTGCTCCAGGGTCACCGGATAGCGCCACACCCCGCTGGTGTCGGCGAAGGCCCGCAGCGGCCGCCCCTTGAGATCGAGCACCACCCGCGCATAGGCCGGATCCAGCGGCGGTGGCGGGAAGACCCTGTCCAGCGCCACCAACAGCAGGAGCAGGCCCCCCAGCCCGCAGCTCCAAAGGCGTAGCCAGCGCGGAGAGCGGCGCAGCCACGACCGAGAGCTTCGCAGCCAGCGGGGCCACCTCAACCAGACAGCCCATGCTTTGCGGGCGCCGACCCCGTTTCGGGTCCGGCTGGCCGGACGCGACGAGTCCGGCAAGGGCGGCTTATTCAGAGATGATCACCTCGTGAATGTCCTGCCCCACCGCCCTCAGCTCGGGGCGATACATGTCTTCGACCTGGGTCGGCGGCACCTGATAGCGGCCCGGCGTCACCGCGCGCATCAGGTAAACCAGCTGCTGGTTGCCCCCCTCGCTCAGGTCCAGCGCCGCCGTGTAGCGATCGTCTCTGTACTCCTGATGCTTGAGGTAGTCGTTCCAATCGCTCTGCCAGGCGGGCTTGCCTTCGATCTTCAACTCCTCGAGCTTGATGCTGTTGCCAAGGGCCGGGTTTTCCAACTCGAAGCCCGCCGGCAGCATCTCCACCAGCAGGGCATCGGGCACCGTCTGCTCGCTCGCCACATTGAGTCGCACCACCACCAGATCGCCGACCCGCACCTTGGCGGGATCGAGCTGCTTGCCATCGGCATTGAACCAGCTGCGCGCCACCCGCATCCCCTGGCTGACGCGTACAGGCGCCTGCTCGGGATAGCCGATGAGGGTACGCTGCACATAGAGGGTGCCCTTGCCTTCGTTGCTGATGCTGGTCGCCGTCAGCGCCTCGGGAGCTCCTATTTGCTGACTTGCCTCACCGGACAGACGCTGCTCACCCGCGGCGCCAACCATCCTGGCTTGCCAGTCGACGGCGGGATCGACCTTGGCCAGGCGCAGCAGGGCGAGCCGCTCTTGAGTACTGAGCCACTGGCGATGAGCCAGGATATCGGCCAGCTTGGCGCTCAACTCAGGCCAGCTCCCCTCGGCCAGCTTGTACTGGCGCAGCAGGGCCAGCTCGAGCGCCCCGTCTCGCAGCGGCGAGCCGTAATCCCCCAGATAGTCGTCCCCCCGTTCGACACTGAGCGCCTGCGTCAAGGCCTTGGCGGCGCTCTGCCCATCCCCCATGGCCGACAGGGCCAGAGAGAGGTGCAGCAGTGGCAGACCGGAGCGGGCGTGATCCGCCTGCTGCTCCCAGATGAGGCGCAAGGCCGAGAGCGGCGCCTTGCCCACCCGTGCCAGCACGAAGGCGCTGTAGGCCTGATAGGCCAACCGGCTGTGCTCGGGGGCACTGCTCCAGCGCTCGCCGTACTGACTGTCGGTGAGGTAGTTCTGCAGACGCATCAGGGCCAGGCTCAGCATGGCCTCCGGTATCGGCTCCCCCGCTTCCTTGCGAGTCAACAAATAGTCGGCGGCATAGGCAGTGAGCCACTGCTCCTCATCGGAGCGGCCATCCCAGAGGCCAAAGCCGCCGCTCGGCAGTTGCAAGCGTTGCAGACGCTGCATCAGGGCTCGTTGCAGGTCGGCCTCGTCCAGCGGTTTGTCCGTTTTCGGCAAGCCCCGTGACCAGGCCTCCCGCTCGGCGGCCGTGGTCAGTTCATAGGGCCAGGCGCGGGACAGGGTCTGCTCCAGGCAGGCATAGGGGTATTGTGCCAACGCCTGCCACTGGGCTGCCGGATCCCAGGGCGGGGTGCCGGAGAGGCTGAGCAATCCTTGCAGATTGCTGCCATCCAGCCCCGCCAGCTCACCGGGGGCGAAGCTCATCTGTTGCTCCGGCGCCAGCATCTGGTAGCGCTGACGGGTCTCGGCGGGCCAGGGGGAACGCAGCGGCAGTGACCAGTCGCGGCTCACCGCAAAGCCCTTGCCGCTGGCGGCCAGTTGCAGGCGGGCCACTCCGCTGGCGCCGGTCACGGTGAGCGGCAGCGTCAGCCAGCTCTCTTCTCCCTGTTTAAGGGCGAGGCTAGTCGGCAATTCGCCACCGGCCTGCAGACCGCCACTCAAGGTCCAGGAGAGCGTGAGGGTCTGATCTTCTCCGCTCATGTTGCGCAGCTGCACCAGGGCGCGGGTCTCATCCCCCCTTGCCCCAAAGCGCGGCCAACCAATTTCGGCCACCAGGGGCGCCACTACCTTGACGGCGCGCTCGGCCTGGCCGACTTGCTGCTCGTTCCAGGCCAGCGCCATCAGCGCCAACTCGCCGTTGAAGTTCGGCAGATCCAGCGGTATGACCGCCTTGCCAGCCCCATCGAAGCTCACCTCGCCGCTCCACAGCGCCGCCACCTCGACCCGGCTCTCCAGCGCACCGCCCTTCTTCAGCGCCGGCGCATCGCCGCCATAGCTGAGCCTTGCCTGCTTGCCATCCTGGGGCGGGATCACCTGGCCGTAGTTATCGAACAGGTCTTGAGCGAAGCGCTTGCGGCCGAAGAAGATGTCGAACGGGTCGAGGGGTTTATAGTCGCTGATATTGAGCACCCCTCTGTCCACCGCCGCCAGCACCACCCGTCCCTGGCTGTTGGGCAGCGAACTGACCGCCACCTCGAGCCTCGTGAGCGGCACCGCCTTGTCCGGCGCATTTAAGCTGAGCGGTAAACGGCGAGCCTCCCGGTCGAGCGTGAGCGGCACCAGGCCCACGGCGCGCAGGCTCTGGATCTTCTGCTGGCTCACCGGCACAGAGTCACTGTCGGGCGCCGCTATCTGGGCCGAGATATGCAAGTCATGACGTTGCCACTCGGGACTGATGGGGATCTCGAACGTCCCGCGCCCCGTCTTCAATTCACCGCCTTCGGCTCGTAATTCGATGCGCTGCCACCAACGCAGGCCGTCGCCATCTTCCACCAGCAGCAAGCCCTTGCCGGCGCGAGGCGCCACCAGGGTGACCTTGGCCTTGTCACCGGCCTGATAGGCGCGCTTGTCGAGGCTGATGGCAATCTTGTCCGGCCGCGCCTGCTCGCCGCCGCCACCCCAGGCGTAGCTGCCTATCTCGACCCGCAGGCTGGATTGATGGCCCTGGCTGTTTTCCACCTCGAGGCGATACCAGCCGGCCGCCAGCGGCAGGCTCAGTGTGGTCGGCCCCTTGCCATCCAGCTGCAGGCTCAGCTCCTGCTCCAGATAGGGTTGGGCATTGAATTCGTACTTCCAGCCCTCCCCACCGGCGTAGTGCCAGTAATAGTCCCGATATTCGTTGATGAGACGCACCTTGACCTTATCCGCGATCGGCTGCCCCTGTTCATCCAGGTTGAGGATCTGGAACGGCAGCGGCGCGCCCCCTTCCACCCGGTCTGCCACAAAGTCGGCCTTGAGGGCGGGCCACTGGCTCCCCGCCGGCCAGCCGTATTGGGTGAAGCCGCGATTGACCGCCCGACCACCGGGCTCGGCCAGCGACACCCGGTAGACCACTTCAAGTGGCCCCAAGGCGCTCAGGCTCTCGATCTCATCGGTCAACGCAATCACCCCCAGCCCCCGCTCATCCAGCGTCAGGGTGACGGGCTCCAGCGCCTTGGCCTGCTCGGTCAGCAACACGTCCCCCAGAGTAAACGCCTGCCACTGGGTAAAGGGCATGAGGGCGCGGCTGATTTTCACCTCCGCCTTGGCCTTGGTGCCGCTGGCGGGGGCGCCATAGAGATAATCCCCCTGCAGTGGCAAGGTCAGTGCATCCTTCGGGCTCTGCAGCTCCCCATCTGGCCCCGAACCCAGCTGCAGCTTGAGCCGCTCAGGCAGGAACTCTTCAATCAGGAAGGGCCACTCGAAGCGGCTGCCGGCGGCCGTTTTCAGGCTGATGCTCCAGCGACCAAGGGGCGCATCCTCTGGGAGCTTCAGGCCATAGTGGGCGGCGCCCAGATTGTCAGGCAGCAGCCGCTTTTGCTCGAGCAGCTGACCGTCCGGTTGTTTGACCTCCAGATCCACCGCCATGCCAGGCAGCAGCTGGCCATCCTGCCCCTTGAGCAGGATCTCGCTGTCGAGCCGCTCGCCGGGGCGATAGAGATCGCGCCCGCTAAACAGGTAAAGCTGCTGGGCCTGCCAGGGTTGGGTGCCCAAATCAAAGGAGGAAAGATCGAGGGCGGCGCCATCGAGGCGCAGCACCGCCAGATGCTTGCCCTGCTCGGCCAGCAGCAAACGGGCACCTTGTATCTGCTCGAAGCGACGATGACCCTGATCGTCGGAGCCTTGCACCTGCAGCCGGTTGCCCTTCTCATCGAGCAGGGAGAGCTGTACCTCTTTAAGGGGCGAGGCGCTGGCCAGGGAACTGACAAACACCTCCAGCCGATCCGAATAGCGCCGGGCGGTGAGCCCCATGTCGCTCACCGCAAAGTAGGTGGTCTCCTTGCGCCAGTTGTAGTCACCAAGGGGGGACATCACCGCAAAATAGACGCCGGCCTCGGCCAGTTGCGGCTCCTTGACGTTGATGAGGCGCGTCTCGCGCCGATTGGGATCAAGCTCCAGTGCGTAGCGGCCCGTGAATACCCGCTTGGCTCGCGTGGTGACCTGCTCCAGATCCCAGTTGCCCATGCCGGCGCCGGGCCGGTATTCGGCGAGGAAACGCGGCAGATAGTCGGCATCAATCCTAAAGAAGTCGATGTTGACCTCATCCACGTTGACCGCGCTGATGGGCAGGCGCAGCTCCTGGCGCAGCGGCAGCACCATGCCGCTGGCGGCAAAGGAAGCGCCCGCCTCCAGCGGCCGGGTCTTGAGGGTCCAGTTTTGCGGTGCAGGGCCAAGGCCTGTCTTGAGGGTCACCTCATAGGATTTATTGGGCTCGACATTCGGGAAATAGAGGGTGCGACCATCCTCGGCCAGGATCCACTCCCCCTGCACCTGCTTGCCTCCCTCGCTCACGCCGAGCCAGCTTTGCCAGCTGCGTCTGGGGGAGAGCGGCGCGGAGAACACCAGTGCCAACGCGGGAGCGTCTCTGTACTGGCGGGCATTGGCCTGGCTCACCTCGGCCGGGGCTCCTGTCTCCTGCTCCGTGGTGGCGGCAGGCTCGGTCTGCGTCTTGTCCGAGGGTTCGGGGCCGCAGCCCGCCAGCATCACGCCAGCCAGCAACAAGGCCGATCCGTGGCGCAGCAGGCGGGGAAAACGAGGCACGGCGTTGAGCTCAAATAAGCGCATAGGTTTCATCCCGGGGTAAGTTCGCCGCTGCCGCGACACAATGGCCAATAGAATAAAGGATCCCGACCCATTAATACAAAATCACCACAACAGAATGAGTCTCTACTCTTGCTGTATATTTCAGCATCTCTCTCTGCTTTGTGGCTTGAAAATAATACAACCCATTCGAAACACCTCTGTGGTCGTCCATTATATATGTGTCGAATTCCTGCTGTTTTCTGAACCCAAGCTAAACTGGAAACAATAGTTCACTTGTGTGGTGCGGGCGGACTATTTATCCTCTACCACCGCCAAATCTGCGCAATCAATCAAATAAATATCAAATAGTTAGCTCGCTTCTTTACAAGCCCATTGCCTGTGCCATAAATGAAGCACGGGCATGTTGCAATACCAAGGCGCACCCCAATTTTTGAACTCAGGTTCATTTATTCCTGCGCGACTTTATTCCTGCTGGCCCGGCGTTCATGTCGGGCCAGCATCGTTGTGCGCTCATCACTTGTTGGAGTCATACCAGAATGGAAAATAACGAACTCGCCGTAGTCGAAAAAAGACTGGTTACCCGATTCCTGGATATGTTTATCAAGTTCGGGCTTATCCTGGGCCTGGCATCCTTCTGCTTTACCGTGTTCTCTCCCTTCATGAACATGATGCTGTGGGCGCTGATCCTGGCGGTCACCCTCTACCCTCTCCATCAGCGTTTTGCCGCGCGTCTGGGGGGCAAACAGGGCCGTGCATCGACTCTGCTGGTGCTGCTGGGGATACTGCTGATTGTGGCGCCGACCGTGGCGATGGTCAGCTCACTCGGTGACAGCGTCAGCTCCCTGGTCGACAAGGTCGGCAACAACACCCTGACCATTCCGGCCCCCTCCGACAGCATCGCGGCCATCCCCCTGGTGGGCGAAAAACTGCATGCCATCTGGCTGAAGGCCTCGACCGATCTGCCAAGCCTGGTCAAAAGCTATCAGCCGCAGCTCGGTGAGCTCGCCAAGCAGGTGGTCGGCATGCTGGCCAGCATGGGGGGTGGCCTGCTGGGCTTCGTCGCCTCCTTTATCGTCGCTGGCATCATCATGGCCTGGGGCGCGCCGGGCGCGGTCAGTGCCAGTCGCATCGCCGTGCGCTTCACCGATGAGAACAAGGGCATCGCCCTGGTCAAGCTGTGTACCAGCACCATCCGTGCGGTAGCCCAAGGGGTAATAGGCGTAGCCTTCATCCAGGCCTTGCTGGCGGGGATTATCATGTCCCTTGCCGGGATCCCGGCGGTCGGTATTTTCTTCGTACTGGCGCTGATCCTGGGGATCGCCCAGGTGCCCGTCATCCTGGTCACAGGCCCGGTCATCGCCTACATGTGGATGGCAGGGGATCACGGCACCCTGCTCAACATCATCTACTCTGTGCTGCTGGTCGTCGCCGGCATGGCGGACAACGTGCTCAAGCCGCTGCTGCTGGGCCGCGGAGTGGACGCTCCTATGCCGGTGGTGCTGCTCGGCGCCTTGGGCGGCATGGCAACCAACGGCATCCTCGGCATGTTTATCGGTGCCACCCTGCTCTCCATCGGTTATCGCATCTTCATGGCCTGGGTCAACGAAGGTCAGCCCCACGTGGAAAAATAACCCTATGGTCGTCGATCTTCACTTCATGCGCCCCCTGCTCACCGGGGGCGCATGCCTGTTTTTGGGCGCCTGCACAGTGCTGGGCCCCGAATACCAGACTCCTCAAGTCAAGGAGATGGCAGGCTGGCACAGCGCCAGCGAGGGCCAGCCCGCGGCATCAGCCACCGACTATCGCCAGTGGTGGCATCAACTCAATGACCCCGTGCTCAGCGCCCTGGTCGAAGAGGCCATGCGTAAAAACCCGGATGTGCGGATCGCGGGGCTTCGGATCCTGGAGGCCCAGGCCCAGCTCGGCATCGCCGAGAGCCTGCTCGGGCCACAAGCCACAGTCGGCACCGGAGAGTTTTTGCAGGCCGGTCAGACTCGCAACAGCCATAGCACCTCGGGCAGCAGCTATGGCGCCGGCTTCAATCTCGGCTGGGAGCTCGATTTTTGGGGCAAGTTCCAGCGCGGGGTCGAGTCGGCGGATGCCAACTACTTCGCCACCCTGGCGCAATACGACGATGTGCAGGTGCTGATGGCCGCTCAGGTGGCCCAGCTCTATGTGAGCATCAGAACCGTCGAGGCCAGGCTGCAAATCGCCCATGAGAACGCCCGCATCCAGCAACGTAGCCTGGAGATCACCGAGCGGCTGTTCAAGAGCGGCAACAGCGCCGAACTGGATGTGCAGCAGGCCAAGACGCAATATCTGGGCACCCTCTCCGGCATACCGCAGCTCGAGACCAGCTTGCGCCAGAGCCAGAATGCCCTCTCCACCCTGCTGGCAAGAACCCCAGGCCCCTTGCCCGAGATGATGGCCAGTACCGGCAAGATCCCCCAGGGCAGGCTCGCCCTGGTCGCCGAGATGCCGGCCGACTTACTGCGCCGTCGCCCCGACGTGCGGGTCGCGGAGCGGCAACTGGCCGCCCAATCGGCCTTGATCGGGGTGGCCGAGAGCGATCTCTACCCCTCCATTACGCTGCTTGGCACCTTAGGCGTCAGTGCCACCAGTGGCAGCAGCGAGACCTTCTCCTGGGCCGTCGGGCCATCTATTAGTTGGAACCTGCTGGATCAGGGCCGGCTCGGCAACCAGATCCTGGTGCAAGATGCCCGCTTCCAGCAGTTGCACGAACGCTACCGCGACACCGTCTTCAAGGCCGCGCGCGAGGTAGACGATGCCTCTGTGGCCTATGCCAACGGCCAGGACGAGATAGCCCTGCTGACCCAAACCGGCGAGGCGGCCCGCCGCTCCCTCGATATCGCCAACACTCAATACCGTGAAGGGATGGCCGACTTCCAGCGGGTGCTCGACTCCCAGCGCGCCCTGTTCAACCAGCAGGAGCGCCTGGTCAATAGCCACGGCGCCCAGATGCGCGACCTCATCACACTCTACAAGGCGTTGGGTGGCGGCTGGGAACAGGGACGCTCACGCCCCCTGGTGACCCCGGAGGTCGAAGCCCAGTTACGTACCCGCGCCGAGTGGGCCCCTCTGCTCGACGCCACCCGCCCTCAGCCCCAGAAGGTAATTTCACATGACTGACAAGACAGCCTCTCCCGGCCAGGCCAGCCGCCGTGCCACCCTTGGGCTGCTGGGGCTGATCGCCGCGCTGCTTGGCTGGTATCTGCTCGCCGACCGGCTGACCCCTTACAGCTCCCAGGCCCGGGTGGAGGCCTTCGTGGTCCCCGTCGCCGCCGAGGTTGCCGGCCAGATCAAACGGGTCTATGTGCGCGATAACCAGGACGTCGAAGCCGGTGCGCCGCTGTTTGAGATCGATCCCGAGCCCTATGATATCGCCCTGGCCAAGGCACGATCTGACTATCAGACTGTGCTGAGCGGCGTCAAAGCAGGCAATGAAGGGGTCAAGGCTGCCGAGGCAGGGCTGCAAGCCATGCGCGCCGCCTATGACAATGCCGCCAAGGATGCGGCCCGCCAGGAGCGTCTCTACCGCGAAGATCCGGGCGCCATCTCGGTGCGCCGGTTGGAAGTAGCCCAGGCCACCCGCGAGACGGCCAAGAGCCAGGTGGCGGCGGCCGAAGCCGACGTGCGCCGCGCCATCGAGGCTGCTGGCGTGAACGGTGACAACAATTCCCAGTTGCTCAGTGCCCGCTCGGCTGTGCACAAGGCCGAGCTGGATCGCAACAACACCCAAGTGGTGGCGCCCGGTCGCGGTCTCATCACGGATCTCAGTACGGATAGTGGCCAGTTTATCGGCGCCGGTACCCCCGCCATGACCCTGATCGCCATCCACGACGTCTGGGTGTCGGCGGACTTGACCGAGAACAACCTGGGCAACCTGCAGCCCGGCGACCGGGTCGCCATCCTGCTCGACAGCCTGCCCGGCCAACTGTTCGAAGGAGAGGTGCGCAGCATCGGCTATGGGGTGAGTGACGGCAAGAGTCAACCCGCCGGCGCCCTGCCAACCGTGGACAACAACCGTGACTGGCTGCGCCAGGCTCAGCGCTTCCCGGTCAAGATTGCCTTCAAGACCAATGACTTTCCCCCTGTGGGGGCGTTGCGAGTCGGTGGTCAGGCCGACGTATTGGTCTACGCGGACGACAACGGGCTGATGAACCTGCTGGGGGCGCTCTACATCCGCCTGATGAGTCTCTGCTCCTTTATCTATTGAGGCACCATATGCATAACGCAGACAGGGCTGTGCTTCGCATCGGCACCGGCATCGCCCTCGCGACGGGGATCTGCTACGGGCTGGCGCTGCCGATGCCTCACCTCGGCGTCATCATGGCCTGGGTGGTGCTGTGTAAACCCGGCGAGCCTTTGGGGCTGAAGAAGGGGCTGGCTGGGGGTCTGCTGCTGATGGGGATGATGATAGGGGGCGTGCTGCTGGTCCCCCTGCTGACTCACTATGCCCTGGCGACCGTGCTGCTGGTCGCCCTGCTGCTCTATGTCCTGATGCAACAGGCCATGGCGGGCAAGGGGGCGGCGGCCATGCTGCTCATCATGGCCATCACGGTGATCCCGGTGGCCGGCCTCATCGAGCAGGCATTGGCCATCGCCATCGCCCAGATGATGGCGCTGGGGATCTTGGTCGGCACCCTGGTCAACCGGCTGGCCCATGCCCTGTTTCCGCCCCAGCCGGTCGCGGGCACGGCCAGCAAACCGGTGCCTCAGCCCCCCGAACACCCCAAGCGCCTGGCGCTGCGCGCCGTGGTCATCGTCTTGCCGGTCTGGTTGCTGGCACTCGGCAATCCGGCTTTCTATATTCCTGCCGTGATGAAGACGGTGGCGCTGGGTCAGCAAAGCACGTCTCTGAACGCTCGGGAGACGGGACGGGAACTGGTGCTGTCGACCCTGATGGGGGCCTTGCTGGCGTTTGTACTCTGGCTCGGACTCAGCCTCTGGCCCTCCTTACTGATGCTGGTATTGATGCTGGGCCTAATGACGCTCTGGCTGGCGCGAAGACTGATCCGGCTGGTGCCGGGGCGCTTTCCCCCCTCGTTCTGGAGCAACGCCTGGATCACCGCGCTCATCCTGTTCGGCCCGGCGATCGAGGACAGCGCCACCGGCAAGGACGTCTGGCTGGCCGCCGCGATGCGCTGTGGCCTCTATCTGTTGGTGGCTGGCTACGGCTGGTTCTGTATCTGGGTGCTCGAGCAGTGGTGGCCTGTGGGCCGGCCATTGGCAGAAGCACCGGTAGGAGACTGATATGTTTTCCATTTTTCTGGTCGGCATCCCAGTGATCCTGACCAACATGCTGTTGCAATCCCTGGTGTCCGTCTGGTGCATCCGTTTCTACATCAAACGATTTGGTGAGCGAGAAGGCATCCTGGCGGGGGTGCTGGCGCTGTTTGGCATCATCACACTGGTGATGCTGGGCAACCTGGCTCAGATTGCGATCTGGGGGGCACTGTTTCTCTGGCTGGGGGAGTTCGCCACTCTGCAGGAGGCCATCTATCACTCGGGGGTCAACTTCGCCACCCTGGGCTATGGCGACATCGTCATGAGCACGCAGTGGAAGCTGCTGGGGCCGCTCGAGGCAGTCAACGGCGCCCTGATGATAGGCCTGTCCGGCGCCTGCATGCTGGCCGTGTTGCAGCACCACATTCGCAAGCAGCTGCCCGGCTAGCCAATCCGCTTGCCACAAAGCTGGATGGCTAGCGTCACCGGCGTCACCCGCCTGCTAGCATAAAATGCGGCTACATTGGCTCTTAACGAAATGTTGTTTGGGCCGATTTTGCAGTATTCTTGCCCGCAGACAATTGCCCAACAGGATAGTGCCCGTTCATGTCGTCTACCGCGCTCAGTCACCTCCCCTCTGCCAGCCAGGCGCCGCTGTTTTTTCGCCTGGACACGCGCAGCCAACGGCTGGTCGCCCTGACCGATGTGATGCAGACCCCGTTGCACTGGCTCGATGAGCCCCGTGTGGCCTGGCCGGCCCAGTTGCCGGATGCCCTGCGCCAGCCCATAGAGCAGCGGCTCGCCAGCGGCCAGGGGGGCAAGCTGCTGCTGCGCTTCGCCGAGAAGCTTTGGCACATCTCGCTCTCCCACGAGCAAGACGCCTTCTGGCTCATCTGCCTGCAGACCCTGCGCCAGGAGAGTGCGGCCAACCTGTCATTACAGTTGCCGCGCCTCAGCCAGATGGCCAGCCAGCAGCAGTATGCCCCCATGCTGGAGACCCTCAAGGAGTGCCTCGGCGCCGATCGCCTCATCCTCTGGCACTATCAGGCTAACGGCCCCCTCGGCAGCGAGCAACTGACCCCTGTCTTCACCCTGGGGGTCGATTCTCTCGGCGCCATCCGGGGCGATAGCCGCTATATCCGGGCCCTGCGTACCCGCGGCGCCCTGAGCTTCTCGGAGGCGGCCCACCAGCCTATGCTGAGCCAGCACTATTATCTGGCGGATGCCAATGTCAGCTCCCGCCTGGATGGAGCCCTGCTGGAGCAGGAGAAACTCATCGGCGCGCTCAGCCTCGAATTTCTCGAGACGACCCAGCCAAATGAAGAGATGTTGCAACTGGTGCGTCACTGCGCCCAGATGCTGGGCCACTGGCAACCGGCTCCCAAGGCGCAAGAGCTGCCTCTGTCACTGCCTGCCGAGCTGACCCTCAAGACCGGTCACGACTACTGCCGGGCCTTGATAGGCTGGGCCATCGCCTCCAGCGGGGCCCGTATCGGCTGGCTCGGTGAATACCAGCCGCGAGGGCAGGAGCTTTGGCTCATCCCCCGTTGTGTGCAGGAAGGGGATGCCATTTCCTCCCGCCAGCCGTTCAATATCAATCAGGGACCAGGCCAGGATCTGTTTCACCACGGCCAGGCGCTCTACGTGGAAGACTTGCCCCTGCGCTACCCCCAGGCGACCCGCTTGCTGGCGACGGAGGCCAAGGCCTATGTCGGCATCCCTCTGTGCATCGGCTCGGCGCCGCCGCTGGGCCAGCTCACCCTGCTGTTTGATGCGCCGCTGGCAGACCCTATGCCCCTGCTCGATGCCCTCAACAGCCAGCACGAACGCGCGGCCATCGAGCTGCAGCGCCTCGCCAGCGATGATGCCCTGCGTTTGGCCGAGGTAGCTTTCAACACCCACGACGGCCTGCTGGTGATGGATCACCACGGCATCATCCTCAAGGTCAATGCCTCCTTCAGCCGCATCACAGGTTTTCAGGACGATGAGCTGATCGGCCTTCATTTCGAGGTACTGCGGCCCAGCTATTACGGTGACAGCCTGCAAGACGAGGTCATCGCCGCCGTGACCCGGCAGGAGTTCTGGCTGGGGGAAGAGCAGTGCCTGCACCGAAGCGGCCACCTCTTCCCGGTGCGACTCATGGTGAGCGTCGTCAAGGACAGTGCCGGCGAGATCAGCCATTTCGTCTGCAGCTTCTACGACATCACCGAGGAGAAAGAAACGGCTCGTCACATCGAGCAACTCGCCTATTACGACGATCTCTCCGGCCTCTACAACAGGCGCAGTCTGAACGACATCATGCAGCGCACCCTGCTCGCCCCGAGCGGACAATGGGGCGCCTTGCTGCTGCTGGATCTCGATAACTTCAAGTCGGTCAACGACTCTCTCGGCCACGCCTGTGGCGATCTGCTGCTGCAGGCCGTGGTGGTGCGGCTCAAGTCCCTGCCGCAGGAGAATCTGGTGCTGGCCCGCACCTCGGGCGATGAATTCGCTCTGTTGTTCACCGCCCTCGGCCAGGGCTATGTCACCGCCAAGATCCTGGCGGAGCACTTTGCCCGTGAGCTGATGGGGATGTTTCGCAATCCATTCGACATCGATGACAACAAATTGCACTGCAGCGCCTCGGTGGGGATCAGCCTCTTTTGCGGTGAAGACAAGGATCATCTGATCCTGATGCAGCAGGCCGACACCGCCGCCCACATGGCCAAACGCTCCGGCCAGGGCAACTATGTGTTCTTTAGCGAGGCCATGGCCGACAAAGAGAAAAACAAGCTCGCTCTTAACAACCAGTTGCGCGATGCCCTGCGCAATCACGAACTGGAGCTGCACTATCAGCCTCAATACCGGGTCGATAACGGCAGCCTCTATGGCGTGGAGGCCCTGCTGCGCTGGCAGAAAAGCGACGGTACCATGGTGCCTCCTGCCGAATTCATCCCCATCGCCGAGGAGACCAGCCTCATCCAGGACATTGGCTACTGGGTGATGAAGACGGCGTGCGCCCAATACAGCTTCTGGCTCAACCAGGGGCTGGTCATTCCGCACCTGTCGGTCAACGTCAGTGCCCGCCAGTTCCACACCGCCGGCTTCGTGCAACAGGTGGAGTACATACTGCGCGATACCGGTATCCCCCCCTCCCGCCTGCTGCTGGAGGTGACTGAGTCCGTGGTGCTGGAGAACCGGCTCGAGAGCATCGCCAAGATGCACCAGTTAAAGGCGCTCGGCATTCTGATCTCCATCGATGATTTCGGTACCGGATATTCCTCGCTCGCTTATTTGCGCGATTTGCCCGCCGATGAGGTCAAACTGGATAGGAGCTTCATCCAGACGCTGGTTCACAGCGAACAGGACAGGGCCATCGTCAAGGCCATCCTGGATCTCGCCCGGGTGTTTCGCTTCACGGTGACCGCCGAAGGGGTGGAGGATGAGGAACAGCTCAGCGTGCTCAAGGAACTGGGTTGCCAGCACTATCAGGGCTTCCTGACCAGCCGTCCGCTCCCCGTCAAGGCGCTGGAGAGTCTGCTGGGCACCGGGCAACCCGGCTAAACAGGTAGGATTTATAGGGCTTTATGTAATAAAATAACGGCCTGCTCGAATCATTGGAGTCGTCTATGTCAGTCATTAACCGGATCCCTGCCGTTGAAACCAGCGGCCCTGCCGACAGCGAGACCCTTAACCGGATCCCGTCCGTCGAGCCCCACGACAGCACCGGTGTCATTGGCCGGATCCATTCCGTTGAGACCTGCGGCACGGTCGACGGCCCCGGTATCAGGTTCATCGTGTTCATGCAGGGCTGCCTGATGCGCTGCAAATACTGTCATAACCGGGATACCTGGGACACCCATGGTGGCCGCGAAGTGACGGTGCCCGAGTTGATGCAGGATCTCACCAGCTACCGCCATTTCATGAATGCCTCCGGTGGTGGCGTCACGGCCTCCGGTGGGGAAGCCATGCTGCAGCAAGACTTTATCGCCGAGCTGTTTGCCGCCTGCAAAGCGCAAGGGATCCACACCTGTCTCGACACCAACGGTTTCGTGCGCCATTACGACGAACTGCTCGATCGGGTGCTCGACAACACCGATCTGGTGCTGCTCGACATCAAGCAGATTAATGACGAAAAACACATACCGCTCACTCACGTCAGCAATAAATACACCCTGGAATTTGCACGCTATCTGGCGGCCAGAGGCCAGACCATGTGGATCCGCTACGTGGTGGTGCCAAGCTGGTCCGACGATGAAGAAAGTGCCGAAGGCCTCGGTCAGTTCATCGCCGAGCTGGGTGATTGCGTCGAGAAGGTGGAGCTGCTGCCCTACCATGAGCTCGGCAAACACAAGTGGGATGTGCTGGGCGATCATTATGATCTCACCGGGATCAGGCCCCCCAGCAAGGAGACCATGGACAGGGTCCAGGCCATCCTCGGCAAGTACCACCCCAACGTCAAATACTGATGACAAAGGGCTGACTCGAAAGGGTCAGCCCTTTTCTTCACCCGAACCATTCTGTCGATGCGCGCGTCTTTCATTCATCCACGGATGGCGGGATACCCTGGGAGATACCATGACTGAAGGACAAGTCGCCGCCCTCCTGCTCTGGCTGGTGCTACTCGCATTCAGCCTGCGCAGCTCCCTGTTGCGCACTCTGCATGACAATCCCCTCTATCAGCATCTCTGTCTGGGCGGCGCCATCGCGCTGGTGCCGCTGTGGACCCTGCGGGCAGGTCTGCATGAGGGACTGGAGATCCATTTTCTTGGCCTCACCAGTCTGACCCTGTTGCTAGGCTGGCGCCTCGCCCTGCTTGCCCCTTGCCTCACCCTGCTGATCCTCGGTTATTTTGGCGTCACTGACCTGGCAGATTTTGGCTGGCAAGCACTCATCGGCATCGGCCTGCCGGTCGCCATCAGCTGGTTGCTGTTTCTAGGGAGCTGGGCCTGGTTGCCTCGTCATCTGTTTGTTTATCTATTCGTGGCGGCTTTTCTCGGCGGGGCGCTGAGCATCTCGGTCAAGATGCTCGCCAGCGCGCTGCTGATGGGGCTGGATGATCGCTACAGCTGGCTAGTGATCAGCAGCGATTACCTCTCCATCTGGCCACTGCTGCTCTTCCCCGAAGCCCTGCTCAACGGCATGGCCATGACCCTGCTCGCCGTCTACCGCCCCCACTGGGTCAACACCTTCTTCGACCGGGAATATCTGGGACGCTGAGTGCATATAAAAAGCCCGCAACTGCGGGCTTTTTTTGTATCTGTCTTATCCACTCGATTACACGGTGCGGGGGCGCAGGTGGGCGTGCCAGCGTGCTTCCCATTTCTTGAACAGCCAGACGATGACGAAGGTCAGTAGCATGTAGAGTACGCCGGCGGTCAGGAATGCCTCGAACGGGCTGTAGTAGCGGGAGTTGATGATCCGCGCGGCGCCGGTCAAGTCGACGATGGTGATGATGCCCGCCACCGCCGAGCCCTGCAGCATGAAGATTACCTCGTTGCTGTAGGCCGGCAGCGCCCGACGAAACGAGTTCGGCAAGATGATCCGCGTGAGGGTCTGCCAGCGGGTCATGCCGAAGGCACTGGCCGCCTCGATTTGCCCCTTGGGCATGTTGAGCACGGCGCCACGCACGATCTCGGCGGTGTAGGCGCCGGTATTGAGGGTGAACGCCAGCAGGGCGCAAAACCAGGCTTGGGCAAACAGCTCCCAGGCGACGCTGTTCTTCAGCCATTCCCACTGGGCGGCGCCGTAGTAGATGATGAACAGCTGTACCAGCAGCGGGGTGCCGCGAAAGAAGTAGATGTAGGCCCAGATCGGCCCCTTGATCAGCCAGTTGCGACTGTTGCGCAAGATGCCCATGGGCACCGCCAGCGCAAGACCGAGCATGAGAGACGCAGCCACCAGCAGTACCGTGGTGTAGAGCCCCTGCCAATAGGTCGGCCACTCTTTGAGAATGATAGAGAAATCCATGGCTTACCTCGTCTTCATGACAGTGTGACGCTCGGCACCCTTGCCGCAAGCGGGTGAGTTCATTGATGGCAACACCATGCTTTACCTCGTCTTGATGGCGTAATGACGCTCGGCCCATTTGAGCGCCGAGGTGGAGACTGCGGTGAAGATCAGGAAGATCAGCGCCACCGCCATGTAGAAGGTAAACGGCTGCTGAGTCGAACCCGCCGCCAGCGAGGCTTTGCGCACCATATCATCGAGTCCGATGATGGAGACCAGCGCCGTGGTCTTGAGCAGCACCAGCCAGTTGTTGCCAAAACCCGGCAGGGCGTGGCGCATCATCTGCGGGAACAGGATCCGCACAAACACCTGGGTCTCTCGCATGCCAAAGGCGCGAGCCGCCTCCAGCTCCCCCTTGTCCACCGCCAGAATGGCGCCGCGGAAGGTCTCGGTCATGTAGGCGCCGAAGATGAAGCCGATGGTCGCCACCCCGGCCGCGAACGGGCTGATGTCGATGTAGTCCGGCAGCAGGGAAACCCACTCCTGATTGGGATTGCTCGTCAGCAGGTAGTTGTTGTAGCTCTCGTTGATCCAGCTACAGAGGTTGTTGATCAGCACCTGACCGCCGAAGAACAGCAACATCATCAGCACCAGATCCGGGATGCCGCGAATGACGGTGGTGTAGGCGGTGGCCACCCCGCGCGCCCACTTGTAAGGGGATAGCTTGGCCAGCGCCCCCAGCATGCCGAGCAGCAGCGCCAGCAGCAAGGAAGCCAGCGCCACCTCCAGGGTGACCCAGGCGCCCTCCAGCAGGGAGGTTTCGTATCCTTTCAAATCAAACATATGCAGCTCCATCGCCATTGGCCGGGTTCATCTCTTCAACACAAGAGGCCCCAGATCCTTTCACATCAACCACATGCAGCTCCATCGCAATTAAGCGGGCCCGTTACTCCCAGCGGGAGGCAACGGGCCCGATGACGCATCGTCCGATGACACCGCGGCGCGGCTAATCGAACCTACGGTGCTCGCCGTACAGCTCTTCTCGTTATTCGCCGTACACGTCGAAGTCGAAGTACTTGTCGTTGATGGCCTTGTACTTGCCGTTGGCACGCAGGGCCAGAATGGCGGCGTTGAATTTCTCTTTCAGATCCTTGTCAGCCTTGCGCACGGCGATGCCGGCACCCTCGCCAAACCACTTGGGATCGGTCAGTTTCGGGCCGACGAACTCGAAGGCATCGCCGCCTTCTTTCTTCAGCAGACCGTCGCTGATGGCGGCGGAGTCGGCCATCACATAGTCCACCCGACCGGATTTCAGATCGAGATAGGCTTCATCGGCGGTGCCATAACGCTTGATGGTGGCATTCGGGAAGTTGTCGGTGATGTAGGTGTCCATGGAGGTGGCGCGCTGCACGGCAACGGTTTTGCCATCCATGAAGGCCTTGTCGAGCTGAACCTCGGTGCCTTTCTTGGCAGCGAAGCGGGCCGGAATGTGCTGGTACTTCTGGGTGAAGTCCACCTTCTTCTTGCGCTCTTCGGTGATGTCCATGGTGGCGATGATGGCGTCATACTTGCGTGACAGCAGTGCCGGGATGATACCGTCCCAGTCTTGCTTGATCAGGGTACACTTCACCTTCATCTCTTCGCACAGGGCGTTGGCGATGTCGATATCAAAGCCTTTCACCTCGCCGCTCGGCTCGGTCCAGGAGAAGGGAGGATAGGCCCCTTCCACCCCAATGCGCACCTCTTTCCACTCCTTGGCCATCAGGCTGCCGGAAGTCAGGGCAGTCACGACCGCAGTCGCCAGCATCAGCTTGTTCATGTATCTCTCCTTGATAAACACGTCGATCATTGAAAATTGAGATCCCCGCCATCAATAGATGGAAGAGATGAATTGCTTGAATCGTTCCGACTTGGGATGGGCAAAGATCTCTTTGGGATTGCCCTCTTCCTCCACCCGCCCCTGGTGCAGGAACATGACCTTGTTCGACACGTCGCGGGCAAACGACATCTCGTGGGTGACCACCAGCATGGTGCGTCCCTCTTCGGCCAACTCACGCATCAGGCTGAGCACCTCCCCCACCAGCTCGGGATCCAGCGCCGAGGTGGGTTCATCGAACAGCATCACCTCGGGATCCACCGCCAGCGCACGGGCAATGGCCGCCCGCTGCTGCTGGCCGCCGGAGAGGTGGCCGGGGTAGTAGTCCCGGCGCTCCCACAAGCCCACCCGGTTGAGCAAATGCTCCGCCTTGGCGATGGCCTCGGCGCGGGGCACTTTCAGCACCTGGATGGGCACCTCGATGATGTTCTGCATGATGGTCATGTGCGACCAGAGGTTGAAACTTTGAAACACCATGGCCAGCCGACTGCGAATACGCTCGACCTGGCGCATGTCTTCCGGCTGACGCTCACCAGCCCGGTTCGCCTTCATGCGAATAAGCTCGCCATGGAGGGCAACGGTACCGGAAGAGGGGGTTTCGAGCAGATTGATACAGCGTAGAAAGGTCGACTTCCCCGAACCGGAGGAGCCGATCAGGGAGATGACATCCCCCTTTTGGGCCGTCATGTCGATGCCCTTGAGCACTTCGTGGGTGCCAAAATACTTGTGCAGTTCACGAACTTCGAGTGCGGCAACGTCGCTCATCCATTACAACCTTGTCTGTCCCTAGACGCCGCAGGGGCGTGACTCAACCATCGTCCATTTAACAAAACGTTAACCGATGGCAACCTTCAGCGAAAATATCACTCAGGTAGTGAAAAAACAATACAGAACCGAGGCATTTAGTGTTTTATCTGTATTTTTATTGGTCTGATCGGTATTTTTCAGCACTTTGTATGCATAAAACCTGCCTTACAGCGTGCTGCCGTCACGCCATTTTTATACGCCGAGCACCGCGCTAGCAAGCACAATTCGCCATTCCTGCCGGATGCCGCCGAAAATGACTTTATTCACCCGTCCCACTCTGAAAAAGAAGCCATTTTGGCGGGGCTAAATTGATTTTACGGACCAGGACTGTCCCGCCTGCGGCAGGCCAGCGGGCGGGAAAATCTCGACAAAATATAACAACTTGATAAAAAAGGCTCGGATGAGCCGGATAAATGACGGCAGAGATAACTGTTATTCAATAAGTAGTGATAATGTGTCGTTTCCCCGAATTTTGTGACCGAGGCCCCAATGTTGTTGAATGTGCTGCTGATCCTGTTACCACTGGTGATCGGCTATCTTATCCCGCTCTCCTCCACCCGACTCATCAAGCTGGTCAATCAATCCCTTGGCAAGATGGTCTATCTCATCCTGTTTCTGATGGGGTTGGGGCTGGCTTATGTGGATAACCTCGGCAGCAACCTGGCGGTGATCTTCAAGGTAGCGGCAATCATGCTGGCCTCGGTCACGGCCTGCAACCTGCTGGCACTGTGGTGGCTGGACAAACGCAGCCCGCCGACCCACGAGGCCATCGATGCCAACATGCCGAGCAAGCTGCGCATGCTGTGGGAATCCCTGCAGCTCTGTTTCGTGGTGCTGGCCGGGGTGGGGCTGGGCCTGCTGTTCAATCTGCGCGTCCTGCCCATCGAGCGCCTGAGCGAATGGGCCCTGATGCTGCTGTTGCTGCTCATCGGCATCCAGATGCGCAACTCCGGCATGCGGCTGCGCCAGATCCTGCTCAATCCCTGGGGCATGAAGATAGCCGCGACCGTGATCCTGAGCAGCTGGCTCGGCAGCCTGCTGGCCGCCCAGTTGCTGGACATGCCGCCGCACCACGCCCTAGCACTGGCCTCCAGCTTCGGCTGGTATTCGCTCTCCGGCATCCTGGTGGCGGACAAGCTGGGCCCGGTGCTCGGCTCTGCCGCCTTCATCAACGATCTGGGCCGGGAGCTTATCGCCATCCTGATCATTCCCATGCTGATGCGCCGTCACCCCTCCGCCGCCATCGGCTATGGCGGCGCCACCGCACTGGATTTCACCCTGCCGGTTATCCAGAAATCCGGCGGCATCCAGGTGGTGCCGGTGGCCATCGTCTCCGGTTTCATACTAAGCCTGCTCGGCCCAATCCTTATCCTGGGCTTCCTCTCGATCTGATGCTATGGACGCGAGCGTCCAATCCGAGTCGCGGATCCGCGCCAGCCTGCCGCCATAGGCAAGGGCTGGCAGATCCGCTAGGCTCAGCCACAGTCGCCTTCATATGGTCCACTGCCATCTCATGAACTATCTGGCTCACCTGCATCTGGCCGCTCACACCCACAGCTCCCTCACCGGCAATCTGCTGGGGGATTTCATCAAGGGACCGTTGCCAACGGCCCTGGGCCCCGTCTTTGACGAGGGGATCTGGCTGCATCGCAAGATAGATGCCTTCACCGACGCTCACCCCGAGCACAGGGCCGCCGTCGCCCGCTTCGAGCCGCCCTGGCGCCGTTTTGGCGGCATTCTGGTGGATATGCTCTATGACCACTGGCTTAGCCTGCATTGGCAGCAGTTTCACCAAGCGACCCTGCCCCATTTTCTGCGCGAGAGCTATGGCCGCGTGCTGGCGGATCACGCCTTGCTGCCGGATGGGTTGCCGCTGCCGCTGCGCCGGATGGTGGAGCAGGACTGGATAGCCTCTTATCGCCACCGGGAAGGGCTGGCTCAGGCCCTCAATGGCATCGGCCGCCGGCTGCGCCGCCCACTCCCGCTGGGCGAGGCACTCGCGACCCTGGACGCGCCCCGCTGGCAGGCCTGCGAGCAAGGTTTCCTGCGCTTCTATCCCGAGTTGATGGCCTTTAGCGAGCAGCAGCTGACGAGCCACAGGCGCGGCTCCCCCTCATAAAAAAACGCCCCGAGCGGGGCGTTTTTTTATCAAAGTTCGACAGGGCTTATTCGGCCTGTTCCTTCTTCTTGCGAATGCTTAGGCCCAGCTCACGACCACGCTGGCGGGCGTAGTAGATGGTGCCGACGAAAGCGAGGGTAGTGAACACCAACTCCACCACCGCCAACCAGCGCTCTCCCTCATCCGTGGTGATGAGCGTCAGGGCGTGCAGGAAATAGGGCATCAGCACGAAGTTGCCCCAGGCGTGGGTGTAGGGGTTGCCCTGCACTATGCCCTTGAGCGGGAACAGCAGCGGCAAGGTCCAGATCACCGGCAGCAGCCAGGGATTGAGATCCGGGTGAGGCGAGAGCCACAGATGCCACAGCAGGACCCAGACCAGCAGGCCGAAGAAGCCGACCAGGGTCAGCAGACGGGCGAAGCGGGTGCTCACTTGAGGATCTCCAGTACCAGCTCCGGCGGGCGGCCGAGGCGGGCCTGACCGTTGCTGATGACGATGGGGCGCTCAATCAGCTTGGGATGCTGGTGCATGGCGGCGATCAGCGCATCACCCTCTTGCTCGGCCAATCCCAGCTCCTTGTAGAGATCGTCCTTGGTGCGCATCAGCTGGCGCGGATCGCTGAAACCCAGCTGGCTCAGCAGGGTGCGAATTTGTGCCTCGCTCGGCGCTTGTTCCAGATAGAGCACCACCTCGGGGGCGATCCCGCGCTGTTCCAGCAGGGCCAGGGTTTCACGGCTCTTGGAGCAGCGTGGATTGTGGTAAATTTGGGTCTCACTCATGGTAACTCCCTGATGAACGCAAGATGGGACAAGAAACCGCGCTATTGTAGGGGAAACGGCTGCGCAGGTTAAGCAGCAGGGGAGAAGAAATGAAACGAATTTGTTGGCTGATTGTGGCCACCGTGCTGGGCGGATGTTCACCGGCCCCCAGTTTTACCGATGCCGCGGGCAAACCGGTCAGCCTGACCGATTTTGCCGGCAAACCGCTACTGGTCAACTACTTCGCCCCCTGGTGCGCCCCCTGCCTGCGGGAGATGCCGCTGCTGGCGGCGCTGCACAAGGAAGGTGAGATAGGGGTGCTCGCCATCAACTATGATCCCGCCTCCCCCACCGAGCTGACCGCCCTAGCACGGCAGTATCAGATCGCCGTGCCGCTGATGATCCCCGTCGATGAACACCGCCTCCCTTTCTCCAGGCCGACCATGCTGCCCACCAGCTATCTGCTCGACGGCCATGGCACACTGCAGGAGACCCTGGTAGGAGAACTCGACAGCCAGAAACTGGCCAGTATCAAGGCCCGACTATTGATGCCGAGGCAGTGAAGGCAACTATTCAACAATAATTTAAAGACATTAACGTCCGTTCAATAGATAAAAATTAGAATATTAAACTATACAAATAAGACGGGGTGCCTCTCGGCACCCCGTCTCGTTTTATCGCTGATAGGCAAGTTAGCCCTTCAGGCTGTCCAGATCCTTCTTCGCCCGCTCCAGCTGAGTGATGCGCGCTTCGATGCGGGCCAGGGTCAACTTGTCGCTGGTGGTGCCACGGGCCACCACCAGCTCGTCGATGGCCGCCTGATAGTCACCGCGCAGGGAGAGGGTCTCCGCCCGCGCCATGTGCAGATCCGTCATCCGGCCGGACTTGCGATAGGCATCGGACAGCAGCGTCCAGGCCAGGCTGTTCTCCTCGTGCTCGCGGGCGTAAGGGTCCAGGATGGCGATGGATTTCTTGTAATTGCCCCCTTCCAGATAGGCGTTACCGAGGTTGATCACCACCACCTCGTTGTCCGGCATGCGGGTGCGGAAGCGCTCCAGTCGGGCGATGGCCTGGGCGTTGCGGCCCTTGGCGAGATCGATGTCGGTCATGGCATCCACCATGAACAGGTCTTCCGGATGGCGCGCCGCCAGCTCCTGCATCAGCTTGTCGGCCTCATCGGTGCGCTTGAGCTGCAACAAGGCCAGCGCCTTGCCATAAATGGCGGCGTCTTTGATGGGGTAATCCCCCTTCTGCAAGCGGGCATCGAAGTAGCTGAGCAGTGCCTGCGGGGTCTCGGTGCCATAGCGCACCTGGATGCGCACCTTGGCCAGCCAGAAGTCGAGGCTGGGGGGCAAGGTTCGCTGGCCATAGCTGCCGGCGCGGGCGCGGGCTTCGCTGATCCGAGTCTCGGGCAGGGGGTGAGTGAGCAGCATCTCCGGTGGCTTGCTGGCGTAGCGATACTCGGCCGCCAGTTTCTGGAAGAAGGTCGCCATGCCCATGGGATCGAAGCCGGCATCGTACAGCGTCTTCATGCCGATCCGATCCGCTTCGTATTCGTTGTCGCGGGTGTAGTTGATGGCCGACTGCATCGACAAGCCCAGCGTGGTCTGCAAGGCAGCAATCCCGGCGGTGGGGTTGATCACCGCCAGCGCAATGGAGCCCACCAGCCCGGCCAGGGTCATGGCGGAGCTGCTGGCCTGCGCCTCCATGTATCGGGCGATATGGCGCTGGGTCACGTGGGTGATTTCGTGCGCCAGCACCGAGGCCAGCTCGCTTTCGCTGTCGGCGTAGAGGAACAGCCCGGTGTGCACCTTGACCCGGCCGCCCAGGAAGGCGGCCGCGTTGATGCTGGAATCGTTGATCAGGAAGAAGGTAAACGGAAAACGTACCCCATCGGCGTTGGTGAGCAGTCGCTGACCGAGATCGTCGATGTATTCGCTCAGCACGGGATCGTCGATGATGGGCAAGCCCGCCCTGGCGAAGCGCATGAAAGCATTGCCATAGCGCACTTCCTGCTCGATGGGCAGGGCCGCGACGCCGGCGGTGCCGATGTCGGGCAGCTGGTTATTCGCCTGAGCCTGAAAAGTCGCACTCATCAGGGAAACCAGCAGAGGAAGCGATGCCATCAAGGGGGAAAAACGGGCCACAGTGTTTCTATCTCCATCAGAAGGGGCTTCGGCAGAATACCCTTGCCCATCAAGGCCCACAAGCGTTGTTTCATACTCTCATCACGGCCATAATAGCGGCCATCACGCACGATGGAGCCCTCCCTGATATGGAACCCCAATGGGAACAGCTCGACCTGACCCCCTGGCGTTGCCCCGAGCCCCTTATTCGGCTCAAACTCTGGTTGCGCACCGCCTACCCAGGCCAATCCCTGCTGATCCTGCTGGCCGACCCCGGCTCCCGGCAGGACATTCCGGCCTGGCTGCGTCGTCAGGGCCATCAGGTGCTGCCCGTGCAAGAATCACCCACCTGCCTCTCGTTGCAGTTGGTGGTCGGCGCCATGCCATCGGCATAAGCCCGCTCATTGCCCCAGTCATCTAAGGAAGTCTTGATGTTAGAAGTCTTGAAGCGCTGGTACCAGACCCGGTTTTCCGATCCGGCGGCGGTCAGTCTGTTCCTGCTGCTGGTGTTCTGCTTCGGCGTGCTCTGGCTGTTTGGCGACCTGCTGGCGCCGCTCTTGGTGGCGCTGGTGATGGCCTACCTGCTGGAGTGGCCGGTCAGCCGACTGCAACGCGCCGGGCTCTCCCGCGCACCGGCCACCGGCCTGGTATTGCTGCTATTTCTCACCCTGACCGTGCTGGCTCTGCTCGGGCTCATCCCGACCCTGGTGAGTCAGGGCATCAACCTGGCCAAGGAGTCGCCGTCCATGCTGGCCCACGCCCAGGACTATGTGCGAGCGTTGCCGGAGAAATACCCTGACGTCGTCGACGTCAGCCTGGTCGAGACCCTCATCGATAACATCCGTCAGCGCATCCTGGCGGGGGGCGAGCAGTTGGTGAGTGCTTCCTTGAGTTCGCTGGTCAACGTGGTCGCCATCCTCATCTACGTCATCCTGGTGCCCTTGATGGTGTTCTTCATGCTCAAGGACAAGCAGATACTGATGGGCAGCCTGCGCCGCTTCCTGCCGCGCAATCGCACCCTGGTCAACCGGGTCTGGGTGGAGATGAACGATCAGATCATCAACTACATCCGCGGCAAGGTGATCGAGATCCTCATCGTCGGCATCGCCACCTACATTCCCTTCGCCCTGATGGGGCTGCGCTACTCTGTGCTGCTGGCGGTGGCGGTCGGGTTGTCGGCGCTCATTCCCTACATCGGGGTCGCGGTGGTCACCGTGCCCGTCGCCATGGTGGCGCTGTTCCAGTGGGGACTGACCCCCGACTTTGCCTGGTTGATGGTGGCCTATCTGGTGGTGCAGGGGTTGGACGGCAACCTGCTGGTACCTTTGCTGTTCTCCGAGGCAGTCAACTTGCACCCGGTTGCCATCATCATCTCAGTGCTGGTATTCGGCGGCCTCTGGGGTTTTTGGGGCGTGTTCTTCGCCATCCCGCTCGCCACCCTGGTCAAGGCGGTGCTCAATGCCTGGCCCAAGCGGGATGATCAGCCCCACCCTGCGGCCTGATAGCGGTATTGATGAGAGGCGCCAGCCTCTCTTTTTTATCTGTGTGGCCAGGGCGTGACGACAAAGAGATCCAGCTAACACCCACTCTCAACCATCGGGATACCCAGGGTGGGCGAAATGTTGCTATCGACTTGAATTTAAAATAAAAACAGGCTTCACTGACAGCATCGTCAGCACCATAAATGCCCCCAGCCGTGGCCCTCGACTAAAAGGATGTTTCCATGCCCCCTCTTCGTGCCTTGCGCCATGCGCCTCTCGGCTGCCTGTTGACCCTGTTGCTCGCCCCCACGGCCCGGGCCGAGATCGATCTCGGCTCACTCGATGTGTTCGCCCAGGACAGCCCGACCAGCCCGGTGCCCAAGGGGCTGGTGCTGGGGGGCGCGCTCATCGGCGGCAATGCCCGCTACCAAGGCCAGGACGACACCGCCCTGGCGGTGCCGGGGTTCGTCTACTTCGGCGACCAGTTCATGTTCCTCGGGGACAGAGCCCGCTACTACTTCCACAAGGATGACAGCTTCGCCGCTTACGCCTATGGCCGGATGCGCTTTGGCAACCTGGATCCCGACGATGCCCCTGAGCTAGCCGGCATGGAGGAGCGCAAATGGGAGCTGGAAGGCGGCGTCGGCGCCAGCCTCATCACCCCCTACGCCCTGCTCAGCACCCGCCTCAGCACCGACGTGACCGGGCGCAGCAACGGCCAGGAACTGCTGCTGTGGGCCGACTTCCCCATCATTCGCGACAAGTTGCTTATCATGCCCGGCATGGGGGTGATGATCCGCAGCAACAAGATGGCGAACTACTACTTCGGCGGCGTCTCGGGCAGCGAAGCGACCGCCCAGCGTCCCGAGTGGGATACCGGCACCACCTTCTCCCCCATGGCCGCCCTCATCACCAGCTACCGCTTCAGCCCACACTGGATCGGCATGTTTGCCGCCAACTATGAGCTGTATGACAACGATGTCGAGAACAGCCCCATCGTCCAGCATCAGGGCGAACTCTATGCCGGCTTCGGGGTTGGCTATATCTGGTAGCGCACGGCATCAGCCTGCAAGCAGTCAACAAAAAGGGAGCCCAAGGCTCCCTTTTTGTTATTCGGCTTTCGCCCATCACAGGGTGGCGAGAAACTCCGCCAGCGCCTGATTGACGAACGCCGGATTCTCCAGGGTCGAGATGTGACCCGCCGCCGGGATCTCCTTGAAGGGACAGGCCAGGGTCTCGGCCATCAGGTAACCCTCCAGCACCGGGCGCGCCTTGTCCTCGCAGCCGGTCATCACCAGGCTCGGTACCCTTATCTCTTCGAGCCACTCCATTCGGTCTTCCCGGCTCACGAAGCTACGACCGACCGCTACCAAGCTCGCCACCTTGGCGGCCGGCCAGGCGGCCAGCCGCGCCTTGAAGCCGTCCATCAAGGCAGCATCCGGCTGATGGGCAAAGAACAGCGGCGCCACCTGCTCGATGATGGGCGCGGGCAGGCTACCAAGCTGCTCGATGGCGGCCAGCATGGCGAGGTAGCGCTCGCAGGGGATCTGGGGCTCCCAGCCGACGAAGGTATCCATCAGCACCAGTCCCTTGAGACGCTCGGGCGCGGCCCTTGCCAACTCGACGCCCCACATGCCGCCGATGGAGAGACCCACCAGCACGCACTCGTCGACGCCAAGGGCATCGAGCAGCGCCAGATGGTCGCGGGCCAGGGTTGCCAGGGTGCAGGGTCCCTCGGGCAGCACATCAGAGTCACCGTGGCCCCACAGGTCGGGCACGATGCAGCGGTATTGCCCCTTGAGCGCCTCGATTTGCGGCGCCCACATGGCGCTGTCCCACAGATAGCTGTGACCAAACAACAGGACCGGGCCCTGACCTTCGTCCAGATAGGCCAGTTGGCGACCTGCTATCTCCATCAATTGTTTCATGTTTTCTCCTGTTGCCGGCAAAGGGGGCGGCAGTGTAACACGCAGGTACTGACCCTGGCCTCCCCTTCGGGGTGAGACGCTGTGTCTCGGCCAGCGCCGAGCGTTCAGATACCGATACCGACCCGATGGGCTGGCAAGAAAACCCCGGCCAAACGTCCCTTTGCCACCCCTTTTGCCACACGCCAGATAACAAAAAGCCGGTCTGACGACCGGCAAAAAGGCATTGAATACAAGGAAAACCCGAGCACACTCACGCGCGGATATAACGGGCCGTACGCGGGAAGGCTTGCTCTTTGGCATCAAACAGGTAGCAGGCTTCGGCCGGAATGCCAACGCTGTAGGCCTGACCGGTGGCCACGTCGATGTCGGAATGCGCCTTGACGGTAAAATCGTGCCCCTCCACATCCATGTAGACGAAGGACTCGGCGCCCAGGTGCTCGGCCACCTGAACGATGCCGGTCACCTTGCTGTGGGCATGGGGATGATCCAGGGTCACCAGATGCTCGGGGCGAATGCCCAGCTCCACCTTGTCACCGACGGTGCCGCGACGGGCATCCACCCGCACCCGTACCATATCGCCGGAGGTGAGCTTGACCATGCACTCCTGCTCGCCAATCTCGGCCAGCTCGCCGGTGAGGAAGTTCATCTTGGGAGAGCCGATGAAACCGGCGACGAACTTGTTGTCCGGGTTGTGGTACAGCTCGAGCGGGGTACCGAACTGCTCCAGGTTGGACTCGGCGCCCTCCTTGAGCGGGCTCAATACCACTATCTTGTTCGCCAGGGTCATGGCCTCGACCTGATCGTGGGTCACGTAGATGATGGTGGAGTTGAGCTCCTTGTGCAGCTTGGCGATTTCGATGCGCATCTTGACCCGCAGCGCGGCGTCCAGGTTCGACAACGGCTCGTCAAACAGGAACACCTGGGGCTGCTGGACGATGGAGCGGCCGATAGCCACCCGCTGGCGTTGACCGCCGGAGAGCGCCTTGGGCTTGCGATCGAGCAGGGGCTCGAGGCCGAGGATCTCGGCGGCGCGCATCACCCGCTTGTGGATGTTCTCCTTGTCCATCTTCTTGAGTTTGAGGCCAAAGGCCATGTTCTCGTAGATGTTCATGTGCGGGTAGAGGGCGTAGGACTGGAACACCATGCCGACGTTGCGCTCCACTGGCGGCACGTCGTTCATGTAGCGGCCGCCGATGGTCAGCTCACCGCTGGTGATGTCTTCCAGACCCGCGATCATTCGCAGCAGGGTGGACTTGCCACAACCGGACGGGCCGACGAAGACGATGAACTCCCCTTCCTTGATGGCCAGGTTGATGTTGCGCAGCGTGTCTTTGTGGACCGCCGGATCGTAGTTCTTGCGAACGTTGTTGAGTACTACTTCAGCCATGACGAGCTCCGCTCTTGAATCTTTGCAAATCGTGATGACGGGGGGAGAGGGCTCCCCCGGCCATTAACCTTAACCTTTGACGCCACCGGCAGTGAGACCGCCTACCAACCAGCCCTGTGATGGACCAGCAGGAACACCCGGTATTGGCAGAGTGTCGGAAGTGATGAGCTTCCGATACGCCCATTAACCTTTGACGCCACCGGCAGTGAGACCGCCTACCAACCAGCGCTGTGCCAGCAGGAACACCACGGTGATCGGCAGACCAGACAACACTGCTGCTGCTGCAAAGTCACCCCACAGATAGTTCTGCGGATAGAGGTATTGCTGGGCACCGACCGCCAGGGTCAGGTTGTTCACATCCTGCAGCAGGATGGAGGCCACGGGCACCTCGGTGATGGTGCCGATGAAGGCCAGAATGAACACCACCGCCAGAATGGGCACCGACAGGGGCAACAGAATCAGCCGGAACGCCTGCCAGGGGGTCGCACCATCGATGGCCGCCGCCTCCTCCAGGGAGGAGTCGATGGTTTCGAAGTAGCCCTTGATGGTCCAGACGTGCAGCGCGATGCCGCCCATGTAGGCCAGGATCAGGCCGCCGTGGGTGTTGAGACCCAGCCAGGGCACATAGTCACCAATCTTGTTGAACAAGGCATAGATGGCCACCAGCGCCAGCACCGCCGGGAACATCTGGAAGATCAGCATCCCCTGCAAGATGGTCTGCTTGCCACGAAAACGCAGGCGCGCAAAGGCATAGGCACAGGTGGTCGACAGCGTCACTATCATCAGCGCGGTGATACCCGCGATCTTGATGGAGTTCCACAGCCAGGTCAGCACCGGGAACGGCGGTGGCGTGATGCTGCCATCGGCGTTGGTGATGGACATGCCAAGGGCCAGCTTCCAGTGATCCAGGGTCGGATTGGAGGGGATGACCTCCCCCACCGAGAAGTTGCCGTTCCGAAACGAGATGGCGATGACCATGATCACCGGGAAGATGATCAGCGCGAGGAAGGCCCACATGACCAGGTGGGTTGCCCACACCCGGTATTTGACTGATTTGGGTTGTACGATAGCCATTTTAGAGCCTCCTTACAGCTTGTCCGCTTTGGACAATTTCAGGTTGAGCAGTGCAAGCGCGCCGACGATCAGGAAGATGGCGGTGGCGATGGCACTGGCCAGACCGTAGTCCTGACCACCCGAGCCCTGGAACGCGATCCGGTAGGTGTAGTTCACCAGCAGATCCGTGGTCCCGGCCGGAGTACTGGCCCCAATGATGTCCGGCGCCCCGTTGGTCAACAACTGGATGAGTACGAAGTTGTTGAAGTTGAAGGCAAAGGATGCAATCAACAGCGGCGTGAGCGGCTTCATCAACAGCGGTACCGTGATCTTGAAGAAGTTCTGCACCGGACCCGCACCGTCCATGGCGGACGCCTCATAGAGATCTTCCGGGATGGATTTGAGCAAGCCCATGCAGAGGATCATCATGTAGGGGTAGCCGAGCCAGGTGTTGACGATGAGGATCATCATCTTGGCCAGGAAGGGGGTGGTGTACCAGTCCGGCTTGATGCCAAACGCCGCTTCCAGGAACAGGTTGATCTCACCGAAGTTCTGGTTGAACAAGCCCTTGAACACCAGGATGGAGATGAAGGCCGGTATTGCGTAGGGCAAAATCAGCATGACCCGGTAGAAACCACGGCCCTTGAGTTGCTCCCACTGCACCAGACAAGCCATCACCATGCCGATGGCCAGGGTGAAGATCACCGAGGTGGCGGAGAAGATCACGGTCCAGACGAAGATCTGCATGAAGGGACCCTGGATACCCGGGTCGGTCATGATGCGCACGAAGTTTTTCCAACCCACGCTCACCACGAAACCGGGGGCCATGCCCTTGCCGACAAACTGTCCCTGCTCGTCGATGTATTGGTAGAAGCCGGTATCACCATTGGGCAGCATCAGCTCGCCACTCTGGTTGTCACGCAGCAGATTGCTGTCCTTGATCACCACGCCGGATTTCAGCACGGCGCCATCCACCAGCTGGCTGTAGAGCGGTTTCTGGGCGGCAAACTTGCGCAGGCTGCTCATGGTCAGATGGATATTGCCATCGGGCAACACCAGATCCAGCGCATTGAGATGAGTACGATGATCGACGATGGCACGGATGGGTGCCGCCTTGTCGATGGCTTCCCCGTTAAGGGGTTGCAGTTGCACAACCTCGGCCTCGTCACGCACCTTGCCCTCACGGACGGCCAGGGTACGGGCCTTGTTGTTCAACAGATGAAGAGGTTGGCTGATGAAGGACTGATCATCCTGTTGCAGCAGCAATGTAAATTGATCGTTCTCACCACCCAGCAGGGTGAAGTCGAACTCACCGCCCGCCACCTTGTAGATTTTTTTCAGATGGTAATCCCGCGCCTGCTCGAGGGAGAGCAAGTTGGCACCTGAATAGTTGGTGAAGGCGATGCCGATCGTGTAGGCGAGAGGGAAGATGATGAACACCACCATGCCTGCCACACCGGGAAAAATATAGCGGTGGGCATAGGTCTTCTTGTTCATGAAGACATACAGACCGACGGAGACAACCACCAGATCCAGCAGGGCGAACACCCACTCACCGCTGGCATACATCATCACGGCCGCATAACCGTTCAAGATGGCTACCAAGGCAGCGATGGTCCACTTAAGCCAGGAGTGCTTACTCTTCGGACCGGCATAGGATTCAATAGAAGGTACAACTTCCATGCCAATTAACCTTTATAACGCCAAGAGAGAGTTGAGAGTGGGAGGCCCGAAGGCCTCCCGGGTAGTGCGTGCTTACTGAACGATACGCTTGGCAGCGGTATCCAGGGCTTCGTCAACGCTCTGACGGCCGGAGGTGACGTTCTTGAGGGCAGTTTCGAAGGAAGACCAGAAACGACTCATCTCAGGCACAGACGGCATCGGCTCGCCATTCTGGGCGTTCTGCATGGTGGCCTTGATGTTGGCGTCGGATTCCAGGGTCTTCTGGAAGGACTTCAGTGCCACGGCGCCCAGCGGTTTGTCGGCGTTCACCGGTGCCAGACCTGCGTCGGTCAGCAGATAGTTTTCCAGGAACTCGATGGCCAGGTCTTTGTTCGGGCTGGCGGCGTTGATGGTCGCACCCAGTACGCCGACGAAGGCCTTGGCTGGTTTGCCATTCAGGGTCGGCAGCGGCGCTACACCGTACTTGATGCCGCTCTTGTCCAGGTTGCTCCAGGCCCAGGGGCCGTTGATCATCATGGCCACTTCACCCTTGTTGAACTTGGCATCCATGACGCCGTAGTCGATGCCCTTCTCCAGGTGACCGGACTTGATCATCTCGGAGATGTAGCCGACGCCAGCCTTGGCACCTGCGTTGTTCACGCCGGTGTCTTTCACGTCATAACCGGTCGCGGTTTTCTTGAAGGCGTAACCACCGTTGGCAGCCACCAGCGGGTAGCTGAAATAGGGGGTGTCATAAGCCCACATGATGGCGCGCTTGCCATTTTTCTTCAGATCTTCGTCGATCTTGGCGATCTCTTCGAAGGTCTTGGGCGGGTTGGGCAACAGATCCTTGTTGTAAATCAGGCTGACGGCTTCAACAGCCACCGGGTAGCCGTAGGTCTTGCCATCGACGGTCATGGCATCCCAGGCGAACTGCTCGAACTTGGCCTTGGTGGCCGCGTTCGGCGTCACCGGCACCAGCAGACCGGCCTTGACCCACTCACCGTAACGGTCGTGAGCCCAGAAGAAGATGTCCGGGCCGTTGCCGGTGGCAGCGGCTTGCTGGAATTTCACTTCAACCTGATCCGGGTGAGCGACGGTGACCTTGATGCCGGTCTCGGCTTCGAATTTCTTGCCTACTTCGGCCAGGCCGTTGTAGCCCTTGTCACCGTTGATCCAGATAGTCAGCTGGCCTTCGTCAATTGCAGCAGTGGCTGAGCAAGCCACACCCAGAGTAGCCAGACCGATCAGGGATGACAGCAATTTCTTTTTCATGAGCCTTTCCTTGTATGAGTTCCGCGCTGTAAGAGCATTGTGTGCAGATGAATATTATCTCAAGCGGTCAATGCCTCACATGACACGCATCGCATTTTTGAAATGCAATTACGTATTTTCTTCCAGAAAGTTCTGAAAACATTTTCTTATTTCCGTGAATAAAGGGGGTTTATTCGCAGATCTTCGGCGGCAACGAGAAATTGAATTACCTAACGGTAATAAACTTACATCAATGAAAGGGGTTTCACCCCAATGAAAACCCTTTCAACTCCATTATTTTGTTTAATGTGTTAACAAAGTACCGAGTCGGTTTCGAAGCGCGCCACCCCCTTAAATAAAAAGACACCACAGCGGGCTGTGGTGTCTTTTTACGAGAAATGAAGCGTGGATCACATTATGACTGGCGCAGCAGCTGATCCTTGAGGTTGGGCGGTACGCCGCGAATGGTCAGGGTATCGGTCTGCGGATCGTAAAACACGCGGCTGTTCAATAACTTCTGCTCGAAACTCAGGGTCAGGCCGCCGCCGGAGCCGACGAACTTGGTCAGGCCACGCAGGGTCGATCTGTCTGGCGGGAAGCGCTCTTCCAGCTCATATTCCTGGCCGATGAAGCTGTAGAAGTCGAGATCGCCCTCTCCTGGCAATTCCGCGGAGAGCTCTTTTATTTCAATCTCTTCACCGGCACTGGCCTGCTCGCTGCAGTATTTGAACACCTGCTTCTTGTAGTCGTTGCGCTCGGCGGGTTCGAGCTGGCGGCTGTCGCAATAATCGTCCACCGCCTGCAGCAGGCCTTTATTCTGGATCTTGGCATCCATGCCCTCACGGGCGCCCAGATAATCCATGAAGAAATCCCCCAGCTTGCGACCCACTCGCCCCTTGCTGAAGGTGATATAACGGCGGGATTCTGGCTGGGTCTTCCATTCAGTCAAATCGATGCGGGCCACCAGATTGAGCTTGCCGATATCCAGATAATGGATGTGACGCAAGTCCAGGGTCTCGCTGACGGTGACGCTCTCCTTGCCTTCTAGCAAGGCAATCAGCAAATAATCGACGCCGACGAAGTTGTATTTGGCAAACAGCAATACCCCTTGCTCATCCAGGGCGTGTTCCACCAGATTCTTCACCAGCAACTGGGTCATGGCCACCGAGAAGGGAACAAATTCGGTCTGCTCGCCGAGCAGTTGCTCGAGGGCGATACGAAACGCAGGAGACGGCTGTTTGGGGGCTTCCTCGCCATCAGCCAGCTCGGCCACGGCCGCCTCAGGGTCGGCGAAGAAACCGAAGCCCTTGCCGCCCTTGCCGTTATAAATGCGATGCAGCTCCGCCATCAACCCTTGCACCGCCTCGTCTGCGGGCAGGGTCTGGCTGCGGGTATCGGCGTGGGGTTGACCATCGTGGCCAGGCCGCAGGGAGTGAAGAATGATCTTGTCGATATCGAGACTCATGTCACAAAGCCATAGTGTTAGCCGAAAGGGTGAAGTATTATAAGGCGCTTTGAACCGAGATGAACTGAAGATTATGCCCATCGTATCAAAGTACACAAACCAGCAATTTGATGACCTGATGAATGACCTGATCACCGTACTGGAGAAGCACAAAGCGCCAGTCGACCTCAGCCTGATGGTGCTGGGCAATCTGAGCACCAACATCATCAACAACATGGCGCCGGCACAGCGTCAGGCCATTGCTGACAAATTTATCCAGGCTCTGACTTCTTCGGTCGACAATCGCCACGACGCACATTGAGTCGCCGACTTTTTTGACGTTTCTCTATACGCAGATGGATCACTATGGTCGAAACCGGCAACCCCTACCGTGATAATGTTTCTCGCCTGATCACCTGGGGGCATTGGTTCTCCTTCTTCAATATCATTCTGGCCATGCTGATTGCCACCCGTTACCTGGGGTCCATCAGCTGGCCGTCGACGACGCTCGGCGTGACCTATCTCATCATCAGCTGGATAGGTCATTTCGCGTTCCTGAGTTTCGTCACCTACCTGCTCACCGTCTTCCCGCTCAGCTTCGTGCTGCCCAAAGAACGGCTGCTGCGCTTCATCTCGGCCATCATCGCCACCCTGGCGCTGGTGCTGCTGCTGATCGACACCCAGGTTTTCCAGCTGTTCAAGTTCCACCTGAACGGTCAGGTATGGCAGCTGCTGCTGGATCAGGCCCAGACCGAGGAGGGCTCAATCTGGAGCATCATCTTCGTGGCGGTGCCGACCATCTTCCTGCTGGAGCTGCTGCTGTCGGCCTATGTGTGGCGCAAGATCAATAAGCGCAAGCGCCGCCAGTATGGCAATCAGGTCGGGCTGGCCCTGCTGGTCTGCTTCATGTTGACCCACCTGGTCAACAGCTGGGCCGATGCGACCCTGTATCAACCCATCACCATGCAGCGCGCCAACTTCCCGCTCTCCTACCCCATGACCGCCAGAAGCTTCCTGGCCAAGCATGGCTGGCTGGATCTCGAGCAGTATGAGAAGAAGGCCGAAGATCAGGGCAGCAGTGAACATCGCCTGCTCTATCCGTTGCGTCCGCTCAGCGTGAGCGCCCCCGCCGAGCACAAGAACCTGCTGGTGGTGGTGGTCGACTCCCTGCGCGCCGACATGCTCAATAACATCAACATGCCCAATCTGCAGCGTTACGCGGACGGCCATCTCAATTTCCGCCAGCACATGAGCGGCGGCAATGACGATGTGATGGGGATGTTCAGCCTCTTCTACGGGCTGCCGGGCCACTACTATGACGACATCCGCACCGACAAGCGCCCACCGGTACTGTTCGACGAGATGCTGCGCCAGGACTATCAGTTCGGCCTGTTCGGTGCGCTGGAAGATGCCCAGCAATACCAGCAGAGCCTGCTCGCCGGCCTGCGCAAGCAGGTGTTTGTCTCCCAGCAGACCGATGACTCCCGCCTCATCAACGACTGGCAACGGTGGCTCGGCAAGCGCACCGACGATCGCCCCTGGTTCTCCCTGGTCTATCTGTCGAGCCCGGGAGATTACGAGTTGCCCGAGGGTGTGCAAGGGCCCTTCCAACCCGAGCTGACCAAGTTCAACCCGGCCACCGCCTATCGGCCCGAGAACCTGCAAAAGCTCGAGAACCGCTACAAGAACGCGGTGTTCTACACCGATCAGTTGCTGGAGCAGATGCTGGAGCGGTTGCAGCAGCAGGGCCTGAGCGAGCAGACCATAGTTGTCATCACCTCCAACCACGGCCAGGAGTTCAACGAGACTCAGAGCAACAGTTGGGGCTATGGCAGCAACTACTCCCCCTATCAGGTGCAGGTACCACTGGTACTGGCCTGGCCGGGTGCCGAGAGCAAGCCACAGACCCAGGCCAGCAGTCACCTGGATCTGGTGCCAACCCTGATGAAGGGCATGCTGGGGGTGCGCAACCCGCCACGGGATTACAGCATTGGTCGCAGCCTGTTTGACACCACGCCGCGCAACTGGTTGTTGGCGGGGGATCAGAACGATTTCGCCATCTATCAAGACAGCACCATCACCCACTTCAACAAGCAGGGTGACTTCGAGCTGCTGGATCGCGCGACCTATAGTCCCATCAAGCACGGCACCCCGGACATGGGTGCCATGATCCAGGTGATGAACGAGTTGAACCGCTTCTACCGGGCGCCGTAACAGGCGCTACCGAGTCCAATCAGCCCGCCCCATGGCGGGCTTTTTATTGCCAGAAATACCTACTTTACTCCCTCATCTCCCCCCGACTAGTCGGCCCCATCCAGCTCTCTACTGACAAATTACACTGCAAACGTATGCCGACCTCTAATGACTTATCAGTCAAAAAAGTCAGTCTGATCAAGATCATAAAAACAAAATGATAATGATTATCAATTGTTGCTGCGAAAAGATTCATCTGCAATAATCCGCGCCCTTCAGGCTTAAATAACAATCATTATCAACAATGAAAAAACTACTGCACTACTGGCCCATGCTGCTGTCCGGTACAGCTCTGGCCGCCAGTGATCCTGCCAGGATCGACTCAACAGAGATGAACCCCGAGCTCAAGGCGCGCGAGACCATAGTGGTCAAGGGCCAGCGTATAGAGCAGAAGTTATCCGACGTATCGGGCTCCATCACCGTCATCACCGAAGAAGACCTGGATCGCCAGGTCGCCACCGAACTCACCGACGTGTTCAAGAACGAGCCCGGCGTCTCGGTCACCGGCTCCGCCGGCCGGCCCCAGAACATCATCATTCGCGGCATGGGCGGTAACCGGGTACTGATCATCAAGGACGGGGTGCGGGTCAGCGATGGCTTTGGCGCCGATGACCTCAATGACAAGGTGGGCCGCTTCAGCTTCGATCTGGACGACGTAAAACAGATTGAAGTTGCCAAGGGCGCTGGCTCCTCCCTCCATGGCTCGGACGCCATCGGCGGCACCATCGTCATCAGCACCAAGCAGCCGGAAGACTACCTGCAGGGTCAGGACGCCTATCTGAGCAGCAAGGTGCTTCAGGACGGCAGCAGCGACAAGCAGAAACTGAGCGCCACCGGCGCCGCCCGGGTATGGGATACCGAGCACCTGCTGCGCGTCTCCGGCTGGCAAGGGCACGAAACTGCCAACTATGACGAGAGCCGCATCCCGGCGGATCTGGATGGCCTGAGCGCCTCCACCAGCTCCCGCTTTGACCTCAACGAGCACCACCTGCTGCGCCTCGAGCTCGACTACTTCGAAGACAACGCCCAGCGGGATCAGGGTCCGCGCGAAGTGCCACAGCCCGACGGCAAGTGGCAGGTACGCCAGTATCAGGAAGACGCGTCCCAGAAGACCCAGGGCGGCAAGCTCAGCTGGGAGGCGAGCGATCTCGGCAGCCTGCTGGCCGACAGCTTCACCTGGAGTGCCTATGGCAATCACTCCAAGAACACCGCCAACAAGCGCAGCCTGCTGCAAAACGATCTGCTGAGCGGCTATCCCCGCTATCGCAGCGAGCGGGAGCTCTCCACCTTCACCGAAGACAGGCTCGGTACCGAGCTGGATGTGCGCCGGGATCTGGCCACCGGCGACGTCGGCCACAAACTGAGCTACGGCATGGAGCTGGAGCGCACCAACCACGAACGGCCGGTGGACAAGCTGAGCCTGGAGGCCGGCGTGCCCCAGCCCCAGCAATCCTCCCCCTTCAGCCGTGCTCGCACCGACAGAGCCGGGGTTTGGCTCAGCGACGTGGCGACCCTGGGCCAGTGGCAGTTCACCCCCACCCTGCGCATGGATCACCAGTGGCTCAAGCCGCTCGATGGCAGCAACGGCGAGAACCACAGCTGGCACATCTCCCCGAGCCTGGCCACCAGCTACCGCTTCAACGAGGAGTGGCGCAGCTGGCTGAGCTACGCCAACGGCTTCCGCGCCCCCTCCTATGACAAGGTGTACGGCAACATCCCCCACTACTTCGCCCTGCCGCCGTTCGAGATCATCGCCAATACCGAGCTGCAGGAAGAGACTAGCCACAGCTTCGAGTGGGGGGTGAGTGGTGAGGGGCAGAACTGGAGCATCAAGCCGGCCCTGTTCTACAACCGCTACTACAACTTCATCGACTGGCGCGAGGTGGGCCTGCGCCTGCGAGACGGCGTCATCCTGCGCCAGTACCGCAACGTGGCCAAGGCTGAGACCTGGGGCGCCGAAGTGGCCGCCAGCTACTGGCTCACCTCGGAGTGGGAGCTCGCCACCAAGCTCGGTTGGGTCGACGGGGAAGACAGTCAGGGCGAGGCCCTGCGCACCCTCACGCCGCTCGAGGGCAACACCCGCCTGAGCTACCAGGCCAACGACTGGAGCCTGGGGCTGCAGGCCGATTACGCCGCCGCCATGGACAGGGTGCCCACCTGTGGCAACAGCCTGACCAGCAGCCAGGACGAGTGCCTCAAGAGCGCCGGATGGTTCAGCATGGCGGTGACCGCCGACTGGCTGGTCACCGATGCCCTCAAGGTCAACGTCAAGCTCGATAACCTGTTCGACACCCGCTACACCCGCTATCAGGATGTGGCCGGGCTGGAAGCCGGTACCGATGCCTCCCTCTTCACCCAGAGCGGTCGCACCCTGAGTGCCAGCCTGCGCTACACCTTCGTGGGGATCTGATGCAGACAATGCTGATCCTGGCCAGCCTGCTGGCCACCCCGGCGCCCGCCTCTGTCCATGAGACAGTCCAAACGGCGGCGCCCCTTATCCCCGAGCGCCCCTTGCTGATGAAGGGCGAGATAGCCCGGGTCGATCCCTACGGCGGCTGGCGCGATGACAGCCGCAGCTCCCCCGAGCTGCTGACCCTGCTGCGTGAGCAGAACCGCTGGACCGAGCAGCAACTCGCCGGCCAAAAACCGCTCGAGAAAACCTTGCAAGCCGAATGGCAGGCCAGGGAGCGGGGCGAGCCCATGCCCGTCGAATGGCTAAGTGAGGCCGGCAGCCAGTGGCGCATGAGCACCGATGGCAGTCTGTGGCAACGCAGCGATGAGCAGGCCGAGGCCCGCCAGCGGCTGGCGCCGCGCCAACCCGCCGAGGGTTACTACGAGCTCGCCGCCTGGTCCCTGCACCCGAACGGGCGCTGGCTGGCTCTGGCCGAAGAGACTCGTGGCGATAGAGACTACCGCATCAGCCTGCTGGATCTGGCGAGCGGCGAGACCCTCGCCACCCTGCCCCACAGGGCCAGCGATCTGCTCTGGAGCCTGGACGGCAAGACCCTCTACACCATCGCCAACGAGCGCAACACCCTGCGCCCCTGGCAGTTGTGGGCCTGGCAAGACGGTAAAGAAGCCCTAGTGCATCAGGAGCGCGATCCCGCCTGGCTGCTCAGCCTCTATCGCACCACGGACAAGCGTCATCTGATCCTGCAGAGCAACAACCACAACGGCTCCGAGCAATACCTGCTGGACGATGGCAAGGCGGCCCTCGTCAAGGCACGCCAAGCCGGGCTCGAGTACTACCTGGATACCCAGGGCGAGCGGGTGCTGATCAAAAGCAACCGGGATGGGGAGCTTGGCCTCTATCAGGCGACCAGCCTGGCCGAGGTAGCCAGCCAGCCCTGGCAACTGCTCTGGTCCGGACAGGATCGCAGCCTCGAAAAGTGGCGCCTGTTTCGGGATCACACAGTGCTGCAATACCGCAAGGACGGGGACGATTGGCTCGACGTGCTCGGCGCCGACGGCAAGCTGACCCACAGCCTGCCGCTGACCGAAGGGGCTGGCACGGCCTGGATCCAGGGCAGCCAGGATCCAGAGAGTGCCAAGGTGCTCATTCGCCGCCAGGGCATGGCCGAGGCTCCGCACCAGCGCTGGCTAGACTTGGCCTCCGGTCAATGGCAGGCCGCTGACAAACCGGCCGAGACCTCCCTCTATCAGAGCGAGCGACGCTGGGTAGTGGGCAAGGACGGGGTCAAGGTGCCTGTCTCCCTGGTGTGGCGCAAGGACATCGCCGCCCCCAAGGCGCTGCTGCTCTACGGCTATGGCGCCTACGGCACTCCCATGCGCCCCTACTATCAGCCCCAGGTGCTGAGCCTGCTGGATCGCGGCTTCGTCTACGCCATCGCCCACGTGCGTGGCGGCGGCCTGCTCGGGGAGTCTTGGTACAAAGATGGCCGCGGCCAGCAGAAGCAGCACAGCGTGGATGACTTCCTGGCGGTGGCAAGCAGCCTGGCACTGGATCCTGCCATAGACCCGGCCCGGCTGTTCGCCATGGGGGGCAGCGCCGGTGGTCTGCTGGTGGCAGCGGCCCTCAACCAGGCACCGAGCCGCTTCGCCGGCGCCGTATTGCAGGTGCCCTTCGTCGACCTGCTCGGCACCATGAACGACCCCGAGCTGCCGCTCACCCGACAGGAGTATGCGGAGTGGGGCAATCCCGCTGTGACAGCAGATTACGCTGCCATGCGCCGATTAAGCCCCTATGACAACCTACATTCAGCCAATTACCCACCACTTTATGTAACGGCTGGGCTCAATGACAGTCAGGTCCCCTACTGGGAGCCCCTCAAGTGGCTCGCTCGCCTGCGCGCCCACAGCACGGGGCAAGGCCCTTATTTGCTGAGAACCGAACTCGATGGTGGCCATCTGGCAATCCCTCGCACGGCCGAGCTGCGCGCGGCGCAGGAGTATGCCTTCCTGCTCACCCTGGCCGGAGTCAGCCACTGATGCCACGCCTCACTTTTTCTGCTTTGGAGTCACCTATGAAACCCTCTTCCCTGGCCCTCTGGCTGGCGGCGACCCTGCTGGCCCAGCCCCTGGTCGCGGCCGAGCTCATCTATGTCGATGAGGCGCCGCTCTCTACCACGCCGCAAGCCTGGCTCGAGAGTCGCCTCGGCGTGACGCTCGTCCCCGACTACGACAAGGCCAGCCTGCTCGGCCACCATTACAGCTTCCACCAGTTGGTGAACGGCCTGCCGGTGGCCACCACCCAGGCTGCCGTCAGCCTCGATAACGCCGGCAAGCCCTGGCGCCTCTATCACAACCTGCGCCCGCTACAGAGCACGACGCCCGGTTGCGATACCAGCACCAGCCTGGATCCCCTGCTCACCAGCCTGCGGGATGCGGGCGCCCAAATCGATCCCCTCGGCCCGGTCGAGGCCTGGTACTGGCGCGACGGAGAAACCCTGGTGCCGGCCCTGCGCCAGCGGGTTCGCGAGCACAAGGATGGCAACGCCAAGGCAGCCTATCAGCAGCTGTTCGCCAGTTGTGATGGCAGCCAGGAGCTCGGCCGCTGGATGGACTCGGCCACAACGGCAGCGCCCTTCATCCCGGATGTGGGGGACGTCACCGTCCAGGCGCGGGTGTTTGACCCGGATCCCCGCACCCAGTTGCAAGATGCCAGCCTGGTCTGGCACGAGTCTCTGGTGCTGGCCGATGCGGCCTATCAGGACAAGGTGGTCCTGCCGGTCAGCCTGCAGGGCAGCGACTATGTGCTGAGCGGCCCCAACGCCCGGGTGGTGGATGCCATGGAGCCCAACACCGCCCCCTACAGCGCCGACGATCAGCAGGCTTTTCGCCTGACCCGGGACGATGCCGGCTTTGCCGACATCAATGCCTACTACCACCTGGACTTGGCCCAGCGGCACCTCAAGGCGCTCGGCTTTGCCACCCTGATCCCCGGCGCCCTCGACATCGACACCGATGCGGGCTATCAGGACAACTCTCTTTATGATCCGTTCGAGCGCAGGTTGGAGCTGGGGCGCAGCGGCGTCCCCGATGCCGAGGATCCCATGGTCATCTGGCACGAGTTCGGCCACGCGGTGCAGCACCACATAGTGCCGGATCTCGGTGACGAGGCGGACTGGGGCGCCATCGGCGAGGGTTTCAGCGACTATCTGGCCGCCAGCCATCGCCAGCGCAGCGAAGCGGGTCGCAACTTCGAACCGGCGCTGGTGTTCAACTGGGATGCCCGCTTCACCGACCGCGCACCGCGTCAGCTGGATGACATGCGCGCCCGCTACCACCCGGACTACAACTACCCGGCCCACAGAACCGTCAACGGCAGCAACGGCGATCAGCTGTGGGGTACGCCTCTGTTCCAGGCCCTGCTGGCCTCGGTCGCCGAGTACGGCGAGGTGGCTAGGGACGAGTTTGATCGTCTGATCATCGAGTCCCACTTCGGCCTGGGCCCGGCCATCAAGATGCCGCAGCTGGCCCGCCTCACGGTGGAAACCGCCGAGCGGCTCTACCCGGCGCGCCACTATGGCCGCCATCTGGAGCAGGCCTTCCGCCAGCACGGCCTGCTGCAGGCGCCGGTCAATCTGGCCCTGGCCGATGGCAGCGCCATCGAACTGGGCCAGCGCCAGTCCGTGGTGCTCACCCTGAGCAACCCGGGCAACACGGCGGTAACCCTGCACAACCTGGCCCTGACCCTGCCAAGCGGGCTGCAAGTCGACCCCTATCAGTGGCAGGCTAGCACCCTGGCGGCCGGCGCCAGCATGAGCACCACCCTGCGACTGCTGGCCCAGAGTCCCCTCGCCTGTGGCGACGTGGCCGAGCTGCCCGTCGGCCTGACACTGACCGGCGCCAGCCCGAGCGAGCGGCAGTGGCAGCAGTCACTGAGCCTACCCATCGGCACCCCAGTGGTTGCCCGAGCAAGCGGCCAGGCCCTGACCCTGAAGGATGCCCAGAGCACCGAAGTGAAGGGGCTGAGTCAAACCAGCCTGGTGCTGGCGAAGAACGACGCCCGGGTGAGCGGCGAGCTGCAACTGAACCTGGACTTGCAACATGAGGCGCTGGACGAGCTGGAGATCTGGCTCAACTCCCCCTCCGGCACCCGGGTCCAGATCTGGGATAAGGGCTACAGCCCGCTGCCACGGCTCAAAGGGGTCTTCCCGTCCGAGCTGCAATCCGTGCAGCCCCTGAGCCAACTCATCGGTGAGCCGCTAGCCGGTCAGTGGACCCTGGAGATCGTCGACAACGCCCCCGGCAAGCAGGGTCGCCTCAATGGTTGGAGCATCAGCCAGCGCATCGGCGCCCAGTGCGGCGAGTCCATTGCGCTGCCGGATGACGGCATCATCCACTTCGACACCGCGGACAGCAGCGGGGGCGGCGCCCTCAACCTGCTCTGGCTGTTGCCGCTGGCCCTCTGGCGCCGCGTCACTCGTCGCGGCTAAGACGCCCCTCGACACTATTAATGGCTAAAAAACAGCGAGGGGCTCAGGGCCCCTCCAAGGACAATAAATGAAGATGAGAATGACCCCGCTGGCCTGCTTGCTGGCCCCCCTGCTCACCGCCTGTGGCGGTGGCAGCACGGACGAGGCGCCCCTTGCCGCGCCAGATTATCGCCTGACGGTCAACCTGCCCCAGGCCGGCACCCTGTGCGTCAACCTCAACCAGAATGACAGCTGCGACGCCGGTGAGCCCGAGGTCAGTGGCGCCGCCGGTGCCCGCCAGCTGAGCGGCACCTCTCCCGCCCTGCTGACCAGCCCCTTGCTGTTCATCCCATCGGATCTGGCGGCCCTGACCCTGACCCACCCAGCGGCACGCCTGGATGGACAGCACCTCACCCCCACCCCGCTGAGCACCCTGCTGCAGACCCGCATCGGTGAGGGGATACCGCCGGCTCAGGCGCTGGCCAAGGTGTTGGCCGATCTGGCGCCGCTGCAGCCGGGACAGGATCTTGCCGCCCTCACTCAGCTGACCGCCTTCAACCAGGCCCTCGCCGAGCTGGCGCTGGCCGCCCTCAACGATGCCGGCACCCTGCCGGGGATTGCGGCCAATGAGCGTCAGCGCCAGATCTGGCAGGGTCTGGTCACTCTGTTGCCCGAGCTCGGCCAGCATTTTGCCAACAGCCCCGAGCTGCTGAGCCTGCAATCCCGTCTCGCCGCCGTGCTGAAGCAACAGCAGCCAAGGGCTCTGATCACCGCCAGTGGCGTCACCACCTACAGCGACGGGGTGGACTATCTGCTGACCCAGGAGCCTGCCGATCACCCGGGTCAGGATGCCAGCCTCAAGCAGTCTCCCCTGCGTTATCGCAAGCTCGACAACCAGGGGCAGCCCCTGCCGGACGGCGCCACTCAGTGGGATTGCGTGGAAGATCTCAACACGGGTCTGGTATGGGAGAAGAAGCTGGATGACCCGGACAGCCCGCGGGATCTGCACCGGGCCTTCGCCTGGGAGTTTGGCAACTACCACCCCTTGCAGGAAGAGCGGGACTACGCCTGTCCGAACGGCGAGGCCATCTGCACCACGGAGCAATACCGTCAGTGGCTCAATAGCCAGCAACTGTGCGGCATCCAGAACTGGCGCCTGCCCCATGCCCAGGAGCTGATGAGCCTGCAGCATTTTGGCTCCCTCAGTCAGCAGGGTGGCCAGATAGCGACTCTGGATGTGCGCTATTTCCCCGATCTGGGCACCGGGTTCAACGGTTTCGATGGTTATTACTGGAGTCAAACCCTGACCCCGTCCCGTCGTCTCGAAAGCGCGCCGCTCAGCGTCATAGCCCCGCTCTTCTGGGGTGACGATGCCGGCACCGATTACCCGACTCCCGTACAAACCCCTGATGACACCAATGCCCTGCAACTGCGCCTGGTGGCCGAGGTAACCCGATGAACAAGTTTCTCCTGACCCTGCTGCTTTGTCTGTGCAGCCCGCTGGCACTGGCCATCGCCATCTGCGATGACAACATGCCCAGAACCAGCCCCAGCTCCCGTTTCCTCGATCACGGCAACGGCACTGTGACGGACCGGGCATCCGGCCTCACCTGGATGCGCTGCCAGCTGGGGCAAACCTGGCAAAATGACAGCTGCCGTGGCGAGCCCACCCGCCTCTATTGGCAGCAGGCACTGCTGACCGCCGAGCGGATCCGCACCGAATCCAATCATGCCCTCCATGGTTTCGGCGGTCACACCGACTGGCGCCTGCCCACCATCAAGGAGCTGACCAGCATCCTGGAATCCGCCTGCTACAAGCCGGCATTGAACGAGACCATCTTCCCCCGCGCCATGGCTGGCGACGGGAAAGAGGTGAACGACGGCTACGTCTATGTCTGGTCCTCCACCCCCTTCCCGGCGGGCAAAACGGTGGCCTATCTCGACATCACCAGCGGCTCGGTCGGCCTGCGTGCCCCCAGCGCCTGGGCCAAGCAGGTATTGCTGGTGCGCTAAAGGATTGGGGCCGGATCTTGCGGGTCCGGCCTCAACGCGATTGGCGATGAATGCGCTCATTTGTGAGGCATTGCGTCAAAAAAGCATCAAATTACGTCATTGTGTGCCCGCTCAGAGCGGTTTTGCGCGCCGGAGCGCTGGCATGAAACCCGCAGAGCGGTTAGTCTAGCGGCGTTGAACCAACCCCATGAGGTACAGATGAAAACCGTATTGCGTTTTAGCCTGCTGGGCGCCTTATTGTTGGGTGGCCATGCCTTCGCCGCCGAGCCGAAAAAATTTGATATCAGCATGTTCCCTGCCGCCGAAGTCAATCAGGAACGTGTCGTGATCCGCCTGCCGGAAGTCGAGAACGAAGCCGACATGATGGTCGAGCTGCAAGTGGGCAAGAAGATGCTGGTCGACTGCAATCTGCCGCGCTTTGCCGGCAACCTGGAACAGCACAGTGTCAAGGGCTGGGGCTACAACTACCTGACCCTGGGTCAAGTCTCCGGTCCCATCAGCACCCTGATGGCCTGCCCGGATAGCCAGAAGAAAGAGACCTTCATCCAGATCTACGGTCAGGGCTTCTTCGTGAACTACAACTCCAAGCTGCCATTCGTCATCTATGTGCCGCAGGAGTATGAAGTGCGCTACCGTCTGTGGCGTGCCGACAACCTGGCTCAGCCGGCCATGATCGAGTAAGTTGCCAAGGTTCCGGTGACACCGGTTCAGAAACACCCAAATAAAGCGCCATATGGCGCTTTATTTTTAGGTTTTTATCTGTCAAATAACGACGCTACCTTTACAGAAGCTGACATAACTCCACTATTTTTCAGGCTTTTTTGTGCTACCTACCGCAAAAACCAAGCTTGGGCTGAGCCAAACCCCTTTCGATGAAATATATTTATTAACATAGAAAGAAAATTGATTTTGCACTCTGCGACGGCCTGATGATACTTGCCCGCAAAGGTCAAACTAACCAGAACAAGAGCACTATGAGCTTCGAATCAGACAAGCGTTTCAATGACTTCAAACATTTCCCCCGTGGCCTGCGTCGCAGTGGCGAATTCACCGTCGCCGAAGCGGACAGTCTGGAAAAGTACGGCACCGTCATGCTGGCGCTCTATCAGGGCAACCTGGCCCCCCGTGATGAGGTCGAGAGCGCCTTTATCGAGCAGGTCAAATCCGGCGCCGCGGGCAGCAATCCCCACGCCAAGGTGTGGTTCAAATACCTGAAGGTGATTGGTCCAAAGCGGGTGCATCGCCTGTGCACGGTCGCCGGTGGCGCCAACGAAGACCTAGGTGGTGGTTTTGAAGGCGGCAGTGGCGGCGGCGGTGGTGGCAGCGACGAGTCGCTGGATTAATGGATACCGAACTGCTGCGGACCTTTATTGAGGTCAGCAAAACCCGGCACTTTGGCCGAGCGGCGGAGAATCTCTACCTGACCCAGTCGGCGGTGAGTTTCCGGATCCGCCAGCTCGAGCAACAACTCGGTGTCAGTCTGTTTGCCCGTCATCGCAACAACATCCGCCTGACCGCCTCCGGTGAGCGGCTGTTGCCCTACGCCGACGCCATCTTGCACACCCTGGGCCGCGCCAAACAGGACGTGGCCCTCTCCCCCGGTTTCAGTCAGCAACTCGCCATCGGCGCCCCCGCGGTGTTCTGGGAACTCGATTTCAACGACTGGCTCAATCACGTCTATGCGCTGGCCCCCGGCCTCGCGGTGCGGCTCGAAACCGCCTCGCGCGAGCACCTGTGTCGCCAGTTGCTTGAGCGCTCCCTCGACTTGGCCCTGCTCTCGGAGCCGACCAAGATCGACGAGATTGCCCTGCACCCCATCGGCGAGCTGGTGTTCGAATTGGTGAGCCGGGATCCGGCGGCCAACGCCGACAGCCTGATGCAGATGCCTCATATTCACCTCGACTGGGGCACCAGCTTCGAGCCGCCATCCAGCCGCTTGCAGAGCCTGCAGAAGACCCCGGTGCTGCATTCGAGCTCCGCCAACATGGCGCTGCAGTTCGTACTGGCCAACGGCGGCGCCGCCTATCTGCCCAGGCGGATGCTGAGCCCCTATCTTGAGCAGGGCAAACTGCATCTGGTAGAAGGAGGCCAGGCCCTGAGCCGCCCGCTCTACCTCGCCTATCTGGAGAAATCCGATCGCCGGGAGCTTATCGATCAGCTGCTGACCTTGCCCCTCGGCTGGCATGATGCGGATCTGCGGTTGCCGTCCGCTGAGTGACATTAGGCAAGTCGACATCCCCATTATCGGGATATTCTGCGCCATGTTGATGGAATAAAACGCTGCCTTGGCGCGATTTTACTATCGCATCTCGTTACCAATACGCATATATCCAGCATGACAAACATGAAAAAGGGGCCTGATGGCCCCTTTTGTATGGATACGAATTAGCCTCAGCCGTGGTGTCGGCGATCGTTGGCCTGGGCCAGCAACATGCGGCTCTCGCGCAGGAACTCGTCCGCCCGCTCGCCGAAGAAGCCGGAGACCTGGGAGAAGGCATCGATAAAGCCCGCCCGATCGCCCCGTTCCAGGAGCCCCAGCGCCTCGCCGAAGTTCTGGTAGTAGCGGCGGATCATGGCCAGGTTCTGCGGCGACGACAATATGATGTCGGCGTAGAGGTGCGGATCCTGGGCGAACAGCCGGCCCACCATGGCGAGCTCCAGCCGGTAGATGGGGGAGCTCAGGTTAAGCAGCCGGTCCAGATTGGCCTGCTCCCGGGAGAGGTGCCAGCCGTAGGCGAAGGTGGCGAAGTGGCGCAGCGCCTGGATGAAGGTCATGGCCTCGTCGTGAGCCTTGGCCTCCACCTGCTGCAAGCGTGCGCCCCAGATGGTCATCTGATCCAGCAACCACTGGCTGGCGGCGGGCTCGCGCCCCTGACAGCAGACGATCACCTGCTTGGCGAGGCTCCCTACGTCCGGCCCGAACATGGGGTGCAGCCCCAGTACAGGTCCTTGGTGTACCGCCAGCATATGAGTAAGGGGTTCGGCCTTGACGCTGGTGACATCCACCAGCAGGCAGTCGGCCGGCAAGTTACCCAGCCGGTCGATGACGTCGCAGGTCACGTCGATGGGCACCGCCACCATCACCATACCCGCGCCGCTCAATATCTCGTCTGAGCGCGACCAATCGGCCTGCCCCAGGCTCTCGACCCGGTAGCCCGACAGGCTGAACAGCTGGCCAAACAGCCGACCGAGCTGGCCCTGTCCGCCGATGATCACCACCTTGCCAAGGGCCGGCTTCATGCACTTGAAGTGGTGCTCCTTGTCGCTGGCGGATTCCAGGATATAGGATTCGCGCATCACCCGGCGCAGCACATCCTCGATGAGATCGCCGGGCACCCCGAGAGATTCGGCCTCGGCGCGGCGACGGGCCAGCATGCTCGCCTCCCGATCCGGTGCATAGATGGGCAGGCCGTGGCGGCTCTTCACCTCACCCACTTCCCCCACCAGGGCCAGACGGGCGGCCAGCAGATCGATCAGCTGCTTGTCCACCGCATCTATCTTGTCCCTGAGGGCATTCAACTCTTCAGCCATATCCCATCCTTGCTGGCGCCGCCGCTGGCCGCGCCCTGTGATTCAGTCGATGACATCTACGTCGATGACATGGTCGATGACATGGATGTCAAACAAGCGACGCGACCCAGGTCGCGCCGCACTGTATTTCTGCCTGACAAGATACCACGGCTTAAGGCGCGGTTCTGCCCTTGAGGGGCGCGGCCAGCTGGCGGTGGCAGCGAGCCAGCAGATCGGCGGTGGTGTCCCAGTCGATGCAGGCATCGGTGATGGAGACGCCGTAGCGCATCTCGGACTTGGGCTGCTCGCTGGACTGGTTACCCTCCAGCAGGTTGGATTCGAGCATCACCCCGATGATGGAGCGGTTGCCCTCCTGGATCTGGTGGATGACGTTGTCCGCCACCTTGGGTTGCAGCCGGTGATCCTTGCTGGAGTTGCCGTGGCTGCAATCCACCACCAGACCGGGCAGCAGACCGGCTTTTTCCAGCGCCTCTTCCGCCAGGGACACATTGACCGAGTCGTAGTTCGGGTGCTTGCCGCCGCGCAGGATCACGTGACCATCCGGGTTGCCCTGGGTCTGCAACAGGGCGACCTGGCCCTGCTGGTTGATACCCATGAAGGCATGGGGGCTGGAGGCCGCCTGCAGCGCATTGATGGCGGTGCCGAGGTTGCCGTCGGTGCCGTTCTTGAAGCCGACCGGCATGGAGAGGCCGGACGCCATCTCCCTGTGGGTCTGGGATTCGGTGGTACGGGCGCCGATGGCCGACCAGGAGAACAGCTCCGCCAGGTATTGCGGGCTGATGGGGTCCAGCGCCTCGGTAGCCAGCGGCAACTCCAGCTCGGCCAGCCAGCACAGCAGCTCGCGGGCGCGGTGCAGCCCCAGCTCCACGTCGAAGGTACCGTCGAGGTTCGGATCGTTGATAAAGCCTTTCCAGCCGACCGTGGTGCGTGGCTTCTCAAAGTAGACCCGCATGACAATGTAGAGAGAATCCTGATAGGCATCATGCAGCGCTTTGAGTCTGGTTGCGTACTCTTTGGCGGCGTCCATGTCGTGAATGGAGCAGGGTCCACAGATCACCAGCAGACGGTGATCGCGACGATGGATGATGTCGGCGATGGTGTTGCGGGCCCCTTGCACGAATGCCAGCGCCTGGTCGGAGATGGGTAACTTCTCCTTGAGCTGGGCAGGCGTGATCATCACTTGTTCGGACTGGATATGGATGTTGTTCAGGGGATCTCTTTGCATTTTCTCATTCTCTCTACTGTATCAAGCCAAAAGCGCGACTGTATTTTTATGTTTACACAAGTCAGCACTTTGTTACGCAACCGCCCCCACCTTACCAAGGAAAAACAAACAATCAAGTGAAACCAGCGGTGGAATGGCTTAACAGGTGAATAAACGACCACCTTCGGGGCTTGGACAGCCATAAAATCGGGTGCCCGCCATAGCCAAAGAACAAAATATCGTAACCATAAGTTTACGCCTGACTGTATTGGATGAGTCGTTATCGGCCCCCCAGATCCCGGCCATAAAAAAGCGGGGCACCTGGCCCCGCTTGCGTTCCCGACCTCTCTTCTTCTATTTATCCGTTGTTGTGCGCCTTGATGACCGCCACCGCCTTGTCCGGGAAGTCGCTGAATACCCCGTCCACGTCCGCCTGATAGAGGAAGATGTTGAGCAAGTCACTGAAATCCTTGGCATAGGCCGGGATCTGGCCTTCATCTTGGCGGAAGGTATAGGGATGTACCTTGAGGCCGGCGGCGTGCGCCTCCTTCACCATGCCGGTGATGACCGGCTTGCCGAGGGTGCCCGGTTCGGTGACGACCATCGGCTTCCAGGGACCGATGCCATCGGCGTAGGTGGCGATGGTTTTCATGGCCCCCGGCTTGAACATCCAGTCGTAGTCATAGGGGCTCGCCTTGCCCTTGGCGTCGTAAACCATGGTCTCGTTCCAATCGGTCTCGGCCATCAGTTGCACCAGTTTCAGATCCATCCCCAGGGCCGGCATCAGCTCGCCATCGATGCGTTTGAGCTCATCGGCATCGAAGCTCTGCAGGTAGATCTTGCTCTCTTTATTGGTGTAGCCGTACTGCTTGAGCACCTTGAGTACGGCGCTGGAAATGTCCTTGCCTTCGTGGCGGAACAGCCAGGGCGCCTTGATCTCCGGGTAGATGCCGATGTTGTTGCCGGTGCTCTTGTTGAGCCCCTGGATCATCTCGATCTCTTCCTGGAAGGTGTGGATATTGAAGCTCGACTGCCACAACGGGAAGCGCGCCGGGTAGACCGGCACCTGCTTGCCATCCACCAGCTGGAACGGCTCGGTCATGCGCAGGGAGCGCACCTCGGCCAGGGTGAAGTCCACCACATAGTAGCGCCCATCGGCGCGGGCACGGCCCGGGAAGCGCTCGGCCACGTCGGTGATGCCGTCAAGGAAATGATCGTGCATCACCACCAGCTGGTCATCCTTGGTCATCACCAGATCCTGCTCCAAGTAATCGGCGCCCATACCATAGGCGAGCGCCTTGGAGGCCAGGGTGTGTTCGGGCAGATAGCCGGAGGCGCCGCGGTGGGCGATCACGATTTTTCCTTCATCGGCGGCAAGGGAGGGCAATGCGAGGGCGGCCCCCAGGCCAAGGACGACCAGGGAGAGAGGCAGTTTTTTCATGGATTGTGCTCTTTATTATTGTGTTTTGAATGTAGGTTGTTGTTATAGCAGAGGTTTATTGCAGTTTTACGGCGGGCAGCCAGGGCCGCCCGCCTTCTTTATATCAGCTTGCCTTGGGCAGGGCCTGATGTTGATCCAGCCAGGCCTGCAGTTGCTGCTGTTCGGCCTGGGACAGGCGCAGACCCAGCTTGCTGCGGCGCCACAGGATATCTTCCAGGGAATGAGCCCACTCGCGGCTCATCAGGTAGCGCACTTCCGACTCATACAAACCGGCGCCAAAGTGCTGGCCGCGCTCCTCGTGCAACCACAGGCGGGCATGGCTGCCGTAAGCTTCGGCGATGCGGCGCGCGGCGCGCTCATCCAGCCAGTCGAATTCCAGCTGATAGGCGCGGGCCAGCTCGGCGGTGGTGCAGTCGAACTCGCCGCCGGGCAGACGGCTGGTCGCGGTCCAATCTTCGCCCATCTGGCCGAACCAGGGCTTGAGCTTGTTGCAGGCAGCCTGGGCCAGCTTGCGATAGGTGGTGAGCTTGCCACCAAACACCGACAGCAGCGGTGCACCGTCGGACTCGCCGGACAGCTCCAAGGTGTAGTCGCGGGTCACCGCCTGGGGGGAGTCGGACTCGTCATCGCACAGCGGTCGCACCCCGGCGTAGGTCCAGATGACCTCTTTGGGATCGATCTGGCGGGTGAAGTGGGCGTTGACCACCTTGCACAGGTAATCCACTTCGACGTCGCTGATCTTCGCCTCCCGCGGATCGCCCTTGTGCTCCACGTCCGTGGTGCCGATCAGCGAGAAGTCCTGCTGATAAGGGATGACGAAGACGATGCGATTGTCCTCGTTTTGCAGTATGTAGGCCTCTTCGCGCTCATGGATGCGCGGCACTATGATGTGGCTGCCCTTGATGAGCCGGATCCCGCGCGGGGACTTCTCGTGCAGGCTCTCGTCATAGAAGGTCTTGACCCAGGGGCCGGCCGCGTTGACCAGGCCACGACAGGTGACGTTGAACTGCTCGCCGCCGGCGCGCTCCAAGGTCAGGGTCCAGTGTTTGGAGCCGCGCACCGCCTTGATGCAGCGGGTGCGAGTCTGCACCTCGGCGCCCTTGTCACGGGCCAGCATGGCGTTGAGCACCACCAGCCGGGCATCGTCGACCCAGGCATCGGAATACTCGAAGCCCTTGTTGATGCCATTTTTCAGGCCATCTTGCGGCAGGAAACGCACGCCGCAGCTGCCCTTGAGCTTGTCGCGCTTGGCCAGGTTGTCGTAGAGGAACAGGCCGGCGCGGATCATCCAGGCCGGGCGCAGGTGCGGGCGATGGGGCAGCCGAAAGCGCATGGGACGGGCGATGTGCGGGGCCATGCCGAGCAGCACCTCCCGCTCCGCCAGCGCCTCTTTCACCAGCCGGAATTCGTAATGCTCGAGATAGCGCAGGCCGCCGTGGATCAGCTTGCTGGAGTTGGAAGAGGTGGCCGAGGCGAGATCTTGCGCTTCGAACAACGCCACCTTCAGCCCCCGCCCCGCCGCATCCGCCGCGATGCCGACCCCGTTGATGCCACCGCCGACGACGACCAGATCATAATGTTCGCTCATGTTCACCTACTTTCTTATTTTGGGTTTGCCATGATGGCAATGTTTGATTTCGCTCATATTAGAACATGAAAAAGCGATAAACGAACATTTTATGAGGGAAATGTGATCGCGATTGTTCTGACAATGCTAAAAATGCTGCCAGTCGGTGACAATGCCTTCGCAATGGGGCGAAGAAGGCTCTCGATACAGCACTGGGTGACGTCAGGAACGGAGATGGCGCAGGAGGGCGGCGGGTCGAAAAGAGGCGGGAAGAGGATGAAAAGCGGCCGCCAGAGCGGCGGCCTGATGCCAATACGGGTTAGCCGTTGATCCGCAGACAGATCAGCAGATATGGCACTCGATCTGATGCTGGGACATCAACCGCATCAGCTTCTCCGGCGGCTCCTGATCCGTGAACATGGCGTGGATCTGGCTGAGGTTGCCGAGATTGACCATGGCATTGCGGCCGAACTTGGTGTGGTCGGCGGCCAGGAACACCTGGCGAGAGTGGGCGATGATGGCCTGGGCAATCTTCACCTCGTGGTAATCGAAATCGAGCAGGGAGCCGTCGTTGTCGATGCCGGAGATGCCGATGACGCCATAGTCCATGCGGAACTGGCCGATGAAGTCGCGGGTCGCCTCCCCGACGATGCCGCCGTCCCGGTTGCGGATCTCGCCACCGGCGATGATGACGGTGAAGTCATCCTTGGCGGTGAGGATGCTGGCGACGTTCAGGTTGTTGGTGACGATGCGCAGCTCGCGGTGATCGAGCAGGGCACGGGCGATAGCCTCGGTGGTGGTGCCGATATCGATGAACAGTGAGGAGCCGTCCGGGATGTTGGCGGCCACCTCGCGGGCGATGCGCTCTTTCTCCTTGAGCTGCATAACCTTACGGGCACTGTAGGCGGTATTGACGGTACTCGAATGCAGGGAGGCACCGCCATGATGGCGCCGGATCTTGTTCTGCTCGGCGAGATCGTTCAGATCCCGGCGAATGGTCTGGGGGCTGACGTCAAAATGGGTCACCAGATCGTCGGTCGAGACAAATCCCTGCCGCGTCAGGACGTCTAGGATCTCCAGATGTCGTTGGGTTTGCTTCACGCTTGCACTCCGATGATGAGACGAAAAAAGGCCCCGGCGATGCGGGGCCTTGGTCAGTCTACCTTATCCCTTTTCGAATCGATAAGGGCAGGATCACGTTTTATGCCTTATCGGCAGCCGCCTTGCGGGCCGCCACGGCGATGTTCTCATGCTTGAGGGTCATCGCCAGCAAGATGATGGAGAGCACGCAAGATGCCGTCAGCACCATGAAGCCACCGTCCCAGCCGAAGTGGTCAACGGTGTAGCCCAGCATGGCGTTGGCCGCCACGGCGCCACCCAGATAACCAAACAGCCCGGTGAAACCGGCAGCGGTACCCGCCGCCTTCTTCGGTGCCAGCTCAAGGGCATAGAGACCGATCAGCATGACAGGGCCGTAGATGAGGAAGCCGATGGCCACCAGCGCTAGCATGTCGACGGTCGGGTTGCCGGCCGGGTTGAGCCAGTAGACCAGCACGGCGACGGTCACCAGCACCATGAACAGGATGCCGGCCGGTGCGCGGCGGCCCTGGAACATCTTGTCAGAGATCCAGCCGCACAGCAGGGTGCCCGGGATCCCCGCCCACTCATAGAGGAAGTAAGCCCAGGAGGAGTGATCCACGCTGAAGTCTTTGGCTTCTTTCAGGTAGGTCGGTGCCCAGTCCAGCACACCGTAACGAATCAGGTAAACGAAGGCGTTGGCGATGGCGATGTACCACAGCAGCTTGTTGTGCAGCACGTACTTCATGAAGATCTCCTTGGCGGAGAACTCCTTCTCGTGGCTTTCGTTGTAATCCTTCGGATAGTCGTCCTTGTACTCCTCGATGGGAGGCAGGCCGACGGATTGCGGGGTGTCGCGCATCACGAAGAAGGCGATCACCGCGATGGCCGCAGCCGCGGCTGCAGGCACATAGAAGGCGCTGCGCCAGTCGTTGAACCAGCCCATGCCGAGGATGAACAGCGGGCCTATCATGCCGCCGCCGACGTTGTGCGCCACGTTCCAGACGGCAACCACTTCGCCGCGCTCTTTCTGCGACCACCAGTGCACCATGGTGCGACCACAGGGAGGCCAGCCCATGCCCTGTACCCAACCGTTCAGGAACAACAGCACGAACATGATGGCGATGCTGGAGGTAGCCCAGTGCACCGTCCCCATCATGAACATGATACCGGCCGACAGCAGCAGGCCGGCGGAGAGGAAATAGCGCGCGTTTGAGCGATCCGACACGTTCCCCATCAGGAACTTGGACAGACCGTAAGCAATGGAGACCCCGGACAGGGCCAGGCCCAGATCACCGCGGGAGAAGCCCTGCTCGATGAGATAGGGCATCGCCAGACTGAAGTTCTTGCGAACCAGATAGTAGCCGGCATAACCGAAGAAGATCCCGAAAAACACCTGCCAACGCATGCGCTTGTAGAAGGGATCGACCTTGTCGGCGGGTAGCCGGTCGATGTGGGGTGCAGGCCTGAAAAGACTAAGCATGTTCTGCTTCCTTATTGTTGTAGTGGGCGGTTGAGAGCGCCCTGGTCCAGCCAACGACCAGACGAGTCCTGATTCGTAAGCGAGCCAATTGTGCTCATTTGTGAACATTTAATCTGTGATGCAGACTCAAATATTGCAGATTTATTACAAAATAAATCACCAAATGAGTGATCGCTCATCGAGATCCAGCCCTTGCAGCGCAAGGCTTTCACTTACCTCATAAGGAGTAATTGTGGCGATGATGATTGCTTTTCGTCACATTTTCTTAGCAATGAGTGGGATCTTGTCCACATTTCCGGTGGCGGGGGTATGGTGAATTGGCACAGAAGGGTTATTTTCTCTCCCGTCCAAGAACGAGCGTAAACGAGCATAACGTTTGCGCCGACTCAAACAACAACAAGAAACGTTTTCGGGCGCAATAGATGGGACAAAACGACAACGAAATGGAACATCAAACCTACTCTGGGTGGATAAAAGGAATAAACGTATGAGCATACAAAGACCCAATACCCTGCTTGGCGAGTGCATCGCCGAGTTTATCGGAACCGGCCTGCTGATCTTCTTCGGCGTCGGTTGTGTGGCGGCCCTGGTGCTGACCGGTGCCAACTTCGGGCAATGGGAAATCTCCATTACCTGGGGCCTCGGTGTCGCCATCGCCATTTATGTCACCGGTGGCATCTCGGGTGCCCACTTAAACCCTGCCGTGACCCTGGCACTGATGACCTTCGCCGGTTTTGACAAGCGCAAAGTGGTGCCCTACATCATTGCCCAGATAGCGGGCGCCTTCTGCTTCGCCGCCCTGGTCTACTTCCTCTATGGCGGCCTGTTCACTCAGTGGGAGCTGACCCACAACGTGGTGCGCGGCAGCGTCGAGAGCCTCGGCACCGCCGGCATCTTCTCCACCTACCCCAATCCCCTGCTCTCCAACCTGCAGGCATTCGCGGTCGAGCTGGTGATCACCGCCGTGCTGATGCTCGGCATCATGGCGCTCGGTGACAACAACAACGGCGCCCCCAAAGGCTTCGCCGCCGCCCTGCTGATCGGTATCCTGATCGCGGTGATCGGCGCCTCCCTCGGCCCCTTAACCGGTTTCGCCATGAACCCGGCCCGTGACTTTGGCCCCAAACTGTTCGCCTTCGTCGCAGGCTGGGGTGATGTGGCCCTGACCGGCGGTCGTGACAACCCCTATTTCTGGGTGCCCATCCTCGGCCCCATCGTCGGCGCCCAGCTGGGTACCGCCCTCTATGTGAAAGTGCTGGCTCCCTGCGTACCGGGCAACCGTGTCGCCACTACCGAAGAAGCCGCCAAACTGTCTAATAAAGAAGAGGCCGCCGCCTAAGAGCGGTTCCTAACGTGGAAAATAAGAACGTGGAGAACATCATGTCTGCTGAAAAGAAATATGTCGTCGCCCTGGATCAAGGCACCACCTCGTCCCGCGCCATCGTGTTTGACCAGGATGCCAATATAGTCGCGACCTCCCAGCGCGAATTCACCCAGCACTACCCCAAGGCGGGCTGGGTCGAGCACGATCCCATGGAGATCTGGGCGACCCAGTCTTCCGTCTTCACCGAGGTGCTGGCCAAGACCGGCCTGCACAGCGAGCAGATCGCCGCCATCGGCATCACCAACCAGCGTGAAACCACAGTGGTGTGGGAAAAAGCCACCGGCAAACCCATCCATAACGCCATCGTCTGGCAGTGCCGCCGCACCGCCGCCATCTGCGAGGAGCTCAAAGCCCGCGGTCTGGAAGAGTACGTGCGCGACAACACCGGCCTGGTGCTGGATGCCTACTTCTCCGGCACCAAGGTGAAATGGATTTTGGACAACGTGGAAGGTGCCCGTGAGCAGGCGATGAACGGCGAGCTGCTGTTTGGCACCATCGACACCTGGCTGGTGTGGAAGATGACCAACGGCGAGGTGCACGTCACCGATCCGACCAACGCATCGCGCACCATGCTCTACAACATCCGCGATCTGAAGTGGGATCAGCGCATGCTGGACGAGCTCGGCATCCCCATGTCCATGCTGCCGGAGGTCAAACCCTCCTCCGAGGTTTATGGCTACACCACCCGTGGCGGCGGCGCCCGCATTCCCATCGCCGGCATCGCCGGTGACCAGCAGTCCGCCCTGTTCGGCCAGCTCTGCTTCGAGAAAGGCATGGCCAAGAACACCTATGGCACCGGCTGCTTCATGCTGATGAACACCGGCACCGAGCCGGTTCGCTCGAACAACGGCCTGCTGACCACGGTCGCCATCGGCCCGAAAGGGGAAGTGAACTACGCGCTGGAAGGGGCGGTGTTTATGGGCGGCGCCACCATCCAGTGGCTGCGCGATGAGCTGAAAATCATCCACGATGCGCGCGACACCGACTACTTCGCCTCCAAGGTGGGCGATACCAACGGCGTCTACCTGGTACCGGCCTTCGTCGGCCTGGGCGCCCCTTATTGGGACCCGTACGCTCGAGGCACCATGGTCGGCCTGACCCGAGGCGCAAACCGCAACCACATCATCCGCGCTGCGCTCGAATCCATCGCCTACCAGAGCCGCGATGTGCTCGACGCCATGCAGCAGGACTCCGGCATCAAGCTGGCAGCCCTGAAAGTGGACGGCGGCGCCGTGGCCAACGACTTCCTGATGCAGTTCCAGTCCGACATGATGCACACCCCAGTGGTGCGCCCGACCCGCATCGAGACCACCGCCATGGGCGCCGCCTTCCTGGCAGGCCTCGCGGTTGGCTTCTGGCAGAGCTCGGACGAGCTGCAGGACAAGTTCAGCGTGGATCGCGAGTTTATCCCGCAGATGGATCACGCGGATCGGGACAAGCGTTACAACGGCTGGAAGAAAGCCGTAGAGCGCTCCCGCCGCTGGGCCGAGGACGAGTGATAGAGCGACCATCCCTTTTCCCTTAGCTAACAAAGAGGCCGACAGCGATGTCGGCCTCTTGTTTATGCTGTAAAAATCATCAAAAGCAGCATGAATACACTGTCAAAATCGGCTCGTCACAGCTCATGGGCGCCGAGTCGCTCCTTCAAAAAGTCGAGCCAGACCCGCAGCCGGATGTCGCGCTGGGCATCGGAGTAAAACACCCCGTGGATGGGACGGGACGCCCCGCTGTTGCTGCGCGCCAGCACCTCCACCAGGGCGCCGCTCGCCCTGTCCTGCCCGGTCATGAAGTCCGACAGACAGACGATCCCCTGATCCGCCAGCGCCAGTTGACGCAGAGTCTCGCCGCTGCTGGCGCGCAGGGTCGGGGTGATGGCAAATCGGTCCCCTTGCTCTGCGCTTAACAGCGGCCAGTGGTTGAGGTGATCGGGGTGCAAAAAACCGAGCAGCTCGTGCCCTTCCAGCAGATCCGCCGGCTGGCGTGGGGTACCGCGCTCTGCCAAATAGCCAGGGGACGCCAGCAGCCGCAACTTGGAGCGACCGAGCGGCAAGGCGCGCAGGGAGGAATCCGTCAGCTCGCCGATGCGAATGGCCATGTCCACCCGCCGCTCCATCAGGTTGATGAAGCCCTCGGAGCTGTGCAGTTGCAGCTCGATGCCAGGGTAGCGGCGGCGAAACTCGCCGATAATGGGCACCAACCGGTGCAGGATGAAGGGGGTAGCGGCATCGACTCGCAATATGCCCTCGGGTTGTTCCCGGCGCATCAGCAGGTGGCTTTCGGCCTCGCTCATCTCGGTCAGCACCTTGACCGCCCGTTGATAGAACCAGCTCCCCTCCTCGGTCAGGCTGACCCGGCGGGTGGTGCGGTTGAGCAACACGGTGGCGAGCTTCTCTTCGAGCCGCTTGATGCCGCGGCTCACCACTGAGTTGTCCATCCCCAGGTTCTCCGCCGCCTGGCGAAAGCTGCCCGCCTCCACCACGGCCACAAACAGGGTCAGTTCATCGGAATGGGTCTTCATTGTTGTTATCCCGGCAAGAGCAATGGCGTTTTATAGACGCAATGTCGATAAATAGGCAAGCCAAAATCGTCGAGCCAGCGCGCGATGGCGCCTGCACCACGCCAATATGAACAAGCCCCACGGCGTGGGGCTTGCATCGACATCGGCCTTCGGCCGATGGGTTATTTCAACTTCTCGATCTTGGGCGGGGTCCAGCTGCCATCGAGTATGGGTTTCTCGCCCCAGTAGGCGCGGATGTAGAGGGAGAAGTGACCCTCGGGGGCCGGCAGCCAGTTGTTGAGCTCAGTCTTGGCCGGCGCCTTGCGGCTCACGTGGATGGTGAGAGAGCCGTCGGGATTGAGTTTCAGATCCTTGTTCTTGGTGCCAAGCGAATAGCGGTTGAGCTCGTTCGGGCTGAACAGGTGTTTGCTGTTGTAGAGAGTCAGGGACCAGAAGCCCTTCACCGGCGGCAACTGCCCCTTGGCGAAGGTCACCCGATAGCTGTGGGCACCGTCGAGCTGCACGCCGCCGCCATCGTTGTCCGTGTAGAAGTACTGGGTCTCATCGGGTTTGTTGTCGAACATGTTCGACTTGGAGGTGCCGGTGCGGTTGTAGTAGTCCACCCCGAACTGGGCGTTGTTCTTGGAGCGGTTCCAGCCGTTGCCCGCTGGCACCCCGTTGTTCTGCCACTTGAAGAAGTCGGCGATCACCGTCTTGTCGGTCTGCTCCGCCGCCTCGTTCATCCACTGGCGCACCTTGGGATCCTGCTTGCCGGCGGCGACCAGATGGCGGAACTGGGCATAGAGCGCCTCTTCACCGGGCAGCGGCGCGACCTTGGTCAACACATTGTCCAGCTGATCGAAGAACTTGTCCGGGATGACCCACTTGGTCTCCCCGGCGCTGGGATTGGGCTTCTCGCCGATGGAGGGGATGTTGGCGTAGTCATAAGACTTCATCTTGCCGTCGAACTTGCTGAGCGGGTAAGTCATCACCTCCCGCACCGGTGCCTGGATGGCCGCGCGATCGGCCTTGGTGTCATCCATCTGCACCCGCGGGATCACGTTGGCCATCTCGGTGGAGGAGCGGATGACTCCTTCGATCCCCTTGGGAATCTCACCCTGCCAATTTGGCCCCACCAGCAGGTAGAAGCCGGGCTTGGAGCCATAAGGCTTGCCGAGGTTCGCTATCTGATCGGTGCGGGCATCGTAAATGGCGTAGACCCAGAAGCGATCGCCAAAGTCCGGCACCTGGATCACCACCGGTTCTTTATCCAGCTCGAAGAAGCCGAGCCCGTAGACCACGTCCTGATTCGGGCAGGTGACAAAGGTTTCTGCTGGTTTGATGTAATCCGTCAGCATGCTGAGCTGCCCCATGGGGGCGACCGGCACCATACCGCCGTTGAGGGCCGGATAGGGTGCCTTGGTGATGGTGGCCCGGCGATTGAACTGGTTCACCATGGGATAACCCCAGATGTAAGCCTGCTGGGCGATGGCCTTCACATAGGCTTCCGGCATCTGCACCTCGGCCACAGGCTTGCTGAGTTGATCGAACGCCGTGGGATGGGGAATGGTCAGGGGGGCCGACTGGGCCATAGCCCCCGCACTCAGCGCGAGCGCGGTCAACCAGACGAGTTTCTTGAGTTGCATCTATGTCTCCTCACAGGAATGTTCCCGGCGTGGCACCATGGCCACACCGGGACTGGGTCTGACTCACTTGCTTACCTTGACCAGATCGTCCGGGATCCAGGTCTGGTCATAGAAACCGTCTTCGGTGCCATAAAGGCGCAGCGCCACCAGGAAATTACGCCCCTCGATGGTCTTGATAAAGGCACTGTCTGCGACATCTTTTGGCTTGCTGGGCCCGAACCAGAGATCGATGGAGCCATCCTGGTTCTTCGGAATGTCGTAATAACCGTTGGTGGAGGGCAGCAGCTGATCCGTCTCCGGCATGGTGCCGTCGGTGATGTTGTAGGCGGTCACCGCCCAGAACAGGGCCGCCGGCGGGTTGGCTGGCAGATGCAGCTTGTAGGTGTTGCCACCGTCCAGGTGCTTGCCGTCTTTATCCTTGGTCGCATAGGGATACTTGGAGCCCGCCCCCGTGGTGTGCATCACCATGGCCGCCGCACTCGAGTAGGCAATCTGGAAGAAGGCGGCGCGCTGGTTCTTGTCCAGGGTGCCGTACTGCATCCACTCGGCGGTGGCCCCCGCCCAGGAGTTCTCCCACTGGCGGTTCGGGTAGTAGAGCTGGCGCTGATCGTCACGTCCCACCTGACGGCGGGCCAGGATCATGCGAGGCGCCATCTCTACCGCTTTTTTAAGCGCCGCCTCTTGCTCCTTGGTCGGGTTGAACGGCTTGCCTTTGACGATGCCGATGCTGAGCAGGGCGCTGCGGGTCTGATCCGGAATGGCCGTCAGCGGTTCGTAATCGACGAACGCCTTCAGTTTTTGCCAATAAGTCCCATCCGTCGGATACATCATGGTGACCCGCTTGCCGCTCGCATCCGGGAACTGCATCGGTTTGACATCCTTCTCCACGTCCCACAGGGGATAGACCCGGGTGGTTTCGGCATTCTTGACCGCCGGGGCCGGATCCGGCTTGCCCTCCCCCTTGCCCATGATGGTGCGGAAGAACAGGAAGACGTTGTAGGTCGATGACTTGAACGCGAAATACCCTTGCGGCACCGGCCCTTCATAGTCTGGCGGCAGCAGGAGGTAGAGGCCGCCACGGGCGCGATCCGGGCCGATGGCCCCCACGTCCGTGATGGTCTGCTGGAAGAAGTCGGTGAACATGCCGATGACGTTGGCCGGCGCCTTGATGACCAGCGGACCGGTCTTCTTGAGATCCAGATAACTCATGGAGTAGATGACGTCGCCATTGGGGGTCGGCACCACGGCGCGGCTGTCCATGCGCTGCTTCCACACCGGCAACACGTTGTAGCCGCTGCCAAAGGCGGCCTCTGAGCCATCGCGCAGACCTATGGTGTTCATCAGCGGCAGGGAGACCAGATAGGCCTGCACCGCGTCCTGGTAGTAGAGCTCGTCGCTCAGGGTTTTCGCTTCGGACTCCGCCAGCCAGTTGCCTTTGTTCAGCTGGGTCATCAGGGGGGACATGGGCGCTTCCGCCCGCGCCATCATGGGGCTGGCCCCGAGCAGGGCGATGAGGATCGTCGATGCGAGATATCCATATTTCATATGCGATGCCTTCATTTGTGTCGTCGGCGAGAGATGTCTAATGAGATGCCGCTTACGAGAATGGTCTCTGTTGAGTGCATGGTCAACACAACATGGGATTAACGTATATGCTTCTTTCGAAATGAAAATACGCAAAATGCAGTACACAGATGCCTTGGCCATCCGGCCGAATTCATGCCAATCAGGAGGGATGAAATGAAATACAAGGGAAGCTGCCACTGCGGCAAGGTGGCATTCGAAGTGGAGGGGGAGCTGACCCAGGCCATGGCCTGCAACTGCTCCATCTGTCAGCGCAAGGGATCCCTGCTGTGGATGCTGCCGCGCGCCAAGATGACGCTGCTGACCCCGGACGAGGCGGCCAGCACCTACACCTTCCACAAGCACGTGGTCAAACACCGCTTCTGCCCGGTCTGCGGCATCCACCCCTATTGCGATGGCGTGGATCCCAAGGGCAATCACATCGTCGCCGTTAATATCCGCTGCCTGGAAGGGGTCGATCCCGACGCATTGCCGGTGCAGCACTACGATGGCCGGGCCCTGTGAGCGGGCGCTGAGCCCAGTCATTCGCACGCCGGGGCAATCGAGCCCTGGCGTGCGATAAGTCCCCCGTAGCACAGCTTCTTCCCGCCACCGACCTGCCCCCTCGCTTTACCCATTCCTAGCACCGAGGATGTGATCCTGTGCATACACCCCAGCCGCCAGTTAGGCTACAATCGGCGCCCACACAGGGATGTTCGGAGCCGGCGTATTTTCGCCAGCCCTGCTCTGCCGTCACACAAAGGAAGCACGATGTCATTTGAACACCGCCTGTTCGCCGCCCATCAAGAGCTGGCCAGCAAGGGCGTGAAGGTAATTAACTACGACCCACCAATAAGCCGCCTGCTGCGCCGAGCCGGCTGGCAACTGAGACCGCCCCACTATGAGCGCTTTATGATCAACCTGATCACCATGGGGCTACCGATAGGCATCATCTGGGGTCTGCTGATGTGGTTCTTCGGCTGGGAGCATGAGGTGAGCCTGGGGTATGCCCTGCGCCAGACCGGTGTCTTTGCCATCGGTGTCGGCCTGCTGATGGCCATCGCCTTCCAGATTCGCCGCCGACAGCTCAAGCTGACCCCCTGGGAGGCACTGCCCAGCTCCACCCCACAGACCCAGAAGCGCTGGCAGCCCAAATAATCGCGGCGCCGCCATCACAGATCGTTTGAAACAACAGGAAGCAGCCATGACCAAGGCTCATGAAAAACTGAACTACGTGGAGTTTGCCGCCAGGGATCTCGCGGCCACCAAGGCCTTCTTTACCGCCACCTTTGGCTGGCAGTTTGTGGATTACGGCCCCGATTACGCGGCCTTTGCCGGGGAAGGGCTCGATGGCGGCTTCTATCGGGCGGATCTCTGCGGCCAGAGCGTCCAGGGCGGCGCCCTGCTGGTGTTCTACAGCGCCGATATCGAGGCGACCCAGGCCAAGGTGTTCCAGCACGGCGGCACCATCATTCGCCCGCTGTTTGACTTCCCCGGCGGCCGCCGCTTCCACTTTGTCGAACCCAGCGGCAATGAATTTGCGGTCTGGTCAGAAGCGGCAACGGCCTGATTGATAACCCGCAAGGCCGCCAATTCCCCGGTATGGGCGGCCTTGTGGACAATGAAGAGAAGCGCGTTCATCCGTCGTCTCCTGGGCCCATCTCAGTCTCGCTCGCCCCCATTGCTGCGCTCTCCTCAATAGTGTTTTGCGGCTGCCGCCCTGTTTCCCCCCTTCCGCCGCGGGCATACTGACTGCCGTTTCATCGAGGAGGTTCGGATGTCATCTGCTGTTATCGTCATTGCCCAACTAGAAGCCAAACCCCAATTTAGCACCGAGTTTCGAGCCGCCCTGACACCGCTGATCGCGGCAACCCTGCAAGAAGTCGGCTGCCTGCGCTACCAACTGCACCAGAGCCTGGATAACCCCCACGGCTGGATGCTGCACGAAGAGTGGGAGAGCGACGCCGCGCTCAAGGCCCACCAGCAGACGCCCCACTTCATCGCCTTCGTGGCCAACACCGAGCACTGGTTTGCCAGCAGCACCGTTCGCCGCTATCAGTTGAGCTGACCGCCTGCACCATTTTGCTGCCCATCGGCAGGTTCAGCCACCGACGGCGACCCTGACTGATGAGCAACCCCGATAAACAAGAACGTAAAAATGCAGAACATGAGGAATTTGATAATGAAAATGCCAATGATGGGTCTGGGGACCTTCCGCCTGAAAGACCAACCCCTGCGCGATTCGCTGACCATGGGACTCGAGCTCGGCTATCGCCACATCGACACCGCCCAGATCTATGACAACGAGGCCGAAGTCGGCCTGCTGATGAGCGAGAGCGGTGTGCCCCGCCAGGATATCTACCTCACCACCAAGGTGTGGACCAGCGAGTTCGGCCAGGGCAAGTTGATCCCGAGCCTGAAGATAAGCCTCGAGAAGCTGCGTACCGACTATCTGGATTTGGCGCTCATTCACTGGCCCTCCCCCAAGGATGAGGTGCCGATGGCGGTCTATCTGGAGCAGCTGGCCGAAGCCAAGGCCCAGGGCCTGACCCGGGAGATCGGGGTCTCCAACTTCACGGTCGCCCAGCTTAAGGAAGCCATCGACATCCTGGGGCCGGGAGCCATCGCCCACCAGCAGGTCGAAATTCACCCGCTGCTGCAAAACCGCAAGGTGGTGGAGTTCTGCCGCGAGCAGGGCATCGCCATCACCGCCTATATGCCGCTGGCCTACGGCAAGGTGCTCGCCGAGCCCCTGATGCAGCAAATTGCCGCGCGCCATGGCGTCTCGGCCGCCCAGGTCTCCCTGGCCTGGCTGCTGGCGCAGGACATGACGGTGATCCCGAGCTCCACCAAGCGCGCCAATCTGGCCGCCAACCTGGCCGCCCTCGAGCTCAAACTGAGTAGCGACGAGATGGCACAGATTGCCACTCTGGAGCGGGGCGAGCGCTGCGCCAACCCGGACTTTTCACCTGCCTGGGATTAATCCATAAGAATATTTAACTACATCATGATTGCGTGAAAGCGGGAGGCACTGTGCCTCCCGCTTTTTTTGGTTGGGTGCGCTACCCACGTCATTTCCCGCCCGCTAAACCCCGATCTCATCGTTGTCATTGCTGCAAATTGATCAAAAGTAATTTGATGTTATCGTCATTTTTGCCAACAAACTCCAGGGGCATACTGGCGCCATTCTCCCATCGGGAGCCATTATCCAAGGAGTTTGTATGCCACTGGCATTATTTGCCCTCACCCTGAGTGCCTTTGCGATCGGCACCACCGAATTTGTGATAGTCGGGCTCATTCCCACCATCGCCGAGCAGCTTCACGTATCCCTGCCCTCGGCCGGCCTCTTGGTCAGCCTCTACGCCCTCGGCGTCGCTATCGGTGCGCCGCTGTTGACCGCGCTGACCGGCAAGCTGCCGCGCAAGTGGCTGCTGGTCGGCCTGATGGCGCTGTTCACCGCCGGCAACCTGCTGGCCTCGCAGGCGCCCGGTTACGAAAGCCTGATCGTCGCCCGGGTGCTGACCGGGCTGGCCCACGGGGTCTTCTTCTCGGTGGGTAGCACCATCGCCACCGGTCTGGTGGCCAAAGAGAAGGCGGCCAGCGCCATCGCCATCATGTTCAGCGGCCTCACCGTCGCGCTGGTGACCGGCGTGCCGCTTGGTACCTGGATTGGCCAACAGTTTGGCTGGCGCGAGACCTTCCTGGTGGTCAGCCTGCTCGGCCTCATCGCCATGGTGGGCAGCCTGCTGCTGATCCCGAGTAACCTGCCCAAGGGCGCCGCTTCCAGCATCCGTGAGCAACTCTCGGTGCTGACCAAGAAGCCGCTGCTGCTGGTCTACGCCAAGACCGCACTTGGCTACGGCGGCGCCTTCACCGCCTTTACCTTCCTCGCCCCCATACTGCAACAGGTGAGCGGCTTTGGCGCCAACGCGGTCAGCCTCATTCTGCTGGTGTACGGGGTATCGGTGGCGGTCGGCAATATCTGGGGCGGCAAGCTGGCGGACAAGATGGGCCCCCTGCCCGCCCTGAAACTGATGTTTGCCGGGTTGGCCCTGGTGCTGCTGATGCTCACCTTCACCGCGCCGCACCCTGTGTTGGCGGTGCTGACCGTGCTGGTGTGGGGCGCCTTCGCCTTTGGCAACGTGCCCGGCCTGCAGGTGCTGGTGGTGAAACAGGCCGAGATCCATACCCCCAACGCCGTGGACGTGGCCTCCGGTCTCAACATCGCCGCCTTCAACGTCGGCATCGCGCTCGGCTCCGTGGTCGGTGGTCAGGTGGTGGAGCATCTGGGGTTGATGCACACCCCCTGGATTGGGGCCCTCATAGTGCTGCTGGCCTATGGCCTGACCCACGTCAGCGAGAAGCGCGAAGCCAAATTGGCGCTGGCCATCTAATTCGCCATGCAGACGCAAGACCAAACGAAAAGGCCGACACTGGGTGTCGGCCTTTTTCATTTCCAAGGCGAAGAGACTCAAGACTCCTTGAGATCCTCATCCGCGGCCCAGCGCGCCTCCAGCCAGAGCAGGTTGACCAGGCCGCACAGCAGGGCAAACCCCAGCCCCAAAATCCAGGTGAAATACCACATATCGAAACTCCCTTGAGTAGAAGGCGGTTAGTAGAGGCTATGGCCGTGCTGGCGAACCTGTTCGGTGCTGACCTTGCCGCGCACCACCCGGTAGACCCAGAGGGTGTAGCCGATGTTGATGGGCATCAGCACCCCCACTATTCCCAGCATGATCAGCAGGGTGCCCTCGCTGGAGGTGCCATCCCACAGGGTCAGGCTGCTCGACGGATCCAACGACGAGGGCAGCACGAAGGGGAACAGGGCGATGGCGATGGTCAGCATCATGCTGGCGCAGGCGCCGCCGCTGGCCATGATCGCCAAGCGCGGCCGGCCACGGAAACTGGCGAGGCTGCTCACCAAGGGCAGCAGCAGGCCCAGGACTGGCACGCACCAGAGCCAGGGCTGCGCCACGAAGTTGCCAAACCAGCCATCCGGCGCCGTCATCACCTGCTTCATCAACGGGGTGAGGGCGCTGTTGAGATCCCCTATTTCCGCAATCTGGTATCCCCGCATCTGGCTGAGCCAGAAGCCGCCGAGGGCAAACAGACCGCTCGCCAGAGGGCCGAGCCAGAGGCTGTGGCGGGCGCAGCGTTCCGCTATCACCCCTTGGGTCTTGCACTGCAGGAAGCTGGCGCCATGGAGCATCAGCAGGGCCAGCGCCGTGCCCATGCAGGTCAGCAGCAGCGGCCAGTTAAAATCGAAGACGCCGTAGTGGATGCGAAGGTGCGAGTCGAAGCGAAACGGCAAGCCTTGCAGCAAAAAGCCCAGCGTCGCGCCAAACACCAGGGTCGGCAGCAGGGCGCCGGTCACCAAAGCGCGGTCCCACCAGCGGCGCCACACGGGGTCAGGCAGCTTGCTGCGATAGTCGAAACCGACCGGACGCAGGAAGAGGCCAAACAGCAGGAACATGAAGGGCACGTAGAGCGCCGAGAAGGCGGCGGCATAGACCAGCGGCCAGGCGGCGAACAGGGTACCGGCGCCGGCGATGAGCCACACCTGGTTGCCCTCCCACACCGGGCCGACGCTGTTGAGCAGCACCCGCCGCTCCTCATCGGTTTTGCCGACGATGGGCAACAGCAGGCCCACCCCCAGATCGAAGCCGTCCATCACCACGAAGCCGATGAGCAGGAACAGCACCAGACCCCACCAGATCAATTTCAGGGTTTCGTAATCCATCAGAGCGCACTCCCGCTTGCCAAGACTTCACCTTGATAACGACCCGTCTGCAGGCTGGCGGGCCCTTTGCGGATCACATGACGCAACAAGAACAGCTCCACCACCAGCAGGCTGGTGTAGATGAGGCTGATGGAGATGAGGCTGAACCAGATCTGGCCCGGCTGCAGCAAGGAGACCGAGGCCGACACCGGCAGCACCTCGCTGATGGTCCAGGGCTGGCGACCAAACTCGGCCACGAACCAGCCCGCCTCGATGGCAATCCAGGGCAGCGGTATGCTCCAGAACAGCGCCCTCAAGAGACGCGGCGACTGCACCAACCGGCCCCTGCACAGTTGCAGGAAGGCGGCGGCAAAGAGCCCGAGCAACACCACGCCGATGCCCACCATCAGCCGGAAGCTCCAGAACAACGGGGCCACCTGGGGCACGGAATCCTCCACCGCCAGGGCGATGGCCGCTTCGTCCGCCTTGGCAATGTCCTTGGCATGGGGGGTGAGCAGCAGACCGTAGCCGAGATCCTGGCGGTGCTGCTCGAAGGTGGCGCGGGCGGCGCCGTTGCCACCATCCTGGCGCAGCGCCTCCAGCGCGCCATAGGCCAGCATGCCGCTACGGATACGCACCTCGTGATCGGCCTTGAGATCCTTGATGCCAGTCACCGCCTCATCCAGGGAGCGGGTGGCGATGATGCCCATCAGATAGGGGATCTTCACGGCCGCATGGGTCTTCTCGGCACTCTGATCCGGCCAGCCGAAAAGGGTGAAGGCCGCCGGAGCGGATTCGGTCTCCCACTCCGCCTCGATGGCGGCGAGCTTGACCTTCTGCACCTCGCCGGTGCGATAACCGGACTCATCCCCGAGCACGATGACCGAGAGGATGGCGGCCAAGCCAAAACCGGAGGCAATGGCGAAGGAGCGCAGAGCGAAGCGCACTTCCATCCGACGCAGCAGATACCAGCTGCTGATCCCCATCACGAACAGGGACGCGGCCACGTAACCCGCCGCCACCGTGTGCACGAACTTGACCTGGGCCACCGGGTTGAACAGCACGGCGGTCACATCGGTCAGCTCCATGCGCATCGTCATGGGGTTGAACTCGGCGCCGACGGGGTTTTGCATCCAGCCGTTGGCGATGAGGATCCAGAGCGCGGAAAGGTTGGAGCCAAGCGCCACCAAGGCGGTCACCATCAGGTGCTGACCGCGGGAGAGTCTGTCCCAGCCGAAGAAGAACAGGCCCACCAGGGTGGACTCGAGGAAGAAGGCCATCAACCCTTCCACCGCCAGGGGAGCGCCGAAGATATCGCCGACATAGTGGGAGTAGTAGGCCCAGTTGGTGCCGAACTGAAACTCCAGGGTGATCCCCGTGGTCACCCCCATCACGAAGTTGATCCCAAACAGCTTGCCCCAGAAACGGGTGATGTCCTTGTAGATCACCTTGCCGGTCATCACGTAGGCGGATTCGGCGATCACCAGGATCCAGGACAACCCCAGGGTGAGGGGCACAAACAGGAAGTGAAACATGGCCGTGGCCCCGAACTGCAATCGGGACAGGCTTACCACATCATCCAGGCTAATCATGCAGGACTCTCTATGTTGCATTTAACAGACAGGTTTTCGCCTGCCAAGTACACCATGAGTCATGACACCTATAACAGATGCAGTTATAGTGAAATACACCTATAACAGTTTGAGCCCACCATGTCCCGCTACGGCCAACTGGCAGCCCTGCTGCAACAACAGATAGAGCGCGGCCTCTGGCAACCGGGGGATCGCATCCCCTCCATCCGCCAGAGCTGCAAGACCCATAACTTAAGCCCCATGACGGTGCTGCAGGCCTATCAGCTGCTCGAAAGCCGCGGCCTCATCCTGGCGCGGCCCCAATCCGGTTACTACGTCAAGGCCGCCTCCTCCGCGCTGCGCACCCGCGCCCCGCAACAGGCGCACTACACCGGCTCGGTGGACATCAACGATCTGGTGTTCGAGGTGTTGCAGACCAGCAAGTCCCGGGAGCTGGTGCCCCTTGGCATGGCGGTGGCGGATCCCGCCCTCTTCCCTCACCCGCAACTCGGCCGGGCCCTGGCCAGTTGTATGCGCCGGCTCGACCCCTTCAGCACGGTGGCAGATCTCCCCCCCGGCAACGAGGCGCTGCGCCGCGCCATCGCCCAGCGCTATGCCAGCGACGGGCTGGCGGTCGACCCCCAGCAAATCATCATCACCACCGGCGCCATGGAGGCGCTCTCCCTCGGCCTGCAGGCACTGACCGAGCCGGGGGACTGGGTGGTGGTGGAATCCCCCACCTTCTACGGCGCGCTGCAGGCCATCGAGCGCTTGAAACTCAACGTGGTGGAGATCCCGGTGATCCCCGGGGTGGGTATCGATCTCGCCCTGTTGATCGAGGCGCTGGCCCAACGCCCCATCAAGGCGTGCTGGCTGATGGGCAACGTCCAGCACCCGCTCGGCCATACCATGCCGGATGGCCACAAGCAGGCCCTGATGGCGCTGCTCAACGAGCACCGGGTGCCGCTGGTGGAGGACGACGTCTACGCCGAGCTCTATTTTGGTCGTGAGCGGCCCAGGCCCATCAAATATTGGGACGCCCGCGGCGACAGCCTGCTGTGCAGCTCCTGGACCAAGTGCCTGGCGCCGGGTTTTCGGGTCGGCTGGGTGGTGGCCGGGCCCCATGCCGAGCGCATTCAACGGTTGCAGCTGATGTCGACCCTGTCGACCAATGTGCCGAGCCAGCTAGCGCTGGCCGACATGCTGCGCCAGGGCGGGGTGGATGCGCACTTTCGACGCCTGCGCCATACCCTGGCCCAGCGCCAGCAGCAGATGCGGGCGGCCTTGCTGCGCCTCTTCCCCGAGGTGCGCATCAGTGCCCCGGATGGCGGCTACTTCCTCTGGCTGGAATTTGATGCCCGGCTCGACAGTCGGGCGCTGCATGCCCAGGCGTTGGCCTGCGGCTTCTCGCTGGCACCGGGGGCCCTGTTCTCGAGCCTGGGTCAGTACAACCACTGCCTACGCCTCAACAGCTCCCATCCCTGGAGCCCCGAATTGGAGGCGGCGCTTACCCGGCTGGCGGCGCTGATCCACCAGCAGCTAGACCAGCAAGGCACCGTCAACAACAAGGCCCCATAATGGGGCCTTGAACGTAGAGAAATACCCCGCTTATCGGGCGTAGATTTCGGATTGCCTGGTGAAGCCAAGGGATTCGTAAAGCGACTTGGCCCTCTCATTGAAGGACATCACCTCAAGACGGATCTGACTCGCGTCATGGGCCTTGGCCCAATGGTCGCAATGGGCGATCAGTGCCTTGCCGATGCCGCGAGAGCGGTGGGCCTCATCGACCACCACGGAGCCGATGCGACAAATAGGAAGCTTGCTGAGAAAGGGGACAGAGTCATTGATATCTACCCTGGCGGTCAGAAATCCCAACACCTGCTGCTCATCCACCGCCACACAGAACAATCGTCCCTCGGCGCCGATGGCATTGAGCAAAAATTCACGCTCCTCCGGTGAAGGCGGACAAAACACCTCGGGGGCCTGCTCGACATGGATCAATCCGATCTGCCGATTCAGTTCGAGGATGGCATCGATATCCTGTTCGGTTGCCTTGCGTATGTTCAATGGCTGCTCCCTGCAATGTCGCACTTTCGAAGTCAACAATACCGCCCCCAGCAGGGGGCGAATGGGTCAATCATAACGGCAGCCAAGGGGAAAAAGAAATCCGTTTGAGGCTTTTTATCCACCAAGCACCAACAACAAGGCCCCATGATGGGGCCTTGTTTGTCCTGCACGATGAAGAGCTGATCAGCTCGGTGCGTCCAGCTGGGCCACCTGCCGCTCTATGCTGGCCTTGAGGTTGTCATCGAGCTTGAGGGCGCGCGCCAGCTCGTCCAGATAGCCACGCTCCATGAAGTGATCCACCTCGACGGTGAGCAGGGAAGCGAGATAGACCTCGGTGGCCTGCTCCATGTCGGTCACTTCCCGGGCCAGCGCCTGGGGATCGAGCGGGCGAGCCAGCTCGGCCTCAATCCAGCGCGCCGCGTCGCTCTGGCCCTGCTCGGTCAGATACTGTTGGATCTTCTGGCGCTCGGCGTCGTCGATGTGACCATCGGCCCTGGCCGCCGCCACCATGGCGCGCACCAGCAAGGTAGCGCGTGCATCCAGCGCCTGGCCCTGCAGGCTATCGAGGGGCTGGCTCGGTTGCGTTGCCCCGCCCTGCTGGGCCTGCCAATCCTGATAGAGCTTGTAGGCGAGGCCGCCGAGGGCCGCCGCACCGCCTACCGCCGCCACCTTGCCGCCATAGCTGCGCAGCTTCTTATTGCCGAGCAACAAGGCCATGGCGCCGGCGGCCAGGCCACCTTGCGCCATGCCTTTCATCTGCGCCTTGCGGCTGTCGCCGCCATCATTGAGCCAGCTCTTGCCGCTGCCCAGCAGTTGATCGAGTATCTGTTTCATAGGCCCTCCTCGTTACATATTGCTCATGCTGGGTCGCACCCACTGAACTCAAGGTGAATAAATGCCATTATCACGCCTGCAGCTACTGACCCTGTTGACGCTGATGGCGTTCGCCGCCAACTCGCTGCTCTGCCGCCTTGCCCTGTTCGACGAGCGGATGGATCCGGCACTGTTCACTCTGCTGCGTCTGACCAGCGGCGCCCTGATGTTGTTCCTGCTCTGTGCCACGCGCCGTCCCAGTCCCCCGCGCCAGGGGGATTGGGGCGGTGCACTGGCCCTCATCACCTACGCCGCCGCCTTCTCTTTTGCCTACCTCACCCTGACCACGGGCACCGGAGCCCTGCTGCTGTTTGCCGCCGTTCAGCTCAGCATGCTGATCCCGCCCCTGCTCCGGGGCGAACGGCTGCCCCCTCGTCAGTGGGGCGGTCTGCTGCTCGCCATGGCGGGGTTGATTGTGCTGCTACTGCCCGGGATCACCGCGCCGGATCCCCTGGGAGCCGTGCTGATGATGGCAGCCGGCATCGCCTGGGCCTGCTACAGCCTGCGCGCACCGCGCTTTAGCGATCCCCTCGCCGCCAACGCCGGCCACTTCTTGCGTGCCAGCCTACTGGCAGCCTTGCTCTACCTGTTGCTGGGACGGCTTGAAGCCAGCCCGACCGCCATCGGCTACGCCCTGGCCTCGGGGGCCCTCGCCTCCGGGCTGGGTTACGCGCTCTGGTATCGGGTGTTGCCTCAGCTCGGGCGTACCCTGGCCGCCAGCGTCCAGCTGCTGGTCCCCCTGCTCGCGGCCCTCGGCGGGCTCATCTGGTTGGATGAGTCATGGTCATGGCGGCTGTTATTGTCAACCCTGGGCATAGTCGGGGGCATAGCCCTGGTCATATGGGGACGCCCCGGCGCCGAGCGAAATGCACCCGACAAAACCTGAACATGGTCATGCAGGCGCGCCATTTCAAGCACTCGTCCAGCCAGCTGGTCATGGGTAAACAGGGGTGACTGAAAAGAGCGCTGTCAGCCCGGCGCCCATTGAACCAGCATCCTTTATCATCCAATCACCATGACCGACAGCAACATCATCAGAGGAGACCCCATGACCCCACCCCGCGAGCTGACCCTGCAATTTCTGGCCGAGCCCGCCGACGTCAATTTCGGTGGCAAGGTGCACGGCGGCATGGTGATGAAGTGGATCGATCAGGCGGGCTATGCCTGCGCCGCCGGCTGGTGCAGTGGCTACGCCGTCACCGTCTATGTCGGTGGCATTCGCTTCCTGCGCCCCATCCAGATAGGCTAGCTGGTGGAGGTGCACGCCCAGGTGATCCACACCGGCACCACCAGCATGCACCTGGCGGTGGATGTCTACAGCCGCCACCCCGCCAGCCGGGAGCGCCACAAGACTACCCACTGCATCATCATCTTCGTCGCCATGGACGAGAGCGGTAAACCGAGCAAGGTGCCCCAATGGCAGCCGGTCTCCGCTGCCGATAAACAGCTGCAACAATACGCCCAGAAATTGATGGCGCTGCGCGAGGAGATAGACAAGGAGATGCGCCAGCATCTGTGACCCGGGCCACCAGCCGCAGAAGCACCCGCCTAGCCTGCCCCAATCTGGCCGTGGCCCTGTATACTGGCCGCCAGCATCAGACGAGACGCGGAGAAGAGGATGTCACTGGAAAATGCACCGCCCGAGATCAAACTCGCGGTGGATCTTATCGAGCTACTGGAAACCAACGAGATCGATCCGGCCCTGGCCCTGGCGGCGCTGGCCATAGTGCAGCGGGACTATGAGCGAAAGGTCCAGCAGGCCACGCACACGCAAGCAGACGGCACTGACCACGACTGAGGGGAAACGCGCGGCTGAACAGGCCGCGCTGGCGGCCGAATAGCAACAGGCCTCATTTATCCAACCGGCAGAGAGGAGACGTCATGACAGCACCCATCCGATTCGAGCAAGGTCGCCCCATGCTGCTGGGGGGCTTGCGCCGTCATCACCTGTTTCAACAGGGGGATTTCGCAGGCCAGTGGCGCGACTTCGGTGCACTGGGGCCACTACCAGGCCAGCTCGGGGAGCACGCCTACGGCGTCATCTGCGGCGCCGACGAGAGCGGCTGCGAGTATATGTGCGCGGTGGAAGTGGGCACGCTGGAGGTCTTGCCCAAGGCTCTTGGCCGGATGCGCATCGCCCCCCAGACCTACGCCGTCTTTCTGCATCGGGGCCATGTCGCTACCCTGCCACAAACCTGGCAAGGGGCGCTGGACTGGCTGGCACAATCCGATTATGGGTCTGCCCACAAGCCCGATTTCGAGCGCTACGGCGCCGAGTTTGATCCTTTGACCGGCAGCGGCGAAGTGGAAATCTGGCTCGCCGTGCTGCCCAGACAGGCTATCGCCTGAGCACGACTTCTTCCTGATGCCTCAGCTCAGCCCCTCAGCGCGGCCCCATCACTTCCTCGCACAGGGCGATAAGGGCCTGGCTGAGCTGGATCAGCGGTTTGCCGCCCCCCGCATTTAGGTGCAACGCCAGCTCGATGGAGCGCACCGAAGGCCAATCTGACAGCTCCTGCTGATCCGGCAGCAACAACCGGCGCGGCAGCAGGCTGACGCCGATGCCGGCACTCACCGCCCCCTGCAGGCTGGCGAGGCTGGCACTGACATAGGCGATACGCCAGCGCAGCCCCATCACGTCGAGGCTATCGGTCAGCTGACGTCGATAGAGCCCTTCACTCGGAAACACCACCAGCGGCACGGGATCGCTGCCACTGGCGGGCCAGTCACGGCTGTCGACCCAGGCCAGCGGCTCGCGCCAGCGGGCGACGGGGTCACCCTGCCCCCGCGCCTGCTTGACCAGGGCCAGATCCAGCCCCCCTTCCTCGAAACTGCGCCACAACTCGTGGCTGAGGCCGCTCTGCACCTCCAGTCTGACCGTCGGATATTGGCGGGCGAAGGCTGCCAGCACCGGCGCCATGGCCCCGGCCGCGAAATCCTCCGGCACCCCGAGGCGCAGCGGCATACTCGCCTCGCTGACCCGCTCCCGGGCCTCGTCCAGCAGCGCCAGGATGCGCCGTGCCAACCCTAGCAGCTTCTCACCAGCCACCGTGGTCACCACGGTGCGTCCACTTCTGTCGAGCAAGGGGCAGCCGAGCTGCTCTTCGAGGCGTCGCATCTGCTGGCTGATGGTGGACTGGGTCAGATGGACCCGCTCACCCGCTCGGGTGAAGCTGCCGGTCTCGAGAATGGCGACAAAGCTGCGCAGCAACTGGGGATCCAGCATGGGTCTCTCCATTTGGCCTAGATATCCATTTATAAAATCACTGATAGTCATTCTATCATTTAATTTCCAAATGCATTGCGAGGCCGCTAGGCTGCCCCCACGCCCCTTTCTTGCAGGATCTCCCCATGCCACAGACCGCTCAGTCCGGTGCCCGGCTCGTCAATTCACTGACCTCTCTCACCAATGTCAGTCATCAGGAGTGGCTGGAGCAGGTGTTGCACCTGGCGCTGACTCATCGCCAACAGGGCGGCCGCCCCTTCGCCGCCTTGCTGGTGCGAGACAACCGGCTGGTGGCGAGTGCGGTCAATCGCATGCTGGAGGCAGGCGATCCCACCCGTCACGCGGAGATGGAGGCGCTGCGGGGCGCCAGCCAGCAAGGGCCGCTCAAGGGCGCCGTGGTCTACGCCAGCGGCCACCCCTGCCCCATGTGCCTGAGTGCGCTGGTGATGAACGGCATCAGCGCCGTCTACTACGCCTTCGACAATCAGGACGCCGCCCCCTTCGGTTTTGACAGCAGTGCGGCCTACGCCGCCTTGCGGCTGCCCCTCAACCCGCCGCCCCTGCCGCTCATCAAGCTGCCGAGCCCCATCTCGGCCGCCACCCTCTACGGCCATACCACCCATGAGTAAGCCATCTATTCAGGAAGGCAACGGTGCCTTGCTGGTGCTGGTGATGCTGATTGGCATCAACTTGCGCCCCTTCCTCACCGCCATAGGCCCCCTCGCGGGGCAGATAGACGCGCGGCTGTCGCTCGGCATGGATAACCTCGCCTGGGTGACGCTGCTGCCGCTGCTGCTGATCGGGGTCGGCGTGCTGTTTACCCCCGCCCTGCTGCGCCGTACCAGCCCGCGCCAACTGCTCGGCGCGGCGCTGCTGCTGCTGGCGCTCGGCAGTGCCCTGCGCTTTGACCTGAGCAGCGGCGCCCTGCTCATCATCAGCGCCGCCCTCTGCGGTCTGGGCTCGGCGCTGGTGCAGGGGGTGCTGCCCGGCCTCATCAAGGGCGCCTTCGCCCAGCGGGTGCCACTGGTGATGGGGATCTTTTCCGCCTGCATGATGGGGGGCGGCGCCCTTGGCGCCGTGCTCAGCCCCCAGCTCGCGAGCCAGCTGAACTGGTCAAGGGTGCTGGCGCTGTGGAGCCTGCCGGTGCTGCTAGCACTGATCTGGCTCGGCTGGCGGGTGCGGCTGCCGACGGCGACCCGCGTCCCGCAGCCACAGGGAGAGCAGCGATTGATCGGCCTGCCCCGCAGCTGGCTGCTGATCCTCTGCTTTGGCATCATCAACAGCGGCTACGGCATCGTCGTGGCCTGGCTGGCACCGGCCTACATGGCGCAGGGCCTGAGTGCCCAGCAAGGGGGAGAACTGGTCGCCTGGCTGGCGCTGGCCCAGACCCTGAGCGGCCTCGGCCTGCCGGTGCTGGCGGCGCGTAGATTGGACAGGCGCCCCTGGATGGGGCTCGCCATCTTGCTGCAGGTGCTGGGTTTTGGCGGCCTCTGGCTGGCGCCGGCCAGCGCCCCCATTCTCTGGTGCATGCTGTGCGGCGCCGGGCTCGGTGGCAGCTTCTCCCTCATCATGGTGATAGCGCTCGATCACCTGCCGGATCCGCGCCGGGCCGGGAGCTTGAGTGCCCTGATGCAAGGGGTCGGCTTCATGCTTGCGGCCACCGGCCCCTGGGTGGCGGCCCGCCTCTACCACCACAGCGGCGACTTTGCCGCCGCCTGGCAGTGGCAGCTCGGCGGTTTGATGCTGATGAGCCTGCTGGTGCTGCGGCTCAATCCCTTGCACTACCCGCGCGCGATGCGCCTGCCTGCCCAGGTGCCCGAGCCGGTCGCCAGCGCCATTTCTCCCTTGGCGCAAAGCAATACACCGGCCTAGGGCCGGTGTATTGGGAGCATGGAAAGCGAGTGACGGGGCGCCTTAGCGCCCCTTCTTCTGCCGTCCGGCCTGGGGGGAACGCGGTTTGCCCGCAGCCGGTTTGCCGCCCTTGGCCGGAGCGCCCTTGCCAGCGGCGCCTTTACCGGCCGCCACCTTGCCTGCGCCACCCTTGCCCGCAGGGCTCTTGTTCTCAAACGCCGAGGGCCCGGGCACGTTGGGGCGCCCGCCAATCTCGTGGTCATCGTCCCGACGGGGCTTCTTGCCCTGCGCGCTGGCCGCCTTGGGCTTGGCCCCTTGCACGCTGGCGGGCTGCGCCCCCTTGGCGGGTTTCACCTCGGAGGAGGAGTCTTCAATCAGCTTGAACAGCTCGATCAGCTCGTCGTCGGTCAGATCGCGCCACTCGCCTACCGGCAGCCCCTTGAGGCTGACATTCATGATGCGAACCCGCTCGAGCTTGGTGACTTCGAAGCCGAAGTGCTCGCACATGCGGCGGATCTGGCGGTTCAAGCCCTGCACCAGGGTGATGCGAAACACGAAGGGGGCCTCGCGCTTCACCTTGCACTTCTTGGTGACGGCGCCGAGGATCGGCACCCCGGCGCCCATGCCGCGAATGAACTCATCGGTCACCGGCTTGTCGACGGTCACCAGGTACTCTTTCTCGTGATCGTTGCCGGCCCGCAGGATCTTGTTGACCAGATCGCCGTGGTTGGTCAGGAAGATGAGCCCCTGGGAATCTTTGTCGAGTCGGCCGATGGGGAAGATACGGGTACTGTGGTTGACGAAGTCGACGATGTTGTCCTTCTCGCCCGACTCGGTAGTGGAGACGATGCCCACCGGTTTGTTGAGCACGATGAATACCAGGCTGTCCGCTTCGCGCGCCTCGATCACCTGACCGTTGACCTTGACCAGATCCCCGGCAAACACCTGATCGCCGATGCCGGCTCGCTTGCCATTGATGAAGACGTGGCCCTGCTCGATGAAGCGATCGGCCTCACGGCGCGAGCAGATGCCGCTCTCGCTGATGTATTTATTAAGGCGCATGGATTCATCAGCCAGCATGGGTCACCTGCCACATCATTGAATTCATGGGGATTGTTGGCTGGGTCAGCCGGGTCATCATCGAGTTAGTCTGCATACCATTCCATCTGCAAAAAGCATCTTCAAAAGGGTCAAAGCCTGCGTGTTCTTCAAAAAAACGCCGCTACAGTAGCATATTGCCCCGATCCATTCGCCGGATAGTTACGTCCGGCCCCGGCGCTACGCCCCTCACCTCCACCCCGGTCGGCTCGCCAACCCCTCTGTGCGCCCGATGACCCGGTAATCCACCGCGCACCGGCCACCTTCGCCGCTCTGTTTCGCCCCATCCAAAGTGGCACCGAGGGGATGACGCCGATCGCACAGCGCCGGAGAACTATCGCTTGCTATTTATTAACTAAAAATGCATAAAAAGATTTTAGGCAGCGCGAATTATCACTCTCGTTTCGGCCATGCAACGGCGTCAGTTCCATCATTGTCGGCAATTCCCGTCGCTAAACAAATTTTTACCCGCATTCACTTTCAACATCGAACATAAAACTGAATGCGGGCATGATCCCTTCTCTGGCACGAGGCCAATTTTCCCTTTATTACAGGAGTTACAGATGAGTCATTCCCTTTCCCAGACAGAGTTCCTGGCCCAGGTGGCCGCGCGCAACGCCCATCAGCCCGAGTTCATTCAGGCGGTGAGCGAGGTGGTTGCCTCCATTTGGCCCTTTATCGAGCGCCACCCTCGCTATCTGCAACAGGGTCTGCTGGAGCGGCTGGTAGAGCCGGAACGACTCATTCAATTTCGCGTCAGCTGGGTAGATGACAGGGGCCAGGTGCGGGTCAACCGTGGCTATCGCATCCAGCACAGCTCCGCCATCGGCCCCTTCAAGGGCGGCATGCGCTTCCACCCCTCGGTGGATCTCTCGGTGCTGAAATTCCTGGCCTTCGAGCAGACCTTCAAGAACGCCCTCACCACCCTGCCCATGGGCGGCGGCAAGGGCGGCAGTGATTTCGATCCCAAGGGCAAGAGCGAAGGAGAAGTGATGCGCTTCTGTCAGGCGCTGATGCTGGAGCTCTATCGCCACCTTGGCGCCAACACCGACGTGCCGGCCGGCGACATCGGCGTCGGCGGGCGCGAGGTTAGCTACATGGCGGGCATGATGAAGAAGCTCACCAACAGCGCCGAGTGCGTCTTCACCGGCAAGGGACTCTCCTTTGGCGGCAGCCTCATTCGCCCGGAAGCCACCGGTTATGGCCTGCTCTACTTCGTAGAAGCCATGCTGGCCCACCGCGGCCAGTCGCTGGCGGGCATGACGGTGTCCGTATCGGGCTCGGGCAACGTGGCGCAATACGCTATCGAGAAGGCGATGGCGCTCGGCGCCCGCGTCATCACCGCCTCCGACTCCGGCGGCACCGTCTATGATCCGGACGGCTTCACCCCCGAGAAGCTGGCTCGCCTGATGGAACTCAAGAACGAGCAGCGCCAGCGGGTCGCCGATTATGCCCATGAGCAGGGGCTGGAGTTCTTCACCGGTCGCACTCCCTGGCATCTGCCGACTCAGGTCGCGCTGCCCTGCGCCACTCAAAACGAGTTGGACGAGTCAGACGCGGCTGCCTTGATTGCCAACGGCGTGCAGCTGGTGGCCGAGGGGGCCAACATGCCGAGCAGCGCCGCCGCCATCCAGGCGTTCCATCAAGCCCGGGTGCTGTTTGCGCCGGGCAAGGCCGCCAACGCGGGGGGCGTCGCTACCTCGGGTCTGGAGATGAGCCAGAACGCTCAGCGCTTTAACTGGAGCCGGGAAGAGGTGGATGCACGCCTCAAGGAGATCATGACCAGCATTCACAGCACCTGCGTGCGCTATGGCCAGGACGGCGAGCATCATGTGAACTACGAGAGCGGCGCCAATATCGCCGGCTTCGTGAAAGTCGCCGATGCCATGCTGGCGCAAGGAGTCTGTTAATCCTCAAGGCATAGCGAGGGGCGAGCAACTCGTTCCCGTCAGATAGCACACTTCAGGTAACAAAAGGGCAGCCCAGGGCTGCCCTTTTCCATCGTGCTTGCAGATGGCTTGGCACTCTGTGCCTTTCACGCCCCACTTCACACTCCCTTCACCCTGGCATGGGAGTCTGCGTGCTCTTCAACGCGTAGCGAGATCAATATGATGGTCAGAATAGGCATGCTCTTGATAGTGATGGGGATCGCCAGCTTTATGGCGTTCAGCCTGATCGGCTCCACTCTCGATCAACAGGGATTCTTGCAAGAGCCCTTCGCCCTGCTCCCCCTTGGCTATCTGTTGCTGCTGGCGGGGGCGGGACTGGTCCTCTTCGGGTTAGTCAGGGCGAGACGTCGGCCAAGACCCTCACAGCCTGACTGAGCCAGCGGTCGATATTCCCCAATCAGAGGCCATGGCAGTCAAAGTCTCTGAGATTCATTTCGCCACAGGTATTATTCGCTGCTTTTTTATCTAAACCAGCATACTCAACCTTATAGGTAACGGCTTATCTCGATAAGGTGCTGATCCGGGTCCAGAAAATAGACAGATTCGATGGGTCCGCAGGCACCGCTCTTGGTCACCGGCCCCTCCACTATCTCAACCCCCTGGTCGCTGAGCTGCAATATCACCTGATCCAGCGGCCAGCGGGTGATGAGGCAAAGATCCCCCGCCCCCACCTGCGCTCGGTTGCGCGGCTCCTGCCCCAGCAGTTGCAGATTGATCTTCTGGTTGCCAAAGCGCAGCGCCCGCCGCCCTGCCCCGAAGGTGACGGCCTCCATTTTGAGTACCGAACTGTAAAATGCGGCCGAGCGCTCGATGTCGCTCACCGTCAATACCAGATGGTCGATATGGCTGATCATGCTTCCTCCTGTTCACCTCAGCATCTGGCTCCATCATAGCCAGGCTCGGCGAGGGAAACTGCGTCATGGCATGCAAAGCGCCACAACCGAGCACCTATTTTCTACAGGAAATATGCTCATCGCCGCGGGGCGCAGGCCTGGTCACGCTGAGCCAAAAGCACCACATCCTCGCTGTCCATCGCGGCCAGAATGGCCTGATTGCAAGCACGTTCCGCCAGGCGAGTAGCATCCTGACTGGCATCACCAATCTCGGCGATCATGGGGCGGTAGCTGTGGGCGGCCGAGCAATACATGGAGCGATACTTGGCTAGCTGCCAACCGCGGTCATCCTGGCGCGACAGCTCATCGCACAACTTGCCAAACAGCGCGGTCGCCTTGACGGTGCACTGGCTGAAGCGCCGCACATCCTGCTCATAGGGACGGCAGACACTCTTGGGCTGAATGTTCCAGAACTGGAGGGCAAAAGGCACCTGCTCCCCCTCATACTCCACCGCCAAGGTTTTAAGCTCGGCCTCATAGTGATCCGACACCTGTTGCTGCACCAAATTGAGATAGGCCGAAAAAAGATAAGAAACCGGATCCATCGCACCCTCCTGGTGTTTGTCTTGCTAAGCCCTTATCAGGCCAATGCGCAAGGATTGGCCAAGGCCAATAGTAGCCTACTGATTTATTTGTATAAATTTATCGGGGCTATGGACGGGATCACGCGGCCCAGGCTGAATGAAGGCGTCATTTGGATTAAGATGCGAGTTTGCATAACTTAACCCAGATGAAACCTCGCTTGCCGCATTGAGCCGGATAAGAGGCGGGAATCATCTACCCAGTTGGATGAGAGGACGAGCCTTGAGCGGTAGTTGGACAGAAGAAGAGTTAAGAGCAGCCGTCGAGGCATACCTAGAGATGCGGGCAAAGGAGTTGAGCGCGACCCCCTTCGTTAAGAAGCACTATTACGCGAGCCTCGCCAATCGGTTTGGTCGTACTCCGAAGTCGTTTGAATATCGCATGCAGAACATCTCTTACATCTGCTCCCTGCTGGGTCGCCCTTGGGTCACGGGGTTAAAACCGGCCAAGAATGTCGGCCCCCATAACGCCCCCATCATCGAACGCCTGCTCTGCGAACTGAGCGGACAACCTAACAGGGGATTAGCCACATTCGAACACGAGGTCATCCACAGCAAGGCAAAACCACTGCTGACCATGCCCGGCGGTACCCAAGAACCAAAGCCGCACTACGGCACAACAACTCGCTATAGCCGTGACCCCAGGGTGAAGGCGTGGGTGCTCAAGGTGGCTGACGGCAAGTGCGAATCTTGTGGCCAACAGGCGCCCTTTATCACCGCCACCGGTGAGTCCTTCTTGGAGGTGCATCACCTGCGCACCTTGGCCGAGAATGGCTCAGATACCGTCGGTAATACGGTGGCACTGTGCCCTAATTGCCACCGCGCCTTGCACTATAGCGCCCATCAATTTGCCTTGAAGGAGGCGCTGTACCAGCGGTTAGCCAGGCTAGTGCGGGAATAATCGGATCCTTGCTGACCTGGTTTTCCTAACGGCTCGCCAATGGCGAGCCGTTTTCGTTACGACTTAGCACGCGATCCGCTCGATGTGGCCGCCGCTGAGCTTGAAGAAGGCATCTTGCGGCAGGTCTTGTGACCAGGTGGTGGCGTAGTCGAGATCGGCGTAGACGCCGCGTAGCATGGCGCCGAGCAGGCCGTGGGAGACGATGATGGCGCGCTCGGCAATCGCCGGGTCCATCAGCCAGTTCTGGGCCCGACGCTGGATGCTTTGAAAATCCTCTCCGGCCGGGGCCTGCAGATACCAGTCCGGCTGGCTGATATCCAGCGTCGGATGATCTGCCAGCAGATCCGGTACCCGGCAGCTCTCCCACTCCCCCATACCGAGCTCAACCAGCCGCTCATCCCAGATGATGCGCTCGCTATCCAACCCCAACTGCTGGCAGACGAATTCTGCCGTCTGGCGAGCCCGGCCAAGCGGGCTGGCATAGATAGTCCATTGGGCGGGATCGTGTAACTGTTCACGTAAACGAACGCCCATGGCGATGGCCTGGGCTTCACCCTTGGCGGTCAGATCCGAGTTGCAGCGCCCCTGCAGCCGCTGCTCGGCGTTGTAGCGGGTCTGGCCGTGGCGCAGTAGATAGAGGGTGCGAGACATAGTTTATCCAACAGGTTCAACGAGATAAGACGAAGAGACAGGATAACAGATATCCACCCTGAGTGGCGGCGCCATGGATCGTTGCCGTCTTGGCTCTAGCGGAAAATGCTGTGCGTCAGCGGGCCTATACCTATCTGGATGCCAACGCCCCATATTCATGGAGGACAAGATCACCCTGCTGGATCAAGAGTTTGAAGTGAAAGATGACGTTATCTACGCAAATACCGAGGCGCAGGCCATCGAGAAGTACAGGTCCAACATCACCTATGTGGTCCAGAAATATCCTCACGCCAATGGCATCTACACTTTCTGTCATTTTCTGCTGGTGATAGCTAAATCCCTACTTAGCCCGAACAGCGTCGTTAATAATATGCAATGATCACTGATCATAATCCTTAGCAGAAAATGACTAGGCACAGCCGTTATTCGTCCTCTATATCTCCATCTCCAGCACTCGTTCATTAATTTAGAAAATCAACAATAACTCACAATTAAGAAACAAAAAATAAACGTACTCATAGGAGGACCAGGAATCCATTTACTATCTAGAAATAATGAATAAATAGGTGAAAACAGGTCTCAAATGCAGTATAAACGAAGACCTGCGACAATTTATGACCAACTCAGCCATGAATGATAGAATAGACAACAAGCTCAGCGATAGACATGAAATAGCACATCGCGATGATGAGATCGATCTTTCCGAACTGATCTCATTATTGTGGAGGAAAAAATTTCGGATCTTTCTCGCGATGTTTATCTGTGGTTGCCTGGGATTATTGTATGCCATGACAGCTTCTGAACAGTGGACTGCCAATGCAACTATTTATCAACCTAAGCCACGAGACACTCTGGAATTGGATCGCCTCAGGGCCATACTTGATATACAAGGCTTAGTAGGCACAAAAAGTAACGCCGCTATCTATAATGATTTTTTATTGGAATTTAAATCTTATAATAATATAAGCGACTATTTGCAAACCACGACTCAGATCAAAGACTATGTTAAAAGTAATAACTTGAATAATTTGGAGCAGCAGAGGTTACTGAGAACTTGGTCAGAGTGGATGAAGGTATCTCTTGAAGATAAAAAAGGAGGATTGCCAGGTATCCATCTTTCTTTCTCCTTTTTTAAAAAAGCAGATGTCTTACCCATGTTGACTGGCTATATAGATTATATTGTCGGATTACAGAGCAAAGAGTTATTTGAAGTTTTAGAGGATAACAAAAGCAGCCAAATCGAGAACCTGCGTCTAAAGATAAAACTCAGCACTGAAGATGCCAAGCGTAGCCTGGCAAGAGAGATTGAGGGAATTGAATACAGCATGAGTATCGCCAATGCTGCAGGAGTGAGCAAGCCGTTAGAAAACTTCAATTATGGTGATCGCTTCCCCATCACGCTAGGAAAAGATGCGTTAGAGAGAAAGCTCACCATACTCAAGTCGTTAAAAATTGAAGATTATATGCCAGAAGTAATGGAGTTAAAGGTAAAACTCAATAGATTGGAAAACATCAGCTTCAATAATATGAAACTAGTGCCCTTCTCTTATCTAGATACCCCCAGCTCACCATTGAAGCGTGACCAACCTAAACGCCCATTAATTGTCATCTTAGCGACAATGCTTGGAGGCATGTTAGGCATCGCTATGGTGCTGCTCCAACATGCGCTCAGACAGCAAAAGAGAACTCGGATATCAGGTTACGACTACCAGCCTGAATATGCCAAAGCTGGCTAACACGAATGTTAAAAAAATAAACAAAAACGGCGCCCGAAGGCGCCGTTTTTTATTCCCGTCTTTTTCTACCGACGGGGCGAACAAGCCAGAGACCTATTCGTCTTCCAGGTAGGCGTAGCCTTGCAGACCCAGCTCCAGCTCGTCGAGCAGGGCCTTGCGGGTTGCGTCGTCCAGCGCCGGGTGGGAGGCGATGCGCTGATAGTTCTCGCGAATAACCGAAGGATCGATGTTGACGTAACGCAGCAGCTGGTCGACGGTGTCGCCACGCACCACGTTACGGATGTCCATCTTGCCTTCTTCATCGAGCCACACTTCCGCGCAGTGGGTGTCACCGAACAGGTTGTGCAGATCGCCGAGGATCTCCTGATAGGCACCGACCAGGAAGAAGCCGACGTGGCACACTTCGTCTTCACCGTACTCCGGCATCGGCAGGGTGCTCTCGACACCCAGACCGTCGACGTAGTGTTCGACCTGACCATCGGAGTCGCAGGTGATGTCCATCAGGATGCCACGGCGGGTGAGCGGACGCTCAAGGCCGGTCAGCGGCATCACCGGGAACACCTGGCCGATACCCCAGGCATCGGGCAGCGACTGGAACAGGGAGAAGTTGGCGAAGCATTTGTCCGCCAATTTCTCGGAGAGCTCGTCGGCCAGGGCGCGGTGGTTGCGGTTGACCGGGTTGAGCAGCTCTTTGAGCGCCAGACAGGTGTTCTGGTGCAGCATCTCGGCCCAGGCGCGTTGCTCCAGGTTGAGCAAGCCCATGGTGTACTGGGTGTTCACATCGCCAAGGTCAGCCACCGAGTCGTGATAGATCTCCAGCAGGGAGGGATCGTCACTGCGCAGGTCCAGCCAGCCTTTCCACATGTTCTGCAGAATGGTCGGCGCATCCTCGCCCGGCTCGCTGATGTCGTTCATCTCCACCCCTTCGGCACCAATCAGGTTGGTGACCAGCACGGCGTGGTGAGCGGTCAGGGCACGGCCGGACTCGCTGATGATGGTCGGGTGCGGCAGGTCGAACTCGCGGCACACGTCGCCGATGCCCCACACCACGTTGTTGGCGTACTCGGACAGGCTGTAGTTGGCGGAGCAGTGGCTCTGGGAGCGAGTGCCCTCATAGTCCACACCCAGACCGCCGCCGACATCGACCACGTCGATGGGCACGCCAAGGCGACGCAGTTCGGCGTAGAAGCGGCCGCACTCACGGATGCCACCCTGGATATCGCGGATGTTGGCGATCTGGGAGCCGAGGTGGAAGTGCAGCAGTTGCAGGCAGTCGAGCTTGCCGAGGCTGCGCAGACGCTCGACCAGCGCCAAAATCTGGGACGCGGAGAGGCCGAACTTGGACATGGAGCCGCCGCTCGATTCCCACATACCGGAACCGGTAGAGGCGAGCTTGGCACGCACCCCGATGTTGGGCTTGATGTTGAGACGAACTGACTCGTCCAGCACCATTTCCAGCTCGGAGGGTTTTTCCACCACGATGTAGACCTTGTGGCCCATCAGGTTGCCCAGGAGGGCGTGGCGGATATATTCGCGGTCCTTGTAGCCGTTGCACACAATCACCGAGCCTTGCTCATGGTGATGGGACAACACGGCCAACAGCTCCGGTTTGGAGCCGGCTTCCAGCCCAAGCCTTGGCTTGTCGCTGTAGGACTGGCTGATGGTCTCGATGACGCGGCGCTGCTGGTTTACCTTGATCGGGTAAACGCACAGATAATCCCCTTCATAGCCTGACTTCTCGATGGCCTGACCGAAGGCGTTGAACAACGCATCGACCCGGCTCTTGAGGATGTCGGGGAAACGCAGCAATACCGGGGTGGTCAGCCCGGATTGGCGCAGCTGTTCGATGGCATCGGACAGCACGATCTGCGCCTCGGGGCGAGACTTGTCGGGGGCGACGGTCACATGACCGGCGTCATTGATATTGAAAAAACCCGCACCCCAGTAGGGAACGTTGTAGACCTTCAAGGAGTCCTTGCTGGACCAGTTAGTCATGGGCTATGCCTCGCAAATGAGCGGCCAGAAGGCCGCCTTCGTTACCCTCAATCACATCCAGACCATCGATGACACACAGCGGCAAGCCAAAGCGGCCTGCTGGACCCTGGCACGTGACGGGGCGTGAATGAACGGCCGCTGGCCGCCTTCCTTACCTTCAGTCACATCCAGACCATCTGTCTGCACATCGCGGCAAGCCGAAGCTGCCTGGTGGATCTTGGGAAGTAACGAGTCTTGATGTGGGGCTGGTGGCTTTACATCAAGCTCAACGGTATGCGGTGCTGCCAAGCAGCGCCGCGGTACTTTGATGACCAGCGGCATCAGCCACGCCGTTGGTTCATCATTCGGCAGCCATCACGACAACAAGGGTGGGATCGAGGAAGAGAGGGAAGACGTCAGCACGCAACCGTGTTGTTAGACGACAACCGCCACAGCCAACTCAACACCAGTGACCGCCCATGACAAGGGAGATGATGAGCCGTTGGCTCACTCGGTCGGCTGAGTGATGAGAGTCCGTTGTTCTCCCTGATACCGGAGCCTAACCGGTATTAAAGAAACCATGCCCTAGCAGTGTCTGTCGTTTCTGCGTGCCTCGCCCTATAGGCGTGTGATCCTCTCGGTGTCTGGCGGCGTTGCCTGCTCAGGGTTACCTCGGATCGGCGCGGAGTGTACACATTTACCGCGGCCACTGACAATAAAAAATCGCGTAAAAAAACGGGTTTTATTTAGCTGTTCAGATCCGGCTGCCAGCTAGGCGGGCTCTGGGATAGGAAGGGATACGCCCCCGTCCGATTAGCCCTGAAAATAACAGGTGAACCCGGCATTTGTGCTCACCCCCTGCCAGTGCTGGGCCGGGGTCATATTCGCCCCTCCCTCATGTGCTTAATCAGTTTTTTATTTGGCATTTTTATTCAATGACCGACACAACTGTCTCTCGCGTTCCTGCCACCGCCCTTCCTTGACCCGCCCTACCCCAGTTAGACAAATGCGCCAAAAAACTGCGCTGACGCAATAAGCCAGTGGGCAGGATTGGCCACAATGGCCGCTCATCATCTGTCCGAGGCCTGTCAATGGATACCCTGCTTGAGCGTTTTCTGCGTTACCTGACTTTTCATACCCGCTCCGATGCGACCAATTCCGCCTGCCCCAGCAGCGAGGGCCAGCGCGTCTTCGCCCAAGCCCTGCGGGTGGAAATGGAACAACTTGGCTTGAGCCAGGTCATCCTGGATGAACATGGCTACCTCACCGCCTGCCTGCCGGGCAACCGGCCGGGTGCGCCGGCCATCGGCCTCATCGCCCACATGGACACCGCCGATTACGAGGCCGAGCGGGTGGTGCCGCAGATAGTCGAATGCTATCAGGGGGGGGATATCTGCCTCGGCAAGGGGGACGAGGTGCTGGCCATTCATCAGTACCGCTGCCTGAAAAACTATCTCGGCCAGGATCTCATCACCACCGACGGCACCACCCTGCTCGGCGCCGATGACAAGGCAGGCATCGCCGAGATCCTGACCGCCATCGCCCATCTGCAGGCCCATCCCGAGATCCCCCGTGGCGATGTCTGGGTCGGTTTCACCCCGGATGAGGAAATTGGCCGCGGCGCCGACTTGTTCCCGCTGGACAGATTCCCGGCCAAGTGGGCCTACACGGTCGACGGCGGTGAGCTGGGCGAGCTCGAATACGAAAACTTCAACGCCGCCAGCGCCACGGTGCGCTTCATCGGCAACAACGTGCACCCCGGCACCGCCAAGGGCAGCATGATCAACAGCCAGACCCTGGCCGCCCGCTTCCATGCCGCCATGCCACCCGAGCAGACGCCGGAGTGCACCGACGGTTATGAGGGCTTCTTCCACCTGGCGCAGATGAGCGGCAACGTCGAGCAGAGCGAGTTGCACTACATCATCCGCGATTTTGATGACGACGCCTTCGCCGCCCGCAAGGCCCAACTCAAGGAGCGGGTCGCCTCGCTGCAGCTGGAGAGCCCCAAGGCGCGTATCGAGCTCGAGATCACCGATAGCTATCGCAACATGCGCAGCCAGATAGAGCCGCACATGCACATCGTCGAGCTGGCCAAGGCCGCCATGGTCGCCGCCGACGTGGTGCCCAAGATCAAGCCCATTCGCGGTGGCACCGACGGCGCCCGCCTCTCCTTCATGGGGCTGCCTTGCCCGAATATCTTCACCGGGGGTCACAACTTCCACGGCAAGCACGAGTTCATTCCGCTGCAATCCATGGAAAAAGCGGTCACCACCCTGGTGGAGCTGGTCCGCCTCACCGCCACCGAGAAGGCCTGAGCGGGGTACGACACCACAGGCAGGGCGGGCCAGCCGCTCACCCTGTCATCACTCAGCAGACAGACATGCCATAAATGCTCACGTTTATAGCCAGACTGACTGCCATCAAGCAAAAGGGAGGCATAGCCTCCCTTTTAGTTATTCTGTCGCCAGATCTCACTCGGTGGCGGGTTTGCGATCCGAATGACCGAGGTCGCGCTCGGGGGCGATGATATCGCGCACCCGCTGCTTGATCTCCTTGGCCTCGGGGAACCCCTCGTCAATCACCCTGTCCCATACCTGAATGCCATTCACCAGGATCTTGAACTCCCCCTTGCTGGCGGGGACCAGCGCCACCTCCCCCAGATCACTGTCGAAGGTGGAGAGCAGCTCCTGGGCCAGCCAGGCGGCGCGCAGCATCCAGCGGCAGAGGGTGCAGTAGCGGATCTCGATGCGGGGCTTGAGCATCGGGGTGGTCTCAGTCATGGGGTGGCTCCTTGCGGTGCTGCCAGTCGGTGGGGATGGCCAGGATGGCGCTCAACAATGAGTGTGGCCGCTGTTGTCATTGTGTGACCCCGTGAAAATCCGCCAGCCAGTGGCGGGCGATGGCATTCATGGTAGCCTGCGGCAGATCGAACAGGCCAGGCAGCGTCTCCTGCTGCGCCAACTGACGCACCCCCTCGATGATCTCCGCCAGCACCAGATAGACGTACTCGCCGATGACGGCGCCGTGCACGAAGTTGACGGCCTCGCCGTGGTTGAGCAGGAAGATGGTGCTGCCATCCGGGCGGGTCAGCGCCAGCACATGGGGGCACACCTCCTCGCTCGGCCAAGAGAGCCGGGAGAGGCAAAACGCGAACTCATCATCGGCGGAGGTCACCGAGGCCAGCATGGCCCCCGGGCGCAGCGCCTGCAGATCGGCGAGATCCAGCGAACCGTTGCCGGTGGAGCAGATCACCAGTTCGGCCCGGCTGAGCGCCTCTTCCTTGCCCACCAGCTTGAAGCCGTGGGATATCGCCTCCACCTGGCGCAGGGCATCCGTCTCCACCAGCTCCAGATGCAGGTTGCGACACCTGAGCTCGCGGGCGATGCTGCGCCCCACCTTGCCGTAACCAAACAGGGCCGCCTGGCAGACATTGAAGGTGCGGTTGAGGGTGCGGGCCAGGGATTCGGCGGAGTAGACCACGCTCAGGCCAATCTGGATGTCTTCGGCCTGCTTGAGCGGGCTGCGCGCCACCGAGATGACCGGTGTCGACAGCGGCTCCAGCTCGTAGCGCTGGTGACCGTTTTCGGTCATCTCCACCACCCCGAGAAAGCGGCTGCCGAAGTGCTCGTGCAAGATGGCCTGGGTCTTGGCGAAATAACCGCCGATGTCCAGGATGATGAGCCGCTCGTGGGCTTGCACCAGCGGGACTATCTGGGCAATCACCCCTTCGGGATCATTGGTCCAGTGGCGGTTGAGGGGCAGTACAGGGTAGTGCTGTTGGGCCCAGATCAGTGTCGCTCCGTGAACTGACTTGGGTTTTGGCAAAATGGCGCCGATGCGCCCTATCTGATCGAGTGCCCGGATAAATTGGGGTCGATCGGGGAGCAAATGGGTGACCAGCAGAATACAGAGGCCCTCGAGGCGTCCCTGCTCGGTGAAATGGCGAAAAAACAGATGCTCAGATCCTTGACTGCGCAACTGTGGCCTCCTTAGCGTGCCGCAAACAAGCAGGCAAACAGAACCCGGCATGGCCGGGTTCTGTGTGTATCCAGATAATTGAAAATCCTTTTTATCTGAAACCACCATGGTGCTCAATCTTTATCTGCGCAGACTATGACTGACCCATCAAATCCTGAGTTAATCGCATGTTTTTCATGCAAAATTTAATAAAGGGATGCTTCAGGCCAGACCCACCACAGACTCATTCCTGCACCTATCCCTGCCACCAGGATCAGCAGGCCCCAACGGGGCAGCCAGGGCTTGTTGCGCAATGCCCACTCCAGCAGCGGCAACAACCAGACCGGCAGCAGCACCACGAGCGGCACTTCCACATACTGCCAGGCGAGCATCTGCACCAAGGCCAGGGCGAGCGCCAGCGCGCCAGGGGATGCCGGCCGAGCGGCGAAGGCGCCGAGCAGGGCACGGAAACCGGCGAAGGCCGCCAGCGCCCCTGCCAGCTGGGCGATCAGCAGGCTGCCATCGATGCCGATGACCAGTGCCAGCCAGATGAAACCGAGCGCAAAGCCCAGCCCTTCCTGGCTGTCACCGCACCATTGGGTCCAGCCAAACCAGGCGATGGCCGGCAGCAGGGCCAGCCAGATCCGGGGTTCGCTGCCCAGCACCGAGGCCAGCCCCTGCCACCACACCAGGGCGGCGAGCAGGGCGAACAGCGCAACGGCGGCCCGCTTGTCGGTCAGTTGCGCCGCGATGGCGGGCACCAGCAGAGTCAGCGGCAGCCATTGCCAGGCCTTGACCGGCAGGCCATAGGCACCGCCGAGCAGGCAGCCCACCAGCCAGATGGCTAGGGCGCCCCACAGATACCCCAGCCGTGGCCAGCGCCATGACAGCAAAGCGGCCCCCAAAGGAGCCGCCAGGGTTTGTAGCAGGAGTGCTGCGCCCATTACTTGCGCACGCCTTCGACGAACAGGTTGATGCTCATCTCGTCAGGAATGCCGGGCAGCATGTAGTTCACGCCAAACTCGCTGCGCTTGATGGTGGTGGTGGCGTTGAAGCCGCTGCGATAGCCGCCCCAAGGATCCTTGCCTTCGCCGATGTGGACCAAATCGAAGGCCACCTCTTTGCTGACGCCGTGCAGGGTCAGGGTACCCTTGAGCACGCCCTTGTCCTTGCTGCCTTCATAGCCGCTGCTGACGAAGGTCATCTTGGGGTACTGTTTCACGTCCAGGAAGTCGGGGCTGCGCAGGTGCTTGTCGCGCGCCTCGTGGTTGGAATCCACGCTGGCGGCGTCGATTTCGAAGCTCGCCTTGGCCGAGGTCGGGTTGGCCTCATCCATGCTGAAGGTACCGCTGAAGGTGTCGAAACGGCCGATCAGTTCGGAGAAGCCGAGGTGGCCCACCTTGAACTGCACAGTGGTGTGCGCCGCGTCGACATCATAATCGGCCGCCATCAGGGGAGCCGCCATAAACAGGCAGGAAGCCAGCAGGGCCTTGGTCATTTTCATTCGGTTCGTTCCTTCATTGGGGGTTCACATCGATACCCAAAATGCTAACCTCCCTGTAGCAATAGATAATCATCGATTTATTAAAATAATTATCAACTGAGAGTGGAATATGGATCAGATAGCCGCCATGCGTACCTTCATCAAGGTGGTGGAGTGCCAGAGTTTTACCAAGGCCGCCCACCAGCTCGGCATCTCGGTCGCCATGACCTCCAAGCTGATGCAGCAGCTCGAGGAGTCGCTGTCGACCCGGCTGCTGTCGCGCACCACCCGTCAGGTCAACCCGACCGAGGCGGGCCAGTTCTACTACCAGCGCTCCCAGGCCCTGCTGGCCGAGCTGGAAGAGACCCACAGCCAGCTCACTCGCAACAACCAGCAACCCCAGGGCACCCTCAAGCTGTCGGTGCCGATGGACTTTGGCTACTTGCACCTCTCCCCCGCCCTGCCGCTGTTTCGCGAGCGCTTTCCCGATCTGAAGCTGGAGATTGAGTACAGCGATCGGCGGGTGGCGCTGGTGGAAGAGGGCTTCGATCTGGCGCTGCGCATCGGCAATCTGCCGGACTCCTCGCTGATCGCCAAGCCGCTGGCCATGATGAAACTGGACGTCTGTGCCAGCCCGGCCTATCTGGCGAAGCACGGCACCCCCAAGAGCCCGGAGGAGCTCAAGCAGCACGACTGCCTCATCTACACCCTGACCCAGCCGGACTGGGTGTTTAAACGCAACGGCGAGCAGCTGAGCGTGCGCCCGCAAGGGCCGCTGCGGGCCAACAATGGGGTGGTGCTGACCCGGGCCGCCTGCAATCACATGGGGATCATCTGGCAGCCCACCTTCATCGTCGGGGATGCACTGCGCTCAGGCGAGCTGGTCTCGCTCTTCCCCGAGTGGGACAAGGGGCAGATCGGCCTCTATGCGCTCTATCCCCACCGCCGTTTCGTCTCGGCCAAGGTGCGCTGCTTCATCGAATTTGTGCAGGAGCGCTACCTCGCGCCCCATTACTGGGATCGCGAGGTCTGAACCGTCGGGATATATGGCAGAGATGCCAACGAGGTGCAGCGCAGCTAGCCAGGCCGAGGGCGGCCTGGTGACTGAGGGGAAACAGAGGCCCGGATCAGGGCCGGGGCGGCTCGCTCTGCGGGTTAGCCGCCTTGGCGGGCAACGGTAGCTCGGCCACCAGCAGTTGCTCGCACAGGGTCAGCTGCCAGCGTGGCAGCCGGCGCTGCAGGGTGGCGAGCTGCTCATCACTCGGCACATAGGGCAAGGTAATGTGCAGGCAATGGCAGTCAAGCATGCCCGCCAGTTGCAGGATCAGGGTGAGGTTGGCCTCATCCGTCTTGTGCTTGTTGATGCGCTTGGCTATCTCATGGCGAAAATGAGTCAGGGGATCCTGGGTCATCGCCTGCCAACCGTAACCAAACAAGGGGATGAAGGCGCTGACGATGCCAAGCGCGGTCAACGGCTGTTTGGGGGGATGATAGAGCGCATTGAGATCCAGCAGGATGGGGCTTTGATGGGGCTCACGACTGCCGGATAAAATATTATTACTCATTGGATAACCTTATTGATTCCTCTAGACTTCGCCGCAGTTTCAACCTGACATGCCAACGAGGTGCTGATGCTAAGCGATATCGAGATCTCCCGCCAGTCCCCCCGCCTGCACATCGACGAACTGGCCCGGCGCCTGCGTATTCCGGCCGCCCAGCTCAGCCCCCAGGGTCATCACAAGGGCAAACTGAGCCTAGATCTGCTCAAACAGTCGAGCGATCAGCGAGGCAAGCTGGTGCTGGTGAGCGCCATAACCCCCACCCCCCTTGGCGAGGGCAAGACAGTGACCACCCTCGGCCTCTCCATGGGCCTCAATCACATCGGTCAGCCCAGCATCGCCACCATCCGCCAGCCGAGCCTCGGGCCTGTGTTCGGGGTCAAGGGGGGCGCCGCCGGCGGTGGCCACGCCCAGGTGGTGCCGATGGAGGAGATGAACCTGCACCTGACCGGTGATTTCCACGCCCTCAGCGCCGCCCACAACCTGGCAGCCGCGGCGCTCGATGCCCGCCTGTTCCACGAACAACGGCTCGGCGCCGAATTCACCGCCAAGACCGGCTTGGCACGGCTCGATATCGATGCCGCCAACATCCTCTGGCCACGCACCCTGGATATGAACGATCGCGCCCTGCGCCACCTGAGCGTCGGTCAGGGCAGTCCGAACGATGGGGTAGAGCGCCAAGATCGCTTCGTCATCACCGCCGCCTCCGAGCTGATGGCCATCCTGGCGCTGGCCACCGGCCTTCAAGATCTGCGCAGTCGCATCGGTCGCATCCAGCTGGCGCTGGATCTGCACGGCAAGCCCATCACCGCCGAACAGCTGGAAGTGGCCGGCGCCATGACGGTGCTGCTCAAGGAGGCGCTGCAACCGACCCTGATGCAGACCACGGAGCAGACGCCGGTGCTGGTGCACGCCGGCCCCTTCGCCAACATCGCCCACGGCAACTCGTCGGTCATCGCCGATCACATCGCCCTGGGGTTGACCGACTACGTGGTGACCGAGGCGGGCTTTGGCTCCGACATGGGGCTGGAGAAGTTCTTCAACATCAAGTACCGCCAGTCCGGCATAGCCCCATCCTGCGTGGTGCTGGTGGCCACGGTGCGCAGTCTCAAGGCCAACAGCGGCCTGCTCGACATCCGCCCCGGCCAGCCACTGCCGGCGAGCCTTGGGGAAGAGGATCTGCCGACCCTGCGCCAGGGCTGCGCCAACCTCGCCTGGCACATCGCCAACGCCCGCCGCTACGGGGTGCCCGTGGTGGTGGCGGTCAACCGCTTCCCGAGCGACAGCCAGGCCGAGCTGGATCTGTTGATGGCCGAGGCCAACCGGGCCGGTGCCTGTGGCGTCGCCCTCTCCCACGCCTTCACTCAGGGCGGTGCTGGGGCGAGCGAGCTGGCCCGCGCCGTGGTCGAAGCCTGCGAGCGCCCAAGCGATATCAAACTGCTCTACCCCGACACCATGAGCCTCAGCGCCAAGCTCGCCACCCTGGTGGAGTGTGGCTATGGCGGCCGCGGCGTCATCCTCTCGGACAAGGCCAAGGGTCAGCTGGCGGCGCTGTCACAGGCGGGCTGGGACCATCTGCCCATCTGCATGGCCAAGACGCCGCTCTCGCTCAGTCACGATCCCGCCCTCAAGGGCGTGCCCACCGACTTCGAGGTGCCCATCGAAGAGGTGAGACTGTGCGCCGGCGCCGGCTTCGTCTACGCCCTGGCGGGCCCCATCATGACCATGCCGGGCCTTGGCAGCCTGCCCGCCTACCGTCATATCGATATTGACGACAACGGCGACATCGTCGGACTGAGCTGAAGCAGCCTGCCCCAATGACCCGTCATATCGATATCGATGACAACGGCGAGATAGTAGGACTGAGCTAATAACAGCCTGTCGTACTGCTACCTCCCGAAACAAAAGACCCCGCCAATCGGCGGGGTCTTTTTTATGAGCATGTCAGTGTTCCATCAATAGTGGAAACGGCCCAGCTTGCTCATCACCGTCTCCGTCAGCCCATGCATCTGCTGGCTCTGGGCATCCTGCTCCCTGGCCACCTGGGTGGAGGCGGTCGCCAGCTCGTGGATGTTGCTGACGTTGTGGTTGATCTCCTCGCTCACCTTGGACTGCTGCTCGGCGGCGCTCGCTATCTGGGTCGCCATGTCGCCGATGCGATCGGCGGCCTGCACTATGGTTGCCAGCTCCACCACCGCCTGCTCCGCATCCTGCAGCGCCAGGCTGCTCAAATGGCGGCCCTCGGTCATGGTACTGACCGCGGCGCTGGTGGTCTCCCGCAGCCGGTCGATCATCTGCTGGATCTCCTGGGTCGAGGTCCGGGTCTTGGATGCCAACGTGCGTACCTCGTCGGCCACCACCGCAAACCCTCGTCCATGCTCACCGGCGCGAGCCGCCTCGATGGCGGCGTTGAGCGCCAGCAGATTGGTCTGCTCCGAGATGGTCTGGATCACGTCCAGGATGCTGCCTATCTGCATCCCCTGCTGCTGCAGGGCGGTGATCTTGTCAGACACCTCGCTCACCTGCTCGCTCAGCTGACGTATGCCGTTGGCGGAGGCACTCACCACCTGCTGGCCCTTGTGCACCGCATGGCGGGTCTCATCTACCGCCTGCGCCGTGATCTGGGCGCTGCTGGCGACCGAGTCCGCGGTCGAGGACATTTCATGAATGGCGGTGGCCACCAGTTCGACCTGCTCCAGCTGGTGGCGGCTGTTGGCCAACCCCTGCTGCGCCTGGCGGGCCGAGTTCGCCGCTGCCTGCTGCAATTCATGCACGCTGGCAGCGGTGTCGGTCACTATGCCCTGCACCGTCGCCACAAACTGGTTGATCCCCTGGGCCAGGGCCCCGGTCTCGTCACGGCGGCTCTGATCCAGACGCTGGGTCAGATCGCCGCCGGCACTGGAAAGCCGCGTCACCATGCGGGCCGTCTGCTGCACCGGCCTGGAGATGGATCCCGCCGCCAGGGCGATGCCGGCCAAGCCGGCACCAGCTACCAGCATGCCCACCAGCAGTTGGGTCCAGATCCCGTTGCCAAAGGCCTTGGCACGGGCCTGCGCCGTCAGCTCGTAGTCGGCATAGAGCGCGCTGCTCGGCACCTCGATGACAATCCCCCAGGCCCGCGTCACCTTGTTGAGGTTGATGGGGGCGAAGACCCGCAGCTGATCGCCATTCTCCTCACTGCCCGCCTGGCCGCGCTGCAGCTGTGCCAGCAACTGCGGATCCTGCAGCCGCTGGCCGACCGCGGCGCCATCGCGAGAGTCGGCGGCGATGATGCCCATGGGGCTGATGATGCGCACCCGCCCCTGCCCCTCGAACACTCGCTGGCTGATGTTGGCGGCGAGGCGTTGCAGGTAGTTCAGGGAATAATCGACCCCCACCATACCGAGGTAGTGATCACCATCCAGCACCGGCACCACGAAGGAGGTCAGCAGGGTCGGCTGACCGTTGACCTGATAGACGGACGGATCCACCGCGCAGCTGGCCTTGCTCTCCTGCGGGCAGAGATACCACTCGGAGGCGCGGATCCCGGTCGCGCTCGGCGTCTTGCTGTAGAAATCGCCGAGCGGTTTGAGGCTAAAACCGGCCGCACCACGGCTCCAGTAGGGGGCGAAGTTGCCCGATGCCTGGCTATGTTGGCCGTTCCCGGTATGAAGCGCATCCTGACCGTCAAAGCGATTGGCCTCCCAGCCGCTGTAGATGCTGAGAAAATCCGGGTTGCGATCGCCGATATCCTTGAGCAGCGCGGTGACCTCGTCCCGGTTCAGGGGCTCGCGTTGATGGACGTTGCCCGCCAGCAGCGCCGCCAGAGTTTCCCCCGCATCCAGCGCCAGTTCGAAGGAACGCGCCACCTCGCTCGCCTGACCATCCGCCAGGGTCAGCAACCACTGTTTGGCCTGCTGGCGGGCAGTGTCGTGGCTCTCTTGCTGGATCTTCTCCTGCAGGCTGGCCAGGGAGACGTAGCTATACCCCACCACACTGAGGACGGTGGCCAGCAGGATGCAACCCGCAAAAAACATGACTTGGTATTTGATGGAACGGAACATGGCGAAAGTGGCGTCTCAAGGGTCAAAAAAGGGGGGCATCATAAGGGCTGATGTGAGCGGCGTGAACTCACCACAGTGAAATTCATCGCGCTTTTGTGAGCGAGGCCGAATAGCCTGCGATAAACCCGGCAGTAGGCAGATAAAGAGCAAGGTCAAAGCCGAGCCAGGCAGCGAATTACTTCACCAATCACCTGCCCATGGCCGACAAACACAAGGCCCCGCTGACGGGCGGGGCCTTGGTTTATCTCACTGCCATCAGACTCAGAGCGTGAAGCGCTGGGTCATGTGGTGCAGCGAGGTGGCCAGCTTGCTCAGCTCGACGCAGGCCTGCGCGGTTTGCTGGGCGCCCAGTGCGTTCTCGTCGGCAGCATTGTGGATGTTGACGATGTTGCGGTTGAGCTCTTCGGTCACCGCATTCTGCTCTTCGGTGGCGGTGGCGATCAGGGTATTCATGTCCGAGATCTGGGTGACGGCGCCGTTGATGCTGTCGATGCTGTTGCCCGCTTCCCGCGCCAGCTCGACGCTGCTTTGCATCTGCTGACGACTCAGCTGCATGGCACTGCCCGCCTCCGTCGTGCGCCCTTGCAACACCTCGATCATCTTGCTGATCTCGGCGGTGGAGTTCTGGGTACGCTGCGCCAGGGAGCGCACCTCGTCAGCGACGACCGCAAAGCCACGGCCCTGCTCGCCGGCCCGGGCCGCTTCGATGGCAGCGTTGAGCGCCAGTAGGTTGGTCTGCTCGGCGATGCCGCGAATAACGTCAAGCACCATGCTGATGTTGGCGCTGTCCTGCTCCAGTTGCTGCACCACGCCGCCCGCCTGCTCAATCTGCTGGGACACCTGCTCGATGCTGCCGATGGCACGCCCCACCACCCGATGACCTTCACTCGAGGTGTGGGACGCGGCCTTGGCGGCGCTCATGGCATCCGTGGTGTTGCGCGCCACTTCAAAGACGGTGGACTGCATCTCGTTCATGGCGGTGGCGACCTGGGACACCTCGTTCTGCTGGCTGGCCATGCCCTTGGCGGACTGCTCGGAGATAGCACTCATCTCCTCCACCGCGCTGCTGAGCTGGCTGACCGAGCCCGAGATCTCGCTCACCAGATCCGCAAGGGAGCCCTGCATGCGATCGATGGCCGTGCCGAGCTGGCCCAGTTCATCGCGCTTGAAGCGAGCGTTGCGGATCCATTCTTGCAGCTCACCCTTGCCGAGATCGCCACTGGCAATACGCTGGGCCTGACGGGCCAGCATCACCAGCGGGTCCCGGATCTGACGGGTCAGCACGGTGGAGAGCACGGCCACCAGCCCCAACCCCAGCAGCAAGGCGACGATGATGCTCAGCTTGGCGCTGTCAAAGGCGGATACAACCTGGGCCCGGGAGTTGACGGCATAGCCGTGGTTGATCTGAATAAGATCCGCCACCGACTTGGACAAAGTGGTATAGAGGTTGACCCCCTCCGCCATAAAGATGCGCTGGGCCTCCGCCATCTGGCCGCTGTCCTGCATCTGTTTGATGCGCTGGTGCAGGGCGACGTACTTGCTCCAGTCCGCCTTGACGATGTCGAAGGCGCGGCGCTCTGCCACATCCTCCGCCCAGATGGTGGCGTCATGGGCCGCTACCTGCCGATCGGCTTCGCGCAGGCTCTGCTCGCTGGCATCGCGGTAATGGGCTCTCTGCTGGGGATCGTCTGCCACCAGGAACACGTCCAGCTCATAGCGGCGCAGGGCATTGATGGTCTCACCCAGGGTGCTGGTGCGCACCACGGCAGGCAAGATACTGTCGGTGAAACCGGTGGCGGCCCGGTTCATGTTGCCAAACTGCAGCAGCGAGAAGCCGCCGATGAAGGCCATCATCAGGCCGAGCACGGCAAAGCCGGCGGTGAGTTTCTTGCCTATCGTCATGGTACTGGGATTCATGGCATGTCCTGCAATGGGTGATTAACTAGCATCCGTCTTCTGGGTTGTGCCCTCCTGGCACGGAACACGATAGCTGCCATCCATTGCAGTACATCAAGCGCTCCCGCCTCGCTGAAACGGGGGCACCAGGGCCTTGGCTCGCAGGCCCTGGTCGAAACGGGTCATCGCCGCGAGAGCATCCTGTGCTTCGCACCGATCACCCACTGGCATGGAGAGCTATATCGACCCGATACAGCCATGCCTTTAGGAGTTTTTTGATTAAAACTCAGCACAAAATAGTGAGGAGGAGTAAAGATAAGGCATGCCGCGATGGCATGCCTCTGGCAGATCAGCCTTTCAGACCGCCCAGAAACTCGGAACGGGTGTCCGGCTGGGTTTTGAATACCCCACCGAGGGAGGTGGTGGTGGTGTAGGAGGTGGAGTCCATCACGCCGCGGGCCTTCACGCAGTAGTGGGTCGCGCGGATGCTGATGGCCACGTCGCGGGTCCCGAGCAGGGTCTGCAGCGCCAGCAGGATCTGCTGGGTGAGGCGCTCCTGCACCTGGGGACGCCGGGCGAAGAACTGCACGATACGGTTGATTTTGGACAGCCCAATCACCTTGCCACGGGGGATATAGGCCACGTGGGCCAGCCCGTCGATGGTGACGAAGTGGTGCTCGCAGGTGCTGGTGAGACTGATGTCCCGCACCATGATCATCTCATCCACCTTCATCTTGTTCTCGATCACCGTCACCTTGGGGAAGGTGCTGTAATCGAGGCCGGAGAAGATCTCGTTCACGTACATCTTGGCGATGCGGTGCGGCGTCTCGGTCAGACTGTCATCCGTCAAGTCCAGCCCCAGCGTCTCCATGATGGAGCGCATATGGCCTTCGATCTTCTCTCTCTTCTGCTGGCTGTTCAGTTCATTGGCCACCAGCGGTGTCTCCAGGCCCTGGGCCTCGAGGGCTGCCCTGACCAACAGGGCTTCCTGACTCAAATTCGTCATTCTCTTACTCTCCCACGCTCAGGGACTGTGATGGCCGCCTTCTGTTGAGGCGACATTCTACTGTGGCGCAATCTTACAGGGCGATTATTGTCATAATTCGAACTAACTCAAGCCCAGCACCTGACTTTATGTCAATCCGTGGTGTTTTACCTGTCATACAGGCCGTCCAGATGGGGGGCATTACGCGAGATAATCTCACCTTTCACTCCCCGAGGCCCGCTCGCCGCGTATTCCTGTGCACCGAACCTGCCCATGTGGCGGTTTTTTTGGGATAATCCGCCTTCTACCACACCAAAGAGGTCATGATGATGGGATTCGACACTGGCGCACTGCTCCCCTTGAACGAGGCCCTGCAAGGGATGCTGGACCAACTCGCCTGCAGCTGCGACACCGAGCAACTGCCGTTGCCAGAGGCGCTGGATCGGATCCTGGCCCAGGACATCACCTCCCCGCTGTCGGTACCGCCCTTTGATAACTCCGCCATGGACGGTTACGCCGTGCGCCTGGCCGATCTCGCCGCCGGCACCCCGCTGAAAGTGGCGGGCAAGGCCTTCGCCGGTCAGCCCTATCAGGGCGAGTGGCTCGCTGGCCACTGCATCCGCATCATGACGGGCGCCCCCGTTCCCGCCGGTACCGAGGCGGTCATCATGCAAGAGGAAGCGCAGCTCGAGGGAGAACTGGTGCGCTTTGCCAGCCAGCCCAGACCCGGCCAGAACATCCGCCGCCGCGGTGAAGACATGGCAGAAGGCTCGCAGGTGCTGGCGAGCGGCCTGCGCCTGAGCCCCCGTGAGCTGCCGCTGCTGGCATCCCTTGGCATCGCCACCGTGACGGTGCGTCGCCCTCTGAAAGTGGCCATCTTCAGCACCGGGGATGAGCTCAAACCGGTCGGTACCCCCCTTGCCCACGGCGACATCTACGACTCCAATCGCTACGGCGTCAAGGCCATGCTCACGCGGCTCGGCATCGATTGCCTCGACCTTGGTATCATCCCGGACGATCCGGCTGCGCTTCGCGCCGCTTTTATCAAAGCCGATCGCGAGGCCGATGCCTTGATCACCACAGGCGGCGTCTCGGTCGGCGAGGCGGATTTCACCAAGCAGTTGCTCGAAGAGCTCGGCGAGATCGGTTTTTGGAAGCTCGCCATCAAGCCGGGCAAGCCGTTCGCCTTCGGCCGCCTGCCCAACGCCTGGTTCTTCGGCCTGCCGGGCAACCCTGTCTCCGCCATGGTCACCTTCGATCAACTGGTGCGTCCGGCCCTGGCCAAACTGGCCGGCCAGACCTGGGTGCCGCCCCTGCGCATCAGCGCCGCCGCGAGCGAACCCTTGAAAAAAGCGCCAGGTCGGCTGGACTTCCAGCGCGGCATCCTGAGCCAGGGCCCGAGCGGCCTCGAGGTGCGCAGCACCGGCTCCCAGGACTCCGGCGTGTTCAGCTCCCTCTCCAAGGCGAACTGCTACATAGTGCTGGAGCAGGAACGAGGCAGAGTAGCAGCAGGGGAAAGCGTCACCGTCGAGCCCTTCGCGGGGCTGTTGCTGTGAGCGAGATCCTCTCGGACGCCGAGCTCTTGCGCTACAACCGCCAGATCATCCTCAAATCCTTCGACTTCGAGGGGCAGGAGGCGCTCAAGCAGGCCCATGTGCTGGTCATTGGCGCCGGAGGTCTGGGCTGCGCCGCCGCCCAGTATCTGGCGGTGGCCGGGGTCGGCCAGCTGACCCTGGTGGATTTCGACAAGGTGGAGCTCTCCAACCTGCAACGCCAGGTGCTGCACAGCGATGAGCGTATCGGTCAATACAAGGTGGATTCCGCCGCCGAGTCGCTGCGCGCCCTCAACCCCTGGCTCGAGGTGAAGACCCATGCGACACTGGCCGATGAGGCGCTGCTCGATGCTCTGTTGCCCAGCCACCAGCTGGTGCTCGATTGCACCGATAACGTCACCATCCGCAACCTGCTCAACCAGCGTGCCCGCCAGCACGGGGTGCCGCTGGTCTCCGGCGCCGCCATCCGGCTGGAGGGGCAGCTGTGCAGTTTCACCTGGCAAGAGAATGAGCCCTGCTACGCCTGCCTCAGCTCCTTGTTTGGCGAGCAGTCGCTGACCTGCGTCGAGGCGGGCGTGCTGGCCCCCATGGTGGGACTGGTGGGCAGCCTGCAGGCCCTCGAAGCCATCAAGCTGCTGGCCGGTATGGGCAAGAGCTACAGCGGTCGCCTGCTGATGATCGAGGGTCTGACCGGTGGTTTTCGCGAGATGAAGTTACCCAAGCGCCCCGACTGCCCGGTCTGCTCGCAGCCCTAGTAGCCTCCTCCACGCAATATCTGCGCAATAAAAAGCCGACCCCGAGGGTCGGCTTTTTGCATGAATCGCTGTTCGCATCAACAGAAGACAAGCTGGGCAGGGGTTTAAAAAAGCCCCTTCGCCTTGACTTTCTTCATGTTGGCCACCTGGCTCGAGAGATCCTCGATCAATGGCTCGGCCATCGACTCGTCCAGCCCAGCGGATCGGCCCGGCTGACTGGCCAGCCGCTGGATCAGCCGCTGGATCAGCCGGTGCTGCTCTCGAATGAGCTTGGATTGCTCTTCCAGCTGACGAGAAAGCTGCAAGATGCTGCTCTGCAGCGGCGCCAGATCCGGCTCGACCGCCGCCACTGGCAGCTTTCCCGCGATGGCCTCGGCCAGCTGATCATGGTCCAGCGACCCCGGCAGCCCCTGCCTCAGCTCGTCCCATAACTCGGTGGGTTGTTGTTCACCGAGTCGGCTGACAATCTCATCCACCAGATGATCGGGGTTCGCCATCGGCTGGGGCTGACCCAGGCGTTGCACTATCTCCTCCATCATCTCGGCCGTGTTGCCCTGACCCAGCCGGGGGGCCAGCCGCGCCACTATCTGATCGACCATCTCATCCGTCACGGAGGGGGCCGTCTCGCTCCCCTCCCCCAGATTGAAACCGCAGCTGGCAAAGGCGTGGCGCAGGGTGGTCAGGCTGACCTGCTCTGGCCCGAGCGCATTGGCGATGACCTTGCACAGGTTCGGCGCCAACACGTACATGAACATGCCAGAGAGGTAGATATCCTTGTGGAAGCGGCTCTTGGAGAAGTCGAACTGCTCCGCCCCGTCCTGGATCTTGCGGGCGCGCTGATACCAGTTCTGCAACACCCCGACCGCGTAACGATCAGACTCCAGCGCACCCGGATCCATGTAGATGGAGAAGGTCATGCGCTTGAGTTGACTACTCATCATCAACCCCGGCCATCACCGCAGACTCGCGATAGACTTCGTCTTCCTCGGTGGTGTAGAGGCAGATCTCGCGAGCCAGCGCGGATTGCGCATCGTCCAGCAGTTCGACCCGCTCACCCAGAGTCGGGTAGGCTGCCTTGATAGCCTCGTGGATCAGAGAAGCGCCGCCACCAACCAGGTAGACCCGGTTCGGGTTCTTGGCAAACTTCTTCGCCTCGTGGGCGACCTGGGAACCCAGCTCGTCAATCTTGTTCTGCATCTTCTCGAGGATCTTGGGGATCTGGACCTCATCGTTGACCACATCACGCACGAAGCTCATGTCGTGACGGCGCTTGATGAATTCGTTGGCGACCAGGTAGCTGGAGTCGCTGTCGGCAGCGGCCAGGGCCTTGCGTACCGCATCCGTCACCATGGAGACACCGATCTCGTTGTTGCCATAGACGTCGGATACATCGTCAAACTCTCCGACGATGATGCCCATGTCCAGGGTGGTACCACCGCAGTCGATCACCAGCGTCTTGGTGAACTCGTTGCAGCCAGAACCGATCAGTCGGGACAGGGCCGCCGGCAGGCTCTCCGGCATCACTTCCACGCTGACGATATTGAACAGTTCGCCCTTGTTGAGGGAGATGTCGCGCATCAGGTTGCGGCGTTTCTTCTCTATCTTCTCTTCGTTGCGCTGGCAATCGTCCGGGTTGTAGAACTCGGTGATGGGCAGGGTAACCGTGATGGCGACCTCGCAGGGGGCAACTGCGGTTTGCAACAGGGCATGGTGTACCGACAGCAGGTTCAGGTCGTCGTACTGATACTCCACATGGGTGGTTGCCAGCGACTTGTCCGAGGTGGCGTCATAGGTGTACTTGGTATTGCCTATCTCGTAGTTGTAGATCTTCTTGTCTTTGCGCAGGGCGGCACTCTTCCAATCCTTGCGAAAAGAGTTGGGAGAGATGATGGTCTTGAGCACCTTGTTCTCAATCCAGCTCACCTTGACGTTGGTCGAACCATCATCGATGGCCATTTTTATTACTTCAGACATGAGGAAATACCTATTGAGAGAGCAAAATGGGTCCGATTGCCTTGCCTTTTGCCATTGGCAAGGCGATCGGACCAATACATACACGACTTAAAGGGCGACAAGTTTAATGAGTTTCTAAAATCCGGTGAAGCAAATGATTGAATCCGGAGGGATCTTCTGCCGGCCAGGCGTGGTGTCCCGGCGGGGTGTGGATGCTAGCGTTGGGCAGGGCAGCGAATTGTTCCACCCGTTTGGCGAGGGGTAGATAGTCCTGCGCCGTGGAGATGATGGCCACCGGCTGCCAGATGGCGCCGAGCCTTGCCCGGGCCGACCAGCCGGGCAAGGCGCCGAGCAAGGCCCTGTAGACTTTCTTCTTGTTGCTCTGCACAAACCGCAGCCGGAAGGTGCTGCGCAACTGGGCGAGTTCGGGGCCGGGGAAGAGTTCCCGCGCCAGCCACCAGGCGAGGGGGCGCATGCCAAACCAGCGCAGCCATTTCAGCCGCTGGGCGTAACGCTCCTGCTCCTTGGGGGTCTCCAGCAAAAACTCGCTGAAACCGTTGACCAGCACCAGGCCGCGGATCTTGCCGGGCAGCTGCAACGCCAGCTCCAGCGCCACCATGGCCCCCAGGGAGAGCCCCACCACCCAGGCGGGCTCTGGTTGATCATCGAGCCAGCGCGCCACGTCGGCGCTCAGGGTGCCGACATCGAAGGGGCCTTCTTGCATGCTCTGGCCGTGACCGCGCAAGTCGAGGGCCACCACCCGATAGTGCTCAGAAAAGTGCTCGAGCTGGGCCTGCCAGTCGAGGCTGGAGGAGCCGAGCCCATGCAGCAGCAACAGCAGCGGCCCCTCCCCCGCACTGCGCAAGGCTAACCCATGGGATTTCATTACCTGGTTGCGACGCACCCGCGCTCTCCCTGTTGGCTCTATGCCTGTCCTGATGATCTGACTGTCGTTACGCTGTCGGCTATGCCTTCGGTTCTCTGCGAGCTGGCTCCTTGCGGGAGGGGCATGGTACCCCAGCCAGTGCCGTGCGTTTAGCCCTCGCCCACCAGGCTCACCGCCTTGATGTAGGCGTAGAGACGCTGATCCGGCGCCAGCGCGAGCCGTTTGGCGGAGCGGCTGGTGATCCGGGCCAGCAGTATCTGCTGCCCCAGAGCCAACTGCAACAAGGTTTGGCCCGGCCTGACCTCGCGAATTTCAAGCAGACGGGTCTCCAGGCAGTTGGAGAGGCTGGAGTGATCGATGGGGGCGGTGGCTATCACCACATCCCGCCCCGCTACCTTGATCTGCAGGGATCCGGTCTCGTCGGGGGCATGCTCCATGGTCACCATCAGCAGCTGATCCCCAAGCTGCAGGCTCGCCATCTGCGAGACCGAGTCGTAATGGGCCAGGGTGGCCTCCAGCATGACGCCGGCGTCGTCACGGCTGGCGAGCGACAAATCGGTGCGAGCGAAGATCTCGCCGGGTCGGCCTTGTGCCTCTACTCGTCCCTCGGCCAGCAGCACCAGCTGGTCGCACAGGAGGCTTACCTCCTCCATGGCGTGGCTGACGAAGATCATCGGCAGACCGCTCTCGCGCTGCAATCCCCTCAGCACATGGGCCTGATGAATGCGGCTACGCCTGTCCAGCGCCGAGAAAGGTTCATCCAGCAGCAGCAAGTCTGGCTCGGCCAGCAGGGCCCGCCCCAGCGCCACCCGCTGGCGCTGGCCGCCGGAGAGGCCGTGGGCCGGCTGACCAAGCAGCTCGGCAAAACCGAGCCGCTCGGCCAGTGGCTCGGGTTGCCAACGGCCCCTGCCCTTGCGTGCGGCCAGCTGCAGATTGGCCAGCACCGTCAGGTGCGGAAACAGTCGAGAGTCCTGGAACACCAGCCCGATGCGACGCGCCTCTGGCAGCAGATTGGCCAGCTCCCGTCCTTGCCAGTGCAAGCCATCCGTCGGCTGGCGATCAAGCCCGGCCAGGATCCTCAGCAGGGTGCTCTTGCCACAACCGGAGGGGCCGAACAGCCCAAGTATGCCCCCCAACGGGAGCTTGAGATCGCAATCGAGCTCGAAGCCACCGAAGCGGCGCTGGGCTTTGAGATGCAGGCTCATACGAACAGCCTCCACTGACGAAGTTGCCACATACCGTAGGCCAGCTCCCTATCGGGTGCGCGGTTGCCGAAACAGCGTTGGGCGTTGAGATCCTGCATCATCCGAATAGCCTCCGCTGGCGGCGTTGCAGCACGCCATAGACCAGTACCAGCATGATGAGGGAGAAGCCCATCAGGCCGCCGGCCAGGTAGTGAGCATTCTGGTAATCCATGGTTTCCACGTGATCGAACAGGGCGATGGAGAGCACCTGGGTTTCCCCCGGAATATTGCCACCAATCATCAACACCACCCCGAATTCCCCCAGGGTATGGGCAAAGCCCAGCGCCGCCGCCATCACGAAGCTCGGCAGCGTCATCGGCAGTATGATGTGAAAGAAGCGCTCCAGTGGCCCAAGCCCCAGGGTGGCGGCGGCTTCCAGCTCCTTGTTGCCCATGTTGACGAAGGCGGAGGTAAGCGGCTGCACCACGAAGGGCAAGGAGTAGAGGATGGAGGCAAACAGCAGGCCGAGGAAGCTGAACGCCAGCGGAGCGCCGAAGGTTTCCCGCCACCAGGCACCAAAGCCATAAGAGGGGGAGAAGGCCAGCAGCAGATAGAATCCGAGCACAGTCGGCGGCAACACCAGCGGCAGCGCCACCAGCGCCTCCACCACGGGTCTGAGCCGGTGCTGGCTACGAGAGAGCCACCAGGCCAGTGGCGGTGACAGCAACAGGAGTATGCCCGTGGTGCTGGCGGCCAGCTTCAGGGTCAGCCAGACAGCCAGCAGATCGCCTTCGCTCATGGCGTTTCCTCTCGAATGTGAATAACCAACACTGGCCCCGAGGTGACATGCCGCAACGTCAGGGTCAAGCGAGACGCAGCCAGCAGATTACCTTCACTCATCCCCAGATCCCCTCTCGGGTTCACGCAACAGCATGGTTTGCATCCTTATGGTAAAAACTGGCCGGCCCAGGGGCCGGCCAGTCATCATGCAGAGTCAACGCTCACGCCATCATTGCGGCAGGGCGTAGCCGGCAGCCTTGATCTGCTGCTGGCCCGGGCCCTTGAGCCAAGCCACCAGGGCATCGACCGCCTCGCCCTTCTTCAGGACCAGGCCCTGCTGCTCGATGGCCGGGTAGAACGCATTCGGCACGGCCCAGGCTTCGCCGGTCTTGCCCGCTTCCACCAGGTTGGCCCAGGCGACGAAGCCCATCTCGGCGTTGCCGGTGTCCACAAACTGCCAGGTCTGGCCGATGTTGGTGCCGGTCAGCAGACGATATTGCTTGGGATCGATCTTGAGGTGCTCGAGGGTCGCCATGGCGGCGGTGCCATAGGGTGCGGTTTTCGGGTTGGCAATGGCGAGGTTGCCCTTCCAGCTGCGCAGTGCGGCTTCATCGGGTGCCGGGCCGCCCTTCTTCCACAGGCCCAACTGGCCGATGGCGTAGGTGAAGCGCTCGCTGCCCTTGCCTTCCTGTTCCAGCTTTTGAGGAGTCTTCACATCGGCGGAGAGGAAGAGATCGAAGGGGGCACCGTGGGTGATCTGGGTGTAGAGCACCCCGGTCGCGGCGGAGGAGATGGCCAGGGTATGGCCGGTCTTGGCGGTGAAGTCCTTGCCAATGCGCTCTATGGTGCCCTTGAAGTTGGCCGCCACGGCCACCTTGACCTCATCGGCCTGCGCCACGCCACTGTGCAACACACCGGCGCAGGCACCGATCAACACCACGGATAACAACTGTTTCATTCCCTTACTCCCTTTATTGCACCTTAATGAGGGCCAGGTTCTGCCGGGCCCCAAAATGGGGGAATTCCCTCGCGGGACTCACTCCCTATGATGTGAACTTGCTGGTGACCAGCGGGCCGCGGCGGCGTTATCGCTCTCCTTGGCCTCGACCCAGCGCTGTAGCCCCTCGGCGGTCAGTTCCTTTTTCCAGAACGGTGCCCGGGTCTTCAAAAAATCCATGATGAAGTGGCAGGCTTCAAACGCAGCGTCCCTATGGGCGCTGCTCACCGCCACCAGCACGATTTGATCGCCGAGCAGCAGCTCACCGATGCGGTGAATCAGGGTGCACTCCTGCAACGGCCAGCGGCTGCGCGCCTGCGCAACAATATCGGCAAGCGCCTTCTCGGTCATGCCGGGGTAGTGCTCGAGCGCCAGTCCCTTGACCTGCTCCCCCTGATTGAAGTCACGCACCTTGCCGACGAAGGTGACGATGGCGCCGGTGTCGTGACGGGCGGCGAGCCGCTCGTACTCGACCCCGAGGGAGAAGTCGGCCCGCTGCACCAGAATACGATCGGTGGTGGTTGCCTCGCTCATGATCAGCCTCCGGTGACCGGGGGGAAGAAGGCCACCTCGTCGCCATCGGCCAGCGCCGCGGTGAGCGGTACCAATGTCTGGTTGACCGCCACCAGTAGCTTGCCGGCTTCGAGCGCCAGCGCCCACTTGTCACCGCGCTCGCTTAACGCCCGGCGAAGATCCTCGGCGCAGGCGTAGTCGCAAGGCAGGCTGAGCTCGTCGCAACCGACCAGCTCCCGCACCTGGGCAAAAAACAGTACCTTGATCATGCCTGCTCTCCCGAATGCTCTTGCGCACTGCCTTCGCCGGTCGGGGCCAGGAAGTGACCGGACTTGCCGCCCCGCTTCTCGACCAGCCGCAGTTGTTCGATCACCATGTCCTTTTGCACCGCCTTGCACATGTCGTAGATGGTGAGCGCCGCCACCGAGGCGGCGGTCAGGGCTTCCATCTCCACCCCGGTCTTGCCGGAGAGCTTGCAGAGGGTGCGAATATGCACCCTATTGTGCTCGGGTTGGGGTTCAATCTCTACCTCCACCCGGGTAAGGGCCAGCGGATGGCAGAGCGGAATGAGGTCGGCGGTCTTCTTGGCCGCCATGATGCCGGCGATGCGGGCAGTGGCGAACACATCCCCCTTGTGGTGCTGGCCGCTCAGGATCAGCGCCAGGGTTGCGGGCGCCATGGTCACGAACGCCTCGGCGCGCGCCTCTCGCTCGGTGACCTGCTTGTCGGTGACGTCCACCATATGAGCTTCACCGCTCTGGTTGAGATGAGTCAGATTCATTTACCCCCCTTAATCACGAATGTTCCGACGAGGATCTCGCACCCGGTGCGCTGTCGGTCGGTCACATCCCATATGATATGGGCCTCACCGCTCTGGTTGAGGTGGGTCAGGTTCATCACTATCCCCTTGCTTGCGAGCTGGAATGAGTGACGCGTGACGGGCACGCGCCTTGATTCAAAGATGGGTCACAAAGTTGCACGGCTTGGTACGGGCATCGAGCTGATCCCGAATGAGCTGCTCCCAGCCCAGCTGGCAGGCACCGGTGGAGCCTGGCAGACAGAAGATGAGGGTACGATTGGCCAGTCCGGCCAGTGCCCGGCTCTGCATGGCCGAGCCCTTGATCTCGGCAAACGAGAGCTGGCGGAACATCTCGCCAAAACCCTGCACGGTGCGCTCGAACAGCACACCGACCGCTTCCGGGACCCGGTTTTGCTCATTGAAGCCAGTGCCACCGTTGATCAGCACCACCTGCACCGCCTCATCGGCGATCCACTCGCTGGTCTGGGCCCGCACCCGGAACAGATTGTCGGCGCACAGCGCCCGATAAGCCAGTTTGTGCCCCGCTTGGGTGAGGGCCGATACCAGGTAGTCGCCCGAACTGTCGTCGGCAGAGGTGCGGCTGTCGGAAACCGTCAGTACGGCAATCTTGAGAGGAATGAATTCACTGCTTTTTGGTGCCATGTGTTTGGATGCCTTAGAACAATGCCTGCAATCATTAACCACGAGAGGGGAAGGGATGAAACGCACTCACTCGGCCAGATACCGCCCGCGCCATGCTGGCGGATGAGAGGAGAACAGGCGGGAGTCGCGTTATCGCGCACGGATTCTACCAAAAGTTGTCGTACAGATGGGATTAACGCGTTCATAAAGATGAAAAAGCAGAGGGCCGGGTCTCCCCGACCCTCTGGCCACCTGCTTAAAACCCTTTCACACCCGTCATGTCAGGCAACTGGTGCGCAATCCCCTTGTGGCAATCGACGCAGGTATTTTCCCCGCTCGCCAGGTTGGTGGAGTGCATCTTGGCGGCACGCCGCCCCTGCAGGGAGAAGTCCATGTATTCGAAGTTGTGGCAGTTACGGCACTCCCTCGAATCCGTGTCCTTCATCCGTTGCCACTCCCGCTCGGCCATCTCCCGGCGATGACTCTCGAACTTCTCGCGAGTATCGACCTTGCCGGTCAGCATGCCCCACAGCTCCTTGGAAGCCTGCACCTTGCGAATGATCTTGTAGGTCCATTCGTGGGGTACGTGGCAATCCGGGCAGCTGGCGCGCACGCCGGAGCGGTTGGCGTAGTGGATGGTGTCACGGTACTCGACGAAGACGTTGTCCTTCATCTCGTGGCAACCGGTACAGAACTTCTCGGTGTTGGAGGCCTCCATGGCGGTGTTGAACCCGCCCCAGAAGATGACACCGCCGAAGAAACCCATCATCAGCAGCACCCAGAGCGCCGCCTTGGAGGGCGACTTGAAGGTGGTCCACAGTCGTTGCACAAAACCGGGTAATTTCATCTATGTGTTCCTCAGTTCAGGGCTTCGACAGGCTTGAACGTATTCCCGACCAGTGGCTTGGCATCCGCTTGCGGCACGTGGCACTGCAGGCAGAAGTAGCGGCGGGGAGAGACTTCCCCCAGGGTCATGCCGTCACGGGTCTCGAAGTGAGTCGGGCTGATCTTGGGGGCCTTCATGGCACTGGCGTTCTTGAAGCTGTGGCAGGCCAGGCACTTGTTGACCTTGTTATCCACCTCGTAGTTACGAATATCGTGCGGGATCAGCGGGGGCTGATGCATGTACTGGCGATCGTAGATGTCGCCATCCTTACGATAATTTTTGAGCGGCGCGGCTTCGGCTTCGGTCGCCAGATCCGTGCTTCCCCGCTCCGACTTGATGCCCCCCGTGCTGTTGGTGATTTCGGGGACTGCCGCCATCAAGGAACCCGCCATCAGACAGGCCAGCATTGCTCCAATCAGCTTTTTCATTATGTGTTCTCCGACATTTTCTCTGCCTTGACGGCAAAACCTACAGTGATTTCGAAAACTTGCTCCGCGCAGACATCGATGCAACGGCCGCAGTTCGTGCACTCCTGAGCCACAATCAAGGGCCCGTGACCGCGCTTGGCACCGTGAACCGGGCCGCGCAGGATGGGACGCTCGGGGCAGACCGCATAACAATCCATGCAGTTGCTGCAACGCGCGCGTCCCTTGGCAGAAATCTTGATAAAGCCAACCCGGTTGAGCAGGGCATAAAAGGCCCCCACCGGGCACAGATGGCCACACCAGCCGCGCTCCACCACAAACAAATCGAACAGAAACAGGGCCACCAGCACACCCCAACCCGCCCCCATGCCAAACAGCAGACCGCGCAGAGCGAGCGAGACCGGGTTGACCAGCTCCCACACCAGCACGCCCGCCAAGGCCGGGACCACCAGCACCATGGCCAGCAGCCAGTAGCGATGGTGACGACCAAACTGGCCGTTGCCCTTGAGGCCGAGCCGGACGCGCAGCCAGGCCGCCGCATCGGTGACGAGGTTGACCGGACAGACCCAGGAGCAGAACACCCGCCCCCCGACCAGCCAGTACCCCAGCAGCACTATGGCCGCCCCGAGCCACAGGGTGGCAACCGGCCAATGACCCGCCGCCACCGTCTGCAACAGGGTGAGCGGATCGGTCAGTGGCACCGTCTCCAGCAACAGGGAGCTGGAGAGATTGCCCTTGAGGATCCAGACGCCCGCCAGCGGTCCCAGCAGGAACAGCCCCAGCACGCCGAATTGGCTCAAGCGACGCAGCAACAGGAAGCGATGTGACCGCCACCAGCCGAGCTTCTCTCTCGCCTCTTGCCCCGGATAGCGGCTCATGATCCCTCCGGCTTGCGAGTGGGCAGGCTGAGCCGCTCACCGATGAGCGACTTGCCCGCCTTGCGCTTCTCTTCCCAACCAAGTCGGTAGTGATGACCCAGCTCCCCCTTGGCGAGCCGAGGAGGCACTACCTTGATGGCCGCCGTCTCCAGTACGCAGGCGTGCTCGCACTTGCCACAGCCGGTGCAAAACTCGCTGTGCACGGTCGGCAGGAACATGGCGTGCTTGCCGGTACGCGGGTTGCGCACGAGTTCCAGCGTGATGGCCTGATCGATGAGCGGGCAGACCCGGTAACAGACATCGCAGCGCAGCCCCAGATAGTTGAGGCAGGTCTCATGGTCGATGAGCACCGCCACCCCCATCCGCGCCTGATCGATGTCGGTCATGGCCGGATCCAGCGCCCCGCTCGGACAGGCCACCACGCAAGGGATGTCCTCGCACATTTCGCAGGGGACGCTGCGCGCCTCGAAGTAAGGGGTGCCCGTGGTCACCGGCTCCAGCAGTCTGGCGAGTTTGAGGGTGTCGTAGGGGCAAGCCTCTACGCAGAGTCCGCAGCGCACGCAAGCACCGAGAAACTCGGCCTCCGCCAGCGCTGCAGGCGGTCGCAGTGCCTGGGCCGGCACCGCTTGCGCCTGCTGCCGGGCCACTCCCCCCAGACCCGCGCCAAGCAGGCCCACACTGCAGGCCCCCTTGGCAAGGTCGGTCAGAAACTGGCGACGGCTGCGACTCATCCCCGCGCCCCGCCTTAGGCCTTCATGACCTTGACGGCGCACTTCTTGTAATCCGTCTCCTTGGAGAGCGGATCCGTGGCGTCCAGGGTCAACTTGTTGACCAGCTGGCTCGCATCGAAGAAGGGCATGAACACCAGGCCTCTGGGCGGCTTGTTGCGACCACGGGTCTCGACGCGGGTCTTCACTTCACCGCGGCGGGAGGCGACGATCACCTCTTCGCCACGGCGCACGCCACGGGCCTTGGCGTCTTCCGGGTGCATGAACAGCACCGCATCCGGGAAGGCACGATAGAGCTCGGGCACGCGGCGAGTCATGGAGCCGGTGTGCCAGTGCTCCAGCACCCGACCGGTGGAGAGCCACATGTCATATTCCTTGTCCGGCGCTTCGGCGGCTGGCTCGTAGGGCAGCGCAAAAATGACCGCCTTGCCGTCGGGCTTGCCGTAGAAACGTACCCCCTCGCCCGCCTTCACATAAGGATCGAAGCCTTCGCGATAGCGCCACAGGGTCTCCTTGCCGTCCACCACCGGCCAGCGCAGGCCGCGCGCTTCGTGGTATTGATCGAACGGCGCCAGATCGTGACCGTGGCCACGGCCGAAGCTGGCGTACTCCTCGAACAGGCCTTTTTGTACGTAGAAGCCAAAGTGCTCGGCCTCGTCGTTCAGCGCACCCTTGCTCTGCTCTTTCGGGAACTGATCGACCTGACCGTTCTTGTAGAGCACCTCATACAGGGTCTTGCCCTTGAGCTCGGGTTGCTTGGCGATAAGCTCGGCTGGCCACACCTCTTCCACGGTGAAGCGCTTGGCGAACTCCATCAGCTGCCACAAGTCGGACTTGGCCCCTTCCGGCGCCTTGACCTGCTGGTGCCAGAACTGGGTACGGCGCTCGGCATTGCCATAGGCGCCTTCCTTCTCCACCCACATGGCGGTGGGCAGGATGAGATCGGCGGCCTGGGCGGTGACGGTCGGGTAAGGGTCGGACACCACGATGAAGTTGGCCGGGTTGCGATAACCGGGCAGCCCTTCCTCGTTCATGTTGGGGCCGGCCTGCATGTTGTTGTTGCACATCACCCAGTAGGCGTTGAGCTTGCCGTCTTTGAGCATGCGGCTCTGCAGCACGGCGTGATAACCCACCTTCTCCGGGATGGTGCCTTCCGGCAGCTTCCAGATCTTCTCGGCAATGGCGCGGTGCTTGGGCTCGGTCACTACCATGTCGGCAGGCAGGCGGTGGGCGAAGGTGCCCACTTCCCGCGCGGTGCCACAGGCAGACGGCTGGCCGGTCAGGGAGAAGGGACCGCTGCCCGGGGTGGAGATCTTGCCGGTCAGCAGGTGGATGTTGTAGCAGAGGTTGTTGGCCCAGACGCCACGGGTGTGCTGGTTGAAGCCCATGGTCCAGTAGGAGACCACCTTCTTGCTCGGATCGGCGTAGAGCTCGGCCAGTTTCACCAGCTTCTCCTTGGAGACGCCAGAGAGCTTGGAGACCGAGTCGACGTCGTAATCCGCCACGAATTTCGCAAAGTCGTCGAAGCTCATGGGGGTGGAGTCGCCGCTGTCCGGGTTCTTCGCCTGCTGCTGCAGCGGGTTGGTCGGACGCAGGCCGTAGCCGATGTCGGTGACGCCCTTGCGGAACTGGGTGTGCTTGTTGACGAACTCCCAGTTCACCTTGTCGTTCTGGATGATGTAGTTGGCGACGTAGTTGAGGATCGCCAGATCGGTCTGCGGTGTGAACACCATGCCGTTGTCGGCGAGCTCGAAGCTGCGATGCTCGAAGGTGGAGAGCACATGCACCTGCACGTCCGGATTGGAGAGGCGGCGATCGGACATCCGTGACCAGAGGATCGGGTGCATCTCGGCCATGTTGGAGCCCCACAGCACGAAGGCGTCGGCTTGCTCGATGTCGTCGTAGCAGCCCATGGGCTCATCCATGCCGAAGGTGCGCATGAAGCCGACCACGGCCGAGGCCATGCAGTGACGGGCGTTGGGATCCAGGTTGTTGGAGCGAAAACCCGCCTTCATCAACTTGGAGGCGGCATAACCTTCCCACACTGTCCACTGGCCGGAGCCGAACATGCCGACCGCGGTCGGGCCTTTCTCCTTGAGGGTGGCCTTGAACTTCTCGGCCATGATGTCAAACGCCTGATCCCAGCTGATGGGGGCGAAGTCACCGTTCTTGTCGAACTTGCCGTCGGTCATGCGCAGCATGGGCTGGGTCAGCCGGTCCTGGCCGTACATGATCTTCGACAGGAAGTAGCCCTTGATGCAGTTCAGGCCCCGGTTGACCGGGGCATCGGGATCGCCCTGGGTCGCGACGACGCGACCGGCCTGGGAACCCACCAGCACTGAGCAGCCGGTGCCGCAGAAACGGCAGGGGGCTTTATCCCAGGTGATGGCGGTCTTGTCGGTGCTGGTGATCAGGTTCGCCGCCAAGGTAGGGGCACTGACACCGGCCACGGCAGCGGCTGCCGCCACCGCATTGGCCTTCATAAAGTCGCGTCGACTCAGCTTCATGGCATATCCTCACATTGCTTTTCGCGTAAGTTGTCGAGTGTATCGATCTGGTGATCGCTCAGGGCGCTGAACAACACACCCGGCATCGCTTGTATCGCATCAATGGCCGCCATCATGATGATTCCCGTTGGCTTAGCCTGATGACGCGTCATTCCTTGTTATTGCTCATCGGAATCATCGAACTGGTGGTAGATGAGGGCGGCGGAGAGCACCCCCGGCATGGCCTGAATGGCATCAATGGCATCCATGATGGGACGCTGGCTGGGCCCCTCCAGGGTCACCACCAGCTTGCCTTCGTCGCTGACGGCGTGGATCTCGGCCCCTTCAAGGGCGCCAATCTGCTGGGCGAGCTGGTGACGCAAGGGAGGTTGGGTCAGCACCACCAGGCTAGATACGTGGAACTCCGCTTTTTTCATGTCGCTGTTCATCTCGCTTTCCAACTTGCTCATCCTTGCTAGGGTGGTCGGCACCGGGACATCTGTCGGGGGGCCGAGCCGCGGTTAAAGTCCGCTATTAGTCAGTCTTCTCACCATATGGTGTGCTGATTTTTATGCTTGAAACGGGACAATCTGCCACACAAGCGCCGCAGCCGTTACAGAGATCGGTGTCTATGTCCGGGGTCGGCACACGTCCCAACTGGGGAGAAAACCGGATAGCCCGCGGCTCACAACTGTCCTGGCAGCGCTGGCAGAAAACCTGTTCATGGGCCAGACAACCGACCTCGATATGGGCCACATAGTGCCAGGCCACCTCGGTGGTCGGACGAAACAGCGGCTGCGTGCACGCAGACACACAGTCGGTGCAGAAGGTGCACTCCCCCAACTGGAAGTTCACCGTAGGAAAGCCACCGTCTCCCTTCACCAGGATCTGCTCGGGGCAGGCGGTGAGGCAGTCGCCGCAACGGGTGCAATCGGCCACGAAATCGGCCCAGGGAATGGACCACGGCAACTGCACCTCGGGCGCAGACGCACTCAGTCGACCTCGAAACAGACCACGGCGTGACAGGTTGACCCCATCCGGCATATTGCTTCCTCTTCGCAGATACAAGACTCGAGTGCAGACTAGGTGACTGGTATTTTTAATACCAATTATAAGCGTGGGTGTATATTGCGGCCCTGACAAATTAAGGGATATACCACCTGGGAGATAAACAAGGGGGATTCTTGCGCTGGATCAAACCCTTGGCGCAAGAAAGCAACAGAGGGGTAGATTAAAATACCCCTATGTGAGGATTGCTTATTAATCGATGGCTATTTTGAACGGCAGCTGAACATTTCAGCCGCCGATGGAAGCCAGATGAGGCGTCATGCCGGCATTGCCTTCATGGAGACGATGAGTGGCGACCTTGCTGCCGAGGGCGGAGCGGATCCGCAGCTGCAACTCCTCCTGCTGGGCGTCTGCGGCGAGCAGATCCCGCAGCTCCACCCCATGGTCTCCAAACAGACACAGATGCAACTTGCCGACCGAGGAGACCCGCAGTCGATTGCAGCCGGCACAGAAATCCTTGCTGTAGGGCATGATGAGCCCCACCCCGCCTTGGGATTGCGGGTGCATGAATACCTGGGCCGGGCCATCGTCCACCCCGCGCAGCTGCTGAATCCAACCACTGGCGAGCAGTTGCTGCTTGATGAGCTCGCCACTGGCGTGGTGATCGCGAAACAGGCTGTCCATCTCTCCGGTCTGCATCAGTTCGATGAAACGCAGCTCGATGGGCTTGTGCTTGATCCAGGCCAGAAACGCATCCAGCTGCTGATCGTTGAGCCCCTTGAGCAGCACCGCATTGATCTTCACCGATTTGAAGCCGGCGGCCAGTGCGGCCTCAATCCCCTCCATCACCTCGGCCAGCTTGTTCTCGCCGGTGATCTGGTGAAACTGGCGCGGATCCAGGCTGTCGACGCTGACATTGAGCGCCGTCAGGCCCGCATCGAACCACTCCTGCGCCCGCTCTTTCAGGCGATAGCCATTGGTGGTCATGGCCACCTTCTCGATGCCGGGCGTATTGGCCACGGTCTCGATGATCTGTGTGAAATCACGGCGCAAGGAGGGCTCGCCCCCGGTCAGACGCACCTTGCGGGTGCCCATGGCGGCAAAGCCGGAGACGACTCGACGGATCTCCTCTTGCGAGAGAAACGATTTACGCCCATCGGGGCGATAACCATCGGGCAGGCAGTAGGTACAGCGGAAATTGCAGACGTCGGTGACCGACAGCCGCAAATAGTAAAAACGACGGGAAAAACCATCTTCAAGTGGCAACATAAACACCTTTCCAAATACGGGAGGCCAGGGCATTTCTTTCCTGACCCTTACAGCTCGGCTGTTGACGATCGACAACCGGCTGACGGCTGTTTCCCCCTATCTCAAGGACTTAGGCAAAACAGCTCGGAGTTCATCTAGTTTTTCGATGCTAGCACAAGTTGGAGTACACTCCCATGCTACTTTGTGGGGTTATTGCCTGAAGCGAGGGAAACCAGTCGGCATGGAAAAATGGTTCAAAGTGCATTCCGTCAGCAGCGCCATTGGCCGCTCCATGGTGCTCATCCTGTTCATGGCGAGCCTGATCGCCGTAGTGGCCATGGTCACCCTGTTCTATTCGGTGCCCGATGCCAAGGCCATCAACCTGTCGGGATCCCTGCGGATGCAGGCCTATCGTATGGCCTACGAAATCGAGAAGGATCAGGTCGTGCTCGGCCGGCTTGCCCAGTTCGAGCAGACCCTGCATGCCCCCGAGTTACAGGAGACCCAGCGCTGGATCACGCCCGCCGCCCTGCGCCGCACCTATGGCGAGGTATTACTGCAATGGCAGGTGATGCGCGAGCACATCGAGAATGCCACCCCCAGACGTTACACCGACAATACCGAGCAGTTCGTCGCCGCCATCGATGACTTCGTCAATCAGATGCAGTACCACGTCGAGTTCAAGGTGCGCATGCTGGCGCTGGCCGAAGGCCTGGGCTTGCTCTCCATCATCACCATCGCCTGGTTCACGGTGCGCTTCACCCGCCAGCAGGTGGTCGCCCCGCTCAATCAGCTGGTCTATTGCGCCCGTCAGATCCAGCGCCAGGAGTTCGATCTGGCGCTGCCGCCTCACTGTGACAACGAGCTGGGGGAGCTGTCAGGCGCCTTTGCCACCATGGCGGATGAACTCGGCAAGCTCTATCGGGAACTGGAGAGCAAGGTCGAGGAGAAGACCGCCAAGCTGCAACAGGCCAACGACACCCTCTCCTTCCTCTACTCGACGGCCCAGAAGCTGCATGCCGCGCCGCTGAGCCGACGCACCCTGCTCAAGCTGCTGGAGCGAGCGGCCGCTCACCAGCACATCGACTACATCCGGCTGACCCGCTTCGAGCATAACGCCATGCCGGTCTATATCACTGGCCGCAAGGGCTGGCCCGGGGATCTCGATGCCGTGGTGAGCTTCTATCTGCAGATGGACGACTTGGAGTACGGGCGGCTCGACATGATAAGCGATCACCCCATAGACGAGCGGCTGATGAAGAACTTCTCCATGCTGCTGGCCCAGGTGCTGCACAAGGATCAGACCCTACTGCAGCATCAGCGCCTGCTGCTGATGGAGGAGCGCGCCGTCATCGCCCGTGAACTGCACGACTCGTTGGCCCAGGCGCTCTCCTACCTCAAGATCCAGTCCACCCTGCTCAAGCGCTCCGTCGCCAAGGGGGATAATGTGAAGGCCGAGGCCGCCATGCAGCAGATCGACGAGGGGCTCGGTAATGCCTATACCCAGCTGCGCGAGCTGCTCGGTACCTTCCGCCTCAGCATAGGTGACGCCAATCTGGGAGAGGCCATCGCGGTCATGCTGGAGCAGCTCAAGCCACAAACCAAAGCCGACATCCGGCTCCAATACGGTCTGTCCGATACCGATCTAGAAGCAGGGCAACATATTCACATCCTGCAACTGATCCGTGAGGCAGTGCTCAATGCCATCAAACATGCAGGCGCACAGCGCATTGAGGTTAGCTGTGAGACCCTGGCTGATGGTAACATTCAGGTTCAGATTTCAGATGATGGTGTCGGAATAGGGGGCGCGAGCTCCGCGGTCAATCACTACGGGCTCAGCATCATGAACGAGCGCGCCAGCAAGTTGCACGGTCAGCTGGCCATCAGTGAACCACCGTCCGGAGGCACCCGTGTACACCTGACCTTTCCCACCAGCCTAACAAGAGACGCCTGATGGACGAGATGAAATATAGTGTTCTGGTCGTGGATGACCATCCCCTGATGCGCAAAGGGATTGTGCAACTGTTGGAACTGGAAGATAACATCGAAGTGATCGGTGAAGCCTCCAACGGTACCGATGCAGTGGCCATGGCCAAGGCATCCGAACCCGACCTGATCCTGCTCGATCTCAACATGAAGGGACTGTCCGGTCTCGATACCCTCAAGGCGCTGCGGGCCGAAGAGGTGACCTCCCGGGTGGTGATCCTGACTGTCTCCGATGCTCGTCAGGATGTGGTTGCCCTGCTCAAGGCCGGTGCAGACGGTTATCTGCTCAAGGACACCGAGCCCGATATGTTGCTGGGCCAGCTGGCCGATGTGATGACCGGCAAGCAGATCCTGAGCGAGCCGCTGCGTCCTTATCTCGAGAACATCTACGAGCTGGATCATCTGCAGCAGAAGCTGGAAAGCCTGACTCGCCGCGAGATGCAGATCCTGCGCGAGATTGCCAAGGGGCTCTCCAACAAGCAGGTCGCCTCCGTGCTCCATATTTCTGAGGGGACGGTCAAGGTGCACGTGAAGAGCCTGCTGAAGAAACTCGAGGCTCAGAGCCGGGTGGAAGCCGCCGTCATGTATCTGGAGCAGCGCAACTAGACTGCCAGGCATATCCGGGGCACCGCCGGAACACGGACTTGGCATAGCGCCCAGGCTGTATAGATGCCCAAATAAGGCCCCGCTGCGTCGGGGCCTTTTGCTAGGCCCTTGTTATACACCTCCATCCACCAGCAGCATGAAATACTACACCCTCGCCTGTTCGCTATTGAGTTAGTGCATTATTATTTTCAGGCAACCACAAATGAAGGATGGGCGGCATGACTACCACACAGATCGAACTGGTACAAAAGGCTTGGGGCAAGGTCACTGCACTGAATACCAGCTATGTGCTGGAGGTGTATGAGGAGTTGTTTCGACTGTCGCCAGAATTGATCAACCTGTTTCCCGATCCTGTGGGAATGCCAATTGCCAAGGTCTCCGAGACCCTGAATACGGTGATCACCAGCCTGGAGCAACTGGATGCCCTGGGCTTTATCATTCGGGATCTCGGTCGCCGCCATCAAAAATTCAACGTGCAGCCACACCAGTTCGCGCTGTTGAAGCAGGCGATGACGATTGTACTGGCACGGCGCCTGGGGGAAAATTTCAAACCTGAACTGGCCGCAGCCTGGTCCCAGATGTATGACGAGGTCTCGGCCTTGATGCTGGAAGGGCTGAACCAGCGCACCGCATCAATCACCTAACCCCTCTTCGGCCTCATCCCAGACAGATCCCCCAAAAAAACAGATAACCGTTGCAGCGCATTCTGCATGGGAATCATTTGCAATATGCGAACAATTCCCCATTCTGCAGACGGGTCATGTTCGAGCCCCTAGCGAGTCACTTGTATCCAGCCCAACTTTTGATCTTGTTGATATCACCAATAAAATATAACTACATGATTTTAAACAGTTATTAAGACCGCTCAGTCTTTAATAGACACTATGTGCTGATTTCTCTCTCCCTCTGGCACAGTCACTGCATTGTCATATTCAGATGCGACTTATCGGAGGACGGAACATGAAACTTCAACCCTTGGCACTGTTCCCTTTGCCCTCACACATACTGCCGGGCGGGAAACTCCCCCTGCGCCTGTTCGAGCCACGCCACCTACAGATGCTCAAAGAGTCGTTCATCGATGAACGGGGTTTTGGCATCGTCATGGAGGAGACGACCAGCACGGGGAGCTGCGGGCGGATCCTGCCGGTTGGCACTCGCGTCAAGGTGACTGATTTCTATACCCTTAATGATGGTTTGCTTGGCGTTACCGTGCTTGGTCTGGAACGGTTTTCCATTCATGAGATGGAAACGGACGAAACCGGTTTGCGTCATGCCATGGTGGAGACACTGCCCAACTGGCCGAGTGCCCATTCGGATTTCAGTGACACCACCCTGGTGAGTCGATTGAGAGAAGTCTTTGAACAATATCCTGAACTGGATGAACTCTATCCGGACAAGCAGTTTGACGATGCGGCCTGGCTCTGCCAACGCTGGCTAGAGATCCTGCCCATGCCGATCTATGAAAAACAGATGTTGATTGCCAAACAAAACAGTGAAGCGGCGCGCCAGTTCTTGCGCCGACTGATCGCACAGTGAGTCAATAATGACGTTGCAAAATGCGAAAATTCTTACAATGAAAATACTAAATTCGCATTTTGCAACGAGCTGGCACGGTAACTATGTCATTGCTCAGCTACAAGCCGCAAAAACCAGTTATTACAAGTTGGCACGAATTTTTCATATGAATTGTGTACAACCCGATTTATCCCGTGCTCTCTTCAGTATTTGCTGAAGAATTGGTCAACCACTAGGTTGACCATTTTTTTATCTACATTAAGTGCTTACTGTCCCACAGTGGCGTTGTAAGCAACTGCGCAGCCGGACCAGGCTGATGGGTTTGGCCAGGAAGTCGTCCATGCCCTGCGCTAAGCAACGAGCCCTATCTTCCAACATGGCATTGGCCGTCAACGCGACGATCGGTACCTCACAGCCCATCTCACGCAAGCGCCGAGTCGCCTCCAGCCCATCCATATACGGCATCCTCATATCCATCAAGATGAGATCGGGTCGCCGCTCGCTGACCTGCGCCAACGCCTCCAGGCCATTGGCCGCCAGCCGAACCCGGCACACCAGCTTTTGCAACATGAGCGACACCACCAGCTGATTGACCGGACTGTCTTCCACTACCAGGACATCCAGATCCAGCGCGGAGACATCATCGATGACAGGGTTGAGCGGATCAACACGGGTTGCCGCCATGTCGGGCAATTCGAACCAGAAACAGCTGCCTTGGCCCGGCGTGCTATGCAGGCTAATCTCCCCGCCCATCAACTGCACCAGTCGACGGCTGATGGCAAGCCCGAGACCGGAGCCTGAGAAGCGGCGGCTGGCCGAATTGTCGACCTGAACAAACGGCTCGAATAGCAACGCCTGATCCTCGAGGGCAATCCCGATCCCCGTATCGGTCACCGACACCCGCAGCCGTCCATCCTGCCATCCCAGCGCCAGTTGCACGCTACCGGCCGCGGTAAACTTCACCGCATTGCCGAGCAGATTGCCGATCACCTGGGATAAGCGGACCGGGTCACCCTGTAGTTGATCCGGCACTGTCGCCGCCAGTTGCCAATGCAGCTGAATGCCCTTGGCATGCGCTTGCGCCTGTAAGGGTTCCACCAGAGCCTGACACAGCTGAGCGGGGTGCAGTGGCTCACAATGCAGCGCCAGGGTATGAGACTCTATCTTCGAAAAATCCAGGACATCATCGATGATGGTTTGCAGCAGATGAGCCGAATGAGTGGCATGGCCAAGCAGGGCCTGCTGCGGGGTTTCGAGTTGCCCATGTTGCAGCAGATCCAGCATCCCCAGTACCGCATTCATGGGAGAGCGGATCTCGTGAGTCATCATCGCCAGAAACTGTGACTTGGCGCGGTTGGCCGTCTCGGCGTCATCCCGGGCGCGCGCCAGCTCCTGCTCCCGGCGGATCTGGTTGCCGATCTCCCGTGCCGTGCCCCGATAACCGACAAAGGCGCCACCGGTATCAAAGCAGGGCTCGGCGTTGATCTCCATCCAGCAAGGACCCTCGGCCAGTCTCACCTGGGCTCGCATCGCTCGCACTGGCAGGTGACCGGTGATCAGACGCCGATACTTGCCCCATTCGGGATCCCGCTTGTCATGGGCAAAATCATAGAGACTACGGCCCGCCTGGCGGGCGAGCAGCTCCCTTTGATAACCCGGGGCCGACACATAACTGAGCCTGTGCTCGGGATCTGTCTCCCAGAACCAGTCCGAGGCCATGGCGGCGAAGCTGCGAAAACGCTGTTCACTGGCCTGCAGGGCGAGGGTCTTGAGTTCGACCTGCTCCTGCAATCGAGCCCGGTAGGCGATATTGACCAGCGCTTGAGAGATAAGGGGACGACAGCGCTGCATCGCCGCCTTGCTCTTGAGATCGAAGGTGCCCACTGTGCCGTGACGACAGATGAGGACACCGGTAAAACCTGGGGCCTGCAGCCCCGTCAGCATGACGCTGGCCCACCCAGAGGAACCCGCAAGGGGCGCCAGTTCAGGCAGTTGGGAGGGGTCGTAGATGACCAGGGTTTCTCCCGCAATGGCGCGCGAGAAGAGCGGTGTCAGTGACCAGGGTCGGCCCATCTCCTCGAGGTCTGTGCTGAGATGGGTAGTGCCGCTCGACGGGCCCCAGGCCACCACATCCGCGTGCTCAAAGCCGATAAAGGGTTTGAGCGCCTGAATGAGGCTGTCCAGTACCTGCTCCAGGCTCTGGGCATCGGCCAACGTCGCCACCCCGCACAGCAAGGCCTGGGACTCCTGGCGATATTTGGCCTCCCGCTCCCGGCAACGCATCAGCTCTACCAGCGTGGTCTGCAGTTTGTCACCCAGAGCTTCGAGTTCGGAATTGCCTATCATCTTGTGTCCAACACCGTGTCAGCTATCGAGGAAGATTACGCTCGATACCATGAGGTTGCCATGCGCCAGCTCGCCATGGGGCAGCCGGCCCTGCTCACCAAAGGTAAATGGCGTGATAAAGGGGATCTCTCCCAACTGACTGCGAAACTGGTCGACCACATCGTTCAGCCCCTCCCCCAGAGCCAGACGGCAGCCCGCGCAGAATACCACCAGCGCACCGAACGGCTGCAGGCCACCCGCCATGCCATATTCGGGCTCGATACGCACCGCATTCAGGCTGCGTTGCAGCAACCCCTCCTGACTGCTGTACATTAACTGCAGCCGCTCTCCCAGCCGGGTTTCGGTAAACAGCCGCAGCCCTTCCCGCTCGGTCACGGCCTCGGGATGAGAAAGCTTGTAATAAGGCATGTCATCGAGCGTTCCGACTTGACGCGCCAACGGGGAGAGCGTCGCCTCCTTCAGGATGGGTCCCACCCGCCAGGGTATCTTGCGCTCAGTCCAGCGGGCATACACCCGGGCAGCAGGCTCGTGATCTATGGTCAGCACCTCGCGCCCATCCAGCGCGGTAATGGTGCCATGCCGCTCGGTGGGCACATAGCCGGAGTGAAACTGGAAGGCCAGCTGGCAATCAGGGTAGAGCACCGCCAGCACGGCGCCCTGCTGGCTCTCCCCCTCATCCCAGCACAGTTGCCATTCCCCCGTCACGCCATCATCCGCCGCCGAGCCACCGACGACGGGAACCGTCGTGCCAAACTCGGCTTCGATCCCCGCCAGCATGACCTCTTCCAGCCCGGGACTGGTATGCAACAAGATGAGTGGCGGCAGCTCACCCGGGCGCCCACCATCGGCGATGGCGCTACGTAGCAGTTGGCGCACATCCAGCGTTTCTCCCGCCTGTCCCGCCACGCCATAGGCGCCCTTGTCATCATAAAGGGCGGCCACGGCCAGACTCCACCCTTGCTGAGCATGATGGCCTGCCTGGGTCATGATCCCCCCACAGGAGCTACAACCAATGAGACGGCAATCTGGAAAATGGGATTTGAGTGCGCGGCGCAGTACCGCAGCATCATGAGCTTGGGTAAAATAGACCAGCAACAGCGACGGGGAATGAGATGATTGAGCGAGCAGCCGCTCACTTATCTGTCGGGCGGCCAGCAGGGTCGTATCTGCAAGAGAGTGAGCCGTCAGGAAGTTCAACACCATCTCCTAGTGATATGCGATGCAGGTTGTAAGCAAAAATCATACCCTTATCAAATGATTACCTGGCCACATTGGCTAGAATGGTTCTCACAGACCCACCCACAGGATGGCTGCATGTGGCAGAAAAATATCAGTAATTTTGACCGGGTTGTGGCCATCGGTGGTGGCCACGGCATGGGCCGAGTGCTCTCTTCCCTCTCGTTTCTAGGGCGACGGCTGACCGGCATCGTCACCACCACGGATGACGGCGGCTCGACCGGACGCTTGCGCAAGAGCCAGCAGTGTATAGCCTGGGGCGATCTGCGCAATTGCCTCAATCAGCTGGTGACCGATCCCAGCCTCGGCAGCCTGTTGTTTGAATACCGCTTCAATGGCAAAGGCGAGCTGGCGGGTCACAACCTCGGCAACCTGATGCTGCTGGCGCTCGACAATCTCTGTGTTCGCCCACTGGAGGCCATCCGGCTCATCAGTGACATGCTGAAAATAGAGCCCCAGCTATTGCCCATGTCTGAGCAGCCCACCGATCTGTGCGCCCATACCGTCTGTGGCGATCAGATCCTGGGAGAGGTGTCCATCGATCAGCTTGTCACACCACCACGCGCCTTGAGCCTGAGCCCAACCGTTCCGGCCACTCAAGAAGCCGTGCAGGCCTTGAACCAGGCCGACATGATTATCCTCGGGCCTGGCAGCTTCCTCACCTCCGTCATGCCTCCCCTGCTGCTCAGCGAGGTGGCCACTGCCATTCGTGACAGCAAGGCCATCGTCGTCTTCATCTGCAATCTGGTCGCCGAAGAGGGGCCGGCCGGTCAGCTGACACTGCTCAATCAATATCGCTGGCTGGAAGAGAGGATCGGTCGTGGCAGAGTCGACGCCATACTGGCGCCCGAAGGCCATACAGCCCCCGAGCTGGCGGACTGCCTTGTCCAGGCCGATCTGGGGGAGGCAGCCCTTCCCCATCGCCACGATCGCCTCAAGCTAAGACAGGCACTGGATGGGGTGATCCAGGGCTGGCACGCCCGGCATTACAAGGCAGGGTAAACCCGCACTCAGTGATAGCGGGCCAGATGAGTGAAAACCTGGGGCAAGGAGTGCTCCAGCTGTATCAGCAGCTGGCCAGCATCCTCCGCGTCCTCCCGTCGACAGGCGAGCTCCAGCGCCACCACCTGTCGGTAGCTGGGCTCGGCACCATAACTGCCACAGGACGACTTCATACTGTGAGCCAGACGAGCAAGCGCGGACCAATCCCGCTGCTCGTACAGTGGCCTTAACTGGGCGAGTTGCTCACCCACTTCCTCGACAAATACCGAGATGACGACTGGCATCATCTCCTGACCAATATCTTCTGCCAGTTGCCGCAGCACTTTCTGATCCAGCCACTCCATCTTTTATTCCCTTTGATGGTATCCAAACAGACCACAATATAGTCGATTCTCACCCATGCTGTCATCCGCCAGCAGCGGCAGCACCGGTCACTTTCTTCATCACTGCCATAATGTGAGCCAGCTCAAGTTATCGAAAAATAGGAATGCGAAAGGACAACATAATTGTTGCCACAAAATTAACATTAAAATAACAATATGAGTCATGAGAATGATGCGGCTCAGCAACACCTCTCTCATCCCTTTTTGCCTGTATGGCTGCTGCGAAGAACCAGGGTAGGATTCTACCCTGGTATTTTTTTATCTCGAATTCGGTCAGTTATGGGGCGGCGTTGCCCAGTACCTGTTCACCCAACCGGAACAGACAGAACTCCCCTGCCGTCATCTTGACCCAGTCTTCATTGCCGGTCAGCGGCCGGGTCGCCACCAGAGTGACCACGTCGTCTGGGGTGGTTTCGCTCTGGAAGTCGATGGCCACGTCTTCATCCAGCAAGCGGGCCTCGCCAAAGGGGGCTCTGCGGGTGAGCCAGTAGAGGTTGTTGCTGCAATAGGTCATCACAAACTCCCCATCCGACAGCAGCATGTTGAACACGCCCAATCCACGCAACTCGTCACACAGGCTCGCCAGATAACGGAACATGGCCGGGAAGTTGGCCGGGCGCTTGGGGTATTTCTGCTCGAGTTGGCCGAGCAGCCAGCAGAAGGCATGCTCGCTGTCGGTATCGCCAACCGGACGGTGACGCCCGGTTGCCAGCTTCTTGTAGCCGGTCAACTGACCGTTGTGGGCGAAGGTCCAGTAACGGCCCCACAGCTCACGGGTGAAGGGATGAGTATTTTCCAATGATACGCAGCCCCGGTTGGCCTGCCGGATATGGCTGACCACGGCGCGGCTCTTGATGGGCAGCGCCTGCACCAGCTTGGCGATAGGTGACTGGGCGCTGGGCTCGGGATCCTTGAAGGTACGAAAGCCGCGTCCCTCATAGAAGGTGATGCCCCAGCCGTCCTTGTGGGGCCCTGTCTTGCCACCGCGCAGCATCAGTCCGGTAAAACTGAAGCAGATGTCGGTCGGCACATTGGCACTCATGCCGAGCAGTTCGCACATATCCAGTTCACTCCCCAATGGCTTGAGCAACGCTTCTTCACTTAGCAACTTTGGCCGGATGTGTGAGCCTCAACACCATCGGCATGGCCGCCGGCAGTGCCCCTCCGGCAGATTTCTGTGATTACTTGGCCATCTCTTTCTCGACCAGCTGGATCAGGATATGGATCACCTTGATGTGTATTTCCTGAATGCGGTCGGCATAGCCAAAATGCGGCACCCGGATCTCGATATCTGCCAGGCCGGCCATCTTGCCGCCATCCTTGCCAGTCAGCGCGATCACCTTCATGCCCTTGGCGTGAGCCGCCTCGATGGCCTTGAGGATGTTGCCGGAGTTGCCGCTGGTGGAGATGCCGAGCAGCACGTCACCACGACGACCGACCGCTTCCACGTAACGGGAGAAGACATAGTCGTAGCCAAAGTCATTGGAGACGCAGGAGAGGTGGCTCGGATCCGAGATGGCGATGCCGGCGTAACCGGGGCGGTTTTCCCGGTAACGGCCAGTCAATTCTTCGGCAAAATGCATAGCATCACAGTGGGAACCACCATTACCACAGGAGAGTACCTTGCCTTCCTGCTTGAAGGAGTCGGCCAGCAGACGGGCGGCCGCTTCGATGTTCTTCAGGTTCTGCTCATCGGCCAGGAATACCTGGAGCACGCTGGCAGCTTCGGTCAATTCATTGCGGATAAGTTCTTGGTACATGGTCTCTGATGTCTCTTTTATAGGGTCCAACATAGGGTGCCCCATTGTCGCACAAGCCAATCCCGCCGTCGCCCCCCGCCCACCACAGCGGCAAGAGGGTGTGTTAACTCGCTCACAGCCGGGAGGTAACGCAGTTGTAAACACCTTGATAATTTTGTGCGTATGAATTACAACAGAGACCACATCCAACAGGTCAGACCTCTGGATCAGTTCAAGCCCTTCTCACCCAATGTTGGCAACTCATGCAAGGAGCAAAAAATGATGACGACCCTCACTCTGCTCGGAGTGATCCTGGTGATCGGTGCCATGGCTTATCGCCGGGCGTCGCTGCTTACCTCTACGCTTGCCACGGCCGCGGCTCTGGTCATAGGCACCCTCTATGGCCATGTCCCCCTGCTGGTGTGGGTACTGTTTGCCCTGGTTGCCATCCCGTTGAATCTGGTGGAGTTTCGTCGTAATCAGCTGACCAAACCCCTGTTCAAGATCTACAAGTCCATCATGCCGGAGATGTCTCGTACCGAGAAAGAAGCCATCGAAGCGGGCACCACCTGGTGGGAAGCGGATCTCTTTGCCGGTAACCCGAACTGGAAGAAACTGCACGCCATTCCGGTCAGCACCCTCAGCGCCGAAGAGCAGGCCTTCATGGATGGCCCGGTAGAAACCGTGTGTCACATGGTCAACGACTGGGAAGTGACCCATGAGCGCGCCGATCTCTCCCCTGAGGTGTGGCAGTATCTGAAGGACCACAAGTTCTTCGCCATGATCATCAAGAAGAAATACGGCGGGCTGGAATTCTCTGCCTACGCCCAGTCTTGTGTACTGCAGAAACTGTGCGGCGCCAGTGCCGTGCTCGCCTCTACCGTCGGCGTGCCCAATTCGCTGGGCCCGGGTGAACTGCTGCAGCACTATGGTACCGAAGAGCAGAAAGACCACTACCTGCCGCGCCTGGCGATTGGCAAAGAGATCCCCTGTTTCGCCCTGACCAGCCCGGAGGCAGGCTCGGACGCCGGCTCCATCCCGGACTTTGGCATCGTCACCAAGGGTGAGTGGGAAGGAGAAGAGGTGCTTGGTATGCGCCTGACCTGGAACAAGCGCTACATCACGCTCGCCCCGATCGCCACCGTGCTGGGACTGGCGTTCAAGCTACGCGATCCGGATCACCTGCTGGGTGAAGAAGAAGAGCTCGGCATCACCTGCGCCCTGATCCCGACCCACATCAAGGGAGTCGAGATCGGCCGTCGTCACTTCCCGCTCAACGTGCCGTTCCAAAATGGCCCGACCCGCGGCGAAGAGGTATTTGTTCCGCTCGACTTCATCATCGGTGGCCCGGCCATGGCCGGCCAGGGCTGGCGCATGCTGGTCGAGTGTCTCTCGGTCGGCCGCGGCATCACCCTGCCCTCCAACAGCACCGGCGGCGTCAAAATGCTGGCCCTGGCGAGCGGCGCCTACAGCCGTATCCGCCGCCAGTTCAAGCTGCCCATAGGCAAGATGGAAGGCATCGAAGAGCCGCTGGCTCGCCTGGGTGGCAACGCCTACATCATGGGCGCCGCCGCCAAGCTGACGGTGACCGGCATCGATCTGGGGGAAAAACCCTCGGTCATCTCCGCCATCGTCAAGTATCACCTGACCGATCGTGCCCAGAAGTGCGTCATCGATGCCATGGACATCCACGGCGGCAAGGCGATCTGCATGGGCCCGAACAACTACCTGGCCCGTGGTTATCAGGGTGCCCCCATCGCCGTCACCGTCGAGGGTGCCAACATCCTGACCCGCAGCATGATCATCTATGGTCAGGGCGCCATCCGCTGCCACCCCTATGTGTTGCCGGAGATGCTGGCCGCCAGCCATCCGGACAAGGAGCAAGCGCTGAAAGAGTTCGACAAGGCGATGTTCAGCCACGTCGGTTTCGCCATCAGCAACCTGGTGCGCAGCTTCTGGCTCGGCCTGACCGGTGCCAAGCTGGCAGCGGCGCCGTTCAAGGATCAGACCAAGGGCTACTACCAGCAACTGACCCGACTCTCCGCCAACCTGGCCTTCCTGTCCGACATGGCGATGGGCACTCTGGGTGGTGAGCTTAAGCGTAAAGAGCGAGTCTCTGCCCGCCTCGGCGACGTGCTGAGCCAGCTCTATCTCGCCTCCAGCGCCCTCAAGCGCTATCAGGACGAGGGTCGCCAGCAGGCGGATCTGCCGCTGCTGCACTGGGCGCTGCAAGACGCCATGTTCAAGGCACAGGAAGCCATTGACGAGCTGCTGCGCAACTTCCCGAACCGCTGGATTGGGCTGGCCCTACGCGTCATCGTGTTGCCGCTGGGTCGTGATCTGAAACGTCCGAGCGACAAGCTGGACCAACAGGTTGCCCGTCTGCTGCAGACACCGAGTGCCACCCGTGACCGTCTGGCCGAAGGCCAGTATCTCACCCGCGAGGAGGGCAACCCCTTCGGTCTGCTGGAGCAGGCGCTCGATGACGTACTGGCCGCAGAGCCACTGTTCGAGAAGATCTGCAAGGCTGACGGCCGCAAGCGCCCCTTCACCCAGCTGGACAAGGTGGCCGACGAGGGTCTGGCGCTGGGCGTCATCAACCAGGCCGAGGCCGAGTTGCTGCGCCGCGCCGAGCAGAGCCGCTTGCACACCATCAACGTCGATGATTTCGATCCTGTCGACCTGGTTGCCAACAAGGCAATGTTCGAACCCTCGGCCTATCACCGAGCGGCCTGAACCCACCGTTAAATGCTCAAACGCCTCCCTTGTGGAGGCGTTTTTCATGGGGCCATCACCAGGTCGACCAGAGGCAAGAGAAGAGACACCCGCTGGATCATATTTTGGTTATCTATCCGTTTCCTATCTTTAATGAAGCGGTTAATGTAAGCACAGGATCACAAACAGGATTGCATAATGGATGATCAAATCCTGATTATTGACGACGACGATCTGCCCCAGCCCAAGCCGCGATCCGGCGGTTGGAAGGTGATGATCGTGGACGATGAGCCCGAAGTACATCGCATCACCAAGATCACCCTGAGCAAATTTGAATTCGACGGCAAGCCCATCGATTTTCTGCACGCCTATTCGGCCGCCGAGGCCAAGGTGCTGCTCGCCGCCACCCCGGATGTCGCCCTGCTGCTGCTCGATGTGGTGATGGAGGCCGATCATGCGGGCCTGGATGTGGTGAAGTTCGTACGCGATGAACTGCAGAACAAGATGGTGCGCATCGTGTTGCGTACCGGTCAGCCCGGCCAGGCGCCGGAGGACGATGTCGTCACCAACTACGACATCAATGACTACAAAGACAAGACCGAACTCACCTCCCAGAAGCTGCGCACCCTGCTGCGCGCCAGCCTGCGCTCCTACCGGGATATCCGCACCCTGGAGAGCAATCGACAGGGGCTGGAGAAGGTCATCGAAGCCTCCAAGGGGATCTTCGAGCAGCGGGCGCTGCGCCAGTTCGTCGAAGGGGCCCAGACCCAGCTCAGTGCCCTGCTCAACCTGGAAGAATCCCAGATCTATGATGTGAAGCATCTGGCCTACGAGGTGCGGGATCAGATGCTCGAGCCGCTGCTCGCCGACGAACCCTCGATCCGGCTGAGCGAGGCGCCCGTCATCCTGCGCCGGGCCATGACCAAGGGGGCCAATGTCTACGACGGCAACCAGCTGGTGCTCTACTGCCAGAATGCCCGCCACCATCTGCTGTTTCATATCGAGACCACACGCCCGCTCAACCAGATGGATACCGGTCTGCTAAGTCTGTTTACCGAGAACATCATAGTGGCGCTGGAAAACATCCGGCTCAACGAGGTGATCGGTGACAACCAGCGCGAGATCATCTATCGCATCGGCGAACTGGTGGAGACCCGCTCCAAGGAGTCTGGCCTGCACGTCAAGCGGGTAGCGCTCTATACCGAGCTATTCTGCCAGTTGCTCGGCATGAACGAGGAGCGCTGCGAGCTCATCAAACGCGCCTCGCCCTTGCACGATATCGGCAAGGTGGGGATCCCGGATGCCATCTTGCACAAGCCGGGCAAGCTCACTCCCGAGGAGTGGGAGATCATGAAGACTCACGCCCAGCTGGGGCAGGACATGCTCTCCGGCAGCGATCTGGCGCTGTTCCAGATAGGCGCCACCATCGCCGGCAGCCACCATGAGAAATGGAACGGCAGCGGCTACCCTCGTGGGCTTGAGGGCAATAGCATCCCGCTGGAAGGGCGGGTCGTGGCGCTGGCGGACGTGTTCGATGCGCTGGGCTCGGATCGCTGCTACAAACAGGCCTGGCCGCTGGATCGGGTGCTCGAGCTCATCGAAGCCGAGCGTGGCCAGCACTTCGATCCCCAGTTGGTGGACCTGATGCTGACCAATCTGGACAAGTTTCTCGACATTCGCGATCAGCACAAGGATACCTACATCGGGGCGCACTGATCGACGCGACTTGCCGTCGATACCCCCACAAAAAAGCCGCCCGATGGGGCGGCTTTTTTACCATGTGCTCTGCGCTATTGCTCCGGCAGATTGAGATCCAGCTTGAGCGAGGGCGCCGCACTTTCACTCTGCGCCTTCTGCGCCGCCATGGCCTTGTGCAGGGTCCGGCGTTTTTGCTGCAAGAGAAATCCCCCTGCTCCCAGCAGGATCAGCAGTCCAGCACCCGCGCCCAGGGCCCAGGGCAACCAGGCGCGACTCTCCTGCGCCTCAAACTTGGCCTTGGCCGGTATCACGGTCGCCGGCGCCGCGGAGGGCGGCGGGGGCAGCACTGGCAGGATGTTGAACGACTTGACCGGCAGTTGCAGCTGTATTTCACGGCCCAATCGGGTCGTACCAAACAGGGTCGCCTCGACCTTGTACTGGCCCACCGCCTTGAGCGCCGAGAGATCGACCTCCATTCTGGGCTCGCTCGCCACGGCATTGAACGGCTGACTGGCCCCGGTGCTGTTGGCGGCCTTGCCCTGGATAACCACGGAGGCCGGATCCAGCTCGTCGGCGTCAATGATGAAGGAGAGCTTGGCCCCCATCTCGCCAGAGGGGGCGGCCAGGTTGTAACTCACAGGCATCGGATAGAGCAGCACCTGCTGGGACTGGGCACGGGAGAACACCTGGTTGCCGGTACTGTAAAGCGCACGGTACTTGCCAGCCGGCATGTCCAGCACGGCGTCGGCGGTCATGACGCCATCACCCGGTACCTCATCGAGCCCCTTGCCGTCATCCAGATAGTGGCCCAGGGTCTCCTCGACCAGAGGCTCCCCGCTCTGCTCCGCATTGTTGAACTGTTGCAGCTTCACCGTCATGCCCAGATCGGTGAGGTAATAGTCCGCACCGGGCGCCGCGCCATCGATCAGCAAGCGGGACTGGAGCTTGACCCTTTCTCCCTGATAGAGCCGGCTCGGCAGCGGCTCGCTCTCGACCCGGATGTCGGACAGCAGCCGCACCCTGTTGTCGGGATCCACTCCTCCGATGGCCTGCCAGGGGCCCGGCATGGGATCCCGTACCGTGATGAGATCCTGGCTCGGCAGCGCCAGCCAGCCCACGTCCGGTGGTGTCACCTTGCCGACATAGAGCTTGCTGCCATCGGGTCGCACCAGGATCACCGAAGGGGTGCCCGGCTTGCGCTTGATGATGAAGGTGATCTCTTTGACCCCATAATCGATGCGAAAGCGATTATCGAGCAGGGGAATGTCGGAGGGGGCAAACACTTCGTTGGCCGTCACCGAAAGCGAGAGCGTCGCCAGCAGCAGCCCTCCCCAAAATGGACTCATTGCCGCCACAGGCAGGCGCCTCCTTTCTTTTGCACCAGATCGAGCCGCGCCTCGTGAGCAGCCAACATCTCGTCATTGGCGCGCACTACCTTGAGTGCTGGGCGGTTACTCTCCAGCCGACGGATGCTAGTGTCCTGATTGCTGTCATTCTCACTGCTCTCATTGGCCAGATTGAGCTTGGTCTGGCCACCGGTCATCAGCAGGTAGACGTCTGCCAGGATCTCCGCATCGAGCAAGGCCCCGTGCAGGGTACGGTGGGAGTTGTCGATGCCGTAGCGATCGCACAGCACATCCAGGTTGTTGCGCTTGCCGGGGAAGAGGTCCCGCGCCATCGCCAGGGTATCGGTGATGCTGCAGATATCCGCCGTCTTGAAGTCAAGGCCGAGCTTGCTGAACTCGTAGTCCATGAAGCCCACGTCAAAGGGCGCATTGTGGGCGATGAGCTCGGCGCCGCGGATGAACTCGATGAAATCATCGGCTATCTGGCTAAAGGCGGGTTTGTCCACCAGGAAGGCATCGGTAATGCCGTGCACCTGGATGGCCTCGGGATCCACCAACCTATCCGGCTTGATGTAGACATGGAAATGATTGCCGGTCAGTTTGCGGTTGATCACCTCCACACAGCCGATCTCGATGATACGGTGTCCGAGGTAGACGGGACCGCCTGCCGTGTTCATACCTGTGGTTTCAGTATCCAGAATAACGATCCTATTAGACATATTTTGTAACCCCACTCTAGATAACTAAACCATTAATCCAATAATATCATGCAATTAGATTAAGATCACTTTGATTGTCAAGATAAAAAGTGTAAACTGCGAGAACATGCACAAACAAACTCCTGAAAAGTGTAAACATGAAACTACAGATCAGGCATTACATTGCTCAAAACGGTGAGCGTTTCTCGCTACTGTACAATGTTGACCATGATGATTCTGATCATGCCGCGTTTCCACTCTTCTATCCAACTGCTTATGTGACGAGACGGCTACGAGGCCAGATGCACAGCAGCCAAGTTGAACAGCTCCAGGCGATCAAAAAACTTTACAACTGGGCTCATCAGGAAAAACCTGCTCTCGACCTGCACCATGTCTTGCTCTCCCGTCAATTTTTCGCACCCTACCAGGTGGATTCATTAGCAGCCCACTTGTTGAAGAAGGATAGGCAAGGGAACACCATCTCAAGACCGAGATATAACCGTACATTAAATGTTGTTGCTGAGTACTTGACATGGTACGCAACCGAAATAATTTCTGATTCAAATTCACCTAAGATCGCTAAAGCCGTAACGCATATGAAAAGTGAAATCAATGCTCGTTGCAACAAACGGCAGGGATCCACTTCTAGGCAACAGCAGGCAAATCTGACCAAAAAGCTATCTGACAAAGCAAGAGCAACCCTACTCAATCTCTTTAAAAATGCAGAAAATGGAATTAAAAACGAGACCCAAAAAAACACTCTCTATCGGAATATTCTTACCTTGCACATTATGTACTCTACAGGAATGCGCATCGGAGAGGTGCTAGGGCTTCAACTGCAAGATTTTATTATCGCTTCTGGCGGCGAACCAGCCTACTTGGTTATACGCCGAAATCATGACGCTATAGAAGATGACCGAATCCAGCAGCCTGTAGCTAAAACGCTTAACCGTCGGTTAGCAATTGATGATGAACTTTCCCACATAATTTCTGATTACTTAGTTCGACGGTCAAAAATCCCTCACGTAGGATTCCATGATAACTCCTACCTATTAGTCAATTTCATGCGAGGCTCCCGACAAGGGTTAGGTGTTAGCAACCAGAGTTTCAATACCTCATTAGAACGCTTGAGGAAGAGATTCCCTACATTAAGTGAACTCCATCCACATTTATTACGACACGACTGGAATTTTCGATTTTCTCAGAAAGCGGCTTTGCTGAAAATGGATGAGAAGACAGAACGAGCTGTGCGAGAGTACTGTATGGGCTGGGTAGACAATTCCCCCTCATCAAAAATTTACAATCGACGATACATTGAAGAGCTCGCGTTTGATATAGGTGTACGGATAGCCAACGATACTCAGAAAAAGGACTTGTGATGAGCTCGGGGTATACATTTAAATTAAATCAGGATGAAATCTCAGTTAAAGCTAAGGCGCTTGGTCTCCGAGAGGAAGCCAAACGCCATAGGTTTGTCATTAACTTTCCAAAAAACGTGATTTTGGAAAACACAAGATTGGTTATAATTGGCGAGGTATCGTACAGTCTTTCATCTATCAAGAAAAAATTAGAAAAGAAAGAATTCCTCTCATTTCTTGGCGTCATCTCATGGCTGACAAATAATAATGAAACAGCATCGTTAGAAAATATCATTCCAGCTTTCAGAAGCTATATTAATACTGCATATGTAAATGGCATTACTGTTGAGTCGCTATCATCTTTTCTCGAAAGCTGTCGCAGTCACGAAGCCGCACACGCCTACTTTGGCTTACTAAAACGACTGTTAATAAAGTGGCATGAGCTAAATCTACCGGGGGTTTCCGATGATGAGTTTAATTTCATATCCCAGGTTCAGCTTCCACAACCTAAAAGACCAGCTGGCAGTAGAATTAGGTCAGATGACCCAACTGAGGGATGGTATACCCACTCAGAGTATGACTCTCTTGTCCAAACAATTTGGCGTACATACGAGTCTGGCCTAGGGAGCTTATGGAGAACATGCGTCCTCCTGTTATCTGCACAATTTGGACGGCGCCCTATACAAATAGCACATCTAAAAATTGTAGACCTACAAGAAACAGGTATAAGCTGTGGTGTTTCTGGCCGTCGCATTGAATTTCCTGGGGCCAAAGATAAGGACTCTAATGGATTCAGGGAATCGAAAATAGAAGTTCATCCTATGAGTGATGAATTATGGTATCTTTGCAAGCGTCAAGAAGAGGAATCAATTCTTCGGTTTGAAGTGGCACTAGGACGTAGGCTAACCCAACAAGAGAAGTTAAATTTACCATTATTCCCATATAGATCTACCCGGATCTTAAAGAGGAAAATAGAAGCCTCCGAATTTCTTCACGAAATTGACAGCGATATGCTAGCTTCTTCTATCCTCCATGTTGCTAGTGGCTTAATTTCATCTACGATAGCCACCGGCCCTTTTGGTGAAACTGTAATTTCTCAAAGAACTGGGCAACCACTCGTCCAAAATGCGTATCGATTCAGGTACACCCGCGCACGACAATTGGCTCGTTCAGGCGTCCCCAAAGCTGCACTTCAATATTGGCTAGGACATGAAACAGATTATTCCATCGATACCTACTACGACGATCCTGCTGAACGAGCAAGGGTATTGAACGATCAAATAGCCCCATTATTAGCCCCCCTAGCCCAAGCTTTTCAGGGGAACCTCAAAGATAACGAGGCAAGCGCAGCCAGAGGTGATGACCCAACTAGCCGCATTGAGCTCGATGGGCATGAAGCTTTGGGGGTTGGCACATGCGGTGAGCATGGATTTTGTTCCGCCTCAGTCCCAATCCCCTGCTACCGCTGTACCAAATTCCAGCCATGGGTGTTCGGCCCCCATCATGAAGTACTGAACCGACTACTAGAACGGCAACACCTAGAAAATGAAGTTCCTAGACCAGGAATGAAGCGGCGATTGCTTGTTCCAGTCCAATTAGATAAAGATATTCAGGCTGTCAAGGAAGTTATTGTTTTGTGCGAAGATCGCAAAGCGGTGTTAAGGGATCAGGAATGAGCAACATTGTTATTTTTAAGTCTAGTGCAACACTATCCACAGAAAATAATCTGTGGAACCTAATTAATCTTGCTCGTGACAAGATCCCCCTTTGGAGTGACCTGGAAGGCTTCACATGGGAGAGTTCTGTATGGCCAACTCACTGGACTTCCATACGATTTTTAGAACTATATGAACGAAAATTGCACGCTTCAAAAATACCAACAGAACAGCAATTGATGACCTCGCCATTTATATGGTTTGCTAAGGCTTATATACGCTATACACAAAACAAGCACAAAACAAAAACAATCAAGAGAACCGTAGCTGCATTGCAGCTACTCGAAGCAGCATTACTTGAAACCAATATGAAGGCGGATGTAACCAAAGTGACACCTCGGGAATTGGATAGAGCGATCCAATTAATGATTTCTGAGGAATTCAAAGACCGACAAGGGATCGGGGGCGCACTCCAAACCATAGCTAAAAACTTATCAGACTGGCATATTACCACCTCTAACTTAAAATACTGGCAACATCCATTTTTAGGAGAAAACTCCAACGCTACCGTTAATAAGGCAGACCCTGACTCCATAGCAAAAAAACTACCATCTGATGATACTCTTTTGGCTATAGCTGAGATTTTTGCTAACGGTTTTACTGATACCCAAGATGACGAAGATATTTATATCACTTGTGTTACTTGTCTACTGTTATGTGCACCGATGCGTATTAATGAGATACTGCATTTTAGAGAAAACCCACTAAGAGATGAGCTAGATTCCAATGGTAAAAAACAGGTCTACATTTCCTATTGGGTTCCTAAGAATGGCCTTTATGTCAGAAAGGAAATTCCTGAGGTTATGGCTGATCTCGCACGAGAAGCCGTTAGACGACTCAGCCTTATCACAGAGGAGTCTCGCAGACTAGCTCTTCACATTGAAAAAAATCCAGAACAATTTTATCGACATTCCCAATGCCCTGACGTTCTTGATGATCAAGTTTTAACTGTTGAAGAGTTGACCCAAGCTTTAGGATTTAACAACTCTAAATCAACAGAAACATTCATCTATCGCTGCACAGGTAGATACAACTACAAAGGGTGGACGCTCAATTCAGTATGGCCATTGATAATGGCTGAACACAAAAAATTAAATCCATATTTTCCCTATCAAGTTGACCCCGCTGACGCCTCCCACAATAAGCCATTGAAAATGTCAGAGTCTCTGATATGCCTTAGATACATGCAATTATCCACAAGGAATCAGACTAGTTCCATATTACTGGCCCCTGCCAACCGTGATTTCTATGCCAAACGTCTTGAGTCAAGGGATATGCAGCGCGGAAATAAGACAGTAAACATGAGTATTTTGCTCAAACATGGTTATGAAGGGATGGAGTTACGTTCACACCAACTACGACATTTTTTAAATACCCTAGCGCAAGAAGCCGGTGTTAGTATCGATGTAATTACACGCTGGTCGACTAGAGCATCTCAGGCACAAAGCCGCGTCTACATGCACCAAGATCCAGAACGAAAATCCAGTAAAATAGCAGCTCAGCTAGGTATGACTCCAAGCCAAACAACCATACGGCCTTTAACTCAGGATGAATACCGTCTCATGGATTTTGGACCCATCATCACTACTCGCTATGGGATCTGTACACACGACTACACTGTGACCCCCTGTAACAAACATGCTGACTGTCTAAACTGCTCTGAGCTGCTGATATGCAAAGGACACAGGAGGTCTCTTAAGGCGATGATTGAAGAACGTGACCACATCGCCGAAAATCTGGCTGCTACACAGGCTGAAATTGATGCAGGACACAGAGTTGCCAGTCGCTGGCAGCAAGTTCATAAACAAACTCTCGACAGACTAAATCGACTCATTGATCTTATGACAGACAAAGACATAGAAGATGGGAGTCCAATAAGGATTCAAGGCAACGACTTCAACCATCAAATACGGATTGTAGAAAATACAGCAGCAAAACCATTAAATAAAAACATTGACATTATAGATTTTGGACATAGTGATGAGATTGCGGCCTGCCTACGACTGCTCTCGGAGGAAAATTAATGCCAAGCCCAATAACTGCGAAACACCTTCACCACATTGTTGACATTATTAGAGATTGGCCAAAGGATGAGTCACTAACTTGGGATAACATTTGTAATGCTTCTGAGGTTGTCATCGGTTATAAGCCAACACGTCAGGCACTATCCAAAAAAGCAATACTAACAAATGCTTATAAGACAAAAAAGGGCGAGCTAAAGGCGAAGCGACTTGCAGTAGCTGGCGTTCCAACGCCAAAGAGTATGCCTGCTGCTATTGAACAAATTTCTAGACTGAAACAGGAAAATATACAATTAAGGCAAGAGTTAACGAGGATGGCAGAAACTGCGCAGCGTTTTATTCATAATGCTAGCCTCCATGGCTTGACGCCTGCACACTTGATGAAGCAACTACCCAAACAAAATCGCAAAGAGTAACAATATAATAAAAAAGTTTTTAAAACAGTAGGATGCAGCACGTATACAACTCCCGCCTATATATCTGCGGGGTATCTCTCGAAAAAATTACAACTGAAAGTACATGTGTTTATTCATGTACTTTCTGATTATACCTAAATATGATCCTACATTAACACTAGATATTATTTACCCTCCCCCTACCAATTTAATTTATAGATAAAACAAGCAAGTGGTAAACTTCACAAAAAAAAAGAGCGATGTTTTTATTAAACGCCATTCTGGAGTGAATAATAAAATACCAAGTAACTTGTTCTTGCAAAAGGGCCTCTGTTCAAGAAGGCCCTTTTGTTATTTATGAAAACAAGAATTGAGTCAGGTAGCCCATCATGACGGCCATCCCCAGTATGACGGTGAGGAATGCCACGATCATGGGGGTTCTGAACATCGACTTGAGTAGGATCACCTCGGTCAGGCTGGCCCCCGCACTGCCGATGATCAGAGCCATCACAGCCCCCATCCCCATCCCTTTACTCATCAGTACCGACGCAAGCGGGATAACAGCTTCTGCCCGGATATAGAGCGGAATACCCACGATGGCACTGAATGGAATAGCCAGAGGGTTATCTGCCCCAGCGTGGGCGGCGATCCACTCTGACGGAATAAAACCGTAGATAAATGACCCGATCAGCACCCCCAGCAACAAGTAGGGCAGCACCTCTTTGAATTGCAGCCAGGCATCAGCACGAGCTTTGGCAAAGGCAGTGGGGATCACTGGCGCCTGGGTCAGGGTCGCGGTGCCATCTGCGCAGCAAGAGAGCGCTGGCGTCGCCTCTGGTTGTGGGGCACAGCAGGATGCCGCAGCACTTATCGGTTTGACTGACTTGATGGTGCTGCTTGCACAGCAAGCGGTTGCATTCGCACTGGCCGGTTCACTCGCAGTAGTGCCGCAACTGGTGCCACAGCTGCTTTTTGGGGCATCTTTAGGGTCAATGACATGACGCTCGAACCCCAGCATGTCCAGCAGCATGCTCGCCAGTACGGAGACGCCAGCTGCGATCACGGCATACAGCACCGTCACTTTCCATCCGAAGGTAGCCCACATCAGGCCGACAATAATCGGATTGAGCAACGGTGAGACAAACAGGAAAGTCAGTGTTGGCCCAAAACCGGCTTTGGCAGACAAGAGTCCACGCAGCATAGGGATGGTTGAGCAACTGCAAAATGGGGTCAATGCGCCCAGTACCGCAGAGATCAAGTAGCCTCTGCCTTTTCGTGCCCCCAGCATGGCTTGGATCTTGGCGTCGGGTATCTTCTGGCGGATCAAGCTGACCCCGGCACTGATCACCAGGAACAGCACAGAGAGCTCAAAGGCCAGGAACAAAAACATCTGAGATGCATCCGTCAGCATGGTTAACCAGTCATTCATCTTCATATTCTCCACGTAAAAACCACATTTCCAGAATAATGGAAATGATGTGGTGATCAAGATATTTCTGGTATTATCGAAATATGCATCGTGTGGAGGGATTGGGTCATGCCGTTGGAAGAAGTCGCTAAAGCGTTGAAGGAGCTTGGTCATCCAACTCGCCTGTTCATTTTCAAGCATCTCATCAAGGCTGGGACGCAGGGCTTGCCTGTTGGAGAGCTGCAAAAGCAACTATCTATCCCTGCATCAACCCTCAGCCACCATATCTCGGCTCTGGTATCGGTAGGGCTCGTCAAGCAGAACCGAGAGAGTCGCACGCTCATGTGCGTGTCTCAATTCGAGGTGCTGGAAGAGGTCATCGCATTTTTCCGTGAAGAGTGCTGCGTAAACGGCAGCTCAACCTGAATAGATTCAAAGCAGTGGCAAGCTGCCTTGATCATTTCAACTGTTCTTGTATAGTTGTAATCATGAAATGAGTGATAGAGGTTCAAATGAATAAAGATACTGCTACTAAAGTCTTCGAGTCTCTGTCGTCCGGTATCCGCCTCGATGTATGGCGCCTGCTGGTCAAAGCTGGGCTGGAAGGGATGGTTGCTGGTCAGTTGGCCAGTGAGCTCGATATCGCTCCGAATACCCTGTCATTTCACCTGAAAGCCATGCTTCACGCGGGCCTCGTCTCGGTGGAGCAAGAAGGCCGATTTTTACGCTATCGCGGCAATATCCCACTGATGCTTGAGCTGATCGGTTACCTCACTGAGGAGTGTTGTAGCGGTCATCCCGAGCAGTGTTTAGATATGCGCGGCACTGCCAATTGTGCCCCCGACGTGCTTCCCCCTCTTACCTCCTGTAACAAAGAAGGGTGTTCATCATGAACATCCTGCGTTCATGCACGGGAAAGCGGATCGAAGCCCTCCTGCTTGAGGTGTATCCCGATTTTCGATAGATCGCGAGGGCTAAAAGCAGCTCTGGATGCGATTGCCACTGAGATTAAGTGAGGAAGTGATCATGAGATTGATACAAGTATTTGACCCTGCCCTGTGCTGCTCCAGCGGCGTATGTGGCACAGATATTGACCAAAACCTGGTGATCTTCGCTGGCGATGCAGAATGGCTCAAGCAGCAGGGGGGATCTCTATATCGCTTCAACCTGGCGCAACAACCCCTGGTATTTGCTGAAACCCCAGCGGTGGCTTCTTTCCTAGAGCTCTCCGGTGAAGAAGGGCTGCCTGTGACCTTGGTCGATGGCCAGGTGGTACTCACCGGTCGTTATCCTAGCCGCACTGAGCTGATGCGCTATGCCGGTCTGGCGTTACCGAAAGCCCCTGAAACGGATGGCGCAGAAGCCAATACAGAGCCAAGCAAAGCGGGCGCCATCAAAGGGATCGTCAAGAGTGAATGCTGTTCCGGCAGCAGTGGTTGCTGCTAAGCGAGCTCACGTAGTTAGCAAGATCTCTGTTCGGTTCATTGCCTTGTTCTTCCAGATAGGAGTCTCTCATGTTCCAGTTTCTGACCAATCCGCCACCGTTTCTCTTTTACACCGGTAAGGGGGGCGTGGGTAAAACCTCGCTGGCTTGCGCAAGTGCGGTTGCCCTGTGTGACAGTGGAAAAAAGGTACTGCTGGTGAGCACGGATCCAGCCTCAAACGTGGGTCAGGTGTTCGATACCAAGATAGGCAACCAAGTCACCAAGATCCCGCAGGTTGAGGGATTGTCTGCGCTGGAGATTGACCCGCAAGCTGCCGCGCAAGCGTACCGTGAACGGATTGTTGGCCCAGTACGTGGCAAATTGCCCGAGAGCATCGTGCGCAGCATTGAAGAGCAGCTATCCGGTGCCTGTACCACAGAGATAGCCGCTTTTGACGAATTCACTGCCCTGCTGACCGACCGTGACTTAGTGGGTCAATACGATCATATCGTGTTCGACACCGCACCCACGGGCCACACCATTCGTTTATTGCAATTGCCAGGGGCATGGAGCGAGTTCTTGGAACAAGGCAAGGGTGACGCTTCTTGTCTGGGGCCGTTGGCGGGGCTGGAAAAACAGCGCAGCCAATACGCAGAGGCTGTCGCTGCCTTGTCGGATGCCGAGAAAACACGATTGCTCTTGGTCGCCCGTGCCCAAACCTCGACCCTGCGGGAAGTGGCACGTACTCATGATGAACTGGCGGCCATTGGCCTTGCCAATCAGCAGCTGGTCATCAATGGCATCTTCCCAGAAAGCGAGCAGGTTGATGACCCCTTGGCCGCAGCCGTATGGCAACGAGAGCAGCAGGCTATGGCTAATATGCCAGCGATGCTGGCAAGTCTTCCACAAGACAGAGTTCCGCTCTTGGCCACCAACCTGGTAGGTGTAGACAGCCTACGTCAGTTACTCAGCGCAGAACCGGTCAATGGGGCCTATGAGGTCGAGAGCACAACCACTGAGCAACACCCTGATTTGAAGCAATTGGTCGATGAACTGGCCACCGATGGCCATGGGCTCATCATGTTGATGGGTAAGGGGGGAGTGGGCAAAACCACCCTGGCGGCAGCGGTCGCGGTGGAGCTCGCCAATCGGGGACTGCCTGTTCACCTGACCACCTCAGATCCCGCAGCCCATCTGGGTGAGACGTTGGCAGGTGCCCTGCCCAGCCTGGAAGTCAGCCGCATTGACCCTCACGCAGAGACTGAGCGTTACCGTGCTCAGGTGCTGGCTACCAAGGGGGCGAGCCTGGATGAACAGGGCCGAGCCTTGTTGGAGGAAGATTTGCGTTCCCCCTGCACCGAAGAGATTGCAGTGTTTCAGGCCTTCTCACGGATCATTCGTGAGGCGGGTAAGCGCTTCGTGGTGATGGATACAGCGCCGACTGGCCATACCCTGTTGCTGCTTGATGCGACCGGCGCCTATCACAGAGAAATTGCCCGCCAGATGGGCGGGAAAGGGATGCACTTCACCACCCCCATGATGCAACTGCAAGACCCGAAACAGACCAAGGTGATGATCGTGACTCTGCCCGAGCCAACTCCGGTGCAAGAGGCGGCCAATCTGCAAGCTGACTTGCGCCGTGCCGGCATCGAGCCCTGGGCCTGGGTGGTCAATCACATGCTGGCCCCAGCCAGCGTCACTTCCCCCCTACTTGCCCAGCGAGCATATCGCCAGCAACCCCACATCGATGCTGTGAAGGGGGAGCATGCTCAGCGCTATGCCGTAGTGCCCTTGCTGGCGACCGAGCCAGTGGGCGTGGAGGCTCTGCAAGATTTATGTCACACCAACCAATCCCAATCCACCTGACGTTCTCATTGAGACATGGAGACGCTGTTTATCATGCACCCGTTTGACATCCTGAATCTGGATAATGGCGCCCGCCTTATCTTCACTCCCTGCCCTGGCACCAAGGAGGCTTCCCTGCAAGCCTCCCTTAAGACCCTGCAAGAGGCTGGGGCTGATGCGGTGGTCACCATGATGCCTGATGCCGAGCTTAGCGAATTCAAGGCTGATGCCTTGCCCGCCGAGTGTGCTGCATTGGGGCTGGCCTGGTTCCAGCTACCGGTAGAGGATGATTGCGCGCCCGAGGCGCCATTCACAGCAGCGTTTACGAGTCACAAGGCAGACTTGCTGGCGCGACTGGCCTCTGGCCAGACCCTGGCCATTCATTGCCGAGGCGGCTCGGGCCGTACCGGACTGATGGCGGCTATCTTGCTGTTGGAGGCAGGCTACGCTCCCGCCAAGGTCAAGACTCTGGTGCAAGGGCTGCGTCCCAAGGCGTTGACCCTGACCCCTCACGTCAATTACCTCAACACCCACTACTCATTCGCCGGTTAAGGAAAGCAGCATGACTATCAAAGTTGGTATCAACGGCTTTGGCCGCATGGGCCGCCTCTCATTTCGCGCCGCCTTCGATTGGGCGGATGTAGAGTTTGTGCGCATCAATGACCCGGCTGGGGATGCAGCTTCCCTAGCACACCTCATCACCTTCGATTCAGTCCATGGCCGCTGGCATCACGAGGCCCGCGCCGAAGGTGACGAGATGGTGATTGGCAACCATCGCATCCCCTGCACCCGCAACAACGAGATCGGTCAGACTGACTGGTCGGATTGTGATGTGGTAATCGAGGCCTCTGGCAAGATGAAGACCAAAGCCCTGCTGAGCGCCTACCTGGCACAAGGGGTAAAGCGCGTCGTGGTCACGGCTCCGGTCAAGGAAGAGGGTGTCCTGAACGTAGTGATGGGGGTTAACCACCACCTCTACGACAAAGCGCAGCATCCTATCGTGACGGCTGCCTCCTGCACCACCAACTGCCTGGCACCTGTGGTGAAGGTGATCCACGAGCAGTTGGGTATCAAGCATGGCTCCATGACCACCATTCACGACATCACCAACACTCAGACCATTCTGGACGCCCCCCATGCAGATCTGCGCCGTGCCCGTGCTTGTGGCTTGAGCCTCATCCCCACCACTACCGGCTCTGCCACCGCCATCACTCATATCTTCCCCGAGCTCAAGGGCAAGCTGAATGGCCATGCCGTGCGAGTGCCGCTGGCCAACGCCTCCCTCACCGACTGTGTGTTCGAGGTGAGCCGTCCCACTACCGAAGCCGAGGTCAATGGGTTGCTCAAGGCCGCTGCCGAGAGTGAGCTCAAGGGGATCATGGGGTATGAAGAGCGCCCGCTGGTATCGGTGGATTACAAGACGGATCCGCGCTCTTGCACCATCGATGCGCTCTCCACCATGGTGATCAACGGCACCCAGGTGAAGATCTATGCCTGGTATGACAACGAGTGGGGCTATGCCAACCGCACTGCCGAACTGATGCGCATGGTTGGTCAGATGGACAAGGTGCAAGGATAACCCGGCCATGGCACTGACCCGACTCTCCCCCGAGACCCGCCAGTATCTGCTGGTAACCGGTAACTACTGGGCCTTTACCCTGACCGATGGCGCTCTGCGCATGTTGGTGGTGCTCTACTTCCACGGGCTGGGCTACAGCCCGCTGGCCATTGCCTCCCTGTTTCTCTTCTACGAGTTCTTCGGGGTGGTGACCAATCTGGTGGGGGGCTGGCTCGGTGCTCGTCTTGGGCTTAACCGCACCATGAACATAGGGCTGGCCCTCCAGGTGCTGGCGCTGGGCATGCTGCTGGTGCCGTCAGTCTGGCTGACGGTGCCTTGGGTGATGGCGGCGCAGGCGCTCTCCGGGATTGCCAAAGATCTCAACAAGATGAGTGCTAAAAGCTCCATCAAGTTGCTGGTGCCGGGGGAGGCTCAGGGTCAGCTCTACCAGTGGGTGGCACTGCTGACTGGTTCGAAAAATGCCTTGAAGGGGATGGGGTTTTTCCTCGGTGGTGCCTTGTTGACCTTGCTCGGGTTTCAGGGGACTGTGCTGGTCATGGCCCTCGCACTGGCGCTGGTGTGGTGCGTGAGCATGCTGACGCTGAAACGTGACTTGGGCAAGGCCAAGAATAAACCCAAGTTCAGTGAAATCTTCTCCAAGAGTCGCGCCATCAATTACCTGTCGGCAGCCCGCCTGTTCCTGTTCGGTGCCCGCGATGTGTGGTTCGTGGTGGCGCTACCGGTGTACCTCGCATCCAGCTTTGGCTGGGATCACTGGTATGTGGGGGGCTTCCTCGCGCTCTGGATCATCGCTTACGGGGTGGTGCAGACCCAGGCTCCCCGATTTACCGGTAAGCGCCAGGGGCGTGTGCCCGATGGTAAGGCGGCGATGCGCTGGGCGCTGTCGCTGGCCTTGATCCCTGCCCTGATTGCGCTGGCGCTCCACTATGGGGTGCATCCGGCCATCAGCCTGGTTGGCGGTCTGATGTTGTTCGGTGCCCTGTTTGCCATCAACTCTTCTCTGCACAGCTATCTGATCGTCAGCTATGCCGGTGCTGATGGGGTATCGCTGGATGTGGGCTTCTACTACATGGCCAATGCCCTGGGGCGCTTGCTCGGCACCCTGCTGTCTGGGCTGGTGTTCCAGCTCTACGGTCTGGAGGCATGCCTCTGGATCTCCACTCTCTTTATTCTGTTGGCGGCATTCATCTCCATCGGCTTGCCACGCCATCAGCCTTCCGTTTCATCCAACTCTCATGGAGCCTCAGAATGAGTACCAATGCCTGCTGCGATCTGCCCGTCAGCAAAAAAATGAGCTTTCTCGACCGTAACCTCACCCTTTGGATCTTTGTCGCCATGGCGATTGGGGTCGGGATTGGATATCTGTTCCCTCAGGTGGCTCAGTGGAACGAGGCAATGTCTGTCGGCACCACCAATATTCCGCTGGCCATTGGCCTGATCCTGATGATGTATCCGCCGCTCGCCAAGGTGAACTACGGCACCATGGGCGCGATGACTCGCGACCGTCAGGCCATCACACTCTCATTGGTGATGAACTGGTTCGTCGGCCCCATCCTGATGTTCGTGATCGCCTTGGTGTTTTTACATGACTACCCGGACTACATGGTAGGCCTGATCCTGATTGGTCTGGCGCGTTGCATCGCCATGGTGCTGGTGTGGAACGACCTGGGGGGTGGTAACAAAGAGTATGGTGCTGGCCTGGTGGCGCTCAACAGCGGTTTTCAGATCTTAACCTACAGCTTTATGGCCTGGTTGTTCATCACCGTACTGCCCCCGCTGTTCGGCTTGCAGGGGTTTGCGGTGGATATCACCATGCTGGATATCGCCGAGAGCGTGCTGATCTATCTGGGGATCCCCTTCCTTGCGGGCTTCTTGAGCCGTAAATATCTGGTCAAGGCGAAGGGAGAGAAATGGTATACCGAGCGCTTTATCCCGGCTATTTCGCCCATCACGCTGATCGCCTTGTTGGCCACTATCGTGCTGATGTTCAGCCTCAAGGGGGAGATGATCGTCGAGCTGCCGATGGATGTGCTGCGGGTCGCTGCGCCACTGGTCGTCTATTTCGTGTTGATGTTCTTCACCAGCTTCCTGGTCGGCAAGAAACTCGGCATCCCCTATGACAAGAATGCCTCCATCGCCTTTACCGCCACCGGCAACAACTTCGAGCTGGCCATTGCGGTCTCCATCGCCGTATTCGGGCTGAACTCGGATCAGGCCTTCGCCGGGGTCATCGGCCCGCTGGTTGAAGTACCGGTGTTGATCGCCCTGGTCAATGTAGCCCTGCGTATGAAGCGCAATTATGTGACAGCGGAGGCCTAATCATGAATGACGCCAAGATCACCATTTATCACAACCCGGCGTGTGGCACCTCTCGCAACACCCTGGAGCTTATCCGCAACTCCGGCGTTGAGCCGACAGTCATCCACTACCTGGAGACCCCGCCGAGCCGCGAGACGCTGGAGTCCCTTATTCAAGCGATGGGGATGCCGGTGCGCGACCTGCTGCGCAAGAATGTCCCCCCTTATGAGGCACTGGGCCTCGCAGAGGATCGGTTCAGTGATGAGGCGTTGGTCGATGCCATGCTGTCTCATCCTCTCTTGATCAACCGTCCGATTGTGGTTACCCCGCTTGGCACCAAACTGTGCCGCCCGTCAGAAGTCGTGCTGGATATCTTGCCAGACCCCCAGCAAGGAGCCTTCACCAAGGAAGATGGGGAGCGGGTAGTTGATGCAGAGGGGCATCGTATTAAGTGATCCAGCAATCAGGAGCATATGATGAGTTCTCTTGGCATCCAAAAAACCAAAGATGATGCAGTCGAGTGGGCGTTAACACACGGCGTAGCCTCCAAGGAGTCGGTGCATTCTGCTGTGCATACCCCATTTACCCTGACGCCAACACCGATAAGCCGAGGGGGGTATCAGCAGTTAAAAAGTGTGGCCCAGATCCTCAGCAAACTGATCTATTCAGTATCTGAGGATCACGGTTTCCTGTTCGATGCGATTAATCCCATCACGGCTGGAGATCCCTTCTTTTCAGCCCTGCTTCGCATGCATCAACAAATACACTCATCACCCAGCCAGGCTCCCCGGCTGCCATTGCTCATTATGCGCAGCGACTTTATGGACGATAAGGGCGATGGTCACAAGCTTGTTGAATTCAATGGCATCGCTGCTGGTATGGGGCCATTCGGCCAGCGAATACATGAACTGCACCGTTATCTACAACAGCAATGTCCCTCTGCATATGCCGAGTTATCGCATCAGGCAGTGGGGGAGCTTGTCGATAATCAGGCCATTGAGGGGCTATCGGCAGGCATTGCCAAAGCTACTTTCAAGATTAAGCAGGAGTTTGGTGACCTTGGCCCAGCAAGGTTTTTGATGATTGTGCAAGAGCATGAAAACAATGTGTTTGATCAGCACCTGCTTGAGTTTGCTCTCCAGCAGAAAGGGATAGAGACACTGCGCAGAACGTTTCGCGAGCTTCACAATCAATTGAGCACGGGCGCCAACAACAGATTGATCCTCAATGGTGTCGGGCCACTCGATACCGTCTACCTTCGTGCCGGATATCAGTATTCCGATTATGAAGCAGCCGACCTCAAAGAGCTGAGATGTTGCCAGTCGCTGATGGCGACTCGTGTGTTGATTGAGCAACATCGAGTCGCAGTCAATGCAACGGTTGCCCAGCAGTTGGCAACGAGTAAGCAAGTGCAAATGCTGCTATCTCGTCTGGGAGAAGATGGACTGGTCGCATTTGGTTTGACCCCGCAAGAGGCCGCAAGAGCGGGAAATCTTCTGGGAGAGATGCATCCTGTTACCTCAGATAGCGCTGACTTTGTAAAAGCGGCTCCCTCCGATAGCTGGGTGCTTAAAAATCAGGGAGAAGGTGGCGGGCATTGCCTGTTTGGGGCAGACATCTTGGCAAAACTGGCAACGCTTGCTCCCCAACAATATCAGGCCTGGTCGTTGATGCGCCGCTTACACCCCATTCCCAGATCTATGCCTGCATTGATTGTGCGCAAAGGGGAACTGCATCAGGTGACTGATTTGATCAGCGAACTGGGTATGTTCACCGTTCAGGGAGATGGCAATCCTGCCAGTATTGAGCACTGTTATGCTGGATATCTCATTCGCAGCAAATCAGCTGGATCGACAGAAGGAGGCGTTCACAGCGGGCAAGGTGTTCTTGACTCGCTGGTATTCAGTGATTGAGAACTCTCAAGTTGGTAGTTATAGCAATATTCTAAAATTTGCTCTGGTATTCAATGAGGTATGATGATTTACAGCTAAAAAAGAGGGGGGTTATGGGCAAAGAAGAGAGTGGATCTATTCGCGGCAACGCAGCGGAATGTTGAATAATTTTTTGTTCGACAGAGTGTGGTCTTTAACCAAACTGAGGAGGAAGGCTCGTTTAATACACCCCATGTTCGATTTGTCCTGCGAGATCAATAACAGCCTGAACTCCCATCGCTGTACTCAATACATTGACAGGTTTCTCCCCTCCCAGTCCCCTGGCTGGTCTGTTTAACCACGACGTGGATTTCACTATATCTCCCTCATGCAGTGAGAGAGCTGCATCAAGAGCCAGTACAACACCGTAAACTCTGGCACCCTGCTCAATGGATAGAGGTGAACTAGCTGCGATCTTGCGAGCGAGCCTGCTTTGGCTAATGCCAATCAAGGCACAAACCGCCCGAGCACTCTCCCCAATCAACCCAGCAAGCTTCGGGATGATGCTAGGTTCGACACCAGCCACAATCCACTGGTGTGCCTCCAGCGGGCCGTGAGGGATGCCCAGAGAGGTAATGACAGAGCTGACAGCGGTTACCCGAGTGCGAGGGTGATGAACGGCGTGAGGCATCGATAAGTGTTCCCCGTCAGTAAGGCGTGACCCTAACAAACCATCCTAAGAGTTCCCTGCTCCGCGATCACCATAAAATTGCTCTTAGCCAAACAACGGACACATCTAGATGATGTGATATGTGTAACAGGCGTCGGCTTATCATATATAACAGCATGATTTAATAGGTGTTTTGGTGATTCTGGCTGGTTGCTGCATCCTCGCAAGCGGCCTAAGCTTGTCCCAAGCGGATGTGGGAGAGCTGTTTGGACTCAGCCAGAAGGCTATCTCGGCATTTCGAAGATCATCCAATAGCCACCAAGCTAGACACGCAACACAAATTGCCCTTGGAATTAAACTTGGAGCTGTATATGACCAAGCTAAGAGAGCAACTGCCTAGAGAGGGGTGAACAGAAGAGTGGTAACACTTTTCGTGAACCTCTGGACAAAATTTCATCTGAGGCCTTTATGAGGCCCAATTTATGGTGTATTGACTATGTTTTCATCTCACACCCTGTCCTGAATAAGAAGGTTAGGTCATGACCAAAGAGCCATCCGTACATGAATTGAAACAAACGTGGGGGCTACCAGCTCACGCAAAAATGCTGGGTTGGCTTCTTCATGATCCATATAAGGATGAGTTCTTGGTTAAGTACGCATCAAGCCCGGATATGACGGGTATGTGGTGGGGTCTGAGTCCTGAAACTGCAAAGGCTTTTAAAACGTTAAAAAAGGCAAACTCTGTGATTCAATCGCTGGAGCTTACTGGGCGGGCTGTTGCTGCCCCTGCTTTTGATATTGGAAAGCAGATCATCGTGCTTACGGATAAAATTGGTGTTGAAAACCCGCTTAGAGAACTGACGCGCTTAACTCAAGATCTGGACTGATCAGTAATAGATGAAAACTGAATTCCACAATTTGGCATTAGGTTGAGAAACATTTCGTATGGCCATCAATTTTGACTATCGCTGCGGGATCTTAGAGGCTGCTGACACAAAAACTGGCTATGAATGGTGCTGGTACAAAGGGGATACTGAGATTATCAGGACTCAAAATGGTGAGCTATCAAGCTCGTTCAGCGTCCCCGTTGGGGCAACAGTCATTGATGTGAAGGGTATCATTCGTGACGATGCCAAGAAGTCACAGGGTTAACATTTTCTCCCTGATCGATAAGGTTATCCTCTTCAAATCAGATAAGGAGCTGTTCATATTCGTTAAAGGTATTGAACTGACAAAACAGGTCATCGATCCCCGTCTATGACGAGAGTGGTAGTAGTATCACGACAAAATTTGGTATCAACAATGCCTCATTTGAGGATGACTCTTGGCTGTATAGTTTGTTACATCAGATGTCTTCCTTGCAATAAGAAGGCTACCTGAATGAGAGTGAACTTACATGTGAAGCCACTCAATTATTTTGTTTAATATCATTTGATGTAAAAATTAATGGAGCTATTGGCGATATTGGGTGATAATCCATCTTATATAATAGTGTGATACATGAGGCCATAAATGAATGATTTTTTGAAAACCCTGCTCAATATTCGTAGTCTTCGTGCAGCGTTGCGTGAGTTGTCATTTGAGCAGCTTGTAGAAGTTAAAGAAAAATTTGAAGAAGTGTTTTTTGAGCGAGAGCAACAAGAAACCAAAATCAGACAAGAGTCTGCGGAACGTCAGCAGAAGCTGGCTCAGTTCACTGAGATGTTGCGAGATGCAGGGATTGACCCGAGTGAGCTGGTTGGCTCCTCCGTCACTGTTAAGAGCGAAGGTGTTGAAAAATCCAAGCGAGCGCCTCGTCCTGCAAAATATAGATACACCGAGAATGGTCAGGAGAAGAGTTGGACTGGCCAAGGCAGAATGCCTAAAGCGATAGCAGAAGCTGTGGCCAGCGGCAGAGCTTTAGAAGAGTTTCTTATCTAATGTTGACTGAGCCCATGTATATAATACATGGGCTTTTTAATAATGTTGTTTTTTGTATAAGTGTATTACGTGGTAATGGCAGAGTGATTTATGGATATGTTTTTTTCATAAAAATGCGCCATGCAGACTCAATATTACAAACTAAGTAATTCAAGTTGACATTACAAGTGTAAATCTAGCTGGCCTATATTTTACAATCATCTATACCCGTGCTATCATGCACTGTGCATTTATACAGCCCTCTGAATTTGGGTAATGTATCTTATTGAATTAATTGTCTATGTCTGAGGTTGAAGCATATGAGTAAAATGAAGAAGGCTGTTAGTGTTCTTTTCTTTTCCATTGAAGCCAACGACACTTTTTTTAGCAATTTTGTTTCGAATATAGTAGCGAATGTAGACAATGCTCTTTGTACGAGAATATTCAATGTTCGAGATAAGAAATATCTCATAAAAACATCTGTTCCTCCAAGCTCATGGGGGGCTGAGGGATACTTCATTACTGTGGTTAGAGAGAGAAATACTTGGCAAGTTAGAGCAAGCAGGGATGGGAAAATAGCTGGCACATCCTCAAATCAAGGGATTATTGGTGACCCATATTTTTTCTTTGTTGTGCCAAATGAAAAAATTTTACTTGGTTTTACATCAGGCCCGAATGGTAGTTTAAAAGGTGTCGGTAAAGCGCTGTTAGAGCAATTCAATGATGATCGTAAGAATAGTATAAAACTGAATTTCATTCCCAAAGAAAAAGAGTTTTCTGTTCTTAAAGAGCTGCCAGAATATAGTAGCCTTCATTTTAAAATAAACTCATCATCACTGTCAGATGTGGCTGATGATGCACCAAAGCTTATTAAAGATTTGAGTTCCGCTCCATACATTGAAAACAATATGCAGCTAGCATTAGATCTTGTAATTGATGAGTCATCAGGGTCGGCTTTCTCAAAAGATAATTTACTTGAGATCGTTAGCTATCTATCGGAACATGATGGATGTACTGTTTTGAAGGTTAAAGGTATCAATAGCAAAGGTGCCTCAATAAGTTTGGATTTTGGAAATGCATTCTATCATTATCGAACCGAAATACAGACACGGCAAAAATTCATTGATGAAGAATCATCAATGAAAGTGTTAGATGCTGCCATGCTAGAGTACCTGAGACTATTCAGAGGCTAATAACTTAAGTAACTCTTTCTTGGTTATTGGATGAATAGCAGATAATTTTTCTGAACGATATAGCTCCATTAGATTATTTGTTGAGTGTATTTCTATCTGCTTTGGTAAAGCATCATGTATTTCGATTGCAGCCTCTCTAGACAACCCAAAGTTGATTAGGTTTATCATTCTGTCATCGCATGCACCGACTTCTATAAATGTGTGAAGCTTAACGTTTGATAACTCTATTCCTTTATTTGCCAATATTGTCGAAAGCAATACTTGATAGCAGCGAAGCGCATTCGATAGACGGAAGGTAATGTCATTGTTAATGACCTTTATGACACTTCTAACTGCGCCATTTATATTTGGAGACAGTTCTCCATTGTCCTTGCTCCAACTAATCTGATTTGTAATTATTTCTTTTAGCCCCTTCCCTTTAATCCATTTTCGAGTTATCAAGCATATGTAATCAAGTGAATATTCATCACTAGGTATATATATACCAAACTCTTGCAATTTGCTGCTTATTCTAAACAATGCATCATATAGTTCTGGAGATTTAGGGTGTGGTAATAACCAGCCATCGAAGGACTGTAATGAATTGAGATGATTGAATAATTTGTTTTGTTGAATATATCCAACTGTGGGGCTCGCTTCTAAGGTAAATGGAGCTACGCGTAATTTATCATGCGCGGCCTTTATCTCCTGCTCTAGAAATTGCAGCTCTTGTTTGCTTAGCAAAAGCTCACTGGCGTTGAATGTTTTCTCCAAGTCATCACTGGCATACTCTTTAATGAGCTTATTTGATATCGTGTAGTATCTGTACTGGTTATTATCAGTATGAGAATACTCGCCTTGTAGTGCCTGAATAATATTACCTAGCTCTTCATTTAATGTTTTAAAGTATGTTGGTATTTTTTCTTCTTTACTTTGGTCATCATCAAAATAGTCATCAAATGTCCATTCATCAGGTTCAATAAGAAACACATTGCCAGAGAAGTGTTGCAGCATTCTTCCTGCTCGGCCAGTAATATTGTTGATTTTAACATCTTCAACACGCTCTGATGGCCGATGCATTATTTGTTGGATTGGATTTTTTAGGAAAAGATTTTTAGCTGGTAAATTAACGCCTTCCGCAAGCGTACTCGTACATGCGATAAATTTTATATGATCATCTTTAGCCAGGTTCTCAACCATTATGCGAATAGAGCCAGGCAATGGACCATAGTGGAATGCAACACCTTTCCTAAGATTTCTTGCTAACGAGAAATCACTATGGACAAACTTTTCAACATAATCAGCGGCCTCATTTAGCAACTCATTATTAGTATTTTCCAAAATGAGCTTTGCAATATCATCCGCAATATTTTCACAATGATCTGTTTTATTTCTATATATAATATTGCTTTGCCCATGCCCTAACTTATATACAATATCAGCCAGGCTTTTGTTTTTGAATCCTTTGGGTATTGTCTTTATATTTTCGGAGTTGTGGCGAGATATAACCAAAGATCTATTCTGGGGGGTAACAGACATTATTATTTTTGATACAGGGGAGTGTTGCGTAATTTCCTTTTTGAATTCAATGTCACCAAATATAGTAGAGAATGCATTTTGATAGTTCTCCGCTGGCATACTAATTATTATTTGTGGGAAGCTATCTTCAAGTAACTTTTCAATTGTGAGGTGAAGTAATACACCACGACTCTTATCTGATATATTGTGAGCTTCATCTATAAACAAATAGTTAAAATAAATATCACCACGTTGCAATAATTCATATAGCCTTTCCTGAGTCATCACAAAGAAGGTTTTATCCCCAAACTCCCCCTCTTTAGGCACTGAGCAGATCTCAATTTCATTCTCTACATTGTTTTCTTGTGCTAATTTATATAGCTTACTTGCAACTTCTGAAATCAATGCCCTAGTGGGAACAACGATAGCTGCAAATGCACCCTCAGACTCAGATACTCTCTTTAATAGATAACTTAGAATAATATGGGTTTTGCCTGCTGATGTTGGTGCAACAGTGATAATATCTTCATCTGATGATAGATTAGCCCATAAAGAGCGCTGATAGTCTGTTAAAATAAAATCAAGGTCTTCAACAGTATTAAGACTCTCTCTAAAATCTATCTGAGCCTCTGAATAGAAATTATATGTAAAATCTACTCCAGGGTGTCTTTTATTCAATAGCTTTATATTCGGAAAGTCTCCCGAGTGAGTGAAAATACTTCGGGCGATGGGAACCAAATCTGGGTGCAACTCAGCACAAATATCTAACAACATAGAGAGTATAATCGCACCCTCATTTCTTATTCCCTCATCATTAGATTTGTAGAAAATTTGAGCTGATGTTATTAGTTTTTTTACTTCATCTCTTTCTATATTGTCAGTATTTCCTGTTAACCATAAAACATATGATCCGAATAAGTTATTGCTTGTTTTTATATACCCATCGCTATTTTTTATTTTTGATGCAAGTTTAGTGGCAAAGTCACTCATTTTTTTATCCCAAGATATGCTTTAAAGTCATTGACCAATGCATCGACACAAGAATATGGAAGCATTATCAATGCGACTTCTTCTATTTTAGTGCCATGATGCTCAACCTTTTGATAAAAATCACCAATATAGGCAAGAGCTAGCTCACTATACATTCTAACAAAATCGTCTTCTGTATCTGACTGACCAATGATTTCTGGCTCTGCAAATCCAATGAAACAGGGGGAGTGAATTAGGTCTGAAACATCATTGTCTGAAAATGGATCTAGTAGACTTAGAAGCTTTTCTTCTAGTTCATCATCTATATTTGGAAAGTCCATGTGACTTTCCAGTAAATCAAATTCATCACTGTACTTATCTTTGGCTGTCTTTATTGATTTAGCAGCCTCTGATGCTGCGCTTTTGAAGCTTTTATAAAGTTTTGATTCACCTAAATATAATCTAAATTCACCATTTATATACTTCCCATGCACTGCATCGGCACCGAAAACTGGCATGTTTGGATTTGTTTTTAAGGATATCTTGCTCAATATTTTTGGCGCTTCAAAGTAGACATCCAGAAGAGTAAACAGTATCAACTCTCCCAGTTCCCCTTTTGCTGTTTGCTGACTTATTTTTCTAATAGCACGGTCAAATAATCGCTGTGCGCTTTTTGTATCATCAACGCCAAGTTTCTTCTCAATTTCTCGACAAGAAAAAACAAAATTATACAGAATGCCATTTTTGATTTTTTCAAAAAACTCATCATGGCAACTAACGCCATGCTTGATCGGCAGGTAGACTAATAATGTTTTAACTTCGCGTCCATCACGTAGCACATGCGTTACTTTCACATCCTTTAAAATTTTTTTTATTTCTTGAGAATTTTTTAGTTGTGGTTGAAGGTAAGCGCTCATATTAATGCCAGCTAGCCATTGATAAGAAAGATAATATCAACTTCACAATGATTTTCAATCGGGTATCGAGATGATCTGATGTGATTAAGCATCAGTAGGCTGGAAATGAGACATGGAGCATTGTTAGCTCTTAGATCATATCGACCAAGTGAATCGAGCCTACATTCCAGAACACTCCAGAAGCCTCAAGCTTAGGTCACTCAAGAGAGTGAGATGTTCAAGTGGCAAGAGTTCAAGCCGTTAACGGAGCACCATTGCCTAGTGACTGATGTCGCGGAGCAACCAAGTGTACTTAGCCACGGCCTTTACACCTAGATAAACTTTACAGCCAGCCCGAAGTGGCTCAACAGCATGAGTGAATAGCCCGGCCAGCAAGACGAAACCCTGTGCCACAGGGCCGAATTACGCCAGGTCATTATCCTCATTTTGTCGGTTTTATGAGGCGATTAAGATTGCTATTCGCCTCATTTTAGCCGGTTTTTTGAGGCGATTAAGGCTGCTATTCGCCTCATTTAAGGTGTCATGATGCTTGGAAAGAGTCACTCCATCATCTGATGAACAGTACATTATCTATATAAATCATGGCTTTATCACAGTTGAGTAGATGATTTGTGATATGTTGTGCAAAAGGATGGCAGTTATTGAGCCAGATCTTGAAGTGTGCTTTTTTACTTGTTCACAGAGCAGATACTGGTTAGAAAGAACACAGCTCTAACACCATAATCTCCAACATAGGAGTAAATAATGAATAATAAATACCCTTATAATCTTCCTTTGATGGATGCGATCCGACATGACTATGAGCGATTTAGGCTTGATACTCATCAGTATTCACACAAGGGATTATTTACTAATGGTGAACGTCTGATTACAGTAATCCTGGAAGTAAAAGATGATCAGGCACTATTAGCAAAACTAGAAGAGCAATATAATCATTTTCGTACAGCAGGTGTCCCACCTGCAATTATCGTTGATGAGATACCGGAGGGCTTTGAACCTATAGCCCTGCGAAATGTCTTTGAAAAAAGTAACCTTCATGGTCAACCAATGAATATGAATGAGGTGATTAATCAGTTGAACCTGAACATCCCTCAAAAATATCATCCTTTCCATTTTGATTTTAAATATCATACTAATGAATTTAGAATTACATTTAAAACTGAACTTACAGAAGGTGATAAAGAAGAGATACAATTGATTTGTGAGTCTCAGGGATATCAAGGATATGATTATATCTTTGAATATGACCCTAGTATCAGTGATTATCCAGGCAAAGTAGTGTTTAAACCAAATCAATTTAACAATTTGCAACTCCCAGCTAGTGGTTTTATACAAAAGCAGTTTTCAAGACTATTGTTGGATCGTTATGAAGAAGATGAAGACTTTTGGCTTCAAAATCGTCAGTCGGTGTTTAGTGGTAAACATTTTCAACAACGAGATCATTTCTTACTGCCAAGCTTTGAAAAAACAAACAAGACTCGTTGCTTTGTTGATGCCTCAGTATTTTCTCGACAAAATCTGAGAGTGTACCTGACTCTCTATGAACAAGTTATTATTGCATTGCCTTTAAATGAAGACTCCGACCATTTTTATCAAATGTTTAAACTCCGATCTTTTGAGTTGCGAGAATTAATTTCTCGTGGACGATTATTGTTTGTTGCACCACAAAACATTGCAAGATATTCTCAAGAACTTCTATTGGAGATCATATCGGTTAACCCTAGTGCAATTATTTTCTCACGGCGTTTAGCAGCAATAACCATCCAAGGGATACAAAATAAATCTGGTATTGTCGGAACTACATTCTCAAACGACGAGCAATATGACTTTGTGCACCAGTGTGCTCGTTCTGGAAATCCTGGGCTACAGCGGTTGGCGAACATGCTATCCGAGCAGTGGCAGATTGGTGAGTATATCGTAAATAAAGAGGGCGCTGCTTCTACGTATCGCTTAGGTTTGTCGGGTTTTGCTATAAGCGAGTATAAGGATAGGGGACGAGATCTGGCTATCGAATTAACATCAGCAAGCTCTAGTTACGAATTTTCCCAGGGATTATGCGCTCATCATTTCCCGTTCGACTCTAATGGCTATTCAGAGGTAGATGCCTGCCGAGTTATTGGCGGATTATATAATGGCGTAGTCGAAAACGCACAGAATATACGAGAGTCAGAGTTGACTATGCTATTGAGTGAAGTGCTAACGATCAACAACGATATGAGCATATTGGAGTTAGATGATGTACTAGCTAGCAGCCTAATTAGAACCTTACCAAAAGTAATAAGTGAGTTTGCCAATATCAATGATGAGCAACGAATGGAGAAAATGTATCTACTAAGAAAAGAACTCAAACAAATAGAAAAAAATCGTTCTAGAATAGCATCATTAGACTTTATAGGAACAGGCTTACCAGCTGCTGCGGGGGCCGTTATGGAAGCTACTAATATGGCGGGTGGAGGCTATGTAGCGCTTGGTGGATGGATGCTTAAAGTATTATCTACTTACAGCAAAGGCTCAAAATTATTAGATAATCCAGTATTTATTAAACTCTCTAGCTTAAACCACCGGGTATCCCAAGATGCCTTAATAGTAAAGCGAGTGCGGGATTCGATTTCTACTATTGGTTAAATGACAGTTGCCAGCACTTATTGCTGCTGTGAGTCACCATTATTTACGAGGCATTAAAAGTTTAAATTCCTACTAAACGCACTCCTTAACTTTTAATGCCATCTAGAAAATTGACTTAGGGTAATAAGTCTCGTATGTCACAACCTAAAGCTCTAGCAAGGCAATATGCTATCTCTAGTGTGACGTTCACTTCACCACGCTCAATACGGCCAACATAGCTTCTGTCAATATCAGCCATTAACGCGAGTCTATCTTGAGACAGCCCCGTTTGAAGCCGCCTTTCGCGTAAGGCATTGCCAAATTTAATTGCTAGATCTTGCATGTATCGCCTCTCTAAAGGCGAGCACTATCTCTAGTTGTCTGGCTCAATGCCACGGACTATAATCCGCAATCGAATGTAAATACCCACTTCAAGTTATCGTAAGAGATAAAGGATAAGTTATGGATGCCCAAGTTGTTTGGTTGCCGATACCACTCTACACGGCGCTCATTCGATTGCAGATGGATGATTTCACTACGACGGAGTGCGTGTATGCAGTCTTTGGTGACACAGAGCATGATCAGGCTCATAAGAGACGTTATGGCCTCATCTATCGTCGTCTGATCAAGCTGGTCAATATGGGTCTTCTAGAACGGAGAAATGTTGATGATGTGCGATTGCATCCAAGCTTTGTAAAAACCCCCATCTTTCATGATGTGATCTTTCAAGAAGAACCGAGTGGCCCAGAGGTTCAGAAGGTTCAGGTGGCCCAGGAGCACAATGAGGAATCGAATGATGCTCTCTTAGGTGAGTTAGAAGCGAAGGCGCGATCCTACCGTATCGAAATTCAGGAGTGCCAGGCAGCAATTGCTGAATACAATAAGCTGCAAGCAGACTTCCCTGCTCTGGACATGACCATTGAGAATGCCCTCCATCGCTCCTATAAGGATTTTCATGGGTTGCGAGGCAAGCTTGGTGCTGTTGAGGCAGTGATAAAGGGATTAGGAGGGACTAGGGTTTCTGGTGGGATGTGAAGCAATTCGTTACAGGCCACCGGAGAACCTTCTAGAAGCAACCCAAGCAGCAGTGTCCGCAATACTCATAGAAATGCGTATGGAGTCACCAAACATGGCACGGTACATCTGCCATAGTGGTGGCTCCATCAAAGTGTAAACACTTTGAGCTCAAAACACGCGTTAGTTTACTTTTTTTTGTAAAAACACGAAGTAAACAGGCAAGCAAAAACAATAAATAACTTTATTTTCAATCACTTAAGAAACAAAAAAGTAAGTTTACACTCTAGTGGAGTTTATAGAAGAGAACGATCTGGCGATTCAGTTGAGGTGTGTTCATGATCCAATCTATGTCAAACTTCGGCTTTGCTCGCTAGTTTACCCCAAGGCTCATGTTAAAACAGATTGATTGCTCATGCTGAAACAGATTGATTTATACACAGATGGCTCCTGCCTCGGTAATCCGGGCCCGGGCGGCTACGGCGCAGTCATGGTCTATGGCAGCCACCGCAAGGAGATCGCCGGCGGCTTTCGACTGACCACCAATAACCGGATGGAGCTGATGGCCGCCATCATGGGGCTGCGTACCCTCAACGAACCCTGCCAGGTGCGCCTCACCACCGACAGCCAGTATGTGCGCCAGGGGATCACCCAATGGATCATCGGCTGGAAGAAGAAAGGCTGGATGACCGCCAGCCGTCAGCCAGTCAAGAACGTCGATCTCTGGAAGGCGCTGGATGCGGAAGTGGTGCGCCATCAGATTGAATGGCTCTGGGTCAAGGGCCACTCCGGTCACCCGGAGAACGAACGCTGCGATGAACTGGCACGCGATGCCGCCAGCGGCAAGCAACTCGCCGAAGACACCGGCTACCAGCCCTGACGCGCCATGCCCGGGGCGGCCATCGACTCGGGCAGACGCCAGCGCCGACGCACCGGCGTGATGGGAAAGCGCCGCTTGCGGGCGGCGATCACATAGACAGATGCCAGGGGTCGGCAATAGTCCCGCCCCAGGCTCTCCCGCCACCAGCCGATCCGGCTCTGTTTGCCCATGAACGAAAAGCCGAAGCGCTCGTCAAACATCACCTCGCACCCCAGCAGTTGCAGCCAATCGGTCACCCGCGCCGGGGTAAACATCCGCGCCGACCAGGGCAATTGATGGCGCATGAATGGCAGATAGTGACCCAACCCCACCAGGCTGGTGGGGTTGTAACCACTGACGATGAGCCAGCCATCCTCGGTCAGCACTCGCTCGGCTTCGCGCAGCACCTGATGGGGATCCGGCGAAAAATCGAGGCAGTGGGCCAGCAGGCAGGCATCTACGCTGCCGGTGCGCACCGGCAAGGCAAGGGGATCGCCCTTGAGATCCAGCAGTCTTCCACCGGGGGCAATGCCTATCTGATGGCGAATGGAGGAGCCACCGCAGGAGAGCTCGGCGCTCAGGGCGCCAATTTTCAGCAGATGATAGCCAAACAGGTGCGGACACCAGTTGTCGAGCCGCTCCTGCAGCTCGGCAGCCACCCAGTCCCCCATGGGCAGCGCCGACCAGCTGGTCGGGATCTCGATCTGTTGTTCGGTACGTGCCAGCTGCATAATAGGACCAACCCGGGGTTCAAACGCCATCTTGTTATATAAGATCCCTTCCCTAAAGAGAACACAAAGAGAAGTCGAGCCATGTATACCGTCATCACAGTTCCCGCCTTTAACGACAACTACATCTGGTTGATCCGCCACGACAATCACTGCCTGGTTGTCGATCCCGGCGAGGCGGCCCCGGTGCTGGAGCGGCTCAAGACCCTGGGGCTCGAACTCGATGCCATCCTGCTGACCCATCATCATCATGATCATGTCGGCGGGGTCGGCGAGTTGCTCGGCCACTTCCCCCATGCCAGCCTCTACGGCCCGAGGCACGATCCCATGCCGGCCCACCACGGCCAGTGGCTCGAGGACGGGGACAGGATCAACTGGCATGGCCTGGGGCTGGATGTCATTCATGTGCCCGGTCATACCCTTGGCCACATCGCCTACCACGGCAATGGCATGCTGTTTTGTGGTGATACCCTCTTCTCCGCCGGCTGCGGTCGTCTGTTCGAAGGCACCCCCGCCCAGATGCACGACTCCTTGCAGCGGCTCGCGGCCCTGCCCGACGACACCCTCCTTTATTGTGCCCATGAATACACCCTCTCCAACCTGCGTTTCGCCCACGCGGTCGAGCCGGACAACCTGGCGATCCAGCAGCGGATCGGGATGATCAGCAAACTGCGTCAACAGGGCCTTCCGAGTCTTCCTTCCCGCCTCGGGGATGAGCGCCATTTCAACGTATTTCTGCGCTGCGAACAGAATTCCGTGAGATTTTCTGCTGAGAAATACGCTCTTAAATGCTTGGAAAATCCAGAGGATACATTCGCCGTGCTACGGGGCTGGAAGGACGTTTTTTGAACAAACCTTGATCAAGGGGCCATTGCCCCTTATGATGCGGGCTGTTTTTCCTAAAGATGACCTGAGCTAGATGAAGCTACGAACGGCCTTATTGGCGGCGCTGTTTCTCAGCGGGTGCCAGAACCTGAGCCATCAGGATGACCGGGCGGTAACGGCAATCGAGCCGATCAAATCGCCCCAAGTCAGCAAGAAAACGTATAAGAAACATTCAGCGCGCTTCCTGTTCGGTGATGAACAGATTGAAGAACTGGATGACACGGACAACCTATGGGTGCGCATCAGCGATGATATGCAGCTTGACTCACATGACAATGCTCGTGTCCGCCAGCAGCGTGATTGGTTACTTCGAAATGATAAGCATATGGCGACCATTGCCAGCCGGGCTGAGCCTTACCTGTATTTGATGGTAGAGGAAATAGAACGGCGTGAGCTGCCAATGGAGCTTATTACCATCCCCATGATCGAGAGCATGTTCGATCCCAACGCCCGTTCCAGCAGCAATGCGGTCGGTCTTTGGCAGTTCGTACCTGCGACCGGCAAGAACTTCGGTCTGCGCCACGACAGCTGGTATGACGGCCGTCGCGATGTATTGGCGTCCACCAATGCCGCGCTGGACTATCTGGAGTACCTGAACCGTTTCTTTGACGGTGACTGGCTGCAGACACTGGCTGCCTACAATGCCGGTGAAGGGCGAGTACGTAACGCCATTATCCGCAATCAGAAGGCCGGTCGACCGACCGACTACTGGTCGCTGGATTTGCCCCGGGAAACCCGGATGTACGTGCCCAAGATCCTGGCCATGGCTGACATGATCCGCAACGCGGACAAATACAATGTCACCCTGCCAGTGCTGGCCAACAAGCCGCAGCTGCGCACCATCAACACCGGTGGTCAGATCGATCTGAACGTGGCAGCGCAATTGGCCGGGGTATCAGCCTCCCAGCTCAAAGAGGTCAATCCGGCCCTCAAGCGCGGCATGACCTCGCCACAGGGCCCCTATCAGCTGCTGGTACCTGTCGAGTATGCAGATACCCTGGAGCTGGCCCTGGCCGACCTGCCCAAGCGTGAGCGCACTCGTGGCGTTCGCTCCTATCAGGTCAGCAGCGGCGATACCCTCTCCCGCATCGCCCAGAACCATGGGGTGAGCGTGCAGCAGCTCAAGCTGGCCAACAACCTGCGCGGCAACACCCTGCGCCGTGGTCAGACTCTGACTATCCCCCACGGGGGCAGTGCGAGTCAGGCAGCCCAGAGCAAGCCGCAACAGCTGGCCAGCCGCAGTGGTAGCAGCAGTAACAGCAAGACCCATTACCAGGTGCGTTCCGGTGACAATCTCTGGAGCATCAGCCAGGCACACGGGGTCACCCATGCCGATCTGGCCAAGTGGAACGGGCTGAACGCCAAGTCGCCGCTCAAACCGGGCATGAAACTGGTGGTCTGGCCCAAGCAGGGCAAGGACAGCAACAAGTCCATGGTCTATCAGGTGCGCCGTGGGGATTCTCTCTCCTCCATCGCCGCCCGCTTCCAGGTCGCCATCAACGACGTGATGCGCTGGAACCAGCTTGGCAAGAGTGATTATCTCAAGCCGGGCCAGGAGCTGACCCTGTTCGTGAAGAACAACAGCTGATACGACATGACCCATATAAAAATACCCCGCCTGGTGCGGGGTATTTTTTTAGCTATTGCTCAAGCCACACGCCTCAGGGGGTGATGGCCTGGGCCGCGAAACGCGCCATGATGGGGTTGTGATCCGAGGCATCGGTGGCCGGTGAGCTCACCTCGACCAGATCCAGATTGCGATAGTAGAGGTGATCGAGCGGGCGACCGAAGGCAGTGCGGCGCAGGTCAGGCACCGGGATCGCTTCCTGCAGGCCGAGCTCCCCCACCAGCTTGTTCAGCCAGTATTCGCGCTTGTCGCTCCAGGTGTTGAAATCCCCGGCCAGGATGACAGGGCCCTGATGGCGATGAATAAGCGCGGTCAGATCGTTGATCTGCTCGCGGAAGGTCGCCATGCCCAATTCAAAGTTGACCGCGTGCAGGTTGACCACCAGCACACCGTCCGGATCCCCCTGCAGGGGATACAGGCTCACCAGCCCGGACTTGGGGATGCGCAGCAGCGGCTCAGGGGAGCGCACACCGCAGACGAACGCCTGCGGCGTCTTGGCCACCGTCATCACGCCAAAGGAGAAGCCGCCCTGAGTAAAGGCTTGCAGCTGTTGCCACTGGAAGTCACCGGTCTTGAGCCAATCCAGCATCTCGGGGCGGGTCACCGACTCTTGCAGCAACACCAGATCCTGGGATTTGGCGTACTCGTCCAGTCCCTCCCGCCAGTTTTTACGCTGACCCTTATAGAGATTCCAGACGGTTATGCCAAATTCACGAGGCAATGCAGTGGAAGCCAATGCTACCAGCGGAGGTTTCTGACAGTTTACACCAGGCACTATGCCTGCCGCCGTGACCAGATGATCCTGATCCGGCACCTCGAAACAACCAACCAGCCCCAGCGTCAGCAGGGAGGTACCCAAGATACGATAACTATTTTTCATTGGCTAACAACCACCTGCCTCTGCAAGGCGCCATGACCATCACAAATGTCATGGACGCCGACTAGTCTCATTATTCGTGTCCGGCCCGACTCATCCATGAGGGATCCCGCAATGGCGAGACAGCACCAGTACCGCGTGACATTTTACGATCAACAAGGAAATTGTCATCAAGTGGAGCTCTCCACCGTCTATCAGATCAGGCGGGATCCCCAGTGCGATCTCTGCCTGTTCGACACCCAGCAGTGCGTGGGCTCGGAAGAGATGCTGGAGCGCATGATACGGCAAAAAACCGGGTTTGAGCAGGAAATATCCATCATCAGCGCCCGGCTTATCTGAGCCGAGTCAGACCGGTACGGGACGGGATTTACCCTGATCGTCGATGGCGACATAGGTGAAGACACCCTCGGTCACGCAGTAACGTTGAGCTTCATTCTCCCGCAGTACCGGCTTGACCCAGACCTCCAGTTTGAGCCGCATGGAGCTGCGACCCACCTTCAGGCAGCGGCCGTAGCAACAGACCACGTCCCCCACCTTGACCGGACTGTGAAAGGTCATGCCTTCGACGGATACGGTACAAATACGTCCTTTTGCCAGCTCCTTGGCCATGATGCCCCCACCTATATCCACCTGGGACATGATCCATCCCCCGAAAATATCGCCATTGGGGTTGGTATCGGCTGGCATTGCCAGGGTTCTCAGCAACAGTTCCCCGTCGGGGTGACGCTTGGTATCGACCATCATTACGACTCTCTATGACAGGAATGAATGGCGGCATGAGCACAGCACGAGGCTCACCCTGAGGCAAACCGGCTATGGGTCATCATGACCGCACTCCAACTATGGATGGCGCATGATAGGGGTCGATCCCCACCTTGGCAAATTGCAATTGCCCGCCAGGCACGGGGATAGGGCGCAGCAGATAATATTGAGCCCCATCCTGTTTCCTCTTTATTGTGCTGCCGGTTCGGCAAACCAGTGGGCCGGATCCGGCCAGCGATAGACGAAGCCGAGCCGCTGGCAGATGCGCTGCCCCTCGATGGGCAGGAAGTCACCCCGTGGCTCGGTGAAGATCGGCGGCGTCAGGCCAAGCAGGCGTGATGCAAACGGATAGAGCTGCTCCCGGCGCGGGTGCACCGGGGCACTCAGGTTGTAGGCATCCCCATCCTGCCCCTTGTCCAGCATCAGCAAACAGGCCGCTACCACGTCATCCAGATGCACCAGGTTCACCGCCTGATCGCCCCCGTCCAGCGTCTTGCCCGCCAGGAACTGGCCAGGGTGGCGCGCCGGACCATAGAGGCCGGCGGGACGCAGCACCATGGCGCACTCAAAGCCGGCCGCTTGCACCGCCTGCTCGGCGGCCAGCATCCGCGCTCCTCGTGCATGGGCCGGGCTGGGCATCTCCTCCTCACTCTGCCCTGGAGCCCACACCGAGGTCGCGCTGATAAACAGCACCTTCTTTGTGCCCGCCGCCTTGGCCAGCAGGCAGAGTCGTGCTACCGCCGCGGGGTAATCCTCCGTCTTGCTCGGCGGCACGCAAATCACCATCTCATCGCAGGTGAACGGTAACGGCGCCGCCATCTGAGGCGCCATCAACAGCGGCAAGGCGGCGATCCCCTCCCCGCGCAGGCGCTCTGCCTTCTCGGCCGAGCTGACGGTCACCAGCACCCGTTTACCCGCGTCCTGCAATGCCTTCGCCAGTGGCAATCCCAACCAACCAGCCCCCAAGATCCCCGTCTGACTCATGTTCGCTTCTTGCATTGGTAAAATCCTGACAAAAAAAAACGGCCATCCATGATGACCGTCGAAAGTAACGAAGGAAATAGCTGGATTAACCAGTTACCTCCCACAGCGGGAAAATCGGGAGCGCACGCTCCTAATTCGTGGGGCCTATGCTAGTGGCAGCGCCGGCAAAAAGCTTTGAAGCGGATCACAGTTGAAAAGGATTTCTGAAAGCGCTTTCAGTGATGACCGCAAAAATTGGCCCATTCAGGGCCAATTTATGGCTCAGGCCACGGATTCCCGGCGTACCAGCTCGGCTTCGAACTTGAGTGCCAGGCCGTCGACCGGCTTGTGATCCAGCAGCCGCAAGGCCAGCTCGGCGGCCCGCTCGCCCATCTCCTCGATGGGGTAACGTACCGTGGTGAGCTTGGGATAGATGTAACGGGCGTAGGGAATGTCATCAAAACCCACCACCGACACCTGCTGCGGTATCTTGTAGCCGCGCTCCAGCAAGCAGGAGATGGCCCCCGCCACCATGGCATCGTTGAAGCCCAGCACGGCGCTGAACTCAACGCCCCGCTCCAGCAATGCGCTCATGGCCACGTAGCCGCCCTTCTCGTCGGCGAAGGCACGCCCGATGAGGGCCGGATCCAGCGCGATGCCCGCCCGTTGCAGGGCGAAGCCGTAACCGGCCATCCGCTGCTGGCCATCGACGAACTCCTCGTCATCCGAGGTCACAAAGGCAATCTTGCGGTGCCCGGTGTCCAGCAGATGCTGGCAGGCGGTGGTGATGCCTGCCTGATTGTCCAGCCAGACACAGCGATCCTCGCAACCCGGCACCTGGCGGTTGATGAAGACGATGGGGGTCGTCCCCGCCGCCAGCTCGCTCAGCTCCTCGTCAGGCAGTGCCTTGCTGTGCAGGATCAGGGCGTCGCACTGGCGTTGCAGCAGCGCCTGGATGGCGTGCCGCTCACGGGTCGCGTCATGGTTGCCGGAGACGACGATAGTGAACTTGTTCGCCTTGTCGACCATGCTCTCGATGCCACGCATCATCTGGGCGAAGAAGGGACCACCACAGAGATCTCCCACCAGCACGCCAATGCAATTGGAACGCTTGCTGACCAGGGCCTGGGCGAAACTGTTGGGACGAAAGCTCAGCGCCTTCATGGCTGCCAGCACAGCCTCTCGTTTCTCTGGAGCAACCTGCGCCGTGTTGTTGATGACTCGCGACACCGTCGAGATGGACACATTGGCCATCTGAGATACGTCTTTGATCGTTGCCACTCTCAATTCCTTTGTTATGGAAGCCTGTCTGTGATGATCGGGGCATTATATCGAACCTGCCAGACCAAGACGCAGCGCCCGATCACCTGGCAGGTTTCCTTTTGTAACAAAACCTTAAGGGATAATAACCATTTTGAGGCAAGAAAGGGAGGCAACCGCCGCAGCGATTGCCTCCGCTCTCAGTAGGCGTGATTCAGCTCGCGTTCCGACATGAAACGCAGCGGCTGTTGCAGCTTGTGCTGATAGATGAGGTCAAAGGAGATCACGTTCTGGACATAGTTGCGGGTCTCCCGATAGGGAATACTCTCAACCCAGACATCCATCGGCTTGTTGGTGCTCTGATCGCGCCAGCGTTTGACCCGGCCAGGCCCCGCATTATAGGCCGCCGCCGCCAGGATCCGGTTGCCATCGTAAACATCCAGCAGGCGCTTGAGGTAAGCGCTGCCGAGCCGGATGTTCATGGCCGGATCAAACAACTGCTGCTCGTTGCGATAAGGCACCCCCAGCTTGGCGGCGGTCTCCTTGGCGGTGGCCGGCATCAGCTGCATCAGACCCCGCGCCCCGACCGGTGACTGCGCCAGCGGATAGAGGGCGCTCTCCTGGCGGGAGATGGCGTAGAGCAGGCTGGTGTTCATGGTGCGCTCTTGTGCCATCTGGGAGAAGGCACGCTTGAGCGGCAGCGGGAAGCGCAAATCGAGCGCATCCCAGGCCTCGGCCCGGATGCTGGACAAAATAGCCAGCTCATGCCAGCCCTGATTGAGGGCGATGTGGCCAAACTCGAGACGCTGGGCGACCGGATTGCGATCCATGTTGTGGATCCACTCGGCGCGCGCCGCGGTGATCTCGTTCATCGCCAGCAACTCGCGCACCCGCAGCAGGAAGGGCCAGCGGCTGCTCGCCGTGCGCCAGTCCGGTACCTTCTTCGCCACACTCTGGTTCTTGATGCGATAAGGCACGCCGGTGCGCTGGGCCGCCATGAAGCCATAGAAGCCGCGCAGGTTGGCGGTTTCGAGATAGAGATCCCGCGCCAGTTTCTGCTGACCCTGCACCTCCAGAGAGCGTGCCAACCAGTAACGCCAGCGATCTTCTTTCTGCAGCGCGATGGGCATCTTCTTGACCCAGCCGGACAGGCCACGCCAATCCTGCTCCCAGATAGCGAGCCGAGCCCGCAGCTCCAGCAGCTCGGCATCCTTGCTGCGCGCCAGGGCCGCATCCAGCCAGCTACGCTGGACCAGGGATCGGTCGAGCAGCAGGCGACGGGCGGCCGCCCGCTCGATGGGGGCCACCTCAGCCTGGCTCAGGCCAAAGCGGCGCTTCATCTCCCCCAGCTGGCGCAGCGCCGCCTCGGGATCTTGATTGGCATAACGGGCAAGGCCTAGCGCCAGCAGGTGTTTGGACTGAGGCGCCGTCGTGAAATAGGCCGGATTCATCGCCTTGGCGGGCTGCTCATAGAGGGCAATCATCTGATCCCCGTAGGGTTTCAGGTTGCCGCTCAGCTGGGCGCCGAGATGGCGGATAAGATCGGGGTTTTGCGCCTCAAACGCCAGGTTCATCCGTTGCCAGATCTTATCCTGAGTGCGCAGGCCCGCCTGTTGCCAGAGCTGGAACAGGGGATCGCAGGCATCGGGCCTGGACTGACCGCTCAACCAGAGCTTGCCCGCTTCATTCAGCGCCTCCGTGCGCTGCCCGGTGTAGTAGCGCGCCTGATAGTGCTGACAGAGCAGGTCGGTGGAACTCGGCTTGGCCGGATAGAAGCGCAGGAACTGGGACCACTGCTCACTCTGGGCAAGGTAGGTGAGGTAAGCGCGCTCAAGGCGATTGGACTGGGGGGTATCCCCGTGCTGGCGGATGAAGCGGGTCACATCATCGTAGTCCGCCGCCCCCGGCCGGAAGGCCAGCTGGTAGTAATCCAGATAGGGCAGCAGTGGATAGTGGGTCAGCCGCGCACGAATTTGCTGGAAACGGGCCTGATCGTCGGCCCGCACCGCATCATAGGCCTGCCGATAGAGGGATTGCTCCATGGTTTGCGCCTCGGCCCGTGCCACGAGTCCTGGCACACACAGAGCCGACAAGATGATTCCCCAGACGACTTTCACGAATAGCATTCTCCCTGAGAGGCACAACCACCGCCCGCTGGCGATGGTGACATGACACTCATTCTACCCGTTAACCTTGGGGGCTACGCCACACTATTTTTATCGGCTGGCGCGGCGCGATCCGGGCGAGCCAGCCGGCTGACATAACGCTCCAGATAGGGTACCGGCAACGGCTTGGAGGCGAGGTAGCCCTGGAAGAAATGACAGCCCTGGGCCTGCAGGAATTCCAGCTGCTGGCGGGATTCGACCCCTTCCGCCGTCACGTTGAAGCCCATGTGACGGGCCATGGCGATCACCGCCTCGACGATGGCCATGTTGTCGCCATCCTTGGGGATGTCCTGGATGAAGGATCGGTCGATCTTGAGCTCATCCGCCGGCAACCGCTTGAGATAGCTCAGGGAGGAGTAACCTGCGCCAAAATCATCGATGGCAAAGCTGATGCCAAGCGCCTTGAGCTCGGTCATCTTGCTGATGGTGTCCTCCGCATGGCCCAGCACCACGGATTCGGTGATCTCCAGGTTCAGGCAGGCGGGATCCATGCCGGTGGCGGCCAGCACGTCGTGAATACAGTCGACGAAGTCGTGGGCGTGGAACTGCTTGGCGCTGACATTGACCGACAGCTGGGGCACGTGGATGCCGTTCTCCTCCCAGGAGACATATTGGGTGCAAGCCTCATGCAATACCCAGTTACCGATGTCAACGATGAGATCCGTCTCCTCGGCGATGGGGATGAACTCGGCGGGCGAGACCAGCGCACGGCCCGGCGGTTGCCAGCGGATCAGCGCCTCGACCCCGATGATGTCTCCCCCTTCCACCATGTGCTGGGGCTGATAATGGAGCGTCAGCTCCTGATTGTTGAGGGCACTGCGCAGTTCGTTGTGAATGAGCAGGCGACGGTCGGCCTGCAACTGCATGGAAGCATCGAAGAAACGCCGGGTCTTGCGACCGGCCGACTTGGCCTGATACATGGCGGTGTCCGCCTGCTTGAGCAAATCTCCCGCCTCCTGCTCCCGGCCGGGGAACAGGGTGATACCGACGCTGGCACCGATGTGCAGCACTTGGCCACCATGGGTATAGGGGGCGGCAATCTCGCCGATGAGCCGCTCGGCGATAAGATCCGCCTGCATCTCCGCCTGGGGTGGACTAGTCGACAACGATGGCAACAGCAGCACGAACTCGTCGCCGCCGAGCCGAGCCAGACAGTCTCCCTGCCTGACCAGCCGCTTGAGGCGACAGGCCACTTCCTTGAGCAACCAGTCGCCGGTGGCGTGGCCGAGGGAGTCGTTGATGGTCTTGAAGTGATCGAGATCGATAAACAGCAGGGCACCAATCAGGTGCTCGCGGGTTGCCTCGATGAAGGCCTGGGCCAGGGTTTCATGCAACTGCCGGCGATTGGGCAGGCCGGTCAGCTCATCGTAATAGGCCAGATCCTGAATGCGGCGCTCCGCCGCCTTACGCTCCGAGATGTCTTCAAAGAAGATGACGTAGTGGCTGATGCCCCCCTTGTCATCCTGCACCGGGGTGACTATCTCCCACTGGGGATAGGAGTAACCATCGGCATGCAGTCGCAGAGTCTCCCCCTGCCAGCGGTCGAGGGCATTGAGCTCATAGCCAAGGCCTCCCAATGCAAACCAGAGATCGTTGCCAAGGTGCCGGCCTATCACGCCCTGGCTGTCGAAGCCGGTGATCTGGCTGAAGGCATAGTTGACCCGCAGGATCTTGAAATCGGGATCGGTGATGATGATCCCTTCGTGGGTCTCGAACGCCACGGCAGAGAGCCGCAGTTGGGCATCGCTTTGCAACCGCTCCAGCTCGGCCACCATGCGCACCGAGAAGATGGTCAGCACCGAGCCCAGATTGGCGGTCTGGGTCTGGCTCGGGAACAGCAGAGCCAGATGGCCCAGGATCTGGCCAGTGCGATCAAACAGCGGCTGGGCGTAATAGTGCTGTCCCGGTTGCAGGCAGGCACAATCGGTCATGGGTTCGCTGATGAAGGCAGCGTTGGCGGCCCCCTGCCGGTAGAGCTGCTGGCAGGGCATGTCGGCGAGGGCATACTCTTTGAGATCGATGCCATGACTCGCCAATACCCTGAGCCGATCGCGGCCGACACGCTCGGTCAGCCAGACCGCATTGGCCCCTAAAATGTGGGCCAACTCGTTGACCAGAGTGTTGCAGAAATCGAGCCCCGTCTTGGCAGAGAGCGCTTGCGCCAGCTGGGCCAGCAAGGGGTCTTGCAACAGCGGTGGTTGCTGGACGATGGTGGCAGCTTGATTGCTCACCACGTTTTGCGTCACATCCAGCGGCGCCAGCCACCCACAGCACAGCTGCTGGGCGGGCACATACTGGCCGCACCAGAGCATATGATGCACGGTACCCGCTTCATCGCTGAGATGACCGATGAACTGGCCTGGCTGGCGTGAATGGTAGAGTCTGGAGAGAAAATCGGCGAAGCCGGGTTCATCCTCTTGCGCCAGCCGCGCGGCCCAAGGGTGAGCCCCCTCCCCCTGCCAGGGTTGGCAAGAGACATGATCAGACAGGCTCCATTGTTCATGCTGCCGATCATAAAACCACATCATTTGAGTGGCTTGCTGTTTCATTTACGACTCCAACACTCACTACAACTACGTAAGCCATCCCTCAGATTCGAGGGAGGGAATATTTACTTGCGCACATACCCGCTTGCACATGGCAGTCAACCTGCAACGCGATGAAATAAGGATGGGTAAAAAGACGAGACTTAGCGGCAAAAACCAGACATCGGGTCGACACAAGGCGCTGCCAAGAGGGGACAGAGACGAGCCTAGTTTCTTCATACTGCCTGCCTGTTTCGTCGAGCTCAAGTGGTTTTTGGCATGAAACGGGAAAAGCTCACAATTTATAAATCGCTAAATAGCCAAGGCATAATTTCGTGACCCAGATCACATTTCAATTCGCTGACATGGGTAATCTGAAGGTGAAGACACAAGTAAGACGACCCAAAGGGGGCCAATATGAAAATCGAAATCACCAGTAAAATCATCGACATCACCCCAGCCATCCGCGAGCGCATTGAATCCCGTTTTGAAAAGCTCGAGCGTCTTCAGGTGCCGCTGATCACACCCCATGTGATCATCTCCAAAGAGCGTTTGATGTATAACATCGAAGCCACGGCCGGTATCCCCAACGGCAAACTGTTTGCACAGGCAGAGCACGAGGATCTGTACGCCGCCATCACCGATCTGGGCCAGAAGCTGGAGCGTCAGCTCACTCGCCACATCGAGAAGCCCATCGCTCGCCGTGCCGCCGCCGCAGGCAAGGAAATTCCTCAACCTGAGCCTGACGAAGCTGACGCCTAAGTCAGGCCGTCATCCCATCCATTGAGCAAAAAGGCGGGCTATCCCGCCTTTTTGCATTGGGTCTGTCATGCCCTCTGCCTCAACTCACTATCTCGACTCTCCGCATCAACTCAACCAGCGCAAGCGGGCATCGACCCCCAGTTTCAACTCATCCAGCAGCGGCAACATGAGCAAGGGCAGCTCTTCCCTCGGCTGAGCCGCCAGCTTGCCCTGCCAGCGTTCGCGTCCCAGCGCCGACAGATTGTCATAGACCGCAGGATCCAGCGCGGGCGTCTTGCTCACCAGAGGCGGCGAGCGCAGCGCCAGCCAGAGCCGCACATCCACCATGCTGCCCCCTTGCTGCAAGCGTTCATTGATCGCGCAATTGCCTGATTCATCCAGCTCCCCTTGCAAGGATGCTTGAGGTGGCAAGCCAAAATGGGCACGCCATACCTTGGCTTGCGGCTCAGCGGCAGGCGAGGCGCCAAACCAGGGTTGCTCTTCGACGGCGTCAGTCAGCAGGGCCAGATGCAATCTGAAATCGGCCCTGTCGCCCTGGCACAGATCCTGGTTGAGGCGCTGGCCCAGCTGGGCTTCATCGACGAGCAGCCGGTCACGGATGGTGCTGGGCAACATGGATAAATCTCAGAAATGAGGGTTTCATTGCTTATCGGCCACAAAGTGGATCCTTTAAGCATTAAAAATCCCGACCAAGGGCTTCACAACCACAGCGGATCTGTTAGTATTCGCCTCGCACTCGCGGAGGGGTTCCCGAGCGGCCAAAGGGATCAGACTGTAAATCTGACGGCTCTGCCTTCGAAGGTTCGAATCCTTCTCCCTCCACCATTTGAGTGCACACAATATGACAGCTATGCCCCGTGGAGGGGTTCCCGAGCGGCCAAAGGGATCAGACTGTAAATCTGACGGCTCTGCCTTCGAAGGTTCGAATCCTTCTCCCTCCACCATTATTCCGCAGACCCGGCCATGTGCCGGTTTTTTGCATTTCCGGGCCTCACCATTTCGTCCGAAATCCCGCCCTGTCGGTTAGCACCATGAAAAACGGGAGGCCAAGGCCTCCCGTTGTTGCATCCATTTCCCTTACAGGGTGAAGCGATAGAAGATATCCACCGCCTGGGCCACCCCGCTCACCGCCTGCAGATAGAGTCTTGGCAGCACCTCGTAGCGCAGCTTGAACTCGGCGATGGGGCTGAACACCCCGACCCCGTACTGGAACTGCAAGCCGGGCAGCAGATAGGCCGACAGGGTGACCTGGGTATCATCCCCGCTGCCAGCGGTATCGAGGGCCACATCACTCATGCCGAGGGACTCCCCGATGCTGGAGACCACCCCATTGGCCTGGCTGACCGCACCGGCCACCAGCAGGCCGTTGAAGCCGCCATCCTCACCACCGGTCTGCAACCCCTTGCCCCGCAACAGGTAGGAGAGCTGCTCGGACTGGGTCATCTGCGGCTCGGAATAGACGCTGATCTTGGGCTTGGCCGCCGGTCCCGTGACCCGCACCCCGACGGTGACGTTGTCCTCTATGGTATCGGGATCCCGATAGGCCTCGATGTTGAGATAGGGCTGATCGATGGGGCCGGAGAACAGAATGCGGCCATCCTTGATGATCAGGTTCTGACCATAGGCCTTGAAGCGCCCCTCGTTGAGCACCAGCTGACCGTTGCCCGACAGCGGCTTTGACGGATCCTGCGCTATGTTGAGCGCCCCGGCCACCTTGGTCTTGAGGCCCATGGCTTCCAGCCGCACATCGTCTCCCAGTCGGATCGCGAGCCGGATCTCCATCGGCAGCGGCGCCGCTTTTGGCACCGGCGGTAGATCGTCATAGATCACGGTCACATCATCGGACAGACCGACCGCACTCTCGGGCAGGGCCTTGACCAGGATGCGTGACCAGGGAATATCCACCTGACCGCTGACTTTGGTCTCCTCCCCCAGTGAAATGGCGATGTCCGGCGTCACCCGCACCCGACCCATGCCCGGATACTGGGCCTCCAGATCCTTGCCCTTGATAGTGAGGCTGCCGGTGACCGGCAGCTTGGCCCAGCTCAACCAGCCTCCCAGCGTCAGGGGCCCCTTGCCCACCAACATGGAACCATCGAGTTCGGCTCTGTTGCCATCAATCTTGAGGCGCGTCACCAGCTTGGTGAGGGTGACCATGTCGGAGTGGGTCTGCACCTCCCCGTCTTTCAGGTCGAGCTCCCCATACAGCAAGGGTGCCTTCAGGGTGCCATCGAAGCGGGCATCCGCCGAGATGATCCCCTGCAGGGAGCGCACCTCGGGGATGAGCGGAGCAAAGGTGGTCAGTTTCAAGCTGTCAAACTTGAGTTGGCCCGCCAGCAGGCCACGACCCGCCGGCTCCTTGATCAACAGATCCGTATCGATATTGCCGATCTGCTTGGAGGCAAAATCGAGCCGGATAGCCGCCTGCTGGCGCTCGAAATCGATCCCCAGCTCCAACCGCTGGTAATCGGTCTTGAGTTCATCGGCGATGAAGGTCCCGGCGGTGGTGCGGATCCTGGCATGCAGGGTCGGCTGGGAGCCGCGCCAGCTGGCGCGACCATCGGCCGACAGCACGGCCTGCCAGCTGAAGTTGTCCGGCAGCCAGGGGCGTAGTCGCTTGAGATCAAATTCGTTCAGGGCAAATTCCAGGTCGCCCTGCGCGGCGGAGAGCTGACTGCCCTTGACGCAGAGGCTGGAGCCTTGCGAGCCTAGGCAGAGATCCCCCATGGTCAGCTGCTGTTTGGGCAGATCCACATCCAGTGACCAGGGCGCCGTCAGCTCCCAGCGCTTGAGCGGCGTCTTCAGTTTGAGGGTCGCGAGGGCACCACGCCAATGATCCCCGCGCAGGCTGCCATTGATGCTCAGGTTGGCGGCCAGCGGATCGCCCTTCATGGTCAGGGTCAGATCATGACGATTGAGATCCCCGCTGAGGTTCAGGGCCAGTTGGGAGAGGGTATTGGTGCCCTGCACCAGGCTCGATACCGTCAGCGCCAGCTCACCGGCCGGCTTGTCGCCCACCAGGGCATTGCCCTTGATGACGATATCCTTCAGCACTGTGCCCGCATAAGAGAGACGGCTCGACGCCAGCTCGGTGGTCACCCTGGGCGCCCGCTGATTGCCCCCCACTCGTACCTGACCCTTGATGTCGCCTTTGAGGCCTGGGTAGAGGCCACCCAGTTTGGGAGCATCCAGATCCGCATCCAGCTTCCAGGCTTGCGCCGTGAGGGAGCCCTTGGCCTGCAGCTGGTTGGGGCCGCTTTGCAGCGCCAGCGCCGGGATCTTCCATTCCATCTTGTCGTTGCCGCTGAGCTCCCCCTTGAGCGCCAGCGGATACTGGTTCAGTTTGCCATCGACCTTGAGCTCAGGCAGGGCCAGCTGCCAGTGGCCAGCCTCTGTCATCTCGAAGCGGCTGACTATCTTGCCCGCCAGCTTGCCCTTGATCTCGGGCACCAGCTCGGCCGGGTTGATCTCCTTGAACTCGGTGGTGCCCTGCCACTGGACTCCCTTGCTCCAGGCCAGTTTGCCATCGAGCTTGAGCTCGCCGGTCAGGGCATTGAGCAGCAGCTCGATGCGGCTTAACTGGCTCAGATCCCCCTTGCCTTCGATCGCCAGCTTGAAGGGCGGCACATCCGTGCCCTTGCCAGCGGTGTTCAAGGCAAACTGATAGCCGGAGAGCTTGCCCTTGGCACTGAGGCTGCCCTTGTCCAGCTGATAGCTGGGCTCTTCCTTGGCAGGCTTGTGCAGCGGCCAGCCGAGGCGTTTCCAGTCCAGCGCCAGATCGAACGGCAAGTCCGGATCCAGCGCCCCTAGCGTGCCCTTGAGATTGGCGGCCACCGGCCCCTTGGCCTGCAGCGCCAGCGCCAGCTTGCCGACCGAACCATCCAGCGTCAGCTTTGCCTGCTCGGTGTCGAGCTCCCACTGCTTGAGTCCCTTGCGAGCCTTGGCATCCAGGGTCAGGGCAAGGGGATAGTCATCGACCAGGCGCACGTGGCCGCTGAGCGCCAGATCGGCCATGTCGTGGCGCAAGGAGAGCTCGCGGATGTCGATGCGATCGTCCTTGGCGGTGGCGGAGAGCAGCAGGGTGTCGAGCCCTTCGATGAGCTCCCCTTGCTGATAACGCAGCTTGCTGGCATTGAGCCCTTCCAGCTGAATGGGGAATGGCAGGCTGATGGCAGGCAACAGGATAGGCTCGGGCTTGCTGGCGGCTTTGCTCTTGCTGCTCTTGTCCGCCTTGGTGCCTTCAGGCGACTTGGCCGTCAACGAGGCGATGTCTTTATTCTGCTGATCGCCGGTCGCCTTGTGTTGCGCTGGCTTGGCGGGCTGCTTGCCCTTGTCGGCGGGCTTTTTATGATCGGCCGCGTCCTTGGGGGCATCCGCCAGCACTATGTTGAGCCCATCGAGCACCGGGCCGCGCACGATCAGACCCTTGCGATTCAGAGTCGCCCCTATGTCGAGGGCCTTGAGGGTGACCACCACCCCGGGCACGGCGAGATCCAGATCCGCGACCTTGAGGCTGTCGAATTGAATGCGCAGCGGCAAGGGATGCCAGACGAAGGGCTCCGTCGGCTCTTCGGCGACCGGCTCGGATTCGGCCACCCGCACCACCGGATGAGTCACTTCGAGGGATTTGATCCAGAGCTTGCCCTGTAGCAACTTGCCCAGATCCCAGTCCAGCACGGCCCGCTCGACGGTGACATCGATCAGCTCGTCCTGCCAACCTACCCCTTCCAGGGTCCAGCCGTAGCCGAGCTGGCCCGCCACCAATTCCCCCTTGAGGGCAGGCAGCGCAGCCTTGGCCTGTTGCCACAGCCACTTGTTGCCCTGATGGGTGAAGCCCAGCAGGCTGACGCCGATGAGCAGCAAGAAGATGAGGCCCATCAGCCAGAGGAAAATGCGTTTTACCCAGATCACGATGCCACTCCTTGCGAAGAGGACAAACTCAGCGGCCAGAGGAAAATATGTTTTACCCAGATCACGATGCAGACCCCAGCGAAAAATGCAGCCGCAGCGGCCGAACCAGCATAATTGAATCGAAAATATTGATTATTTCAGCATATAGAATCACTGAAACATCACGTAGCAGCTTGTTTATCTGCCTCATAGTTCAGGCCCCAGCGCGAAGTGCAGCCGCAACGGCTTGCCTTCCTCGGAGATGGCCACCGCCAGATCGAGTCTCACCTGACCGATGGGCGTGACCCAGCGCACCCCGACCCCGGTGCCTATCTTCCAGGCCTCGCTATAGTCGACAGTGGCGGTACCGCCATCCACGAACAGGGCACCGAGCCACTTGTCGCTGAAGCGGTAGTTGTATTCCAGGCTGCCCACGCTGGTGTAGCGACCGCCGGTCAGCTTGCCATTTTCATCCTTGGGGGAGACGGTTTCATAACCGTAGCCACGGATGGTCTGATCGCCGCCGGTGAAGAAGCGCAAGGAAGGCGGCACCAGCGAGAACTCATCCCCTATGATGGCGCCCTGCTCGACCCGCATCAGGAAGCGGTGATCGTCCCCCAGGGTGCGCAGCCACTTGCTGCGTCCCCACACCCGCATGAAGTTGATATCAGAGCCCCAATAAGGGCTGGAAAACTCCGTCGTCAACTGCTGGCGATCGCCCCAATCGGGTACCATTCCACCGCGCACCCGTAGCCGTGACCAGGAGACACCCGGGATCAGCAGCAGGCTGTTACCCTCGTCGCTGCCCTGCACATAGCGCTCGTTTTCCAACCGAATGAAGACGTCCCTGTCCCAGCTATCCGGCCGCCGTTTCCAGCGGTGCACCCCGATAGTGGTCAGGTCGGAGCGGGTGTCGTTGTTGTTGGTGTACTGATAACCGGCCTGCAGCGAGTAGTAATCCCGCAGCGGGTTGCCGACCGGGATCTGGTAATCGAAGCTGAGTTCGGCCTCCGGGGCCGAGATCTTGGCGGTGCTGGAGAGGCTGTGGCCGTAGCGGTTGACCCAGGGTTTCTCCCAGGTGGCACTCATGCGCGGCCCCACATCGGTGGCGTAGCCCACACCGGCTTCGATCTCGTGGTCGACCCGGTTGCTGAGCGTCACCTGCAGCGGCACAAGGTTGCCCTTGGCCTGGCTTATCAGCGGCTTGATATCCACCTGCTTGAACAACTTGGTAGAGGAGACATCCTGGGTCATCTCGGCGAGGCGAATCGCCAGATAGGGATCGCCACTCTTGATGTTGATCAGCGGCCGGATGAGGCGCAGCGCCTCCGGGGTGGCGTCGTAGCGGATCTCGCCGAAGTGATAGCGGGGACCGGAGCGGAACAGGATGAAGATCTCGGCCGTGCCCTGATCCGGGAACACCTTGACCTGACTCTTGCTGATCTTGGCGTCAAAGTAGCCGCGGGCCAGCCCCAGGCTGCCGAGATCCGCCTTGATGGACTCGTACTTGCCATGGTTGAGGGGGTCCCCCTCCTTGAGCGGCAGCTTGTCCAGCAGCTCGCTGTAGACCTCGTCGCTGCCCGCGTCTCCCTCCAGCAGAATATCGAGGCGCGAGATGAGCACGGGCTTGCCCTTGTCTATCTCGATCACCACCTTGGCGGGAGATTTCTTGTCGCGGCTCAGGGTGACCTTGGGCTGGTAATAGCCGTAGACCTGCAGCGCCTTCTGCACGCTTTCGGTGATGGTGGCGCGGGCGGGACGATACTGACGCTCCTGATAGACGGGCAACGCATTGAGATAGGCCTCGACGTTATCCTTCTGCTCCCCTTTCAGGCCCTTGATCTGATAGGTCAGCTTGGCCGCCATGGCGGGCGCCGCCAATAGCAACAGACAGAGGCAGAGCCCCAGCGCGCCGAGCCCAGGACGACGACGTCGTCCGGGCGATGTGATCCCTGCAGGCAGGAGAGGATAGCATCCTGTCAAACGTCAATTTCCCCGCATAACATGATTAAAAGACTGCATTATTTAGAATGATAGTGAGGCTCACTCGCTAGCAAACGCGGCCCATCCTAGCATACCCCCGGACCGGGCGGCAGGTAGCGCGCTGGCTCCCGCCTCACCCTGGGCTGGCAATCCTGACCCGCAAAATGGCGCCACCAGCCAAGCCGGCGAGGGAAACCCCGGCTCGAGGGGGTGAAAACGCACACTCTCGCCGCAACCGGGTACAAAAAAACGACGCTGCACGCCTCTGTCTCTGCCGCTCCCATGGCGGCACACCCTGATCGGCCAAGGGTTGCACGCGACAAGCCCTGTCGGGACGGCGCCGAGAAGGTGAGCAGAGACACCGGGAGCAACTTGACAGCATCGCCGCATCCGCCCTCACAGCCTGTCTGCTATTCAACAGGAAAATAAATTTAAATCAATAACTTGAATTGGTGAAAAGAAAGCTTCGCTCAATCCAATCGATTTATCCCGCTGCCACTGTGCAGGCCCCTGCGCCACACTGATGGCATCAATCGAAGGAGAGACTCCATGCCCTCACGTAGCGACCAGCTGGCTGACTATATTGCCGACCGACTCGAATTCATCACCTTTCTGGCCTGTTGCAGCGCTTTGCTGGCGCTGTTGACCGGCATGAGTGGCCAACAGGCGCTGGCCTTCACCGCCCTCAACCTGCCCTTTGGCCTCGCCCTGTTGCTGGGAATGGCCATGCTGGCACCGCTGCCGACTCACTGGCGGCTGCCCGGGATCACCCTGCTGCTGCTGGGAGGCGCCCTGTTTACCCTGCAGCTGAGCGGCGAATGGCTCAACCCACTGGCGATCTGGTGCCTGTACGCCCTGCTGGGGCTGGAGATCCTGTGGCAATCTCGCCCAAGGGCACGTCTGGCGGCTGACGCAGGGCGTTAATTCGGGTAATCTTGCGCCCCCATCGACCCAATCGCCGCGGAGCGCCCCATGAAAAAAGCCTGTGCCCAGCACATCCTGGTCAAGACCGAGAAACAGTGTCTCGAGATCAAGGAAAAACTCGCCAAGGGCGCCGACTTCGGCCAGATGGCCAAGCGTTTCTCCACCTGTGCCTCCGCCAAGCGCAGCGGCGATCTCGGCGAATTCTCCAAGGGTGACATGGTCAAAGCCTTTGACGACGCCGTGTTCAAGGGCGAGCTGCTGACTGTGCTGGGCCCGGTGCGCACCAAGTTCGGCTTCCACCTCATCAAGGTGCTCTACCGCAACTGATTCGGCACTGGCGACTCTGATTAGTCCGCAGAACTTTAATAAATTTACTAACGTTATCAGTTAATTAAGTTTATCCTTCTGAGCATTCATCCATCATAACCAGTGGATCCCTTATATGCCCAGTTATTTGTGGTGGCCTCTGCTGGCCTGGCTACTGCCCCTCGGGGGCGCCCTCGGCAGCCGTATCCACCTCTGGCCTTGGTGGGTCGGCTTCGCGCTCTGCCTCGCCGCCGCCCTGATCAGCCTCATCCTGTTGCTGCGCCTGCCCTGGCGCCGTCGTCAGGCGACCAACCTGTGGCCCGATCTGTGGGGCATAGCCCCGCTGCTGCTGCCCCTGCTGTTTGTGGTGCAGGCGCTGCGCACACCGCTCACCAATGACGTCAGCACCGATCCCTACCATCCGCCCCGCCTGCAATGGGCCGAGCAGCTGAGAACGGCGCAGGATCTCCCCATCAATGCCCCTCCTCTGCAAGCTTTTACCGGTAACCCCGGTCCTCTCTATACCCAGGCCTCTCCCGATGAGGTACTCGCCGAAGCCGAGGAGCTGATGCTGGAGCTGGGCTGGCAGGTGCGCCCCGGTCCGGATGGACTCGATGCCGTGGTGACCTCCGCCTGGTTCGGCTTTCAGGATGATGTGGCGCTGCGGGTCTTTCAGGGCCCCAAGGAGACGCGGGTCGACATGCGATCGGCCTCTCGCCAGGTGCGCAGCGATCTGGGTACCAACAAGGCGCGTATTCAGGATTTCCTGTTCCGGCTGAATGAGCGCCTCGGTCAGGCCTATAAACCCCAATTGAAACACTGAGGTTAAGCATGCGTGTCGAGGTGAAACCGGATCGGGAATATGCCTGGTTCATCCGCCCCTTCTTCTGGCTGCAACAGCGCAACTATGGTCAGGTGCTGATCCCCGGCAAATGCTGGGGCCGCTCGCCGCGCCTGTTTGCCGCCGTGGCCACCCTGTATGGGGTGATCAACCGCCAGCGCTCCCCCATCGATCCTGTGCTGCGCTCCCTGGTGACGGTGCGGGTCTCCCAGCTCAACTGGTGCCGTTTTTGCATCGACATCAACGCCATGACGCTGATCAAGCGGGCGGGCTCCAGCGCCAAGGTGGAAGCGCTGGCGAACTGGCGCAGCAGCCCCTTGTTTGATGAGCGGGAGCAAGCCGTGCTCGACTACGCGGAGGCCATGACCGGGCTGGACGGGGTGAGCGACGAGCAGGCGCGGCGTCTCAAGCCCTGGTTTGACGACGACGGTCTGGTGGAGCTGACCGGCCTCATCGCCTTCCAGAACATGTCCGCCAAGTTCAACGCCGCCCTCGACATCGCCCCCCAGGGTTTCTGCCAGCTGCCGGTGCAGCCCGAGCGCGACGCGGCGCCGGATACGGCCGACGCCGCCGAACCGACAACCGAGCAGGCCAGCCCTCCCCGGCAGGATAAACCGCTGCCATGAACCGTCAGCGCCTGCTGTTACTGCTACTAATCCTCGGCTTGATCGCTACTTTCTTCGCCCTGGATCTCGGCCGCTACCTCAGCCTCGCCGAGTTGCAGGCGCGTCAGGTGCAGCTTTCAGCCTGGGTACAGGCGCACTTCCTCGAAGCCGCCTTACTGTACTTGCTTATCTATGTCGCGAGCACCGCCCTCTCCCTGCCTGGCGCCAGCCTGCTAACCCTGGCCGGCAGCGCCGTGTTCGGCATCGGTTGGGGGTTATTGCTGGTCTCCTTTGCCAGCACCCTCGGCGCGACGCTCGCAATGCTCAGCGCCCGTTTCTTGCTGCGTGACTGGGTCAAGGCGCGTTTTGGCGACAAACTGGCCCAGTTCGAACAGGGCATGGCGAAAGATGGTGCCTTCTACCTGCTGAGCCTGCGCCTCATCCCGCTCTTCCCCTTCTTTCTGGTCAACCTGCTGATGGGGCTCACCCCCATCAGCATCAGCACCTACTTCTGGGTGAGCCAGCTTGGCATGCTGCCCGGCACCTTCGTCTATGTGCTGGCAGGCAGCGAGCTGGCCACACTCACCAGCACCGGCAATATTCTCTCCCCCGGCCTCATCCTGGCGCTGACCCTGCTGGGGCTGATGCCCTTGATAATGAAAAAAGTGATGACGCAATTGGCCCTGCGCCGCCTGCATGCCCCTTATCAAAAACCCGCCCGCTTTGACTACAACCTGCTGGTGATTGGCGCTGGCGCCGGCGGTCTGGTGACCAGCTATATCGCCGCGGCCGTCAAGGCCAGGGTCGCCTTGATCGAGCAGCACAAGATGGGCGGGGATTGCCTCAATACCGGCTGCGTCCCCTCCAAGGCGCTGATCCGCTCCGCCCGCTTCGCCGCGCAGCAGCGCCGCGCCGCCGAATTCGGCTTCAGCCCCAGCCAGTCCCGCACCGACTTTGCCGCCGTGATGGCGCGGGTGGCCGAGGTGATCAAGCAGGTTGAACCCCACGACAGCATCGAGCGCTACCAGGCGCTGGGAGTGGAGTGCATCCAGGGGCAGGCCCACGTGATCTCCCCCTGGGAAGTAGAGGTCAACGGCCTGCGCCTCACCAGCCGCCACATCGTCATCGCCACCGGCGCCCGTCCGCGCGTGCCTAACTTACCGGGATTGGCGGATGTTCCCTACCTCACCTCGGACAACCTCTGGCGTGAACTCAGAGAGGCGCCGCGCCACTTGCTGGTGCTGGGGGGCGGCCCCATCGGTTGTGAGCTGGCCCAAAGCCTGGCGCTGCTCGGCATTCCGGTCACCCTGGTGGAGCTGGCCGATCAGCTGCTGCCAAGGGAGGATCCCGAGGTCGCGGCCTTGCTGCGCCAGCAGATGGAGGCCGATGGGGTGCGGGTGCTCACCGGATGGCGAGCCGAACGGGTCCACTCACTACCTCAGACAGACGATGGACAAGCCGGGCCCTTACCCATTCGCTTGCACCTGCGTCGCGATAACGAGAGCCTGGAGCTGGCAGGGGATCAACTGCTGCTGGCGCTGGGCCGGGTCGCCAACGTGCAGGGCTTCGGGCTGGAAGCCTTGGCGCTGCCCCTCTCGCCAGATGGCACCCTGGCCGTGGATGAGTACCTCGCCACCCCCTACCCCAGCCTATTGGCGGTGGGCGATGTGGCGGGCCCCTATCAGTTCACCCACGCGGCGGCCCATCAGGGCTGGTATGCGGCGGTCAATGCCCTGCTGAGCCCCTTCAAGCGTTTTCGGGCCGACTACCGGGTGATCCCCGCCGCCACCTACACCAGCCCGGAAGTCGCCCGGGTGGGATTGAACCAGCGCGAGGCCCGTATCCGGGGGATCCCCTTCGAGCGAACCCGCTTTGATATGGCCGAGCTCGACAGAGCCATCACCGATGGCGAGCGAGAGGGGTTTGTCGAGGTGCTGACGGTGCCCGGCAAGGACAGGATCCTCGGCGCCACCATAGTGGGGCCTCATGCTGGCGAGCGGCTCGCCGAATTCGTGCTGGCCATGCGCCACGGGCTCGGGCTTCGCAAGATCCTCGCCACCGTCCACGCCTACCCCACCCTGATGGAGGGAAACAAATACCTGGCGGGTGAATGGCAGCGGGCCCATCAGCCGACCCGCCTGCTGCCCTGGCTGGCTCGTTTTCATCGCTGGCGCCGCGGCGCCTGACCCTTTGCATAAGGTCCTCACCATGTTCAAGACCCGGCTTCGCGCCCTGCTCCACTCGCTCTGCACCGCTCTCCTTCCCCTGTTGATGGCGGCCCAACTGGACGCCAGCGAGGCGCCATGGCAGCAGACCCTGAGCGAGGCCCGCGGCCAGACCGTCTATTTCAACGCCTGGGGTGGCAGCCCGGAGATCAACGCCTATCTGCAGTGGGCGGCAGAGGAGCTCAAGCACCAATACGGGGTCAAGCTGGTGCAGGTGAAGGTGGATGACATCGCCCTGAGTGTCAGCCAACTGCTGGCCAACCGGCGGGCAGGCAAGCTCGACGGTGGCCCCATCGATCTGCTCTGGGTCAATGGCGAGAACTTCAAGGCGCTTAAAGACAAGCAGCTGCTGGGGGCCCCGTTCACCCAGGATCTGCCCAACATGGCCCTGGTGGATCAGCGCCTGCCGGTGACCGAAGATTTCACCGTGCCGGTGGAGGGGCTGGAGGCGCCCTGGGGCATAGGTCAGCTCAATTTCATGGTCAATGAGGATGAGGCGAGCAACCCGCCCCGCTCCGCAGAGGCGCTGCTCGCCTGGGCCAAGGCGCATCCAGGCCGTTTTACCTACCCAAAGCCGCCGCAGTTCCATGGCTCCAGCTTTCTGAAACAGATCCTGCTGGAGTTGACGCCAAATCCCGCTCCGCTCTATCGGGAGGCGACCGATGCCGAGTTCAGCCGCCTGAGCGCGCCGCTCTGGGCCTGGCTCGACCAGCTCCACCCCCTGCTCTGGCGCAAGGGGAAACTGTTCCCCACCAGCGCCGCCGAGACCAAACAGCTGCTCGATGACGGCGAGCTGGCCATCGCCATCAGCTTCAACCCGCAGGAGGCCCAGAGCTCGGTACAAAACGGCACCCTGCCGCCCACCGTCAAGGCCGTGGCCATGGCCAAGGGGGCGCTGACCAACAGTCACTTCCTCGCCATCCCCTTCAACGCCAATGCCAGGGCCGGCGCCTTGGTGGTGGCAAACTTCCTGCTCAGCCCCGCCGCCCAGGCGCGCAAGGCCGATCCCGCGCTCTGGGGGGATCCCAGCGTGCTGAGCCCCGACAGTCTGCCAAAAGGCACTGCCCCAGCCCTGCGCTTCAAGGCCGTGGCCGAGCCCCATCCCAGCTGGCAGCTGCGGCTGGAAGCGGCCTGGGCCGAGCGCTACGGCCGCGGATGACGAGCAGGCGCTGGGGACGCCCCCTCTTCCTTCTGCTGTGCGGCCTGCTGCTGATCGCGCCGCTCGGCGGCGGCCTGCTGCTCTTGCTGGATGAGGGGGCAACCCGCACCAACATCAGCCTGCTGCTGGCCCAGCCGAGGCTCTGGCACTCCGTTGGTCTGAGCCTCTGGGTAGCAAGCGCCTCCACCCTCGGCGCCCTGCTCTTTACCGCCCTGCTGCTCGCCCACGGCGAGGGCAGCCGCTGGATGGGCGCCTTGTGCCGTCTGCTCTCCCCCCTGCTAGCCCTGCCCCACGTGGCCTTTGCCATCGGTTTTGCCTTCCTGCTCGCCCCCTCCGGCTGGCTGCTGCGACTGCTCTCCCCCGGCCTCACCGGGTTCGAGCTGCCGCCCGACTGGCAGACCATGAAAGACCCTTTCGGGCTCGGGCTGATACTGGCGCTGATCTTGAAAGAGACCCCCTTCCTGCTGCTGATGGCGCTGGCGGCCCTCGACCCCGCCAGGGTGAGCCGCCAGCAGTGGCTGGGGCACACCATGGGGTTCAGTGCACCGCAGATCTGGTGGCGCCTGCTGCTGCCCGCGCTCTGGCCCACCTTGCGCCTGCCGCTCTATGCGGTGGTGGCCTACGGCCTGGGGGTTGTGGATCTCGCCCTGCTATTGGGACCCGATGCCCCACCCCCGCTGGCGGTGCGACTCTGGCTCTGGTATCAGGACCCGGATCTGCACTGGCGGGGTGCCAGTGCCAGCGGCGCCCTGTTGCTGCTGGCAGGCAACCTGCTGCTGGTAGCCGCGCTGCGGCTGTTCGAATGGGGCCATATCCGCCTTGGCAAACCCCATTGGCTCGATGGGCGCCGCGCCGCCCCCTCGCGGCTGGCAGGGCGCCTGACCAGCATTGGCATCGCCATCTTGCTCATCATCAACGCGCTGGTACTTGCATCCTTGCTGCTCTGGTCGCTGACCCGGCGCTGGTCCTTCCCGGATCTGTTGCCGAGCCAGTGGAGTGGCCAGCATTGGCGGGATCTGCTGCCCAGCCTTGGCCCTTTGCTCGGCCAGAGCCTGCTGCTCGCGCTCGCCAGCGCCGCCCTCTCGCTGCTGCTGGTAGTGATCTACCTGGAGACGCAGCACGAGCGTCATGCCAAGCGCCACAGCTGGCCGCACTGGCTCATCTGCCTGCCGCTGCTGCTGCCTCAGGCCAGCCTGCTGTTCGGGTTGCGGCTGCAGATAGATTGGCTGGGGCGCGGCTGGCTCGGGGATGGCATCGGCTGGGGCTGGGTGCTGTGGAGCCAGCTGTTGTTCGTGGCGCCTTATGTCTACCTCTGCCTGCACGGCCCCTATCACCAGTTCGATGGCCGCCTGGTGCAGGCGGCGCAACTGCTCGGTGCCAGCCCCTGGCGAGCCTGGTGGCGAGTGAAGGCCCCCCTGCTGGCACGCCCGCTGCTGTTCGCCTTCGGGGTCGGTGCGGCGGTGAGCCTGGCCCAATACCTACCCACCCTGTTGTTTGGGGCCGGGCGAGTGGTCACCATCACCACGGAGGCGGTCGCCATCGGCAGCGGCCTCAACCGGCGGCTGGCGAGCCTCTACGGCCTGCTGCAACTGTTGTTGCCGCTAATTATTTACGCCATGGTGCTCTGGCTGCCGACCCGACTCAATCCCGCATTGCTTGACTCCGGACTAAGGGGGAAATGATGTTACTGACGAGCCCAGCCCTGCACCTCTGGTTAGCGGTCCGATCCCATCGCGCACCGAGGCAGACATGATGCTGTTGACCACTCCCCTTACCCTGCATCTGGAAGGGCGCCCCCTGCTGCGGTTGCCCGCTCTCGCGGTGGCCCCCGGCGAGGTGCTGACTCTGATGGGGCCAAGCGGCTGCGGCAAGAGCTCCTTGCTGGCGGCGCTGGCTGGCGTACTGCCCGGCTCTCTGACGGGGATAGGCCCCTTTCGGCTGGAAGGCGACCTCTGGCTGGGTGAGCGCTTGCTCACCCCCCTTCCCCCCCAGCAGCGGCGCATCGGCATGCTGTTTCAAGATGATCTGCTGTTTGCCCACCTGACGGTGGTGGAAAATCTGCTGTTCGGCATGCCCGCCCATCTCAAGGGGCTGAGCGTGCGGCGCGCACGCGCCCTCGAAGCATTGGCCCAGGTGGCGCTGAGCGATCAGGCCGACAAGCTGCCAGGCCAGCTCTCCGGTGGTCAGAAGGCCCGTGTCAGCCTGCTGCGATCCTTGCTGGCAGAGCCCGAGGCACTGCTGCTGGACGAGCCCTTCTCCCGGCTCGACAAGCCGCTGCGAGCCGCCTTTCGTACCCTGGTATTCGAGCAGTTAAGGGAGCTGCATATCCCGGCCATCCTGGTCACCCATGACGAGGATGATGCACCGGGCACCATTCTTGACCTTATGCCCCCCGCTTCCACCACATACGAGGAGACCTGACCTTGTTTGACAGCCACCTTATTCCCCTCATTCGTCGCGCCCTGTCGCTGCTGGCTACGCCCCTGTGCCGAGCCGGCATCAGCGCCAACCAGATAAGCCTCGCCGGCTTTGTCATCGGCATGCTGGCCCTGCCGCTGCTGGCGTTGGGGCTCCACGGCTGGGCGCTGATTGCCATCCTGTTTAATCGGCTGCTGGATGGACTGGATGGTGCCGTGGCGCGCCAAAACGGGATCACCGACTGCGGCGGCTTTCTCGACATCACGCTGGATTTCATCTTTTACGCCGCCGTGGTGCTGGGCTTTGCCCTGAGTGCTCCCGCCAATGCCCTGCCCGCCGCCACCCTGCTGTTCGCCTTCATGGGCACGGGCTCGAGCTTCCTGGCCTTTGCCATCATGGCCAGCAAGCGCGGCATCGAGAACCCCGTCTACCACCACAAGTCGCTCTACTACCTCGGTGGCCTGACCGAGGGCAGCGAGACCATCGCCCTGTTCGTGCTGATGTGCCTGTGGCCCGCGGCCTTCGCGCCACTGGCCTACGGCTTTGCCCTGCTCTGCCTCATCACCACCCTGACCCGGCTCTGGAGCGGTTATCACACCCTGCGCGACTAGATGCGTCTGGGTACATCTGCTCATACGGAGCACTTGCGAATGGACGCCAATGTTTTACCATGACCTCACTTAGCTTCACTCCTCCGAGAATCCCTATGCGTCGCCTTGTCTGCCTTCTCACCCTCTCTGCCTTGCCGCTGATCCAGAGCTGCAGCAGCACCCCGGCCCCCGCGGCTGTGGTCAAACCGCAGCCCAACAGCGCCTTTATCAATCAGACACCGCCGAATAAACCAGTTTATAGTCAAGGGGTTAGCAAGGGAGACTTCGCCAATCGCCCGAATGTGGACCAGTTCGTGCAACGCATGGTGCAAAAGCACGGTTTTGACAGTGCACAGCTGCATCAGGTGCTGGCACAGGCCCAGCGCTACGACTGGATCATCAAGCTGATGGATGCCCAGGCCCCCACCACCACGCCGCCGACCGGCCCGACCGGTGCCTGGAACCGCTATCGCGCCAAGTTCATCACCCCGGACAACGTGCAAAACGGCGTCAACTTCTGGCGTGAATACGAGAGCGAGCTGAACCGGGCGCAGCAGATCTACGGGGTACCACCGGAGATCATCGTCGGCATCATAGGGGTGGAGACCCGCTGGGGCCGAGTGATGGGCAAGACCCGCATCCTGGATGCGCTGGCGACCCTGGCCTTCGACTATCCGCGCCGGGCCACGTTCTTCACCGGCGAGCTGGAAGCCTTCCTGGTGATGACCCGGGATGAGGGGATGGATCCCGCGCAGCCGCAAGGCTCCTACGCTGGCGCCATGGGCTACGGCCAGTTCATGCCGTCGAGTTTCCAGAGCTACGCGGTCGACTTCGATGGCAACGGCCACACCAACCTCTGGGATCCGGTGGATGCCATCGGCAGCGTGGCAAACTACTTCAAGGCCCATGGCTGGGAGAAGGGACAACCGGTAGCGGTGCGCGGTCAGGGCCAGCTGCCCGGCTATGAGCACGGCTTCCAGACCCGCTACCCGGTCGCCACCCTGCGCGGCGCCGGCCTCGCCCCCATCGCCTCCCTTGGCAATCACAAGGAGGCGAGCCTGCTGCGTCTGGACGTCGGCACCGGCTATCAATACTGGTACGGCCTGCCGAACTTCTACGCCATCACCCGCTACAACCACAGCACCCACTACGCCATGGCAGTGTGGCAGTTGGGTCTGGCGGTAAAGGATGCCAAAGGCAGTTATTAATCCTGCTGCAGGATGAAAAAACGGGCCCTCTGGCCCGTTTTTGCTATTCGTTTTCCAGTAGCCAGCGTTTGAGCAAGGCAGCCAGCTGCGCCTGCTCGGCCTCGGTCAGGGGGGCCAGCAGGCGACGCTCGTTCGCCACATGTCGCTCCACCGCCCTGTCGATCAGCTCCCGCCCAGCCGCCGTCAGGCTGACCAAGAGACTGCGCCTGTCAGTCGGGGCGGCCTGGCGCTCGATCAGACCGCGCTCCGCTAACTTGTCGAGCCGGGCCGTCATGGCCCCCGAGGTCAGCATGGCGGACTGGTAGAGCTGGGTCGGGGTCAGCGGCCCGGCGGCCCGGCGCAGGGTCGCCAGAATATCGAAGTCCGAGCCCAGCAGGCCACACTCTTTCAGCTCTTCGTTCACCTCACGGCCGGCGATCGCCGCCATCCTGGCCACCCGTCCCACCACCCCCATGGGCGAGCAGTCGAGATCCGGTCGTTGCTGGGCCCACTGCGCCAGCAGCAGGTCTACATGATCACACTCCATCATGGCTCCACTATCTTTTCGTAAAGATACTTGATAATAAACTAACTCGCGACTAATGTATCTTTACTTAAAGATACTTATTCATGAGATAGCCATGCCACTGTTGATCGCCCTGCTCGCCCCCCTGCTGTGGGGCAGTACCTATGCGCTGGTCAGCCTCTACCTGACCGACTACTCCCCCTACTGGGTGGCGGTGTGGCGAGCGCTCCCCGCTGGCGTGCTGTTGCTGTTGCTGCATCCGCGCTGGCCGCCCTTGACCTGGAGTCGGCAATTCCTGCTGGCGTTTTGCAACATCACCGCCTTCTTCGCCCTGCTGTTCGTGGCGGCCTTTCGCCTGCCGGGCGCCGTGGCGGGTACCCTCGGCGCCACCCTGCCGCTCATCCTGATGGCGCTGGCCTGGCTGCAAGATGGCAAGAGGCCGACCCTCAAATGGCTGCTGCTGGGCCTGATGGGGCTCGCCGGCGTATTGCTGCTGCTCAACCCGTCCGCCAACCTGGATCCTGTCGGTGTCGCCTGCGCCCTGCTCGCCACCGTGCTCATCGGCCAATCCAGTCGCTGGATGCAGCGCTGGCCGGTGAGCGATCTGCTGGCGCTGACCGCCTGGCAGCTGCTGCTCGGCGGCCTGATGCTGATCCCGCTGGCCTGGTGGCTGGCAGGGCCCATGCCGATGCCACAGCTGGCGAGTGCTCCCGCCTTTGGCTGGCTCATCTTGCTCAATACGGCGCTGGCCTACTGGGCCTGGCTGTGGGGCCTCAAGCGCCACGGCCCAGAGGTGATGGGCATGCTGGCCCTCACCAATCCCATGGTGGCGGTGTCGCTCGGGGTACTGATGGTGGGTGAGACCCTGGACGGCCGCCAGTGGCTCGGCATCGGGGTGATCCTGCTCTCCCTGTTCCTGATGAAGCTGCCGGGCCGCGCCTTCTTCAAACGCTGGCAGACTCGCAAGGCCGCCACCGAGAGGGTCGACAACGGTTAACTCGGATCTGCGTAAAAAACGACATAAAGAAGAGGAGCCACCGGGGCTCCTCTTTTTCTATCGCGTTATATCGCGCGACTCGACTCAGCCCATCGGCTAGATGGCGTCAGACGCCGGCCTTGGCCAGGGCGGCGGAGACGATCTGCTGCGCCTCCTGCTGGATAAGATCCAGGTGTGCTTCGCCTTTGAAGCTCTCCATGTAGATCTTGTAGATGGACTCGGTACCGGAGGGACGCGCCGCGAACCAGCCGAACTCGGTCACCACCTTGAGGCCACCGATGGCGGCGTCGTTGCCGGGGGCCTTGGTCAGCTTGGCGAGGATGGGGTCACCGGCCAGGCTGGAGGCTTCCACCAGCGCCGGATCCAGCTTGGACAGCACGGCTTTTTGCGCGCTGTTGGCCGGGGCGTCGATGCGGCGGTAGCTGGAGCGACCAAACTTGGCCTCAAGGGCATCGTAGTGCGCCTGGGGATCCTTGCCGGTCACCGCCAGAATTTCGGCCGCCAGCAGGGCCAGGATGAAGCCATCCTTGTCGGTGGTCCAGACGCTGCCGTCCTTGCGCAGGAAGGAGGCGCCCGCGCTCTCCTCGCCGCCAAAGCCGAACTCGCCGCTGTAGAGGCCGTCCACGAACCACTTGAAGCCGACCGGCACCTCTTTCAGGGTGCGACCAATCTCGCCGGCGACCCGGTCGATCATGGAGGAAGAGACCAGCGTCTTGCCGACGGCCGCTTCTTTGGCCCAACCGGTTCTGTGGGTGAACAGATACTGGATGGCCACCGCCAGATAGTGGTTCGGGTTCATCAGGCCGGATTTCGTGACGATGCCGTGACGGTCGTAGTCAGGATCGTTGCCAAGGGCGATGTCGAACTTGTCTTTCAGTGCAATCAGACCCGCCATGGCGAAGGGGCTGGAGCAATCCATCCGGATCTTGCCGTCCTTGTCCAGGGTCATGAAGGAGAAGGTCGGATCGACGCGGTAGTTGACTACTTCGATGTCGAGATCATAGCGCTTGGCGATCACGTCCCAATAGGCGACGCCGGAGCCGCCGAGGGGATCCACCCCGATCTTGATGCCGGCCCGCTTGATGGCGTCCAGGTCCAGCACGTTTTCCAGATCGTCCACATAAGGGGTGACGTAGTCGTGCTCGACCACCAGCGGGCTCTTGAGCGCCTCGGTGAACGGCATCCGCTTCACGCCGGCGAGGTTCGCTTCCAGAATGGCGTTGGCCCTGTCTTCCACCCACTTGGTGATCTCGCCCTCGGCGGGGCCACCGTGTGGCGGGTTGTACTTGAAACCACCGTCTTCCGGCGGGTTGTGGGACGGGGTGATCACCACACCGTCCGCCAGCGCCGCCGGTTTGCCCGCCCCTTCTTTACCGGAATTGTGGCGCAGAATGGCATGGGAGATGACTGGGGTCGGCGTGAAGCCAAGCCCGGCCTGAATACGGGTCTCGACGCCATTGGCCGCCAGCACTTCCACCGCACTGGCAAAGGCGGATTCCGACAGGGCGTGGGTATCCATGCCGACAAACAGCGGCCCCTGGATGCCGGCCTGCTGGCGATACTCCACCAGCGCCTGAGTCACCGCCAGGATGTGGGATTCGGTGAAGGCGTTGTGCAGGGCGCTGCCACGATGGCCGGAGGTGCCAAAGGCTACCCGTTGCTCGGGGCGGCTCATGTCCGGCTTGTTGAGGTAGTAAGCGCTGACCAGACGGGGAATGTTGGTCAAGTCGCTGAGGCGAGCCGGCTTGCCGGCGTGGGGATGCTGTGCCATGACGTTTTCCTTGAGCGAGGCCTTGTCTGACAAGGCCTTAAGTCTTGTGAATCGTTAAACCGCTGCGCACACCCGAGCAGTCAAATCCTCGTCATAACCCATGCTGGCCATCAGCTGGGCCACCATGTTCTGCTTGCGGCTGGTGTTGGTATTGGTGATAACCCAGAACGGGGTATCCGGCACCTGCTTGGGTTTAGTGGTGCTGCCACTGGCTCGCAGCGCCTCCGGATCGCGGGAGAAATAGACGCGCTTGCGCCCCTTGATCTCGGTCGCCTGGGTGAAGCTCTCCGGGTTGTCCCGATAGAGGGTGGTCAGTACCAGCATGAAGCGGTTGATGGACTTCTCTTCCTGCTGCAAGGCGCCGGAGTCGAGCAGTGCCTGCAACCCCATGGCATCGGCCACGGGCTGAGCCAACACTACCGGCTCGGCAACCACGGGGGCGCCTGCCTGGGTGGGATGCTCCAGCAGACGGCGCAGGATATCGGAGGCACTCTCGCCGATGTGCCGGGTCTGGCTGGCGATGTAGAAGTAGAGATCGTCATCAAGCTCAATGGTTTTCATAGGGATGCGCTGGACTCGTCGAAATTCGGATGCGGCGATTATACATAGGCAAACCCGGCAGCCCAAGGGAGTGGCCGGCAGATGTGCATGAATCTCATCGAGAATACGGCATAATGCGGGACCAAGTGTGTGATCCCCCGCACTGATAGCCGATCCTGGACTCATTTTTTGGAAGAAAACCACAGAATATTCATTCCAAAATAATGAAATCCTTTTCTTTCAGTGCGTTAAGAATCTGGCGGCGCAGCCCACGACCGATAAGGTGTTATTTTGCAACACAAACAGCTTTTGAACTTCAAGGAGCAGGGCCAGGGCCCTGCCGTCATCCTGATCCACGGCCTGTTTGGCAGCCTGGACAACCTCGGCCTGCTGGCACGCCCCTTGAGCGAACAGTTTCGCGTCATCAGCCTGGACTTGCGCAACCACGGCGCCTCCTTCCACTCAGATGAAATGACCTATCCCCAGCAGGCCGCCGACGTACTCGCCCTGCTCGACCACCTCGGCCTAGCGCAGGTGGCGATAGTGGGCCACTCCATGGGCGGCAAGGTGGCGATGCAGCTCGCCAAGCTGGCGCCTGCTCGCATCCGCAAACTGGTGGTAGCCGATATCGCGCCGGTGGCCTATCCCCACGCCCGCCACCGAAATGTGTTCGCCGGCCTCAATGCCACACTGGCCAACCCGCCCCAGAGCCGCAACGAGGCCGAAGCCCTGCTGGCCCAGCACATCGAGATCCCCGGGGTGCGCCAGTTCCTGCTCAAATCCTTCGCCAAAAGTGAGTCCGGGTGGGGCTGGCGTTTCAATGTGCCGGCCCTCGAGCGCAATTACGCCAACATCATGGGCTGGCCCGACGACCAGACCCGCTTTGAGGGACCGACCCTGTTCATCAAGGGGGGAGATTCGGACTATGTACTGCCCGAATACACGGGCATGGTGACGGCCCAGTTCCCGGCCGCCAACGCCCGAGTCATCGCCGGAACCGGCCACTGGCTGCACGCCGAAAAGCCGGCATTGTTCAACAAATTGGTTGTGGATTTCCTGTCGATAGGCGGTTAACAGTTTCAAATCCTTTGTGATATAGTGCGGCCCTCATAAGGAGTGCGCGCAATCCATGCTGAATGAACACATCGATCTGATCGAGAGTCTGGGCCTGAAGCTGTTCTTCGTGGCCATCTTCCTGCTGATTGGTCTGGCCATTCAAGATGTGCTCAAACGCGGCAATGTGCCCCGTTTCGGTCGTCTCATCGTCTGGCTGGTTCTGTTTCTGGGTTGCGCGGGTTTTGTCGCCAAGGGGCTGATCGAAATGGGCTGGGAAGGCTCAGGGATCGGCTAACTACTTTTCATCTGTGACGTATGGCCAAACAGCAAACTGATCGAACAACACTGGATCTGTTCGCAACTGAGAAGCGCCCCGGCAGGCCAAAGACCAATCCACTCCCCCGTGAGACCCAACTCAAGATCAACAAGCGCAACCAGCTCAAGCGCGATCGGGAGAACGGCCTGAAACGGGTAGAGTTAAAGGTGGAGGCCGAGTTGCTGGAGCGCCTGAACCAACTTGCGCTGCAACAGAACGTCAGCCGAGCCGAGCTGATCCAATCTATCTTGAAGCAACAGATTGAGTCTGCTTTTGCAGCAGGCATCGCAATCTGAACCGTTAGCATTAACACCAAATACGGGTAACTAAACACTATGGCTAGTGTAGGTCTGTTTTTCGGCAGCGATACCGGTAATACCGAAGCTGTCGCCAAGATGATCCAGAAAGAACTGGGCAAGCAACTCATTGAAGTCCATGACATTGCCAAGAGCAGCAAGGCTGACATCGCCAATTTCGATCTGCTGATGTTTGGCATCCCGACTTGGTACTACGGCGAGTCTCAAGCTGACTGGGATGACTTCTTCCCTGAGCTGGAAGAGATCGACTTCACCAACAAGCTGGTAGCCATCTTCGGCTGCGGCGATCAGGAAGACTATTCTGAGTACTTCCTCGACGCCATGGGCACCCTGCGTGACATCGTCGAAGCCAAGGGCGCCATCATCGTTGGCCACTGGCCGACCGCCGGCTATGAGTTCGAAGCGTCCAAGGCACTGGTCGATGACAAGCACTTCGTCGGTCTGGGCATCGATGAAGATCGCCAGCCGGAGCTGACTGCCGAGCGCGTCAAGGGCTGGTGCAAACAGCTGCACGAAGAGCTGAATCTGGCTGAACTGGCCTGATTTATCTCCTCTGACAACAAGGGCCCCGCTGGGGCCCTTGTTGTTTGTGCTTATCACTGCGCCCTACTCGGCAACCCTGTGCTCCGGCTTGGGCCGCACATAGAGGGTGCGTTTGATCTGCGCCACCAGCTCGCCCTGCTTGTCCTGTACCGTCACCTCGAACTCGGGGAAATGTTTGTCTCCCCGCTCGGTCGCCGCCACGATCGACGCCAGTTTGGCATCGGTCAGATTGAACTCGGCCACCAGTATCCCCTTGCCCGGTTTGATGTAGTTGATGCTGCCCGCCTTGTCCCAGACGTAATAGCGATTCTTGAAATGGCCCATCAGCATCAGTGGATAGATGGGATCCGTCATGGCAAACATGCTGCCACCGAACTGGGTCCGGTTGGCGTTCTTGTTCCACCAGCGTGATTTCAGGGTGACCCGGCAGTAGCGAAAGTCATCGCTCAGGGTGTCAATTTTGATGCCCGCTCCCCAGAAGGGAGGCCAGGCGTTGAGGGCGTGGCGCACCCAGGCCGCGTTGCCAAAAAGCCAATCCATGGATCTCATCCGACCAGACAATAGAGATATTACATATTATCAACATTCTCTCGCGGAGCAAGCCTAACCACAGCTGGGTATATTTATCTTCCACCGGGAGCAAATGTGCTAAACCCCTTGAATCACTGGGTTTATTTTTGAGTTGGCTACGACCTATAATGTCAGGCCATACGAGTTCGTGGTTGCCATTCCTTCGGCAGTCAATCAGAATAACCACACCTTCGAGAATGCGAATAAATAGAATATGGCAGACAACAACCAAGCGTTAAAAAAGGCCGGGCTCAAGATCACCTTGCCCCGTGTCAAAATCCTGGAAATCCTGCAGCAACCGGACTGCCAGCACACCAGTGCGGAAGATCTGTACAAACGGCTGATCGAACAGGGTGAGGAGATTGGTCTCGCTACCGTCTATCGTGTTCTCAACCAGTTTGATGATGCTGGTATCGTCACCCGTCACCACTTCGAAGGCGGCAAGTCGGTGTTCGAGCTGGCGACCCAGGAACACCACGACCACCTGGTCTGCCTCGACTGCGGCAAGGTGATCGAGTTCTCCGACGAGGTGATCGAGCAGCGTCAGCGCGACATCGCCAAGGCGCACAACATCCGCCTGACCAACCATAGCCTCTACCTCTATGGTCACTGTGCCAACGGCGATTGCAAGCACGACGAATAACGCAGCAGGCGTAACAGGCAAGAAAAAAGCCAGCATCATGCTGGCTTTTTTGTATCCGTTATCCGCTAAAAAGGCAGGGACTCCCCTGCCCTTCTCTGGCTATCAGCCTTCGGCCTTGCCCCAGACGTCGCGCAAGGCGACGGTGCGGTTGAACACCAGGTGCTCAGCGCTGGAGAGCTTGTTGTCGGCGCAGAAGTAGCCTTCGCGCTCGAACTGGTAAGCAAACTCCGGCTTGGCATCTTTCAAGGACGCTTCGACCCGGGCGCCTTCGATGATCACCAAGGAGTCGGGGTTGAGCGCTGCCTCGAAGTCATCTTCGGCCGCCGGGTTCGGCATCTTGAACAGGCGATCGTAGAGACGGATCTCCGCCGGCAGGGAGTGAGTGGCACTGACCCAGTGGATCACGCCCTTCACCTTGCGGCCATCGGCCGGATCCTTGCCTAGCGTTTCCGGATCGTAGGAGCAATAGACGCAAGTCACCTTGCCATCCGCATCCTTCTCGACCCGCTCGGCCTTGATGACGTAGGCGTTGCGCAGGCGTACTTCCTTGCCCAGCACCAGCCGCTTGAACTGCTTGTTCGCCTCTTCCTTGAAGTCTGCTTCATCGATGAAGATCTCGCGGCCAAAGGGCAGTTCACGCGTGCCCATCTCGGCATTGTTCGGGTGCGCAGGTGCAATCAGCACCTCGTCGGCCGCCAGGTTCTCGATCACCACCTTCAGCGGATGCAGCACGGCCATGGCACGCGGGGCGTTCTCGTTGAGATCCTCGCGGATGCAGGCTTCCAGCATGCTCATCTCGACGATGTTGTCCTGCTTGGTCACGCCGATGCGTTTGCAGAACTCGCGGATGGAGGCCGGGGTATAGCCACGACGACGCAGACCGGACACGGTCAGCATGCGCGGATCATCCCAACCGCTGACGTGCCCTTCGGTCACCAGCAGGTTCAGCTTGCGCTTGGACATGACGGTGTATTCGAGGTTCAGACGGGAGAACTCGTACTGACGGGGGTGGCAATCGATGCTGATGTTGTCCAGCACCCAGTCATACAGACGGCGGTTGTCCTGGAACTCCAGGGTACAGAGGGAGTGGGTGATCCCCTCCAGGGCGTCCGAGATGCAGTGGGTGAAGTCATACATCGGGTAGATGCACCACTTGTCACCTGTCTGGTGATGGTGGGCAAACTTGATGCGATAGATGACGGGATCGCGCATCACCATGAAGGGGGATGCCATGTCGATCTTGGCACGCAGGCAGGCGCTGCCCTCGGCCATTTCGCCGTTCTTCATCTTGGCAAACAGCGCCAGGTTCTCTTCGACGCTGCGATCGCGGAACGGGCTGTTCTTGCCGGCTTCGGTCAAGGTGCCACGATACTCGCGCATCTGCTCGGGGGAGAGCTCGTCCACATAGGCCAGACCCTTCTCGATGAGCTCAATGGCGTAGCCGTGCAGCTTGTCGAAATAATCGGAGGAGTAGCAGATCTCGCCGCTCCACTGGAAGCCGAGCCACTGTACGTCCTGCTTGATGGACTCCACGAACTCGATGTCTTCCTTCGCCGGGTTGGTGTCATCGAAGCGCAGGTTGCACTGGCCCTGATAGTCACGGGCGATGCCGAAGTTCAGGCAGATGGACTTGGCGTGACCGATGTGCAGATAACCGTTCGGCTCAGGTGGAAAACGGGTATGCACGCTCTTGTGCTTACCGCTGGCCAGATCTTCATCGATGATCTGACGGATAAAGTTGGTTGGGCTGCTCGCCTCGCTCATGAATTCACCTCGAAAGTCTCAGCTCATGGGGCAACCGCGCGCCCCCGCTTAGAAACCGTCAATGATCCACTATTCACCCACGAGGCTCAACAGGAATTTGCCGCCGCGCCCTGTGTGGTAGCACGACAGACCCCATTCTCAAGGAAACTGTGCTGGGTTCGCTCGCCCATGCTCACTTTATTGAGCCGCCATCGGGGCAATTACTGCGCTGGAAAAACAGATGAGGCGCGCCGCTTGAATATGGAGGGCCGCTTATGAGTACGAATAAAACGCTGTTTATCGTTGCCATTTCGCTATCAAACTTCAATAACGTGAAACCAAACGTCAACAACCAGCGCATCACGCCACCAAATTGGACCAAGTTGGCATAAACAAAAACTAGGCATTTTCCAAACCGCATCATCCTAGTATCCTATTTATAACTCTATCATTCTCTACTGCGACATCAGGGAAGATGGTCGACAACGCTGTCCCCCTCCCTTTCCCCATGCCACACGCCTCATCCTCACACAGGTAGCGAAGCCATGTCCTATCCCTTATCAAGACGTGAATTCATCAAGCAGTGCGTCATCGCCGGCATCGCCGTCTACAGCGCCCCTCTTCTCGCGAACCTCTCGTTGTCCGGCATGGAGGACGAGGTCTTCGATCCCGCCTTGCTCGGCCAGTGGAAACAGGGCGGCAAAGTCAAGTTTCGCAGCGACGGCCTGGCCAAGGTCACCGGCCAGAAGATCTACAGCCGGGACTATCGTGCGCAGGACTTGGCTGGCTGGCCGTCCCAGCAGCAACATGCGCTGCTGATCCGGCTCGACAAGGCGGATCACCGCTATCTGGGGCTGGATCTCTCCATGCTGCCTGCCAACGCCCAGCCCAGTCGGGTGATCACCGCAGTCGATCTGCTGCGCGACGGCGTCGAGCTGCCCTCCTTCTACGGCATCAACATGATGGTGAGCGAAGGCGCTACCCCGGACTATCTGGGCCAGGCCGCCGCCATGCTCCTCTTCCCGGACTTTGCCACCTTCAACCGGGCCAAGCAGACGCTGCAATTCAATGACAAGGTGGTGCGCTACGGCGATGTGACGCCGCTGGTCGCCGCCTCCCGCGATCCCTGGGCCTGCTGGCGCATCATCCGGATCGAGGGCAAGCTCGGCATGGCCGATCAATACAGCGCCTTGAAAAACGGCCTATTCTTCCCGGCCATCGCCAATCACCAGCCGGTATGGCCGACCCCCAAGGCCGATGGTAATGCGGGTGAGCAGGGCATGTATCAGGCCGGGCTGGTGCACAAGGAGCTGGAAGCCGACGACGCCCTGGTGCTGGATCGCACCTACCAGACCCAGTTCATCGAACCTATGATGATGGAGCCGGAAAACTTCAACGGCTGGTTCGACGCCAAGGCGCGCACCATGCATCTGGTGGTGAGCACCCAGTCCCCACACGACTTCTACTACGAAGCCGCCGAGATGCTGGCCAAGGGGCCGCTGGCAGGCAAGGTCGACAAGCTGGTGGTGCACTCCCCCTTCATCGGCGGTGGCTTCGGGGCCAAGGATCACACCATTTTCCCCTTCTATGGCCTGCTCGCCGCCATCTATGGCAACGGCCCGGTACGCCTGGCCAACGACCGTTTCGAGCAGTTCCAGGGTGGCCTCAAGCGTCATCCGTTCAACATGAAAAACAAGCTGGTGCTCGACAAGCAGAGCGGCCAGTTCCGTGCCCTCATCTCCTCCATGACGGTGGACGGTGGCGGTCGCTTGAACTTCACCGGCTCCGTGACCAGCGTGGGCGCCAGCGCCATTCAGGGGGTCTACTACCTGCCCAAGAACGACATCACGGCGGTCGCCATGCCATCCGAGAACCCGGATTGCGGCTCGATGCGGGGCTATGGCTCCCTGCAAACCATGGCGGCCATGGAGATGATGATCAACGAGGCCGCCGCGCTGCTCAAAATAGATCCGCTGGAGCTGCGGCGCCGCAACCTGATCAAGCCCGGCCAGCCCAATACCCAGGGAGCCATCCCCGAGGGCAACAACCGTTACCCCGAGATCCTGGCGATGGCCGGGCAACACGAGGCTTGGGCCCAGCGTGAGGCCAGGAAGCAGGCCTACGAGGCCCAGCACCCCGATCGCCTGCACGGCACAGGGTTCAGCATCACCACCAAGGACTATGGCACCGGCGCCGTGGCGCCATCGGCCTGCGTCGAGCTGACCAGCAAGGGGGAGATCCTGCTTAAAATCAGTGGCATGGAGATGGGGACCGGGATCCAGACCTCTCAGGCAGAGATCGTCAGCCGCTACTTCGGCCAACCGGCCGACACCATAGATCTCGCCGAAATCGCGCTCTGGGAAAGCTTCAAGCTGGAAGAGACCGACAACCCCTACATCATCTCCCAGGAACGCCAGGACGAGATGCAAAAGAACCCGCGCTGGACCCTGGCCATTCCGCAGGCCTCCTCGGCCTCCATCTCCTCCTACTTCCAGAGCCACGCCACTGTCGCGGCGGCCCGTCTCCTGTTTGAGCAGACACTCTGGCCAGCGGCGACCGCCATCTGGCGCAAGCAGTATTTCGTCGGTCAGGCGGGCCTGGATCTGGGCCCCTCCAGCGAAGCGAGCTGGACCCCGGCGGGGCTGACGACCCGTGGCATGCCACCACTGCCGCTCTCCCTGCTGGCAGCCCATGCCCACGCCAACGGCCTCATCACCGGCGCCATGGTGCACACCTTCAACCGCTGGGCCTGGGCCGAATGCGACTTCACCATCGAGGGTCAGAGCAAGCGCCTGCCCATCGATGCGCTGGCGCTGCGCTACGGCGAGGGAGCCAGCAGCGAGCTGCGGGCACAGGCCGATGCCAGCGGCTATCACCTGCTCGAACGCACCCAGGCTCACTACCCCAGCACCAGTCTGAACAACGCCATGGTGACCTACTACGCCCCCTGCGCCACCCTGGTCGAGATCGCGCTGGAGAAGGGATCCGGCAAGGTGCATATCCTGTCTGCGCACAGCTGGCTGGACGCCGGCCGGGTCATCGTTCCCGAACTGGTGGAAGGCCAGATCCAGGGTGGCCTCGCCATGGGCGTCGGCCATGCCCTGTATGAATACCTGCCGCCAGGACAAGAGGGGCCGGGCAACGGCACCTGGAACCTGAACCGCTATCAGGTGCCGCTGGCGCATCAACTGCCGGTCTGGAACCTGACCCACACCCTGCTGGAGCCCCTCTCCCCCACCGATGCCACCAAGGGCATCGGCGAAGTGGTGATGATCCCCGTCGTCGCCGCCCTGGTCGAAGCCATCTATCAGGCGAGCGGTACCCGCTTCTATCATCTTCCCGTCACTGCAACCGACATTCAGAAGGCCATCCAATGATCACCGTAAACATGACCATCAACGACCGTCTCATTGGCCCGATCGACGTGGATGACAACACCATGATGATCGACTTCCTGCACGAGTATGTGAACCTGACCGGTACCAAGTTTGGCTGTGGCGTCGGTGTCTGCCATGCCTGCACCATCGTCATCGACGGTGCGAATGGCACCAGCGAGAGCGTGCGCACCTGCATCAATGGGGTGGGCCGCTTCAACGGCCAGCGCATACGCACAGTAGAAGGCCATGCCAAACGCAACGGCATGGGCAAGGTGATCGCCCTGAGCCCGGTGCAGAAGACCTTCCTCGACCACTTCTCCTTCCAGTGCGGCTGGTGCACCTCGGGCTTCGTCAACGAGACCACGGTGCTGCTCGAGCGTCTGCGCAAACAGCCGGTGGCCATGGCCGATCTCGAGTCCACCATCGAGGATGCGCTTAAAGATCACGTCTGCCGCTGCACCGGTTACAAGAAGTATTACGAGGGGGTCAAGGCCATGTTGATCTCGGAGGGGGTAGTACGCACATGATGCTTTCCAGACTCACATTCGCACTGCTGCTTGGTGCAGGCGCTGTGCACGGGGCCGAGGCACAAGATCCCCTGGTGGCACAAGGGGCCTACCTCTCCAAGGTCGGCGACTGCGCCGCCTGCCACACCACAGAAGGCGGCCAGAAGTACGCGGGCGGGCTCGGCTTCGAGACGCCCTTTGGCGTCGTCTACTCCACCAACATCAGCTCGGACAAGACCCACGGCATCGGCCAGTACAGCTATGAGCAGTTTCGCGAGGTGATGCATAACGGCGATGCCCCCAAGGGGCGGCTCTATCCCGCCATGCCCTACACCTCCTATCATCTGGTCACGGATGAGGACATGAAGGCGCTCTACGCCTACTTCATGCAGACCAGGCCCGCCGCCACCCCGAACCGTGACAACGGCGTCTCCTTCCCCTTCAACATACGTACCGGTCTGCTGGCCTGGAACCTGGTGGCGCACGACGACAGCGCCTTCCAACCGGATCCGGCCAAGAGCAGCAACTGGAATCGGGGCCGCTACCTGGTGGATGGACTGGGCCACTGTGGCGAGTGCCACACGCCGCGCAATGTGTTTATGGCGATGGACGAAGCCAACTACCTCAAGGGCAGCATGATCGAGGGGGTGATGGCGCCGGAGATCACCGCCACCGAGCTCAGGCGCCAGGGCTGGACCCATGACTCCCTGACCAAGCTGCTGCGCAAGGGCTACTCGGTCAAGGGCGGCGTCTTCGCCGGCATGTATCCCGTGGTCGAGAAGAGCTTCGCCTACCTGACCGACGAGGACATGCACGCCGTCACCAGCTACCTGCTCGATAGCGATACCCCGCTGCCTGTGCCAGAACCCAAGCCGGTCACACTGGATAGCGCGCACCCCGGCTATGCGCTCTACAACAGCTACTGCGCCGGTTGCCACGGCCAGGAGGGTCAGGGCAAGCCGAACGTGACGCCGTCCATGTACACCAACGCCACCCTGGATCAGAAGACGCCGACCAATACCCTGGCGGTGCTGCTGCGCGGGATCCCGGCCCAGAGCTACAGCCAGACCGAGCGCTTCGCCCCCATGCCAAGCTACGCCAAGGAGCTCAATGAACAGCAACTGGCGGATCTGGTGAATTTCCTGCGCCAGACCTGGGCCCATCAGCCCTCGACCCTGACTGCCGACGACATCAAGACGCTCAGGCAGGAGATCGTCGGGACGCACGATGAGTAATGGTCAGCTGGAGGTGCTGCGCCAGAGCCTCGCCTGGCTCGCCCAGGGAAAATGCATCTGGCTGTGCAGCATAGTCGACACCTACGGCTCGGCCCCCCGTCCAAAGGGGGCCCTGTTCGCCACCGACGGCGCGAGCCGCAGCGGCTCCATCTCCGGTGGTTGCATCGAAGATGCCTTCGTCGACATGTTGGCGAGGGGGGAGCATGACTCAACCTTAAGCCTGCTGGACTATGGCGCCCATCTCGCCCCCGACGGCAGCGCGTTCGAGCTGCCGTGCGGCGGCCGCATTCGGCTGCTGGTCGAGCGCCTCACCGGCGACGCGGCCATGGCGGATCTGGATGAGTGGCTGACCCGGCTGCAAGGGGGCCTCCCCTTCGTGCGGGAGGTGCTGCTTGAGCAAGGAGTTCGCTGCTATCTCGCCGGCGAGCACCAGGGCCAGTGCGAGCAGGACGAACCAGGCAGGGTACGGCTCGCCTACGCCCAGCGCTGGCGCCTGCTGCTGCTCGGCATCAGCCAGGTGAGCGAGCAGGTGGCGCGGCTCGGCCAGGCCGCCGGCTTCGAGGTGCGGCTGTGCGATACCCGTGAGCAGTACCGCGCCGACTGGCACTGGGGGCCGGAGCAAGGCGGCATCGAAGTGGAGTGGTGCGATCCCGAGCGCTTCGTCGAGCGCCACGCCACGGCCCAGAGCGCCGTGCTCGCGCTGGCGCACGATCCCAGGATCGACGATGCCGGCCTGATGGCGGGGCTCGAGTCAGAAGCCTTCTACCTCGGCGCCATGGGCTCAATACGTACCAGTGCGCGCCGGCTGGAGCGGCTGCAGCGAATTGGCGAGGCGAGCGAGAGCCAGCTTGCACGGATCCACGCGCCGATCGGGCTGCCCATCGGCAGCAAGACCCCGATCGAGATCGCCATCGCCGTGCTGGCCGAGCTGATCGCCGTGCGCCAGGGCATTACCTTGAGGCGCACCACCCATGCGGCCTGAGCCGGACGCGCCCTGCATGGAAATACATTAAGGAGCACCCCAGATGCCACCTGAACGGGTTGCCCTGCTGCTGGCCGCGGGTTTCTCCCGCCGCTACGGCAGCGACAAGCGCCTCGCCGGTTCACCGCCGCTGATCCTGCGCACCCTAGCTCCCCTGCTCTCTTATCATGACCACGTGCTGGTGGTGCTGCGCCGTGACGATGAAGCGCTGCGCCGTCTGCTGGCGGATTGCGGTGCCGAGCTCACCCAGGTGCCCCTCGACGGCGGCCTGGGGGACAGTCTGGCCCATGGCGTGCGTACCCTGTTGGCGAGCGGCCGACCAGTGCACAGCCTGACCATCGCCCTGGCCGACATGCCCCATCTCTCATCCGCCAGCCTGCGAGCGCTCCAGGCCGCCCAGTCGGGCCTGGAGATAGTGCGCCCCCTTCACCTGGGGCAACCGGGACACCCCGTCAGCTTCCCCGCCGACTTGCTGCCCGAGCTGGCCAGTCTCAGCGGTGAGCAAGGAGCGCAGAGCATAGTGGCACGTCACCAGGCTCGCCTGCGCTGCCTGCCACTCAATGATCCCGGCTGCGTACAAGACATCGACTGGCCAGGCGATCCGCTCTGGCCAAGTGACCCGCTCTGACCCACAGACCCGTCCTTTTATGGCAGTTTTTTTAACTAAACAGTGCCAATTTAAAAGATATTCATGCCATTAAATCACCACCCAGTAGATAAAAAAATCCCCGCACGAAGCGGGGTCACAAGTGATGAAAAACAGACAAACACACACAACAAAGGCTCACACGCACAGTCAACCTTTCCCAAGTCCGTGCCAGCACATCCTGCCCGACGCGACCTTGGGAAAGGTGGGTCTTGCGACCCACCCTGTGCTAATGACGACGATCAGTTCAGTTCGGTGACGCGGCTGGTGCGCTTGCCATCGAAGCTGGTGGTACGCAGGTAGACCTTGCCTGTCACGCTCGGCTTGGCCGCGGCGTCATAGGCGGTCCAGGTCTTGCCATCCAGGCTGTACTGGATGGGCAGGCCCGGCAGATCCACGTTCGCTTCCAGCACGCCGTTGACCAGCTTGGCACCCGGCACCGAGAGGCGATATTCCACCCCGGCCTGATCCAGCTTCGGCAGCTGACGCTGACCCAGCAGGTTGGCAAACTGGTTCCACTCCTTGGCCAGGGTCGCCTTGTTGACGAACTTGGTCTCACCGGAGAACTCACGACCCTTCACGTACGGCAGCTCGAAGCCACCCTGGTGCCAGGCACGCTCGGCCACCGAGAAGATGCGCGGGTAGACCATGTACTCGTACTGGGCGTCGGTACGTACCGTTTCGCTCCACAGCTGACCAGACATGCCCTTGAACTTGACGGCATCCTGATCACCCTTGGCGACGAAGGCATTGCCATCGCGGTCAACCGAGGTCTCGGCGTTCTGCGGCAGGTTCTCCGGGGCGAAGGCGAACACCTTGCGGGTGTCGTTGAAGCGAGTGGCCCAGTAGTAGCCACGCTCGGCCGGGTGAACCTCGTTCGGGAAGTCGAAGTAGAGGTAATCCGGGTTGGAGAGCACCACATCATAGCCGTTGTGCGCCCACTTCATCGCCTCGTTGAAGCCACCCCAGTAGAGGGTTTCCCAGAAGTTGACCCGAGTCTTCTCGGTGGCGAAGACGCTGGCATCCTTGGCGTACTTCAGACCATCTTCCCACGCCTGCAGGGTGGAGAAGCCGTGGCCCTTGACCATCTCGCTCACTTCCTTGGCGAAATAGACCGGCAACTCGGCCACGTCCTTGATCTTGCCATCGTCGATCATCTTCTGGCACATCGGGGACTTGCCAAACGGCTTGTCCTGCTTGCTCCAGTCGGTGTTGCCCTTCCAGGCCACCAGCTCTTCTTTCTTGGTGGTGGCCGGATCCTGATAGCCACCGCCGAGCATGATGTTTTTGGCCTCATCACCACCGTAGTGCCAGGCGGTCAGCGGCTGACCGGCGGCCTGGTGCATCTGGGCCACTTCATCCATCACCTTGGCGACGAAGGTGGCAGCACCCGGTTGGCAAGGGTTGATGAAGGACATCTTGTCGTAGAACTGGACCGAGGTGATGTTGGAAGTATCGGCCGGATCGGTCAGGCGGAACTGGTTCGCTTCGGCTTCTTTGCCCTCGGCCATCAGCCGCTTGTAACGCGCCTCCATGGAAACCACGGCGGCACGGGCGTGGGCCGGCATGTTGATCTCGGGTACTACTGTCACACCGCGCGCCTTGGCGTAACGCACCAGCTCGATGTAATCGTTCTTGCTGTAGAAACCGGTGCCCTGGTTGTCGCTGCCCGGGCCTGAACCCAGCTGCGGCAGGATGCACTTGGTTTCGGACAGATCGTGGCAACGCTCGCTGCCCACCTCGGTCAGCTCGGGCAGGCCCGGGATCTCGAGGCGCCAGCCTTCATCGTTGGTCAGACCCAGATGCAGCACGTTGAGCTTGGTGGCGGACATCTGGTCGATCAGCTTGTGCAGGGTCTGCGGGCTTCTGAAGTGGCGAGCCACGTCGGTCTGCATGCCACGGTATTCGAAGCGCGGCGCATCCTCGACGCTCATCTGGCTGACCAGCTTGTCATCGACCCCCAGCAGGGAGATCAAGGACTGCGCGCCCCAGAAGGCACCCTGAATGTCGTGGCCCGCAATGACGGCGCCCTTCTGGCCGATGGTCATGTCATAGCCTTCGGTCTGCTTGACCTTGCTGCCGAGCTTGATGGTCACTGGATAGCCGGTGTCGGAGAGGGTAACACCCAGCTTGGTCAGTGACGCCTTGATGGCATCGGCACGGTCGGTCGGCAGGTCAAGGGCATTGAGCTTGATGCTGGAGAGATCCACCTGCGGGCCCGCTTTCACCACTTGCTTGTGCGGGGTCGGCAAGATCCGGTCGTCGATCTTGCTGGCCGGCAGCAGGCTGCTGGTCTGGTTGGCCGCGAAACGGGTCTCGCTGTTCATCAGGATGTTGTTGTCATCCTTGGTGCGCTTCCAGCCATCGGCCGGCATCGGCTTCTCGTAGGTGGTGGCATCATCGATGTTGCTCATGCTGGCGATAACCTTAGGCTCGGCGCCCTCGGCGGTCACATACCAGCTCGGCATGATGTCAGTTTCAAACAGTACCCAGTACTCCACCACCAGCGGGACTTCGACCGTGGCATCCTTGGCAAAACCCTGGAATTTCTCGGTCGGCGACAGACGATAGAGATCGCCGGTCAGGTGAGTGATGGTGAACTGGTCGTTGTCGATACGCTGGATGCGGCGGATGGAGGAGACATAAATGCTCCAGTCCTTGGAGGTCACATCGGCACCGGTGTTGGTCAGGTGCAGCTTGGCCACTCCGCAACTCGCCCACTCGGACCCGAGTGCCTGACAATCCAGGCCTGCGCCCGCACCGTCGTTGGTGACCACTTCGTACTTGACGACGAGGTTGTTGGCGATGGAGTCGACCACGGCTTGTTTGGCGGTATCAGCCGCCTGTACCTGGCTGACAAAAACGGTAGACATGGCAATGGCTAACAGAGAATGTTTCAAGTTCATAACTGCTGCTCTCATTTGAAGTAAAGGTTGGATTTTCTTGGCTTTTTTTATATGGGGCCCCCTGTGGGGGCCCTTATTTATGTCAACAATGGACTTAGACTTGAGGTGAGCTTGTGCTCGATTAACGCAGGGCTTTCATCTCACCGGCGATGATTTCGGCCAAGGGGCCCAGAATCACCTGCAGGTTTTGCTCACCGAGCTTGACCACACCGGCCGCGCCCAGGGCTTTCAACTTGCGCTCATCCACAATGCTGCGGTCTTTCAGAGTCAGACGCAGACGGGTGATGCAGGCATCGATGGTCACCAGGTTGTCCTGGCCACCCAGCACTTCCAGATACTGGCGAGCCAGTTCGGTGCGGTCGGTGATCTCAGCCTGTACCGGCACAGCTTCGTCATCTTCACGACCCGGGGTTTTCAGGTTGAACTTGACGATCACGGCACGGAAGATGACGTAGTAGAGACCGAAGAACACCAGGCCTTGTGCCAGCAGCATGTACCAGTGAGTCGCCAGCGGGTTACGGCTGGAGAGCACCATATCCACCAGGCCGGCACTGAAGCCGAAACCGGCGATCCACTGCATGCTGGCGGCGATGAACACGGAGATACCGGTCAGGAAGGCGTGGATGACGTACAGCACAGGTGCCACGAACATGAAGGAGAATTCGAGCGGCTCGGTCACCCCGGTGAAGAAGGCGGCAAAGGCGGCTGCAACCATGATGGAGGCAACTTTCTCTTTGTTCTCTTTCTTGGCGGTGTGGTAGATGGCCAGTGCGGCACCCGGCAGACCGAACATCATGATGGGGAAGAAGCCAGCCTGGTACATACCAGTCACGCCCACTACCGCTTTACCAGCGTCGATGGAAGATTGGCCACCCAGGAAGTTCGGGATGTCGTTGATGCCAGCCACGTCAAACCAGAACACGGAGTTCAGGGCGTGATGCAGACCGACCGGGATCAGCAGGCGGTTGAAGAAGGCATAGATGCCGGCGCCGGTGGAACCCATGTTGACGATGGACTCACCGAAGGAGACCAGGCCACCATAGATGACGGGCCAGACGGCCATCAGGATGAAGGAGACCACGATCATCACCACGGAGGTCACGATCGGCACCAGACGACGGCCGGAGAAGAAGGCCAGCGCCTTGTGCAGCTCGACGCTGCTGAAGCGGTTGTACAGCTCGGCGGCGATGACACCGGTCAAGATACCGATGAACTGGTTCTCGATTTTACCGAAGGCGGCAGGGACCTGATCCAGCGGGATCTGCTGGATCTGGGACACAGCGCCCGGGCTCAGCAGGGTGGTCACGACCAGATAACCGACCAGACCGGCCAGTGCGGCAGAGCCGTCTTTATCCTTGGACATGCCATAGGCGACGCCGACGGCAAACAGGATGGCCATCTTGTCGATGATCGCGGCACCCGCCTTGATCAGGAAAGCAGCCAGTGCGCTATCGCCGCCCCAGCCGTTCGGGTCAATCCAGTAGCCAATCCCCATCAGGATCGCTGCGGCAGGCAATACCGCTACCGGCACCATCAGGGCACGGCCGATCTTTTGCAAATAACCGAGAATGTTCACGGTTCCTCTCCTTAGTTAATGTTTTTCTAGAAATTAAGTGCTTATCACGTTCGACGCATAAGCCATCAAGGCTTGATTGGCAGTCTATGGGTTTTATTTCGCTGCGCAAATTAATAAACCGACTTTCGTGATCATTATCACTCAACAGAGATAAAGGTGGCGGATAGATGTGGCTTAGTTCGCAATCTTTATTTACGCTATGAAACAACTTAAATCTATCTTAAATCCTTGCCGTCGATAGACCGGCCGCAACCCGTACAGAGGTATCTATAATGCGCCTGATCCCGTTGAAATCTGCCAGCCAAGTGGGTCTCTGGTCTGCCCGTTACATCGTAGACCGCATCAATGCGTTCAAGCCGACCAGCGATCGCCCCTTTGTACTGGGCCTGCCCACTGGCGGCACCCCGCTGACCACTTACAAGCGATTGATTGAACTGCATAAAGCCGGCGAAATCAGCTTCCAGCACGTGGTCACCTTCAACATGGACGAGTACGTGGGTCTGCCGGCCGAGCACCCGGAGAGCTACCACAGCTTCATGTACAACAACTTCTTCAACCACGTCGACATTCGCCCGGAGAACATCAACATCCTCAACGGCAACGCCGAGGATCTGGCGGCCGAGTGCAAGCGCTACGAAGACAAGATCAAGTCCTACGGCAAGATCAACCTGTTCATGGGCGGCGTCGGCAATGACGGCCATATCGCGTTCAACGAACCGGCCTCCTCCCTGGCCTCCCGCACCCGAGTCAAGACCCTGACCGAGGACACCCGCATCGCCAACTCCCGCTTCTTCGGCGGCGACATGGAGCAGGTGCCCAAGCTGGCGCTGACCGTGGGTGTCGGTACCCTGATGGATGCCGAAGAGATCATGATCCTGGTCACCGGCCACGCCAAGGCGCTGGCGCTGCAAGCCGCGGTGGAAGGTTGTGTCAACCACATGTGGACCATCTCCACCCTGCAGCTGCATCCGAAGGGCATGATGGTGTGCGACGAGCCCTCCACCATGGAATTGAAAGTCAAGACGGTCCGCTACTTCCAACAGCTGGAAGCCGCCAACATCAACCGTCTGTAAGGAGCCGTCATGTACGCACTGACTAATTGCACCATCTACACCGGCAGCTGTGTGCTGACCGGCCACGGCGTACTGATCGAGGGCGACAGCATTGTCGCCATTGTGCCCCGGGCAGAGCTGCCCGCAGCGGTGGTCCAACATGATCTGCACGGCGCCAACCTGAGCGCCGGCTTCATCGACGTGCAGCTCAACGGCTGCGGCGGCATCATGTTCAATGGCCACATCACCACCGAGACCCTGGCCATCATGCAGGCGGCCAACCTCAAGTCCGGTACCACCAGCTTCCTGCCGACCCTGATCACCAGCCCAGATGCGGACATGAAGCAGGCGGTGGCAGTCACCCGCGACTACATGGCCGCCCACCCCAATGAGGTGCTCGGCGTCCATCTGGAAGGGCCTTACACCAACCTCAAACGCAAGGGCATCCACCCGGCTGCGCAGATCCGCCAGCCCGCGGACGAGATGATCGACTTCTTCTGCGCCAACAGCGATGCCATCGCCAAGATCACCCTGGCGCCGGAGCGCAACAAACCGGAACACATCCGTCGTCTGGTCGAGGCAGGCATCCTGGTCTCCGCCGGTCACACCGCCGCCAACTATGAGCAGGCCATGGCCGGTTTTGACGATGGCATTCGCTTTGCCACCCACCTCTACAACGCCATGACCCCGACCCTGAACGGCCGTGAGCCCGGGGTGGTCGGTGCCATCTACGATCGCAAGGATGTCTACGCTGGCGTCATCGTCGACGGCCATCACGTGCACTGGGCCAACGTGCGCCTCGCCCACAAGATGCTGGGGGAGAAGCTGGTGCTGGTGACCGATGCCACCGCCGCCGCGGGCGCACCGGAAGGCTTTGAGAAGTTTGATTTTTGTGGCGCAACCGTCTATTTCCGCGATGGTCAGTGCGTCGATGAGAATGGTACACTCGGCGGTTCTGCCCTCACCATGATCGAGGGGGTGGAGAATCTGGTCAAACAGGTCGGATTACCGCTCGATGAAGCACTGAGAATGGCCACCCTTTACCCCGCACGCGCCATTGGATGGGACTCACGTCTCGGTAGTATCCAGGTCGGAAAAATTGCCAACCTCACCGTCTTTGATCAGGCCTTCACGGTCTGCGGGACCGTGGTTAACGGACACTACACACAACAGTGACACTATGACTGGCGGACAAATAGCAAACGTAGATCTCATCAAGCAGGTAAACAGTGCGGTCGTGTATCGACTCATTGACCTGCAAGGGCCCATTTCGCGGGTCAAAATTGCCGAGTTGAGTCAGCTGGCCCCGGCCAGCGTGACCAAGATAACCCGGCAACTGATCGAGCATGGGTTGATCAGGGAAACCTCACCGCAGGCCTCCACCGGCGGGCGACGTGCCATTTCCCTGACCACCATCAAGCATCGCTTTCAGTTTGTCTCCGCCAAGCTTGGCCGCGGCTACCTGCAGTTGAGTCTCTATGATCTCGACGGCAAGGAGCTCGATCAGCACATCACCCAGGTGAGCGAGATCGAGCAGCAGCCCGTGGTCGACATGCTGCTGCGCGAAATTGGCGCCTTCATCGATGCCAATACGGATCGCAGCCGCAACCTCATCAGTATCGCGCTGACCATGCCGGGTCTGGTCAACCCGGAATCCGGCATGGTCATCTATACCCCGACCTACCAGATCCGCAACCTGGCGCTGGCCAAGCTGCTGCAGCACCACTTCAACCTGCCCTGCTACGTGGGTAACGACACCCGCTCTCTGGCGCTGGCCGAGCACTTCTTCGGCGAGTCCCGCGATTGCATGGACTCCATCTTGGTCAGCGTGCACCAGGGCGCCGGTTCGGGCATCATCACCAAGGGCAAGGTGTTCCTCGGTCAGAACCGCAACGTCGGCGAAATTGGCCATATCCAGGTCGAACCCCTCGGCAAGCGCTGCCACTGCGGCAACTTCGGCTGTCTGGAGACCATCGCCTCCAACGAGGCCATCGTCGACAAGGTCAAGGAGCTCATCAGCCGCGGCCACCAGAGCTCGCTGCAGGAGAAGCACATCACCATCCAGGAGGTGTGCAAGGCCGCCGTGGCCGGGGATGAACTGGCCCGCAGCGTGATCGAGAACGTGGGGGAACATCTGGGCCGGGCCATCGCCATCACGGTCAACCTGTTCAACCCGCAGAAGGTGCTGATCGCTGGCGAAATCACCGCCGCCGAGGAGATCCTGATCCCGGCCATCCGTCGCTGCGTTGAGCATCAATCCCTGCCAAGTTTCCACCGTGGCCTGCCCATCGTGAAGGCGCGCTTCCAGAACCAGCCCACCATCGGCGGCTTCGCCCTGGTCAAGCGCTCCCTGCTGGAAGGCGACCTGCTGCAGATCATCATGGAGCAGAAGTAACGAGCGACCCACAGGCTTCGAGCATAAAAAGGCGGCCAATCGGCCGCCATTTTTATATTTCGCATTGTTATATCGCTGCCATATCGGACCTGAGCAGTCAGAGTCGCTACCAGGCCCATCGCAGGCAGTGTCCCATCCTGTTTAGCCGCAATCTCCTCTACCCCTAAATCGCAAAATGGCAGCCTCTCGGCTGCCATTTATGTCGCTGGGCACATAGGTCCATAGGTCTCCGCTTATCAGCCCAGTTTCCGCTCTGCCAGATTCTGGGTGTAGCGATAACCCACACTCCCCCAATAAAAATGGCAGCCTCTCGGCTGCCATTTCTATCTATGGATACTCGCTTTGACTCAACCCGCGCGGCAGGGCTTGAACATATCCAGCGCCCCGTCATACACCTGGGTCTTCACGTCCATGATCCCTAACATTGAGTGGAACAGGTTGTCGTGGGAGAAGCGCTTGCTGCTCGCCTCCTGGCGCAGACAGTCCTGATCCAGTTGGCGGTCTTGTTGCAACTGGGGGGAGAACCAGGTCAGCAGCGGCACCCGGGTCTGATCGTCCGGCGCAAACTTGTAAGGTGTGCCGTGCAGATAGAGCCCCATGGCGCCGAGGGATTCGCCGTGATCCGACAGGTAGACCAGCCCCACGTTGTACTGGCTCTCCAGGGTCTTGAGCTTGGCGATCAGCTGGGACAGCACCTTGTCGGTGTAACGGATGGTGTTGTCGTAGGTGTTCACCAACTCCTCGTTGCTGCAGTTCTCGATGTCGCTGCGTGGGCAGTCCGGCAGGAAAAAGCGATCGGCGGCTGGGTAACGACGATAGTAGGTCGGACCATGGCTGCCCATCAGGTGGAAAGCCACCACCTTGTTGCCACTCTTCATGTCGGTGATCTGCTTGTCCAGCCCCTGCAGCAATACTTCGTCATAGCAGGAGTCGCCCTGGCAATAGTCGGGGAACTGCTTGGGCTCGATCTCGATGGTGGGCACGTTCTTGCACACCCCCTTGCAGCCGCCGTCATTCTCCTTCCACAGCACCGAGACACCGGCGTGTTGCAGCACATCCAGCAGCCCGTCCCGGGACTTTGCCAGGGTCTCGTCATACTCATGACGCGTCAGGTTGGAGAACATGCAGGGCACCGAGACCGCCGTGGCGGTGCCACAGGAGCGCACATCCTTGAAGGAGACAAGCCCGGATTCTTTCTCGGTAAAGCTGTTGGTCTCTTTCTTGTAGCCGTTGAGGGAGTAGTTCTGGCTGCGCGCCGTCTCCCCTACCACCAGGAACATCAGGGTCGGCTTGTCGCTCTTGGCCACTACCTTGGCATCGGTCCCGATCGGCTGATAAGGGATGGGGGTAGCGAACACTATGTCCCGCGCGTAACGATAGAGACCGCGCACATAGTTGGCGGGCACTATCTCCTTGACGATGGCGTGGTTGTTGCGCCCGACCGAGGCGTAATCCTGATAATAGAGGGCCGCAACCCCGACCAGGAACAGCAGAGAGAGGGCAATGGAGCCCAATCGCAGCGCCAGCCCCTTGTACCAGACGGCCGGGTATTCAATCTTGATCCACAGCAGGCAGAGCACCGGCAACACGCCGGTCAGCAGGAACCAGATCGCCACCGAGCCGTTGAGGTAGGAGGTCGCCTCCCCGCTGTTGGTCTCGATGATGTTCTGCACCATGCCGACGTCGAAGATGACGCCGTATTTCAGCATGGCGTAGCTGGCGATGGAGCCGGTCAGGATCAGCAAGCAGAAGAAGGGCTTGAGCAGATACTTGAAGGTAAATGGCAGGAAGACGGCATTGAGCGCGGCCATCAGCACAAACGGAATAGAGAGGGCGAAGCCCACCTTGACGTGTTCGAGTGCGGTGAGGATGGTGTAAAAATGCAGGAAAATGGGCCAGTTGAAGACCAGTGCAAACAGCAGCACCAGCAACAAGTTGACCTTCATCACTCCTAGGGTGAGACGCATAACAGTACTCCGACAAGCCAGTAGATCTGGAGGCCCTGCATGGGGGCTCCGTTTTGGGCATCCCAGTCACCCGTCTCTCTTCCCGAGCAGACAACAAGGTGATGGGCACAGTGGCCCGGATACGGAGGAATCTTAGGAAGGCAAACTTAAGCGAGAATTAAGGAGGGGAAGTTATGAGTCCCAATTACACTTTTAAGACAAAAAAAACGGCAGCCTGTGGCTGCCGTTTCTGTCATTGGGGTACTAAGGATCAGAGCAATGCGGCGACTTCGTCGGAGATGGAGCCGTTGTGGTACACCTCCTGCACGTCGTCCAGATCTTCGAGCATGTCGATGAGACGCATCAGCTTGGGTGCGGTCTCGGCATCCAGCTCGGCTTCGGTGGAGGGGATCATGGTCACTTCGGCGTTCTCTGGCTTGAAGCCGGCCGCTTCCAGTGCATCCAGCACGGTCCCGAAATCGTTCGGGGTGGTGTACACCTCGATGGAGCCATCCTCTTCGGTGACAACATCATCGGCGCCGGCTTCCAGCGCCGCATCCATCAGGGCATCTTCATCGACACCGACGAAGGTCAACAGCCCTTTCTTGCTGAACAGATAGGCCACGGAGCCGTCGGTACCCAGGTTGCCACCGCTCTTGCTGAAGGCATGACGCACTTCGGCAACGGTACGGTTGCGGTTGTCGGTCAGGCACTCCACCATGACCGCAGAGCCCGCCGGGCCGTAACCTTCGTAAACGATGGTTTCGAGCTGCTCGCCGTCACCACCGCCAGCCCCACGGGCGATGGCGCGGTTGATGGTTTCGCGGGTCATGTTGCTGGTCAGGGCCGCCGTCACCGCCGCACGCAGGCGCGGGTTGTTGGCGGGATCCGGATCGCCGATGCGCGCCGAAGTGGTGATTTCACGAATCAGCTTGGTGAAGATTTTGCCACGCTTGGCGTCTTGCGCCGCCTTGCGATGTTTGATGTTGGCCCATTTGCTATGACCTGCCATAGAAGCTCTCCGTTATAATTTTAACTCGATGAGATAGTCTGATAATGCGGGCCGCATGTGCGGCCCGTCTGCTTTATTCAGCGCCTTCGACCTCAGCCTTGGCATCGGCCTTGGCGACGGTCGCGATGGCCAGCTCGCTCAGCTGGGCCTGGTTGGCGAAGCTGGGGGCGTCGGTCATCAGGCAGGCGGCTGCGGTGGTTTTCGGGAAAGCGATCACGTCCCGGATGTTGTCGGTGCCGGTCAGCAGCATGCTCAGGCGATCCAGGCCGAAGGCCAGACCAGCATGGGGCGGAGTACCGTATTTCAGCGCATCCAGCAGGAAGCCAAACTTCAGGCGCTGCTCGTCCGGGGTGATACCCAGGATGTCGAACACGGTGGACTGCATCTCGCTGTTGTGGATACGGACCGAGCCGCCACCCACTTCGTAACCGTTGATCACCATGTCGTAGGCGTTGGCGTAGGCACGGAGCGGATCCACTTTCAGCTCGCTCGCGCTCAGATTGCTCGGCGCGGTGAACGGGTGGTGCATGGCGGCCAGACCGCCCTCGCCGTCTTCCTCGAACATCGGGAAGTCGATGACCCACAGCGGTTTCCAGACCTTTTCCACCAGACCCAGATCGCGACCCACCTTCAGGCGCAGGGCGCCCATGGCGTCACAGACGACTTTCTTGCTGTCGGCGCCGAAGAAGATGATGTCGCCATTGGCGGCGCCGGTACGGGCCAGGATCTCGCGCACTATGGCGTCGGAGAGGAACTTGGCAACCGGAGACTGTACGCCCTCGAGGCCATTGGCCACGTCGTTGACCTTCATCCAGGCCAAGCCCTTGGCGCCATAGATGCCGACAAACTTGGTGTATTCGTCGATCTGCTTGCGAGACAGCTCGGCGCCACCTGGGACTTTCAAGGCGGCCACACGGCCTTTGGGGTCGTTGGCCGGGCCGGCGAACACGGCGAACTCGACCGCGGTCAGCAGATCGGCCACATCGACCAGCTCCATCGGCAGACGCAGGTCCGGTTTGTCGGAGCCGAAGCGACGCATGGCTTCGTCGAAGGTCATCACCGGGAAGTTGCCGAGATCCACGGCCAGCACGTGTTGCCACAGCTGACGGATCATCTCTTCCATCAGCTCGCGCACTTGCGGCGCGGTCATGAAGGAGGTCTCCACATCGATCTGGGTGAATTCAGGCTGACGGTCGGCGCGCAAGTCTTCATCGCGGAAGCACTTGACGATCTGGTAGTAACGATCGAAGCCGGACATCATCAGCAACTGCTTGAACAGCTGCGGAGACTGCGGCAGGGCGTAGAACTTGCCCTTGTGCACGCGGCTCGGTACCAGGTAGTCACGGGCGCCTTCCGGGGTCGCCTTGGTCAGCATCGGGGTCTCGATGTCGAGGAAGCCCTGCTCGTCCATGAAGCGGCGCACGAAGGCGCTGGCCTTGGCACGGGTCTTCAGGTACTTGGCCATCTCAGGGCGACGCAGGTCCAGGTAACGGAACTTGAGGCGTTGCTCTTCGCTGTTGACCTGGTTGAAGTCGAGCGGCAGCGGCTCTGAGCGGTTGATGATGGTCAACTCGTGGCCAAACACCTCGATGGCGCCGGTGGCCATGTCGCTGTTGCGCTGGGAATCGGGGCGGCTACGCACCACACCGGTCACCTGGATGCAGAACTCACCGCGCAGTTCGGAGGCCAGGGCGAAAGCGTCCGGTTTGTCCGGATCGAAGAACACCTGCACGATCCCTTCCCGATCGCGCATGTCGATAAAGATGAGACCGCCGAGGTCACGACGACGATGGACCCAACCGCACAATGTAATGGTCTGCCCGGCATGGGCCTCATTGACCTGTCCGCAATAGATAGAGCGCATGGACTTCTTCCTTCGAAATTGTAGAGAGACGGTTAACCTTGGGCCGCCGGGCACGACTGGCAAGCACCGTCTGTCTCACAGCTGGCCAGATTCTTGTTCTTACCCGGTTTAAAATCAGTCTCGTACCATCCGGCTCACCTGAACCGGAGTCTTGCCACCGATATCGACTCGACCAGAGGCGACTCATCCGGGAGTCGAAAGTCGGTGCGAGGGCATCGGCAAGCGTCGTTGTTTGGCCAGTTCATGGTCGCAATCATCACCACCATAGGCGCACGACCGCATGGGCCACAATAAATTGGCAAACAAAAGGGCTGGCATTATAGAGGAAAACCCCCATTTGGGTAAAATGGCCCACAGCCTCCTTTGCCCTGTTTTTTCTTGTCCTGGCGCAAAAAGAGGAGCAAAACACGCCAAATCAGCAGACAGGATCCGTCATGAGCCTCTATTTGGGTCTGCCACAATGGTCACACCCGGCCTGGCCCGGTCAATTACTGGGCATGGGTGCCAAACCCGCCGAACACCTCGCCCACTATGCCCGTGTGTTCAACACGGTGGAAGGCAATACCACCTTCTACGCCTCGCCGACCCCGGAAACGGTGCAGCGCTGGGCCGATGCGGTGCCGGACTCCTTTCGCTTCAGCTTCAAATTTCCGCAGACCATCAGCCATCAGAGCGACCTGGTCAGCGTCGACAAGCAGGTAACGGACTTCATTAACCTGCTCGGCCCGCTGCACGACAAGCTGGGGCTGCTGAAGTTGCAGCTGCCCGCCCGCTTCGGCCCCGCCGGGTTGCCGCGCCTCGCCGAATTTTTCAATCGACTACCGCGGGACTTTGGCTATGCGCTCGAGGTGCGTCACCCCGATTTCTTCGCCAAGGGCGAGGCGGAGCGGGCTCTCAACCGGCTGCTGATGGAAAAGGGCATCAACCGCATCATGCTCGATTCCCGCCCGCTGTTCTCTGTGCCCGCCAGCAGCGCTGCCATGATAGACGCCCAAGGCAAGAAGCCGAGGCTGCCGGTGCACCTGCTGGCCACCGCCAACGCGCCCGTGGTGCGCCTCATCGGTCTGCCAGATCCCGAGGACAACCACCCCTTCCTGCCCGCCTGGTTGCCCCACTGGCAGCGCTGGCTTGCCGAGGGCAAGGATCTCCACCTCTTTATTCATACCGCCGACAATGCCCAGGCCCCTGTACTGGCACGCCAGATAAGCCAGTTACTGGGCCATCCCATGGCGCCCTGGCCGGGGGAAAACGATCGCGCGCGCCAAGGCCTGCTGAACTTTTAGCCCGCCATGAGACCGCCATAAAAAAAGCCGATTTTTTGTGATTCGGGCAGGCCTGGCGTCAAGACAAACGCCAGTCAATCCACTACACTAGCGCCCCATACATAAGGGCCCAGCCCCCGTCCATTGCAACAGTTTGCAACAAAGGGAGTGGCCCCCAACAAGGGCCAGGATCATTAGTCCGTTGCAACAAGTTGCAACAGGCAATGCGGTCCAACAGAAAGGGCCTGGATGATGGCTCGTTGCGAACGGGACAGACCCAAAGGATGTCAAGGTCTGCCAGCCGTCCGTGAACCGGTGACGACGCCCCGTCGATGGGGGTCCTGCCAAGATTCAATTGAACAAAACAGTCGGTGTGTACACCGGCTGTCAGGTTGCGCCAGCATGCATACCAAAGACCAGATTTTTGCCGCCCCCATCGCCCGCTTGGGGGATTTCTGCTTTGACGAACAAGTCGTCGATGTCTTCCCCGATATGATCCAGCGATCCGTGCCGGGCTACAGCAACATCATCTCCGCCATCGGCATGATGGCCGCCCGATACGCCCAGCCAGACAGCCGGCTGTACGATCTCGGCTGCTCCCTCGGCGCCGCCACTCAGGCCATGCGCCGTCATGTGGCGCAACCGGGTTGCCGCATCACCGCGGTCGATCTCTCCCATCCCATGATCGAACGCGCCCGTGCCCATCTCTCCGGCTTCAAGTCAGAGGTGCCGGTCGAGCTCATCGAGGCGGACATCTGCGACGTCGCCATCGAGAACGCCTCCGTGGTGGTGCTCAACTTCACCCTGCAATTCGTCGATCCCGAGAAGCGCGCCGCCCTCATCCAGCGCATCTATGATGGGCTGCTACCGGGCGGCATCCTGATCTTAAGCGAAAAGTTCCGCTTCGAGGATGCACAGGTCAATGAGCTGCTCATCGACCTGCACCTGGATTTCAAGCGCGCCAACGGGTACAGCGAGCTGGAGATAAGCCAGAAGCGCAATGCGCTGGAGAACGTGATGCGCACCGACAGCCTGCCGGTGCACCAGGCGCGTCTGCGCGACGCCGGGTTCGTCCATCAGGATCTCTGGTTCCAGTGCTTCAACTTCGGTTCCATGATTGCCATCAAAGCCAGCGACACCAACTAAGCCATGATCGACTTTGCGAATTTTTATCAACTGATTGCCAAGAATCGGCTGAGCCACTGGCTGCATACCCTGCCGGCCCAGTTGCACGCCTGGCAACACGACAACCTGCACGGCGATCTGCCGCGCTGGAACCGCGCCCTCAACAAACTGCCGAGTGTCGCGCCCGGTCATATCGAGCTGAAAAACCGGGTCGAGATAGGCAGCGCCGAGAGCCTCGGCGAGGGTGAGCGCAAGAAGACCGAGAGCCTGCTGCGCCAGTTCATGCCCTGGCGCAAAGGGCCTTTTACCGTGCACGGCATCCACATCGATACCGAGTGGCGATCCGACTGGAAATGGCAGCGCGTTCTGCCGCATATCAGTCCACTAGCAGGACGTTATGTGCTGGATGTTGGCTGTGGTAGCGGTTACCACCTGTGGCGCATGGTCGGCGAAGGCGCGAAACTCGCGGTCGGCATCGATCCCAGCCCGCTGTTCCTGTGTCAGTTCGAGGCCATCCGCCACTTTGCCGGAGGCGATCAGCGCGCCCACCTGCTGCCGCTCGGCATCCAGGAACTGCCTGAGCTGCGGGCCTTTGATACCGTCTTCTCCATGGGGGTGCTCTATCATCGCAAGTCCCCCATCGAGCACATCGAGCAGTTGCGCAACCAGTTGAAAGACGATGGCGAGCTGGTGCTGGAGACGCTAGTGGTCGAGGGTGACGAGCGCGAGGTGCTGGTGCCTACCGACCGTTACGGCAAGATGCGCAACGTCTGGTTCATCCCCTCAAGCGCGGCGCTCAAACTCTGGGTCGAGCGCTGCGGCTTCGTGGACGTGCGGATCGTGGACGAGAATATGACCAGCACCGACGAACAGCGTCGTACCGACTGGATGATTAACGAATCCCTGAGTGACTACCTGGATCCCGCCGATCCGGCACTCACGGTCGAAGGATACCCGGCACCCAAACGTGCCGTACTGATCGCCAGAAAGGCCAAAGACTAGCCGATGGCGGCTGTGGAAGTTACACTGACCCAATTCCAGGAAGCACAGTTAAATGAATGACATGAAAAGCAAATTAAAAGGAATGACCCTGCTCTCCCTGCTCAGTCTCGGCGGGTGTGTCAGTATGGAGAAAGCGCCCCCGGTCCCGACCCTGACGCTGGCCGAACTTCGCAACGAGATCAGTCTCAGCGAACAACGCCTGCAAACATCCATGGAACAGCAACAGAAGCAGTATGTGCAGCAACAGCACCTGCTGGTTCAGCTCAACACCGATGTCAACAACATGAAAGAGTCCGTGAAGAAAGTCGACAGCAAGCTGGCCACCCTGCCGCCAGAACCCCCCAAGCCCTTGGTCATCCCGACCGATAAGTGCCCGGCCCCGAACCAGGGCCACACCGTCGATGGCAAGCTGCTGGTGGGTGAAGCGGAGTGGATCTGGGTTGATGCCGCCAACGACGCCTTCCAGGCACGGGTCGATACCGGCGCCACCACCTCCTCCATCAGCGCCCAGGAGATCACCATCTTCGAGCGCAACGGCAAAAACTGGGTGCGCTTCTTCCTGAGCCACCAGGAGATGGACGACAAGATCCAGATCGAAGCGCCGCTGGTGCGTCACGTGCGCGTGCGCCAGGCCTCTGCCGACGATCTCGACCGCCGTCCCGTGGTGCGCCTGACCGTGCGCATCGGCGACATGACCGAGAAAGCCGAATTTACCCTCAAAGATCGCAGCGACATGACCTTCCCGGTGCTGCTGGGCCGTGAGTTCCTCAAAGACATCGCCGTGGTCGATGTGGCCCGCGAATATATCCAACCAAAACCCAAGCTCAAGGATGTAAAATAATCCATGGTTTCCCGTAAGCCGTTCTATCTGCTGGTCGCCCTGCTGTACATTGTCGGCCTGGGAATGACGTTTTATCACCATGTCGCGCTGGACGTGCCGTTGACGCCAGGCGAGAAACGTCAGATCTGGTCTATCGAAGCCAAGCTGGAATTCGAGGCGACCGGTGAACCTGTCATCGCCTCCCTCGCCATTCCGGGCACCCAGCCCGGTTTCACCCTGATGAACGAGAACGCCGCCAGCCCCGGCTACGGTCTGTCGTTTGTCGAGAAAGACGGGGATGCCCGCGCCGAGTGGTCCATCCGCACCGCCTCCGGTCGCCAGGAGCTCTACTACCGGGTCGACATGATGGCCGATGCCCATGCCAAACCGGCCGCCAATCCCCAGCCGCCTGCCATCGAGAAGCAGATCGAGAGTGAGCCCTACGCCACCGCGATGAAGCAGATCCTGGAGCGGGCGCAGGAGCGCTCCGCCGACGGCTACACCCTGACCCGCGAGATCATCAAAGAGATCGAGAAGCAGGAGCAGAACGCCGAGCTGCTGAAATCCCACAAGAGCCGCGCCAACCTCATCGCCGAGTTGCTCAACAACGCCGACGTGCCGGCCCGGGTGGTGCACTCCCTCAGCCTGGAAGACGGTCGCCGTCGCCAGGAGCTGGTGGACTATCTGCAGGTGTTCAACAGCCCGACCGACTACAAGCTGTTCAACCCCCAGACTGGCGAGCAGGGCCAACCGGCCAACCTGCTGCTGTGGGAATACAACTCCGGCGCCCTGCTTGACGTGACCGGTGGCCACAACTCCCGCGTGACCTTCTCGATGATCGAGCAGGAGCAACCGGTGAACGTGGCGCTGGCGCAGAAGTTCGAAAAATCCGAGATGATGAACTTCTCCATCCACAGCCTGCCGCTGGAAGAGCAAGCCCTGTTCAAGGGTCTGTTGCTGATCCCCATCGGCGTGCTGATGGTGGTGTTCTTGCGGGTGCTGGTCGGTATCAAGACCTCCGGCACCTTCATGCCGGTGCTGATCGCGGTCGCCTTCATCCAGACCTCGCTGATCACCGGTCTGGTGGGCTTCCTGCTGATCGTCGGCACCGGCCTCATCATTCGCTCCTACCTGTCGCGGCTCAACCTGCTATTGGTCGCCCGAATATCGGCGATCATCATCATGGTGATCTCGATGATCGGCATCTTCTCCGCCTTCGCCTTCAAGCTGGGGCTGACCGACGGCATGAAGATCACCTTCTTCCCGATGATCATCCTCTCCTGGACCATAGAGCGGATGTCCATTCTGTGGGAAGAAGAGGGTCCCAAGGAGGTGGTGCGCCAGGGCGGTGGTTCCCTGCTGGTGGCGGTGATCGCCTATCTGGCCATGGACAACGAACTCATTCGTCACCTGACCTTCAACTTCCTCGGCCTGCAGCTGGTGCTGATGGCCACCGTGCTGTTGATGGGTAACTACACCGGCTACAAGCTGAGCGAGCTCAAGCGCTTCAAGCCGCTGGTGGACGAGATGAAGTCCGGCAGTACCCCGGGTAAGGACAAGTAACAGATGTGGTTCTGGGAAAAATACACCAGTCCGTGGAGCCTGTCCCAGGCAGGCATCCTCGGCATGAACAAGCGCAACCACTCCTACATCAGTCGCTACAACCCGCGCAGCCTCTACCCGCTGGTGGATGACAAGCTGCAGACCAAGCGCATCGCGCTGGATGCGGGGGTGACGGTGCCGGAGCTCATCGGCACCATCCGCGAACAGCACGACGTGACCCGTATCACGACGCTGGTCAAGGATTGGCCGGGCTTCTGCATCAAGCCGGCCCGCGGCTCGGGCGGCAAGGGGATCCTGGTGATCCTGCGCCAGGAAGAGGGGCTCTACTACAAACCGAACGGCAGCGCCTCCAACGGTCAGGATCTGGAGCGTCATGTCTCCAACATCCTGGCGGGGCTCTATTCCCTCGGCGGCAAGCCCGACGTGGCGCTGGTGGAAGGCCTCATCAACTTCGATGATGTGTTCGACGGCTACTCGTTTGAAGGGGTGCCCGATGCCCGGGTGATTATCTTCAAGGGCTTCCCGGTGATGGCCATGATGCGACTCTCCACCGCGGCCTCGGATGGCAAGGCAAACCTGCACCAGGGCGCCGTCGGGGTGGGTCTGTGCCTGCGTACCGGCCGCGCGCTACGGGCGGTGCAGTTTGGCAATCCGCTGCGCCACCACCCGGACACCGGCCTCGATCTGTACGATCTCAAGGTGCCCCACTGGGATACCCTGTTGAACCTGGCGGCCTCCTGCTACGAGATGTCGGGCCTTGGCTACATCGGCACCGACATGGTGCTCGACAAGTTCCGCGGCCCCATGCTGCTGGAGCTTAACGCCCGCCCCGGTCTCGCCATCCAGATCGCCAACGGCCGTGGCCTAGTGCCCAACCTCAAGGCCATCGAGAAGCTCGGTCAGGTCAAGATGAACGTGGAGCAGCGGGTCAACTACGCCAAGGATCACTTCGGCATCTTCGACGAGTAGAGATCTCCTCCCAACGACAAAAACGCGCTCATCGGCGCGTTTTTTTATGCCAGTAGCCCCCTGAGAGTCTGGGGTCGAGTACGGGGCCATCGGCGCTGCATAAGCGCGATATAAACACTAGGCCGATCCCCATCACATCCCCTCACAGGGGCGCTTCAACGGCGTAGGAGAAGCGGATAAGCTGCCAGGGCGGCTGCGCCTCTGGGCAAGTAACCCTCGTCTTTTCAGCCGCTTGCGATATGACACTCACACTCTGCCATGTGCGAGGCGCACGCCTAATCTCGGCGACAAACCGGACGCTCGATGGTAGATTAATGAAATCAAATAGATAGCAACGATCGGATGCCCCCTTATGCAACGTTGGCCCAGCCTGAAACAGCTGCAATATCTGGTCGCTCTGGATGAGCACAAGAACTTCAACCGTGCCGCCAAGGCCTGCCATGTCAGCCAGTCCACCCTGAGTACCGGGATCCAGACCCTGGAGGACATGATGAACCTGCAACTGGTGGAGCGGGATCACAAGAGCTTCATCATGACGCCGGTCGGCATGGAGATCGTCGAGCGGGCGCGCCACCTGCTCTCCGATGCCCGCGATCTGATGGAGCTCGGCCAGCAGCAGGGCGGCGTCATGCAGGGCACGGTCCGGCTCGGCTGCATCCCGACCATAGCCCCCTTCCTGCTCAGCAAGCTGCTGCAGGTGTGTGGCAAGGAGTATCCCGATCTGGAGCTGCTGCTACGCGAAGACACCACCACCAACCTGCTCAAGCAGCTGGAGCAGGGTCAGCTCGACTTGCTGATCCTGGCGCTGCCGGTGGAGATCGGCGGTTTTCACAGCAAGATGGTCGGCACCGATCCCTTCCACATGGTGATGCCGTCCCACATGGCGGCAAGCCTGCACATGCCGTTCGATTACAAGGAGTTGCCGAATCAGAGCATCTTCCTGCTGGAGCGGGAACACTGCCTGACCGAGCATGCGGTGAGCGCCTGCCGGCTGCGGGACAAGAGCAAGATCAACCCGTTCGCCGCCACCAGCCTGCATACCCTGGTGCAGATGGTCGGCGCCGGGCTTGGCACCACCTTCCTGCCCCAGATGGCCATCGATGCCGGTATTCTCGACAACACAGATCTGGTGGCCATTCCCCTGCCGGGGGAAAAACCCTATCGCGAGATTGGCCTGGTGTGGCGCCCCAGCACCACCCGGGTGCAGACCTTCTACAAGCTTGCCGAGCTGCTCACCCCGCTGATCGAGCCCAAAACGGCGGGCTAACAGTGGGTTGTTAGTGAATTTTCTGCTAAAAGCAGACAAAAATGTTATCGGTATTCAGGTTCCAGGCAGAAACACTGTCTATGATGAGTCGCGTGCCCTATCAAAGGAGTTCCGATGTTTCGCACGTTACTGCCGCCCTTGCTGGCCCTGTTGTTAGCCGCCTGCTCCAGCACGCCCGAGCCGCCCCCTCCACGTCAGAGCGGGGCCTTTGACGGCTTCTATCAGCAGTGGCGCGGCGTGCCCTATCGCATGGGCGGTGAGGATCGCGCCGGGCTGGACTGCTCCGCCTTCACCCAGCTCGCCTACAGCCAGGTGCTGGGCTACCAGTTGCCCAGAACCACGGAGTCCCAGGCCAACCTCGGCAAACCGGTGGATCGCTATCGCCTGCAATACGGCGATCTGGTCTTCTTCAAGACCGGCTGGCAGCAGTATCACGTCGGCATCTACACCGGGGCGGGGGAGTTTATCCATACCTCCACCAGCAAGGGGGTGATCCGCTCCCGGCTCGACAATGTCTACTGGAACAGCCGCTACTGGCAGGCTCGCCGGCTGACCCAATAGCCAGCACGCCGATAATGAAAAAGGCCCAGACGGGCCTTTTTCATTACGGCAACCATGACTCAATGCTTGCGGTGCCAACGCGGCGACACGGCCCGCTCGCCCCAGGGGGTCACACACGGCAGCAGGGCTCCTTCTATCACGCCTTCATTCCCGGCCAGCGCCTCGGCAATGCGCTGATGCAATACCTGCAACAGGCGCCCTTCATGCTCGGCCAGCGAGTGACCCGCCGCGAAAAATTCACGCTGATGTTGCAGCGCCAGCTTCTGGGCAAACTCGTAGGTGTTGAAGCAATCCGGCATGCGTTCGATCACATCGTCCAGCCGGGCCAGCAGGCTGTTCAGTTCCCAGGTCATAGGCGCTCTCCATATTGTCGATGACCTCAAACTACCCACAATTGGTTATAAATCCAATTCCAGCCCCCAAAACTGTGGCCACCCGCACAGTTCTGAGCTCCCGGCTATTCGCCATGCATCAAGCCACCACCTCCGCGTTTACAACTTTGCAACGAGGCGATAGACTCAGACCGACTAATCAGTCGGCTATTTTTAGAGCGGAGTCTTCATGGAAGCGATACAGCAGCAATTCCCCCAAACCGACAAGTTTGCCCTGCCCGATCAGCTTGCACGCCTCAAGCGAGCCTTCCAGGCTGACCCCATGCCGAGCCTTGGCGAGCGTCGCGCCCAGTTGCAGCGGCTCAAGCAAGCCTTGCTCACTCGCAAGCAGGTCCTGTGCGATGCCCTGGCCCAGGACTATGGCCAGCGCAGCGACTATGACTCCCTGATCGCCGATATACTGCCCTGCGTCATGCAGATCAATTACACCCAAAAGCGCCTCGGCCGCTGGATGAAGCCCCAGCGTCGCCACGCCGGCCTGTTGCTGGCGCCGGCCAGAGTCGAGGTGCATTACCAGCCCCTCGGGGTAGTGGGCATCATGGTGCCCTGGAACTTTCCGGTGATGCTGAGCCTCGGCCCTCTCATCAGCGCCATCGCCGCCGGCAACCGGGCCATGCTCAAGCTATCCGAATTTACCCCCCACACCAATGCCGCGCTGCGGGCCCTGCTGGCCGAGGTATTCGACGAGAGCCAGGTGTGCGTCATCGAGGGGGATGCCCAGATGGCGGCGGCGTTTAGCACCCTGCCCTTCGATCACCTGCTGTTCACCGGCTCGACCGCGGTGGGCAAGCAGGTGATGGCGGCCGCCGCCCCCCAGCTCACCCCGCTTACCCTGGAGCTCGGTGGCAAGAGCCCCTGCCTCATCGCCCCCGACATGCCCCTGGCGCTGGCGGTGGAGCGGATGATCTTCGGCAAGAGCCTCAACGCCGGCCAGATCTGTGTGGCCCCCGACTATGTGCTGCTGCCCCGCGGCCAGGAGCAGGCCTTCATCGAGGCATACCGGCGCCACTTCAACCGCCTCTATCCCAAGGGGGTGGCGAGCCCGGACTACGGCGCCATCATCAACGAACGCCAGTATCAGCGCCTCACCGGCTGGCTGGCAGAAGCCGAGCAGGCGGGCGCCCAGCTGCACCCTTGCGCCTCACCGGCCAGGGATGACAGCACCCGACGGCTGGTGCCCCACCTGCTGACCGAGGTGCCCGAGCATTGTCAGCTGATGCAGCAGGAGATCTTCGGCCCCCTCTTGCCCCTCATCCCCTACGATGACATGGATCAGGCGCTCGCCTACATAGCGGCGCGCCCCCGTCCCCTTGCCCTCTATCTGATGAGCCTGGATCCAACGTTGCAGGCTCGCCTCATCCGGGAGACCCACGCCGGTGGCATGGCCATCAACGAGAGCCTGTTCCAGGTAGCGGCCGATGATGCCCCCTTCGGCGGCATTGGCCCCTCCGGCATGGGTCACTATCACGGCCACGAGGGGTTTCTCACCTTCTCCAAGGCGAAAACCGTACTCAGTCGGGGAAAATTCAGCACCGGCTCCCTAGTCTATCCCCCCTATCGACGCTGGTATCAGCGTCTGATGATGGCCCTGTTCCTGCGCTAGGAGACTCTCATGACTGATAAACGCCGCCAGATCCTGGAAGCCGCCCTCGCCCTGTGCGCCGAAGATGGTCTGCAAGGCGCCGCCACCGCTCGCATCGCCAAGGCCGCCGGGGTGGCCAATGGCACCCTGTTTCACCACTTCCCGAGCAAGGAGCTGCTGATCCAGCAGCTCTATCAGGACGTCAAATTGCGCCTTGGCAGCGCCATCAGCGAGGCAGACCCGGCCCTGCCCCTCAAGGCGCAGGCCCGTCACTACTGGTGCCAGGCCATGGTCTGGATGCTGGCCCATCCCCATGAGCTCAAGTTCGTGCTGGATTTCTTCCACTCCCCCCTGCTGGCTCGCCCCCTGCGCAGCCAGATCTTGAACGACACCTTGCGCTTCCTGCCGCAACTGCTGGCACAGGGCCAGGCCAGCGGCGCGCTGCAACAGGTGCCGCCCGAACTGATGCTGGAGGTGTGCCAGAGTCAGTTCCTGGCCTGCGCCTCCCTGTTTGTCGACCGGCCCGAGCTTGGGCAAGACGCCGACTGGCAAGAGGGGGCCTTCACCCTGTTCTGGTCTGCCATTGCGGGAGCTGCCCATGAAGTTTGATAGCCTTTACGCCCTCGGCCATCGGCTCTGGAACCTCAGCCTACTGTGGGTGCTGGGACGCACCCTGTGCCGCGCCGCTCGGGTCGATGAGGCGGTGCGCCGCGAGCTCGCCCCCCTCGCCGACGGGCTCTGCATCCGGCTGGAGATAGCGGGTTACCGGCAGGGGCTGGTGCTTCACAAACAGGAGGGGCACTGGCGCTGCGGCGCCCCCTCCCAAGCGGTGCCACATCCGCTGCGGGTGCGTTTCAAGCATCCGGCCATCGCCTTTCGAGCCCTGAGCTTTCGGCTCGGCATCAATCAGGCCTTTTGCGAGAACCGCTTATTGGTGGAGGGGGATCTCGCCGTCGCCATGCATCTGGTGCGCGCCATCGAACAGTTGCAGGCCCTGATCCTGCCCGCTGCTATCGCGCGGCCCCTGATGCGCCAATACCCGAGCCCCACCACCAAGCTTGCCCGTGCGGGACGCATCTATCTGGGACTGCTGACGGGTTGAGCGCGCAAGGCGCCGCAACGGCACCTTTTCCATTCCGATTTTTGACTGCTCAATGACAGGGAGTATTACGATGAGCCGATATTATGATTTCTTCTGCCCGGTCAAGCTGATGGCGGGTGAACAGGCGCTGGAGCAGCTGGCTGGCGAATTGATGACGCTGGGAGCCTCGCGCCCGCTGCTGCTCACCGACAAGGGGGTCAGTGCCAGCGGGCTGGCAACCCTGGTGCAGGGCCTGCTGGCCGAGGGCGGCTTGCCCGTGATGGCCTGCTGGGACGAGATCCCGGCGGATTCTTCCACCGCCGTGGTGGAGCAAATCGCCGTTCGTTACCGCAAGCTCGGCTGCGACAGCCTGGTGGCGCTGGGCGGCGGCTCCGTCATCGACACCGCCAAGGCGGTCAACATCCTCGCCACCCTGGGGGAACGAACCTGCTGGATCACGCCGGGGCCGGCAGCCTGACCCGCCCCCTCAATCCGCTGGCGGTGGTGCCCACCACGGCGGGCACCGGCTCGGAAGTGACTTTGGTGGCGGTGATCCGGGATGAGCAGAGCGGGCGCAAGGTGCCCTTCACCTCCCCCTTCCTGCTGCCCCAGCTGGCGGTACTGGATCCGCGCCTCACCCAGGGGCTGCCGCTGCCCATCACAGCCGCCACCGCCATGGATGCCATGACCCATGCCATCGAGGCCTTCATCGGTAATGGCAAGAACCCGGTGAGCGACGCCCTGGCGCTGATGGCGGTGGAGAAGATAGCCAATGCTCTGCCCGAGGTGCTGGAGCAGCCGCAAAACAAGGGATTACGACTGCAACTGGCGGAGGGCTCGACCCTGGCGGGCATGGCGTTCTCCAACTCCATGGTGGGGCTGGTGCATGCCCTTGGCCATAGCCTCGGGGCCCGCTGTCACCTGCCCCACGGCCTGTGCATGAACCTGTTCCTGCCCGTCGTGCTGGACTACAACAGGCCACAGATTGACGACGAGCTGGCCCGGCTGCTGCTGCCGCTGGTAGGCGCCGAGCGTTTCGCGGCGACCCCAGCCCCCTTGCGGCCACAAGCCACTCTGGATGCCATCAATGGCCTTCGCGATGTGCTGTGGGAGGCGGTGCGGCTGCCGCGCACCCTTGCGGAGGCCGGCGTGACCGACAGATCCGTGCTCACCGATATTCGGGATCTCGCCATCAACGACGGCGCCCTGCTCTACAACCGCAAGGATGCCGACAGGAAGCAGCTCATGGCGCTGCTGGAGCAAGTGTGGGAATAACGTGCTGACCATCTAGTCTCGCACAGCACAATATCCCGAACTATGCCGGTCCGACGCCTAGCATGGGCCCCCAGAGGATGGCGTGAGGGATCAGGGGGCTTCGCTGAACACCCCGGTGGAGAGGTAGCGATCCCCCCGATCGCAGATGATGGCGACCACGACCCCTTGGCTTAGCTCGGCGGCCACCCGCAGGGCCCCGGCCACGGCGCCACCCGAGCTGACCCCGCAGCAGACGCCCTCTTCCCGCGCCAGTCGGCGCATCATGGTGAGGGATTCCTCCAGCGTCACGTCCAGCACCCGATCGACCCGCTCTGGCTCGAAGATGGTGGGCTGATAGGCGGCGGGCCAGCGGCGGATCCCGGGGATCTGGCTCCCCTCTGCCGGTTGCAGGCCGACCACCTCGACGGCAGGGTTCTGCTCCTTGAGGTAACGAGAGACGCCCATGATGGTGCCGGTTGTGCCCATGGCCGAGACGAAGTGAGTGATTGCCCCCTCGCTCTGGCGCCAGATCTCGGGACCGGTCGACAGATAGTGGGCATCCGGGTTGGCCGGGTTGTTGAATTGATCGAGCACCAGCCCCTCACCGCGCGCCTGCATGGCAAGGGCCAGATCGCGCGCCCCTTCCATGCCATCGTCCACCAGCACCAGCTCGGCGCCATAGGCCTGCATGGCGTCGCGCCGCTCCTGGCTCATGTTGCTGGGCATGATGAGCCGCATGGGGTAGCCCCTGGCAGCCGCCACCATGGCGAGCGCTATGCCGGTGTTGCCGGAGGTGGCCTCGATCAGCCGCTCTCCTGGGCGCAAGCGACCACTCACCTCCGCCGCCTTGATGAGGTTGAGTGCCGGCCTGTCCTTGACCGAGCCGGCGGGGTTGTTGCCCTCCAGCTTCACCAGCAGGGTCACGCCTGGGTGAGGATTGATGCGCTGCAACCGCAGCAGCGGGGTATTGCCGATCAGGCTGTCCAGGGTGGCGAAGGTCATAATGGGATCCATCCTCTGTTAACTGTTCTATACCTTGGCAAGCGGGTCGCTCGCAGGCTGGCCAGTGTAAGCGAGCGCCATCAACAGGCAAAGGCCACGACTGACAAAGAGCGCTACAGACAAAAAGCCATGTTGGCAAAGACCGGCCAGCATGTTCTGATCACCCTTCCCCATCCTTTGAGGAGCCAACATGGACGACATCATTCATCAGGCCGACCAGCAGCAGTTTATCTGCGTGGTCGACGGCAAGACCTCCCGGCTCAGCTACCGCATGCTCGATCCCGATACCGTCGATGCTTGCAGCACCCTGGTGCCAAGCGAGCTGAGGGGGCGGGGCATTGCCGACAAGCTGGCTCGTCACTTCTATGACTGGAGTCAGGCGCAGGGGCTGGCCATAGTGGCCAGTTGCAGCTACATCGATGTCTGGTTGCGTCGCAATGCAAAGTGACACCCAGATCCTCCAGGATGCGCATCTACAATTGCGAACCGAAGCCTTGCTGCGGGCCGATCCGCTGCGCATGGCCTGCCTGCGGGCGGCGCGTGAGCTGGCCCTGCCCGACTGGGCGCTGGGGGCCGGCTTTGTGCGTAACCTCATCTGGGATCACCTGCACCAGAAAGCAGTCCCTACCCCGCTCAACGATCTGGATCTTGTCTACCTGGATAAAACCGATCCGGATGGGTTGGCGGAAGCCGATCACGAGGCCTGGCTAGCGGCTCGGCTGCCGGATCAGCACTGGGAAGTGCGCAATCAGGCGCGCATGCACCTGCGGCAACAGGTTTCTCCTTTCGGGAGCAGTCTGGAAGCCCTCAGCCACTGGGTGGAGACCCCCACCTGCATCGGGGTCAGGTTGCTACCCAATGACGAATTCGCCTGGCTGGCGCCTTATGGTTTCGGCCACAACTGGTCACTGCGAGTGAGTGCTAACCCGAGATGTCGCCAGGAGAGTCAGGTATTCGTGCAACGCATCCTGACGAAACGCTGGCAACAGATCTGGCCCGACCTTGAAGTGATATGGCCATAACGCCGTTGCAATGCCCCGCCATGCATGGGCAAACTACGAAAAAGCTGTTTATAACTCAATGGGTTAATTAATGCGCGACTTCTTCTCTCTCGAACGCTGGCTGCCGGGCCTCGCCGCCCTGCTGCAATATCAGCGGGCCTGGCTGGTGCCGGACCTTCGCGCTGGCCTGTCGGTGGCCGCGGTAGCATTGCCCGTGGCCATCGCCTATGCCGAACTCGCCGGGGTCGGCGCCATCGTCGGCCTCTACTCCTGCATCCTGCCCATGCTGGTCTATGCCCTGTTTGGCACCTCCCGTCAGCTCATCGTCGGCCCGGATGCCGCCACCTGCGCCGTCATCGCCGCCGTGGTCACCCCGCTCGCCGCCGGGAGCGCCACCTTGCAGTGGCAATTGGTGATGACCATGACCGCCATGACCGGCTTCTGGTGCCTCATCGCCAGCCGCTTCAAGCTGGGGGTGCTGGCAGATTTCCTCTCCCGCCCCATCCTGATGGGACTGCTCAACGGGGTGGCCATCACCATCATGGTGGGCCAGCTCTCCAAGATCTTCGGCTTCACCTTCAGCGAACGTTACCTCATCGAGCGGATCCTCAACGGCACCCACTACATTACCCAGACCCACCTGCCGACTCTGGGGATGAGCCTGACGGCCCTGCTGACCTTGCTGCTATCCAAGCGCTACAAACCGGCCTGGCCCTCCTCCATGGTGGCCATGGTGGTGACGGCGGCGCTGGTGTGGGCACTGGATCTCGCTCGCTTCGACATCGCCACCCTGGGCGCCATTGGCTCTGGCCTGCCTGAATTCCAGATGCCGGAGTTCCCCCCCGGCCTGATGCGCGAACTGGTACTGCCCGCCCTCAACCTCGCCATGGTGAGCTTCGTCTCCATGATGCTGACCGCCCGCAGCTTCGCCGCCAAGAATGGCTACGAGATCGATGCCGACAAGGAGTTCCGGGCGCTCGGGATGGCCAACCTGGCCTCGGCCCTCTCCCAGGGCTTTGCCATCAGCGGCGCAGATTCACGCACCGCGGTCAACGATGCCAACGGCGGCAAGAGCCAGCTGGTTTCCATCATTGCCGCCCTCATCATCGCCCTGGTCACCTTCTACCTGACGGCACCGCTGCAATACATCCCCACCGCCGCCCTCGGCGTGGTGCTGGTGATGGCCTCACTGTCGCTGACCGATTTTCGCGGCCTCTGGGCCCTGCGCCACTCGGACAGATCCGCCTTCTGGCTGGCGCTGGTCACCTTCATCAGCGTGCTGACCATGGGGGTGATCCCGGGGATCACCCTCGCCGTCCTGCTGGGACTGTTCCAGTTCCTGCGCAACGTGATGCGCCCCACCGATCAGCTGCTCGGCATGGATGATGAGGGGGTTGTGCGCACCCTGGGAGACAACGAACAGGCCAAGGCCATTCCCGGTATCCTGGTCTATCGCTTCAACTCGCCGCTCACCTACTTCAACGCCCCCTACTTCAAGCGGCGGGTGCTGGCGCTGCTGGTGCAGGATCCCCGCAGTCCCAAGTGCCTGGTGATCGACGCCGTCGCCTGTTTCACCCATCAGGACATCAGCGTGATGAGCATGGTGGGGGAGCTGCACAAGGAACTTAAACGGCGGGGCATCCACATGGTGATGGCCGGCCGCCATGGCCAGATGACCCACTGGCTGCAGCAGGCCGGGATCCGGGTTGGCGACGAGGGGATTGCCCTCAGCCCCGACATGTATCAGGCACTGCGCATGACCCGTTGCTACCGCGAGCCGGTGTTCAAGGATGACGAGGCGCCAGAGAGCACCACCGATGCCCTGCTCTCACGCTGGCCCCAGGACGAGGCACTGCCTGACTCGGCGCGGCTGACCCTGCCTTCCGAGCAGGAGGCGGGCTCGGCTCCGGCCTGACTCAGCCTGGCTGAGTCTGCCATCCCCAGCCGCTGGCAGGCTCAGCCATTGCACCGCTCAGACTCTTGGTGTTAAATGCCCGTCCAGATGGCACTGACGAGTGCCATCCTCCCTATTTGGATATGCCATGCAGACTCAATCCCACGCAGGCCCGGGCACGCTCTTCGCCCTGACCTGGCCACTGTTCATCGATCTCGCCCTGCACTTTTTGACCGGGGCCCTCAACACCTTCATGGTGGGACACGTCTCCTATCAGGGTGTCGCGGCGCTGGCGGTCGGCAACCAGGTGTTCGATCTCGCCATCACCCTGTTCAGCTTCGTCAGCATAGGTACCAGCGTGGTGATCACCCAGTATCTGGGGGCGGGGAACAAGGAACAAGCGCGGGTAGTCATCCACACCGCCATCGGCTTCAACCTGCTGGTGGGTCTGGTGGCCGCGGTGGGGGTCATGGCCGGCGCCAGCACCATGCTGGCGCTGATGAACCTGCCTGCCCACCTGATGGGTGACGCCACCCTTTACTTGCAAATCATCGGTCTGTGCCTGCTGCCGGAGGCGGCGGCGCTCTGCCTGGCCGCCACCCTGCGTGCCCACGGTCACACCCGTCAGGCCATGTACGTGACCCTGATAGTCAACCTCATCACCTTCGTCGGCAACCTGCTGCTGCTCTACGGCTGGTTCGGCCTGCCGCAACTCGGGGTGGCCGGGGTCGCCATCAGCACGGTAGCGGGTCGCATCGTCGGCGTGGTGCTGTTGGTGTGGCTGGTTACTCGCAAGACGGGCATCAAGTTGCGACTGCCGGAGATAGTGCGTCCGAGCAAGGCCATGCTGGACAAGGTGCTGCACATCGGCCTGCCGGCGGCGGGGGAGAACCTCTCCTGGATGCTGCAGTTCATGGTGGTAACGGCCTTTGTCGGCCTGCTCGGCGACAAGGCGCTGGCGACCCAGTCCTACTTCTTCCAGATCTGCCTGTTCATCTTGCTGTTCGGCCTCTCCATCGGCCTTGGCAACGAGATCATCATCGGCCATCTGGCGGGGGCGCGCCGTTTCGAGCAGGCCTACAACCAGCTGCTCAAGAGTCTCAAGCTCGGGCTCATAGTGACAACCCTGATCGCCATCGCCGCGGCCCTGAACGGCCGCGCCATCATCAGCCTGTTCACCGACGATCCCGACATCATCACCCAGGTGGCCCAGCTGTTTCTCATCAGCCTCATCCTCGAGCCCGGCCGCACCTTCAACCTGGTGGTGATCAACGCCCTGCGTGCCACCGGGGATGCCCGTTTCCCGCTCTACATGGCGCTCGTCTCCATGTGGGGGATTGCCGTTCCCCTCGCCTATTTCCTTGGTATCATGCAAGGTTATGGCCTGGTCGGCATCTGGTTGGCCCTTGCCTGCGATGAGTGGGTACGCGGTCTGGCCATGTTCTGGCGCTGGCGCAGTCGCCGCTGGCAAAACAAAATCCTAGTTGAAACATAAGCGGAATCAGAATGAAGAAAATCGGACTCTTGTTGGCTACTCTGCTGCTCAGCTCGCTGGCCATGGCACAAACTGGCGCCACTGCCACCAAGGCGCCCAAAGCGTCGTCTCCCAAAATCTGGTACGTGGCCCCCATCGTCATCGACGAGACCAGCGAGGCGCAAAAGGCGCTGACCAAGGATTTCATGGCCCAGATGATCAAGACCATCAAGATCAATGAGTACCAGACCGGCAAGGCCCTCGGCAAGACCCAGGATCCCAAGTGGCTGATCCGTACCAAGCTGCTGCCGGTAAGCCAAGAGCCACTGGTAGGCAAGAAACACCCGCAGGGCCTCACCTACGGCAAGGGTACTCCCACCCAGGAGATCGTCGGCGAACTCATCATGAACGGCACCCTGGTGGCCCATGTTGGTCAGGGCTGGCGTGAGCCCATAGTCCCCGGCACCCCGGTGGCCGAGAAGATCACCATCGCCAACTACCAGTACGCCATAGGCAATGAAGCCAAGGCGCCGGATCTGGAAGAGCTGGCGGCGCAGATCGGCTTCGAAGTGGGCAAGGTGATCGCCCGTGACGGCAAGCCGCTGCCCGAGAAGAAAAAGAAAAAAGAGTAAAACGCATCTGCTTTGCAACGAGGGGCCGCTGGCCCCTTTTTGCTTTTCGTGAGTGTCATGATGTGGTCACAAACGTGACGTCCCTCCCGATTCAGCGCACTCCCTCTTACTCATAAATCCCTTATCAGCTTGTGATTCAATCAGTTAAAAAACATCTTCGCGGCGCAGTAAACCATTGCCCCCGAATTTGAGCCCGATCACATTTATCTGCCGACGTTAGGGGTAGTTTGAAGGTCAAGGCACAATCAAACGACAACAAGGAGGCTTCATTACATGTTCCCTGAGTACAGAGATCTCATCTCGAAACTGAAGAGCAGTGATGTCCATTTCCAGCAGAAGTTTGACTTGCACAACGACCTGGATGCGGAGATTAGAAAACTGGAAAAGCATCACGCCAGCGACTACAGCTCCGAGGTGAAGGATCTGAAAAAACAGAAACTTAAACTGAAAGAGGAGATATACGACATCCTCAAACAACATCCACATTAGACGCCTCGACGAATACCCGGATAAGCAACTTATCCCCCAGCCCGGCTCATAGCCGGGCTTTTTATTACGCATCCCCCAGGTGCGTGCCTTCCCGCCCTCTCCCCCATTGAAGGCTTGGTTGGCGCCCCCAAGCCGGTTAACATCTGCCCTCTCGCGATCAACAAGGACCCGGACATGCCAAGGCTCGACAGCATTCATCTCTACCCCATCAAATCGACGGCAGGCATGCCACTCTCTCGCGCCCTAGTGACCGAAGAAGGCCTGCTGGGGGATCGCCGCTACATGGTGGTCAAACCGGACGGCAGCTTCATCACCGCCCGCACCCATCCCCAGTTGCAGCTGGTCGCGGCCTCGCCCATCGAGGGCGGCTTGCTGCTGCGCTATCCGGGCCAGGATCCCCTCAACCTGCAAGAGCATGAATTCAGCCGGGCTCCCCAGGTCACCGGAGTCTGGAGCGACAGCTTCAATGCCCTGCGCACCACGGCCCTGGCCGATGGCTGGCTGAGTCGCGTCGCGGGGGAGCCGGTACGCCTGCTCTGGCTGGGGGAAACCTCGGATCGCTTCAGAACCAAAATTGGCACCAGAGTCAGCTTCGCCGACGGCTACCCGCTGCTGCTCATCAGTCAGGCCTCCCTTGAGGATCTCAACCTCAGATCCGATGCCCTGCATCAGATGAGCCAGTTTCGCACCAACCTGGTGGCAAGCGACACCAGGCCGTTCGAGGAGGATGGCTGGAAGCGGATCCGCATCGGTGAGGTGGAGTTTTTGGTGTCCAAACCCTGTAGCCGCTGCATCATGACCACGGTGGAGCCCGGCAGCGATCGCTTCAACGCCCTCAAGGAGCCGCTCGCCACCCTGACCCGTTATCGCCGTGGCGAAGATGGCGAGGTCTATTTCGGCCAGAATCTGGTGGCCCTGAACGAGGGCTGGATTGAGGCAGGCAGCGAGATAGAGGTGCTGGAGCGCGCCCGTCCGCCGGTCTATCCCAACGGGGCGCCGAAGAAGCGGGAGCTGGTCTGCGTGGCCCGCGAGCCGCTGGCGCGGGAGCTGGAGACCTTCTGGTTCGAGGCCGCCGACGGCGAGCCGCTGCCGGACTATTTGCCTGGCCAGCACCTGCCCATCAGCCTGGACATCAAGGGCGAGCGGCTGCAACGGCGCTACACCCTGAGCTCGACGCCGGATCAGCCGGATCGCTACAGTATCAGCGTCAAGCGACTCGGTGACGGCCGCATCTCCCCCTGGCTGCACAGCCAGCTCAGGGTCGGTGACCGCCTGCTGGCTGCCCCACCCGCCGGTGATTTCCACTTAGGAACCGAGCGAAAATTGCTGTTGCTCTCGGCAGGCTCCGGCATCACTCCCATGCTCGCCATCGCCCGCACCTTGCGGCTGCGCCATGAACTCGACAAGGTGCACTTTATGCACCTGTGCCGCAGCGAGGCCGACATTCCGGCCGCCGCCGAGCTGCATGCCCTCAGCCAAGCGGGGATGCAACTCACCCTGATCCTGAGCCAGCCCGGCCCCCACTGGCAGGGGCTCAGCGGTCGCCTGAGTCAGCAGCATCTCGCCCGGATCCCGGACTTGCTGGCGCGGGAGGTTTTCCTGTGCGGCCCCCACGGCTTTATGAGCGAGGCGGTCGACCAGCTGCGGTCTCTGGGTGTGCCCGCCGAGCACATCAAGCAGGAGAGCTTCGGCGGCGCCATCCTCTCGGTGGCCCGCCCTCACCAGGCGGTGCAGCTGCGCATCGGCGAGCAGAGCTTTGCCGGCAACAATCAGGGCACCATACTGGATCAGGCCCACAAGCAAGGGGTGGAGCTGCCATGGAGCTGCCGCGCCGGTATCTGCGGCAGTTGCAAGCAGACCCTGCTGTCGGGGGAAGTGGATCACCCGGATGCACCGGCCATCACCGCCGCCGAGCGGGTCGAGGGCAAGATCCTCACCTGCTGCGCCGTACCGCTCACCGATCTGGTGATCGGGCCCCGCTAAGAGTGAATGCAAGGGCGATGTCGCCCCCAGAAAGCAAAATGGCTGCCCTCGGGCAGCCATTTTTTATTGCGATGACGCTTAACCGCGCAGGGCGGCGATGCGCTGCTCGATGGGCGGGTGGCTCATGAACAGCTCGCTCATGGAGCGCTTGCCGTTGATGCCAAAGGCCATCATGGCACCTTCCATCTGCGGCTCGGCGCCGCGGGAGAGGCGTTGCAGGGCGGCGATCATCTTGTCACGACCGGCCAGCTTGGCGGCGCCCGCATCGGCGCGAAATTCACGCTGACGGCTGAACCACATGACGATCATGGAGGCCAGCACACCGAAGATCATCTCCAGCACGAACACGGTGATCATGTAGGCAAAACCACCGGAGCTGCTGCTCTCTTCGCTGTTGTTTGAGCTGAAGAAGTTGCTGATGACGCCGGCCACGATACGGGCGAAGAACATCACGAAGGTGTTCACCACCCCCTGGATCAGGGTCAGGGTCACCATGTCGCCGTTGGCCACGTGGCTCACCTCGTGAGCCAGCACGGCTTCCGCCTCGTCGCGGCTCATGCTGTAGAGCAGGCCGGAGGAGACGGCCACCAGCGAGTCATCGCGACGGGCACCGGTGGCAAAGGCGTTCATCTCGGGGGAGTCGTAGATCCCCACTTCCGGCATCTTGATCCCCGCTTCACGGGCCTGACGGGCCA
>NZ_CDCA01000025.1:421301-422037 GCF_000820185.1 Aeromonas tecta
TTCACGGGCCTGACGGGCCACTGTGCTCACCAGCCAGTGCTCGGTCTCGTTACGGGGCTGCTCGATGACCTGGACGCCATAGCTGCGCTTGGCCATCCACTTGGACATCAGCAAGGAGATAAAGGAACCCCCAAAACCGAACACGGCGCAGAACACCAACAGACCGGAAATGCTGGACTTGTTGATCCCCAGAACCGAGAACAGGATATTGAGTACCACCCCCAGCACCAGCATGACGGCCAGGTTGGTCACCAGGAATAGCATAATTCGCTTCATATTGACTCCTTGTGAGATATAGATGCGTGGTCCGGGTCGATGCGTTGCCGACCTGATACCACACCAGCTCCAGATAATAGATAAATTCGATGAATGTTTGCTGAATGTCAGGTTCAGAGCAGAGGAGAAATATCGAGACACCCGCGCAAGTCAGCTTCGAGTGGATTGTTTACAAAGGGTATTTCACCTAAAAATGGCGCGGGTAGCAAGCCCCTCAGGGTATCCAGATTCTCCTGATAATGGCTCATGCCCTCATCCACCCGGTTCATCACCCAGCCCGCGATCGGCAGGTCCTGGTTACGAATCGCCGCAAAGGTGAGCAGGGCATGGTTGAGGCAACCGAGCTTGGCCCCCACCACCACGATCACCGGCAGGTTCTCCTGCCTGACCCAGTCCGACAGCAGATAGGTTCTGTCCAGCGGCAGGAACCAGCCCCCCGCCCCCTCCACCAGTATCAGCT
>NZ_CDCA01000026.1 GCF_000820185.1 Aeromonas tecta
GGGCGGGGGCTCAGCGGGGTGTGAGCAGACTGGAAAAAATCATGAGCGCTTTCATGTGGATACCATAACCATTCTGGGCGGCTTTGGCAATTGTCCCGACTCGCGCTCAGGGCGCCTGATAATCGTACTGCTTGAGGATGCGGGCCAGGCTGCCATCGCGCCGCATTCCCTGGATGGTCTTGCGCCAGCGAGTGGCCTCTGCGGGGGAGAAATCGGGGTGGGCGGCGAGGTAGATGGCCGTGCGTTGCAGGGTCTGGCCACGCACCAGGTTGGCCAGCGGCAACCCGGCCTGCTGCTGATTGTAACGGGCGCTGTTCCAGGCCACGGCCCAGCCCTGAATGCGGCCCCGTGCCAGCTTGCTGGCGTTGCTTATCTCCTCCGCCACCCTCTCCACCTGTATCCCGGGGATGGGCTGGATCAGGCTCTCGCCATAGGAGCCACGCATCGCCCCTATGGTGGGCGCAGGGGTCAGCGCGGACAGCGTCTTGACGAAGAGCGGATCGGCATGATGCCGCTGGTCGCTGACCAGCACGAAGGCTTCCTCCAGCAGGGGGACAATCCAGAGCAACTGGGATGCTCGCTGCGGGCTACGCACCGGTGGCAGCAACAGCACGTCGGGGCGGTGGCGAGTCTGGATGAGGGCGCGGGCCAGCGGCATCATCTCTATGGTCAGCGGCTCGTGCAACCTGCGCGCCGCCTCTTCCAGCACCTCGATGGCCATGCCGCTCGGGGCGCCCTGTTGGGAGCGAATGACGAAGGGGGGCACGTCGGCCGCGATCACCGTCACGGCATGGGCCATGGTCGCCATCAGCCAGAGAGGGCTGAGGAGGAAAAGCAGGGCAAGAGTGCGCATGGAGAGCCGATGTGGAGATGGGAACACTGAGTGTATCATTCCACGGGTTCAAAGCGGCCCACCCCACTCGGGGGAGCGCCTCAGTCGAAGAAATCGCGCAAGTCCAGACTCTGGTAGCCATCGAGTTGCTGCCAGGGCAACTGCTTGGGCAGAGATTTGGGGGTCACCTCCATCCGGTAGCTGCGATAGCCATCCAGGCTCGCGGATTCCACTACCAATGGGATCTGCCACTGACTCGACCAGAGGATGCGGGTGCGCTGCCTGCCCTCGCGTTTCTCGTACCAACGCGCCTGATTGGGGGCCGCCTCATCGAGGGGGGTCATGCCCTGCAACAGGGCCGGATCCACCAGATGGCGGATCTTGTCCCAGTCCGGGGTGAAGCCGACCTGACCGTACTCCTCCGCGGGCACCTCTACCAGCTGGTTGTGCCAGGCATCGGCGTAGCGCAGTTGCAGCCCGTCATCTTGCTCATGGGTGACCCAACGGGCCGCCATCTGGTGGGTGAAGTGTTTGTGGCCAGGATTGGCGTCATGGGTGGCGTGATAGGCGCGGGCAAGGGGCAGGGGAATGAGCCGTTGGCTCCACACCTGATCGCCGACACGCATCCATTTCTCCTGCCACTCATGCTGTTTGGTGACGCCATCGCTGCTGGTCACGCTGTCCTGGTAGCGGATACGGGCCGCAAGATCGGGGACCTCGTCGGCCCGCGCCTGGGTAAGGAGGGTGCTGCCGAGCAGCAATAAAGGGAGCAAGTGTTTCATCATCATTCGTCGCTCGAAAGAGCGGGGGTCCCTGCGCCTTGGCAGCCGGACCCCCGTGTCTTACAGGCCGAGCGCCTCCCGCAGTTTGCCGAACACCTTGGTGTTGTCCAGTGTGCCCTTGAAGCGGTTGCTGCCGGCGCCACCGGCGAACAGCATGACGTCGCCGCCACCGTGGGTCTCGGAGCCGAGCTTGACGCCGGTCTCCTGCAGGTAATCATCCGCCATCACCTGATCGCTGGTGAGGGTGGGGCGCAAGTCAGGGCGATTGGGGCCGTTACCGAACACCAGGGTGGTGAACGGCTTGCCGTCCACGTCGTTCTGGGTCGAGCCATCCTGGTTCTTGACCAGATCCAGCACCGGGTTGCCCTTGGCGGAGTAACCGTTGATGGTCATGGTGTGATCGTGATCCGCGGTGACCACGATCAGGGTGTTGGCGAGATCCACCTTAGCTAATGCCGTCTTCACCGCCTCGTCCAGCGCCACCGCATCGGTGAGGGAGCGTTTGGCGTTGGTGGCGTGCAGGGCGTGATCGATGCGCCCCCCTTCTACCATCAGGAAATAGCCCTGGCTGTTCTGGCTCAACAGATCGATCGCCTTGGCGGTCATCTCGGACAGGGACGGCTGGGTGTTGGCGGCCCCCTTGGCGACGCGGTCCAGCTCATAGTCGAGGTGGGACTTGGCGCTAAAGAGGCCCAGCACCTTGCCGCTGCCGACCTTGGCGAGATCGGCCTGGGTGGTGACGTACTGATAGCCCTGGGTACGAAGCTCTGCGGTGAGATCCCGGCCATCGGCGCGGCCACCCTTGTTGCTGGCGCTGTAAGGCGTCCAGTGGTTGGCTCCGCCCCCCAGCAGCACATCCACTCCGTCCCCCAGCGCCGCGTTGAAACCGGCGCCGCCCGGCACCGCCTGCTCGGCGATGGCGTATGCCGCATCCCGGTGGCAGATGTGGGAGTAGGTGGCCGCCGGGGTGGCGTGGGTCAGCTCTGTGGTAGTGACGGCGCCGACCGATTTCCCCGCCGCCTTGGCCAGCTCGAGGATGCTGGACACAGGGGCGCCGTTGTCGCTGGCGCAGTTGTTGACGCCTTTGTTGCCGTTCACATCTTTGCCGGGCGCCACGGCCTTGGTGTCACTGCTCATGGCGATCACCTCGTTGTTCATCTTGACGCCCGTGGTGTAGGCCGCCATGGAGGGGGCCGAATCCGTGGTCTGGGCGTCGTTGGAGAAGGTCTTGATGCGGGCGCTTTGGGGCAGCTTCATCATCTCCAGATTGCCTTCTTCCCCCACCTTGAACAGGCGGGTGGCTGTGAGCACGGTGGGGCCCATGCCGTCACCGATAAACAGGATCACATTCTTGGCGTCGCTGGCCTGGGCCTGGCCTGCCAGTGCCCCCAGTAGGGCGGTGCATACGAGGGTTTTGTTCATGCTTGTTTTCATCTGAATGTTCCTTACAGCTTGGCTGCGGCCTTGACCTTGCCAAACACGGCGGTGTTGTCGAGAGAGCCGTGGAAGCTGTCCGCTCCCTGGCCGATGGCGCCGAGGAAGACGTCGGTGCCGCCGTGGGTTTCGTTGCCTATCTCACCGACCTTGACCACCACTTCCTGGTGATAGTCGTTGGCCGAGACGGTGGCGTCATCGAGGGCGGCCACGCTGCTGCGCGGGCCATCCACCCGGTTGTAGCCGTTGCCAAAGCCGATGATGGTGTAGGGCATGCCATCGCTGTCTTTGCTGGGCTCGCCAGTCTCGTAGTTTTTCACCAGTCCGAGCACGCCCGGATTGCTGGCTGTGGTCTTGCCGGTGCGTTTGGCATAGCCGTTCAGCACCAGGGTGTGGTCATGATCGGCGGTGACCACTATCAGGGTGTTTTTCAGCTCAGGATCGGTCTTTTTCACCTCGTCGATGGCGGCCTTGATGGCATCGTCGAAGGCGAGGGTGTCTTGCAGGGCGCGCTTGGCGTTGGTGTCGTGCAGGGCATGGTCGATGCGGCCCCCTTCCACCATCAGGAAATAGCCCTTCTCCTTGTCCTTGAGCTGCTTGATGGCTGCCAGGGTCATCTGGGCCAGTGACGGCTCGTTGGCCGGTCTGTCCAGGTCGTATTTCATGTGGCTTGAGCCAAACAGCCCCAGCAGCGGCTTGTTGGCATCGGCCTGATTCAGCTGATCCAGACTGCTGGCGAACTGATAGCCCTTGGCCTGCATCTCCGCGATGAGGTCACGGCCATCGCTGCGCTTGCCCTTGGCTGTAGTGGGCAGGAAGAAGCTGCTGCCGCCGCCGAGCACCACGTCCAGCCCCTCTTTCAAGGCCGCGTTGTAACCGGCGCCACCCGGGACCAGCTGGGCGGCGATGTCGGCCTCCAGATCCCGGTTGCAGATGTGGGCATAGGTGGCGGCCGGGGTGGCATGGGTCACCCGGGTGCTGGTGACCACGCCGGTGCCGCGGCCATCGGCCTTGGCCAGCTCCAGCAAGGTGGTGACCGGTTTGCCGGCGCTCTTGCTGCAGTCGCTCTCCTGGGTGGCGTCGCTGTCCATGCTGATGACACCATTATTGCTCTTGACCCCGGTCATGTAGGCCGCCATGGAGGGGGCCGAGTCGGTGACTTGGGAGTCGTGGGAGAAGGTCTTGATGAAGGCCGTCTCCGGCAGGGTATCAATGGTGAGGCTGCCCTCTTCACCGACGCCGTAGATGCGGGCCGCGGTCAGGGTGTTGAGGCCCATGCCGTCACCGAGGAAGAAGATCACGTTCTTGGCGCTGGGCTCGGGGGTGGTGCTGTCGTTTGTGGAATTGCAGCCGGCAGCCAGGGCGGCGCCGATCATCAATGCAAGTCCTGCCATTTTTCTCATTGGGGTTCGCTCCTTGTAAAACCTGAGCGCAGCCTAACGGTGGCAAATGACACTTTTAGTGGATACAGATGACAATCCGGTGACGGTGCTATCTAAATGTGATGATGTATCAATCACTTATTGATGATAACTCTGTCACTTTAGGCAACTTGGCAGGGCGATCCGGTCCGCGTCACCGGCTTGGTGGTTTGCGTCTCTCGGGCTAGAATGGCCTGTCAAATTGCGGCGCCAACGGGTAAAATGCGCCCCCTTGCGACGCCAGACGTCCGCCACCGCTCGGCCCTCGCCGCTCGTTCTTATAGCAAGCCAGCGCCCGCAGCCCTTACTGAGAGTCACGGATATGTCCATCAACTGGTTCCCCGGCCACATGCACAAGGCCCGCAAAGAAATTGCCGAGGTCATGCCCCAGGTCGATGTCATCATCGAGATGCTCGATGCTCGCATCCCCTTCTCCAGTGAAAACCCGCTGGTGCCCGAGCTGCGCGGTGATACCCCGGTGATCAAGGTGCTGAACAAGGCGGACCTCGCCGATCCTGCCATCACCGAGCTGTGGGTGGCGCACATGGAAAAAGAGAAAGGGATCAAGGCATTGCCTCTGACCCAGCAGGAGCCGGAGAAGATAAAGAATCTGCTGGCCCTGTGCCACGAGATGCTGCCTGAGCGCAACTTCGACCTGCGCGGGGTGCGCGCCATGATCATGGGCATCCCCAACGTGGGCAAATCTACCCTGATCAATACTCTGGCGGGGCGCACCATTGCCCGCACCGGCAACGAGGCGGGGGTGACCAAGTCCCAGCAGCGGATCAAGCTCGACAACAACGTCATCCTGACCGATACCCCGGGTTTCCTCTGGCCCAAGCTCAATCCCCCTTCCTGTGGTTATCGGCTGGCGGTCACCGCGGCCATCAAGGATACGGTGTTCGACTATGCCGACATCGCCATGTTTGCCGCCGATTACTTTATCAAGGCTTATCCGGAGCGCATCAAGGCGCGCTACCAGATTACGGACTTGCCAGAGACCGAGATTGAGCTGCTTGAGCTGATCGCCCGCCAGCGCGCCTTCGTGCGCAAGGGGGGCCTCGCCGATCTGCACAAGGCGTCCGAAATCCTGGTCAACGAGTTTCGCTCCGGCCTGCTGGGTCGCATCTCGCTGGAGACCCCGGAGATGGTGGCGGCCGAAATCATAGCGGCGGAAGAAGAGGCGGCGCAGAAGGCAGCAGAGAAGGCCGAGCGGGAAGAGGAGCGCCAGGCGCGCGCCCGTCGCAAGTACGCCAAGAAGCGTCAGAAATAGCCGCCATTGTGCTTGGTATAAAGAAGAGGCGACCCCTGGGTCGCCTCTTCTGTTTATGGCGTTCAGGGTCAGAACAGGGGCCAGGCAAGACAGCGGTGCACCTTGGCCGACATTATGGTGCGCCTCCTCGGTGAGGCGGGAGCCGCAGCTGTCAGTAGCACCGGTCGCAGTCACAGGGTGCTTTGTGTTTGTCCTGCCTGTTCTCGAAATAACAACAGCACGTATTAATTTTGATGTTTCGGCTGGTACGTTTAACAGGGAGTGCCTTGCCGTGGCAGTTAAATATCCCGTCAATCAAGAAGATAAATTTGATGTCGAGTGGGCACTTTGCAGTGAAGAGAAACGGCTAAAACCCCTGGATGAGAAAAAGCCGCTTGGGCCATCTCAGGCTGATTGACAATGGTGTTGGCGGTGGCATGATGCGCTCGCATTTTGCATATCCTCAAGGTTTCCCCCATGACCACCTACACCCGGCCAGTGCTGTTGTTGCTCTGTGGCCTGCTGCTGCTTACTCTGGCTATCGCGGTGTTGAACACCCTGGTGCCGCTCTGGCTCGCCCATGAAAAACTGCCGACCTGGCAGGTGGGCATGGTCGGCTCCTCCTATTTCAGCGGAAACCTGCTGGGGACCCTGCTCGCGGGGGCGCTGATAAAACGGGTCGGGTTTAACCGCAGCTACTATCTGGCGTCCCTGCTCTTTGCCGTGGGCTGCGTTGGGTTAGGGATAACCCTCGGATTCTGGAGCTGGCTCGCATGGCGATTCATCGCTGGGGTCGGCTGCGCCATGATCTGGGTGGTTGTGGAGAGCGCGCTGATGTGCAGCGGCACCTCCCACAATCGTGGCCGTCTGCTGGCCGCCTATATGATGGTCTATTACGCGGGCACAGTGCTGGGGCAACTCCTGGTCAGCAAGGTGCCGACGGGCCTGATGGAGGTGCTGCCCTGGGTGACAGCGCTGGTATTGGCGGCCATTTTGCCACTGCTGTTCACTCGCCTCGTTCACGATCGCGGTGAGCCGCAGGCCACTACCCTGGTGTGGCCCATGCTGCGCCTGCGTCAGGCCCGTCTCGGGGTCAACGGCTGCATCATCTCCGGCATCGTACTGGGGTCGCTGTATGGGTTGATGCCGCTCTATCTGAACCATCAGGGCGTGAGTGATGCCGGCATCGGCTTCTGGATGGCGGTGATGGTGAGCGCCGGCATCCTGGGACAGTGGCCCATCGGCCGCCTGGCGGACAGGTTCGGGCGATTGCAGGTGCTGCGGGTACAGGTCTTTGTGGTGATCCTGGGGGCCATGGCGATGCTCGGCAACGCGGCCATGGGGCCGACGCTGTTTATCCTTGGCGCCGCGGGTTTTACGCTCTATCCGGTGGCCATGGCCTGGGCCTGCGAGAAGGTCGAACAGCATCAGCTGGTGGCCATGAACCAGGCGCTGCTGCTGAGCTATACCATCGGCAGCCTGCTCGGCCCGACCTTTACTTCGCTGCTGATGCAGCACTATTCCGATAAGCTGCTGTTTGTCATGATCGCCTGCGTCTCTTTTATCTATCTGCTGATGTTGCTGCGTAAAATGGGCGAGCATCCGACGCCGGTGGCCCATGCCTGATGGCCCAAGAGGCGCGCCTGTAACGGGTGGGCCTGATTGGCGGGAAAAAACGCGGTAGAACACTGTTGTGCTTTATATAAAGAAGAGGCGACCCTGGGTCGCCTCTTCAGTTTTTGGTATGTGGGAAATCACCTTCTTTCGATAACGCGATGCAAGGGGCTAGCCAAAGCGCCGCCGGGCTTCCTCAAATAGTGACTGGAGAAGCTCTATGAACTACATTTCGTGATTATTGTAGTCGTATTAACTAAATTTATTATAATTCGTGGTTAAGTTAACTTTAAATATTTAATTTAATGGTGATGTTATCTGATGTTGGTCGCATCGATACCCCCCTGCACGGCGGTGATGGCCAGGCCATGCTGCTTCGCGCAATCGAACACCATAAGTCCTATAGGCGCACGCCCGCATCACTCAAGGCGAGATAATCGAGCTTATCGACCTGATGCACGTCGACCCCGGCCTGATAGAGGATGATTTCCGGGCTGTAGAGGTGCTGCGTTAGGGAGGATAGGAGGAGCCGCTGCGATGATGAAAGGATGCGCAGGGACAGGAGATCCGAGTCAGTGAGACATAAAAAAGGGGAGCCATGCTCCCCTTTTTCTGTGGGCACCAGGGTGCCGTTACTGCTGCTGGATAACCCAGATCTGGAAGGCTTTGCGGGTTTCCGCATCGGCCTTATTGTACCAGCTTTGCAGCTGGGTCAGGGCTTCTGGGTTGCTTTGGGCTTTGCTCGGAGCCACTTCAACCGGCGCGCTGGCGGCGGCCATCACGGCGGCGGTGGAGACGGCGACCGTCTTCGGCTGGTTGAAGGCCTTGCCCATCTTCAGCAGCTCTTGCTGATAGTCACGGGTCAGCTGGAAGCCGCCCACGGTCGGCATCACGAACTGTTCGCTCTCGACCACTTGGCCGCTGGCTTTGTCCTTGAGCAGAACTTTCTGATCCTTGATGAAACGCTTGGCTTCATCTTCCTTACGAGGTTTCTTGAAATCGAGGAACAACTGCTGGTTGTCGCCGGCAGTGAAGTTGATCACCAGGGGCTCGGCAGTCACCAGTTTGGTTTCGCTACGGCTGGAGTAGTTACCTTCGAAGGCCACGACGACCTGGTGCTTGCCAGCACTCAGGGGGAAGGTGCTGGTTTTCTCGAGCAATTTGGGATTGATGGTCTCACCATCAAGCAGTTGCACCACGTAAGGGGTTGTTATTTCCAGTTGGCTATCAGCCAGGGCGCTACCTGCCCACAACAGACCAGCCAGGGCCGGCACCAGAACAGTCAGTTTCATTTCATCTCCTTTGAACAGTCAGGCAAGTGCCCACTGAAAAATAGGGGGTCATTTTTACAGGTTTGCTGCACAGCGGCAATAGGCGTTTAGGGCGTCTCTGGCGGGGTGGGCAGCCATTTTTATCGTGGGAAAGAGGGCAGGCAGCGAATTGTATTGCCTATTCCACCCGCCGGGTGAAGGGAGGCAGGGCGTCGAGCAGCCCCTTGCCGTAGCGTTTGGTCAGCAGGCGGCGATCGAGGATGGTGACCCGGCCCCGATCGGCTTCTTTTCGGATCAGACGGCCACAGGCCTGGATCAGTTTTCGGGATGCTTCTGGCACCGTCAGTTGCAGGAAGGGGTTACCCCCCCGTTTCTCGACCCACTCGGCGGTGGCCTCTTCCACCGGCGAGTTGGGCACGGCGAAGGGCAACTTGGTGATCACCAGATTGGTGAGGTAGTGGCCGGGCAGATCCAGTCCCTCGGAGAAGCTGCCGGTACCAAACAAGATGCTGGCCTGACCGCCGTCGCATTTCTGCTTATGCAGGGTGAGCAGGGCATTGCGTGACGCCTCTCCCTGCACCAGCAGCGACAGTCCCTTGGCTCGCAAACCGACCGCCACCTCGTTCATCTGCCGGTAGGAGGAGAACAGCACCAGGCTCGCCTCCTTGCCGGCCAGCAGGCGTGGCAGTACCTCGACCAGCTCCTGGGTAAACGCGGGGGCGCTGGGCTCATGGTTCATCTTGGGCAGATAGAGCTCCGCCTTGTGGTAATCAAACGGGGATCGCAGGCGCAGATAGCGGGTACCATCGTGCTCTTTGAGGCCGACCTGATGACGGAAATAGCTGAAAGAGGAGAGGGCGGTGAGGGTGGCTGACACCAGCACTGCGCCGAGGCAACGGGACCAGAGCCACTCCTCCAGCAGGTAGCCGACTTCGATGGGGGAGGCGTGCAACCAGATGTCGCCATCGTCGCTTTTGGCCATCCAGCGGGCGAGCGGGGTCTTGCCGGCGGGGACATGGCGGCCCAGCATCTCCCACAGGGCGCAGAAGCTCTCCAGCCGCTGCAGGTGAAAACCGCTTTCCGCCAGCAGGGGTTCAGCCTCCTTGCGACGAATTTCGCCATCCTTGAGCGCCTCGCCGATGGCGCCCTGCATCCGATCCAGTGCCCGCAGTGCCTTCTTGCTCGCCTCTTTCAGGTTCTCCGCCAGCATGGGCAGGGGATCTGGCAGCACCCCATCGGCAAAGCGGTGGTGCTGTTCGCTGCCAAACAGCTGATCGTTACCGGCGAGCCATTGCTCCAGCGCCTTGAGATCGGGCTGCAGGGAGGCCAGTGCGTCCTGCAGTTTGAGTTGGGGATCGAGCAAGCTCTCCTTGTTGAGGGCGCGGGCCAGCTTGCCGGCACTCTGCGCCAGCTTCTCCAGCCAGCGGCGAGAGCCCTTCACACTGGCCGAGGCGGCGCCGTGATCCCGCGCTATGGTGGGCAGGTGATGGGCTTCATCCAGCACATAGATACACTCGTCCGGTGGCGGCAATATGATGCCGCCACCCATGGTGAGATCCGATAGCAGCAGGGCATGGTTGACCACCAGCACATCGGCGGCATCCATGTCGTTGCGAGCGCGATGGAAGGGGCAGTGCTGATGGTGGCTCAGGGCCTTGTTGCAACTGTGGCGATCGGCGGCGATCCGCTCCCAGCACAGATCCGGGATGGGCTTGGGCCAGTTGTCCCGATCGCCATCCCACTTGCCCTCGGTATAGGCCTGCCACAGCGCCTGATAACGCGTCTTGTCGGCATCCGTCGGCTTGTGCTTACTCAGTGCGCCGAAATCCAGCTCGAAGTTGGCCATCTCGGCACCGTTGGCGGCCTGCTCCAGCAGATGCTCGCAGCAATAACGCTGGCGCCCCTTGACCAGCATGAAGCGAAACGGCAGCTCGCTGTGGCGATGATAGAAGGGCAAGTCCTTGTGGATCAGCTGCTCTTGCAGGGCAACGGTGGCGGTCGAGATGATCAGCTTCTTCTGGGTGAGGCGCGCCACCGGGATGGCGCCCTGGGCATAGGAGAGGGATTTACCGATGCCGGTGCCGGCCTCGGCCACCAGAATGCGGCGGGCCCTGTCATATTCCCCGGTCAGGGTCTTGGCGATTTCGGCCACCAGAAAATTCTGCTCCTTGCGCGGGACAAAACCGGGTAAGCCATCGGCAATCTGGCGATAGGTATTGCGAATGGCGGCTTTGAGGCGAGTAGATAGCATGAATGAGGTGTGGCCCTATCGGTGGTGAAGAAAGACAGGATACCCGCAACAGGCCGGTGGGGTCGAGGCGATGGAGAGACGAGAGCTACCGCCTGGGCCCTGCATTTATATTATGAGGACTCAATATGGTGCAATAAACCACCAAAAAGGGACGATTCAAGCAGTGAGTATCGCTGTAAACGTTTTCCCCAGCGGGGCAAACAATGTGAGATTCAGCTCACAAAATTTTTGTTTTGACTATGCATTTGCCAAAAAGTTCCAAGTTTTTTCGTTGCGGATTGGAAAACCCGGTGATAGTCTCGGCGGCATAGTGATGCAAAGAACATCGCTAACACAGGGAATAACAAGGACTTAGTGTTTAATTACAGTAGGCATTGGAAACAACTATGAAAAAGACAATTCTGGCTATCGCTATCCCGGCTCTGTTCGCATCTGCCGCTAACGCCGCAGTAGTTTATGACAAAGACGGTACCTCTTTTGATATTTATGGCCGTGTTCAGGCTAACGTATATGCAGATCACGACGACGCTGATACTGAGCTGGTTGGTTCCTCCCGTCTGGGCTGGTCCGGCAAAGTTGCGCTGAACAACACCTGGTCTGGTATCGCCAAGACCGAGTGGCAAGTATCTGCCGAGAACTCTGACAACAAGTTCAACTCCCGTCACATCTACGTCGGTTTCGACGGTACCCAGTACGGTAAGATCATCTTCGGCCAAACCGACACCGCGTTCTACGACGTGCTGGAGCCGACCGATATCTTCAACGAATGGGGTGACGTAGGTAACTTCTACGACGGTCGTCAAGAAGGCCAGGTCATCTATTCCAACACCTACGGTGGTTTCAAGGGCAAGCTGTCCTATCAAACCAACGATGACGTAGCCGTCAAGGTTACCGACATCGGCCAAGGCATCAAAGAAGACGCCGTTTACGGTCCGAACGTAAAACGTAACTACGGTTACGCTGCTGCCGCCGGTTATGACTTCGACTTCGGTCTGGGTCTGAACGCTGGTTACGCTTACTCCGACCTGGAAAGCACCACTACCTCCGCTTCTGGCGACAAGAAAGAGTGGGCCCTGGGCGCACACTACGCCATCAACGGTTTCTACTTCGCCGGTATGTACACCCAGGGTGACCTGAGCTATGACAATACCCTGGCCGGTAGCAACAAGGACAAGGGCCGTGGCTACGAGCTGGCTGCTTCCTACAACGTTGACGCCTGGACCTTCCTGGCTGGCTACAACTTCGCCGAAGGCAAAGTGCTGTCCAACACCTCCGGTTCTTCTTACGAAGACATGATTGACGAAACTCTGCTGGGCGTGCAGTACAACTTCACTTCCAAGTTCAAAGCGTACACCGAGTACAAGATCCAGAGCATCGACGACAAGGACGACGAGTTCACCGTTGCCCTGCAATACAACTTCTAATCCAGTCTTAGTACTGAGTTAGCGAGTAAACGGCCAAGCATAGCTTGGCCGTTTTGTTTTATATGCCATTAACGCATTGATTATTTAGCCCTTTCCCCTTTCCTTCTCGCACTGCGTCACATCACGTTGTCTCCCTTTTTCCCTTGGTTCCGGGTCGGTAAATCGCTAGATTATTCCTCTCGTTGAAACATGATCGACCAACAGGGAAGCACAGGCTTGATCGATTTCAGTCACCCCGAATGGCGGGCGCTGGCTCAGCAACTGCTGGGCGATGCCCCCTTGCCCGTCCGTGGTCGCCAATGGCAACCCCTCATCGGCATGCTCAAGGACAATCAGCTGTTGCTCGCCCTCGGCAATCATCGCTATGAGCTGACCCCGGCCGGTCGCCGTTATCTCACCCGCGAGTTGATGCTGGCGGAGATGGCTTTGGCGCCCCCCGAGCCGGAAGAGTGGCTGCAAGCCCACGGCTGGCAACTGGGTGAACGGGTGAACGAGCGGGTACTGGCGGCGCTCTATCGCAAGGGGGAGGGCAGCTTCAGCCCGGTGGAGCAGATCAACTTCGAAGACAAGGGTATCCGCTTGTGCCGCGATCAGTCGCTGCGGCTGCGCGCCTCCCGCCCGTTTAGCCTGTTTTTCAGTGGCGGTACTTTGCTGGATGCGGGCCCCTGGTTGCAGAGTCTGGGGGAGGTCGCGCTGCCCGTGCGCACCCTGGAGGGCCTTGGCAAGATCTTGTGGGGGGAGGGGGAGTTCCAGCGGGTGATCAGCACCGATTCCATCGGCGCCTTTGCCGAGCTGAGCTTGCCTGCCGATGCTCTGTTGGTCTGGCTCCCCCCAGAGGAGCCTGGCGCCTTGCAATCCCTGGTTGCCGCCTTGCCGCCCCATGTCATCTGGAGTCACCTCGGCGCCCTGGATCCGGCTGGGGTCGACCGGGTACTGGTGCTGGCCCAGCGACTGGGTCGCCCGGCTAGCTGGTGGCTGCCACAGGCGCTTTCCCCCATCAAGGCGACCTATGCCACTGTGCTGACTGATTCCCGCCCCTGGGAGCCAAGCCGGATCCCGCGGCCATTATTGGCAGTTTGTAGTGATTTAATTGAATCAAACAGTGGTTTGTCCGTCGAGGTCTGCGCCCTGGCGTCAGACTGGCATGCCGTCGGGTAATACAGTGGTGGATATGGTCAAAGATACCCGCGAAAAAGCGGTTTTCCCCTATTGAGCGCGGTGGTATAAAGAGTTGACGAGGCGCCTGCCAAACGGACGCCTTCGTTCGCCACCCTTTGTTTGCCGCTTTTCGTTTGCCATTGTGTTTTAAAAAAGCGCCTGCCACCCAACACATTCAATGGAATACAGGGACTACCATGTTTGAAAAGGTTGTTGCCGCCCCAGCGGATCCGATCCTGGGCCTGACCGAATCTTTCCGTGCCGATACTCGTAGCCACAAGATCAATCTGGGGGTCGGGATCTACAAGGATGAGTCCGGTGCCACCCCCATACTGCACTGCGTCAAGAAAGCCGAACAGAAGCTGCTCGAAGGCGAGAAAACCAAGAATTACCTCGGCATCGAGGGCAATCTCGAATATGCCCGCATCGTGCAGCAGCTGCTGTTCGGGCAAGATGCGGCCCTGATTGCCAGTGGCCGCGCCAAGACGGCGCAAGCCCCGGGTGGTACCGGTGCCTTACGTATCGCCGCCGAGTTCGTGGTGCGCAACGGTCTGGCCAAGACCATCTGGATTTCAGACCCCACTTGGGCCAACCACGTCAGCGTGTTCCAGGCCGCTGGCCTCACCGTCAAGCAGTACAAATACTATGACGCCGCCACGAAGGGGCTGGACTTTGCCGCCATGCAGGCGTCGCTCAGTGAAGTGCAGGCCGGTGAACTGGTGTTGCTGCACGGTTGCTGCCACAACCCGACCGGTATCGATCCGACCACCGAGCAGTGGCAGGCCCTCGCCAAGCAGAGTGCGGCCGCCGGCTGGTTGCCGCTGTTTGACTTTGCCTATCAGGGCTTTGCTCGCGGTATCGAGGAAGATGCCGAGGGTCTGCGCATCTTCGCCGAATGTCACGACGAGCTGCTGGTGGCGAGCTCCTTCTCCAAGAACTTCGGCCTCTATAACGAGCGGGTCGGCGCCTTCACCCTGGTGAGCGCGAGCAAGGCCGTTGCCGATGTCGCCTTCACCCAGGTGAAAGCCGTCATTCGTGCCAACTACTCCAACCCGCCCTCACACGGCGCCGCCGTGGTGACTGCCATCGTCAGTGACCCGGCACTCTACGCCGAGTGGGTGGAAGAAGTGACCGCCATGCGAGTGCGGATCCGCGAGATGCGCGAGCTGCTGGTGGCGAAGCTGGCCGAGCGTGGGGTGAATCAGGACTTTGGCTTTATCCGTGAGCAGAACGGCATGTTCTCCTTCTCCGGTCTTTCCAAGGATCAGGTTGAGCGCCTCAAGAGCGAGTTTGCCATCTACATCGTCGGCTCCGGCCGGATCAGCGTGGCCGGGATCACCCGTTCCAACATAGATCCCCTCTGCGACGCTATCGCCAAGGTGTTGTAAGCGAAGTAATGCGCTTGGATTGAGGTTTACCGCTGACAAAAAGCCCGCCAGATTTGGCGGGCTTTTTTGACTCTGGCCGTGACTCAGCGGCGGCCCTTGTTGCCACCCAGCAGGGAGCCCAGCACGCCGCGTACCAGCTGACGGCCCACCTCGTTGCCGAGGGTGCGGGCCACACTCTTGGCGGCCGTCTGCATCACACCGTCATGCTGACCGCCACGGGGGCCGGTGCGGCCAAATAGCATGCCACTCAGGGCATCGAGCAGGCCCCCTTCCGCCGGTTGGGCTGCCTGAGAGGGGGTTGGCGCTATCTCGGCGTCCTGCTTGTGCTCATCGGGTTTGCCCTTGAGGCGCTCGAAGGCGGATTCCCGATCCTCGGTCTGCTCATATCGGCCATAGAGCAAGGAGCCCTGGATCAGCGACTGGCGCTCGGCTTCATTGAGCGGGCCGATCCGGCTGGCGGGTGGCGCGATAAAGGCGCGCTCCACCACGTTGGGGCGACCCTTCTCATCGAGCAGGGAGACCAGCGCCTCACCCACCCCGAGTTCGGTGATGACGCCGGCGGCATCGAAGGCCGGATTGGCCCGCAGGGTGTTGGCGGCGATCCGCACCGCTTTCTGATCGCTCGGGGTGAAGGCGCGCAGGGCATGCTGTACCCGGTTGCCGAGCTGCCCCAGCACGGTGTCCGGGATATCGGCCGGGCTCTGGGTCACGAAATAAACACCCACCCCCTTGGAGCGGATGAGCCGCACCACCAGTTCGATTTTTTCCAGCAGCGCCTTGGGAGCATCGTTGAACAGCAGATGGGCCTCATCGAAGAAGAACACCAGCACGGGCTTTTCCGGATCCCCCACCTCGGGCAGTTGCTCGAACAGCTCGGACAGCAGCCAGAGCAGGAAACAGGCATAGAGCCGGCTGGACTGGGTCAGCCTGGCTGCCGCCAGTACATTGATGTGGCCGTGACCAGCTTGGTCTGTCTGCAGCAGATCCTGGATATCCAGCATGGGCTCGCCGAAGAAGTGATCGCCACCGGCGCTCTCCAGGGTGAGCAGGTTGCGCAAAATGGCGCCGACGGATGCAGTGGAGACATTGCCGTAGTGGGTGGTCAGCAGCTTGGCGTTCTCGCCCACGAACTGCACCATGGCGCGTAGATCCTTCAGATCGAGCAGCAGCAAGCCTTCATCGTCCGCCACCTTGAACACCAGCTCCAGCACCCCGCTCTGGGTGTCGTTCAGGCCAAGCAGCCGGGCCAGCAGCAGTGGGCCCATGTCGGAGACGGTGGCCCGCACCGGATGGCCCTGTTCGGCGAACAGATCCCAGCACAGCACTGGGTTGGGGGAGAATGTGGGGGCGCTGATACCGAGTTGGGCCAGCCGGGCATCCAGTTTGGCTGACGGCGTGCCAGCTGCGCCGAGCCCACCGAGATCTCCCTTCACATCCGCCAGAAACACCGGCACACCGATGCGGGAGAAGCCCTCGGCCATGACCTGCAAGGTGACGGTTTTGCCCGTGCCGGTGGCGCCGGTGATGAGGCCATGACGATTGGCCAGCGCCGGTAGCAGGCTGATGGGGCGGCCATTGGCATAGGCGACGGTCAGTGGTTCGGCCATGGAGGACTCCTTATTTCGGTCGGTCGTACGCGTTGTACAAAGAGAAATCAGGCTGATAGGAGTGTGGTGGCAGAGGCATGGGATGGCAAGGCGATGGCGTCGTCAGATGAGGGCGTGGCGCGGCTCATCATGGTGACGAGTCAATGACTTAGGGGGTATGAGAGCGCTGTTTGCCGAGCCTGCCCAGCTGCAGCAGCAACAGGGTGAGCAGGGCACCGGCGGCAGCGGTCAGCAGCGCCAGCAGCAGGCTGCCAAGCAGGAAGGGAGGCATCAGGGTAGCCGCCTCATGCTCCAGCCAGTGCAGGGACCAGGTGAGATGGAAGGGCTCTGGCGTCTGTTGCAACAGCAGGCAGCCGGTGCGATACGCATAGAGGTACATGAAGGGCAGGGTCAGCGGATTGTTGAACCAGACCGCCAGCAGGGCCAATGGCAGGTTGAAGCCAAAGACCACCGCCAGCGCTACCGCGATGAGGGAGTGCATGGGCACCGGGATCCAGCTGGCAAAGAGCCCGGCGGCAATGGCGCCACACAGGGCCCTGCGGCCATGCTGCCACAGGGCGGGGGCAAACAGGCGCTCCCCGAACAGGGCAAACCACTTCTGCTGGCGCAGGGTATCCGGGTTCAATTTGAGACGAGCCAGCCAACCACTCAGCATAGGCGCGCCGTCTTGCGTCTCTGCCATTGGCGCACCGTGTTGATGCGCCAGAAGGTGCGAATGAAGGCGTAGCCAATCAACGAACTCAGGATGGCGAGCACCAAGGATCCCAGCAGCAGCGGTGGGGCCAGGGTTTCAAACACCGAGACCAGCCAGGCCCAGGTGAACTCGATGTCGATGTGCTGGGAGGGTTGGCCCAGCAGTTGGCAGCCGACCAGATAGGCGGCATAAAACAGTGGCGGCATGGTGAAGGGGTTGGAGAGCCAGACCAGCGCCACCGAGAGTGGCAGATTGACCCGAAATGCGATGGCGCCTCCGGCCGCCAGCAACATCTGGCAGGGCAACGGGATCCAGGCCATGAACAGACCGACTGCGAAGGCGCCTGCGGCAGAGCGGCGATTGAGATGCCACAGGTTGGCATCGAGCAGCAGCTTGCCAAACAGCCGCAAATGCTTGTGTTCCTTGAGCTTCTCCTGATCGGGTAGCCAGCGTTTTATGAGTCGTTTGGGCATGTTTGAAACCTTGCTAAATACTTGCTCAATGGATCTGCGTCTGTTGTGCTTTGCCCTTGGGGCAAGCTCCTCACTGCTCTGGCCCTGGTTACCTTCGCTGGCATGGGGAGGGTTGCTGCTGGCTCTTGCCGCCCCGCTTGCTTTTGGTCGCCATTGGCGGCTGCTGTTCCTGTTGCTCGGCATGCTCTGGATGCAGCTCAACTTGCCGTATCGGCTGGCCTGGCTGGATAGCCTGGAGGCGCAGACAACCCACATCATAACCGCACGGGTGCAAAGTACGGAGCCCTCAGGTGATAAACAGGGAGATAAATTTGTCCGCCTGCTGCTGCGGGTGGTGACCCTGGATGAGCGCTCCCTCACCCCTGAGCCTCTGATCCGGCTCAACGCCTATCAGGCGCTGCCGCCGATGCCGGCGGGCAGTGCTATCACGCTGGTGAGTACCCTCAAACCCGCCCACGGGCTCGCCAACGAGGCGGGCATGGATGGGCGGCGCCTGCTGCTCGGCAAGGGCATCACAGCGACCGGCAATCTGCGCCGGGTGATTGAGATAAAAGAGGTACCTCCGGGCTGGCGTGAACGCTGGCTGGCGCAGGCGAATGCCGGTTGGCGGGGGCTAAGCCAGGCCCCCTTGCTGGCGGCGCTCAGCTTCGGTGAGCAGGCGGGCATCACGGACGGGCAGTGGGATCTGTTTCGCGGCAGTGGCCTGACCCATATCATCGCCATCTCGGGTCAGCATATCGCTCTGGTGGCGGTGCTTGGCTGGTGGCTGGGACGACTGTTCGGGTTGCGTGGCGCTATCCTGGTCTCCCTGTTGTTTGCCGCGACTTACAGCGCCCTGGCGGGATTTGCGGTGGCGACCGAGCGGGCACTCATCATGGTACTGGTCTGGAGCCTGCTGCGCTGGCTGAAACGGGACTGGCCTAGTTATCGCATCTGGTTGTGGGCCTTCGTTGTCATCACGCTCTGGGATCCCCTAGCCCTCTATTCGGCCGGATTCTGGCTCTCGTTCATGGCGGTGGCCTTGCTGTTGCTGGCCGGTTATCTGGATCCCAAGCCCGGTCTGGTGCGGCTGCAGTTCTTGTTGCTGCTGGGGCTGCTCCCCTTGCAACTACTGCTGTTCGAGGGCATGGCACCGCTGGCACTGCTACTCAATCTGCTGGCCCTGCCGCTGTTTTGTATCGGTATCATCCCGCTCGCACTGATTGGCGTGTTGCTGGCGCCACTCTCCAGCGATCTGGCCCACGGCCTGTTCTGGCTGGCCAATCTGGGATTGGAGTGGGTGTTGTGGGGGCTTGGCCTGCTGGCCGAACATCTGCAACTCTGGTGGCCGGTACCTGACTGGCTGATGCCCGCCAGCATCCTGCTCATCTTGCTGTGGGGTGGCTGGCAGTTGCCGGGTGGCCGCCCCTTGCTGCTGCCGGTGGCAGCGGCCCTGTTGCTGGCGGCCTGGCCAGCACCAGTTCGTTGGCAAATACGAGTGTTGGATGTGGGGCAGGGGCTGTCGGTGCTCATCACCCGTGGGGAGCGCGGCATCCTGTATGACACCGGCGATCGCTATCCTGGCGGCTACAACATGGCGGATGCAGCCATCTTGCCGCAGCTCAATGGACTCGGCGTGCGGGTGCTGGACGCGCTTATCATCTCTCATAAGGACAAGGACCACGCCGGTAACAGGGACGCCATCCTGCGGGCGGTGCCGGTACGCCGTGAACTCTCCTCATTCAAATTCGCGCAAAGCACTGAGCTGTGTCGGCGTGGCCAGCAGTGGCGCTGGCAAGGGCTTGACTTTGCCGTGCTCTGGCCCGAGCGACCGGGCGCCGGTCACAACAACGATGGTTGCGTGCTGCAGATAAGTGACGGCCAGCAGCGCATCCTGCTCAGCGCCGATATCGAGAAGGAGGCGGAGCGCCGCCTGCTTGCGCTCGAAGGGGAGGGGCTTGCCAGCACTCTTGCCAGTACTCTTTCCAGCACTCTGCTGGTGAGTCCGCACCACGGCAGCCGCACCTCCTCGACCCCGGTTTTCGTGGCGGCGGTAAACCCTGCGTTTGTAGTGCACAGCGCAGGCTATATGAATCAGTGGCAATTTCCCCGCCCCGAGGTGGTGGCGAGATACGAGCATGCCAGACAGTGGGTGACCGGTCAGGATGGCGCCATTCTGATCGAGGGCGGGGATCACGGGCTCGAGATCCGGGCCGAGCGCGGACAGGGGCCCTGGTATCGGCGAGGCGGCGCCTGGTGGCGACCCCGCCTCTGGCGAGAGGAATAAGCCGTCATTTCGTCTCTTTACGTCTGAAACCGCTAGAAATGATTCAAATTTGCTCTGGATGGGAGCTGCGGGTTGAGGGTATCCGCATGGCGGCACTTGGTGGTTGCCCAAGCTTTGGCTAGAATAGCCCGTCATTTCCCTTATTAACGGCTATTCATGCAACAAGAAACCTCACAAGAGAGCTGGCCCGTCTTCAAGCGCCTGCTCGGGTATGTCCGGGATCGCAAGCTGGGTCTGGTTGGCGGCATCATCGGCATGCTGGGCTACGCAGCCGTGGATACCACCTTCGTCTATTCCATCAAGCCGCTGATCGATCAGGGCCTGAACGGCAATGACAGCACTGTGCTGAAATGGATGCCCTTCTTCGTGCTCGGCATCGTCGCCCTGCGCGGCTGCGCCGCCTTCCTCTCCAACTACTGCATGGCCTGGGTCGGTAACCATGTGGTGATGCGGCTGCAGCAACAGGTGTTCAGCCACCTGATGGCCATGCCCATGAGCTTCTTCGATCGCCAGAACACCGGCAACCTGCTCTCCAAGGTGACCTATGACGCCGGTCAGGTGTCGTCCGCCGCGAGCTCCACCCTGGTCTCCCTGGTGCGGGAAGGGGCCACCGTCATCGGTCTGCTCGGCCTGATGTTCTGGCACTCCTGGCAGCTGTCGGTGATCTTCCTGGTGGTGGGCCCGGTGGTGGGCATCCTGATTGGTCTCATCAGCCGCCGTTTTCGCAAGATCAGCCGCCATATCCAGCAGGCGGTAGGCGATATCACCACTTCGACCGAGCAGATGCTCAAGGGTCATAAAGAGGTGCTGATGTTTGGCGGCCAGCAGGTGGAAGACAAGCGCTTCTTCACCGTCAGCAACCGCATGCGCCAGCAGACCATGAAGATGGTAGCCGCCGATGCCATCGGCAGCCCCATCGTCCAGATGGTGGCCTCGGTCGCCCTAGCGGTCTTCCTCTACGTCGCGACCATCGACAGCGTCAAGGCGACCCTGACTGCCGGTACCTTCACCGTCATGGTCACCTCCATGATGATGCTGCTCAAGCCGCTCAAAAGCCTGACCGACGTGAACAACCAGTTCCAGCGCGGCATCACCGCCTGCCAGAGCCTGTTCGGTCTGCTCGACTCGACCCCGGAAGAAGATACTGGCACCCGCACCCTGGAGCGGGCCCGTGGCGAAATCGAGTTCCGTAACGTCACCTTCACCTATCCGACCAAAGAGACCCCGGCGCTGCACAATGTCAGCTTCAAGGTCGAGGCGGGTAAATCCGTGGCGCTGGTGGGGCGCTCAGGTTCTGGCAAGAGCACCATCGCCAGCCTGCTGACCCGTTTCTACGACATCGAGCAGGGCGAGATCCTGCTGGACGGCGTCAACATCCGCGAATACAAGTTGAGCGAGCTGCGCAAGCAGTACGCCCTGGTGTCACAGCACGTGCACCTGTTCAACGACTCCGTGGCCAACAACATCGCCTATGCGGCGGAAGATCGCTACAGCCGGGAAGAGATCCAGCATGCGGCCCGCATCGCCCACGCGGACGAGTTCGTGCGCAAGATGCCGAATGGCTACGACACCGTCATCGGTGAAAACGGAGCTTCTCTGTCTGGCGGCCAACGCCAGCGGATCGCCATCGCCCGCGCCCTGCTGCGCGATGCGCCCGTGTTGCTGCTGGATGAGGCGACGTCTGCCTTGGATACCGAATCCGAGCGCCACATCCAGGCCGCCATCGACGAGCTGTGCAAGGCGCGCACCTCGTTGGTCATCGCTCACCGCCTCTCCACCATCGAGAAGGCTGACGAGATCCTGGTCATCGACGAGGGTCATATCGTCGAGCGTGGCAATCACAGCGAACTGATGGCCGAGCAGGGCACCTATGCCCAACTGCGCGCCATCCAGTTCGGTGCGAGCCACCCTGCCGTGAGCCAACAGGGCTGATGCTGGAGCAGATCTGGTATGGGCGAAGCGGCTGGCGCTGGTGGCTTGCCCCCTTCGCCCTGCTGTTTGCGCTCATCAGCGGTGCTCGTCGGGTCGCCTATCGCCGCGGCTGGAGCAAGGCCTATCGCGCCAGCGTGCCGGTGATCGTGGTCGGTAACCTCTCGGTCGGTGGCAACGGCAAGACCCCTGTGGTGATCTGGCTGGTGGAGCAGTTGCAGGCCCGGGGCTTCAAGCCCGGGGTGGTCAGCCGCGGTTATGGCGGCAAGGCGCCCCATTATCCCTATCGACTCGATCAGCAGAGCACCACCGCAGAGGCGGGGGATGAACCCGTGCTCATCGCCCGGCGCTGCGGCTGCCCCGTGGTGGTGGCCCCCAAGCGCGCCGATGCGGTGCGGCTGCTGGAGCAAAGTGGTGAGGTGGACATCATCATCACCGACGATGGCCTGCAGCACTACGCGCTGGCCCGGGATCTGGAACTGGTGGTGGTGGATGGCGTGCGCCGTTTCGGCAATGGCTGCCTGCTGCCCATGGGGCCCCTGCGCGAGCCGCTAACTCGCCTGAAGCGGGTGAATGCCATCATTTGCAATGGCGGCACCCCGGCCAGGGGCGAGTATCCCATGGCGCTGGTGGCGGATGCGCCGCGGCGGGTGCGGGACGACGCGCTGGCCGCTGAGCCCTTGCCGCGCGAGGTAGATGCCCTGGCGGGGATCGGTCATCCCCCCCGTTTCTTTGCGACGCTCACCAGCCTTGGCTATGAACTCAAACAGAGCGTTGGCTACGCGGATCATCAGGCGTTCGACAGCGCCGAGCTGCTGGCTCGTTTTTCTGATCGTCCCTTGCTGATGACCGAGAAGGATGCGGTCAAGTGCCGGGACTTCGCACCGGCGCACTGGTGGTATCTGCCGGTCAGTGCCGAGCTGCCGACCTCCTTGCTCGATACTCTGCTGGCGTCCCTGACAGAGTCCCGTGCTGGTGCGGATAAATAAACAATGCGTTTGTGCTGTTGGGGTGATATTTACCTTGTGTAATGACTGCCTAATCGGCCCGCTAAGCTGAAAATACTGACATGTCCGGCGTGAAGGTGAGGCGGGTGCCGTTGAAGGCATCTCCTCATCGGCGCCGGACATGTCCATTGGATTGCCCGGTATCATTGCCGGTATCGCCTGTCCGAAATCGTTAAAGGAGTTTCGTTGTGGCACTGGATATTAAACTGCTCGACATCATTGCCTGCCCGGTTTGCAAGGGGAAGCTGCACTACAACAAGGCCGCCCATGAGCTGGTCTGCCGCTTCGACAAGCTGGCCTATCCGCTGGAGGAGGGGATCCCGGTGCTGCTGGAGAACCGCGCCCGCTTGCTCAGTAGTGACGAGATGCCGTCATGAGTTTTGTGGTGGTCATCCCGGCTCGCTATGCGTCGACCCGGTTGCCGGGCAAGCCGCTGGCGGACATCCATGGCAAGCCCATGGTGCAGCACGTGGTGGAAAAAGCCCTGCAGTCCGGCGCCGATCGGGTGATCGTCGCGACCGACGATGTGCGGGTACAACAGACGCTGGCGGCGGTGGCGCAAGAGACCGGCGCCGAGGTGTGCATGACCTCCCCGGATCACCAGTCCGGCACCGAGCGTCTGGCCGAGGTGTGCCGTCACTACGGCTTCGCCAGCGACACCATCATCGTCAACGTGCAGGGGGATGAGCCACTCATTCCGCCCGTCATCATCCGTCAGGTGGCCGACAACCTGGCCGTCGCCACAGCGCCCATGGCGACACTCTCCGTGCCCATTGTGGACGCCGAAGAGGCGTTCAATCCCAATGCGGTGAAGGTGGTGACCGACAAGGATGGCTACGCGCTCTACTTCAGTCGCGCCAGCATTCCCTGGGACAGGGACAGGTTCGCCCAGAGCCATGAGCAGATTGGTGCGCATTATCAGCGCCATATCGGCATCTACGCCTACCGCGCCGGTTTCATCCAGCGTTATGTGGATTGGGCGCCGAGCCTGCTCGAGCAGGTCGAGGCGCTGGAGCAGCTGCGGGTGCTCTGGTACGGGGAGAAGATCCACGTGGCCCAGGCGCTGGAAGCCCCGCCGGTCGGGGTGGATACCCAGCGCGATCTGGACAAGGTCCGTGCCCTGCTGGCCCCTTGAGACGAGCACCGGTATCTGATGTGAAACGGCGCCCATGGCGCCGTTTTTTGGTTGAAACTTTATATAATTAGTTGATTGAAAAAGGTATTCACAAACAGGTTCAATCTTTTCCCGACCATGGTTTGCCAAAGCAGCGAGTTTGGTTATGATGCAAGACGCCGTGTTAACCCTAACTGGCATATAACGAGATAAAAAACGGGGTGTATGGGTGATTAATGTATTCCTGGTCGATGATCATGAGTTGGTGCGTACAGGGATAAGACGCATTTTGGAGGATGTCCGCGGGATCAAGGTGGTAGGCGAAGCACAGAGCGGCGAAACAGCCGTGACTTTCTGCCGACAGCACCACCCTGACGTGATCCTGATGGACATGAACATGCCGGGCATCGGCGGCCTGGAGGCGACCCGCAAGATCCTGCGGATCCGGCCCGATGTGCGCATCATAGTGCTGACCATTCATTCAGAAAACCCGTTCCCGACCAAGGTGATGCAGGCGGGTGCCGCCGGTTATCTGACCAAGGGCGCCGCCCCGGACGAGATGATCCACGCCATTCGGCTGGTGCACTCCGGCCAGCGTTACATCTCCCCGGAGATCGCCCAGCAGATGGCACTGAGCCAGTTTGCCTCGGCGGATGAGAACCCTTTCAAGTCCCTCTCCGAGCGCGAGCTGCAGATCATGATGATGATCACCAAGGGGCAGAAGGTGACCGACATCTCCGAGCAGCTCAACCTGAGCCCGAAGACGGTCAACAGCTACCGCTACCGGCTGTTCAGCAAGCTCAACATCAATGGCGATGTGGAGCTGACCCATCTGGCCATTCGCTATGGCATGCTGGATGCCGACACCCTGTAACTGGGTGTGATGAACTCTGGTGAATAGACAAAGGCGGCCCGGGCCGCCTTTTTGCTTGCTGCGCTCTCATGCCTTGAGGCCTTGCCGCCAGTGCTTTTTGCTTTCCAGCGAGGGGACGCAGTATGATCTCCCCCGTGAATCCTTGTCCTAAGCCGAGTCGCCGATGATCCCTTCTCCCGCGCCCCTTTTTGATAATCAGGCTTTGCCGAGTGCCGTGACCCAGTCCATTCCTCTTTGTTGCGGGGCTCATCGTGACGGCCTCTGAACCTATCTTCGACAGCAAAGCCTTCCTCAGCGCCGTGACCAACCAGAGCGGCGTCTATCGCATGTACGACAGCGGTGGCACCGTCATCTATGTGGGCAAGGCCAAGGATCTCAAGAAACGGCTCGCCTCCTACTTTCGCACCAACGTCGACAGCATCAAGACCCGCACCCTGGTGCGTCAGATTGCCGACATTCAGGTGACGGTGACCCACACCGAGACCGAGGCGCTGATCCTCGAGCACAACCTCATCAAGCAGTACCAGCCGCGCTACAACGTGCTGCTGCGGGACGACAAGTCCTACCCCTGGATCATCATCACCGGCCATCGCCATCCCCGCATCGGTGTGCACCGCGGCGCCCGAAAAATCAAAGGGGATTATTTCGGCCCTTATCCTTCTGGTGGTGCGGTGCGCGAGAGTTTGCACCTGATGCAGAAGATCTTCCCGGTGCGCCAGTGTGAAGACGCCGTTTATGCCAACCGCAGCCGCCCTTGTCTGCTCTATCAGCTCAAGCGCTGCGCCGGCCCCTGTGTCGCCGGTCTGGTAAGCGAGGCGGAATATGCCCAGCAGGTGGAGCTGGCGAGGCTGTTTCTGGCGGGCAAGAACCAGCAGGTGATAGGCGAGCTGGTGGGCAAGATGGAGTCTGCCAGCGGCGATCTGCGCTTCGAGGAGGCGGCCCGTTACCGGGATCAGATCCAGGCGCTGCGGCGGGTCACCGAGCAGCAGTCGGTGAGCGGCAACGTGCTGGACGAGCTGGACGTGGTGGGGGTGGCCTTCGATCAGGGCACCGCCTGCATCCATGTACTGTTTATCCGCCAGGGCAAGGTGCTGGGCTCACGCAGCTACTTCCCCAAGGTGCCGGCCGACACGCCGCTCGATGAGGTGGTGCAATCCTTCCTGCTGCAGTTTTATCTGTCGGGGCAGGGGGGACGGCAGATACCGAGCGAGGTGCTGCTGGATGTGGCGCTGGAGGACGAGGAGGTCATCGCCCAGACCCTGAGCCAGACCGCGGGTTACAAGGTGCGGGTACAGAGTCGCACCCGCGCCGAGCGGGCCCGCTTTATCAAGCTCGCGACCATCAATGCCGAGACGGCGCTGCGCTCGCGCCTCGCCCACAAGAGCACCACCACCGCCCGTTTCACTCAGTTGGAAGAGCTGTTGGAGCTGGAAGCCCCTATCGCTCGCATGGAGTGTTTCGATATCTCCCACACCATGGGGGAGCGCACCGTGGCCTCTTGCGTGGTGTTCAACCGGGAGGGGCCGCTGAGCTCCGAGTATCGCCGCTTCAATATCGAGGGCATCACCGGCGGGGATGACTACGCCGCCATGGAGCAGGCGCTGGAGCGGCGCTTTGGCAAGTTGCAGGAGCCGGACAAGGTGCCGGATGTGCTGTTTATCGACGGCGGCCTCGGTCAGTTGCGCCGTGCCGAAGAGATCCTGGCGCGTCAGCTGGAGTTTCTCGGCGGCAAATACCCGCTGCTGGTAGGTATCGCCAAGGGGGTGACCCGCAAGGCGGGGCTGGAGACCCTGATCCTGGGGGATAGCCACGAAGAGCTGCACTTGCCGGCAGATATGCCCGCTTTGCACCTTATTCAGCACATTCGCGATGAATCTCACCGTTTTGCCATCACCGGTCACCGGGCGCGGCGCGCCAAGGCCCGTACCACCAGTACCCTGGAAGATATCCCCGGCGTGGGTCCCAAGCGCCGTCAGGCCCTGCTCAAATACCTGGGAGGCTTGCAAGAGGTGAAGAAGGCGGGGGTGGACGAGCTTGCCAAGGTGCCTGGCATCAGCCAGGAGCTGGCCCAGTCCATTCACGATGCCCTGCACTCGCTCTGAGGCTGGGTTATTTTGGTATCCGGCATCAACCAGGCGCAGGCGTGATCCACGCCTGCTGTTCGGGACAAGTGGCATCCGGCGGTATCAGCCAGGGGCGGGCTTGGCTTCGGCACCCAAGTTGCGTGGTTCTCGTTCTGGTGTTGTGGATGGGAGCAAATGCACCCTCTCGGTGTACAAGGGCCGTGACGCAGGGGGGCCGCGAATGTCATAATAAGCGGCATCCTGAGGTTATTGATGGATTAATAGACCAAGGCGGGCGCCGGCCCGGTTGCATCGGCAATCGGCTTGGGGCTACCATCTAGCGGCATACAAGAAGTGGCTGAAAAATAATGACAAATATTCCTAACCTGCTGACGTTTTTTCGGATTTTACTGATCCCCGTCTTCGTCATCCTGTTCTATTTTCCGTACCAGTGGGCCTACATGGCGGCCGCCATCGTCTTCATCCTGGCCGCGGCGACCGACTGGTTTGACGGCTATCTTGCCCGCAAGCTGAATCAGTCCACCGCCTTTGGTGCCTTCCTCGATCCGGTCGCCGACAAGATCATGGTGGCCGCCGCGCTGGTGGTCATCGTCGAGCACTACAACACCGTCTGGGTCACCATCCCCGCCATGACCATGATTGGCCGCGAGATCATCATCTCCGCCCTGCGTGAGTGGATGGCCGAATTGGGTAAACGCTCCTCGGTGGCGGTCAGCTGGATTGGTAAGTGGAAGACCATGATCCAGATGGTCTCGCTCACCGGCCTCATCTGGCAGTACGACATCTGGATGGTGTGGCTCGCCTATGTGCTGCTCTACGTGGCGACCGTGCTCACCTTCTGGTCCATGTTCCAGTACATGAAAGCCGCCTGGGGCGATCTGAGCTACCACTCCCGCTTCTAGCCCGTCTGCCACTGCACAAACCACTGTTTCCCCGTCGTTGGGGCCGGGAAACAGCCATGAGTGGCAAAAATGCAGGGGAAGGGCAAAAAACATCCGAACGATCAGCGTATTAAATGTTTTTGGTTGACTGGGCGAGGAACATCGCTAGAATGCGTCCTCGTAGTCAGGCAATCAGCCAGACCGATGCGGGAATAGCTCAGTTGGTAGAGCACGACCTTGCCAAGGTCGGGGTCGCGAGTTCGAGTCTCGTTTCCCGCTCCAAATTCAGACAATCGAGAGCCAACTCTCTTTTGCATGGCGCGTTAGCAAAGCGGTTATGCAGCGGATTGCAAATCCGTTTAGTCCGGTTCGACTCCGGAACGTGCCTCCATATTGATATGCCCGCCACGCGGGATTGATACCGATTGCGGTGCCCGAGTGGTGAAATCGGTAGACACAAGGGATTTAAAATCCCTCGCTTTTCGAGGCGTGCCGGTTCGATTCCGGCCTCGGGCACCATTAAATTCAAAGAGTTACGAAGGCCACTAGCGATAGTGGCCTTTTTTGTTTTCTCTCAGTGTCCACATTTGATCCACACAGATTATTCTTGTCATCACTGAGCCCCTGTATTGCTCTAGGCATCTGACCGTACTGAAGCCCCTTAGATCAGCAGATCATGATTATCGGTGAGCCTATTTGTCTCTGCCCCCCAAATTCCCCAAGGAGTTCTACGATTTTTAGTGCAGGGTTTTATTTTGTGCTTTTGTTGTTATAAATAAATTGGTTATTGATTATCACTATGTTGTCTCTGCATGCAGTGGCGACAAAGTGGCGGTAAGAGATTTGATGATCGAGAATGGCGGCAGAGTGTAAGCTCTGCCGCCATTTTTCATTCTGGTAGTTCTTCCAGCTTCACTTCAAGTTGTACGCGGTTGGTGTAGCCCTGATTGGTGAGGTCGTGCACTACTTGGGTGAGAAGCCAGGGGGCGGCATCGATATCAGGTTTGAACCCCCTGACTGTGGTTGGTTGTTCGGGATAAAGCTCGGGGCGACCCTTAGCCAGGGTGATGTCGAACTCGGCCACCCCTCGCTGGATCCGCTCCCACTCTGCACGGGTGGCCCGCATGGCGTTGGTCTGGTTGGCATAGACGTGGCGCAGCTCTTTGACGTTCTCGCTGCCGCCGACCAGCAGTTCACGTTCCTTCTTGTTGACGACTACACCCGGTGGCAGGGACCGTTCCGGTTTTGGTTTGATCTTCTTCTTGCGTTTCACCTCGATTTTCTTTTTCTCGGCGGCCTGGTTGTCCTGCCAGTAGGCCGTCACGCCGGTGTAAGCGTCGCGGTCTGCCACCGAAAGCGGTACAGGTCGCCATCTTGGCGGGTGATGGTGATAGCAGGTAGGGGCTGGCCACTGGCGGTGGTGCCCTGGCCTGCCTTGATGAACATCAGGCGGCCAGACTTGACGGTGGTGATGGCATCACACTGCCCGGTCAAGCGAGTGAGGAAGGCGAGATCGCTTTCATTGGTCTGGTCGATGTGGTCGATCAGCTGGCCTTTGAGTGAGTCACCCACGCAGGGGGTGAGCTTGTAGGGGGCGGCGACCTGGTCGACGATGCTGCTGACGATAGTCTGGTGCCAGCTGCGTTCGCGCAGTTTGTTCATGCCGTCGCGCAGGTCTGCCGATTTGCCCCGAATGGTGAGCACATCGGGTGCGCCGTTGTGCTCTACCTCTGTCGACCAGGGCACTGCCCTGCCAGCCGATGATGGCGCGCAGGGTAGCCCCACGGCGTGGCATGTCGAGCTGACCGTCACTGCCATCGAGGGTTATTTCGATGGTGTCGGCGGTGAAGCCCCGGTTATCGGTGATGGTCATCGACATCAGGCGTGGTCGAATGGCGGTCGAGATGTCACTGCCATCGACCAGCACCTGGTAAGCCGGTACCGGATGACCTTGGCGCAGGGCATCGAGCGGGTTGTTGATGCCTAAATTCTCGGCCAGGCGACTGCAGAACTGGTCGAATGGGCCCATCAGAGAAGCCCCCGAGTTTATTGCCTATGCTGCCGAGCAGTTTGCCCGCGGTTCGATTGAGCAGGGTATTGCCAAAGGTGGTGTCGTTGTCATCGACCCGCTTGAGCTTGATGTTGAATTCAATCTTGCGGGCGGCACCATCGTCGAAAAACTCGGTGCGGGTAGTGCTGATACCCTCTATCACGAATGACCCGCGCATCATGCCATCGCCTTGGATCAGGGGGAGGGCTTCACCGCTGTCACCCATCTGGTGCAGCATGTCGAGGGAGACGACTCCACCGGTCAGTTCCCCCGCTCAGGGTGGTGGTTTCATCGTCAGGGCCGAGGAATTGGTAAGACGGGCGAGCACCGACCCGGTTATTGCCGGGGTGGCACCATGCCCATTCGTCTTGCTGGGATTGAGGGGCGACGGTTGAGCGCATAAACACGAACCAGCCCAGGGTCATCATCATGGTGTTTGCTCCTTAGTTGCGATCGCCAAGGCTGGCTCGGCTACGGGCCGCTGCGCCTTGTTCACGCTTATCCAGTTCCTGGCTGACCGCTCTCGCAACATCAGCGCCGGATTGCCCTGGTTGCTGAACGATGTGGATGGGGGCGCTGATCTGGGTGGTTGACGTTGCCCCTCTGGCTGCAACCGGCTTTGGGGTCTGCACGATACGTGGGCCGTAACTGTAACCGCTAGCCAATGCGGGCTGGTTGTAGTTGCCGTTCAGGTAACCTGGGGTCGACGCAGTGTGTAACCGGCCTTGGTCAGGCGGCGCTGCAGATCGGCCACGCTGGCGCCGGTATCCCCTTTTTCAGGCTCATGGCTGGATCTTCCGGCAGAGGTCACGGGTGCTGCTTGTCCTGTTTGTAGTCACAGAAGACCGGCGGTAGGGCAGTAGGTGATGAACCGAGCCGCGTGTTTTGAAAAGAGCGCATAGCAGGAAGGCGGCCAGTACGACGCTGGATAGGTCAGGAATCGGAACACCGCCGACGAGTAAGCGTATTGGCACAGATCCAGAGGCCACGCAGAACAGCCATGCCAACCAGGCTGGCAGGGCTTTATATTCGCCACCTCGACGGTCGAAGAACATCACGAGCAAGAAGGTACCAGCAATGCGGGCGGCATGGATGCGGGTAGCCAGTTGCTGCTCGCTGATTTTGGCCAATCGTTCGAGTTCGTCGTCTAGGCGGCTCATGGTCAGTCCCATAGCTGGATCAGCGGCTGCTCGGCCTGGGTGGGGGCCGCTGGCATTGTGATGAGGGTTCCGGTCGGGATGATGGGGCCGAGCGCGGCCAAACCGGGGTTGAGGTTGAGCACTTGCTCGGTGATACCTGCGGTGTAGCCGTAGTGTCGGAACAGGATGAGATCGACGGTGTCACCCTGTTGGCTACGCAGTTGCATCAGATCAGTTCCACCGTGTTGTGGGTGGTGCCGAGGATGTCGCGAATGGCAAAGCGGGCATCCCGGTAAAGATCGTCAGAGCTCACGATCTTGGCATCTGCCCCTTTGACGCCGTCACAGGTGGCGCTGTAGTCGGTGTAATGCTCCAGCAGGTTAGCGCGGGTCATGGCGTAGACGGCGCGTCGGCAGCTTGTGCAGGTGCGCCGATTCGTTGTTGATGCGCTCGCTCGGCGCGGCAGCCAGTGTGGTGTGGCCTTCGCTCTGGCGGGTGCTGCGCCACTCGGCCAGATCGCGGTTGACGCTGGCGATGGCGTCGATCACGGCATGGGTGAGGCGTGCGGTGGTGACGGTGCCATCCAGCCGGACGGTTCCGCGCAGATCAGACAGCGAGATCGCCGGCCAGAAGGGGCTGGAGGTTAGAGTTACACCGAGCGCCTGGAGTTTGTATGTGTTCATATAGCTTAAGAAAAGCCCCCTCATTGAGGGGGCTTTGTTTTGTCTCTCATCTGACGGTCTGAGCGCTCTGCTACTGCATCGACCGACATATTCCCTGATCCTTGAGCACCTGCTCAGAGCAGTAGGCGCAGCCTGCTGACCCCTGTCAGCACCGCTGGCGCGCAATCGGGACCCCGCCTCCCTGCGCGCTTTATGTGTCGATTAGCATGCAGACGTATAACTGGGGGCGGGGAGTTGCATCCCGCGCCAGCATTGGCCGTGCGCGGATGATATGGCGTGTGAGATTACACTGGCGATAATTACTCGAACATTGGCTTGATAACCTTAAATAGTTCATCTGAAATTAACACCATGCCTTTGTCAGATGGATGGAGAGCAACAGTGCTATTGTCATATAGTCCTTTTGCTGTGGCGCCCTCCACAAACATGACCTTACTTATATCAACAAATGAATAATCATTCTCTTTTGTGAACTTTAACATGGCCTGATATTTAATTGGCTCTGGCCAAAACTCACTAATAATGACTACGTGCTGTGGTTTTATATATTCAATTAATTTTTTAAGATGCTCAGTGTATTTGTACTTTTCGAAAGTGCTTGGCTCTACGTTTTCACCAGCCTGATATACCATGATAAATGGTCGTGCATCCTGATATGCTTTAAAAAACGACAAGTCCATTGTGTTGTATTTATATTCAAAATCACCAAGGTTGATCACTTGGAATCTTGGGTTATCAAGTTTGCTGACTGTTATATGGACATAGTCATTATTTTCACTGCTTGCAGCCATCCCCCAATTGCCATACCAGCCAATATCTGGGGATAAACCATAGGCGGTTATGCTGTTTCCGACGAAAACTATATTTTTGTTAGAATTCTTATAGTAAAGATAGCCCAATGTAATGGAAATTAGTGCTGCTATAGCGATAATTATCTTCTTCATATATATCTGAGCCGATATGTTAATTATTAGATATTGAGTGTGAGCATAAAGATTTAATACTCCACATCGCAGTTTAATGTAGTTTGTCGTTGATGTATAGAATTGATACCAGCCACGCTTTTTGCTTAATTTTTAGTCTAGCTGTGCTTTTTTAATGTTATTGTTCTGTGGTAATTGATTATTATTTGTGTGAAATTATCAAAGCAACAAAGGGCTCTATCGGGGGAGTTTCATGCCAGATCGTGGCGCTGTGACCGGTCACAGCGCCACGGCTTTGTCCCCGCAGGTGAGCCACGCCTCGCCCTTGAATGCGCCGGCGCACCTGGACGCTGGTTGTCGCAGTGTTGGCAGGCTTGCGCGGCCAGCTCCGCTTGTTGTTGCTGCCAGCGTTCTCAGTCGCGGCGTAGCAGGGTGCTGATGTACTCGTCGGCGCTGTAGGGCTCACCGGATCCGGCCCGGCGCAGGGTCTCCAACTGCTCGCGTTCACGGGCGAAGAGCTTCACCTCCCCCCGCTTGATACCAAGTGTGACCTGCCTCGCTCGCTGGGCTTCCTTACGAGCCTTGGCGTCTTTGCGGGTGCTCTTTGGCCCACCATGAAGGCGTTGGTAGGTGGCCATTGGGAATGATCTCGTGGTCATCAGGGCGATAGATTGGGTTGAGCCACTCACGGGCACCGGGGTTCGCTTTGTCATAGTTACAGCCCTCGGCAATCCACAGAATCTTGCCGATGGTGCAGCAACTGATGGAGCCGCCGTAGAGAACGATAGCCGTTTTTTTCTTTACCACCATCTGTCCTCCTCCGCTTTCTTCCATATGGCTCGCTTGTACTCGGCATCGCTTTGCCCATCTGCCTGGCGGACAAAAGACTCATCGGCCCAACGTGTCAGCGCACTGCGTTCAAAGTGCTCTAGTTCTGACCTCGTGGAGCGATCTCCTTGCAGCAGGCCAACGGCATACTGTCGTTCGGTGGGGCGAGCATGTTCAGCCAGCCGCCGATCTCATGCTGAGGCCATTTCCTGTCGAGGATGATTTTGCAGCGGTTCTCTATGGCGATGGCGCCATGTATCCGAACGGTGCGATTTGCCTGTCATTGGGCATCACGTCCTCTCTTGGTTTGTTGTTTCATGAGTGGCTGCATGCTCGGTAGGAACTCCATGACTTCTTTACTGGTGGGCGGGTTCTCTTCGGCGTTCTAGACCCAGTCGATGGCATTACGAAGCTCTTCCAGCGCGATATCCAAGTCGGGCTCGGATACCTGCTCTCCAGTTCGCCAGTATCTGGCATCCAGCAAGTTCATCGTCACCGAGGATGGCGAGCACATTGACGGTCTTTCACCAGAGGCTGAAAGGCTCATATTCGATAAAGACCCCCACCTCAATGATCCCTATTTTAAGCGTAAGGAATTTGCATTCGAAAGTCTGAGATGGTTGGTTGATGCTGGATTTATCCATGGCACACCATCGGAATATAAAGGTATCAGCAATGCAGTGTTGACAGCCAAAGGGCTGGAGGTACTCAAGGCTACCCCCGATAGCTTGCAAGGGCGCTTGGGGGAGAGGCTGGTCGAGGCCGTCAAGGCGGACTCACGGGAGGTCGGCCGTTCGGTGTTGGGGCAGATTCTTGGGTTGGGAGCAGGTTTGTTCTTATGACCGTCCGCAAACGCGATGACGGCGAGCCAGCTGAATTCAGCTAACTGCCACGCCCTGTCAGGTACAGCAGCACAAAATAGGGCACAAGGTTGAACAGCAGCACCCCGATTTTGTAGATCGATATGCCCAGATAGTGGACGACATTAAAGTGCTCCACGGAAAGGGGAAACCAGCGGTTGTGCAGCCGGTACATGCGGTCGTGGGCAAACACGAAGGCGGCAAACCAGACGATGATGATCAGATAGTTGATGGAGAGGTTCCAGAGCAGGAATGTCTTGAGCAATTGCAGATCCATCACAGCACCTTCGGGTGGTCAGTCAGGGGAAGTGCCCATCACCAGCGTCATCACGGGATGATGGGCACCTTTGGTATGACAAACGGCCCAGCGGCTTAGTAGGTGAAGTAGTGACCTCCACCAGTACCCGGCATGCCTGGACCACCATCAATGCCCCCACCTTTATCAATGTCGAAACCACCGTCAAACATCCCGCTATCTGCGGGAGGGGGAGGGCTCGAACCTCCGGATGACGCGCAGGCGGCCAGCATCAGTTGGGCCACTATCAGGCAAATTTTCCAGATTTTCATGACCATGTCCTCTACTGCTCGCTTACCCAGTGGCCTGGTTGGACCAATCGGTCGAACTGGGCAAGATAACGCTGAGTTTAGCCCAGAGCCCCATGTATGGAACTGCCTCGGCCCAACCCTGTCAGGCGGGCGAGGGCTATCCAGAGCTGCAGCCGAGCACGGTGGATCCCTGCAGTGGATCCCAACGTAGCTCAAAGCGTTCGCTTCGAGCTGCGGGGTGGGCTAGAGTCGGTCTCCTGGCGTTATCGTCAGGCTGAACAAGGGGTGGGCTATTCATGTTGAAAGTCATCGCGCAGGATTTTATCAAACTGGATCGTATCGAGGAGGTCATGCCTCTGTATCGGGATCTGGTGGAGAAAACCAGGGCAGAGCCACTGTGTATCTCTTATGAGCTGTGCATTGATCAGAAAGATCCCGGGCACTTCGTGTTCGTGGAGGAGTGGCCCGATAGGGACGCCCTGGATGCCCATTGTGCCACCGAGCATTTTCAGCGGCTGCTGCCGCTCATCGATCGGCATCAACGACAGCCCGGCACCTATCTGCTGATGGATGCGTTCGCGTGAGCCAGCTTGGCCACGCCTCCAGGCGGGTACCGAGCGCCCATAAAAAATCCGAAACACCAGGTTTCGGATTCTTGGCCCGCGGGGGCACACACAAATTATCGCCAGAGGGAGTGGTCGATCAGCTGCGTACTTTGTTGTAGATAAACAGCACGAGCAAGGCGCCGACGGTGGCGATAAGAATGCTCGACAGGTTGAAACCGGTGACGGTGCCCATGCCCAGCAGGGTGCTGACATAACCGCCGACCATGGCGCCGATCACGCCCAGTATCACCGTCATGAAGAAACCACCACCATCCTTGCCCGGCATGATCCATTTGGCCAGAATGCCGACGATCAACCCCAATACAATCCAGGTAATAAAGCCCATTACTTCATCCTCGTTGTGTGCGGAGATCTAGAGTATACGCAGTGGATTGCATTGTATCCCGCCTGGGACTCGCGTTGGTCAGAAATGGTCATATGAGAACCCCCCATCCCCGAGGCTTTTGCCCCTCAACTACGCGAGCGGGCGTGTTTCCAAGCGCTGACCCGAGTGCGAACAGGTCAGGATGGAGCCTTGCTCGAACCAGTCCCCCAACACGATGCGGCGAGCCGGTGCGCCATCCAGCACGAAATCATGCACGGCGGGTCTGTGGGTGTGGCCGTGGATCATCAACCGGCAGTCGTGGCGTCTCATCATTTCGTCCACGGCGGCGGGGGTCACATCCATGATGGTCTGCTGCTTGCCTGCATTTTCCATCTGGCTCTGGCCCCGCATCTTGCAGGCGATGCGCTGGCGACGGGAGAGCGGCAGACGCAGGAACAGCCAGCGCAGCCATGTCAGCTGGGTGATGCGGCGAAACTTCTGATAGTCGACATCCAGGGTACAGAGCAGATCGCCGTGGCTGAGCAGTGCCCGCTCACCGTAGAGCTCGATGACGCAGGGGTCGCCGAGCAGGGTCATGCCGGCGCGCTTGGCAAACTGCTGGCCCAGCATAAAGTCGCGGTTACCGTGGATGAAATAGATGGGCACCCCTTGCTGGCTCAGGGCGAGGAAGGCGTCGGCCACCTGGTCGTGGAGCGGGTTGGGGTCATCATCGCCAACCCAGAATTCGAACAAGTCTCCCAGTACATAGAGCGCATCGGCGCCGGGGGCATCGTTGGCCAGAAAGCGCACCAGCGCGGCGGTCATGTCGGGGCGGGCGTTGCTTAAGTGAATATCACTGATAAAAAGGGTGCTCATGAGGTCCTGGGCGTCATGGTAAGAGGGTGTCCTCGAGACGGACTGCGTGGGTGAGGGGAGCAGATTGCCAGACGAGCCGATTCAGATCGACCCCTTCCTGCGCCAGCAGCGCCTGATAAGGGTCGCCAGCAAGACCCAGCAACTGGCAGATGGCGGCCTCGCCTTTGAGCCCTTGCTCGCGGCGAAGGCGCAGCACCGCACGATAAAAATCGTCACCAAACTGTTCGAGCAGGGCGGCCATCAGACTGAGATGGCGCCAACCGTGCAGGGTCTCGAGCCTTGCTGGGGTGACATAGAGCTCGACGGGCCAGGCTTGGGCATTCATGCCAGTCAGGGTGTGTGTTACCAACCAGTTGCCACCCGCCAGCGGGCGGGTCTGCCATTGCCCTGAGGCAAACAGAGCGGCGAAGGCGGCGGGATCCGGGTGCTGACAGAGGATATCGAGATCGCTGCCGGGCTTGTCGAGTCCAATCGCCACCGTGCTCACCAGAGCCAGGTCTTGGCAGAGGCGCTGTAGCTCAGCCCACAGCCCCGCCGTGAGCAGGGCATGGGCCGAGCGCTGGCGCGGGTTGCCCTCGGCCAGATAGTCGAGGCGGCGCCAGTTCGGGCCGCCGCTGGCTCGCGCAGATGGAAAAACTGCGGCCGGGGCCGCAGTTTTATCCGTGCCGAGTTGGCAGCAATCAGTCAGCAAGGGTGACCTTGGTGATGACCACGTCTTCGACCGGGACGTCCTGGTGCATACGGCCGGCGTTGCCGGTCTTGACGCTCTTGATCTTGTTGACCACGTCCATGCCGGCAGTCACTTCACCGAACACGCAGTAGCCGAAGCCCTGAGTGGTGGCGGACTTGAAGTCGAGGAAGTCGTTGTTGTTCACGTTGATGAAGAACTGGGCGCTGGCAGAGTGCGGCTCAGAGGTACGGGCCATGGCGACGGTACCAATCTTGTTGGACAGACCGTTGGCGGCTTCGTTCTTGATGGGAGCGCGAGTCTCTTTCTCTTTGAAGCCAGCAGCATAGCCGCCGCCCTGGATCATGAAGCCGTCGATGACGCGGTGGAAGATGGTGTTGTCGTAGTGACCGTCACGGCAGTATTGCAGGAAGTTGGCAACGGTTTCCGGCGCCTTGTCAGCATGCAGGGTCAGGGTGATGTCGCCGTGGTTGGTGTGCAGAGTAACCATGATATGTCCTTTCAAAATTGCGCGAGCACCGAAGGGCCCGCGGGTGTATGGCATAAAGTGGTGGCAATTCTAGCCCATCAAGGCCGCCTGGCATAGGGCGAACGCCATCTCTGGCACGTTTTGCGCCTCGTTTTCTCTACCGGATGCGGTTAGAATGTCAGACCATTTTACTCACAGGCAGTGGTCATAAGATGCTGAAGATCTACAACACACTCACTCGTCAAAAAGAAGAATTCAAACCTATCCACCCGGGCAAGGTGGGCATGTATGTGTGTGGGGTCACCATTTACGATCATTGTCATATCGGCCACGGCCGCACCTTCGTCGCCTTCGACGTGGTGGCCCGTTACCTGCGCTACAGCGGCTATGAGCTGAACTATGTGCGCAACGTCACCGACGTGGACGACAAGATCATCAAGCGCGCCGCCGAGACCCAGGTCACCTGCGACGATCTGACCGAGCGTCTGATCGGCGACATGCACGCTGATTTTGATGCCCTCGGCATGCTGCGCCCGGACATCGAGCCCCGCGCCACCCAGCACATTCACGAAATCATCGATCTGGTCGAAACCCTGATCGCCAAGGATCACGCCTACGTGGCGGACAACGGTGACGTCATGTTCATCGTCGAATCCTTCGCCGACTACGGCAAGCTCTCGGGCCAGGATCTGGAACAGCTGCAGGCCGGCGCCCGGGTCGACGTGGTGGATGCCAAGCGCAACCCGCTCGACTTCGTGCTGTGGAAGATGTCCAAGCCCGGCGAGCCGACCTGGGACAGCCCCTGGGGCCCGGGTCGTCCCGGCTGGCACATCGAGTGCTCCGCCATGAACTCCAAGCACCTTGGCAACCATTTCGACATCCACGGCGGCGGCTCGGATCTGCAGTTCCCGCACCACGAGAACGAGATTGCCCAGTCCTGCTGCGCCCACGGTGGCGACTACGTCAACACCTGGATGCACAGCGGCATGGTGATGGTGGATAAAGAGAAGATGTCCAAGTCCCTTGGCAACTTCTTCACCATCCGCGACGTCCTGGCCCATTACGACGCCGAAACCGTGCGCTACTTCCTGATGTCCGGCCACTATCGCAGCCAGCTCAACTACTCGGAAGATAACCTCAAGCAAGCCCGCACCGCCCTTGAGCGCATGTACACCGCCTTGCGTGACCTGCCCGTGGTGCCCGCCGCCGGTGGGGAAGAGCAGCTGGCTCGCTTTGTTGATGCCATGAACGATGACTTCAACACCCCGGAAGCCTACTCCGCCCTGTTCGATCTGGTGCGTGAGATCAACCGTCAGAAGAGCGAAGACGTAGCCGCAGCTGCCGGTCTTGCCGCCCGCCTGCGCGAACTCGGCGCCGTGCTCGGCATACTGCAGCAGGATCCGGACGCCTTCCTCAAAGGTGACGAGGCCGACGACGAAGTGGCCGAAATCGAGCAACTGATCGCCCAGCGCAACCAGGCCCGCGCCGACAAGAACTGGGCCGCGGCGGATGCCGCCCGTAACCGTCTCACCGAGATGGGCATAGTGCTGGAAGACAGCGCCGGCAAAACCAGCTGGCGCCGTGCATAAGGCCGGTTGTCCTGTTGGTGCCAACAGGTCAACCCAATAAAAAATCGCAGCCCTTGGGCTGCGGTTTTTGTTTGTGCCTTTTCCCTCGAAGCCTCTTAAGCCTTTGCTGCCTCTGCTCTGATCCCCTCGCCCCTTGGGGGAGAGGGCTAGGGTGAGGGGTCGCTAACGTTATTCCCCTGCGGAATGCCGTCCTACGCCTGAATGGCATGGCTTCGCCATGCAGGACACGAGGGCTCTGCCCTCGAAGGGGTTTCGCCCGCCCTTCGGGCTGGGGCGAGTGACTTTGGAAAGACCCAAAGTCACCAAAAGTCTTCTCCCCCGGCAAACCGCCCACTTCGCGGGTGCCCTAGTCTCGTCCAACGGGTCGGACGGAACGCCGCAGACGGCACTTTGGCCTACGCCATCCATGGCTTCGGCCAAAGCCCACTTCGAACCTCCCTGTTCTCGCGCCAAATCGGGGTCGAGCAGTGCTCGCCCTGACCCGATTTGGCCCCTATGCCGGCTGCGCCATCATCCGTGACGGCGCTCCTGACCCGTTGAACTCGACTCGGCGATTGTGCTTGGCCTTGTTATGCCTTACCTACACCAAACCACGATTTGAGCTTTGAACCCCATTTTTTCTCGTAGAATGGTTTAACTTGATTTGTAAAGTATTGGCTAAGTCCAGAATCACTTTCATTGACCTTGTACAGATCAACAGACTCGCCTTCTGGCACGGTATCGCCAGCCACGTTGCCAGCCTCCCTCATTACCTTTTCAATATCACCATCTGCTTCTATACCAACTATTAGATGCGGTTTCTCATCAACAGATGTGTCATGCATAAGTACCAAATAAGCTTTTTTTACATTGCCATGTTTTGCCAATAGCTGAGTAAGTGAATCAACCATTTTTGATGGATAATTAGACGGCTCCCCCAGCAGCACCTTAGTTTCTTTCTCCACAATTCTCTGGGATGGCTCCCGACTGATGCCGATAGATAACAAGTGTGCTACTTCTTCAGGAACAAACTCTTTTCCATAGTCTGATTTTGGGTTAAGAAATAGCGTAGCTCCTTGTGTCATTTCAAACAAAGAACGTACTGGTAGGGCCAAATATGATTCTTCGCTATCGATAGATTTTTGTAACACTTCTAGCGAGGAAAAGAAAGGAATTACAGGTGAGCCATCAGCCTTTTCCCAATGCTGTATTTGAATTTTACTTCCAGCTGCGAGATTCACTTGTCCGTCCGTGCCTGGCACTCCAGTTGTACCAAGCAAAAAGACGTGCGAACTTAGCAGGACTTCACAGAATTGTGGTCGATGGGCTGGTTCGTTTGCAGCCAATCTTAAAATCTCTTCAAGTTTATTTTCTTCGGTTATTTCCACGGTTTGTCCTTTAGACATAACAGTGATTAGATAGACGGTGGTACTAATCCGATAGCAAAGCCTTCCATATAACTCCGTTCTGTCCTGATAGTTGTCACGAAAAAAATCAAATTAAATCAAAATACTACTAGTCTATCTCTGATGCTTGAATGTATTCGCTTGACCTCCTCTTTTTACTCTATCATTACCACTGTATAAAAAAATAGTTTAGGAGCCAGCTATGGAGAGTATCGCCAAACCCTGTCTGCGTGAACAGGTCTGGATAGTGATGCGTTTGCATTAGGGTCGTAGGTTCGATTAGCGAAGCGTAATCGGACCTTCTATATACAACCGTTCCCGATAGATATCTGTGCCGCTTGCTGCTTTGCTCACCATGATTTTTTCACCTATTCAACCATGTCGATATCACTGGTTGTATAGGCGCGATAATCTGGTCTCGCCATGAAGTGGGCGAGGGGTAGCTGCGAGATAACAACCCACCCGAGCTTTACCCCGAATAGACAGGGGCTGTTAACTGGTCTTGGGGCTGAAGGTTCGGGCTTGCCCCTGTTGTTCGCCGAGATGAAAGCACAACTTCAGGACGAAGGCCATTGCTTGTTCAAGGCTAGCGGCAACAAGCTTGTCCCAAAACCTTAGCTATCAGAAATAGCATTGAATTAATGATTATGAATACGTGCAGTTTGATAGTCTATTTATTAAGCTTTCTATTTTTCCTTTCAGCTAGTTCATTAAGTTCGTGTTCGATTAACTCAAACCAGGTTTTATCTACGCGCTCGAAGGTATTCTCTTCATGTAAATATCTTACCAGTCGGCCCTCTTCATTATAACAATAGACATTGGCATCAGCCAAAATCCTGAGAACTGGAATTGCTTTGTGACCTAACTCTTTGAACTGTTCTGCTGCTATATTTATATTCATCCATTCAGGAGCATCCTCGCTATAAGCGTAAGAATAGACACCTCGCAAAAACTCCCAATATGGTGCCACAGCCAGCACTTCTGCATATGGCCACAATTCCTCTTTAACCTCTATAAAGAATCCACCCAGCGTTCCCATAGCATGAGAGATATAGTCATCTGGAAATTTAATACCATACCTCTCTCCAAGAGTTATCACCTCATGTTTTGTGGGAGCCTGATCTCCTGCCGCAACAATGTAATAATAATCATCCCAGATCTCAAGTATTAGTTCTCTTGTTTTATCTGTTACGTTAACCATTGTTTATTGTCATCCTGTTAGCATTGTCTGTAGAGACGATGGTTCAATTAATAAAGCGTAATTCAGCATTCGAAAAATTAAAATTCTGCCACGGTGAAATACTTACTATAAGGCCTTCTATATAAGGTTATTCCCAGATAAGATGGTGTGCCGCTTGTTGTTGTATTCAAATTTACTTTTTTACCCATCTGTATAAGTGCGACCATTTAACCTCGGGGCTGAAGATTCGGGGTTGCCCCCTGTTGTTCGCCGAGGCTAGGGCAGAAGGTCAGGTGCGCTGTCATGGACGACGGCGCAGACGCAGGCGGTACAGGGATGTACCGTCTGCGTCGTTCCGCCAGGCCTTTTGCCCTAACCGAGGGCACTCGACGCAGGAGGGCGAACAAGCGGGGGTTGCCTTTCTTTTGGTGACTTTTCTTTGGCCACGCAAAGAAAAGTCACTCGCCTCAGCCCGAAGGGCGGGCGAAACCCCGTCGAGGATGGCGTTCTCGCGTCCTGCATGGCGAAGCCATACCAATGCTGCGGCCTACGACATTCCGCAAGGCAATGACGTTACCTCGCCCCTCACCCTGACCCTCTCCCGCAGGGGGAGAGGGGACAGCCCTCGCCGAGGCGCGGGATGCCGGGCTGGCATCCGTCAGGGACGCTGCCGCCTAGCGTTGACTGCCAGAGTGCGTCGTGAACTGTCACAAAAAGAGGGGGCCTGCGGCCGCGCCACCATCTTACGGAGCCATTTTGGTCTAATCCATGGCTTTGATTAGTTAACTGTCAGAAATGAATGAATTTTTGCGCTGCTTCAAAGTTCCGAGAAGGAACCTGGACTCGGGCCCGAATTTTATCGCGCCTGAGCCTTGCTTGGCTCCAGAGGGGCTTGATTGCCCATGGGCGGGTTGGCTATCGTGGGCGGGTATGACATGCAAGCTGGGAGTATAGGCATGGACAAGATATTGCAGGCCCTGTCGGTACAGGTCACGGCAGCGCGGGATCTGGAGAGCCTGACGCGGCCGTTGCTGGAGATGCTCGAAGCGGTGACCGGGCTGGAGTCGACCTATCTCACCGAGATCGATCTGGGGGAGGGCAAGCAGAGCATTCGCTACGCCCGCAACGTGGCCGGATTGCAGATCCCGGAGGGGATCTCGGTGGATTGGAGCGATACCCTGTGCCGGCGCGCCATCGATGAGGGGCGCATGTATACCGACAACGTCGCCGACTGCTGGGGGGATTCCGAGGCGGCCAGTGCGCTCGGCATTCGCACCTACCTGAGCAGCCCGGTGCGCACGCCATCGGGCTCGCTCTATGGCACCCTGTGCGCCGCCAGCGCCGAACAGCGGCCCTTCGTGGCGGGCTCGGAGCAGCTGATCGCCTTCTTCGCGCGGCTCATCGCCGAGCACGTGGAGCGCGAGCAGTTGCTGCAGCAGTTGCAGCAGGCGAACCATGAGCTGTCGCGCCAGGCGCTGTGCGATCCCCTGACCGGCCTTGCCAACCGCCGCGCCCTGATGCACGAGCTGGCTCGGCTGTTCCCCCTGTCGGAGCGGGCCGGTCATCCGGTGCTCGTCGCCTTCATCGATCTGGACGGTTTCAAGGTCATCAACGACACCCACGGTCACGAGACGGGGGATCTGCTGCTCAGCACCCTGGCCAGGCAACTGGGCTCGGCCCTGCGCAGTGGCGATCTGCTGGCGCGGGTGGGGGGCGATGAATTTGTCGCCGTGGGCATGGGCCCCATTCACGGGGAGGAGACAGTGGAGGCGGCGGTGCACTGTTTCCAGCGCCGACTGTTCGAGCACAGCGTGCTGCAACTGCCGCTCGGCGCCCAGGTGCTGCATTACCCCGGCGCCAGCGTGGGGGTGGTGGCCATCGATCCGGCCTACACCAGCATCGACGATGCTCTGCGCCAGGCCGATGCGCGCATGTACGCGGTCAAGCGCCAGCGCCGTGCCCAGGGATAGGCAGGCGCGGCCTGTTCACTGGGCCACAAGCAGCCAGCGCCTCTAGTGGGCCCGTTGGCAACGGCCAGCATCCTTGATGTTGCGCATTGTTGCCTTGGCAGGCACGATGCTAGGATGCTCACCTCTTCACCACAGGCAGTCCCGATCATGGCAAACCGGATTATCAGCAGCGCCCGCGCCCTGGGGGCGAAAGCGGCCTCACTCTTTGCCGAGCTCTCGGAGTTTCAGCAGCGGATCTGGGTGGTCAGCATCATGCAGGAGTCCTACACCGACACCTTTATCGTCAACGAAGGCAGCTTTGAGGAGCCGATGCAGTGGATGGTGCGCAAGGGCTATGACGGCGAGATGCTGCGCCAGGTGAACGAGATGCGCCCCTCCCAGGCCATCGAGCTCGACTTGGGTCATATCAGCCACCGGTTGATGCGGGTCAAGTAGACCTGGCTGTAGTCGAGTAACGTGGTGATATTTTATCCTGATTCTTAATGATATTTAGGTGTTTTATACCGCAAAATTATGAAGCAGGGGCCCATCTCGGGCCCCTGTTTCGTTATGAGTGTCGTTATTAGTTTCGTTATGAGAAGGGTGCGACGTTTCAAGGGGTGGGGAAGTACTTGGCCTGCAGTTGCTGGAAGGCGCTGCTGGCCAGCACCTGGGTCAGGCCGCGCTGGAACTCCTTGACCAGGGCATCGTCCACCGGGTGGCTGAAGGCGAAGCAGAACTGCTCCGAGCTTAGCACCCAGCTCACTTTGAATAGCGCGGGATCCAGCTGCTGGGCGCGGATCAGATCCTGCATGGTGGTCTTGTTGCTGGAGACGAGATCGACCCGGCCCGAGGTGAGCATGCGCAGGGCCTGGGAGAGGCGGTTGGCGGTCATGATCTTCTGCTCGTCGAAGCCGCTGTTGAGCAGCAGTTGCTCCCCCACGTCGGTGCGCACCGCGCCTATGTTGTACTGCTGGGCCTCTTCCAGGGTGCTGAGCCGAATGTCCCGCGAGGCGAGCCCCATCAACACGATTTCGGCATAGCCGATGGGGCAGGCCCACTTGAACAAGGGGCTGCGCGCCTCGGTGCGGGCGGTGGAGAAGAGCACCACGTTGGGTTTTTGGGTCAGCAGGTAGTAGCCGCGCGCCCAGGGCAGGATGCTGATCGCTTGTGGCGGGGTGTCGGTTTTTTGCCACACCAGTTGCAGCAACTCGATGGCGAGGCCTGCGGGTTTGCCATCCTCGCCGGTGAAGTTATAGGGCTTGTACTCTTCGGTGAGGTAATGCAATTGGGCTAGGGCGGGACTGGCCTGGGCGGCGTTGACGCAGGCAACGAGCATCAGCAAGAGGGTGATAACGCGTGAGGTAAACAGCGCGGTAAGGCGCGTCGTCACTGGTATCCATATCGGTATCCATCTGCTCATCCCGACCATCCTGAGGCTGTGTGTTCAGCTTCAAGTGTTGCCAAGACGGGCGGTTTCGCCACCCTTGCGCGAACGAGGGGGCGGGATATGGGGCGAAAAAGTGGGCAGGCGATGGCGCAGATGATATCCGCGCGGCGCGCCTGCCGAACTCTTTATGACGGCGGTGAGGGCGATGAGCCGGGGCCTCGGTCAGTGCCGGCTGACCCAGTGCCGTCTTACCAGGCACCTCTGATCTTGCCGATGGGGTTGAGGCCTTCGTCCCGCAAGCCGACCAGCAGGGTCTTGCCATCGGCCTGCAGGCGGAACTCGCCGTAGCGGGCCGCCTCGAACTGCTCACCGGTCCCTTCCTCGAAGAAGTAGGCATCCGGCCCTATCCGCCACTGGCTCTCTTGCTTGCGCACCTGCAGCAGTCGCTGATCCGGCCCGAGTGATTCCGGATTGCCATCGCGCACCCAGTGCCCTACCTGCTGGTTATCGAGGCGGATAACCAGGGTGTCGAGGGCCGCCACCTGCTCCTTGTCCAGCCCCACCAGATCCCGGGCCAGCTCATAGTTCAGGCGCATATAGTCCCCTTGCATCAGGGAGCGGGGGTCGACCGGCGCCAGGCGCAGCAGCACCACCTCGCCGCTGGCCATGGCGTGCTCGAAGCGCCAGACGGTCAGATTGATGCCGACGAGGATCAGTAGGCCGGTCAGCAGCAGTGAAAGACGCCTCATGAGGAGCTCCTGATAGTCGAAATGATCTGGGTAAGGTCCAGTGTCAGATGTTTCATGCGCTTTTCCTCACGCTGAGCAGTTTCAATAACTGCCTGGCACCGAGCAACAGGGCGCCCGAGCCCAGCAAGAGCCAGGACTTGACCATCAGGGTGAGCCCCAGATCGTAGTAATAGAGGGAGCCAAAGCCCAGCAGCAGCAGGCCCGCCAGGGTCATCAGCCCCAGACTCCCGCCATAGAAGCCGAGTACCAGCACCAGGGCGCCGGCCCCCATGCCGGGGATGATGGCGCTGATCAGCACCAGCGGCAGGCCATACAGGAGCGGCAGTTTCAGCTTCACCATGACTCCGAGCAGCAGGGCCGCGCACAGCAGAGGATTGAGCCAGAGCGGCAGGCGGGAGTGGCCGAGCTCGTCGAGCACGCTGTCGCCGCCATCCCACAGTGGATGATGCAGCCGCCCCAACACCAGCAGGGAGAGTGCCAGCCCCAGGGTGAGGGATTCATACAGCTGATGGCGCATCGGTTGGCGCTCGGCTTGCAGCCAGCAGACGGTGAGCGCCGTCATCACCAGTGGCAGGGCCAGCAGTTGCAGGCCGAGGCAAGCCAGTCCAAGCGCGAGCAGGATGGCGGCGGCGAAACTGTGAAACAGCCGCACCAGCCAATGCTCAAACAGGGCGGCGATACCTAACGAGAGCAGACAGAGGCCGAACCAGAGGGGGGCCGAGTGCAGATCGAGCCGGTCGATCAGGCCATAGAGCAGCCAGGCATCGGCGGCGAGCGCCAGCGCCAGCACGAACTGCTCCCCCAGATCGCTGGACTTGGCGCTGTGGCTAGCCTGGTGGTTGAGGACTAGGGCGGCAACCATCAAGACGGCACCCATGGCGAGGGCGTGGTTGGCCTCACGGATGACACCTTCGAACGCCATAAACAGGAAGAACAACAGGAAGAGGGCCGCTATCCAGCCCACCATGCCGAGCAGGAAGCGGCTCGACCAGTGAGGTTGATCGTCAAGGGGGGCCTCACCTTCGACCAGATCGGCGGCCAGCAGTCGTTGCCAGGGGGTCAGTTCAGACATAGGGCCTCCGTGGTTGTGGTAGTCAGTGATGGTAAAGGCAGTGAATACGGTTCGGAGATCAGCTTATGCATGTTGCCTCCGTTGTTGTTGCAGCCAGCGACTGGCGACGACGGAGAGGCCGATGGCGATGAGGCTGAGCAGCAAGAAGCCGTTCACGTCGGGCTCCATCCACTTGCCAAGGGCCGCCAGGATGACGGCGATAAGACTCAGACACCCCATGGCGAGGCCGGCGATGAAGCGGCCGTGCCAGCGGAGGTAGGCGGCGACCAGCCAGCCGAACCAGACGGGCCAGACCCAGGGGACGGTGGCATCGAACAGCGCCAGCAGGGCCAGCAGGGTGACGCCGAGCCCGGCGGCCAGCCCCGCCAGCCAGGAGGGCATCAGCCTGGCGCGGGCGGGCACCAGGATGAGGACGCCCCAGAGGGCGAAGTTGAACAGGGAGAGGCTCCAGGCGAGGGCCTGCTCGTCGAAGGCGAAGAAGAGATTGAACAGGCCGAGCCGCCAGTAGAGCACCAGCGCCAGCTGGCCGAGCAGCCAGCAGAGGGTCCACAGCAAGGGGCTCATGCCGAGGGCCGCCAGGGGCAACAGCAGCAGGGCCCAGGTGGCGAACAGCTGCCAGGGATCGGCGCCGGTCTGATAGGTCTGCCCTACCAGCGCCAGCAGGGCGCCGATATTGAGGGCAATGGCCAGCAGCAGGGCCTGGCGTGCCCCGTCCGTCATGGGCCGCTTCCACAGCAGCACCAGCATGGCGAGCAGAGGCAGCTCCAGCAGGGCGAGGCGAGAGAGGCGGCCGAGCTCCTGCCAGTTGAAGGCGACGAAGAACACCAGGCCAGCGCCCAGACAGAGGCTGCCGAGCCACAGCAGCAGCCTGTCGAACAGCCACTGCCAGCGCTGCTCGGCGGGGGGCAAGCCTAGCTGGGCGAGGGCGGCCGGCAGGCGATCCTGCGCGAGGCGGCCGCGTCTGACCCAGTCGAGCAGGGTCTGTCTGGAGGTGTGGTGCATGGCGAGGCTCCCAAGTGCCTGTCTGTCCTTGTGTTTGTCGCATTATGGCACGGCGAGGCGACGCGGGGCAGGCCCTGCCCGGGTGGGTGCGACAAGGAAGCGCACCTGAGAGAAGATCGGACCTTGCGGGCACAAAAAAGCCCCAATGCGACATCGGGGCTTGATGAGGCTGGCGTTCTGGTGGGGTAAGTCAGTGCTCACGCTGACCTCCCGACCTTATGGCGCCAATCAGACGAAGAGCAGGGTACTGACCCCCAGTCCAACGAACAGCACGGCGCAGGCGATGCGGATCCCCTTGAGCGGCAGCTTGTCGGCGCCGAGCTTGCCGAGCAGCACCACGGGTACGTTCGCCAGCATCATGCCGAGGGTGGTGCCGGCGATGACCTGAGTGAGGGAGTCGTACTTGGCCGCCAGCAGCACTGTGGCTATCTGGGTCTTGTCGCCGATCTCGGCGATGAAGAACAGCACGAAGGTGGCCATAAAGGGGCCGTACTTGTCGAGGGAACTCTCCTCATCGTCCATCTTGTCTGGCACCAGGATCCAGACCGCCATGGCGATGAAGGCCGCGGCCACCAGGTAGGTCATGATCTTGGGATCGAGCCAGTTGCTGATGAACCCGCCTATCCAGGCGGCACCGGCGTGGTTGAGCAGGGTCGCCGCCAGCATGCCGGCGATGATGGGCCAGGGTTTTCGAAAACGACAGATGAGCAGCAACGCCAGCAGCTGGGTCTTGTCGCCAATTTCGGCGATAGCCACGCTCAGGGTTGAGGTTAACAAGGCTTCCATAAAAAATAACCGGGGGACGGAATTGTTATACCTAAGACAAGCCTGCGCCATCCGTCCCCGGTATTGGCACTGGCCCGTCAAAGGTCTTGTCAAATCCGGCATTGCCCGGATCATCCTGACCATGGTGAGTTGGCACCAAGTATGTTGATCAGGATCGCGCGTCGGGTTTGGCTCAAAGCGAAACCGGCGGCGAGACTACTCCCCCTCGATGGGAGCGGGCATTCTAGGGAAAAAATCGAAGCGAGACAAGGCTATTAGCCACCCACCAGCTTGACGCTAAAGCCGGCCTTCTCCAGCTCGGCCTTGATCAGCTCCCTTTTATCCCCTTGGATCTCGATGATCCCATCCTTCAGACCGCCGCCGGTACCGCACTTCTTCTTGAGCAGGGTGGCGATGGTTTTTTGCTGATCCTGGGGCACCCCATGGATGCTGATGACCCCGGCGCCCTTGCGCCCCTTGGTCTCGCGGCGGATGCGCACCACCCCGTCGGTGGGGAAGGGGGAGGCACTCTGGGGGGCGCTTTGTTCCTTGATGATGCCGCCGTCGGTGCTGTAAACCAGGCGGTTGTTATTGTCCGGAGTCATGACAGTTCTTTATGAGTTAGCTGAGCGGAGTTTGATTTTACGCAAATAAAAGTTGAGGGCACAGCTTATAATTCGCCAACTAAAAGCGAATTATTCTTGTTTAACTTCAGGAGTCAGTCATGGTTCTCACGCAGTTGTCGCCGGGGCAGAGCGCTCGCATCAAGAACATGAACCACCTTGGCCGTACCCTGCGGCGCAAGCTGATGGTGATGGGGCTGCTGCCTCAGACTGAAGTCATCTTCCTGCGCGCGGCACCGCTCGGTGACCCGCTCCAGATCCAGTGCCAGGGCATCTGTCTCTCCATGCAAAAGAGCCTGGCACAGCAAATAGAAGTGGAGCCGGTATGAGTCATCCGCAAGATCTGCAAGAGAAGAAGAGCCTGATACAACACATTGAGGTAGAGCCGGTATGAGTTACAACCTGGTCACCGTCGGCAATCCCAATAGCGGCAAGACATCCTTATTCAACGCCCTGACCGGGGCCCGCCAGCAGGTGGGTAACTGGAGCGGGGTCACCGTCGACAAGAAAATGGGCGAATTTTCCGCAGGCGGCCACGACTATCAGCTGATGGACTTGCCCGGCATCTACTCCCTTGCCAACCAGGAGGCGAGCCTGGACGAGCAGATCGCCAGCCGCTTCGTGGAAGGCCAGCAACCGGATCTGCTACTCAACGTCATCGATGCCGCCAATCTGGAACGCTCCCTCTATCTCACCCTGCAACTGCGCGAATTGGGCCTGCCCATGGTGGTGGTGCTCAACAAGATGGATATCCTGCAAAAGCGCCGGGTCACCATCGACGAGGCGTTGCTCAGTCAGGCGCTCGGTTGCCCCGTGGTGTCGCTCTCTGCCCATAACCGCCAACAGGTAGCGGCCCTCAAGGGACAGATCCACCAGTTCATCGGTCAGCCTCAGCCCGCGCTGGTGCTCGATTACGGTCAGCCGCTGGAAGCCGACATCGCCGAGCTTGAGACCCTGCTTGCGCCGCATCACCTCAGCGCCCGTGGCCGCGCCCTGCGCCTGCTGGAAGAGGATGAAGCCATCCAGGAAACCCTGCAGCCAGGTCAGCAGGCCGCCGCCAGCAACCTGGTCAGCCGGGCCCACAACGCCCAGGATATCGACTTGCAACTGGCGGACTTGCGCTACGGCCATATCCATCACTGGTGTCAGCAGGCCTGTCAGCAGAAGGGCAAGCTCACCGTCGCCCAGAGCGAGCGGCTGGATCGGGTGCTGCTCAATCGCTGGGTCGGCATTCCCTTCTTCCTGCTGGTGATGTACCTGATGTTCATGTTCGCCATCAAGGTGGGCAGCGCCTTCATCGACTTCTTCGACATCATGGGCGGCGCCCTGTTTGTGGACGGCGTGCATCATGTGCTGGGGCTGGTGAATGCGCCCGAGTGGCTGGGCGCCGTGCTGGCGGACGGCTTCGGGGTCGGTCTGCAGACGGTGGCGACCTTCATTCCGGTGATTGGCTGTCTGTTCCTGTTTCTGGCGGTGCTGGAGAGCTCTGGCTATCTGGCCCGCGCCGCCTTCGTGGTGGATGCGCTGATGCGTCGCCTCGGTCTGCCAGGCAAGGCCTTCGTGCCGATGCTGATGGGCTTTGGCTGTACGGTACCGGCGGTAATGGCGACCCGTACCCTCAACTCGGAGCGCGAGCGGCTGATGACCTCGGCCATGTCGCCCTTCATGTCGTGCGGTGCCCGTCTGCCGGTCTATGCCCTGTTTGCGGTGGCCTTCTTCCCCGAATCCGGCCAGAACCTGGTGTTCGGCCTCTACCTCATCGGCATTGTGGTGGCGGTGCTGACGGGCCTGTTCCTGCGCAACACCCTGCTGCCGGGCAAGAGCGACTCCATGGTGATGGAGATGCCGGACTACGAGTGGCCCCGTCCGGTGGACGTGGCGATCAAAACTTGGCACAAGCTCAAGTCCTTCGTATTGGGGGCGGGCAAGACAATAGTGCTGATGGTGGCGGTGTTGAGCGTGCTCAATTCGCTGGGCACCGATGGCAGTTTTGGTCATCAGAACCAGGGCAACTCCGTCCTGAGCCACATCAGCCAGGCGGTGACGCCGGTGCTGCACCCCATCGGCATCAGGGATGACAACTGGCAGGCAACGGTCGGCATCGTCACCGGCATCTTCGCCAAGGAAGCGGTCGTGGGTACCCTCAACAGCCTCTACGCCGGCAACGGCGGGGAAGAGGAGGAGAGTGAATACTCCCTGCTGGACAGCTTGCAGGAGGCGCTTGCCACCATTCCCGCCAATCTGGCCGACATAGACCCGACCGATCCCATGGGGATCAAGGTCGGCGATCTGGAAGACAAGCAAGCCGCTGCCGAGGCGCAAGAGGTGGATACCTCGACCTACGGCAACATGCAGACCCACTTCGACGGTGCGGCCGGTGCCTTCTCTTATCTGCTGTTCGTCTTGCTCTACATGCCTTGCGCCGCCGCCATGGGTGCCCTGGTGCGGGAGACTGGCCGCAAGTGGGCCCTGTTCACCGCCGCCTGGTGCAACTACATGGCCTTCCTCTGTGCCACTATTTTCTACCAGTTGGCGACCTTCGCCGCACACCCCGAGCAGAGCCTGCTCTGGGTCGCCAGCTACGGCATCTCCCTGCTGCTGCTGTGGTGGCTTGGGCGCCGGCATGGTGACATCGCCTCGCGCAAGGTGGTGGCCTTATGATCTTGAGAGAGTTGGGTGCCTACTTGGCCCAGCAGCACAAGGTGAGCCGGCGGGAGCTGGCGCGCTATTTCCACACCTCGGAAGATGCGGTGGAGGCCATGCTCGGCGTCTGGATGCGCAAGGGGCGCGTCGCCAAGCGCGAGACGCAGGTGTGCGGCGGTAGCTGCTGCGGCAAGAGTCAGGAGGTGATGTTCGAGTGGTGTGAGCCCGGTCAGATTGGGCTGATACAAAAGAGCTGAGTGAACCGCGCATCCCAGAATAAAAGACCCGCCATTGGCGGGTCTTTTATTATTTGTGGCCTGATCGCCGGAAGGCGCCGGGCTCAGGTCAATCTGGCCAGCATCTCCTTGGTGACCAGTACTATGCCCTGCTCGGTGCGGTAGAAGCGGCGAGCGTCCTCATCGGCATTTTCCCCGATCACCATGCCCTCCGGCAGTTGGCAGCCCTTGTCGATCACCACGCGGCGCAGTCGGCAGCCGGCGCCTATCTCGACTTGCGGGAAGACCACCGCCTGATCCAGGGTGCAGAAAGAGCCGACCCGTACGTTGGGGAACAGCACCGAACTGGTGATGAAGGAGCCGTTGACTATGGTGCCGCCGGCGAACATGGAGTTGATGGCCAGGCCGTGCTGGCCGTTGTCGTCCTGCACGAACTTGGCGGGCGGGATCATCTTCTGGCTGGTCCAGATGGGCCAATCCTGATCATAGATATCGAGCTCCGGGGTGACGGAGGTGAGATCCATGTTGGCTTCCCAGAAGGAGTCCACGGTACCCACATCGCGCCAGTAGGGGCGGGTCTGCTGGCCGCTGCCGACGCAGGAGAGGCCGAACGGATGCGCATAGGCGGTGCCCTCTCTGACCACCCGCGGGATCACGTCCATGCCAAAGTCGTGGTGGGACTCTTCATTGGCAAGATCTTCTTCCAGCAGCTGATAGAGATACTCGGCCTCGAAGATGTAGATCCCCATGGACGCCAGCGCGGTATCGGGCTGGCCGGGCATGGCGGGAGGATCGGCGGGTTTCTCGACGAAGCGCTGGATCTTGCGATCCTCATCGATAGCCATCACGCCAAAGGCGCTCGCCTCGGTGCGTGGTACCTCGATGCAGGCCACCGTCACCTTGGC
>NZ_CDCA01000027.1:0-73982 GCF_000820185.1 Aeromonas tecta
GTACTGAGCAGCGTCATGGCGCTCGCCCCCATCCCCAGCACCACCCCCGCCACCATCAGCCGATAAAACCCTGCGCAGGCCAGGCGGGGCGCCCCGGCAGTTTGCGCCGCCGTGGTCCACTCCAACAGGTGACGATGGGAGAAAGACAAGCGAAACAGGGTGCGCACTATGGCATCTGTCATGCGCCAGGCCTGATCGACCAGAAAGGCCAGGCTGAGCAGCAACTGCATGGCGGCACGTTGCAGGTTGTTGCCTATCTTGCCCAGGTGATGGCGCCATAAAATATCCCGTCTGTGGGGAAGCAGATCGAAGAGCAGCGGCACGAAGATCGGCAGCGCCAGCCCGGCAAGGAGCAGCAGCGTCGCCGTGATGCCGGTATCCAGTGGCAGTTGCCAGGCCGCGAGCAGCGCCAAAAAGGTGCTGGGGGGCAACAGCGAACGGCAGAGGTTATCAAACAGCTTCCAGCGTCCGACGAGGGGCAGGGCATCCGATCCGCGTCGGATATGGCAGATCCAGGTCAGCAGTTGCCAGTCGCCTCTTGTCCAGCGGTGTTGGCGCTTGACACTGACGTCATAGCGGGAGGGGAACTCCTCGACGACCTCGATATCGGTTGCCAGGCCTGCCCGTGCGAAAATCCCCTCGAACAGATCATGGCTCAGGTGGCTGTTCTCTGGCACACGCGCCTCCAGGGCGGCACCGAAGGCATCGACGTCGTAGATGCCTTTCCCGGTGAAAGAACCTTCGCCAAACAGGTCTTGATAGATGTCCGAGGAGGCGGCGGCGTAAGGGTCCATGCCACCGGGCCCTGAATAGATCCACTGGTAATAGGAGCCATCCTGTTCCATTGGCAACGAGGGGGTGACCCGTGGCTGGAGAATACCGTACCCCTGAGTGACGCGTTGGTGACCCGCATCCAGACAAGCCCGGTTGAGAGGGTGAGCCATCTTGGCAATCAGCCGGCTGGCGGTATCCCGGGGCAGGCGGGTGTCTGCATCCAGCGTAATCACATAGCGCACCGCGTCCGGGACTGCGGGTGGCTGCCCATCGGGTGCCATGAAGCTGGTATCGGTGGCGCCACGCAGCAAGCGGTTCAGTTCATGGAGTTTGCCCCGCTTGCGCTCCCACCCCATCCAGCAGCCCTCGCCTGGGTTGAACCTACGCTGGCGATGGAGCAACAGGAAACGCTCGCCAGCAGGCCCCGGGCCATGTTTGCGGTTCAACTCGGCAATGGCCTGACGGGTGTTGGCCAGCAGGGCGTCGTCATCGGGCATGCTCTCTTGGTCGGCATCCATACCATCACAGAGCAGGGCAAAAGTGAGGTCGCCACCGATCCCTGACAGATGATGCACCTCCAGTTGGGCGACCTGAGCCCGCATATCGGCCTGAGAGGTTAACAGGGTGGGGATGACCACCAGGGTACGCAAAGAGGAGGGCACTCCGTGGTGGAGATCCATGGCGGGTAAAGGCCTTGGCACCAGGTGACCGCCCAGGAGGCTGTTGATCAAGGCGATGGCCGCCCCCTGCGCGGGCAAGCCTGCGAACAGGATGAAGGGGATGAGCCAGAGGGAGTCGCGCTCCGGCCCCCTGAGGAGGCCATAGGTGAGTGCCAGCAAGGAGATCGTCAGCAGGGCGATGATGCCGATATAGCCCACAATGCCGAGTCTGGCGTGGATTCGGTGCAGGCGAAGCCTTGGTGGCGGGCGAAAATCCAGCGCGTTCTCCAATGCAAACCGCCCTTCGGCAACCAGGTGATAGCCGGGATCCTGTGCTCTTCGCTGGATGTCGTCCGGGGTGGCATGGGTCGCCTGCGTAGTGGCGGCCAAGACGCTGGCCGTGACGGCCAACTCGTCATGGGGAGAAAACCTGGCCAATTGCTCGATGGCACAGCGATAGAGATTGCGGGTGGCGAAATCCATGCTGGCAAAGTCACTGCCACTCCGTAGCTGCTGGTCTACCAGGCTCATCTCCTCAAACAGATCGCTCCAGTCGATGTCCGAGATGAGGCGCATGCTGGTGATGATGTTGCGGACAGTGACGTTAGAGGCCCCCTGTCGCTGTTGTGCATGTCTCACCACCTTTTCCACCGAGGATCCTTGCGCAGAGAGTCGCTCTTCCAGCCAGCCGAGGGCAGGGGTGGTCAATGGATCCTGATCCCGTAATTGTTTGGCCAACTGGGCGGCAAACAGCTCAGAGAGAGGGCTGTCGGCGCGTGCGGCAATATTTTCGTTTAGTGCGGATAAGGCGGAGGCAGAGACAAGGAGCCGTGAACAGAGCGCATCTGCATCGGCTCTGATGCGCCGTGCGAGCGTGATCTGCTCGGCGAGACGGCGCAGGTTCTCGATAAGGACGATCCTGAGGGTGATGGAGACGGCCCACAGCTCGCCTATGGTCAGTGGTTGTACCCGTTGATAAGCCTGGATGAAACGGCTCAGGATCTCGGGGTCGAAGTGACTGTCATTGTGTGCAACGAAAGCCCAAGCAATCCCGAAGACCCTGGGGTAACCGGCCAGTGGCCCTGCTGCCAGCTTTGGCAGTTGGCGGTAGTAAGCGCGGGGAAGACTGCTGCGGACCTCCTGGATCTGGGTTTCGACCAGGTGATAATTATCGAGGAACCACTCAGCCGCATGAGTCAGTTCGCGCCCCTGCTCCAGCTCGTCCGCGCTGGCTTGGTAGGCAGCGAGCAAGACAGTCTCATTTTCTTTCAAACGACGATGTAGCGGTTGCACCGCAATGGGCTGGGTCGTGACAGCTTGCGCTGCTGCCAACGTCATGGCGTGGAGTTCCAACCGCTCGATACCGAACAGCTCTTCACGGATTGGCACGTCATTCTGCCAAAGTGCTTGATGACCAAACAGCCTGGCGAGCCAGCTACTCATCGGGCTGCCCTTGAGGGCCATCATGAGACATCAATTCGCTCTGTTCCCGGTTTGAAATAGGCATGCTTGCTCCATTGTCTGCAGCTCGCTGAAGAGGCATGAAGGCTCATGATTTACCTGTCAAGGCATCATGAAGGGGCCAGGGACGGGCTCTCTTGCAATCGAAGTTTCTGCACATACGGAGACTATGAAGGGCTGGATGAGGGTTGTCGGTTCGCTAAGACACATATAAAAATGAATGACGGTAAGGGGCTATTTTTCTGCTGTCACTGTGTTCTGGTTTTTATTTATGCTGGTGGGTTGTGTGAATTGCCCCGGATTTTCTGCTCATGGCAGGCCCCTGCTGCCTATGGGAGGAATTCATTATATCCCTGACAAGATCTGAGCCAATGAAGCTAAAGAGGTAGTACCCCTTCACTGATCCGCAGAGTGTCAGCTGTCCTGTGGTAACAGGGCTGGTATCAGGCGCTCACCACGGTGGCCGATCACGCCGCTTGCTTAGGGTGGCGATATCAGGGGCAGGCCTTTGTCATATGGGCTTACCAGAGGCATGGCTGGAGAAGAGGGTGAGCAGATGGCCGGCGGGCTCGCGCAGGGTAAACAGCTCGTGGCCGATGGCGGGGCGAGCCTCTATGGGTGAGGGGGCCAGCCCCAGGGCGCTCAGGTGCCGGTGGGTCTCATGCAGATCGTCGACCATCAGATCGAAGGGGGCTGCTCTCGCCTCGATCTGGTCGCGGCGCATCAGCAGCAGGTGGGTGCCGCCGCGCATCTCCAGGACTGAGATCTCGGGTCCCTCGAAGAGGAGCCTCATGCCGAGTCGGCGCATAAAGCGGGTGGAGTCCTGCATCCGGTCGGTCGGCAATACGACATGGGCCACCCCTACAGGTGGTCTTTGATCATCCAGTCCCATCTGCACGCCTCCTGAAAAACCTGTCGGTGCCCGGCCCCGTCTTTCTCGACCCCACACCACATTATGGGATCGCGGCCCATGGATATAACAACGCCCGGTGAACCGGGCGTTGGGTGATGAGGGGCAAGGGAGTCCTACTTCTTGATTTCATGGCCAATTACGCCACCGACGACGGCCCCACCCACGGTACCAACCGCACTGCCTCCGGTCAGCACCGAACCTCCGACGGCGCCAATACCGGCCCCGATGGCGGTACTCTTGTCTTGTTGCGACATGCCGGAGCAAGCTGCCAAGCCAAACAGCATGACCATTGTCACAGCGCCTCGTGCTAAACCATGGATCTTCTTCATGGGATTACCTCTTGATACTGATCAATACGTCAGGGTGTCTTCAGTCATCGGCCATGAGGCTGCGACTGATCCCGACCCGGTCCCCAACGCGTAAGCCCGGATAGTTGTTGCTCGACGGCAGAGCTGGCGACATATCCAACGACTGCTCCATATATCAGACGGACGGCTCTGTTAGCCGCCGGTCTGTTATGGCGACCATCTTCCACCGGCTCCGCGAGCTTGTCTGTACGCTAACGCTTATAGGGGGCCTTTTTGATGCCACAGTGGCCGTTCCTCGCCGAGTGGTTGGGGACCGCGTTCATGGGCTGCGTTTGTTGCACCCCGCGCACTTTCCCAGCAGCTCCCCCTTTAGATGTGACAGAAGGGCAGCGATGAGGCGCTATGCGGGATGGTGCTGGCCAGATGGTGTAGTCGCTGTTTCAACGGAGGTGTCGCCCATGTACATCAACTACATCCCGACGACAAAAGCGGTACTGGAGGAATGCTTCGGCGGTGATGGCCCTGGTTACGATTGGGAAGAGGAGGTGTGGCAGGACTATCAGGCACCGATCCCGATCCAGCACGACGGCAAGCGACAGGTGCGGATCGCCAGCTATGGGCTGGTGCTGAAATGGAAGATCCCGTCCGGCGATAGGTATTATGCCACGATGAATACCAGTGCCGAGACAGTGGGTGAGAAGCCGACCTACTGCCGCGTCTGGCAGCATGGAAAGCTCTGTCTGGTGCCGATGCTCGGCTTCTTCGAGCCCTGCTACTAGAGTGGCAAGGCCGAGTGCGGGCGAATCAGCATGGTCGATGGCAGACCCTTTGTAGTTGCCGGCATCTGGTGAGCGTGGCAGGAGGAGCAGGGCTACACCTTCAGCATCTCCCAACTCACGATCAACACCGACACGCACCCGCTGCTGCGACGGATGCACAAGCCAGGGGATGAGAAGCGGAGTCTGGTGATAGTGCCCATGCAGGATTGCGACGCTTGGCTTGGGGTGCCGGGATCTTGAGCTGGTGCGAACCTGCCTGATTCAGCAGCCGACTGAACAACTGACAGGTATGCCGATGCCACTTGTACGCCGGGGCTGATGTTAGCCCGGTGTTAGCCCGTCTCAAAAATTAATAAGGCTCGCATCGCTGCGAGCCTTGCTATATCTGGTGCCGGTAAGAGGAGTCGAACCCCCGACCTTCGCATTACGAATGCGCTGCTCTACCAACTGAGCTATACCGGCCTTTTGCTAGATTCCCGAAAATAACGGGGCAAGTCAATGAGCCTGAGCCGGTTTTATGAATCAGCTCATGGAGTTACGGACACGGCTCAGAGATCGACAAACTCCGGAATATGGGCGCGTCCACGGCTCTCGAGGAATTCAAGCAGGGCGCGGGGGGAGCGCGCCAGGATCCGCTCCTCGGGGAAACCCGCCTCCGTCACCAGCCGGTGGCAGTGTTCGAAATCCCCAAGGCTGAAGGCGACATGGGAGTCGGAGCCGAAGGTGAGATAGGCACCCAGATCACGCGCCGCCTCGACGATGGCGCGGCAGTTGCCTTCGCTGCCGGGGCGGGAGTGGCTAAAGGAGGAATTGTTTATCTCCAGCGCGACTCTGTACTCGGCGGCGGCCTTGACCACGGCCTGGATATCGATGGGGAAGGCGGGGTTACCAGGGTGGCTAATCATGTCGACCCGGCCACTCTTGATGGCGTTGATCATGGCCTGGGTATGAGTGGCCTGATCGCAGGGAGGAAACACGGGCTCGTGGAACCCCGCCATGATCATGTCGAGCCGTGACTCGTAGCGCTCGGGGAAATCGATCTCGCCGGCGATGTTTTTGATGTTGGCCTCGATGCCACGCAGGATGCCGACCCCGTCGACCACTCTGGGCAGCACGTGCAGATTGACGAAGTGCCAGAAATGGGGGGCATCGGCCATGTCGGGGCCGTGATCCGTGGTGGCAAACAGCTTGATCCCCTTGGCCTTGGCGATCGGCAGATAATCATGAATGGTGCTGTAGGCGTGGGTGCTGGCGACGGTGTGCGTGTGGGTATCGACCGTATACTTCATCTTCTCTCCCCTCTGGCATGAGGCGCCAGCATAGCAAGATTGGCGGGGGCGGGCCATGTATGTGACTTGCCATACTTTGTCACAAATTCTGGTGGAACTGACAAAGTCTGGCCATCTTTGCCTGCGAGGATGAGCCCATCGATGCAAGCCTGAACTCTCATCGAGGGGTCGTAACTGGATGATTCGACCCGATTTCCCCACCGTCGCTCCCTGCGGCGGTTTTTTTTGGCTAAATTGCTTCGAAAAGAGCTGTCATCGTCCTTCGCCAGATAAAAAAATGCCCAACTAGCATGATGCAGGTTGGGCGAGACTTAATGTTTAATTGCAGTGGCATAGATATAGAGTTCAGATCCCCTGCTAAGTTCCCGCCTTGTTCCCTCTTTTTTGATTAAAACATTTCACCAACACCTGTTCACATTCCCTTGACATGTCTGGGCATGAAACGTACTTTTTAAACATTCGTTTAAGTGAGGTGTCCAGTGAGTAAAATCGATACCAAAAACCGTATTCTCGATGCCGCCGAGGTGTTGTTCGCCGAGCGGGGGTTTGCCGATACCTCTTTGCGTCTGATCACCAGTGAGGCCGATGTCAACCTGGCGTCGGTCAACTACCACTTCGGCTCCAAGAAAGAGCTGATTCAGGCGGTGCTCGATCGCTACCTTAGCCTGTTCATGCCGGAGCTGGATGAGCGCCTGCATACCCTGATGGCGCAGGAGCAGCTGAACCTGCTGCAGGTGTTCGAGAGTTTCGTCGATCCCCTGATGAAGCTGGTGGCGGTGCGCACCAACGGCCCGGCCATCTTCATGCAACTGCTGGGGCGTGGCTACATCGATAGCCAAGGCCACCTGCGCCGCTTCATCACCACCCATTATGGGCCGACCCTGCAGCGGATCACCCAGGCCATTTCCAAGGCCAACCCGGCCCTGTCGCCGGCAGACCTGTTCTGGCGCCTGCACTTCACCCTGGGCACAGTCGTGTTCACCATGGCGTCTGCCGATGCGCTGCGTGACATCGCCCAGGCCGACTTCGGTCAGCAACTCGATGTGGAAGGGTTGGTGCGCAACGTTATTCCTTATCTGGCGTCCGGTGTCGGTGCGCCCGTGGAGTCGACCAGGTTATCCCTGGCCGTGTAATAGCTAACAATAATCAACGGAAACAGTGAAATAAAAGGAACTTTCGTATGATCACATTGCTTGTCCTGCTGGTGCTGGCGATAGCCGTTGTGCTCGGCGTGCCCGCCATCCGTAAAAAGGTGGTAACCCGTCCCGTGTTCGGCATCTTCAAGAAGATCTTGCCGCCCCTGTCGGCCACCGAGCGGGAGGCCATGGAAGCCGGCTCCGTCTGGTGGGATGGCGAATTGTTCCGCGGCAACCCCGACTGGAAGAAACTGCATGGCTACGGCAAGGCGACCCTGAGCGCCGAGGAGCAGGCTTTCATCGACAATCAGGTCGAGACCCTGCTCGCCATGGTGGACGACTTCAAGATCGTCAACGAGACCAAGGATCTGCCCGAACCCGTGTGGGACTATCTGAAGAAGGAAGGTTTCTTCGCCCTGATCATCCCGAAATCCTACGGTGGTCGTGAGTTCTCCGCCATCGCCAACTCCACCATCGTTACCCGTATTGCGACCAAGAGCCTGAGCGTGGCGGTCACCGTCATGGTGCCGAACTCGCTCGGCCCGGGCGAGCTTTTGATGCACTACGGCACCCAGGCCCAGAAGGACTTCTGGCTGCCAGGTCTGGCCAATGGCAAAGAGGTGCCCTGTTTCGCCCTGACCGGCCCGGAAGCGGGCTCCGATGCTGGCGCCATCCCGGACAAGGGGATCGTCTGCAAGGGTATGTACAAGGGTGAAGAGGTGCTCGGCATCCGCCTGAACTGGAACAAGCGCTACATTACCCTGGCACCGCGTGCCACCGTGCTGGGGCTGGCGTTCAAGATGTACGATCCGGAGAAACTGCTGGGTGACAAGGAAGAGATCGGCATCACCTGCGCCCTGATCCCCACCAGCCATCCGGGTGTGCGGGTCGGCGATCGCCACTACCCCATGGGGCTGGCGTTCCTGAACGGTCCGACCTTCGGCAAGGATGTGTTCATTCCGCTGGACTGGATCATCGGTGGCCCAGAATACGCGGGGCGTGGCTGGCGCATGCTGGTCGAATGTCTCTCTGCCGGTCGCGGTATCTCCTTGCCTGCGCTCGGTACCGCCTGTGGTCACATGGCGAGCCGCACCGTCAGCGCCTATTCCTATGTGCGCAAGCAGTTCGGTATGTCCATAGGCAAGTTCGAAGGGGTGCAAGAGGCGCTGGCCCGCATCGGTGGCCTGACCTATCAGCTGGAAGGGGCCCGTCGCATGACCGCTGGCTCTCTGGACTTGGGCCAGGCACCGGCCATTGTCACGGCGATTTCCAAGTACCACATGACCGAAATGGCACGACAGATCATGGATGACTCCATGGACATCCACGCCGGTCGAGCCATTCAGCTCGGGCCGAAGAACTACACCGGTTACGCCTACATGGGCATTCCGGTCGCCATCACGGTGGAAGGGGCCAACATCCTGACCCGCAACCTGATGATATTCGGTCAGGGAGCGACCCGCTGTCACCCCTATGTATTTGCCGAGCTGGAAGCAGCGGCCGACACCGACGTGGAGCGCGGCCTCGAGAAGTTCGATGCGCTGCTGATGAAGCACGTTGCGTTCGGCACCGGCAACTTCTTCGGCGCCCTGTTCCAGGGGTTGACCCTGGGTCAGTTCAACGGCTCCCCGGTCGGCGGCGAGACGGCGCGTTACTACAAGCAGCTGTCACGCATGAGTAAAGGACTGGCGCTCTGTGCCGACGTCTCGATGCTGATGCTGGGTGGCGATCTCAAGCGAAAGGAGATGATCTCCGCCCGTCTGGGGGACGTGCTGAGTCACCTCTATCTGGCCTCCGCCACCCTCAAGCACTACGAGGATCAGGGCCGCATGGTCTCGGATCTGCCGTTCGTGCAGTACGCGGTGGAGCGCAATCTCTACCTGATTGGCAAGGCGTTCGAGGGCTTCTTCCAGAACTTCCCGAACAAGGTGATGGGCGCCGTGCTCAAGCGGGTGGTGTTCCCGTTCGGTGTCGGTTACCAGATGCCGGCGGACGATCGCTGCCACGCTATCTGCCACGCCATGATGAAGCCGGGCGAGTTCCGTGACCGTCTGACTGCCCTGTGCTATGTGGGCAAGGATGAGTCGGATCCTGTGGGTCAGATGGAGCGTGCTTTCCAGGCCATGGTGGCGGTACAGCCCATCGAGAAGAAGCTGGTGCAGGCCCAAAAAGAGGGCAAGCTGCCGCGCAAGATGGCACTGCCCGAGCTGGTAGCCGCCGCGCTGTCCCAGTCCATCCTGAGCAAGGATGAGGCCGACAAGCTGCTGGCCGCCGATGCGTTGCGCTACGAGGCCATTCAGGTGGATAACTTCGCCCCGGGTGAGCTGGAAGGACTGTCTCAACCAGCCCCGGCGGTACACGCTGCCTGAGTCTGAGTCTGAGTCTGAGTCTGAGTCTGAGTCTGAACTGAAAAAGCCGGCCCATGTGGCCGGTTTTTTTTATTGTTTAACCAAGCATCGCAACGTCGATTCATTCCCGTTCGATGCAATGCCTTCCCCCTTGGGCAGGAGGCAAAATTTTCACTGGCCGGGACCTGTCGGCAGATCACTTCGATCTTGGCCGCTGAGAGAACAAACCATGCTCCGCTGGGCGTGAGGAAGCCTAGACTTTGGGTTACAGGGTGAAGCTATTTCGCGGCTAAGACGGATCGAAAGTCATAAAAAATGGCTCCCGCAGGAGCCGTTTTTGTCGATGTTGATGGGCACTTACTCGACCATCATCACCTTGCAGGTGTTGGTACTGCCTACGATTTCCATCTTGTCGCCGTGAGTCAGCAGCACCATGTCGCCACTCTGGACCAGACCCTTGGCCTTGAGGGCATCCAGCGCCTCACGGCAGACCTCGTAGACCGGCTTGCTCTCGTCGCCGTCAAACAGCACAGGGGTGACGCCACGGTAGAGGTTGGTCCAGGCAAGTGTCTTGTTGTGGGGAGACATGGCGAAGATCGGCAGGCCGGAGCTGATGCGGGACATCAGCAGCGGGGTAGTGCCAGACTCGGTCAGTGCCACGATCGCCTTGACCCCTTCCAGATGGTTGGCGGCGTACATGGTGGACATGGCGACGGCTTCCTCCACCGAGGTGAAGGTGTAGCTCATGCGGTGGTTGGAGACATTCAGGCTAGGATGCTTCTCGGCGCCCACGCAGACGCTGGCCATGGAGGTGACGGTCTCGATGGGGAACTGGCCGGCGGCGGTTTCGGCGGAGAGCATCACAGCATCGGTACCATCCAGCACGGCGTTGGCCACATCCATGACTTCGGCACGGGTTGGCAGCGGGGCATTGATCATGGACTCCATCATCTGGGTCGCGGTGATAACCACCCGGTTCAGACGACGGGAGTGGCGGATCAGCTTCTTCTGCACGCCCACCAGCTCGGGGTCACCGATCTCGACCCCCAGATCGCCACGGGCCACCATGACGGCGTCGGAGCCGAGGATGATGTCTTCCATCGCTTCGTCGGTGGCGACGGTTTCGGCGCGCTCGACCTTGGCCACGATTTTGGCGTTGGAGCCGGCTTCGCGGGCCAGTTCACGGGCGTAGCGCAAGTCGTCACCATTGCGGGGGAAGGAGACGGCCAGGTAATCCACGTTCATGCGAGCCGCGGTCTTGATGTCTTCCTTGTCCTTCTCGGTCAGGGCCGGGGCGGAGAGACCGCCGCCTTTCTTGTTGATGCCCTTGTTGTTGGAGAGAGGGCCCGCCACGGTCACTGAGGTGTGAATGCGAGTGCCTTCGACCTGCTCGACTTTCAGCTGTACCCGACCGTCGTCCAGCAACAGGATGTCGCCGGGCACCACGTCGTTTGGCAGGCTCTTGTAGTCGATGCCGACCTGTTCCTGGCAGCCTTCGCCCTTGCCGAGCGCGGCATCGAGAATGAACTTGTCACCGATGGCCAGGTAGATTTTGCCATCTTTGAAGGTAGAAACACGGATCTTGGGGCCTTGCAGGTCACCCATGATGGCGACATGACGGCCGAGCTTGGCGGCGATTTCACGCACCTGAGTGGCGCGCAGGATATGATCTTCAGGAGTGCCGTGAGAGAAATTCATCCGCACCATGTCGGCACCGGCGCGGATGATCCCCTCGAGGATGCCGTCGCGATCGGTCGCCGGACCGAGTGTGGTTACAATCTTTGTACGTCTTGGCATGAAAGACTCCAATGTGAAGTTGATATGACTTGAAATACTGCCCCGTCAAGCGCGTAGCATGGCGCCTGCTTGAAGGCCATCTGAGTGGCCTTATGTTATTAAATTACAATACTACACCAAGCCTGGTGGCATAGACAGCCGGGGGCCAGGCCCCCGAAGGTTCAGGAATTATGCGGGGTATCAAAGCGGGATTCGCGCAAACCTTCTTTGACTTTCTTCAGGTTTTCGCGAAATTTCATGCCGCGGCGCAGGGTAAAACCGGTCGCCAGTACATCCACCAGTGCCAGCTGGGCGATGCGAGAGGCCATCGGCATGTAGACGTCGGTGTCTTCCGGCACATCCATGGAGAGCACCAGATTGCATTCGCGCGCCAGCGGGGAGTCCTTGGCAGTCATGCCAATGACGGTGGCGTCGTTTTCACGGGCTAGCGCCGCTATCTCGACCAGCGCCTTGGTGCGGCCGGTGTGGGAGATCAGCACCACCACATCCCCTTCGCTGCTGTTGATGCAGCTCATGCGCATCATGACGATGTCCTCGAAGCTCACCACCGGGATGTTGAAGCGGAAGAACTTGTTCTGGGCATCGCGCGCCACGGCGGAGGAGGCACCCAGGCCGAAGAAGCTGATCTTTTTGGACTGGGTCAGGATGTCGACGCAACGATTAATGGCGGAGATGTCCAGGCTGTTCTTGGCGGCATCGAGGCAGGCCATGGTGGACTCGAAGATCTTGGCGGTGTAGGTGTCAGGGCCGTCTTCTGCCTCTACATGGCGATTCACATAGGGCGTGCCATTGGCCAGGCTCTGGGCCAGGTGCAGCTTGAAGTCAGGGAAACCCTTGGTGTCGAGGCGGCGGCAGAAACGATTGACGGTCGGTTCACTGACGTCAGCCATCTTGGCGAGGGTGGCAATGCTGGAGTGAATGGCGGTCTGGGGTGACGCCAAGATAACTTCAGCCACCTTACGCTCTGATTTACTGAAACTTTCTAAATTGTTAGTGATTTTATCGAGGGTATTCATCATTACCACCAGGCATTTTTGTAATTTAACTTCAGTGTCTGTGTACTAAATTCACGGTCAAACAGGTTTCCAATCAACCTGATGACTATACAAGACAAGCTCTTATCGAAACTAATCTCGGCCCTGTAAAGTATGACTCATGTCTAATTATTTCGTCTTTTGGGTTACAAACTTTCATTCAGCCCCTGAAAACGCTTACAAATGTTGCAAAGCAACAACACTGTGAGCGGGCGCACAGTTGCATTCAACAAACAGACGAACAGGGGATGGGCTCGGGTAGAATCCTTGCCAAATAACAATGTCGGGACGGTAAGGGCCGCCCCGAGTCGGTAACGAAGGAGTTTGTTATGCAGCATACCCATGCGCTGGTCGGCGACGTCGGCGGCACCAACGCCAGGCTGGCCCTCTGTGAGCTGGCGACCGGCGCCATTTCCCAGGCAAAGACCTATTCCGGTCTGGCTCATCCCAGCTTGGAGGCGGTGATTAGCCTCTATCTGACAGAACATGGCGCCAAGGTTGGCGAGGCCTGTATCGCCATTGCCTGCCCGATCAACGGCGACTGGGTCGCCATGACCAATCACAGCTGGGAATTCTCCATCAGCGAGATGCAGGCCAACTTGGGGCTGACCCGGTTGCAGGTCATCAATGATTTCACCGCCGTCTCCATGGCCGTTCCCGTGCTGAAAGAGGGCGATCGCATCCAGCTGGGTGGCGCGGCGCCGGTGGCCGACAAACCCATCGCCATCTACGGGGCCGGCACTGGCCTCGGGGTGGCTCATCTGGTGCAGGCTGGCGAGCAGTGGCTCAGCCTGCCGGGTGAGGGCGGTCATGTGGACTTTGCCGCCAACAGCGAAGAAGAAGATGCGGTGCTGCAGGTGATGCGCGCCGAGCTCGGCCATGTCTCGGCGGAGCGGCTGCTGTCCGGCCCGGGTCTGGTCAACATCTACCGCGGCCTGGTGAAGTCCGATGGCCGTGAGCCAGAGGCGCTGGCACCCAAAGACATTACCGAGCAGGCGCTGGCCGGCTCTTGCCTCGATTGTCGCCGCACCTTAAGCCTGTTCTGCGTGCTGATGGGACGCTTTGCCGGCAATCTTGCGCTCAATCTGGGCACCTTCGGCGGCGTCTATATCGCCGGTGGCATAGTGCCCCGCTTCCAGGAGTTCTTCCTCGGATCAGGCTTTAGGGTATCGTTTGAAGATAAGGGGCGTTTCAAGTCTTACCTGAAAGACATCCCCGTGTTCCTCATTACTCACGAGGGACCGGGTCTGCTCGGGGCCGGGGCCTATCTGCGCCAGTCCCTCGGGATCCGGCTCTGATGTCGGGCAGAGAAAACGATTTCAGCTTGATTCAGCCCCAATTCAGTGACCCTGGTGTACTGTGATTGCACGTACTCAAGAGGGCGGGTCTTCATAAGGAATTGAAACCGGTTCTCATCCGCTGGGTGCGTTTGTCACCTGACAAGCCTGAACTGTTTCACCGGCCCTCGCGGCCGGTTTTTTTATGCCTGCACTTCATTCACCCGGCTTAGAAGCCACTCTCCCGCAATAGCACGGCGAGCAACTGAGTCGCACCTTCGGCCAGCAAACTGCGTCTACTTCCTTCCAGCACCAGCTTGCCCCTCGTCTCACGCAAACTGGCCGGAGCCTGCTCGAGCTGGACCCGCACCAGGAACAGGGGGTGAGTGGGTTGCAGATCCTCTCCCTGCGGGCTGGTGGCGATGGGGCCACCGAAGCGGGAGCTGAGCATAGGGTGTTTGAGTTTGCTGACCCGTGTGGTGCCCAGATCGACCAGGGTGCCATGCAGGGGGGCCGCGGCGCCGTCCGGATAGAAGCGCACCGGGTCGCCGACCCGCAGGCGCGCCATCTCATCTGCCGCCACGTAGGCATCGACCTGCCAGCGGGTTGGATCGATCAAGATACCTATGGGGTGCTGGCTGTTGAGCCACTGACCGGGCCGCTGCTCGGGATCCACATCCAGCCAGAGGCCGTCAAAAGGGGCCGCCAGTCTGAGCCTGTCTATCTCCGCCCGCGTCGCATTTGCCTCCCGATACTGCACCCTGAGCCGCTCCCTAGTGGCAATCTGTTCATTCAATCCGAAGGGATCGTCCAACATGCCGCCAAGGCGCGCGCCATAGCTCTGAATGCTCTGGGTATTGCCGAGCACCTTCCAGTCGAGATCGGGATCCACCAGTTGCAGCAAGGATTCCCCCGCCTCGACCGGCCCGGCGGCGCGCAGGCTCTCCAGGCGAGCGGGGAAGGGGGTGAATACCTGCAACTGTCGCTCGGCCCGGGCGACCCCGACCCCCTTGATCTGGCTGTGCCAGGGCAGGGCCAACAGCACCAGCAACATGAGCAGGCAGAAGACGAGAATAGTCCGGCGCGGGCGGGTGACCTTGGCACGGGCCTGCCACCAATGTTTCAACTCTCGCCAGACGGGAAGAACGATGAACCAGCTGATTTCGATCATGAACAGGAGGATCCCCAGCAGCTTGAAGAACAGAAAGTAGACGGCGACCGCGATGCCGAGGAATAGCACCAGGCGATACATCCAGGTGAGGATGGCAAAGCCGATGAGCGCCTGGCGTTGGCGCGCCGGGAAGGATTCCGGCCAGGGCTCCATCAGCCCGAGCAGCCGGCGACGCAGGGCTACCCTGGCCAGGGCCGAGGCGCGTTCGTGCAGGTTCGGGAAGTTGAGCAGATCCGAGAGGATGAAATAACCATCGAAGCGCATGAAGGGGCTGGCATTGAGGGCCAGTGACAGGATCCAGCTGGTGGTGGCGAGATAGAGCAGGCCATTGCGCAGCGGGCCATCCGCACAGAGCGCCCAGCCCAGGGTGGCCAGTCCGGCCAACGCCAGCTCGGTCAGGATGCCGGCACTGGCGATGGCGAGACGCTGCCTGGCCCGGGTCAGCTTCCAGCTCTCGCTGGTATCGGTGTAGAGCATGGGCCAGAGCACCACGAAGGCGATGCCCATATGGGCCACTCGCACTCCCTGTCGGGTAGCGACCAGTGCATGGCCCAGCTCGTGCAGCGTCTTGGCCAGGATCAGGGCGAGGGCGAAACTAAACAGGCCGTCGAGGGAGAAGGACTCCACCACCGCGTGGGTGAAGCCATCCCATTGTTGCACCGTGAGCAGGATTCCGAGCAGGCTGGCCCCCAGAATAAGCCAGGCGGTTAGGGGGCTAAACAACCAGTCGAGCCGCGCTGCCAACCGCTTAAGATGGGTTTGCGGGCGCAGCAGGGGAACACGGAAAAACAGGTAGTGGTGCAGCCACCAGTGTCCGGTCAGCCAGGCCTTGCCCTCACTCGCCTTGCGCAGTTTTTCCACCCCTTGCGGGCTGGGGCGTAGCAGTTGATGACGTTCGAGAAACTGGCAGAAGGCCAGGATCTGCTCAACCTCGGGGTGCAAGGTTGTCTCGCGCTCCAGCGTCTGTTGCAAGCGACGGGGTGTCTGCTCGGCCCAACGCACCAGACACTCGAATTCGAACCAGCCGATGCGATAGAAGCGATTGATCACCGTGTCCTGAATGAGCCAGGCGGGTTCGCCGTTGGGGGTTCTGTCTGCCGGACAGAGCCGCAGATCATCGCGCAGGCTCGGCAGAGGCAAGTCGGCAGGATCCAGCATCAGACGCCGCTCCAGGCTCGCAGGGCCGCCAAGGGGCGGCGCAGCAAGTAGTAGCCGAGCAGCACGCGCTCGCCATAGAGCTTGGCGGTGCCATGCAGGCCGAGACGGGCATGGGGCGGTGCCTCTTCTATGCTGGCGAGTAGCCGATAGGAGACCACGCCCTCGGCGCCGGGCTGAGCCTGATAGCTGGTCTCCAGGATCTTGCCGCGCAGAGGTTGCAGCGGATAGGCGCTGAGAAACAGGGTCACCTCGGCCCCGGGTTCGAGGGCGATGGCATCCGCCACCGGCAACTGAATGCGCATGGCGGGGCGTTGAGGATCGGCCAGTTGCATGATGCGCTCTCCCGTCACGACCGGTTTGCCGAGCCAGTCGTTGGCATCGCTGAACACGGCGACTCCGTCGGTGGGGGCGGTGACCTGGCTGCGGGAGAGTTGCAGTTCGACCCCCGCCAGCTCGGCCCGTTTTTGCTGGGCCCGGCCGGTGAGTAGGGTCAGCTCCCGTCGGCTCTGGGGATTGTCGAAGGTGCGCTGACTGGCGGCGAGCAATTCGGCGTCGGCGACGGCCACCTCCTGGGTGAGTACCTCGGCCCGGTTGCGCAGCGTGGTCTCATCGAGCCGAAACAGGGGATCGCCGGCCTTCACCTCCTGGTTGGGACGTACCTCCATCTGCTCGATGACGCCAGCTAGCGGGCTGCTGATCAGCTGACTGGTACGCGAAATCACTTCGGCCGGCGCCAGGGCGCTCTGACGAATGGGAATGAGCAGCATGACGGCGGCGGCCAGGGTCAGCAGAATGAGCTGGCGCCGACAGGGACGCCAGCTGAACAACTGTGGTTTATGGGTCAGGCTGTGCCAGCAGTAGGCCCAGGTCTGCCAGAGGCTTTGCAGCAGGGGCAGCAAGGCGGCTGGCGGCTCGGCCTCGCGCAGCAGGCAAAACAGGCCGAGCCGCTCACCATCCTCACGCTGGATGGGGACGCAAAACACCCCTTCCGGCCACCATTCAGTCCATCCTTCCACCAAGGCATCGGGGAGGTCCAGGGACTCCCGGGTCAGCCAGACAGGTTCACTGCCGCTGACCTGGCCATCGAGCCAGCGGCTCATGCTGGTCAGCCAGATGAGGTAGGGGGAATCTTCGCTCGGCTTTGCCAGACCCGAGACACAGAGCAGTTCCTGAGCCTGGCCATGGCGGGCGAACACCAGTGCTTGATGAAATGGCAAGAGTTGGTAGAGATCGTTGGCCATGGAGAAGGCGAGGGCATTGAGACTCCTGGCGGCCATGGCCCGATCGCGCAGGGCGTGCAGCGCCAGTAATAATTGAGGCGGTGGGAGCGATTCAGTCATGAGACTCCATGAGGCGGGCAACGCCACTCATGCCCGCGACCAGCTCGGGATAGGGGGCATCGAGTCTGGCTTCCAGTTCGACGGTTTGGGCCACGGCGTCGACTCGGGCATTGATCTGGCTGATCTTGGCCTGATAAGGCTTGCCCGTTTCGAGTACGTTGATCTCGAGGGCTTGTCCCTCCTGCAGTTCGGGCAGCAGCCGTGAGGGCACGTTGAGCCGCACCTTGAGCGGCCCGTCACTGACCAGATCAAACAGGGGGGTTCCGGCCGTCATGGTTTGATAGGGTTTGGCCTGCACCTGGGCGATGCGGCCGGCGAAGGGGGCGCGCACGTCACAGTAGCTGCTGCGTGCCCGGGCCAGAGCATCGGCCCCTTCGGCTTTTTGTACCCCGGTGGCGGCGATGGCTACTTCGAGATCGCCCACCGCATCGAGTTTGCGCAGATTGCGTTTGGCAGCGAGATCCTGGCGCGCCATCTGCAACTCGGCCCGCGCGACCCGGCTCTGCGCCTCTCCTTCCCGGCAGTCGAAGCGAGCCAGCAGAGCCCCCTTCTTGACCGGCTGACCGAGGCGGGCCTGCAGCTCGCCCAGGGTGCCGCTCATCTGGCTGGAGAGGGTCGTCTCCAGATTGGCGGTCAGCAAGATGCGGATGGCATTGGGATCATCCTGCAAGCCTTGCACCGTCGGTGCTGGCTGCAGCGCCGGGCTGGCCTGGACGGTCAGTGGCAAGAGCAGCAGCCACCATAGTTTGGCACGTACCTCAGTTGGCAAGGGCATAGGGCACCCCGCCATTGGAGGTCAGCAAAGCCTGGTTCTCCTGCTTCTTGATAGTGCGCTCGATGGCTTGCGCCAGGGTTGGGATATCGTGCTGGGCGATGGCCTCGGGTTGCACGTCAAGACCGACCGAGTTGTAGAGCCGGCCCCAGGCGGCCTGGGCCTGGGAGTAGGCGGCCTCGCGCTGATAGCGGGAGAGCAGATAGCGCCCTTCGCTGCGAATGACCTCGAGCTCTGAGCCCTGATCGCTGGTGCGAGCGGCCTGAGCATAGTGGAGCAGGCTCTCGTCGACCCGCAGGCTCTCGTCGGCGAAGGCAACCTCCTGGGCTGCCAGGTTGTAGCGCAACGCACCGACCCTCACTTGCGTCAGCACCGCCATGGAGAGGGCGACCCGACGAGTATCATCCGTGACCTTCTGTGACACCTCCATGTTCTGAATGGCGGGCAGGCGCAGGATCTTGAGCAGGTTGATGGAGACTTGCAGCCCGGTCTCGGACCAGTGGTTGTTGTACAGATATTGATTGGAGTCGTAGTTGTAGCCCCAATTCAGGCTCACATTGGGCCACAGTTCGGCCTTGGCTATCTTGATGTCCTGTTGGTTGACGCGCTTGCGATACCACTCCTCCATGATCTCGGGTCTATTCTCGAGCGCCATCTGCTCCATGTTGTCTATGGTCTGCGCCAATATTGGCAGCTGGGGCTCAGGGTTATCGGCCAGGGTCATCTTGCTGCCGGAGGGCAGGGACATGAGCGCGGCAAGTTCGGCGCGCGCAAATTCGAGATCCTGACGGCGCTGGTTGAGCAGGGAGACCGAGTCGATGAGGGCTCGCTGGTAGGCCAATGCCTGCTGGCGTGGCAGCAAGCCCTGGGTTTCGGCCTGACGGGCGGAGTCCAGTGCCAGTCGGGTTCTGGTCAGCAACTTGTCGACCTCGGGCAGCAGGCGCTGCGCCCCCAGCGCGCGCCAGTAAGCACTGCGCACATCCTGCAAGACGTTCTGGGCTACCTTGCGGCGCCGCTCCTCGGCCATTAACACCTGATCGCCTTTCTGCTGGTTGCGATAATAGGCGACGCCAAAATCGAGCAGACTCCAGCTCAGCCCCAGCCCGCTCAGGTCACGATAGCGTTCCTGAGAGGTCGAGGCGCGCAAGCTCTCTTCGCCATCCTCGATGCCGATCGAGGTGCCGCCGGAGTCGTTGCTGCGTCCGGCCAGCCCGGCCGAGGCGACCAGCTGGGGCAGCATCTCATGGCTGGAGAGATCCCGCAGATCGGCAGCCATGGCGCTTTCCATCAGTTTGAGGCGGTAGTCCAGGTTGTATTTGAGGGCCCTGGCCGCCGCCTCATAGAAGGTGATGGGGTGGGTCACGGGTTCTTGCTGATCGTACATCAGCTGGCGGTCGAAGCGGATCCGCTCAGCCTTGTCCTGCTCGGTGTAAGTTTCGGGCGGCAGGACACTGCAGGCACAGAGCAGCAGGCTGGAGGTCAAGGTCAGTGGTCGAAGAGCGAGTCTGGGCATTGTCTGTCCTTAGAATCAAGTGCCTGATTTTGTTGTGATGGTGGCATTTCTGTTGATACCTGCGATGTGACGTCCCGCCGCATCTTGCAGTTGTCTGGTGAAGCTGCTGGCCTTGCTGGCACGCTCGCCACTGACATGAGGCCGCATCTCCTGTGGGGTCATGGCAAACACGGACTCATCGCTGAGCCGCCCATCGGCATTGAGGTCAACCCGACCATGGCGGCCGAGGAAGGTGGCCAATTCCAGCTCCTGCGCGAGTGAGCTCTCTTGCACACTCTGGCTGACGAAGGTGCCATCGAGCTGACCAAGGCCCTGGCCGATACTCTGACTGTGGATCTCCGGCGTCAGCCCGAAGAACAGCTGGCTGCCATCGGCGCGCTCGGCGCTGGCCCCAAGCAACAGGCTGATGTTCTGCACCACGGGGGTGACGAAGACAGCCGGGTTGACGTCGGGATAGCTCAGAGTGGTGCTCTCATTGGTTGACATGCCCTGATAGTGGGGACCAAGGGGACCCTCATCAGGGGGCGGGACATAGGGGGCCGATATGTTGAGGTGGATAACCAACTGGGCCTGGTCGCTGGCATCGCTGCCGTCTGTCAGGGTGTAGGTGAACACATCCTGCAGCACCTGACCGAGGCCCGCGGCGGCTAATACCTCTCTGTTGGTCAGATCGATGGTGTAGCTGTAGCTGCCATCGGCGTTGAGGGTCAGCCAGCCGTAGCGACCGGCCAGCGGTTGCCCGAGCGCGCCCGTGTTGCCACTGCCATCCTCCGCGCCGCTGCGCACCGCCGTGACTCGCAGAGGGTCATTGGCATCGACATCACCATCGTTGGGCAGCACATTGCCCGAGGTATGGGGTGGCTGAACCTGATCGCTGGCGACCGCGCTATCGTCGCGGGCAACCGGGTTGTCGTTGGCACCCTGGATGACGACGGTCAGCCGCGCATCCGAGAAAGCGCCCGCCTGATCGCGCATCCGGTAGCTGAACACCTCGGTGAGGGTCTGGCTGGCCGAACGCAGGGCCTCGACCTCGGGATTGCCATTGTCGACCAGATAGCGATAGCTACCATCGGCATTGAGGATGAGCTGACCATAGCGCCCCTGCAGCGTCTGACCCGCATTGACACTGGCCCCGGTTGCATTGCTGACGGTGAGCACCGTCTTGGTCTCGCCATTGGCCTGGCTATCCACGTCGCTGTCGTTGTCCAGCACATTGCCGCCGGGATCCACTCCCGCGGTGCCGTTGTGAACGCCGCCTGCCTCGATGGCGCTGGCCTGATCATCGACGGCGATGGGGGTGTCGTTGCTGCCGCGAATGGTCAGTGTCAGGCTGCTGGCACTGCCTACTCCCCAGATATCGCTGATCTGATAGTTGAACACCTCGGTCAGGGTCTGGTCAGGCCCGCGCAGGGCCTGCACCTCGGCCAGGCTGTTGTCCAGGCGGTAGTGCCAGCTGCCATCGGTATTCATCACCAGATCGCCATAGCGGCCGCGCAGCACTGTGCCCAGGCTGGCGCTCTGGCCAGCGGCGTTTTGCACCAGGGTGATGGTCAGCGGATCGTTTTCGAGATCCGTGTCGTTGCTCAGCACATTGCCGCTTGGATCTAGGCCGGGTTGAGCGTTGTTGAGTCCGCCGGCTTCGACGACCTGGGCCTCGTCCGGGTTGGCGACGGGGGCATCGTTGCGCCCGCGGATGACGATGGCGAGCTGGGCCAGATCGACGGCGCCGGCCAGGTCTTGCGCCTGATAGGTGAAGTAATCCTCCAGCGTCTGCAAGGGGCCCAGGTTCAATACGGCAGCATTGCCGATATCCAGTACATATTGGTAATCGCCGTTGAGGTATAGGGTCAGGGTGCCATATTGGCCGATCAGCACCCGTGGATTACCCAGGCTGACGGGGGCGAGGGCGCCGCCGGCTGCCTCTTCGCCGGTGCGGCCAGCCGTCAGGGTCAGTCCATCGCCCCCGTCGACATCACCGTCGTTGGCAAGCAGATTGCCGCTGGGGTTGACGACGTTACCGACACCGTTGTCGGCCACGGCAATGCCGATATTGTTTTGGGCCACGGGGGTGTCGTTGGCCCCTTCGATGCGAATGGTCAGGGTGGTTTGACTGATGGCACCATTGGCATCCCTCATGCTGTAGCCGAAATCATCGGTCAGCACATCGGCACTGGTGCGCAAGGCCTGGACCGCAGCCAGGCTATTGTCGACGACATAGCTGTAGCTGCCATCGGCATTCAAGGTCAGCCAGCCATAGTTACCCCGCAATTGCGTGCCCAGAGTACCGGTGGTGCCGCTGCCGGTACTCACCGCACTGACAGTCTTGCTCTCATTGGGATTGGTTGACTCGGGGTCGAGGTCATTGCCGAGCACATTGCCGGTGGCATTGCTGCCCGGAGTGCCATTATTGACCCCGCCCGCCTCGACGGCGGTACCGGTATCGGCCACCGCTATCGGGTTGTCGTTGCGGCCCTCGATGGTGATGGTCAGGGTCGATGCGCTGGCGAGGCCGCCCAGATCCGTTATCTGGTAACCAAATTGCTCAGTCAAGACTTCTCCCGGCAGCAACGCCTGCACCGTGACATTGGCGTTATCCAGCACATAGCTGTAACTGCCGTCACCGTTGAGGGTGAGGGTGCCATAGAGGCCGTTGATGGCGCTGCCGGCGGCAACATTGTTGGCACCGAAGCTGACGCCGGTGACACTGAGTTGCTCGCCATTGCTATCCGGATCCGTGTCGTTGCCGAGCACATCGCCGGTGGGGTTGGTTCCAGCGGTGCCGTTGCCCAGGCCGCCGGCCTCGATGGCGATGGCGGTATCGGCGGTGGCTGTGGGGGCATCGTTGGCCCCCTGGATGCTGATGGTGATACTGGCCTGACTGCTGGCACCATTGGCGTCTTGCATGCTGTAGGTGAAGCTGTCGCTCAGGGTATTGCTGCTCAGGCGCAGGGCCTGCACCGCAGCCAGACTGTTATCGATGGCATAGCTGTAACTGCCATCGGCATTCAGGGTGAGCCAGCCATAGCTGCCCCGCAATTGCGTGCCCAGGGTGCCAGCAGTGCCGCCGCTGGTACTCACCGCACTGACGGTTTTGCTCTCATTGGGATTGGCCGATTCCGGATCTGTGTCGTTGGTGAGCACATTGCCGGTGGCATTGCTGCCCGGAGTGCCGTTGTTGACCCCACCCGCCTCGACGGCGGTGCCGGTATCCACCACCGCTATCGGGCTGTCGTTGCGGCCCTCAATGGTGATGGTCAGGGTCGATGCGCTGGTGAGGCCGCCCAGATCCGTTATCTGGTAACCAAATTGCTCAGTCAGGACTTCTCCCGGCAACAACGCCTGCACCGTGGTATTGGTGTTATCCAGCACATAGCTGTAGCTGCCGTCACCGTTGAGGGTGAGGGTGCCATAGAGGCCGTTGATGGCGCTGCCGGCGGAAACATTGTTGGCACCGAAGCTGACGCCGGTGACACTGAGTTGCTCGCCATTGCTATCCGGATCCGTGTCGTTGCCGAGCACATCGCCGGTGGGATTGGTACCAGCGGTGCCGTTGCCCAGGCCGCCTGCCTCGATGGCGATGGCGGTATCGACAGTGGCGGTGGGAGCATCGTTGGCGCCCTGAATACGGATGGTGATGTTGGCCTGGCTACTGGCCCCTGCGGCATCTTGCACCGTGTAGGTGAAGCTGTCGCTCAGGATATTGCTGCTCAGGCGCAGGGCCTGAACCGCGGCCAGACTATTGTCGACGACATAGCTGTAACTGCCGTCGCTATTGAGAGTCAACCAGCCATAGCTGCCCCGCAACTGATTGCCGAGGGTGCCGACTGTCCCGGCGCCGCCGGTGGTCCCCGTGCGCACCGCACTGACGATTTGGGTCTCGTTGAGGTTGGGCGAGTCGGGGTCGGTGTCGTTATCGAGCACGTTGCCGGTGGCGTTGCTGCCAGGCGTCGCGTTATTGATGCCTCCTGCCTCGTTGGCAATGCCAATATCGTCCGTGGCGACGGGCGCATCGTTGCTGCCATTGATGGTGATCACCAGGGCGGCGATGTCGTTGAGGTTGCCAAGATCGGTGACTCGGTAACTGAAGGTCTCGGTGAGACTGTCTCCGGCTCGCAGCGCCTGGACGGTGGCGTTGCTGTTATCAATCTGGTAGCGATAGCTGCCATCGGCACCCAGGGTGAGGGTGCCATACAAGCCGATGATCACGGCGCCATTGGCGCTGGTGCTGCCGGCTGGTACATCGGTTATCTGACTGAGCGCTGTGATGGGGCCCAGGGCGACCTTGCTGATCCCTCTGTCATCCCCAGTGTCGATATCGCTGTCATTGGTGAGCACATTGCCGATGGCATCACTGCCTGGCTGGCCGACCCCTTGCTCGGTGGCACTGGCGGTATCATCCCCCGCCACGGGGGCGTCGTTGGCGCCCTGAATGGTAATGAGGAGACTGGCCTGGCTGCTGGCATCCGTCTTATCGAGCAACTGGTAATTGAACTGCTCGCTCAAGGTGTCGCTTCGCAGGCGCAGCTTTTCTACCTCGGGGTTGCCGTTGTCGACCACGTAACGGTAACCGCCGCCAATCAGCACGTAGAGGGTGCCGTATTTGCCGACGATGGCGACTTCGGTATCGATTGAGTTGGCGCTGGCACTGTTGCCGGTGGCGACGCTGGTCACCAGCCCCAGACGCAGGATGTCACCGTTGGTGGCGATGTCCACGTCGCTATCATTGCTGAGCAGGTTGCCCTGAGGATCGCTGCCGGGCAGGTTGTTGTCGGTGCCGCCAGCCTCGGTGGCGGTTGCACTGTCGTTGTTGGCGATGGGGGCATCGTTGATGGCATTGATGGTAATGAGGACATTGCTGGTGGCGGTCAGGGCATCTTCGGCATTGCCGGGAATACCGTCGCCGTTGAGCTTGTCGCCCAGTTGGCCGTTGTCGTTGACCAGCACGGACAGGGTGTCGCTGCCGTTGTAATCCTGATGACCGCGATAGTTGAGGGTCAGCAGAGCCGCATTGAGGGCGGCCAGATTGCCGGTCAATACCAGCTGGCCACCGCCGTTGTTGGTGACCACCGTCAAGCCGGTCGAATTGCCAAGCGACAGCACGCCATGGGCCACCGTTAGGGTGAGGGTGAGCGCCCCGTTGCCGGCATCGACGTCGGCGACCGAGAGGCCGAGGATATTGAGATCCAAGTCCTCGTCCACGCTCTGGGCCGGGCTGGTATTACCCAGCGTCGGTGCATCGTTGATCTCCACATAACCGATGTTGGCGCCATTATCATACTGACCTGCATTGATACCGGATTCGGTGAGGCTGATGCCAATCTGGCCCAGGCTGCCGCCGTCACTGTCGATGCGCACCTGCAAAGTGCCGGCGCTGGCATCCGTGATGGTGGTGCCGGCCGGACCGTCGAGGCGATAGACGCCGGCGGGCAGGATGCCAAACGAGAAGTGGCCGTTGCCATCGGTGGTGGTGACAAAGAGCTGGTTATCCGTGGTGGTGGCGATATCGTTATCCACCCCGCCCCAGGTGAGAGTGACGGTCTGACCGGCCAATCCCGCGCCGTCGGGCTGGGTACTGGTGGTGGCGCTGGCGGTGTCATTCCAGAGGGTGCCACTGATGATGCCAAGCCCGGCGTTGCTGGTGAGTACATAGTTGTTGAGCGTGTTGCCCTGGCCATCCTGACCGGTTCGCTCGCCGCTGGCGCTGCCATCGGCGCCCACGCTGGAGCCACCCCAGGTGGTGAAATCTTCCGGCAGGCTGGACCAGCTGAGGGTGGCATCGGTACCGGCAATGGTGGCGCCATTGGGCAGGTCGACCCGATAGACCAGGGTCACCTTGGCACCGGCATCCAGTTGGGAGAAATCGACCGCGAAACTCCCTCCCTGAGTCACTGTGATGCTGACGCCGGGCGGCAGACCAAAGTTGTTGCCGCTGTCGCTGCTGTCATAGGTGTAGGTGGTGCCCCCGAGCTCGATGACCAGGCTGGTGAGTGCGTAGTCGCTGCCGCCGGGGAAGCCATCGGTCAGGCGAGGCTCGAAGGCAGTCAGGCTGCCGGTCTGCTCGAAATGGATCTGGACTTCGGCCCGACCGGTATTGGCATTGATGGCCGTGGGATCGAAAGCGATGACCGTCTTGTCCAGTGCGCCCAGGCTGGGCTCGATGATGTCCTGGTAGACGATCAAACTGGCACCACGCTGCACCAGGTTGCCGGGATCCGCGCCGACATAATCCTTGGCGCCGACACCGAGCTGAACGCCGGCCTGATTGCTCAGGTTGTTGTCGACGCGCACGTTGAATTCGATGGCAATGCCTTCGAAATCGTCATCTATATCCTGGTTGGAGAGATCCCCCAGCCGGAAGATGAGGGTCTGATTGCCATCGGCATCCGTCACTATCTCTATCTGGCCGGCGGCGAGCAGGCCGGCCAGTTCATTGGCGAGGGTGGGGGAGATGGGCTTGGCGGCGCTGCCGTCCTCGTTGCCAATTACGTCGGCGCCGGTGATGGCCGAGCCGCTCAGGCTGCTCGACAGGCCTTTGCCAACCCCGCCATTGGAGATGAGGGCGAGGCGAACCTGATCCTTGTCGATGAAGCTGAGCCCCTTGGGCAGGCTTACTCTCAGCTCATAGTTGTCATTCTCCCCCTCGGGCAGCAGGGCGACCACCTTGTAGCGGATGATCTCGCCGACCGTGACCTGTTCATGGCTGGCATCGGTGGCGCCGCCACCGGTCTCGGTCACGCCACCTACCCGGGAAATGAAGATGCCGCTGGCGATGGGGATCAATGCCTGACTGATGGCGCGATAGTCGTTGAGTACCTGATTGCCCGGCACGCCGTCGGCGCCGGTGCGCTCACCGGCAGGATCGGCGCTGGTGCTCAGGTTGCCGTCCAGGCTGGTCCATTGAACCTCTGCCTGGTTGGTGAGCTGGGCCAGATTGGTGGCGCTGGCATTGACCACACCGCTAATCAGCAGCGTCAGCTGCTTGCCGACGGCGATATCCAGATTGGCATTCGCCTTGGTTTGCAGCTGATTGCCCACCAGCTCGAATTGGCTGCTGACATCGACGCCGTCGTAGATCACCGAAACCAGGCTGTAGTTGCTCAGCTGACTGGGCAGCAGATCGCTCAGGCGAATGTCGAAGGCATCGAGAGGGCCGTTGTTGCTGATCACTATGTTGAAGCTGACCCCATCGCCCTCTTCAAAACCATAGGGCGGGGGCGTGATGGTCAGGTTCTGGCTGATGGTGAGCACCGGCTCCTGGATGAGGGCGGCGGGGGCGGGAGCCGTGGTGACCTCTCGCGTCAGGGCGCTGCCGCCTGCGACGTCGCCATCGGGATCCTGATAGTGCAGGACGGCGCCGTTGCTGAGGCTGGTGCCGGCTTGGTTGGTCAGGACGTTATCGGCGACCAGGCGCAACCTGATGGTGAAGCTGTTGTTGGCCTGATTGTTGTCGGCGGTGGCACCGCTGACGCTGAAACTGAAGCTGGCATCCCCATCGTTGGTGCCTACCCCGGTTCCGCCGAGGGTGGGATCACTGATAGTGCCGGAAAATCCGGTGAGGATGAGATCATAACCCTTGCCGCCGTTGTAGCTGGTATCGAGCCTGAAACCGGGCGGGATGAGGTCAAGGATGCTGAGCTGCTGGGTGCTGCCTTCCGGCAGTGTCACCCGGATGTCATAGCCCATGCTCTCGCCAATCACCAGATTGGCGCCCGAGGTATGGCCCGCGCTGGAGGAGGAACCTGCATCGCCATTGCTGAAATCAATGACGAGGGTCGGTGCGGCGACCTGTTCGCTCGCCGTGTCGGTCAGGTCCGTGGGGGTGAAGTCTTTCCCATTGTTGACGCTGGCGTAATTGCTGAGGGTGGCACGGGTTTCCAGGGTGCTGCTGGCCTGAATGTCGGCGATGATCTGCACCTCGTAGGTGATGACGATCAGGTTGCTGCCCGCATTGGCCGCCGCCGAGCCATCCCGCCCCGGCGACAGGGTCGCCACATTGCCAGCATCTAGGAAGCTGATGGTGTTGCCGCTGACCTGATAGTCCGTCCCCAGCACCAGTGGGGTGCCATCACCGCGGTAGATCTGCAGGTTGGCTGCCGCCAGTGAACCGTTGAGGAAAGAGAGGCCGGCGGGCAGGTTGATGCTGGTGACGACATCGAAGGCGCCGCCGCCACCCCGGTTCTCGATGGCGGTCGCCAGGCGCAGTGTATCAGCGCCATCTATGCCCGTTACGTTGCCATTCACCGCATTGATATCGGTCACCGGGCCCGTGAAGGGAATACCGCCAGAGCCCGGCGCCTTCCAGCTGCCGGTGGTGCCGGTTACGGTACCGTTACTCGATGAGACAACCCCATGGCCGATGACGAGATCCGGCTCGGCGATGGAGGTGATGACGGTGATATCCGAACTGCTGAGCTGGGTCTTGTTGAGGGTGGTCACCTGGCTGGATTGGGCCAGCACGTCGAGGGTGCGCTGATCGGCGAAGGGTTGATCGCCGACCCTGAGGGTGAACTCTACCTCGATGCGGCTGCCGCCCAGTGCGCTGGTGGCATAGCTGCCGAAATCGAAGATGAGGGAGTTGCCGGGGCCGTTGGTGATGCTGATCAGATTGCCGAGGTTGGTGTCGCCGCTGCCAAAATGCCACTGGCCGACACCGCTCCCCTCGCTCCAGCTGATGCCGGCCAGATCAAACAGTGGCAAAGGCAGGTACGCCGTCAATTTGAACTGTTCATAGTCGCCAGTGAGCAAGTCGTAACTGAGCCTGAAGGTCACCTGATCGCCTGGACGCAGCTCGACGGCGCCGCCCGGGCTGCCGACGCCATTGATGTTGGTCAGCGCAATATCGACCTGGCTGGTGGGGATGCGGGTGGTGGTCTGGGAGCTGTCTGACTCGCTACCGCCAGTCAGGTTGGTGCTGTTTTCGAGCAGGCTGGCGGTGACGCTGGCGCTGTTGCCGAAGGAATCCCCTTCGTTGATCTCGTTCTGAGGATTACCGGCCGGCGGGGTGTAGCTCTGGCTTATCAGGGCACTGTAGCTCAGCAGTGCCAGGGTGGCGCCTTGCTGGTTGTCATCGAAGGCGAGATCGCCTGCGAGCCAGCTCAGCAGCGGGAAGGCGTTGGCAAGGGATTGGCCGATATCGAAGCTGATGCTGGTAGTGCCGTCGGCATTGACCACAGTGGTGTAGATCAGCGCTATGATCTCGTTGGCGCCATTGCGAGTCAGGGTCAGGGTGGGGGTGCCGGTCAGGGTCTGGCCGTCGCTCAAGGTGTCGGTCACGACGAACTGGCCTTCGCCAAACAGGGTTTTGCCAAAGGCGAAGTAGTCGGACAGGGTCAACTTGATGCTGTAGCCCAGGGTATCGCCCGGCGTTATCCCGGCCTTGCCCGCGTCTATGGCCAGGGTGACCTCTTTTTGCAGGGCGATGGAGCGGGCGATGAAGCCAATGGGTTCCCCTTGACCTGCGAAGTCGATATTGGTGGCGGGAGGCGTCAGATCCCGGCTGTCGAGCGGGATCCACTCACCGCTGGCCGTGGGGGCCGCTATGGTGATCTGCACCGCATCCCCGCTGTTGGGGTTGATCACCTGCTGACCATTGGCATCGACCTCGGGCACGTAGAAGCTGACCAGGGTATCGGTAGCGGTGGAGAGGCTGCTGTATGCCACGGTAAAGGACTGGATGAACAGGCTGTCGCTGTTGATGGCCGCACTGATCAGGGCCGGGTTGGTGATGACACGGCCATCCGAGAGGGTGACCGAGGTCAGGGTGCCATTGAGCCCAGGAGTGATGGCGGTCACCTGAATGCTGGCGGGCAGGGTCTGGTTGATGACGACATTGCTCAGGGTCTGGCCATCGGCCGGGATCGCCGTCAGGGTCAGGGTATGGTTGAAGTTGGGACCGGTCGCGGTCTCGCCCTCGGGCATGTCGAGGCTGTGCTCGAAACGGATGACGGTCGGTTTGACCACAAAGCTGTGCAGCTCACCCTCGATCAGGCTGGGATCGTCGAGCGGGTTGTTGAGTGCATCGTTGCCATACTGGAAACCGCTGCGAATGCCGATGCTGAGATCCGGGGTCGCCGCCGAGAAGCTGGTATCGGCCAGGTTGCTCAACTTGGCGGTGATCAGGATAGGAATATCCGGTTGACCCTGATTGACGCTGCCAAAGGGGATCTCGATCACCACCAGGGTATCGCCGGCGCGCAAGCCGACATCGGCGGCCCTGATGATGAGGGGGTTGCCGTTATCATCGACCGCGAGCGGATGGGTGGCGTTACCCGAGGCGTCGAATATCACGTTGTGGGTCTTGAGGGTCTGACCCAGGTAGGTGGCCTTGATAAAGCTGACCCCATCGTCTCCGTCCTTGCCGGTGCTGGGCAGATAGAGATCCAGGTAGGGGGCATAACCGGTCTGGCTCGCCTGGTTGCTGACATTGACAGTGAACTCGAACTGCTCGCCGAGCAGGACATTGGCACTGCTCTGGGCCAGGCTGCTGTTGGGATCGGCGTTGGCGAGCAAGCGATCGTACCCTTGCATTGCCGTGTGGCTGAGGGCTAGCGGCTGATCGATCAGGCCCTTGCTCACCTCCAGATCCCAATCCCCCCCCTTGTTGCTGGCGCCGGTGTCATCGTTGGAGGCTGCCACATCGGCGCCGGTCCATTGGGCCAGGGCGCTGACCAGCGCTCGACCCGACTCGCCAGCGCCGACCCGGCAACCGTATAGCTGAATATCTGCCCCCTCGCTCAGGTGGCTCTGCCAGCCTTGCAGCTGCTGACTGACACTGGCCAGGTTGTCGGCCGTCAGGGTGCGATTGCCGAGGGCGAATTGACCGGCCGAGCCGTGAGAGAGGATCTGGATGCTGTCGACCTGACCCAGTTTGGTCAGTGTGGCCGCGATGGCGGCCAGTGCGTCGGTCTGCTTGTCGATGAGGAGCAGGCTGACATTGCTGTCGAGGTTTTTGGTCAGCTGACTGGCCTGCTCGATGCGAGAATCGACGACCAGTAATTGGCGTGGTTGGGCGGCCTGGGTGGGGGCCCCGTGATCCGGCGCGTCGGCCGGGGTGGCCTGACTATTCTGATCCTGGTGCTCAACGGCAGTGGCGGCGGCGCCATCAAACAGAATGCGCGGCTCCAGCGCCAGCATCTGTTGTTGGGGTTTGAAAATGGCACTCGAGGGCTTGCTGACCATGGCTATCGCATCCGTGCGGTAGTAGATGGTGTTAAGTTATGTCACATTCTCTCAGCATTTTCTAATACTGGATGAGGATGAGATACATCCTCGCAATAGCGCTATGAGGGGCAGGGTATGACACCCATTCAGGGCGTCAGTGGCATCAAGGAAGTGTCATCTGGAATCTGGCACCACCGAGGGGGGACTCGTCCACCGAGATCTTGCCGCCATAGCTGTGCACTATCTCGGTGACCACCGCAAGGCCGATGCCCTGACCGGGGGAGCTGTCGGCCCGCACCCCACGCTGGAAGATCTGTTCAGATTTTCCGGGAGCGATGCCGGGGCCGTCATCTTCCACCAGGATGAGCAGGCCGCTGCCCTGGCGACGTACCTGCACCTGCACCTCGCTGATGGCAAATTTGCAGGCGTTGTCCAGCAGGTTGCCCATCAGCTCCATCAGATCGCCCTGTTCACCACTGAAGAAAACATCGTCATCAAAGTGGAAACGAGTCTGCAGCTTCTTGTGGCGATAGACCTTGGCGAGGCTTGCCAGCAACTTTTCGATGAGCGGTACCGGCTCGGTGCCCTTGCTGGCAAGGCGCTTGCGACCGGTGACCGCCCGGCGCAGCTGGTACTGGATGATCTGATCCATGGTGGTGATCTGTTCATTGATGTTGTCGTGCACGGCGTGACCCTGCTTGACCTCCTGCGCGGTGATCTGGATGAGGGCGAGGCGGGTCTTCAGGCTATGAGCCAGATCGTTTAGCGCATGCTGGTAACGTTGGGTCTGCTGGCGTTCGTTCTCCAGCAACTGGTTGACCGACTCGGTCAGCGGCAGCAGTTCACGTTCATAGTCGCTGGAGAGCGCCTCGCGTTTACCCGCGCGGATCTCGTCTATCTGGCGCGCCATGGTACGCAGAGAGGAAAGGCTCCAGAAGCTGGTCAGCAGCAACAGGGCGCCGAGCAGGCAGTAGGAGAGCAGCGCCTGGCGGATGCACTGGTAGAGATACTCCTGGGTCTGGGCCTGATAACGCTTGGCGGAGTCGACCATCACCACGTAGTAGGTGGTGGGACCGTCACCGTGATTGCGCAAAAAGCGCAGGCTGTAGATGAAGTAGCTCTCACCGTTCTTGATGGTGTGCAACTTGAAGAAATAATCCTGATCCAGGCCACCCAGGTACTTCATCAGATCCTGACAGATGGTGCCCTTGATGGTGATCACTTCCGGCATGTGCAGACTGGACCAGCTCAGTTCGCCATCCGAGCGGCAGATGAGGGTGTCGAGGTTGGGATCGATGGCGTCTGGCGCTATGTTGCCAAGATCCGTGATGGCGTGGGGATCTGGCTGCTTGGAGGAGAACAGCTTGGAGAGGTTCTCCTGCATGCGGGTACTGGCTTTTTGCGCCTGCTCCTCGGTGTGGCCGAGGTAGAGGATATAGACGGAGAAGGCCATGATGATCGCGATCACCAGCATGGCACTCATCATCAGCTTGATGTGCAGTGAGCGGCGGATCAGTTGCATGGGCTTCTCTTAACGGTTATTGCGGTGTGAATGGCACGCTTAGCTGCATGACAGGTTGAAGATGTAGCCTTGGCGACGGATGGTCGAGATAGGGGCGATCGTCCCTTCGGGATCCAGCTTTTTGCGCAGGCGACTCACCATGACTTCGATGGTGTTCGGATCCCCTTCACCATCGCCGTAGAGCTGGTCTAGCAGTTGTTGCTTGGACACCACCTGGCGGGCGTTACGCATCAGGTATTCCAGGATCAGATACTCGAAGCTGGTCAGCACAGTGACTTCACCGGCAATGGTCAGCTCCTTGCGGGACAGATCCAGCTCATAGTCACCCGCTTTCACCCTGGGGGAGATAAAACCAGCACTGCGGCGCACCAAGGCATTGAGACGGGCCAGCAGTTCATCTTTTTGGAACGGCTTGACCAGATAATCATCTGCGCCCGCTTCTAGTCCTTCCACCTTGTCTTGCCAGCTACCGCGAGCGGTCAACACTATGATGGGGAAGGGGATCTGCTGCTCTCTCAGCTGATTGATGAGCTGCAGACCGTCCATGTCTGGCAGGCCGAGGTCGATGATGGCCACGTCGATGGGGTAGTCGCGTGCGTAGTGCAAGGCTATCTGGGCACTGTCGGTGCTGTGGACCTGATTCTGGGCTTCGGTCAGCAGCGTGGTGAGATGGTGATTGAGCAGCTTGTCGTCTTCGACCAATAGGATTTTCATAAGATGCATGATGATGAGGGTCCAGGCTGTCAATTAGAGGGTGTATGGAGAGGAGAGTCAATCCGGATCCTAAACAGGCACCCCTGTATCGGGACTGAATCACATGCTTCTTTATTTCTGCCTCAGTTTCCTTGTTATGGCATCAATGCTTATGAATCTGGTGTGAAGAGTTCAATGGGCATCTAAGGCAATAGCTCAGCGCTCTTAGTGCAACTTTGCGACTATTCTGATCGCACGAGTTTGGTCTGCGTACATGTGTTTGGGAGTGCTCAGTATCTGTATTCACCCCTTGAAACAGCAGCTAAACGGTTATGGTCAGACCATTAGCTATCTGTAATTATTTGAAAAAAAAGCTATTCTGTCCTCTCAGTCAGGTTCTGGAAGTAGAGTGTTTCCATGTAATGGGAGCACATACTCCGGGGGGGGGAGTAAATCACTCCTTTGTAGGGAATATTTGAATCCCTTATAGGATGGATGGTTTCCTATGTTTTGACTGTTAATCTTTGGGCTAAACGAGATAGAATCTGACCCGGAATCGGGTGTAGGGCCTTGGTTGCCCAAGATGTGAACAATGTATGCTCTCGGAATACTCAGATGTGCAACGTCATTTGATACCATTGTAACACATCAACCAATACAAGAAGCTGGAGGATATGATGGCCAACAGCACACACAATCAGGTTAAAAGCAGCATGTTGGGAGCTGTAACTCACTGCGGTAGCTAACGCTTTTCTCGCCTTCGTTAAGTATGTTGTATGGCTTTCTATGGCTTTCTATGGCTTCAAGAGGCACAGGCCCCACGTAGTGCGTATCTTGCATCTCCCATATCACCAGTTACCTCGTCAGAGTGTCAGAGTACTTATCAATATGAAAATTCTCGTTACCGGTGGTGCCGGCTTTATAGGTTCTGCTGTTGTTCGCCATATCATCCGTGATACCCAAGACTCTGTGGTCAATCTCGATAAACTGACCTATGCGGGCAACCTGGAGTCCTTGGCGGAGGTATCTGCCAGCGATCGTTATGTATTCGAACAGGTTGATATCTGCAACCGCACCGAGCTGGATCGGGTGTTTGCAACCCATCAGCCCGACGCCGTGATGCACCTGGCCGCCGAGAGCCATGTCGACCGCTCCATCACCGGGCCTGCCGACTTCATCGAGACCAATATTGTCGGCACCTATGTGTTGCTGGAAGCCGCTCGCGCCTATTGGAACGATCTGGACGAGACACGCAAGCCGGCCTTCCGCTTCCACCATATCTCCACCGACGAGGTGTATGGCGACCTGCCCCATCCGGATGAGGTGAATGCAGGTGAGACTCTGCCACTCTTTACCGAGGCTACGCCTTACGCGCCCAGCAGCCCTTATTCTGCTTCCAAGGCATCGAGCGATCACTTGGTACGTGCTTGGCGCCGGACTTACGGCCTGCCGACTCTGGTTACTAACTGCTCCAACAACTACGGTCCCTATCACTTCCCCGAGAAGCTGATCCCGTTGGTGATCTTGAATGCCCTTGATGGCAAGCCCCTGCCGATTTATGGCAAGGGTGATCAGATCCGTGACTGGCTTTATGTCGAAGATCATGCTCGCGCACTGTATACCGTCGTCACCACTGGGGTTGTCGGTGAGACCTACAACATCGGTGGTCACAACGAGAAGCAGAACCTGGAGGTGGTACATACCATCTGCGATCTGCTCGATGAACTGGTGCCCAAGGCGGGTTCTTACCGTGATCAAATTACCTATGTCACCGATCGCCCCGGCCATGACCGCCGTTATGCCATCGATGCCAGCAAGATGAGTGCCGAGCTTGATTGGCAGCCACAAGAGATCTTCGAGTCAGGCATTCGCAAGACGGTACAGTGGTATCTGGATAACCAGCAATGGGTCAACAACGTCAAGAGCGGTGCCTATCAATCCTGGATCGCGCAGAATTACGGGGAACGTGCCTGATGCATATTCTGCTGTTTGGTAAGAATGGTCAGGTCGGCTGGGAGCTGCAGCGGGCTTTGGCACCACTGGGCCGTGTTACCGCCGTGGATTTCGACTCTGTGGAGTATTGCGGTGATTTCAGCAACCCGGCCGGGGTAGCAGAGACAGTCCGTTTGCTCAAGCCGGATGTGATTGTCAATGCTGCGGCCCATACCGCCGTTGACAAGGCCGAAAGCGAACGGGCCTTTGCCGAACTGCTTAATGCCACCAGTGTCGCAGCGATTGCAAAAGAGGCCGAAACGCTTGGTGCCTGGCTGGTACACTACTCCACTGACTATGTGTTCAATGGCAGTGGTGAAAGGCCCTGGCTTGAGAGCGATCCGACGGCCCCCCTTAACGTATATGGTGAAACCAAGCTGGCAGGGGAGCATGCAGCAGCACATTGTTCTCGCCATCTTATCTTTCGGACCAGCTGGGTGTATGCCGCCCGTGGTGCCAACTTTGCCAAGACCATGCTGCGGTTTGGCAAGGAGCGTAGCGAAATGTCGGTTATCAATGACCAGTTTGGTGCGCCGACTGGAGCCGAGTTGCTGGCCGACTGCACCGCTCACGCGATCCGTTTTGCACAGGATAAGCCAGAGGTAGCGGGCCTTTACCACCTGATCGCTTCCGGTACCACCACCTGGTTTGACTATGCCCAGCGGGTGTTTGCCAAAGCCCGTGAAGCGGGTATCGAGTTGGAGGTCAGTCAGGTCAATGCTGTCCCGACCAGTGCATTTCCAACACCTGCCAAGCGTCCTCACAATTCACGGCTTGATACGAGCAAATTTCAGCGTACCTTCAACTTGGTACTGCCAGACTGGACAGTCGGTGTTGAAAGGATGTTGGCCGAGATCCTCGGTAAGTAAGAGAAGGTGGGAAGACGGTGGCTCTGTGCCCCGTCATTACCAGCAGGATAAGTACGAGATGAGTGACCGCTGGGTGAACTCATTTCGATGGGTTACATAATTTCAATATAAGAACTAAAGCATTATGACGAAACGTAAAGGCATTATTCTTGCGGGTGGGTCAGGTACTCGTCTCTATCCCGTCACCATGGCAGTCAGCAAGCAGCTGCTACCCATCTATGACAAGCCGATGATCTACTATCCCCTCAGCACCCTGATGCTGGCGGGTATTCGTGACATTTTGATCATCAGCACGCCGCAAGATACGCCCCGTTTTGAGCAACTGTTGGGGGATGGCAGCCAATGGGGATTGAACCTGCAATATAAGGTACAGCCGAGCCCGGATGGCTTGGCCCAGGCGTTTATTCTGGGTGAAGAGTTTATTGGTTCAGATTCTTGCGCGCTGGTGCTTGGTGATAATATATTCTACGGTCATGACCTGCAAAAACAGCTGGAAGCTGCTGCAACCAAGACTAGTGGTGCGACCGTTTTTGCCTACCATGTGCAGGATCCAGAGCGTTATGGGGTGGTGGAATTTGATAATTCAGGGACGGCGATTTCTCTGGAAGAAAAGCCATTGGAACCCAAGAGCAATTATGCTGTCACTGGCCTCTATTTCTACGATAACAGTGTGGTCGAGATAGCCAAGAGTCTGAAGCCCTCTCACCGTGGTGAGTTGGAAATCACCGACGTCAACCGTATTTACCTCGAGCAAGGCAATCTTTCGGTAGCCATGATGGGTCGTGGTTACGCCTGGCTGGATACCGGTACTCATGAAAGCCTGATTGAGGCGAGTAATTTTATCCAAACTATTGAGACACGCCAGGGGTTGAAAGTGGCCTGCCCCGAAGAGATTGCTTATCGTCAGAAATTTATCAATTCAGATCAAGTTCGGAAGTTGGCCACGCCACTGATTAAGAATGAATATGGAAAGTATCTTCTCAAGCTAATCAATAAGATTTCATGAATAAGCTATATTGTTTACCTGTTTATTTGGATTGACATAATGAACATCATTAAAACGAAAATCCCTGATCTTTTTATCATTGAGCCAAAAGTGTTTGGTGATGAAAGAGGTTTTTTTTTCGAAAGCTTTAATCAGCAGCAATTTGAGTCAGTGATTGGTAGAGCTGTTACCTTTGTTCAAGACAATCATTCCAAATCTAGTCGAGGAGTACTTCGTGGGCTTCATTACCAACTACCTCCGCATGCCCAAGGTAAACTAGTTCGCTGTGTCACTGGCGAAGTATTTGATGTGGCTGTTGATATTCGCAAAAGCTCTCCTACATTTGGTCAGTGGGTTGGCGTGAATTTATCAGCTGAGAACAAGCGCCAATTTTGGATTCCAGAAGGGTTTGCTCATGGTTTTGTAACCTTGAGTGATACTGCCGAGTTTCTGTACAAGACAACCGCGTACTATTCCCCTCAATGCGAAGCTAGCATTAGATGGAACGATATAGATATTGCGATTGAATGGCCACTTGAGTTTAAACCACAGCTTTCCTCCAAGGATTTACAAGGCGTCTTTTTAACAGACGCTATTGTTTTTGAGTAAATTATGAAATCCGTAATTATAAAACCATCAGGTATTAGTTTTGATGTAATTGAAAATACAACAGTTCTTGAGTCAGCGATTCGTGCTGGAATAATATTGGAACATAGTTGTAAGAATGGTTCGTGTGGGCTGTGTGAGTCAAAAATTATAGAGGGTGAAGTAATTGATGAGCAAGGTTGTTCATTCTCATCAGGGCAAAATTTTTTGACATGCCAATGCAAGAGCGCGTGCACAGAGCTAATGATTGAGGCTGAATACTACCCTGAGCTGGCTTCTCTCTCTCGTAAAACCGTGCCATGTAAGGTGACATTAGCAGAAATTAATAATGAATTTTTGATTTTAAAATTCAGGCTACCCCCCACTGCGAAATTTGATTATTTACCAGGGCAATATATAAATCTCAACTATCAGGGGATTACTCGAAGTTATTCCATTGCTAACGCCAGTAGTAAAGATGGAATCGAACTCCATATCCGCCTTATCAATAATGGCGCAATGAGTAATCTGCTTCTTGCTGGAATCAAGCCAGACACATTGATGAGGGTAGATGGTCCGATTGGAACATTCTTCATCAGAGAGGATGATCGTCCTATCATTTTCTTGGCTGGTGGTACCGGATTCGCTCCGGTTAAAGCTATGGTTGAAGCGCTCATAAGTAGTAGTTCAAAGAGAGATATAAATATCTATTGGGGGATGAATAAAGCTATCGACTTCTATTCAAAGCTTCCTTCTGAGTGGGAAAGTAAACATGACAATATTACCTTCATCCCGGTTGTCTCAGGTAGCGATGTTGAGTGGAATGGACGAACAGGCTTTGTCCATCAAGCAGTATTGCAAGATTTTTGTAATTTGTCTGCTTTCTGTGTTTATGCTTGTGGTTCACCTCAAATGATCGCAGCTGCAAAAAATGATTTCATCAATGTTGGGCTTTCAGAGAAACAATTTTTTTCTGATGCCTTTACGGTATCAAAATAAGTGGGAGAAAACATGAAAGCGGTAATTCTTGCCGGTGGCTTGGGCACCCGTCTGAGTGAAGAAACTGTTGTCAAACCAAAGCCGATGGTTGAAATTGGTGGTAAGCCAATCCTCTGGCATATCATGAAAATGTACTCCGCACACGGTATCAATGATTTCATCATTTGCTGTGGCTATAAGGGGTATGTCATCAAAGAGTACTTTGCCAACTATTTCCTTCATATGTCTGATGTCACTTTCCATATGGCAGAAAACCGAATGGAAGTGCATGAAAAACGTGCAGAACCATGGAATGTGACCCTGGTTGATACAGGGGATGCATCCATGACTGGTGGCCGTCTCAAGCGTGTCGCTGAATATGTGAAAGATGATGAGGCATTCCTGTTTACTTATGGTGATGGTGTATCCGATGTTGATATTGGAGCTAGTATCGATTTTCATATGAGCCACGGTAAATTGGCGACACTTACGGCAACTTATCCTCCGGGCCGATTTGGCGCACTGGATATTAAGAATAATCAGGTCCTCTCCTTCAAGGAGAAACCAAGAGGTGATGGTGCATTGATCAATGGTGGCTTCTTTGTATTAAGTCCCAAGGTTATTGACTTGATTGAAAATGATGCGACGACTTGGGAACAAGAGCCACTGATGGCATTAGCAGAGCAGGGACAACTGATGTCTTATGAGCACAGTGGGTTCTGGCAACCCATGGATACCTTGCGTGATAAGCACTACCTCGAAGGACTTTGGGAAAAAAGCAAAGCACCTTGGAAGGTATGGAAGTAATGGCCGTGATCGATCCTGATTTCTGGAAAAACAAACGGGTCTTTATGACCGGGCACTCTGGTTTTAAAGGGGGCTGGTTGGCGTTGTGGCTGGAGGAAATGGGGGCCATTGTACGTGGTTATTCCCTTCCTGCCCCTACTGAACCCAGTCTCTTCGAGGTTGCTAAGGTTCGGCAAGGGTTGTTATCGGAAGATGGTGATATTCGTGACTTCTTCCATCTGCGTGAAGCCATGACCGATTTCAAACCCGAGATCGTATTCCATATGGCTGCCCAGCCTTTGGTGCGACTCTCTTATGATGATCCTATCGAGACCTATTCCACCAATGTTATGGGCACCGTTTATCTGCTTGAGGCCATTAAAGCGGTCGGTGGTGTCAAGGCTGTAGTCAATATCACCAGCGACAAGTGTTATGAAAATCGCGAATGGGTGTGGGGATATCGTGAAGACGAGGCCATGGGTGGTTATGATCCCTATTCCAACAGCAAAGGCTGTGCCGAGCTGGTCGCCTCTGCGTATCGCAACTCGTTCTTTAATCCGAAGGACTATGCACGTCATGGCGTGGCCCTGGCATCGGTGCGCGCTGGTAATGTGATCGGTGGCGGTGATTGGGCAAAAGATCGTTTAATCCCGGATATCCTGCGATCCTTCCAAAACGACCAGCCAGTGGTTATCCGCAATCCCCACTCTATTCGCCCATGGCAGCATGTGCTCGAACCTTTATCGGGATATCTGCTCGTGGCACAACACCTCTATCGTGATGGTTGTGCTTATGCGGAAGGGTGGAACTTTGGGCCCAACGACAACGATGCTCAGCCGGTACAGTTTATTGTCGAGAAGATGGTACAGCTGTGGGGCGACAATGCCTGTTGGCAACTCGACGGTGCCGATCATCCCCATGAAGCCCATTACCTAAAGCTCGAGTGCTCCAAGGCTAAGCTTCGGATGGGCTGGCAGCCACGCTGGGATCTGGTCACCACTCTGGGGCGTATCATCACGTGGCACAAGGCCTGGCTGGCCGGCGAGGATATGCGTGAGGTGACCTTGCGTGAGATCCGTGACTATATGGCTGCTCAGTGAGGCCTATCGGTCCGGATGACTTTCCCCACTTAGCTAGGTAACATCCAGCCCCCCCTTGATTGACGAACAATGATCAATTGCCGGAACATGGCATTGGCAAGACTTTTAACAGGAAGAGATAAATGAGTGCACAAGCTCTGCGTGAACAAATTTCCCAACTGGTAGCTCAGTATGCTGAGCAGGCTATGGCTCCCAAGCCGTTTATAGCTGGCAGCAGCGTCGTCCCGCCGTCCGGAAAGGTGATCGGTGCCCGTGAACTGCAGTTGATGGTTGAAGCTTCGCTCGATGGGTGGTTGACCACCGGCCGTTTTAACGATGCTTTCGAAAAGAAACTGGGTGAATACATCGGCGTTCCCCATGTGCTGACCACCACTTCAGGCTCTTCTGCCAACCTGCTGGCCCTGACCGCGCTGACTTCCCACAAACTGGGTGAACGTGCACTCAAACCGGGTGATGAAGTGATCACTGTTGCTGCTGGGTTCCCGACCACAGTCAACCCAACCATCCAGAATGGCCTGGTCCCGGTGTTCGTGGATGTGGACATCCCGACCTATAACATCGATCCAGCTCTGATTGAAGCCGCTGTAACGGATAAAACCAAAGCCATCATGGTTGCTCATACCTTGGGAAACCCGTTCAACCTGGCCGAAGTACGTCGTATTGCCGACAAATATAACCTGTGGCTCATTGAAGATTGCTGTGATGCCCTCGGTACTCGTTACGATGGCAAAATGGTGGGTACCTTCGGTGATATTGGCACCGTCAGCTTTTATCCGGCGCACCATATCACCATGGGTGAAGGAGGAGCTGTATTCACCAAGTCAGGCGAGCTGAAGAAGATCATCGAGTCCTTCCGCGATTGGGGTCGTGACTGCTACTGTGCTCCTGGCTGTGACAACACCTGTGGCAAGCGATTTAGCCAACAGCTGGGTTCCCTGCCAGAGGGGTATGATCACAAATACACTTATTCTCATTTGGGGTACAACCTCAAGATCACCGATATGCAGGCGGCTTGTGGTTTGGCCCAGTTGGAGCGTGTAGAAGAGTTCGTTGAACAGCGTAAGGCAAACTTCGCCTATCTGAAGGCGGGCTTGGCCAACTGCGTCGACGTCCTCGAACTGCCTGAAGCCACCGATAACTCCGAGCCGTCTTGGTTTGGCTTCCCCATCACTCTGAAAGAAACTGCTGGCGTCAACCGTGTTGAGCTGGTCAAGTTCCTGGACGAGGCCAAGGTGGGTACTCGTTTGCTGTTTGCTGGCAACTTGACCCGCCAGCCTTATTTTGCTGACCGTAACTACCGGGTCGTTGGTGAACTGACTAATACGGACCGTATTATGAATCAGACCTTCTGGATAGGTATCTACCCAGGTCTGACACATGATCATTTGGATTATGTGATTGCCAAGTTCGAAGAATTCTTTGGACTCTCCTTCTAAGGTGTTAAATGTGGTTGATGAGTAAACATCATCAACCACATACATTAATCACATGAAAAAAATACTTGTTTGTGGCGGTAGTGGATTTATCGGTCGCCATCTAATTAACGTGTTACAACATGATGGCTTTGATGTTGCGTTATTATCTAGGGCATATCATCATCAATTTTCACACGTTAAAGAATTTGTATTTTCAGAGATAAGTGAATCTGAAATAAAGTCAATAATACATTCATATGAACCTGATGTAGTGGTTTTTCTAGCCACACAATATGATACAGGGGATATAGATTCAATCATTGATGTCAATATTAAATTGCCATTAATGATTATGGACGCCATCTCGAGTTTAGACATATCAAAACGTAATATAATATTAACTGGCTCATATTGGTCTTTTGGCTCAGTTGGGATGTCAGATGCTCCTTTAGATAACTATGCCGCAGCTAAAATGGCCATTATGAAGTTTGCAATGACCTATAGTAGTTACAAAAAACTACATATAATTGAGCTCGTTTTGTATGGCACATATGGTAGTAATGATACCAGAGGTAAAATTCTCGACAATATATTAAGTGCTGTCAAAACTAGAAAATCAATTAAGTTATCTCCAGGAGAGCAATATTTAGATCTTGTCCATATTAATGATGTCTGCGATGGTTTTCTCATCGCGATAAGGCAGTTGCTCGATAGTGTATATGATGATGGATATGTCGAGTCTTACGCCTTAAGTCAAAATGAAAAGACCAGTATCCGCGAAATTATAGAATATATATCATATAGCCATGATGTTTCTATATTAGAACTTGGGGCGATTAAATATCGAGATAGAGAAGTATTTGTCCCCGCATATGTCTATCAGACACTTCCTGGATGGAACCCTAAATTTAGGGTGTATGATTATATCACGCAGGCCTTAAATGATATTGAATAGACTTACTATAGTCGCTATGTCAGCATCTGCGTGGAAGATGCTTGGTGGTCCGTTAACACTTATTGTCATATCAAAGTATTTGAATGGATATGAATTAGGGCTATATTTTACATTTATATCCGTAGCTGCGATTCAACAAGTTTTTGAGATGGGGATCAGTGTTGCACTGGTGCAAAAATACGCCTCTCGCCTTGAAGATCAAAATGCTAATCGAATTTTGTTCAAGGCATCTCTACTACTGTACTCTTCTCTAGCTTTATTGTTTTTATTTTTCGCCATGATTTATGGCAATTTTATTTTCTCTGATAATTTTCAAGAGATTAAAGAATCGTGGTATTTATACATAATTGTTATTTCATTTTCTCTGCTTCTGAATCCTCTTTACTCTTGGGTTGAAGGGCAGGGAGAAATTGAAAAAACATATAGAATAAAGTTGTTTGGTTCATTAGTTACCTATACTTCATTATGGTTCTTTGTGCTAATTGGCCAAGGCATATACTCCTTGGTTTTTTCACAATTATGTGGAGTCTTCATTCAATTCGTTCTTTTAAAAATTATGAGGATTCATCATGTCACAAGAACAAATACTCCTAAAAATTCTCTTTTTCATGAGTTAAAAGGTATATCCCAATTCCAATTCAAGTTGTCATTGGTTTGGATCTCAGGTTATTTCTATTGGAATTCATACAACGTTATTATCTTTAAATATATAAATCCAGAAGTTGCCGGTATATTTGGACTGTCATTTGCTATTGTAAATGCAATATCAGTTTTATCGCAGATGTTCCTATTGGTACAGCGAGCCAATATTGCAAAATACGTATCAAGCAACCGAATGGAAGTTGCCGGGATAATTTATAACAAAGCATGCTTGGCATCAATTTCCATATATTCCTTGGCTTCACTAGTGCTTCTTTTATGTAAATATGTTTTTAGCAGCATAGAACCATTTAATAAAATTCTCAGCATTCAAGATCTGGGGGGGTTATTAATTATTGGTTTGCTAATGACTGTAATTGGTAATATGGCGACATATTGTCGTACATCAGGGAAAGAGTATTTGTTCTCTCTCAGTATGTGCATGAATACGCTTACTCCACTTATATCCTTATTTGTTATAATATTTTTAATGAGTATTAGTGCTTTAATATATGTCGTCTTAGTGCTACACATTACCTATGCACTGTTTGCAGTATATAAATTCAAGAGGTTTCGGCGTGAGTATCGGTACTAAAATCAAACTGGATATATGCATACCAACCTTTCAGCGGTCAAATGAATGTTTAAGACAAGCCGGTTTTTTATTGAATGAAATAAAATGCCTGGAGGGTTATCGCGATTGTGAAATAAAGATATATATTCGCGACAATAACTCTAGTGAAGAAGACTATGCTGCTATTATTGATGGTATAGAAAAACTCAGAGATGAAGGCTTTAATGTTGTCGTCAATAGAAATAATGAAAATTTGGGTTTAATTGGTAATATAAGAAAAATGCTGCTGGATGACTCATCCGGTGATTATGTGTGGTTTGTTGGTGATGATGATATTCTTTTTAATGGTATCCTTGATAAGGTAGTTTGTAATTTAGCGGATAAGAAAGATCTTTTCTTTATGAACTACAATTGTATTCATAAAGAATTCGGATTAGTCAGGCCTCACGCTTTTGATAGAAATGAGTCGACTAATATTATCGAACTTTTCAAGAATAACGATGCGATAATGATGTTCATCACATCATGCATTTATTCAAGAGAGAAGATTATTTCTGCAGTATTATTTCACGAAAAAAATCATGGCCCACTTGAGATAACGTTTCCATTATATTCTGCTTTTTATTGTAGTTTAAAAGGAACGGTAAAAATAATTCCTGATATATATATAAGTGATGTCGTGAGTGGAATTAGTTGGGAGTCTGTTTATAATAAGGTTAGGCTGGTGTTGGTTCCTCGTGAAATTTTAAAGCTTAATGCTCTTGGTTACCCAAAATACAAAACGTATCATTGCCTTATTAATTATTTCGGAAAAAACTATAGATATATCATAGGCTTTATACTGCGATTCTTTATACCCACAGATATTGTAAATAAAATGAGTCGATACTTTAAGGTTTCATCATGAACTTTAGGAAAGTTATAAAGACACTGGCTTATAATGATGAATTATTCAATGTAGGTGTACTTCTTCGTGTGCTGTCCATGCTTTTACGTGGCGGATGGATAAAGTTAAGAAGCATAAAAAATATATCCTTCCCAGTTTTCATGGCTAGTGGTTGTCGAGTTATTGGTCCCATAAATAAGCTTAACATTGGTAAGATGGTTAAGATTGAAGGTAATGTCATTATCCAGACTCATAGTAAAAGAGGGATCACACTTAGCGATAAAGTTACGATAGGTGAGGGAACCAAGATTAGACCATCTAGTTACTATGGAGGGGAATTGGGTGATGGCCTCTATATAGGGAATGGTTCTGCTGTTGGTGTTAATTCTTACTTGGGATGCTCTGGCTTTATCTATATTGGCGATGATGTTATCATCGGCCCTAACTTTACCGCAATTGCGGAGAATCATAATTTTGAAGACACTCGAGTACCAATTAAAGAGCAGGGTGTTAAGAGGACGCCGATTACAATATCAAACAATGTTTGGATTGGTTGCAATGTTACAATCCTAGCTGGTGTTGAAATTGGAGCTGGTTCGGTGATCGCCGCTGGTGCTGTTGTTACAAAGTCATTACCGCCGGGCTCTCTTGCTGCAGGTATCCCGGCAAGAGTAATAAGAGACATTAGTTAATGTTGCTTACATTTCTCATGCTTCCTCTGCTCATATTATGTTGTGTGTCAGATATGCGACATAAGATATGGAAGCCCATAACAGTAATTATACTTTTCTTGTTCTTCATATTCGTTATCGGTTTAAGAGATGCAAACTATGGACTAGATATAGTTACATACTATGGAATATTTAAAGATCCAAATTACTATATTTTAGATGAGAAAGGGTTGTATGTTCTTAACTCTGTATTAAAGCTGGTTTCTGATGAATATGTTTTCTTTTCGATATCCTATTCAGTTATATTGAACACATTATTACTGTTATTGTATAGGAACATTTCGAGAGAGTTATTTCTATTGTATTTTGCAATAACCTTATCCTCTTTTATATATTTCCAAATTAATTTCAATATATATCGACAAGGATTGGCTGTTATCCTGGTTTTGTTGGGAATGCACAGTGCATATAGATCAAATATTATTTTTGCGATTATTTATATCGTCATTGCATTTTTTATTCACAAGGCATCTATAATAGGTTTTATTTTTGTTGGAATTATCTTATTTAAGATTAAGTTTAGACCAATATATGCATTTGTTGCAATATTAAGCTCTGTGTTGACATTTAATGATAGTTTATTCATATATATATCTCGTGTTTTAGTAGAAATATTCCCATTATATGCAAATTCGATCACTGAATATATTAGGTTAACAGGTAGTGATATAATTCAGCCATCCAGTTTTAACCATCGAAATTTACCATTGATGATATCTCTTTTCTTTTATGCAGTTTATATTCATCGAGGTAAGTCTAACTATATTAGTTACTGGGGAGAAGGGGGCGAGTTTTCTGATAAGATTGCGACAATCTCAAGTTTTATATTGTTTATATCCTCAATTTTTAGTAGCAATGTTTTGTTATATGATAGGATCATAATATTCGCTCAGTTGCTGAGTCCAATATTGACTGTAGCCGTATTGGGACGAGTTCTAAAAAATGAACTCAGAGTTCGGTTTTTCATATTATTAATTTGTGCAGTGCAGCTTATTTTTACGTTAATAGTATGGGGGCCAAGGAATTTCATCCCAGAATATGAGTTTATATCTTTATAGGTAAAAAATGAAAAAAATAGCTTTCTTTCATCCAGTGGATGATATGTATGGTGCTAGTAATATACTCGTTTATACATTGGCTCTTCTTTCGGATAACTATACTTGCCATGTCTATATGCCGAAAGTAACCGGATGTATGGCTAAGCGTTTATCTGAAATAAAGAAGACAAATAACGTATTTTTCCATGAGGCAGGTTTCCTTCCGCTAATCTATAGGGCCATGTATACCCCTAAGGGTATTTTTTCTTGGGTAATTAGAAATATAAAATCGATGTTATTTCTTTTTAAAAAAAGAAATGATTTCGAATTTTTCTACATCAATACGTTATCACTATTTACACTTCCACTGATGGTTGGTTTTTTAGGAAAAAAGTCCCTCACTCATTGTCATGAGTTTTTGGCTGGTTCCTTATATGGAAAAATAATAAAATATGTTATTGCACTGAGCCCAACGCTGGTGCTGAGCGTTTCACGACATGTCGATACTTATATAAAGACAAGAAGAAATAGTTCCAGATATCTAGTTGTTCATAATGGTATTCCTGACTCTAGTCAAACGATGGCAGTTTCTGATTCAGATTATATTATTGGTAAGATAAACTATGCCCTTGTTGGGCGAGTCATGCCAGAAAAAGGGCATTGGTTTTTGTTAGACACGCTTGAATATATGTCAGATAGTGAGAGAAAAAAAATCATCGTACATATATATGGTGATGCACCACCAACGCGTTCTTACTTGATGCAAGATTTTAAAAATGAAGTTAATGTGCGCGGTTTGACCGACTCTATTATTATTCATGGCTTTGATAGTAACGCCTCTCAAAAAATTGCATTTATGGATGTGTGTCTGGTTCCTTCCATAATGGCAGATCCATTCCCAACTACAGTTTTAGAGGCAACGAGATGTGGTAAACCTGTCATAGCCACTAATCATGGTGGTGCGAGTGAGGTAATTAACAATGAAGTTAATGGTTTGTTAATTACCCCCCATGATATTGCATCGTTTGCTACTGCAATAAATAAGTTGTCTAATATGCCAGGAGTACAAAGAGATAGTATTGGAGAAATGGGTAGAAAAAATTATGAAGAAAGATTTAATATAAATGCATATGAAAAAAGGTTTCTGAATGTAGTACGCTCACATATATTAAATGGCGATGTTGTATGATAAAGAAAGTATGTATTGTTGGAACTGTGGGCATTCCTGCTTGTTATGGCGGTTTCGAATCCTTGGTGCAGAATCTAGTTGATTATCAGTCTGAATCTGTTATGTATCATGTGTTTTGCTCTAGCAAATCGTATTCCACTAAACCTGATAGTTACAAAAAAGCTTCACTGTCATACTTGCCATTAAACGCTAATGGTATATCAAGCATAGCGTATGATATTTTTAGCTTGCTCAAATGCTTCAAAAGAAAACCTGATGTAACGTTGATCCTGGGTGTGTCAGGGTGTCTTTTTTTACCTCTTTATCGTTTATTTAGTTCATCTAGAATTATTACTAATATTGATGGGTTAGAGTGGCGGCGAGATAAATGGAATTGGTTTGCTAAACACTTTCTGAAATTATCAGAAAGAATTGCAGTGAAATTTTCTGATGTAGTTATTTCTGATAATCAAGCAATATCTGATTATGTTTTCTCCGAGTATGGAGTGACTACGGCCGTGATTGCATATGGTGGTGATCACGCAGTTATTAATGCTGACGACATCCCTAAAGAGAAAGAACATTATTATCTTTCAATATGTCGTATTGAACCTGAAAATAATGTTAGTATGATTTTGGATGCCTTTTCTAAAGGTACGAAAGAGATTCGTTTTGTCGGGAATTGGAATGCCAGTGAGTATGGACGCAATCTAAAGGAAAAATATAAATCCTTCTCTAATATTGATATTATAGATCCTGTCTATGACATTGACACTTTGTTTAAGTTGAGAGGGCAATGTCAGGGATATATTCATGGACATTCTGCTGGTGGAACAAATCCCTCACTTGTTGAAGCAATGCAATTTGGTATGCCAATATATGCATTCGATTGTAACTTCAATCGTTATACAACCAATAATCAAGCCCTTTATTTTTCTACGGCCAACTCGCTATCTATGTTAATCTCTGATGATATAAATTCATCGCACCTTGAAAGTGGCTTATTAATGAGGTCGGTTGCAATTGATAAATATCAGTGGAAAGGAATTGTAAGTAGATATGAGGAGCTTTATAGTTAGTGAGGTTTCTGGTGGTCGGCTCTTATCTATGCAGTATATAGAATAAGAATGATATAAGAATAATCTTCGCATTTATTTTATATGCACGATTTATTGGTATGATCAAATGGATTATGTAATCTTTTTTATATTGGCATTTGTTTTTTTGTTGTTAATGCGAAAGGCTGCGATCAAGCTGAATTTAGTTGACCGGCCGAATGAGCGTAAATTACATCAAGGTTCAGTTCCGTTGGTTGGAGGAATATCAATTTATCTTGTTTTAATGTTAGCCTTATGGTTCAAGCCTGAGCTGATTTCCAATGCGGATATCTATATATTGTGTTCTTCTGTCTTGGTTATCATGGGTGCTATAGACGATAAATACGATGTGGACTATCGAATTAGGTTGGTGGCACAAATATTAATTTCTTGTACCATGATCTTTGGCGCAGGTTTGTCTTTAAAAAGCTTGGGTGGATTAGCATTTGGTCATGAAGTTGTGCTGGGTCCGCTTGGATATATAGTGACAGTCTTTGCCGTGCTTGGTGCTATCAATGCCTTCAATATGGTCGATGGTATTGATGGACTTTTAGGTGGACTCACTGTAGTGACATTCGGGGGATTAGCTTACCTTAACTATACCGATGGCCAGTTGTTATTATCTCGTTTTTGCTTGTTGATGATGATTGTTGTAATACCATATATTGTTCTTAATTTAGGATTTCCATTTGGAGTTCGTCGTAAAGTCTTCATGGGCGATGCGGGTAGTATGTTGATCGGCTTCACTGTAATCTGGGTATTATTGCAGGGAACACAGGGACCAAAGGCACAGATGAACCCTGTTACGGCACTTTGGTTGATTGCTATTCCATTAATGGATATGGTCTGCATTATGGTAAGGCGCACCCGTAAGGGGATATCACCGTTTAAGCCTGATCGTGAACATCTACATCATATCTGCTTGAGGGTGGGTTTATCATCGCATCAAGCCTTGATTATGATTTGTAGTGTTGCCGCATTGCTGGCTGCAGCAGGTATTGCCCTAGAGTATGGGGCGTTGCCTGAATGGCTTAGTCTATTTCTATTCATCATAGTTTTCTTTTTATATTACACTGTGATTAATAATATTTGGCGTATTTTGTCATGGATAAAGCCGAAGACTACTAATGGACAAAGTTAGATAGTTTTAAAATAAATGCTATTTTTAACGTGGGGATGTTCGAGTGTGATTTAAGACGCTATCTCCTAATTTATTATATAATGACAGTTTGGCACTTTGTTACATTTAAAATTCATTAGGATATGAGTGTTATTATGAGGAGCAAGAATATGTCCCCTACATCGGATTCAAATTTACCACAACGCTCGGAATCCGCGTCTGATGAGTTTGATTTGCGACGAATTATCTCCGTCGTCTGGTATCAGAAAGCGATGGTCTTGTTTGTCGCGGGGGTATTTACCATAGTTGGGGTTAGCTATGCCCTATTGACCCCACAGGTCTGGATCAGTCAGGCAGAGATCAAGCAACCGACTCTCAAGGAGACTGAATCTCTTGAACTGAATCTCAACCAATTGATGAATGCTCAGATTCCTGAAACTGCATTCACTGGGTTTGAGAAGAAGTCACTGTATGATGATTTCGTAAATAATTTCAACAGTCTGAACAATAAACGCCAATTTTTGATTGAGAAGGGTTATCTCGAGATCGAGGCAACCAAATCCGGAACAACAGAACCAAGGCCGAAACGTCAACTTCTCAAGAAAATGGCTGAAGGTATCAATGCCCAGGCGCTGGATAAGTTGAGTGAGGAGGTGACGCTATCCTTTGCTGCTGATTCAGCAGAAGAAGCAAAGGCGCGTCTTGAGCAATATATTCTATTTATCCAGCAGCAGGAGTCGACAGCTAAGGGTAAGGAGCTGGATACCATCTGGCAGAACCGAATCAAGACGCTGCAGACTCAGTTTGAGAGTGCCAGAATGGATACGCTCAAACAATTGCAAGACGATATATTACGAACCGAATATAGCTTGCGTATTACTCAGGCTGCCGGGATAGAGGCTCCGGTACAGAACCTGCAGAGCGAGGGGAGTTTGACGATTGATCTTGGCGCCCGTGCTCTGGCGGAGAAACTCAAGATCCTGAAGGAGATTAAAAATCCTGAGTTTATGAATCCGGCCTTGGGCGATCTGCGCTTGCAATTGAGTAGCCTACAGGCACTCAAGGTCGAAACCTTGCCGTTCCAATCATTTGCTTATCTGGCCTCGCCGAGTGAACCACTCTCCCGTGACAAACCCAAGCGGCCACTGGTTGTTGCACTAGCGGCCTTGTTTGGTAGCATGTTGGGGGTTGGCATTGTGCTGGTTCGTCATGCGTTCCGAAGGCCAGAACAGGTATAGTGTTTATCCATGATCGAGAGGGGGCATTAGCCCCCTTTTTTGTTTTCTGGGGCGCAAGATAATGGCAATAACAATGGGTGTAAGGAACCAGGGAAGATGATGACGATGGCAAAGTCTTTTGGGGTGATAAGTGCGCTTTATTGGCTGCTGGGTATGCATTTCTTTATGCATAACCCGGGTGGTTCCGGGCTCTATCTGCCGTTCAATGCCTGGGGTTGGATCTTCACCAGCCTAGTGATGGGGCTCGGGCTTTGGCAGGTGACTTTGTGCCAGCAATTGGTCGTGTCTCCACTGCAGATTGGACTCTGGCTGGGGGGCATGTTGCTTTTGCTGCCGATGGCGTATCCCGGTTTTGAGCTCAAGGACTACGCCATTCCCCGCTTGTTGGGGCTGTTTGCCGGCCTGCTGTTTCTGAGCTGTCTTTATCAATGGCGATGGGATCGACAGGCGCGGGATAAGCTGCTGTACCTGTTATTGGGGGCAGTTGCCATTGAGGCTATCCTCGGTCTGGTGCAGTTCTATCTGCTGACACCGGGCAACTGGATAGGCTATGACACTCATGCCAATCGTCCCTATGGCATTTTTCAGCAGCCTAATGTGATGGCCAGCTTTATGGCGACTGGGCTCTCCTTGGCGATCTGGCTGGAGATACAGGATCACACCAGTACCTGGCTCAAGGGGCTGCGTTATGGTGTCATCTTGGCGGCCTCAGTGCTGTTGGTGGTGTTGCAATCTCGGGTGGGCCAACTGGGTGGCCTGCTGGTACTGGTGTTGCTTGTGCCACAACTTTATCGCCAGCATAAATTGCTTTCTGTCTTTAGCTTGGTGGTTATGGGGATTGCTCTGGGGCTGATTTCCCAATATTGGGTATCAGGTACCAGTCGAGGAGTAGATGAATACCTATCTGGTGGTGCTCGTTCCGATATCTGGCCTTTTAGTCTGAATTTATTGCGTCAGCATTGGTTATTTGGCGTTGGGTATGGAGGGTATGAACCCATATTCTTCCATTCTTATGCAGAAGCGCGACATCTTAATCCCAATATCGGCATGCCTATATACAACCTCGATCACCCCCACAACGAGTTCCTCTACTGGGCGGTGGAGGGAGGGATTGCTGCCATGCTCGGCATCCTGGCTATGATTGCCGCCTTGCTGTGGCGCCTGGCCAAGGCTGGTTGGGTCAAGGGGCTGGCGCTGCTGGCGCTGGTGACCCCCATCCTCCTGCACACCCAGACCGAGTACCCCTTCTATCATGCCATCGCGCTGTGGTGGGCCTTGCTGCTGCTGATCTATGTGTTGGATGCAGAGGTGGAGGAGGGGATGCAGGCTCGCGGTAATACCAGCTGGCGGGAGTATGTCTATCGCCCTTGGTTGCTGCTGCGGTTCATGGCCATCGGTATCCCGCTGATCGTGGTGCCCTTCATGCTCACCGCCATTCATACCGCTTGGGTGGTGACCAAGTACGAGCGTGGCGGTTACAAGCAGCCGACCCTGCTGCTGGATGTCATCAATCCCATGGCCTGGTTGACTCGGGTGGAGTTTGACGTGAACGCGGTGCGACTGATGGTGGGCCTGCAGACGAACAACAAGACCGAGCTGGAGGCCTATCTCGAGTGGGGGCAGGGATTTGTCCGTCACACCCCCAGGGCCAATATCTACGCCAACATGGTGATCGCCCTCCATGCGCTGGGGCGGCAGGAGGAGGCCGAACGTGTGCGCAAGCAGGCATTGGTGCTCTATCCGGGTGAGCCCTTGCTCACCGGCTCGGCCGCCAAGTCGGTGGCTGCGACGCTGGAGCGCAAGCCTTCCTCTTGAGAGGGCCTTGCATCGCCCTTTCAATTTCAATCACTGACGGCCGCTTTGCGGCCGTTATCATTTCCATGCCAGGCAAGCTCACAGTCAGGATTGGCGGTGTAGTCTCCCGATGGGGATGGCGGGGTAACGCAACGCGTTGTAACGCCATCGGATTTCAGTCGCCATCGGAGCCGACATCGTGAAGAAAATAGCATTCATCGCCGCCAGCCTGTTTACCTTGATCAGCCCGCCGAGCATGGCTGGCACCAGCGCCCAGGTGGAGTACGGCACTGTGCAGGAGAGCCACATCATTACTCAGGCGAGCACCTCTTCCCATCAGGGCAGCAGGCCGCTGCGCACCATTGGCGCCGCCGCCCTCGGGGCTACCGTCGGCAATCAATTCGGGGGGGGGGCTGGCAAGACCATCGCCACCACTGTGGGTGCGGTCGCGGGTGCCGAAGCCTCACGCCGCCGCCAGAGCGAGCAGGGTACGACGTCGGGCAAGCAGACGGTCGAGCTGCTGATCAAGACCCAGGCAGGCAAACAGCTCAGCGTGGTACAGGACAACGATCCGGCGCTCATCTTCAACAAGGGGGACAAGGTGCGGATCCTGACCTCGGGCTCGGATACCAGCGTCGATAAATCCGTCTGATCATGCTGCCAGAGCCGGTGAAGATTGTGCGATGTTGCAGCAAGATTTTCACCGGGTCGCAAAAATGCAGTTCAGTGCTGGACGAAGAGGGTGTCTTGATTAAGATAACGGCCTTAACGTTTGGCAAGGGAGGTTGAAATGGAGTTAGTGCTAGGCCCATTAGAGGCGCGCGTGATCGGTTGTCTGATAGAGAAAGAGATCTGCACGCCGGATCAATACCCCCTCTCGCTCAATGCGCTGGTCAATGCCTGCAACCAGAAGAGCAACCGCGAACCCGTGCTGGAGCTCTCCGAGCTGGATATCCGCGCCGTGGTGGATGAACTGATCCGCCGCCGCCTGGTGGTCAACACCGCCGGCTTCAATGCCCGGGTACCGCGCTATCAACACCGTTTCTGCAATACCGAGTTTGGTGGGCTGAAATTCACGGCGCAAGAGCTCGGCATCATCTGCGAGCTATTGCTGCGCGGCCCGCAGACGCCGGGCGAACTGCGCTCACGCACCAACAGGTTGTGCAGCTTCGATGATGTGACTCAGGTCGATGCCGTGCTGGCCGGGCTCATCGAGCAGGGGCCCTATGTGGTCAAATTGCCTCGTGAGCCGGGCAAGCGAGAATCCCGTTACGCCCATCTGTTTAGTGGCGAAATCGATCTGCAGGCGCTGGCAGACGCCATGCCGGCCGCCCCTCATGGTGCTCCTGCGGCCGATCGCCTGAGTCAGCTGGAAGAGGAGGTCGAGACCCTCAAGGCGCAGTTGCAAGCCCTGGAGGCGCGACTGGCACAGCTGGAAGGCTGATGTTGCCGGTTGGCTTGATGTAAAGAAGGCGCCTTGGCGCCTTTTTTACTGTGTTGTGTCGGATACCGTTTGCGTTCTCTGTGCTGGTCATCCGCTCGCTACCAGCCCCCGTACCGGCCCCGTTTTATGAGCCAAGCGGTTTTTTTTGTACTAATTCGCGGTAAAGGGTCGAGCCGCCGCCGCTTTCCCGTTAAAATTCCGCCTTTGCACCTGCCCACGAGTTCTGATGTCAGCCTTCACCCTCTCTTCGGATTGCTATGCCCTGCTCAGCGAGCTGCAACTGCAGCGCGCCGCCAGTACCCGCTATTTGCAAGATCAGCTGCCGCTCGGGCAGGCGCTGATCGACAAGCTGACTCAATTGCAGCAGCAAGGGCTGGTGCGGCTGCGTGGAGAGCATCAGTGGAGCCTGACGGCAGAAGGGACCCTGGCACTGATCCTGGCGGTACGCGAAGGTGCATGCCCGATGCCGGATTGGACGCGGGTACCCTCGGTCACCGGGCAGGAGATGGCGCAGGCGCTGGTGCGTGAGCTCTGCCTGGGGGAGACGGGCCAGATCCCTACCTACTATCAGAGCGCAGAGCTCTTGAGTCTGCTGGATTTGCCGGATGCCCACCGTCTGTTGTCTGGCGCGAGCCCAGCATGGCAGCAGTTGCTGCTGGAACACTTCGCCCTGCAGGCCCTGCTCGACGCCGAACCTGATGCGCATTGGCCGCTGGCGAGTGGCGCGGCCGCTTGCGCCCCCGCCCTAGCGAGTCGGGTAGAGGCGCTGGCCGCGGAGTGGGAGTGGCTCTGCGGCAGCCCTACCGGCGAGGTGATCACTCACTGGCCCGCCTTGCAACTGTTGGCCGAGCAGTCAGCTGACCAGCCCCTGGCCGAGCGGCTACTCGCCGCGCTTGGCCAGTGGCAGGGGCAGGAGCCCTGGCCGCGGATGTTCAGCGCCCTGCTCTGGCTGGGGTGGCTGCAACAGGCCGATCTGGTGCTCGCCAACGAGCAACGCAAGAAATGGCAACGCAGCCTCGGCAATCAGTGCCCGCTGTTGAGCGATCTGCTGGGGCAGTGGGCCGGTGATCGCCACGGCCAGGCGGTCGGTCTGTTCGATACCCTGCAGTTGCCGCTGGAAGAGCTGCATTGGGGCTATCTCTGGCTCGATCTCTGTGCCCTCGCGCGCCATGGCGAACAGAGCCCTCAGGTGACCATCTTGCACAAGTGGGATCTCTCTCATGTGTTGGAGGCCGAACCCCGTCATCGACTGATGGCCTTCTGTCAGGATCTGCTGCGCGGCTTGCTGGGGCTGGCGGCAGAGCACCCTCCGCTGCAGCAGTTGCACGTCGCCAGTGAGCCAGATATGACCGACGAGCAAGATGAAGATGACAAGACCCCGGCCTCGGCCAGCTGGCTGAACTGGCTGCAGGGGCTGGGCCGCTCCAGCGGCGTACGCAAGGCGCAGGAGCGGCTGGTGTGGTTGCTCCATGCCGATGGCCCCGAGCTGGAGTGCAAGATCCAGAAGCAGAGCACCAAGGGGGAGTGGACCGCTGGCCGCCGGGTCGATCCGGCCCTGCTCTCCACCCAGTATGCCGCTCTGCTCGACGAGGCGGACTGGGCGCTGGTGCGCACCCTGCCACGGGTGATGAGCAAGTTGCCGCGGGAGGCCTGGGCACCGCTCGCCGATCACCCCCGCCTGTTCAACGCCAAGGGGCAGAAGCTGCAACTGGCCATCAGCGCCCCCCTGCTGCAGATAGTGGCCACCGAGCAGGGCATGAGCGCCGTGCTGAGCCCGCTTGCCGCGGCGCGCGGGGCGCACATAGTGCCCCTGGCCCAGGACCTGTGGCAGCTCATCCTGACTCCGCAGGCGCTGCTGGACAGACTGCCCGCGCTCGAATCCATTCCCCTGTTGCCCGAGGCCGGGCTGGCGGAGCTGCAGCGCACCCTGGACGCCATCCCCGAGCTGCCATGGCACAGCCAGGTGGCGGGGCTGCAGGGCAATGCCGAACTCGCCCCCTGGCCCGGGGTGCCCTCGGTCCAGCTGGATTGGCAGGATGGCCAGCTGGTGGTCCAGCTGGTGACCCGGCAGGGGGAGCTGCCACCGTTGCCGCTCGGCAAGGGGGAGGCCATAGTGCGGCAGGGGGTCAGGGATTATCACTACTGGCAGCGGGATCTCGCCGCCGAGAAGGGCGAGGCCCAGTTGCTGCGCAACCAGCTGCCCATCGGGCTGCCAGGCAACGAATGGAAGCTGGAGGGTGAGCAGGCGCTGACCCTGGTCAACTCGCTGCCCGAGCTGGTGGAGGCCGGAGTGGTCATTCACTGGCATCAGGACAGCGCCCGCCTCAAGAGCCTCGACGAGGCGGCCCTCAGCCTGCGCATCGAGCGGCGCCAGGACTGGTTCCAGATTGAAGGTGCCCTGGCGCTGGACGAGCACCAGATCCTCGACCTGCGCCTCATCCTGCGCCAGCTGACCCCGGGTCAGCGCACCGTCCAGCTCGACGAGAAGACCAGCCTGATGCTGAGCGACAAGCTGGTGGAGCGACTCACCATGCTGGGCGCCATGCTGGACGCCGATCAGCGCATCAACAACAAGCTGGCCTATCCGCTGGCCCGCCTGCTGTCGGCGGTGACCACCGCAGGGGATGATGCCTGGCAGTCGTTGCAGCAGGAGTGGCAGCAGGAGGTGGACTGTGCCCCCGAGCTGCTGACGGCGCTGCGGGACTATCAGAAGGACGGGGTGCGCTGGATGGCGACCCTGGCCCACCATGGCTTCGGTGCCTGTCTGGCCGATGACATGGGCCTTGGCAAGACGCTGCAGGCGCTGGTCGTGCTGCGCATGCGCCAGCATCTCGGCCCGGCGCTGGTGGTGGTGCCCAAGTCAGTGGTCACCAACTGGCAGGAGGAGGTGGCCCGCTTCGCCCCCGAGCTGGAGGTGGTGGTGTTCGAGCAGCCCTCCGAGCGGGAAGGGCTGATCCGCGATGCCAGGGCCGGCCAGATCATCCTGGTCAACTACGGCATGCTCGGCAGCCTGGCGCAGGCACTCAAGTCCCGCCGCTGGGCGAGCATGGTGCTGGACGAGGCCCAGCAGATCAAGAATGCCGGCACCCAGCGCGCCAAGCTGCTGTTCCAGCTCGAGGGGGATTTTCGTCTGGCCCTCTCCGGCACCCCCATCGAGAACCATCTGGGGGAGCTGTGGAGCCTGTTCACCTTCATCAACCCGGGTCTGCTCGGCAGCCTCGGCGAGTTCAAGCGTCGCTTCGGCAAGGCGGTGAAGGATCCCCAGCACATGGCGCTGCTGCGGGCGGTGATCAGCCCCTTCATCCTGCGCCGCCTCAAGCAGCAGGTGCTGACCGAGCTGCCGGACAAGACCGAGATCATCCATCACATCAGCCTCTCCCCCGAGGAGCGTCAGCTCTACGAGGCGACCCGGCGCGAGGTGGTGCAGCAGGTGCAGAGCGCCGATGGCCGTGCCCTGATGCACGTGCTGAGCGGCCTGACCCGGCTGCGCCGGCTCTGCTGCTCCCCCAAGCTGGTGATGCCGGAGTGGAGTCAGACCAGCAGCAAGCTGGACGAGGCCATGGGGCTGCTGGAGGAGGCCATCGACGGCGGTCATCGGGTGCTGGTGTTCAGCCAGTTCGTCGATCTGCTGAGCCTGCTGCGGGCCCGCATCGAGCAGAAGCAGTGGGACTACTGCTATCTGGACGGCGGCTGCTCCGCCAAGTCCCGCCAGGAGTCCATCCTGCGGTTCCGTCACGAACCTGTCCCGCTGTTCCTCATCAGCCTCAAGGCCGGTGGCACCGGTCTGAACCTGACCCAGGCCGATACCGTGCTGCACCTGGATCCCTGGTGGAACCCGGCGGTGGAGGATCAGGCGAGCGATCGGGCCCACCGGATGGGGCAGACCCAGCCGGTGACCGTGTATCGGCTGGTGTGCGAGCAGACGGTGGAGGAGAAAATAGTGGCGCTGCACGACGAGAAGCGGGCACTGGCCGATGGCCTGCTCAGCGGTCAGTCCGAGGTCCGTGGCCTGGATGTGGAGAGCCTGCGCGCCCTGCTGATGAGCTGATGACGGCGGTGGTTGCCCATGTGCGAGAGGGGGATGGTCTTGGTGATCATCCCCCCTCGTCTTTTTTCAGGGCTTCAGGGCGCTTATCTCCCGCGTCAGGGCATCTCTGCAACGCGTCTGGCTGAGGGAGCGGCTAGCCCTGATAGCGATAGAGATGTAGCCGCTCTATGATGGCCTCGCCGCCTATCTTGCGATCCCGCCGCGCCTGGCGCAGCTTGGGCGGGTAGTGGCCGAGGTGGGTGACGCTGGGCGGGGTGTCCGAGCAGAGCAGCAGCGGCAGGCTCGCCTTGAGCTGCTGCTTGCGCGGCTCCCTGTCCTGCCAGAGCAGGTTGATCATGGGGTGGGTCTTGACCGGCCGCCGGATCCGCAGCTCGGCGTCGGCGGGCAGACGGCGAATGTCATACACCTCCTGATCCACCATCTTGCTCCACTCCTCGTTGTTGGAGAGCGCCGGGATATAGCGGCGGCTGCGCTCCAGCATCTCGAGCACCTGCTCGCAGCTGAGGCGACTGATGCTCTGCTTGTCGGCCCAGGTAAAGCCCAGCGAATGCAGCTCCCCCTCCAGCAGGGTCAGCTTGCGGTAGACCTGCAGGGTGATGACCCCGGGCAGCGCGCTGTGCACCAGTTCGAACTTCTCATCCCGTCCGCCCGCTTGTTGCACAAGTGCCTTGAAGGCGAGTTTGTGGCCATTGATCTCTTCGATCAAAGGGGTTAACAGGGCAGCGCTGGCGGCGGGGAAGCGCAGCCAGCCCGGCAGCCTGTGGGTGGCCTTGGTGGAGCAGCCGGGGCGGGCACTGTGATCCTGATAGGCGGCCAGGGTGGCGGCCAGCGCGGCCTCGCCGCCCAGATAGCCCACTTCTATGGTGTCGATGGGATCATGCTCTTCCCCCAATGGCACCGCGGGCAGGGGATAGACATGAGCCTCCAGCGGCTCGAGTTGACCGAGTAGCCGGGCGAGGCGGGCCAGGGCATCTTCCAGCACCAACATCTGTTGACGCAGGGCGGCGGTGGGAGTAAAGGTATCCATCGGCAAATCCTGTGGTCGGCGCCATTCTTGTCCGTGATGGACGAAAAACGGCGCTGGCTAAACTACTGTATAAATAAACATACCAGCATGCCACAAGGGCGCCAAGTGCCTCTTCGATCCCCTCCCGGAGCGAAGTGCAAATGTGATAGCCATTTGAGCGTTTTCTTTTTGTATCTTCCTGTTAAATAAGGATCAATAAAAGATCGCTTGATTAACAACTGGCTGTAAACATCAGGTTGCGAGCGGGATCGCCGGAACTGGTAGCTGCATACCTAATTTGGGAAAGTGCATAGTTAGAACTGCACCATGCAGCAGAAAATGCTGCCGGGGAAATGGCCGGAATAACAAGAGAGTATTGTTGTTTAAAATCAATGGCTTGATGTTTTACTCAAGGCGACTTGCGTCATTAGTTTTACTAATGTCTTGTATCAAAATTCGTCAATTGAGACGCCTCCTCTGCCTGACTAAGCTTTGCGCATCAAATCCGAGCCTTGCGCAGAACCAGAAAGAGGAGCCATATCATGGCCAACATGACTTATACCGAAGCCGGTTACCAGCATTCCAGCCAATCGAATCTGGCTGCTCGTCTGAAAACGACCGTCCTGACCTGGCTGGAACGCAGCCGCAGTCGTCGCCAGCTTTCCGAGCTGCCCGCCTACCTGCTCAAAGACATCGGCCTTAACGAAGCCGACCGCTATCAAGAGACCACCAAGCCGTTCTGGCGTGGTTGATCAGCCGGGCATGGATGCCTCGTTTTTCTGCTGACAGTGTTTCGTTGTTGCTAGTGTTGCTTCGCCGATAGTCCCCAGTATTGCCACCGCTGACCTGATCTCCCCTTGCACCACCCAGTTTGAATACCCCGTTCGTCCACGCTGCCTGCTCGCCATCCCTATTACGTCATTTGTCATCGTTTGTTATCACATTTGTATCCTTACTGTTTGAATTTGTTTAAAAACTGATTTTAAGCCAGAGCGCCTTGCGTATAATCCGCATTGTCTGACATCGACAAGTGTGAACCGACAAGAGGGTGAGACGGATGATTCCCCAGCATGACTTTTTGGCCCTGACCCGCCGCCACGAGTGGCAGCTTGAGCCCTTTGCATTCGACTTGGCCAACGGCGACAAGGTGAGCGTGTGGGACACCGGGGTGCTCTGCCTGGAGCCCGCCAGCGGCGCAGGTGATCAACCGGGCGGGCGCAAGGACATAGTGCTCTCCTGCGGCGTTCACGGTAACGAGACCGCGCCCATCGAGATCTGCAACCAGTTGCTGACCAGGCTGCTCAGCGGTGAGCTGCAGACCCGCCACCGGGTGCTGTTCCTGTTTGGCAACCCGGCCGCCATGAACCTGGGGCTGCGGGAGGTAGAAGAGAACATGAATCGGCTGTTCTCCGGCGCCCACAGCAAGGGGGAGGGGCTGTGCAACCGGGAGCGGATCCGCGCCATGCGCCTCGAGCAGTATGTGAGCCGCTTCTTCGCAGGCCCCGCGCGGCCCCGCTATCACTACGATCTGCACACCGCCATTCGCGGCTCGCGCCACGAGAAGTTTGCGGTTTATCCCTTCCCCCACGAGCGGCCCCACTGCAAAGAGCAGGTGCAGTTCCTCGGCGCCTGCGGGGTGCGCACCATACTGCTCTCCGGCGGGCCGACCACCACCTTCAGCTATTACAGCTCACACCAGCATGACGCCCACGCCTTCACGGTGGAGCTTGGCAAGGTGCGCCCCTTTGGCGAGAACGACATGACCCGCTTCATCGAGGCTCGCCAGGCATTGCAGGAGCTGGTGACCCGGGACGAGATGGCGCTTGAGCCCTGGCGGGCGGATGACTTCACCCTGTTCGCCATCGATCGGGTGATCAACAAGCGCTCCGAGCAGTTCCGCTTCCTGTTTGCCAGCGATGTGGACAATTTCACCGAGTTTCCCCAGGGGTTTGTGCTGGCAGAGGACGGGGATCGGCAGTACAGGGTAGAGAAACCGCGGGAGGCAGTGGTGTTTCCCAACGCCAACGTGGCCATCGGCCAGCGCACCATGCTGCTGGTGGTACCGACCCGGTTGTGGGAGTGATCTGACACCGATTTTGCCCATTGGATCTGCGGCCTGACTGGCTGCTAGCACCGATCCACGGATGGGCATGATCCCGTGCCCGCTATGACAGGGAGCCCGAAAGGGCTCCCTTGTTCGTTTCTGCTCGCCGAAAATCTCATCTTCTTTCTGAAATTAAAGAAGTTTCTACTGGTCTAACCTGACGAATTCTCATTGCTATAAAGTTAACATGTTGTTTACATTTTGAGGGTCACCTCATGGTGGTGACGCTGACAACGGCAAGGAGCCAGTTATGACCCATGTCGACATCCCTTTCCTTCGTTACCTCGATGAGGAGGGGCGCCCGGTCGCGACACTGCCGACCTGGCTGGACAAGGCGATACTGCACACCTTCTACCGCAACATGGTGATGGTGCGCAGCTATGACAAGAAAGCGATCGCGCTGCAGCGAACCGGCAAACTCGGCACCTTTCCCTCCCACCTGGGGGCGGAAGCGGTGGGGATTGGGGTCGGGCTCGCCATGCGGCCAGAGGATGTCTACGTACCCTATTACCGGGACATGCCGACCCTCTATGTGAGAGGCGTGCCCATGGAGCAAAACCTGCAATATTGGGGCGGGGATGAGCGGGGTAGTGTTTTCTATAAAGCTGATGGCGAATTATCGGAAGATTTACCTATCTGCGTGCCCATCGCCACCCAGATCACCCACGCCGCCGGCATCGCCGCGGCCTTCAAACTGCGCAACCAACCCAGAGTCGCCGTGGTCACCATCGGCGATGGTGGCACCTCCAAGGGGGATTTCCTGGAGGGGCTCAACTGCGCCGGGGTCTGGCACCTGCCCATGGTGATGATCATCAACAACAACCAGTGGGCCATCTCGGTGCCGCGCAAGCTGCAGACCAGCGCCCCCACCCTGGCCCAGAAGGGCATAGGGGCCGGGGTGCGCAGCCTGCAGGTCGATGGCAACGACGTGGTGGCCGTCTATGAGGCGACCCGCGCCGCCATGGAGCGAGCCCGCAGTGGCAAGGGGCCGACCCTGATCGAAGCGGTCAGCTACCGGCTCGGGGATCACACCACCGCCGATGATGCCACCCGCTATCGGGAATCCGCCGAGGTGGAAGCCGCCTGGGCCAAGGAGCCGGTCAAGCGGCTGCGCCAGTTCATGGCCGAGCAGGGCTGGTGGGACGAGCAGCAGGAGCAGGCCTTGCTGGCGGAAGCCGCTCGTGAGGTCGAGCGCGCCGTCGCCGCCTACGAGGGCACCGCGCCTCAGGCACCGGAGACCTTGCTCGATTATCAGTTTGCCGAGCTGCCAAAGGATTACCGCGCGCAGCGCCAGCGCATCATCGCCAAGGGCATGCAACTGCACGGCGGGGAGACAGATCATGAGTGAAATCACACTGCTCGAAGCGGTCCGCCTGACATTGCATCACGAGATGGCTCTGAGCTTGGGGAGGCTGCATGAGTGAAATAACGTTGCTAGAAGCCATCAATCTGGCGCTGCATCATGAGATGGAGCATGACCCCGATGTGGTGGTGCTGGGCGAGGATGTGGGGGTCAACGGCGGGGTATTTCGCGCCACCGTGGGGCTGCGCGACAAGTTCGGTTTCAAGCGGGTGATAGACACGCCGCTGGCCGAGGGGCTGATCGCCGGGGTGGCGGTCGGTATGGCGACCCAGGGGCTCAAGCCCGTGGCCGAGTTCCAGTTCCAGGGCTTCATCTTCCCCGGCATGGAGCAGATCATCTGTCAGGCGGCGCGGATGCGCAATCGCACCCGTGGCCGGCTCTCCTGCCCCCTGGTCTACCGCTCCCCCTATGGCGCCGGCATCCATTCGCCGGAGCACCACAGCGAGAGCGTGGAGGCGCTGTTCGCCCATATTCCCGGCCTGCGGGTGGTGATCCCCTCCAGCCCCAAGCGGGCATATGGTTTGCTGCTCTCCGCCATCCGAGACCCGGATCCGGTGATGTTCTTCGAGCCGGATCGCATCTACCGCTCCATGAAATCCGAGGTGGTGGATGACGGCATCGGCCTGCCGCTCGACGTCTGCTTTACCCTGCGACCGGGGCGGGATCTCACCATCGTCGCCTGGGGCGCCTGCATCCAGGAGGTGATGCGGGCCGCCGCCCTGTTGGCGGAGCAGGATATCCAGTGCGAGGTGCTGGATTTGGCGACCATCAAGCCGCTCGACATGGAGAGCATCCTCAGCTCGGTGCGCAAAACCGGCCGCTTGCTGGTGGTGCACGAGGCCTGCGGCAGCTTCGGGGTTGGCGCCGAGATAGTGGCGCGGGTTACCGAGGAGGCACTGACCTCCCTCAAGGCGCCGCCCAAGCGGCTCACCGGGGTGGACGCCGCCGTGCCCTACTATCGCAACGAGGCCTATTACCTCATCACCGAGCAGGATATCGCGGGTGCGGCTCACCAGCTGATGGAGAAAAATTGGCTATGACCTTGTGCATAGATTGGCGGTTGAACGACCGCGCAAACGACAGGCATGGAATTTTTCAACGTGCGGTGATTTCCCAGCGGATGGAGAACGGGTCATGAAATTTTTCAAATTACCGGATCTGGGCGAAGGACTGGCCGAGGCCGAGATAGTGGAATGGAAGGTGAGTGTCGGCGATACCGTGAGTGTCGATCAGGTGTTGCTGTCGGTAGAAACCGCCAAGGCGCTGGTGGATGTGCCCTCGCCGGTGGCCGGGGTCATCGCTAGGCTGTGCGGCCAGGAGGGGGACATCCTCCACATCGGCGCCCCTCTGGTGGAGTTTGAAGGGGGCGAGGACGATGGCACTGTGGTGGGCAAGGTGAGCGCCCATCAGCAGCATATCGAGGATCACTTCGTGGTGGGTGCCATGGCCCCCGGCGGCAGCCTGGTGCAGGCCATGCCCGCGGTGCGGTTGCTGGCGCAAAAGCTCGGCCTCGACATCGACAAGATCAAAGGCAGCGGCAGTGCCGGCATGGTGATAGAGCAGGACGTGCAAGGGGCATTCGAGGCGATGCAAGAGAGCGGCAACGAGTTCCTCAAGGGCTCGCGCCGAGCCATGGCCAAGGCGATGGAACTGTCCCATCAGACGGTGGTGCCGGTCAGCCTGACCGACGAGGTTGACCTGCGCCACTGGCGCGCGGACGAAGACGTGACGGTACGCCTCATCAAGGCCATCGGGGTGGCGTGCCGCGCCGAACCTTCCATGAACGCCTGGTTTGATGGCGATACCCTGTCGAGACGCCTGTTCAAGGAGGTCAATGTAGCCATCGCGGTTGACTCCAAACACGGTCTCTATGTGCCCGTGATGGAGAACGTGGCCGAGCGGGAGCGGGCAGATATCCGCCAGGGACTGGATAGGATGATTACCGATGTGAAGGCCCGCGCCGTACCGCGGGAGATGCTGCAGGGCGCGACCATCACGCTGACCAACTTTGGCGCCATCGCGGGTCGTTACGCCAGTCCCATCGTCACGCCACCGCAGGTGGCCATCATTGGGGCAGGCAAGTTGTTCGAGAAAGTGGTGTTCATCCACGGGGAGGCGCGGCCGGTTCGGGCCCTGCCATTGTCGATGACCTTTGACCATCGCGCCTGCACCGGCGGGGAGGCGGCGCGCTTTCTCAAAGCCCTGGTTCAGGCACTGGAAGCGGCGGAGGTATAAGCGTGTGCACCCTGCCCTTGGCAGGGTGCAAATTTGATTGCGTAATCGACAAAGGCACGTATAATCTAAACCAGCTTGAAAGGGCTTAGTTGTGTCAATGAATATGATGTTTTACATCCTTTTACGTTGCTCATGAGTTAATCCCGGTTTTGAGCTTTATCCGCTGAAAAGCATAAGTAATTTTTTGAATACAGGTTAAAGATATGTCTAACATGATCACCGGTACCGTTAAGTTTTTCAACGAAACCAAAGGTTTTGGCTTCATCCAGCAAGAAAACGGCCCGGACGTTTTCGTTCACTTCAGCGCTATCAGCGGTAACGGCTTCCGTACCCTGGCTGAAGGCCAGCGCGTACAGTTCTCCGTGACCCAAGGTCAGAAAGGCCCGCAGGCTGAGAACGTAACTGCTCTGTAATTCTTACAGAATTTAAGAAAGCCGTGGTACCTCTGGTGCCACGGCTTTTTGTTTTGTGCCATATTATTAAGCCATGTTTTCCTCTGACGACCACCATGCTTTCATCACTCTTGTTGACCGTTGCACTGTCCAGCCTTGCACAATCCCCAGCACCCAGCCCTGTGGCTCAGGATGCCATTACGGTATGCCAGCAGTTCATAGAGGTACGGTTGGGGAAGACGGATCTGCCTGATGAAATCAAAGCACTGTCGGTGCCAAAGCGGGCGGGAGAGTGGCTGGTGGATGGCAAGGTAAAAGGACCCGAAGGTCCTTTGTTGTTTGCTTGTCTGCTGCGGCAGGGGAAGCGCTGGGAGTTACTCAACTTTTCACTCTGGGCACCGCAAGAAATTAGCTCTGTTTGAGTGCCACCAGCAGATGTTGAAGATGTTCGAGCATGGTCATGCCGAAAGGGGTCAGATAGCCGCCATCGGTGGCACTGATCAGACCGCGCTGATGCAGGCGCTCTGCCGCCTGGCACAGCTCATCAGACATGTCGCTGCGTAACTTGATCCCCTGACTCATGTTGGCCGGATCAAAGCATGCCAGTATTTTCAGCTCATTCACAAAACCGTCAGAAACCTGGTCGATCCCACTCATGGATGCACTCCTTACGCGAAAGATGTATGCAAACTAGCATTCCCGATTTTACTTTAGTGGGCGCTGGCTCAAAGTATTGGGCTTTGTTCGGGCCAAGGTGGTGCGAACGCTGTTTTTTTGGCCGCAGACACAGCTCCGGCAAGATGGACGGGTCAGCTCGCGCCTTGCTAAACGTGATAGGATAGTCTCACTTTTGTCGTTCTGACCAGGCATGGTCCCCGCTCTTCCAGCTCAAGGCGTCTCTCATGATCACAGTCACACTGGTATCTCTGCTGCACTCTCTCGGCCCCCGTTTTCCTGTCTATGCCTCCTCCTTGCTGTTACCCCTGCTCGATGCGCATCAAGGGGATCTCTGGTTGCCGGCCATCAAGGGAGCGGATGTCACCGCCTTGCGCCAGCATGACAAAGGCGGGCGTGCACAGGTGCTGGCACCGCTCACGGCGGGGTGGTGTGACTTTGCGGCCAGCGACGGAGGGGATACACCCGAACTCGATGCGCTGGCGAGTTACGATGAGGAAATGCTGGATAACCTGCTGATGTATTGGCACAGCCCGGCCAAGATTAACAGCCCGATCACCGATAACCTGTTCGAGTTGCGTCGTGAGGTGGTGGATGAAGCCCATGGCGCCAAGTTGGCTGCCGCCTGGAAGCAGCAGCAGCAGGCCAGGTTCGAACAGATCATGCAAGGCGTGCAGGCGGGTCGGGACCAGCTCTGTTTCGTGGAGGTGGAGTCTGCCTACTGGCTGCGCCAGCGTTTTACCGAAACCCCAGACATCACCCTGGTCACCCCGACGCTGGGCTGAGCCATTCCGGTGGTTGTCCCCATGCTCATGCTGGACAAGCCGCCGGCAAGATGTGAACATATCGCCCTTTATTGAATGAGAGACTTGACCGATGAGCTATGAACTTAGCGACACCGAGCGCAACGCAGCGCTGCAACTGAACGCCGACTACCGCTTTGATCACTTCATCAGCAAGCTGGTCGAGCACGAAGAGCTGTTTGTCCTGACCGATGAACACGGCGTCATGATGCTGACCACCGAAGATGAAGACTGCATCCCGGTCTGGCCACACCCGGAATACGCCAAGGCGTGGGCCGAAGGCGAGTGGGCCGATTGCAAGCCGCAATCCATCACCCTCAAGGTGTGGCTGGAGCGTTGGGTCGATGGCATGGAGCAAGATGAGCTCTGCGTCGCCGTATTCCCGACTCCGGATCAGGAAGGCATTGTGCTGGAGCCGGCCGACGTGGCCGACGCCATCGCTCAGAAGCAGGCCAAGCGCGGTTAATTCCCTCGCTCCTGCTCGCCATGAAAAGACCCCGCTATAGAGCGGGGTCTTTTGTTTTGGGCTTCCCGGATTGTGTAGCAAGCCGACCTCGGCAATAACAGTGCGGGGTCTTCTATTTCAGCTACAGCACCATCAAGGCTGTTGATAGCGAGTATCGACCACCGTCACGGGGGGGAAGGTCTGACCGCTCTTGATGGCGGCTTGCGTCTCCTGCTTTACCTTCTCGTCAATCCAGAACAGGCCGCCAAAGCTGTAGTCCGAATTGGCACCGTCGAGCGGCCAGTACAGCAGATCGCTCTGGGGCGTCGCCGGTATCTTGGGCAGTTTTATCCAGCGCCAGGCACCGGCCCGGGTATAGGGCACCTGATAGGCGGGCACGAAGCTGGCCAGATCAAACAGTCGCTGCTGGATCTGGCGTGACAGCTCGGCCTTCTTGGCAAAGTCGAACGCCTTGTCGTACTGCTCCACCAGGGCGGAGATGGCGTCGTCATCGATATTCATGATGTTGTTGGTCTGCGGCTTGTTGGCGTTGACCTTGTGAAAGTGCTCCCAGTAGGCGGGGTAGCGGCCGGTGCTCCAGCCCATCCAGGCACTCTGGTGTTTCTTCTCCAGCATGGATTTAAAGCCGGCGGAGGCATCCATCAGGTTCAGCTCCAGGTTAAGACCCGCCTTCTTCGCCTCTTCCCGCAGCAGGGTCAGGCGCTGGGCGTGCTCCGCGGTGGTGTAGGTGATGCTGAGGGAGAGGGGTTGCCCCTTGTCGTTTTGCAGCACGCCATCCGGCCCGGTCTTGGTGAAGCCCGCCTTGGCGAAGTAGTCGCGTGCCAGCTTGGGATCGAAGGGGCGCGCCTTGATGTCGGTGTTGGTGAAGGCGCCCTGGCCCGAACCATAACTGTTGAGGCGCTGGTAGTCTCCGCGCAGCAAGGTCGCGATCATCTTGTCGATGGCCAGTGAATACTGGATGCCGAGCCGTACATTGAGGTCTTTGAGCAGCGGGTCTGCGGTGTTGAGATAGAGCCCCATCGGCGACTGCGGCGTCTGGGTATAGAACCAGAGCCGGTCGATGTAACCCTTCTCGAATTCGGCGGTCTTGGTCTTGTCGTGCCACCAGTTGGGCATGACCAGCCCGAAGGTATCGAGCTCGCCGCGCAGGAAGTGCTGCCAGGCGATGTTCTGATCCCGCAGCACCTTGATCTCGATCCGGTCCGGGTTGAAGCGGTGCTGGAAGTAGCGCTCGTCATTGCCCCACCAGTCCTTGACCCGCTCGAAGCTGACACTCTTGCCCTTCTTGACCTCACTGAGTCGATAGGCGCCAGTCACCGGCAGGATCTTCCAGTTGTACTCCTTGACCCAGTCGCCGCTGAGCGTGATGGCGTGGCTCGGCTCGGGAGAAAAGGGGAGGGATTGCAGCAAGTCTTGCCGGCTCTTCTCATTGCCACTGCTGATGGAGAGGGTGTGGTCGTCGAACTTGGTGACATCCTGGATTTGGGTGCTGTAGTAGTTGTTGTACCAGGGGTCGTTTATCTCTTTGCTGCGCATCATCTTCAAGGTAAACAGCCAGTCGTCGGCGGTGACGGGCTGGCCGTCCGACCAGCGTGCCTTGGGGTTGATCTTGAAGTAGAGGGTCTTGTGATCGGCGCCAAATGCCCACTGGTTGGCCAGCATGGGCATGGGATTGCCGGTGAGGGGGTGGGTGGCAAGCAGCGGCAGGCTGGTTTCCCTGATGTAACCCGCGAAGCCGCCGTTGGAGTCCGGTCCGTATTTGCGCAAGGTGAGCGGGAAACTTGCCATGAAGTCGTGGAAGGTGCCACCACGCTGGGCGGCGGGATCGGCATAGACTGGGTCGGTGTCGTTGCTCTCCCACACAAGATCTGCCGGCAAGGCAGCGCACCAGCTTAACGTGCTAAAAAATAGTGGGACCACCAATGCAGTGAATGGTATTGCGCGTGGAAACAGTGACATGGTCGGTGACGAAGGGTGCAGCATATCCTTGCTCTCCTGATGATGGGCGTCCTGCCGAAGTTCAACGATAACAGGCCCATCAGGGCCTATTTCAATCATGGGAAGTTTCCCTCGCTTGGTCAATGCCTCAAAGTTCCGCCTGAGGTTTGAACAGTTTCATGCGCCCTCCCAGCAGATGCACCACGAAGCCGAGCAGCACCAGGCCAGAGCCTAGCCACTGCAAGGCGTTGGGGTGTTCATCCAGCAACAGGGCCGCCGTCACCATGCCGACACAGGGCACCAGCAGGGAGAGCGGCGCCACCTGGGCCACCGGGTAGCGCATCAGCAGCCGTCCCCACAGGCCGTAACCGAGCCAGGTGGCGACCAGGGAGAGATAGAGCACGCACAGCAGCCCCTGCCAGCTGAAGTGCAGCAGGCTCTCTGTGATGCGCTCCGGTCCTTCGAACAGCCAGGAGAGCGCGAGGAACGGCAGTATGGGCACCAGGCCACCCCAGGCGATGAGGCTCGGTAAGCTGGTCTGATAGCGCAGGCCGATCTGGCGATTGATGACGTTGCCAAGACCCCAGCAGGCGGAGGCGCACAAAGTCAGCACGAAGCCGAGCAGGGTGAGATTGCCCTCGCCGTTGGCGGCAATCAGATAGAGGCCGGCGCCCGCCAGGGGCAGGGCCACCCAGTGATGGGTCTGCCAGCGCTCCCCGAGCCAGATCATGGCGAACAGCAGGGTGAACAGTACCTGGGATTGCAGCACCAGCGAGGCCATGCCCGCCGGCATGCCAAATTTCATGGCGCTGAACAGGAAGGCAAACTGCCCAAGGCTGATGGCGCCACCATAGGCCAGCAACCAACGCCAGGGCATGGCGGGTCTGGGCACCAGCAAGATGGCGGGGAATACCACCCCGATGAAGCGCAGCGCCCCCAGCAGCAGGGGCGGGATCCCCTCCAGCCCCCACTTGATCACCACGAAGTTGAGTCCCCAGCAGAGGATGACCAGGGCGGCCAGACACTTGTCCTTGGCTTGCATTATTCGTCCTTGTTTGCCTGCACGGCTTGATAAGAGAAGGCGCCGGACGGTGCCGGCGCACGGGCAGAGACTCGAGCATAACCGCTAAGGGGTGAGGGGCGTCAACCCGCGATGTGTAATGGATATGCGGCCATATGGCGCCGCAGAGGCGCTCAGGCGGCGACGCAGTGCAGGGTCACCCCACGGGCTTCGAGGGCGCTGCGCATGGCCGCAGGCAAGGCGTCATCGGTGACCAGCACACCGATCTGCCCCGGCGTGCCAAGGGGGCTGGGGTGGATGGCGCCAAACTTGCTGCTGTCGGTGATGACGATGTTGGTCACCCCCTTGGCCAGCACGCTGTTGACCACGTCGGCCCGCATCATGTCCCGGCCGGTGAAGCCGGTGTCGGGGTGAAAACCATCGACCCCGATGAAGGCCTTGGAGAAGTGCACTTGCTCGATGCAGAGGCGGGTGAGGGGCCCCACCACGCTCTCGCTCTGCTGCTGATAGAGCCCCCCGAGCAGCACGACCTGGGTCTGGGTGTCTTTGAGCAGATGGGCGATGAAGCTGCTGATGGTGATGATGGTCACCCGCTTGTGCAGAGCCAGGTGGCGGGCCAGCAGGGCGTTGGCGCTGCCTCCCTCGATAAACACCGTCTCGCCATCTTCCACCAGTTGGGCTGCCCGCTCGGCGAGCCGCTCTTTGAGCAGGTAGTTGATGTTCATGCGGGCGTCGGGATCGTCGCTGTCCAGCGCCATGGCCGAGCCGTGCACCCGTTTGAGCAACCCCTGCTTTTCCAGCGCGGTGAGGTCGTTACGCACCGTCACCTCGGAGACGCCCGTGTGTTGGGCGAGTTCACTCACGCTCATCTTGTGAGCCTGATGGACCAGGGTGAGGATCTGTTGGCGGCGTAGATTCATGGCAAGGACTCGATGCGAACGATGAAATGGCATGGCGGCCGAGGCCGCCATGAAGGTACCCGTCAGAGACTGAGCTCGATGGGGGGATGATAGCATCTTGTGCCAGCAGCGATAAGACGGTGAAAACGCTCAATAATGTGCATTTTCACTCACCGTGGCCCGGCGTTCAGAGGCTGTGTTCGGTGCGGGCTATGATGTCGTCCTGGGCATCCGGTGACAGGGCGGTGAAGAAGGCGGAATAACCCGCCACCCGCACCACCAGATCCCGGTACTTGGCTGGCTCGGCCTTGGCCGCCAGCAGGGTCTCGCGAGAGACGATGTTGTATTGCACGTGCCAACCCTTGTGCACCTCGAAGAAGGTGCGCAGCAGGCTCATCAGCTTGGCCTTATCCCGCTCGTTTTCGAGGCTGGCCGGGTTCAGCTTCTGGTTGAGCAGCACGCCGCCGAGGATGGCCGCGGTGGGCAGCTTGCCAAGGGAGTTGAACACCGCGGTCGGCCCCAGTCTGTCCGAGCCCGAGGCCGGGCTTGCCCCCTCCGCCAGCGGCGTTCTGGCATGGCGGCCATCCGGGGTCGCCATGGTGGCCGCGCCAAAGGGCACGTTGGCGGAGATGGACGAAGTCCCAGCGTAGTAGGTGCCGCCAATGGGGCCACGGCCGAAACGGGTGTTATGCAGTCCCTTGAGCTCATCGATATAGCTCTGGTAGGCGCGCACCAGCAGCAGATCCACCTCGTCCTGATCATTACCGTATTTCGGCGCCGCATTGGTGAGGCGCTGGCGCAGCAGCTCGCCATTCAGCCCGGCGAAGTCCTGCTCCAGGGCCTCGGCCAGGACCGCCTGATCGACCTTGCCCTGCTCGAACACCAGCTGTTTGATGGCCGCCAGGCTGTTGCCGAGATTCGCGATGCCCACCTGCAGGCCGGAGACCCAGTCATAGACGGCGCCGCCCTGCTTGATGGTCTTGCCGCGCTCGATGCAGTCATCCACCAGTGTGCTGCAGAGAATGTCGTGGGCTTGACTCTCCAGCACCGTATCCACCACGCAGTCGATCTCGATGGACTTGCGGGTGAAGTAACGTACCTGCTCGTCCCAGCTTGCCATCACCTCTTCAAAGGAGCCGAAATTGCCGTCCCGCAGGGCTTGATACTGGGGCAGGAACACCTGGCCTGTGGTGGCGTCGCGGCCGCCGTCCAGCGCCGCCAGCAGGATGCGGGCGAAGTTGATGAAGCTCATGCCGGTGCAGCGATAACCCCACTTGCCGGGCACGGCTGTCTCGATGCAACCGATGGCGGCGTAGTGGTGGGCATCCTCCACGCTCACCCCGAGCTTGATGAACTCGGGGATGACGATCTCGTCGTTGTTGAAGGCGGGCATGCCAAAGCCGCAGCGGATCACCTGGATGCAGGCATCGAGGAAGTCCTCGCTCATGCCCGCGTGGTAGCGCACCGAGAGGTTGGGCTGGGTCGAGCGCAACTGGCCGCAGGATTCCAGGATGGCGTAGGAGAGGCCGTTGACCGCGTCATGGGCCTGGCCATTGCGCCAGTTCTGGCCGCCGATGGTGACGTTTTGATACAGCGGGCTGCCGGCGGAGGCCTTGGAGTGGGTACCGGAGCGGATCTTGTTTACCTCCAGCAGTTTCAGCCAGCAGGATTGCAGCAGCTCGATGGCACGCTCTCGGGGCAGGGATTCTGACAGCTCTACCTCCCGGCGGTACCAGGGATAGAGGTATTGGTCCATGCGGCCAAACGACACCGAGTGGCCGTTGGATTCGATCTGCAAGATGAGCTGGATGAAATAGCACAGCTGCAGCGCCTGCCAGAAGGTCTCTGGCGGCTGGTGGGCGATGTGAGCGCAGTTGGCGGCGATCTGCAGCAGCTCGGTGCGGCGCTCCGGTCTGGGATCGCTTCCCGCCATCTCGCGAGCCAGGGCGCCGTAGCGCTCGATGTGCTCGCTGACTGCTTCAAGGGTTATGGCGACCCCTTGCAGGAACTGCTCTCTTTGCAGATCTGCCCAGTCGGCGAGATCGAGCCGGCCACGGCGCTCGCTCACGCGAGTCTGCAGACCTCCCAGCCCCTTGCCGAGCAGCTCGTCGAAGTTGACCGCGAGGTGGGCATCCCCCGAGGTCATGTTGCCCTCGGCCTTGATGATGCCGCTCTCCAGCAGCGCTTTTTGCTCATCGGTGAACATGCCAAGGCAGCGATCCTGCACCGTCTGGCCGCGCCAGAAGGGGGTGAGTGCATGAATGGCTTGCTTGTCGGCCTCGCTCACCGCGAAGCCGGCGCCTGGCCTGTCCCCCAGCTCGTCTATCTCCTTCTCAATCCAGCCCACGGTGTATTCGGGGAACAGCGGCGCACCGCGCACCTGGCTCGCCTGGTTGCCGACGATAAGCTCGTCGTGCTTGATCCAGATGGTGCGCTCCTTCAGGTGATGAGCCAGCGCCAAGGCGCGGCGTACCGGAAGGGGGCGGGCGAGGTGGGCCTGATAGGCCTCTGTGTAGTGGCGGGCCCGCTCGGTAC
>NZ_CDCA01000027.1:74200-86968 GCF_000820185.1 Aeromonas tecta
GGCGGGCCCGCTCGGTACAGACCGGCGGCTGGATGATGTGGATCAGGCTCTCCTTGTGGGCGTGGATCCGGGGGCTGAGGGTATTCAAGTCGAGCTGGGTCATGATCTTATCCTCGGGTCACAGGGGTCAGCCCCTGACGTTGGGCACAGGTATGGGCAAAGTTGAGCAAATCCGGGTCATCGAGGGGCCGGTCCGGCGCCTCGTAGGGCAGTCCCAGCAGGGCGTACTTGCCCATGCCGAGGGTGTGATAGGGCAGGAAGTGGATTTCCTCCACCCCCTTCAGGCTGGCGGCGGTCTCGATGATGGCCTTGATGGAATCCTCGTCCGCGTTGAAGCCGGGGATGAGCGGCACCCGGATCTGCAGGGGGATGCCCTGTTCGGCGAGGCGCCTTAGGTTCGCCAGTACCAGACCCGCCTTGCCGTGGGTCCAGTCGAAGAAGCGCTGCTCATCGACGTGTTTCAAGTCCGCCAGCACCAGATCGAGGTGAGGGAGGCTCGGCGCTATCTGCTGCCAGGGCACGTGCAGGCAAGTCTCCACCGCGGTGTGCAGTCCTTCTGCCTTGCAGCGCGCCAGCAGCTCTGCGGCAAGCGCTGGTTGCATGAAGGGCTCACCGCCGGAGAGGGTTACCCCGCCGCCGCTGCGCTCGAAGAAGGCGCGGTCCCGCAAGATGCTGCTCATCAGCTCATCCAGCGTTTGTTCCTCGCCACAGACCGTGAGTGCCTCGCTTGGGCAGAGCTCCCGCAATGACTGCAGATCGCCTCGGCTGAGGCGGGAGCGATCGAGATGCAGGTGGTCATCCTGGCGGTGGATGGCGGCTGGGCAGGTGCGCTGGCAGAGATCGCAACCCGCGAGACAGAGCCTGGGGTCGAACAACAGCTCCGGCTTGGGGGAGCGGCTCTCCGGATTCTGACACCAGCGGCAGGCGAGCGAGCAACCCTTGAGAAACACCAGGGTGCGGATGCCGGGGCCGTCGTGAGTGGAGTAACGTTGCAGGTCGAATATCATACGGCCTCTTCATCATGCTCGGGTTGAACAGGGGTTGCCTCTGGCGGGGGGGCAGATCAAAAACGCCGCGCCTCGCCTTTGAATGTCATTCTATTTGCTTTCGTTCGTAAGTTGATTTGATGTTGATCAATAAATCAATAGATGGGTCGGCGCTAGAATGGGGCAGCTTGAACATCCCATTAAGGAGTCAGAGATGGAGCTTTATCTCGATACGGCCGATGTGGCCGCGGTACGTCGCTGGTCACGGATCCTGCCGTTGGCGGGGGTCACCACCAACCCGAGCATCACGGCGGCGGGGGGCCAGCCCTTGGCCAGCCTGTTGCCTGCCCTGCGGGAGGTGTTGGGGCCCAAGGCGCGGCTGTTCGCTCAGGTGATGGCCAAAACCGAGATTGAAATGGTGCGCGAGGCATTCGCCCTGCGGGAGCTGGACCCGGATCTGGTGGTCAAGATCCCGGTGTGCGGCGAGGGGCTGGCGGCCATCAAGACGCTCTCGGCCAATGGGGTGCCGACCCTGGGCACCGCCGTCTATACCCCGTTGCAGGGTTGGCTGGCGGCGCTGGCCGGCGCCGACTACGTGGCACCCTATGTCAATCGGCTCGATGCCCAGGGGGGAGATGGCATCGCCACCGTACAGGAGTTGCAACAGTTGCTGGCGCTGCATGTGCCGGGTAGCAAGGTGCTGGCCGCCTCGTTTCGCACCCCGCGCCAGGCGCTGGACTGCCTGTTGGCAGGTTGCCAGTCCATTACCCTGCCGCTGGATGTGGCCGAGCAGATGCTGAGTGTGCCAGCGGTGGATGCGGCGTTGATCAAGTTCGACCAGGATTGGCAACGGGCCTTCGGCTAAGGCCGGGTGGGAGAGGGGACGCTAGACTGTGGAGGAGGGCCCGGCATCCCGGGCCCCTTGGTCGGAGCTAACCCATGAGCGATCACTCCTTGCTGCCCCACGGCGAAGACTTGCGCCGCGCAATACGCTGGTTGGGCGAGCACCATCAGCACGATCTGCGCTCTATCGAGGAAGCCAGTGTGCGTTTCGATCTGTCGCCGCTGGATGAGGAGTTTCTTATCCGCTATTGCCGCGAGCAGCCCCCCACCTCCTAAGCCAAGCCCCGAGTCGCTAGACGAAATGGGCGAGGTTGATGCCAAATTCCTTGGGATCGACGGTGCACTCGATGGTCTCCTGTACCCCGCTCTTGGCGAGATCCAGCCACTGCACCTCGAGGTAGTGACGCTGGCCGGCGTGATAGATCACCTTGACCACCGGTTTGAGCGGCTCCTGGGCATTGCGCTGCATGACGATGGCGAGTCGCTGGTTGGAGAGCCGCACCAGGGTGCCGACCGGATAGACCCCCATGCACTTGATGAAACGGGTCACCAGCTCCCGATCGAAGTGGTGATCGGCCCCCTTTAGCAGGATCCGGAAGGCCTGGGTCGGCTGCATCCCCTGCTTGTAGACCCTGTCCGCCGTCACCGCATCATAGACATCTACGATACCGCTCATGCGGGTGTAGAGGGAGAGCTCTACCCCCTTCAGGTGGCGGGGATAGCCACTGCCGTCGAGTCGCTCGTGGTGATTGGCGGCTACCTCCAGCATGGTGGGGGTGATGCCGGCGGTGGCCAGCAGGATGTCGTGACTGTGCACCACGTGCAGGCGCATCACGCCAAACTCCTCGTCGGTCAGCTTGCCCGGCTTGTTGAGCACCTCGTCCGGAGTCATGATCTTGCCGACGTCGTGCAGCAGGCCGCCCAGGGTGAGCTCCTTGAGCACACTGCGCTCCAGCCCCAGGTAGCGGCCAAAGTTGGCGAGCAGGATGGCCACGTTCATGGAGTGCTCCATCAGGTAGGCATCCTTGGCGCGGATCCGGGCGAGGCAGAGCATGGCATCGCCGTGGCTGAACATGGTGTCCACCATCTCCTCGGCCACCGCGGCCAGCGGGGTGATGTCGATAGGCTCCCCTGCTTTGAGCTGGCGGATAAACTTGCCTTGCAGCTCGCGGGCCTCCTGATACAGGCGGCGGATCTTGAGCTCGCGGCCCTCGCCGCTGGCGCTGTTGCCGCTCGGGCGTTGGGCGTTGGGGGAGAGGGGGTCGGGGGTGATGAGCTGCTCGATACCCGCCAGCTTGCTGCGGGCGAGATCCACCCGCACCGTGCTGACGCCACGCCGGATCAGGGAGTCTATCTGTTTGCGATTGGTGACCAGCCCCATCTGGGCAATTTCCATGGTGCCGGTCTGACTGGTGATGGCAATGACATACATGCCGAGTTGCAGCTGATTGACGGGGATAACGGGATGAGGCGAGTTCGACTTCATACGGCGTCCTGAGATTATTATTATGCGTAACGTGGGCCCTCGGTCTGCAGTCTAACACCGGCCATGGGTTGCGTCATGGCGACATACGGCCTGCATCCCCGCTTAGTGCTGGTGTTGTCGGCCTTGGCCGATATAATGACGCCCCTTTATTGATGGACTCTGAGGTTGTGCATGCGGCTCGATAAGTTTCTTTGTGATTGTTCCGATTTGACTCGTTCCCAGGCGGGCAGACTGATCCGCCAGGGTGAGGTGATGGTGGACGGGATCCTGGTCAAGCAGCCTGCTTTCCATATCAATGAGCAGAGCCAGATCGAATTCGACGGTGTCACGCTCACGCTCGATACCCGCAATCGTTACTTCATGCTGCACAAGCCGGAAGGTTACGTCTGCTCCAACGAAGATCCGGATCATGCCACCGTGTTCCAGCTGCTCGACGAACCCGCCATGGGCAAGTTGCACGTGGTGGGCCGGCTCGATCTCGATACCACCGGCCTGGTGCTGATCACCGACGACGGCAAGTGGTCGCACCGCATCACCTCCCCCCGCCACGAGTGCGCCAAGACCTATCATGTCTGGCTGGCGGATCCCGTGAGCTCGGATACTATCTCGCTGTTTGCCGATGGGGTCTTCCTGCGCAACGAGGACGACAAGACGCGTCCTGCCCAGCTCGAGTTGCTGGGGGAGTGCGAGGCGCGCCTGACCATTCACGAGGGCAAGTATCATCAGGTGAAGCGGATGTTTGCCGCCATCGGCAACAAGGTGGTCAGGCTGCATCGGGAGCAGATTGGCGCGTTGGTGCTGGATGAAGAGCTGGCGCCGGGCGAATACCGTGAACTGACCGCCGAAGAGATAGCCCAGTTCTGATGCTGGTCACTCTGTGGCAAAAGGGCGCTTGGCGCCCTTTTCCTTTTGGGTGAAGGGCTGGGGAGAAGGGGCAAGCTCGGTTGGACCGAGCTGCCCGTTCTTCACGCCAAGGGTGACCTGACGCTGTCTAGCCGGCCCCGAGTACCAGGGCCGTGCCCAGGGTCGCCAGCAGGGCACCGGCCCAGGCGGGCAGGGCGGGGCGCATCCCTGAGTGCCACCACAGCAGGGGCAGCAGTATGACCGGGGTGGTGGAGGAGAGAATGGCCACCATGCCCACGTCGCCCTGACGCAGGGCCACCAGAATAAGCGTCATCCCGAGCGCCATCGCCAGGAAGCCGTTGATGCCGATCATGCCGAGCACCTGCCGGTTGATGGGGTTGTGGGGCATGGCGAGCGGCACCCGCAGCAGCCGCAAGGCACAGTGGGCCAGCAGGGCGCTGCCCATGCGGATACCGGAGGCACTCACGGCGTCCACGTTGCCACTCATCATCACCGGCTTGGCGATGATGGCGCCGAGGCTCTGGCACAGGGCCGCGGTCAGGCCGAGCGCGATGCCGATGGCCAGGTGGCCGCGTACCTGTTCCCATTCGTTGTGTTGCGAAGATTGCTGCGGATTGCCGCGCCGTCCGAACAGGATGGCGAGCATGACCCCGGCCAGTACCAGCAAAGCCCCCACCAGCCGCCAGCCGCCGAGCTGCTCGCCAAATAGCCAGAGCCCGAGCAGGGCGGAGAAGAGCGCATGGCAGGAGAACAGCAGGCCGCTACGGCGAGGGCCCAGCCGGTTCATGCAGGCGAACAGGGCGGTGTCGCCGACGAAGATGCCGATGAGCCCGGACAGGGCCAGCAGCGGCAGGGCGCTCTCGGTGAGGCTCTGCCAGCCACCGGTGACCAGGCTGACACTGCCCAGCATCAGGCTGACCAGAAACATCCGCCAGCGGCTGTAGGCGAAGGCCCCCAGATGGCGGGCCGGTTTGACGGAAATCAGGGCGGCGATCGCCCATAAACTGGCTGCTGCCAGCGCCAGCCACTCGTACCCCATAAAAGATCCCTGAAAATGTGGTGAGCAAGACGCGCCAGGCGGGCGTCATAAAAAAACTTGTGAAAAAATAGCCCAAAAGACTCCATCTGCCGGGCAAGCCCGATACAATACGGGCCGTCTTCGGGGATAACAAGCGCGGTATCATGCATTCTTTATTCAGGCGCGCCGCCGGCCTTCCCTTGTTTGCAGTCAAAGAATGAAATGAGGTTTGTCATGGTTTACCGTTTTACCCCCCGTCCCGCCCGTCGCTGGCTCTCCCCTCTGCTGCTGGGCCTGATGCTGGCGCCGCCCTTGCAGGCGACGACCGTGGTGCAGCAACCTGCGCTGTCGGACAGGCAGACCCTGGTCAAGGGCAACGGGGCCGAGCCAGAATCCCTAGATCCGGCCCAGATCCGCACAGGCTTCCCGGGGGAGGTGGTGCTGGTGGACCTGTTCGAGGGGCTGGTGAGCGAAGATGGTCAGGGCAAGATAGTGCCGGCTCAGGCCCAGCGCTGGGAGACCAGTGACGACGGCCTGGTGTGGCGCTTCTTCCTGCGGCCTCAGCTGAAATGGTCAAACGGCGAGCCACTGCGGGCGCAGGACTTTGTCTACGCCTGGCAGCGGCTGCTGGATCCGGCGCTGGCGTCTCCCTCCGCCGGTTTATTGCTGGCCACCGGCATCAACAATGCCCAATCCATCTATGCCGGGGCGCTCGATCTCAATGCCCTTGGGGTGGTGGCCGAGAGCGATCAGATCCTCAAGGTGACCCTGGAGCGGCCGGTGCCCTATTTCTTGCAGCTCATCAGCCAGCGCCCCTTCGTGCCGGTCAACGCCGAGGCGGTGGCCAAATTTGGCAAACAGTGGACCCAGCCCGGCAAGCTGGTCAGCAACGGTGCCTACAAGCTGGTGAACTGGGTACCGAACGAGCGCATCGAGGCGGAGCGCAACGCCCAGTACTGGGACGATGCCCATACCCGTATCCAGCGGGTCACCTACCTGCCGCTCGCCTCCCAGCATGCGGAGCGGCTGCGCTACGAGGCCGGTGAGATCCAGCTCACCAACAAGGTGGCGCTGGAGTACTACCAGAAGATCAAGCAGGAGACTCCGGAGCGGATCTGGGGCCTGCCGCTGCTCGGCACCTATCTCTACACCTTCAACCTGCGTCGCCCCGAGCTGCAGGACGTGCGGGTGCGCCAGGCGCTCTCCATGGCCATCGATCGCCACCTGCTGACCGAGAAGGTCAGTGGCCAGGGCGAGCAGTCCGCCTGGTCCCTGCTGCCCGCCATGCCGGGTTATGAGGCGCTCCCCGCGGATTGGTCGTTGCAGGATCAGCCGACCCGGCTGGCGAAGGCGGCGGCCTTGCTGGCCGAGGCCGGTTACAACAGCGCCCACCCTCTCAAGCTGACCCTTACCTACAACACCTCGGAGAATCACAAGAAGCTGGCGCTGGCGGTGGCGGCCATGTGGAAGCCGCTGGGAGTGGCGGTGGAGCTCAACAACATGGAGTGGAACGCCTATCAGGTAGCGAAAGACAGCGGAGATTTTATGCTAGCTAGATCGTTTTTATTTGGTGATTATGTTGAGCCGTCATCCATGCTCAACAGTTTCCGCTGCCAGGATCCCCAAAACGAGAGCGGTTACTGCAATCCCGCCTTCGACGCCCTGCTGCAGCAGGCCGCGGACACCCTGGATGGTAGCGCCCGCAGCGGCTTCTACCATCAGGCCGAGCGGCTGCTGATGGAGGAGATGCCCGCCATTCCGGTCTATCACTACAACCAGATGCGACTGGTGGATCCCAGCCTGCGCGGCCTGCCAAGCCGCAACCTCAAGGGGGCGATCGCCACCAAGGATCTCTATTTCAGCCAGCCATGAGGAGTGCGAGATGAAGATTGCCATTATCTCCGACATACACGGCAGCCTCAGTGCCTTGGAGCGGGTGCTGGCGCGGCTCGAACCCTGGCAGCCGGATCACTACCTGCTGCTGGGGGATCTGCTCAATCACGGCCCGCGCAATCCGGTACCAGAGGGTTATGCGCCTGCGGCCGTGGCTGAGCGGTTTAATACACTGGCTCCCCACATCATGGCGGTGCGAGGTAACTGTGATTCGGAAGTGGACCAGATGTTGCTGCGTTTCCCCATCACCGCGCCCTACAACCAGCTATTGGTGGACGGGCGGCGCTGGTTTGTCAGCCACGGTCATCTCTATCGCCCCGATGAGGTGCCTCTGCCAGCGGGCAGCCTGTTTATCAGCGGCCACACCCATCTGCCCGTGCTAGAGCGGGAAGGGGAGCTAGTGCTGGTGAACCCGGGCTCCATCTGTTTTCCGAGAGGAGAGCTGGCGGCAAGCTATGGCTGCTACGAGGATGGGGTCATGCGTATTCACGGCTGCAGCGACGGCGCCGAACTGATGAGGCTGGTGTTGTGAACGGGTAAACAGGGGAGAAGCGATTAGGCCTTGATGCCCAGGGAGCGGGTGCCGGAGCGGGTATTGCCTTTGGCGTCATAGGTCATCGAGTTTCTGTCTCGCATCTTGCTGAGAAAGCTCGCCAGGCGGCGGTTGGAGATGATGCTGAGCTCGAGCAGGCGACCATTGAGGTCATTTTGCTCCTGACAGGCATCCAGCTTGGTTTGTAGGGCCTGCAGCTGGGCGGGGAAGGCGATGAGCCGTTGTTGCAGATCGGGCAACCCGGCCAGGCTCTTGTCCAGCGACTCTATGGTGGCAAGCAGTTGCTGCTTGCGTTCGGCCAGCGCGGGCAACGCCAGGGCCTGATGTTGTTTGAGCAGGTCAAACTCCTCTGCCAGCAGGTCTTGCATCTGGGAGAGGTATTCGTCTTGGGCGTGCAGCAGCGAAGGCAGGTCCATCATCCTAACCGTTTGTCCAAGTCGGCTTCAAAACTGAACATCTTCTTGGCCACGGCTTCGCTGTCGACCTTGTATTCCCCGCTGGCCACGGCCTTCTTCAGGCTCTCGATACGGCTTTCGTTGCCGGTAGAGACGGTGTTGAGGGTTTTCTGCATCTGTTGCAATTGCTGCGCCTCACTGGTCAAGGAGACAGAGTCAGTCTTGACGGTTGTCGCACGGTTGCCTTCGGTCGACGTCGTGGATTTGGTATTTGCACCCTGGCCAGTCGCCGTATTTTGCAACCGGTTGTTTGCCAAGTTGTTGATATTGTTGATAGCCATATGCTTTACCTTCGTCTGCTTACTGTTCGCTTAACTGTTTATCGGTGATGGCGGTCAGAACTTTAGAAAAAAAATCGCTGCATTAATAAAACCATCAAAATGTGACCACCACAGAGCCAACGGCACTGACTTTGCCTTCTACCTGTCTGCCTGAGCGAATGTTGACGAGCCTGATCATGTCTCCGAAGCTGCCATCTTGCAAGGCTCGGGCCATGGTTTTGATCTGCATGCTGCTGTTTTCGGCGCTCAGGGTGACTTGATCCCCCTTGCAGACCACACAGACCTGGGTGAGCCGAATGGGCTGGCCCGGTTTCAGCTCGCGTTTGCTGCGCACCCCGATGAGGGCGGTTGCATCGCTGAGATAATCGCCGCGGATCAGGGTCTGATCCTGATAGGCCAGGGTCAGCATGGATTCACTGAGGATGTCGCCCTTGGCAACGGGAGTCGCGACGGTAACATAAGGCTTCTGGATGCTGACCCGCACCGGCAGGTAGAGATCCCAGGGTTTCTCTTCCTCGCATTTGAGGTAAACAGTGGTGTTGCGGCGGATCTCCATCCTGGCTGGCAGCGAGATGGTCAGTGCCCCCTCGCAGTGGCTAAGAGCGAGTCGCTCATCGATGGAGGCGGCCAGCACCTCGGCCCGGGCGTCGAGGGGGATCTCCAGCTGGCCGAGCACGAACTCCTGCGCCTGTTCTTGCAGGTATTGGGTGAGCTCGGACGCCATGGCGTGAGATAGGCTGCAAAACGGCAGTAAGATGAGGAAAAGTCTACTAATCATTTTCGTTTGCCGGCCGATAAGTTGTTCACGTATACCACCGCATTTAACTATGCTTGCTGCAGAATTCGGTTGTCGAGACAGCGATAATCTGACGCAAGTCAACCTACATGCACCAACATATGCATGATCAGTGCCAAGCCTTTTTAAGGGAGTGTTTATGGCGAGTATTCTTGACTCGGTCAACCAACGAACCCAGCTGGTGGGACAAAACAGGCTGGAATTGTTGCTGTTTCGTCTCAACGGACGTCAAAGATTTGGCATCAACGTCTTCAAGGTGCGTGAGGTGCTGCAGTGCCCTCCCTTGACCGTCATGCCCAAATTGAATTCCAGTGTGCGCGGGGTGGCACATATTCGTGGCCAGACCATCTCGGTGATCGATCTGAGCATGGCGATGGGCAAACGTCCGATCCAGGACTTGAGCAAGTGCTTCATCATCATCTCCGAGTACAACCGCTCCATCCAGGGCTTCCTGGTGCACTCGGTGGAACGCATCATCAACATGAACTGGGAGTCCATCCTGCCGCCCCCCAAGGGCGCCGGTCGCATCAACTACATGACGGCGGTCACCGAGGTGGATGGGGAGCTGGTGGAGATCCTGGACGTGGAGCGGATCCTGAACGAGATCTCGCCGGTCTCGACCGAGGTCAGCGCCGAGCTGGTGGATGCCAGCGTGGAGCGCAACCCTCATGGGCGTCCGGTACTGGTTGCCGACGACTCCTCGGTGGCGCGCAAGCAGGTGCAGCGGGCACTCGAGGCAATCGGGGTGCAGTGCGTGCTGGCCAAGGATGGGCGCGAGGCGCTCAACATGCTGCTGGAAATGGCCAAGCAGGGTCCCATCAAGGAGCAGATTGCGCTGGTGATCTCCGACATCGAGATGCCCGAGATGGACGGTTACACCTTCACCGCCGAGATCCGCAACAATCCCAATCTCAAGGACTTGCATGTTATCCTGCACACTTCTCTCAGTGGGGTGTTCAATCAGGCCATGGTGCAGAAAGTTGGAGCGAACAATTTCATTGCCAAATTCCAGCCGGACGAGTTGGCCAAGGCCGTACAAGGCGCTCTCTAATAAAGAAGAACTAACTGCATGAAGACACTTTCGGACGACTTATACAAACAATTCAGCAATTTTCTGGCGCTGCAGAGCGGCATAGTGCTGGGTGACAACAAACAGTATCTGGTCAAGAGCCGCCTGTCGCCCTTGATGACTCGGTTTGGTATCGAGAGTCTGTCTGAACTGGTGACGCGGGCGATGAACGTGCGTGAGCGGGACCTGAAGATGGCCGTGGTCGATGCCATGACCACCAATGAAACCCTGTGGTTTCGTGACTCCTATCCGTTCCAGTTGTTGAGTGACAAGATCTTTCCCGAACTGGGCAAGAGCGGCCGTCCCATCAAGATCTGGTCGGCGGCGTCCTCTTCCGGGCAGGAGCCTTACTCCATCGCCATGATAGCGCTGGAGCAGCAGGTCAAGCGGCCGGGCACCTTGCCGGGCGGGGTGCAGATAGTGGGGACCGATATCTCCAGCACCATGCTCAACCAGTGCAAGGAGGGGGTCTATGACAGCCTGGCGCTGGCACGTGGCCTGTCACCCGAGCGCAAGAAGCTGTTTTTCGAGCCGCACGGTGACAACAAGATGCGGGTGTCGGAGCGTGTCAGAAAATTGACCAGCTTCCGGCCCTTGAACCTGCTGGAGAGCTATAGCCTGCTCGGCAAGTTTGACATCATCTTCTGTCGCAACGTGCTTATCTACTTTGCGCCCGAGGTGAAGTCGAAGATCCTTAATCAGTTCGCCAGCAGCCTTAATCCTGGCGGCTATCTGATGCTGGGGGCCTCGGAGTCCCTGGCCGGCCTCACCGACAAGTTCGAGATGATCCGCTGCAACCCCGGCATCGTCTACAAAGTCAAATAATCCCCATCTGATCCCTCTTTGGCACACCTCTTGCTAAACATTCGTGAAGCAGGAGGTGCGCTATGGCAATTTCATTCGACAAGGCATTCGGTATTCACCAATACACGCTGAGCGTTCGCGCCAAGCGTGCCGAGGTGCTATCGAGCAACATTGCCAACGCGGATACCCCGGGTTTCAAGGCCAGGGACATCGATTTCTCCCAGGCACTGCAATCGGCCCAGAGCCAGCAAGGCTTTGGCCTGGCCACCACCAGCGAGCGGCATATCGCCTTGCAGATGGATGCCCCGGGCACGACCCAGTACCGCAACCCGCTGCAGCCCGATACCGGTGACGGCAATACCGTGGATGTGCAGCAGGAGCGCAGCGAGTTCCTGCGCAACAGCCTCGAGTACCAGGCCTCCCTCGAATTCATGAATGGCAAGATAAGCGGCCTGCTCAAGGCACTGAAAGGAGAACAGTAATGAGTTTGTTCAAGGTCTTTGACATTGCAGGCTCTGCCATGAGTGCGCAGTCTGTTCGCCTCAACACGGTCGCCAGCAACATGGCCAACGCCGACAGCGTCAGCTCCAGCGTGGAAAAAACTTACCACGCCCGGCGGCCAGTGTTTGCCGCCCAGCTGGATCAGGCCATGTCCGACAAGCAAGCCTCGGTCGGGGTGAACGTGAAAGGCATCGTCGAGAGCGATGCTCCGCTGCTCAAGGAGTACAACCCCAATCACCCCATGGCGGACAAAGACGGCTTCATCTTCAAGCCCAACGTCAACATGGTGGAAGAGATGGCGGACATGATCGCCGCCTCGCGCAGCTATCAGACCAACGTCCAGGTCGCCGATGCCGCCAAGAAAATGCTGCAGCAGACCCTCGGCCTTGGCAAGTCCTGACGGGTGGCGGTGATGCAGCAGATGAACAATTTCTATGACAGCCTGCCAGGCATCCATGGCTGGCTTATTCGATACGGGGCTCGACAAGCTCTGACAGGAAGGCGGTGATCAGATGGCAGATACCTATGACAGCCTGCTCGGCGTCAACCGGACATCGGCAAACCAGACCAATACGGCCAATACCACAACCCCGAAGAAGGAGCTCGATCAGGCCTCCTTTCTGAAGCTGCTGACCATGCAGCTCTCCTATCAGGATCCGTTCAAGCCGGTGGACAACGCCCAGATGTTGTCCCAGATGACGTCCATGTCCACCTCGGAGGGGATCAGCAGCCTCTCCACCCAGATGGGCAGCCTCAACAGTCTGATGACCTCCAGCCAGGCGCTGCAGGCATCGGCGCTGGTGGGCCAGAATGTGCTGATCCCCTCCAACACCGGCTATCTGGAGAAGGATGGGGTCATCTCCGGCATGATCGCCACCGGCGACGGCGCCAGCAATATCAAGGTGACGGTGAAGGATCCGAGCGGTCAGGTCGTCAAGGAGTTCGGCATCGAGGGTGACCAGAAGGGCAACGTGGCCTTCGAGTGGGATGGCAAGGACAAGGATGGCAACCCGGCCAAGAGCGGCAAGTACCAGATTGAAATCCATGGCACCGTGAATGGCAAGTCCGAGACTATTCCGGCCCTGGCCTACGCCAAGGTCGAGAGCGTCACCCTGGGCACCAGCACCAACCCCAGTACCCTCAAACTCAAGGGGCTGGGGGGTATCTATCTGACCGACGTATTGGAAATTGGCGGCACGGGTAGCAAGTCGACCCCGAC
>NZ_CDCA01000028.1 GCF_000820185.1 Aeromonas tecta
CTTTTTTATTGGCTGAAATTCGTGCGTTCATCATCGGTAGCTTTCCCACTTTTTAGTCCTTCCTCATCCATCAGAACCCCTGTCAGCCTGCAATTAGGGTTGTATCTGTACCATAACTCGGTAGAGTAAAGAGCACTCTGGGTTTGCCTCTACCATGCCTTTAGTTCCTTTCTGGTATGAGAGTAACCCGACCTGTTTTCATTAACCTTCAGTCAGTGGTATCGATATGGAACAAGTAAACAAGTCTACCTTCAACGACGTCTTGGAATATGTGCGCATGTCCCGTCGCCAGAACAAGCTCAAGCGTGAGATTGTCGACAACGAGAAGAAGATCCGTGACAACCAGAAACGGGTGCTGCTGCTCGATAACCTGAGTGATTACATCAAACCGGGTATGAGCATTGATGATGTGCAGGCCATCATCGCTAACATGCGCGCCGATTATGAAGAGCGGGTTGATGACCACATCATCAAGAATGCCGAGCTCTCCAAGGAGCGCAAGGAGCTGAGCACCAAGCTGAAAGGCATGAGCTCCAGCAAGTAAGATTGTAGCCCAGTTATTCTAAAACACCGGCCAGAGGCCGGTGTTTTGCTTCTGTTCATCAGCTCGGATCTCTCGCCTCACTGCAACAATCGGCTCCCATTTTCACAATCGCCCTGTTAACATCGCATCAAAGCAGTCAATAGTTTTCAAGCCTTTGACTTGAAACGACTAAGCTTGAGTGAAATACAATAAATTGCGCAACCATGGTGGGGCTAATATGGGCGCATCAAAACAGACGGATTTGAATAAAGTGGCATCTCAGGATTCATCCGTACCACATGTGGACGGGCAACATAAGCGCAAGCGTCGTCCCTGGTGGCGGTGGTTGTTCTGTTTCATCTTTTTGCTTTGCCTAGCTGCCGCGATCGCCCTGCTTGGCTATGAAATGAAGACCTCGCGGCTGCAGTCGCAAGAGATCTCTCATTATGCGGCCAAGTTGACCTATCAACTCGAGCCCGGCCCTAGCAAGCAGATCACCTTCCCGGAAGATGGCCCGTTTGATAAACGACTCGGGTATGTTCTGCTGCCCATGATTCAGGAGCGGCTGATCCAGCGTGGCTACCAGGTCAGCGAGCAGGTGCACTTCTCCGATGCGCTGTACAACTACGCCAGCAAGGGCTTCTTTGTCCCTTATACCGAGAAGGTGCAAGCCGGGCTGACACTGCACGACTGTCGCGCCGAGCCTTTCTACCAGTACAAGTATCCAACCCACTACTATCCGGACTTCAAGTCCATTCCCCCTCTGGTCATTCAGTCGCTGTTGTACATTGAGAACCGTGACTTGCTGAGCAATGAGCAGCCGCTGGCCAACCCTGCGGTGGATTGGCCTCGTTTCGCCAAGGCAGCACTTTCCCAGGTGGGCAAGGCGTTGGACATGCAAGATCAATCTGCCGGCGGCAGTACGCTTGCCACCCAGGTCGAGAAGTATCGCCACTCTCCCGATGGGCTGACCCTGTCTCCCACCGAGAAGATCCGCCAGATGGCGTCAGCCAGCGTGCGTGCCTATCGATTGGGGCCAGAGACGCTGGAAGCGCGCAAGCTGGTCGCCTGGGCTTACCTCAACTCGGTGCCGCTCTCTGCTGCGCCGGGCTACGGTGAAGTGCATGGCCTGGGGGATGGTCTCTGGGTCTGGTTCGGCGCCAATGTGGATGAGGTCAATCGTCTGCTGGATCCCGCCCGTAATCAGGATGCAACGCTAGCCGAACAGGGTTTGGCACTGCGCCAGGTTGTCTCTTTGATGATTGCGCACCGTCGTCCCTCCTATTATCTGGCACAGGGGCGTGAGGCGCTGTCGACCCTGACAGACAGCTATCTGCGTTTGTTCGTTCAGGAAGGGATGATTGCACCGCCGCTGATGGAGTCTGCGCTCAAGGCCAAGCTGGGTTTCCGCGATTTCCTGCAGTCCCCGGCGATTACCCGAGTCAATAACAACAAGGGCTTGCAGGTAGCGCGTACTCGCCTCAGTCGCCAGCTCGGGGTGCAGCTGTACGATCTGGATCGGATGGATCTGACCGCCGATACCACGCTCAACATGCCATTGCAGAATGACATTTCCCGCTATCTGCAGCAGTTGGCCGATCCAACATTCGCCTCCCAGGTGGGTCTGTTTGGTGAGCGTTTGCTATCGCCGGAGAAGACGGGAGACGTGAAATATAGCTTCACCCTGTTCGAGAAAACCCCGGAAGGGGTCAAGGTGAGGGTGCAGACCGACAACACGGATCAGCCGTTCGATATCAACGAAGGCAGCAAGCTGGAGCTGGGCTCTACCGCCAAGCTGCGGGTGTTGACCACCTATCTGGAAATTGTCTCCGAACTGCACGAGAGCTATGCGGACATGCCCGCCGAGAGCCTGCGCAAGATCGAAGTCTCCAATCAGGACAACATCAGCCGTTGGGCTATTTCCTACCTGATGACCGCGAAGGACAAGAGCCTGCCTGTCATGCTGGAAGCGGCGCTGGATCGCAAATACTCCGCCAGCCCCTATGAAGGCTTCTTCACCGGCGGCGGCATGCATACCTTCAACAACTTCCGCAAGGAAGATAACGGTCGTATCCCGCCGATCCGCGACGCGCTGCGCGAGTCCATCAACTTGCCATTCGTGCGGCTGATGCGTGACATAGTGCGCTACAGCCTCTACAAGGAGGGCAACCGGGCCCAGTTGCTCAAAGATGATCGGGATCCGCGTCGGACCGAGTACCTCGCCAAGTTTGCCGATAAAGAGGGTCAGACCTATCTGCTGCGTTTCTGGCGCAAGTATCGTGGCAAGACCACCGACGAGCAGCTCGATACCTTCCTCGATGGTCTCAAGCCCAGCGCGGTCCGTTTGGCGGCGGTCCATCGCTATCTGATGCCGGAAGCCTCACAGGTAGACTTTGCCGCCTTCCTTGCCAAGCGGCTACCTAGGGAGAAATTGAGCGACAAGCGCATCGAGCAGCTCTACACCAGCTATGGCCCAGGTAAGTATTCACTGCCGGATCAGGGCTATATCGCACGGGTTCACCCGTTGGAGCTGTGGCTGCTTTCCTACCTCAAGGAGTTTGACAAGGCGACCTTTGCCGATGCGGTTGCGGCCAGCCGGGACGAACGCCAGGAAGTCTACAGCTGGCTGTTCAAGACTCGTCATCGCAGCGCTCGTGATAGTCGCATCCGTACCATGCTGGAGGTCGAGGCCTTCCTCGATATCCATCAACGCTGGGCACGGCTGGGCTATCCATTCGATCACCTGGTGCCTTCCTTGGCGACCGCACTTGGTAGCTCGGGTGACAGACCCGCGGCGCTGGCGGAATTGATGGGGATCATTCAGAACGGCGGTGTGAGGGCGCCGACCCTGCGCATCGAGCACCTCTCGTTTGCCAAGGACACGCCCTTTGCCACCGGGTTTGAACCGGCCAATACCCAGGGTACCCGGGTGCTGCCTGTCGAAGTGGCCAATGCCTTGCGCAATGCGCTGTCGAAGGTAGTGGAAGGGGGGACGGCGCGGCGTATCGCCGGAGCCTTCGCCCTGCCGGATGGCACAGTGTTGCCGATGGGGGGGAAAACGGGGACAGGGGACAACCGGATTGAGACTGTCGGGCGCTATGGCAATGTGACCAGCTCGCTGGCACGCAATAGAACCGCGACCTTTGTCTTCTACATTGGCGCCGATCACTTCGGTACCCTGACGGCCTATGTACCGGGCAGTCAGTCCGACACGTTCCGTTTCACCTCGGCGCTGCCGGTGCAGGTGCTCAAGGGAATGGCGCCGTTGCTGATGCCTTATCTGGAACCTGGCACTCATACCCAGTGCATGGCCGGGAGCTAGTGTCTGACCTGCCAAATAAAACGGGGCCATAGTGGCCCCGTTTTATTTTGCCCCGCAGTGCATTGGACTGGCGGTAACCTCAGCGGTTACAGCAGATCTTCAATCTCGCCACGCAGATACTGGTAGATCTCGCGGAAGGCTACCGGCGGTTTATTGAGCTCTCGCTCCTTGTTGGCCGTGCGGATCAGCTGGCGCAACTTCTGGCGATCCAGCCCATGGAACTGGGCCATCAACTCGTTGAGGGCACTGTCACCTTCGGTGATCAACCGCTCACGCCACTGCTCCAGCCGATGCAGGCGGGCATTCACGGTAGAGTGACGGTTCTTGAAGATGGAGAGAGCCTGCTCAATCGGCTCAATGTCCCGGCTGCGCATCAGGCGGCCGATGAACTGCAGGTGGCGGCGGAAGGATTCATCCTTTTTGGGCTTGAGCTTGCGGCCCAGCTCGATGGCCTCGGCCAGCTCTTCATCCAACGGGATTTTTTCCAGCTCGCTATGGCTCAGGGAAACGATCTCTGCCCCCAGCTTTTGCAGTGCTTCGGCGTCGCGCTTGAGCTGGCTCTTGCTGGGACCCCAATCGTCCATTTCGTTGTCGTCTTGATACTGACTCATCGGTCTCTGATTCCTGTCATTCGTCTTGGTGTATATGTTACCAGCTTCTCCCGCCGGGCGCAGGGGTCTGATCTGTCAGGCCCCTTTCCTTGGGGCATTTAGAGGTGAGTTATGGCTCAGGCAGAGCAGAACCGCCAGGAGACGGGTAGCTCTTCATTAACTCCTCTATGGCACTAGATGTGAGAGAGCAGGACGGCTACCAACAGGCATGATGGGAAGAGGGTAGGCAGGCGATGGGCTTTATACCGCAGGGCCCGTGCCTGACGAGGGAGGTGGCCGAGCCGTGACCATACCTGCTTACCGCTAGCGTGTTCTTTCAGCAGATGGGATAGGTTCTTGCTGCGCAGCCCTAAGGCGTTGCTAGGGTCGTCGCAGCTTGGTGTCATTGCAGCTCAATGATCTGCCGTGCTGGAGGTGAGACAGGCGTTGATGGCCTCGTCCAGATAGTGTCCCTGCACCTTGGCTCGCAGGGGTTGATGGCGCTGTGCTGGGCTCACCGTTTTGCCTTCTCGTATCCGCTGACCGAGCCGGATCTCCAGTAACCGAGACTCTTCATAGAGTGCGTCACGCCGGATCGTCATCTTCTGCACGTTGGCGGCACTGCAAGCATCGGCGGCGGGTTGCTGGCTGGAGGCCACCGCCAGGGTCGCGGTCGAGATGATCAGCTGGGTAGTCAGCGCTAGCTTGATTGTGCTGTTCATGACGATCTTTCGGCTAAGCTGCGATTTGCTATTGTCAGCAAGATACCCGAGGCGCACTGAATGGCGGCTTGACTGGTTCAATGGCCATGATGTCACCCTGAGCTGCTATCTCATGGAGGACAAACCTGCTCTGGGGCCATGCAACAATCTGGCAATCGTGGCTTGCTGGGACCTGGCTGCCGGCTGACAACATCACTCTGCGAGTGAGCACCCGCTCTTTTGTCATGGCTGGCTTGCCGTGAGCGGTGCGGATGGCGGCCGGAGTGGCGACTATCAGGGAACTATGCTGTAGAATCACCGCTGCCATTGGGTCTGTCTCATGGTACGAAAGCACGATGAGTAACAGCGCAACTGACTGAATTTTAAGGTGTATATAAATGGCTCACGACCAGCAAGACCAAATCCGCCAGGATCAAGCCCACCTCGAGGCCGTCGTCGCCGAGGCGTTGGAGATAGCCAAAGGGCTGGGCGCCGGGCTTGCCGAAGTCTCCATCAGCAAGCAGACCGGGCTGTCGGTGAACACCCGGGGCTGTGAACTGGAAAGCATCGAATTCAACAAGGATGGGGCGCTCGGTATCGCCGTCTACCGCGATGGTTGCAAGGGCTCCTCCTCGACCACCGATCTGAGCAAACCGGCCATTCGTGCCGCTGTCGAGGCCGCGATGGAGATTGCCCGCCATACCTCACCAGACAACTGTGCCGGTCTGGCGGATGCCGACTTGCTGGCCTGGGATGCCCCGGATCTGCAGCTGTGCCACCCCATCGAACTGGATCCCCAACGTGGTATCGAGCTGGCCATCGAGTGTGAACGGTTGGCGCTGGGCCGCGATGCCCGCATCAAGCATTCCGATGGTGGCAGCTTCTCCAGCCATCTGGGGGTCAAGGTCTATGGTAACAGCCACGGCTTCGTCAAAGGCTACGCGGCGTCGCGCAACTCCCTGAGCTGTGTGCTGATCGGCGAGCAGGATGGCGACATGCAGCGTGACTATGGCTACTCCTCCAGTCGGGATCTGGCCGGGTTGTGGAGTCCGCAGCGCATCGCAGATGAGGCGGTGGAACGTACCCTTTCTCGGCTCGGTGCCCGCAAGATCTCCACCCGTCACGCGCCCGTGATGTTCCACCCGGACACTGCTGCCGGCCTGTGGGGCCATCTGGTGATGGCCATCAGCGGGGGCAACCTCTATCGCAAGTCGAGCTTCCTGCTCGATAAACTGGGCGAGCAGGTGCTGCCGGAGTGGCTGAATATTCAGGAGTTCCCGCATTTGCTAGGCGGCCTGGCCAGTACCCCATTCGATGGTGAAGGGGTGCGTACCCGCGACATGGACATCGTCCGTGACGGTCGCCTGATGAGTTGGTTGCTCACCTCCTACTCGGCGCGCAAGCTGGGGCTGACCAGCACGGGTCATGCTGGCGGCATTCATAACTGGCAGGTGTCAAACACCGGTCAGGACTTCCAGGGCATGCTTAAGACGATGGGCACCGGTTTGCTAGTGACCGAGCTGATGGGGCAGGGCGTCAACATCGTCAATGGTGACTACTCCCGCGGCGCCGCCGGTTTTTGGGTAGAGAATGGTGAAATTGCTTATCCTGTGGAAGAAATCACTGTTGCAGGCAATCTATCCGATATGTTCCGCAACCTGGTCGCAGTGGGAACGGATGAAGATGAGCGCTCCAGCCTCAAGACCGGCTCGGTACTGGTCGAGCAGATGAAGCTGGCGGGGCACTGAGTTCACCTCCTGCCGACCCTGAGCACATGCCATGAAAAAGGCCCCCGCAATGCGAGGGCCTTTTTCGTCATGAGCCGTGTTTAGCACTGCGTCAAACGGGGCATCAGTGGGTTTCTTTGATGCGCTCGATACGACCGCCCAGGCCTTGCAACTTGTGCTCGATATCTTCGTAACCACGGTCGATGTGGTAGATGCGCTCGACCAGGGTGGTGCCCTCGGCCACGAAACCGGCTAGCACCAGGCTGGCGGAGGCGCGTAGATCGGTGGCCATCACCTGAGCACCCTTGAGCTGCTCGGTGTCACGGCAGATGGCGACGTTGCCTTGCAGCTCGATGTCTGCGCCCATCCGTACCAGTTCCGGCACGTGCATGAAGCGGTTCTCGAAGATGGTCTCGGTGACCATGCCGGTGCCCTTGGCGACGGCATTGAGCACGGTGAACTGGGCCTGCATGTCGGTCGGGAAGGCCGGGTAGGGGGCCGTCTTGATGGTGACTGGCTTGAGGGTGCGGTCGGTCATGTCGAGGGTGATCCAGTCCGGGCCCTTCTCGATGGCGGCGCCGGCTTCTTCCAGCTTGACCAGCACGGCTTCCAGCAGGGAAGGGTCGGTCTTGCGGCAGGTGATCTTGCCACCGGTGACGGCGGCGCCCACCAGGAAGGTACCGGTCTCGATGCGATCGGGCTGCACGCTGTAGCTACCGCCGTGCAGACGCTCGACCCCGTCGATGGTCAGGGTATCGGTACCCGCCCCTTTGATGTCGGCACCTAAGGTATTGAGGAAGTTGGCCAAGTCGACCACTTCGGGCTCACGGGCGGCGTTCTCGATCACGGTGCGACCGTCCGCCAGGGTGGCGGCCATCATCAGGTTCTCGGTGCCGGTGACGGAGATCATGTCCATCAGGATGTGGGCACCCTTGAGGCGTCCATCGACCCGAGCCTTGATATAACCATCCTCGATGGCAATCTTGGCACCCATCAACTCCAGACCGTGTACGTGCAGGTTGACCGGACGGGCACCGATGGCGCAGCCGCCGGGCAGGGAGACGTCAGCCGCCCCGAAGCGAGCCGCCAGCGGGCCCAGCGCCAGAATGGAGGCGCGCATGGTCTTCACCAGATCGTAGGGGGCGATATGGTTGTTCACCGCACCGGTCAGCACGGTCACGTTGCCGTTGACCTTGGTGCTGGCACCCAGCATCTCCAGCAGCTTGAGGGTGGTGCCCACGTCTTTGAGGCGCGGCACGTTGGAGAGTTGGATCTCCTCATCACACAGCAGGGTCGCGAACAGGATGGGCAGAGCGGCGTTCTTGGCGCCGGAGATGGTCACTTCACCGGAGAGGGTGCAGGGGCCGGTGATCTTGAATTTGTCCATTTTACTTAGATACCAAATCAGGAGGGCAGTTGGAATTTACGTTCGCGCTTCCATTCGGCATCGGTAAAGGCCTTGATGGAAAGTGCGTGGATGGCGTTGCTGGCGATCTTGTCCATCAGCGGGGCATAGATGGCCTGCTGTTTCTTGACCCGGCTCATACCGTCAAACATGTCGCCGACGGCGATCACTTGGTAGTGACTACCGTCGCCTTTGACATGGACTTCGGACAATGGCAAGGCCTCAAGGAGTATCGCTTCAATTTCAGAGACTTGCATTATGCGTCCTCAGTGTTGGGCGGGGTTGATTGAAACAAATCGGCCACCCCGTACAGGTTGGCCAAGGTATGAAAGTCATGAGAGGCGCCGACCAGTTGTGGTGTGGCGCCTCGTGCCAGGGTGGCCTTGGCCCATTTGACCAACAGCGCCAACCCGGCGGAATCCAGTGAGGTGACATTGCTCAGTTCGAGTTCATCATCATGCCACCACTCTGCCCGGCGTAACCACAGCTCATTGACCTGTGGTGCCTGCAGCTCACCGCTCAGTGTCATGACTTGATGACCAGCGGTTTGGCATTGTGCTCGCGCAGCTGGGCGATCACCGCATCGATACCGTTCTGGCGAATGAGGCCACCCAGCTCGCTCTGCTTGGCAGAGAGCAGGCTGATGCCTTCGGCGACCATGTCGAAGGCCTTCCACTCACCGGTCTTGTTGTTCTTGCGCAGCTTGAACTCGAGGAAGATGTCCGGCTTGCCGGCCTCTTTCACACTGACGCTGACGGCGGTGATGTTGCTGTCTCCCGGTGTCTTGCCCGGCTCGACCTTGACGGTCTGTTTGTCGAAGTGGGCAAGGGCATCGGCATAGGAACTCACCATGTACTCGGTGAACACCTCGACGAAGGCATCACGCTGGGCCGGGGTGGTCTCCTTGATCTGGTTGCCAAGCACCTTGTAGGCGGCGAAGCGGTTATCCACATAAGGCAGTAGCTCTTCGCGGATGATCACGCGCAGGTGATCCGGGTTGCTCTTGACCTGGGCCTGGTCTGACTTGAGACGGGCAAAGGTCTGCTGGGCGGCCTGATCCACCAAGGCATAAGGATCCGAGGTGGTGGCCAGGGTGGCGGCAGAGAATAACATGCTGGTCATCAGACCCAGCAGCAGGGTGATCTTCTTGAACATGGTTACTCCTTGGTTGCTGGCGGATTGGTGGCTGGCGCGGATTGGCTATAGAGGAATTTGCCAATCAGATCCTCCAGCACGATGGCGGATTTGGTGTCTTCGATCATGTCGCCATCCTTGAGCATGTTGGTGCCCATCTCTTCGTCGGTAAAACCGGGCGCCAGACCCACGTATTGCTCGCCAAGCAGACCCGAGGTCAGGATGGAGAGGCTACTGGTTTCGGAAAACTCGCCGGCACTTTTTTGCATTTGCAGGGAGACGATGGGCACTTGGCTCTTGGCATCCAAGGTGATGTCACTGACCCGACCGACTACCACGCCACCGACCTTGACCGGTGAGCGTACTTTCAGGCCGCCGATATTATCGAAATGGGCGCGCAGGGTATAGGTTTCTCCTTCCGGTTTGAAGCTCAAACCCGCCACTTGCAGTGCCAATGCCAGAATGGCTGCGATGCCGGCCAGCATGAAGGCGCCAACCAGGAATTCTACTTTGCTGAACTTCATCTTTACCTTATCCAAACATGACTGCGGTGAGTATAAAATCCAGACCGAGCACGGCCAGGGATGAGTGGACCACGGTGCGGGTCGTCGCCTGACTGATCCCGGCCGAAGTCGGTTTGGCATCATAGCCATTAAAGAGTGCAATCCAGGTGACCACCAGGGCGAAGATCACGCTCTTGATGGCCCCTTGCATGATGTCATCCTGCCAATCGACGGAGGCCTGCATGGCGGACCAGAAACTGCCCTCGTCCACCCCCAGCAAGTCGACGCCAACCAGCTTGCCACCGAAGATGCCGATCAGGCTGAACATGAAGGCCAGCAGCGGCATGCTGATGACCCCGGCCCAGAAGCGGGGCGCCACGACCCGGCGCAGCGGATCCACCGCCATCATCTCCAAGCTAGAAAGCTGCTCGGTGGCCTTCATCAGGCCAATTTCGGCGGTCAGCGCGGAACCGGCCCGGCCGGCAAACAGCAGGGCGGTGACTACGGGCCCGAGTTCGCGCAGCAAAGAGAGCGAGACCAGCGGCCCCAGACTCTGCTCGGCGCCGAAGTCTTTCAATACGTTGTAGCCCTGCAAAGAGAGCACCATGCCGATGAAGAGTCCCGACACCAGTATGATGGCGACCGATTGAACCCCCACCACATAGAGCTGTTGTACCAGCAGGGGAAAGTGCTTGCGCGGCTGGGGGCGACCCGCCAGCGCGTGAAACAGCATAACGGTGGCGCGGCCGATGGCGTTGATGAAACGCACCCCCACCTGACCCAGCTTGCTTACTTGGCTTATCAACATCACAGATCCTGTAGCAGATCGCCTGCCGGAAAATGAAACGGAACAGGACCGTCGGGCAATCCCTGCAGGAATTGTTCGACTTCCGGATTGTGCTCCTTGCGCAGCTGATCCGGAGTGCCATGGGCCACCACCTTGCGGTTGGCGATGATATAGGCATAGTCGGCGATACTCAGCACTTCCTTCACATCGTGGGTGACGATGACGGAGGTGATGCCAAGGGCACTGTTGAGCTCCTTGATGAGCTTGACCAGCACCGCCATGGTGATGGGGTCCTGACCGACGAACGGCTCGTCATACATGATGAGATCCGGATCCAGGGCGATGGATCTGGCCAACGCGGCGCGCCGGGCCATGCCGCCGGAGAGCTCGGATGGCATCAGCTTGGCAGCGCCACGCAGTCCCACGGCCTGCAGCTTCATCATGACGATGGTGTGGATCAGCTCCTCCGGCAGGCCGGAGTGCTCGCGTAGCGGGAAGGCCACGTTGTCAAATACCGTCATGCCGGTAAACAGGGCGCCACTCTGGAACAGCATGCTCATCCGTTTGCGAACTTCATACAGACGGGAGCGGGAGAGGGTGGGGATGTCTTCCCCATCAAACAGGATATGACCCGACTCAGGTTTCAGCTGGCCACCGATCAGACGCAGCAAGGTAGTCTTGCCGATGCCGCTCGGCCCCATGACGGCGGTGACCTTGCCTCGGGGAATGGTCAGGTTGATCCTGTCGTACAGCAACCGATCTCCGTGACTGAACGACAGGTCGGAGATGGTGATCAGGTCATTGTTCAAACAATTGTCCATCCGGTATAAAAGAAGAGCGAATTTTATGGGCTAGTCTAGGTCTAAGCAACAGCAAGGAACAACTATTGAGCGTGCTTCCCCCCCAAATGCACGACAGTTTTATGTAACAACTTGCGTCAGCAGGACGACAGCCCCGCATCAGATTCGCTTATCTCGGCAGACTTTTTTATAATCCCGCAGCAAATTTCAGCCCGGAGCTGTGCCTTTATGTCTGTAAAGCCTGAAAAAGTGTCTGAACTGTTCGATTTTCGTCGCAGTGCCCGCGCGGTGCTGGACATTGAAAAACAAGCCATTGATGGGCTCTACCAGTACCTTGACGAGACCTTTGATCGGGCCTGCGAGATGGTGCTGCGTTGCGCCGGCAAGATAGTGGTGACGGGCATGGGCAAGTCGGGTCATGTCGGCAACAAGATTGCAGCGACTCTGGCCAGCACCGGTACTCCCGCCTTCTTCCTGCATCCGGGCGAAGCCAGCCACGGCGATCTGGGGATGATCTCCGCAGGGGATCTCATCATCGCCATCTCCAATTCTGGCGAGAGTGACGAGATCCTGGCCCTGCTGCCGGTGCTCAAGCGCCGCGGTATCCAGCTCATCTGCATGACCGGCAACCCGGAATCGACCATGGCCAAGGAGGCCAATGTGCATCTGTGCATCAAGGTCGATAAAGAGGCCTGCCCGCTCGGTCTGGCTCCGACCTCCAGCACCACGGCGACCCTGGTAATGGGTGATGCGCTGGCGGTGGCCCTGCTGGAAGCGCGCGGCTTCACCGCCGACGACTTCGCGCTCTCTCATCCGGGTGGTTCCCTCGGCAAGCGGCTGTTGCTGCGGGTCGGCGATCTGATGCACAGCGGCGAGCTGTTGCCCCGGGTAGGGATAGATGCCACCATCAGCCAGGCGCTGCTGGAAGTGAGCCGCAAAGGGCTCGGCATGACGGCGGTGGTGGACGAGCAGGGTGTGCTGGCGGGTCTGTTCACCGACGGTGACCTGCGCCGGATCCTGGACTTGCGGGTGGACATTCATCTCACCTCGATCGCCAAGGTAATGACGACCAACTGTGTTACCGTAGGACCTGAGATGATGGCGGCCGAGGCCGTCAAACTGATGGAAACCAGGAAGATTAACGGATTGCTGGTGGTGGATGGGGAACGGCGACCACTGGGTGCCTTCAACATGCACGATCTGCTGAAAGCCGGGGTGATTTGATGCAAGACGTACCGACCCTCTATGGTCCGGTGACGCGCCGCCAGTATGACAAGGCGGCGCAGATCCGCTTGCTGGTGTGCGATGTGGATGGGGTGCTCTCAAATGGCTTCATCTACATGGGCAACAACGGCGAAGAGCTCAAGACTTTCTGCACCCGTGACGGGGCGGGCATGCGTGCCCTGCTCAATGCCGGGCTGGAGATCGCCATCATCACTGGGCGCAACTCCCGCATCGTCAGCGATCGGATGAAGGGCCTTGGTGTGCAACATCTGGTGCAGGGGGCGGATCAGAAGCTGCCCCACTTCGAGGCCTTGTTGACCAAGCTCGGACTGGATGCATCGCAGGCGGCCTACATGGGAGATGACACCATCGATCTGCCGGTGATGCAGGCCTGTGGCCTCGGCATCGCGGTGGCGGATGCCCACCCGCTGGTGTTGGCGAAGGCTGATCTGATTACTCGGCTGGGGGGCGGCGTCGGCGCGGTGCGTGAAGTGTGCGATCTCATCTTGCAGGCGCAGGGGCTCGGTGATTACCAGCCTGAGGCGTCCGTATGAACAAACAGACACTGCTGTTCGGCCTGCTGTTTCTGGTGGCGCTGGCGGCCTGGCAGCTCGGGGATATCGAGCTGGCCCCCGAGCAGCCCACCAAGGTGGAGAATTATCAGCCCGATTTCACCGCCAAGAACCTAGTCACTACCCGCTTCAATGAGCAGGGCAAGCGGACCGAGCGGTTGGAGTCGGAGTTTGCCGAGTATTTCCAGATCCTCGAGCAGGCGACCTTCGACAAGCCGGTGATCTACCTGTTTGACGAGAAGGGGGAGGCCGAGTGGAAAGTCACCGCCGAGACCGGGGTGCTCAACACCGATGACAACGTGATCCTGCGCGATAAGGTGCATCTGGATGGGTTGCTGCCAGCTTCCTTCATTTCCACCCTGGATACGCCTTATCTGGAGATGGACCTGGTGACCCAGGACGTGAGAAGCAATCAGCACATCAGTATCGTCGGTCAGGAATTCCAGACCGAGGGCGTGGGCCTCAAGGGCCACCTGGATCGTAAATATTTCGAATTACTGGATAAAGGCCATGCCACTTATTTCAATGAAAAACGCTAATCTGGCCCTTGCCGCGCTGCTGTTGTGCAGCACTGTGAGCGCCAAAGAATCTGATTTTGCCGAGAAGGTCTATGTGGATGCGGTCAAGCAAGTGGCCGAGATGCAGGACAATCGCGTCACCTTCAGCGAGGATGTGATCATCACTCAGGGCACCATCAAGATTAAGGCCGACAAGGTCGTGGTGATCCGATCCGGTGACAAGGGCGCCGAGGTGATGACCGCCTATGGCAACCCGGCCACCTTCTTCCAGATCCTGGATAACGGCAAGCCGGTCAATGCCCACGGCAACAGCATTCGCTATGAACTGAAAAACCGGCTGGTCACCATCACCGGCAACGGTCAGCTCAAGCAGGAAGACAGCCAGGTGACCGGCGATCTGATCCGCTATGACATCGTCAAACAGAAGATGATCGCCGAGAGCAAAGGCCCCACCCAGCGCGTCAAGACAGTGTTCCTGCCGGATCAGGTAGAAAACTTCGACAAGCCCGCCGATCAGAAGAAGAAGTAGGAAACCAGTCATGGCAGTGTTAAAAGCAGTCGGCCTGCAGAAGAGCTACAAGCGCCGCATGGTGGTCAGCGATGTGAGTCTGGAAGTGGGCACCGGCCAGATCGTGGGGCTGCTCGGCCCGAACGGTGCCGGCAAGACCACCTCCTTCTACATGATTGTGGGCCTGGTGCAGCGGGATGCCGGTCTCATCACCATCGACGATCAGGACATCAGCCTGCAGCCCATGCACATCCGTGCGCGCAACGGCATCGGCTATCTGCCGCAGGAAGCCTCAATCTTCCGCCGGTTGTCGGTATTCGACAACCTGATGGGGGTCATGCAGACCCGTAAGGGCCTGAGCCGCGAAGAGCGGGAAGACAAGGTCGAGCAACTGCTGGAAGAGTTCAACATCACCCACATTCGCGACAGCCTGGGACAGAGCCTCTCGGGCGGGGAGCGACGCCGGGTCGAGATTGCCCGGGCTCTGGCGGCAGAACCGAGATTTATTCTGCTGGATGAGCCATTTGCAGGGGTTGATCCTATTTCCGTCATAGATATCAAGAAGATCATCCAGCATCTGAAAGAGCGGGGGCTGGGCGTGCTGATCACCGATCACAACGTCAGGGAGACCCTGGACGTGTGCGAGAAGGCCTATATCGTCAGCCATGGCAAGATGATTGCCGAGGGCGCACCGGTCGATATCCTCGCTGATGAGCAGGTCAAGCGCGTCTATTTGGGCGATCAATTCAGTCTATAGTAAGGGGGCATCCCTCATTTTTTGTTGGGTGACTGCCTCGCTGAACATAAGGATATCCCGACGTAGATGAAGCCGACATTACAGTTGCGTCTCGGTCAGTCCCTGACCATGACGCCACAATTACAACAAGCGATTCGTCTGCTCCAGCTCTCCACGCTGGAACTCCAGCAGGAAATTCAGCAAGCGCTCGACAATAACCCCTTGCTGGAGCAAGAGGAGAGCGAGGCGCAGGAAACCCATCCGGAAGAGACGCTCGACGCCAGCCAACTCGACTCCAGCGATGCCATGGCCCAGGACAAGATGCCGGACGAGTTGCCGGTAGATACCACCTGGGACGAGGTCTATTCGGCCGGTACGGCCCAGAGCGCAGGCCCCATCCACGATGGGGAGGACAGCGTCTATCAGGGGGAAACCACCGAAAGCCTGCAGGACTATCTGCTGTGGCAGATGCGCCTGACCCCGTTCAGTGATCTGGATGCCGCCATTGCCCTCGCCATCATCGATGCCATCGACGAATCTGGCTATCTGACCGTTTCCCTCGACGATATTCAGGTTGCAGTCAGCAGTGATGAGGTAGAAGTCGAATTAGATGAAGTCGAAGCCGTGCTCAAGCGGGTGCAACATTTCGATCCGGTCGGCATCGCTGCCCGCTCGGTACAGGAGTGTTTGCTGATCCAGCTCGGCCAGTATTCGCCCGAGCAGCCCTGGCTCAAAGAAGCGAGGGAGGTGATCGTTGAGCACATGGATTTGCTCGGCAATCGGGATTACCGGACGCTGGCGCGCAAGACCCGGCTCAAGGAGAGCGATCTCAAGGAGGTGCTGGATCTCATTCAGCAACTGGAGCCGAGACCGGGCAACGGTATCATCCAGAGCGAGTCGCAATATGTGATCCCGGATGTGTCCGTGGTCAAGAAGGGTCACAAATGGGTGGTGGAGCTCAATCCGGATTCGGCGCCGCGCATCAGGGTCAATGAGACGTATGCGGCTATGGCCAGACAGGCCAAGACCAGTCAGGACTCGCAGTTTATCCGCTCCCATTTGCAGGAAGCCAAGTGGTTCATCAAGAGCCTTGAGAGTCGTAACGACACCCTGCTCAAGGTCGCCAGCTGCATCGTCGAGCAGCAGCAGGGCTTTTTCGAATACGGTGAAGAGGCCATGAAACCCATGGTACTCAACGACATCGCTGAGGCGGTGGAGATGCACGAGTCGACGATTTCGCGGGTGACGACCCAGAAGTACATGCACACGCCTCGTGGCATTTTTGAACTGAAGTTTTTCTTCTCCAGTCATGTCAATACGGAGGGAGGAGGGGAGTGCTCATCGACCGCAATTCGTGCTCTGATCAAGAAGCTGGTGACGGCGGAGAACCCTGCCAAGCCGCTTAGTGATAGCAAGATCGCGGATTTGCTGGCCGAACAGGGTATTATGGTGGCGAGACGCACGATCGCGAAGTACCGTGAATCCTTGTTGATCCCGCCATCCAATCAGCGCAAACGCCTGGTTTAGGCAAACAAAAGGAAGACGTTATGCAAATTAACCTGACCGGACACCATGTCGAGATTACCGAAGCTCTGCGTGATTATGTGAATAACAAATTTGCCAAACTCGAGCGTCACTTTGACCATATCAACAACGTACACGTGGTGTTGAGCGTCGAAAAACTGAACCAGATTGCCGAAGCCAAGCTGCACGTCAGCGGGGGTGAGGTGTTCGCCAATTCGGAGCATACCGACATGTATGCTGCGATTGATACCCTGCTGGATAAACTGGATCGGCAGATCATCAAGCACAAAGATAAGTTAAATCAAAAATAACTATGCAACTTGAACACATACTGAGTCGGGACTGCACCAAGAGTGCGGTCCCTTGTACCAGCAAGAAACGCGCCCTCGAGATCATCAGTGAATTGGCCGCAGAGCGTCTGGGCACCTCCCGTCAGGTGCTGTTCGAAAGCCTGCTGGCGCGGGAAAAAATGGGCAGTACCGGGATCGGTGCCGGTATTGCCATTCCCCACGGTCGGATCGACGATGCCTTTGTGCCGACCGCCGTACTGATGACCTTCTCCGAACCTATTCCGTTCGATTCCATCGACAATCAACCGGTTGACCTGCTCTTTGCATTGCTGGTGCCGGAAAGCGAGTGCAAGCAGCACCTCAAGACCCTTTCCCTGATGGCATCCAAGCTGGGTGACAAGGCCGTCTGCCGCCAGTTGCGCCAGGCGACCAGCGACGAAGAACTCTACCAGATCATGACCTCGGCCTGATGCCGGTCATGATACAGCCACGTTGGCGTGAGGGGACAAGATGCAGTTAATAGTGGTAAGTGGCCGCTCGGGCTCCGGTAAAACCGTGGCCCTGAGGGTACTGGAGGATCTGGGGTATTACTGTGTGGATAACCTGCCGGTCAATCTGCTGCCCCAGCTGATCGTCTCGGTAGAGAGTCAGTATGACAAGCTAGCCGTCAGCATCGACGTGCGCAACCTGCCCGCCCAGTCTGACAAGCTGGACAACCTGCTGGCCCAGGTGCGCAACGAGGGGCGGGTCGAGTTTTCCAGTTTCTTCTTCGATGCCGATAACTCCACCCTGCTCAAACGCTATGGCGAGAGCCGCCGATTGCATCCCCTGTCGCGCAACAAGCTGTCATTGGATGAGGCGATCCGGGAGGAGACCCACCTGTTGGCGCCGCTCTCTTCCACCGCCGATCTGCGCATCGACACCACCAGTCTCAGCATCCACGACCTGAGTGAGCTCATCAAGACGCGCGTGCTCGGCAAGAAGGAGAACGAGCTGGTGCTGGTATTCGAGTCGTTCGGCTTCAAGTACGGGATCCCCAAGGATGCCGACTTCGTATTCGATGCCCGCTTCCTGCCCAACCCGCACTGGATCCCCGAGCTCAAGCCCTTTACTGGGCAGGACGAGCCGGTGGCCAACTACCTCTCTGCCCAGCCTGACGTCATGCTGTTCACCCAGCAGATCGAGAACATGCTGGCGACCTGGTTGCCCCAGTTGGAGCGCAACAATCGCAGCTATGTGACGGTCGGCATCGGCTGCACCGGTGGTCAGCATCGCTCGGTGTTTATCGCCGAACGGCTGGCCAGTGCGTTTCGCCTGCTCGGCAAGAACGTACAGATCCGCCACCGCACCCTGGACAAGCGCTCACCGCAATCCTGACTGATAGGACGCTACGATGACTGTTTCCGCTTCGGTAGAAGTCAAAAACAAGCTGGGCATTCATGCCCGGCCGGCCATGATGTTGTTCGAACTGGTACAGGGCTTCGATGCCCATGTCCTGCTGCGCAATGAGGATGGTGTCGAGGCCGATGCGGACAGTGTGATCGGTCTGCTGATGCTGGACTCGGCTCAGGGCAAGCAGGTGGAAGTGCAAGTTGAGGGGCCGGAAGAGGAAGAGGCACTGGCCGCCGTGGTGGCGCTGTTCACCTCGGGCTTCAACGAGGAGTAGCGTACTCCCTCTCCCTCATCAGGAGCCGGAGCGTGCCAGCGCCTTGAAGCTGGCGAGATCCTGACAAGCCAGCAGATTCTTGCTGGCTTTTTCGTTCATCAGCGCCAGGAACAGATCGTAGAGTCCCATCGCCTCTTCATAGTCGGCCTTGGCGATGGCCAGCACGAAGATGAGGGTCGCGGTCTCGCCATTGCCCCAGTCGATGCCCTGTGGCGCCAGCACCGTATAGACCAGGGTGCGGCGCGCCAGCAGGCCGAGGGAGTGGGGCAGGGCAATGCCATCTCCCAGCATGGTGGAGACGATGCGCTCCCGCTCCTGCAGTGATCCCCTGAATTCCTCCTCTACCAGACCCTCCGACTCCAGCTGATCGCAGATCCGGGCAAACAGCTGGTCCTGGCTGAGCGGCTCGCTGACCACCATGAAATGATCGGCATCGAAGTATTTGTCGAGCAGGTAGGGCCGCGTGCGATCGATCAGCACCAGCTTGCCGAGCTGTTCCAGCTGGTACTGGGTCGGAAAGGGTGCGACCTGTACCACTGGGGTGTTCTTCTCGCTCACCTTGACCGTGCTGATGACAAAGTCCTGCGCTATCCGGTCCAGTCCCTCGTAATCTCGCACCGACTCCAGGCTGGTCAGCTGCAACTGGGGGTATTCCCGCTTGATGCGCGCCTCCAGCACCCGGAAGGTGGCGTTGCCGGCATCGCACAGCAGCAGCGCCTGGGGAGGACGGCTGTAGCCGATGTCGTAGTGACGCTCCAGCCCGACTCCGATATGGATCACCAGATAACCTATCTCGTGATGGGTCAGGTGATAGGGCGTCTGTTTGATCCACTCCGAGATGGCGGCCAGGGTGATGTCGTAGGCGAGCGGATAGTACTGCTTGATGTGATCCGCCAGCGGATTGTGGCTGCCTATCTGGTATTTGATGCGCAGCAGCATGGCGCTGATATGGGTCAGCAGATCGGAATGCAGCTGGCTGTCGTGGCGCAGATCATAGGGGTAGTGCTGGTGGATGTAATCCAGCAGGTGCGCGACCAGCCGGGCACTCTCGGCGGCCATGACCGGGCTGAGGTGCGGAGTATCGGCGATGAGACGGGCCTGGATCTGGATGGCGAGGCAGATGACCTCGGGCTCACCCGGCGGGATCAGGGTTGGCAACTCGTCATAGATGTCTCTGGCTACAGCCGCCAGGGGAGCGGTGAGATCGTCATGGCTGAATGCCAGCAGTTCATGCCCTGCTGCCTGGCGCAGCAGGGCGACGGCGCAGTAGATGGTGAGTTGTTGCAGGCTCTCGTCCGCCAGTCGCAGCTGATGGTGACCGAGTTGGGCGTGAATGTGATTGCCTATCACCTCCAGTGTCTTGCTGGGGCAGAGATTCGGCAGCAGGCCCTGCAGCGGGTTGTTGCGCACCTGTTCCCGATAGAGCAGCTGGGTGAGGCAGGCCCGGATCGCCGTCTCATCCCCCAGAATGCGCATGCCGAGCCGTGGCTTGCTGTCGATACCGAGTCCGAAATGGGCGAGTCGCTCCCTCACTTCTGCCATGTCACCCTGCAGCGCCGCCCGGCTCAGATACCAGGTATCTGCCAGATCTTCGAGCTTGATCCCCTGCTCCGCGGTGAGCAGCAGGAGCTGCAGGTGCAGCACGCGCTCACGGCTGGTGCGGGGCAGGCCGCTCTCCTGCTCCTGCGCCGCCAGCAACTCATCAAACAGCCCCTGATTGTAGATCTTGAGCTGGTAGCCGCTACCACGCTGGTGGATCAGGTGACCGCCATGGGTGGCAATCAGCTCATTCAGGGTCGCCACGTCGGTGCGCACCGTGCGGGTGGAGACATTCAGGCGGCGCGCCAGCTCCTCCTGTGGCAGAGGTTCGGCATGGAGCAGGGTCAGCAGTTGATGGAGTCTGGGGTGGGGCAGCTTGAGCATGGGGGATATGTGACTCCTGTCGTGAGAGAAGGGATCGATGTTAACAACTGGGTCAGCAACAAGCCAGGCACCGGCCAGAGGTTGGACCGGTGCCTGCTTTGTCGTCACATCAGCAGCTGTTTCACCGTCTCGAGCAGGGTACGCACATCAGCGGGGCGGGTCTGACCGCTCGCGCTGTCGATGATGGAACTGTAGATGTGGGGGATCACCTTCTCGACCCCGGCATCCAGCGCAATGCGTACTATCTCCTCGAAGTTGTCGAGATCGATGCCACCGGTGGGCTCCAGCCAGAAACCGTGGCGGGCGCAGGCCTCGGCCACTGCCTGATACTCGTCGCGACAGGCCAGGCCACCCATGGGGAAGAACTTGACCGAGCTGCCACCCATATCTTTGAGCAGGGCGATGGCGGTATCGATGGGCACAATGCCATCGGCCTGCCCGGCACTGAGCGGGCCGGTGGAGATCTTCACCATGCCGGGGGTACCGGTGGGGGAGATGAGGCCATTCACCAGGCTGTGAGGCTGACCGAGCAGCGCCCGGCTAGCGCCGACCCCGGTGAACACCTGGTTGACGTGTTGCGGCTGCAACTGGCGCGCCAGCTCGGCCACCATGCCAGATTGCCTGGGATCGCCGGCACCCAGGCCGATGGAGAGGGCGTTGTCGATCAGTGCCGCATACTCCCTCATGTCGGCGACGGCAGAGGGCACATCCGGATAGTTTTTGGAGAGCACACCGACCAGGACATGGCCTTCGGCGGCCTCATAAATGTCGACGGCATTCTGTTTGGATCCTGCCAGCACGTTGAGGCAGACACGGTCACGGTAGTAATTAGGAATAAGGGACATCAGCGGTTCTCCGAAGCGAGTTGGGCAATGGCAGCATGGATCTGGTCGAGTTGGGCCGGGCTGACGCTGCGCACATCGATCTCGATGTGACCTTCGTTGGCCTTGTAACCACGGCAGTAGATGGCAGGATTGCCCTGTTGCAGGCGGTCCACCACCTGCACAGTGGTCATACCCAGACGCTCATGGTCGAAGGCGATGTCGGTGCGGGCGATGTCGCGTCCGGCGCTGTCCCACACCACTTGGGCCTTGACGCCCGTCAGTTGGTTGAGGCGCTCGATGAAGGAACTCATCTTGGCGACCATGGCGGCGCCGCTCTCTTTTTCTTTGACCAGGTAGCGTTCGATGGCATGGGTCAGGCCGAGGATCCCCTCCTTGCCCACCTTCATGGCGCGGCCGATGCCGTTCGCCTGCTGTTTGACCCAGGCCACATACTGGCGCTTGCCGAGTACCAGACCGCTAGTGGGCCCTTCGATGGCCTTGGCACCGCTGTAGATGACCAGATCCGCCCCCTGTTGGTAGTAGAGGCGCAAGTCTTCTTCCGCGGCCGCATCGACGATGAGCGGCAGCTGGTGGGTCTTGGCCACCTCGGCGGCCTGAGCTACCGATAGAATGCTCTTCTGCACGCAGTGGTGGGATTTGATGTAGAGAATGGCGGCGGTATTGGGATTGATGGCGGCGGCCAGCTGGGCGGGGGAGCACTCGTTTGCGTAGCCTGCCTCCACTACCTTGCCGCCACCCAGATTGACCATGGTGCCTACCGGCGCCCCGAAGTTCACGTTGTGGCCCTTGGGCAGCACTATCTCGCTCGGTACCCCGTGGGCATGGGCGTGCAGTTGCTCCAGCCGATAGGCGTCACCGCGTACTATCACGGCGGCCACCGATTGAGCGATGCCGGCGCTGGCGCAAGAGACCACGACCGCATCCTCCACCTCGAGCAAGTTGGCGAGGTAGGCGCCGGTCTTGTTGACCAGATCCTTCACCTCGAAGTAGTGGCCCAGGCCGAAATTGACCGCCTCGATCACCTCGGGTTCCGGGGTAGAGACGCCGAGGATGGTCATGCGGCCGGAGGCGTTGATCACCGGCTTGAGCTGATATTTCTCATACACAGAAGACATGGTGCGATTTCCCATAGTGAGTCAAAACCAGGTCACCGCCCACCAGGGCGGCGAGGGGAAGCAGTTGCTGGTCACCGGCGCGAGATTGCGCCTCGGTATCCATAAACAGGGTCGGGCCGCTGGCCAATTCGAAAAGCGTCAGGTCGGCATCGGCGCCCACCTCGAGCCGTCCCTTGCCCGGTAGGCGCAGGGCATCGGCCGCCTGATGAGTGACGCAGGCGAGTACCTGTTCAAGGCTCATGCCGATGACGAAAAACTTGGACATCACATGAGCCAGGCTATAGACGGGCCCCTTGATGCGGTTCTTGCAGTAGATGTCGGAGCTGATGGTGTGGGGCAAGATGCCTTGGCGGATGGCGTGCTCCGCCACCTCGAAGCTGAAGCTGGCACCGCCGTGGCCGATGTCGAGCCGCAGGCCCCGTTGCATCGCCTCACGCACCGCTACTCTCAGTTCACCGGCTGGCGTCAGGATGCGGTTGGGTTTGCCGTTGAAGCAGTGGGTCAGCAGATCACCGTCCCCCAGCAGGGCGGCGATTTCGTCCAGATCTGGCGGGGTGTTGCCGACGTGCACCATCAGCGGCAGGCTGCCGTTATCGCGCTGGATCTGCTTGGCGATACGCAGCGGTTGCAAGCCATTCTCTCCGACTACGCTGCCACTCATGCGTGCCTTGATGCCGACGATGAACGAGGGGTGGCGGCGAATGGCCGCCTGGGCCAGCGCCGGGTCTATGTCGGCCGGATTGGCCAGCTCGTTCTGGCGCAACAGGCCGATGCGGGAGATGTTGAGCAGGGCGTGCACCCGGGTCTTGCAGCCAGCCGCCAGCCGCTGGAACGCATCCACGTCGTCGGCGCCGGTGCTACCTGCATCGATGACGGTGGTGACTCCCGCTTCCACCCCGACCTTGTCTGGCTCATCCTGATAGATGGGGGAGGCGGGATAGCAGTGGGTGTGGCCGTCGATCCAGCCGGCACTGACCCAGACCTCGCCTGCCAGAGTGAGGGTTTGCTTCGCCTCGGCCGCCGCAGGCAGCTGGCCGAGGGCCGCTATCTTGCCATCCACAATGGCGATATCGATGAGCTCACCGTTTCCCTGGCGCCCCGCTCTGATGATCATGTCGTACATGCTGATATCCCTCTTGGAACCTGCTTGCGCTCTTACTGCGAGGCCGTGATCAAGGCTCATGTGCTGCTCGGAATCCTCACGTATATCTATACGCTCCGGTTCCTGCGCTGCTCTTCACCTTGCTGACGACCTCTCGCAACAGATCGCAAACAGGTTCTTAAATGCCGTCCGAGAGACGGCCTGTGATTAAGCCAGGGCGACCGGGAAGAAGGTGCCGAGCAGCATGGCCCCCAGGATGGCACCGCCGGTGATGGGCTTGTTCCAGATGTAGAACAGCAGTGCACCCAGCAGGGAACCCAGCCCGATGGGGATGGAGGCGCCCATGGCGGAGAGGATGATCAAGGGGCCGAGGAAGCGACCCGAGCTGTTGCCAGCCCCCATCATCACATCCGCACCGTAGGTGGAGTTGCTCTGGTTGATGGTGAACTTGCGCGCCAGGATGATCACATAGCCGATGGCCAGACCAATCCCCATGCCCGTCGCCAGCGAGGCGCCGAAGTTCTCCACCGGATAGAGGATGCCGGCCCCCAGCAGCAGGGCGGGCACACCAAGGCCGACCCCGGTCTGGATGGCGCCGCCGATATCCAGGATCCCCACCAGGGAACCCTCGATGATGCGGGCGAACAGGAAGCTGGCACCGAAGGCTGCGACCGCGCCGTAGGCACCGGTGTCCATGCCGGCTTTCAGCATGGCGACGAAGGCCACCTCGTTGAAGGCGCCGACACCGTACAGGTAAAACATATGGGTACCGGCGAAGACCCCGGCCGACAGCAGGCCGACGAAGATGGGGAAGGACCAGTCCGCATACCAGAAGTTGTTTCTCAATTTCTCATCCATGGATTGGTCCCTTATTTACCGCTTATCAGGTTATGGACATTTTCCAGCCACAGGGGGATCCCCAGGTGGAAGGACTCGATCAGTTTCATGTCAAAGCCACGGAAGAATCCGCTCAACACGAACAGCAGTACGATGGCCGCCATCATCACCTTGGTGACGTGGTTCCAGCCGCTCTCTTCCACACCCTTGCCGATCAGGATGCCGAGTACCAGACCCGGTACGGCGTTGCCCATGATGAGCTGCGCCAGACCGCCGAAGATGGTGGCCCAGAAGCCGGATTTTTTGCCCGCCTCGATGGCAGCCAGCCAGAAGATCACCGGCATGACGGTGTTGACCAGCAGGTTGGCGGCAGGCACCAGCACCTTGACGGCGGTGACTTGCAGGGCGGCCGGAACGGCGGCGGCCGTGCTGTTGAGGAAGGCGACGACGATGGCACCTATGATGCCGCCGGCGATGGCCATCTTCTTGGGATCGTGCAGGGTGCTGGTGATATCCCGGTTCTTGACCAGCAGCGCGGCCGTGGCCCAGTGCGGGATGATGCGGTGGTCCACATCCTGGGTGAAGGCACCGGCCGCGACGGTCGAGGCCCAGGCGTTGAAAAAGAAGCCAAGACCGAAGGAGAAGTGGGACGCGGGATCTCCTTCACAGGAATTGAGCTCCCCCAGGGTACGGAAGGCACCCATGCCCTGCACGGTCGGGGCGTGGAACATCCGCGCCGCACCGACCCCCACCCCGACGCCGACCAGGCCGCCGATGATCAATGATTTGAAAAGAATGATTAGAAACATCCAACATGTCCTTTTTGTGGGGCTACACCAGGGTGAAAGCGACCTTGTCGGCATCCAGGCTGGCGACCTTGACCGTGATCTCCAGCTGGACGCGGAATTCGCGACGTTGGCGCGGCAGGAAGAAGAACAGGAACTTCTCCACCCGGACCGATTCCTCGGCCTTGAGCACCTGCACCTCGACCGGCTCGATGCGCAGCATCACGCGCGGGTTGTCCTTGAGCAGCGTGGGCTGCACCTGGCTGAGGGCGGAGGCGAACGCCTGCTGGCGAGTCGCCCCCTTGCCATTGACGATGACCTGGGTGGTGAAGTGTTCGTTCATCAGACGCGACCGTGCTTCTTGGCGAAGGCTTCGATCAGCTTCTGACCCAGCTCTTCCTTGTCATTGAAGCCAAAGCCCAGCACCACGCAGCCGTCGTTGATGGCGGTGACGCCCTCTTCGACCGAGCGCATGCCGTAGCGGCACTTGTAGCCGTACTTGGTTTGGGCGGTGATGGCGCCAGCGCCGCCGCTGCCGCAGAAGGAGATGCCAAGATCCGCCTGCTCCTTGTTCATCACATCACCGAGCTTCATGTCGGCGGCCATGCCGGGGATCACTGTCACGCTGGCACCGGCGGCTTCTGCCCCCGCACCGACTTTCTGACCCTTGCCGAGACGATCTCCGATTACGAGTTTGATAGCTGACATTTAGATATCTCCTTTGATGACACTGAGTTCATTTTCTTTGGCCACTTCGAAGTGGACGGATAACAGGTGGGCTTCTTCATAGGCCAGCTTGTCCAGCCAGGCGACGACCTGCTCGGCCAGTCGCAGGGAGAGCGGTGAGATCTCATCAAACAGGCTGAGGTCGACTTCCGGCAGGGATTCACCGCTGTAGGATCGCCACACCATGGCTTTGACATGGGAGGCCAGCATCTGGATCTGGACGTCATTGGGGATAATCCCCTGCTCGCCCAGCAGCGCATGGATGCGTGCCAGGGTAAGGTCGGTCTTGCGCAGCAATGCCGGGCTATCCGGGGTCAGGGCGGTGTCATGGGTGTCGGTAGTCAAGGTCTGCTCTCCAAGGCTGGCAGAAGGGATGGGACTACCCTAAGGCTGCAAGGAGGCGCGGAGGAGGCAGGTTTTTTCCGATTCGAAGCGGAAATCCGGCAATCCGGGGGCTCGAAAACGGTTTTTTTGTGCGGCTGGGGCAGAAAAAGGTTTGAATGGGACTGATGTTGTGTGATCGATGCCGCACTTTGTCGATGGCGGTGGCATGGGCAGCATGAGTGGAAACTGTGAGTGATCTCACGGACGGCGGAGGGATTCACAAGGCGTGGGCAACAAAAAGGGGCACCTTGGTGCCCCTTTTGTACAACAGTGTCTGCGCTAGCTGGCGGAAGCGGCGCTGGTGGCCGGCAGGTTCTGGTAACGCACGTCTTCCTCGATGATGACCTCGACGTCCAGCGGCTTGCCATTGCGGATCACCGAGATGGTGAGTTTGGTGCCGGGGCGGCTCTCGACGATCTTGTCCATAACGGCTCTCACCCCGCTGATGGCCTCGCCGTTGACCTTGATGAGCACATCCCCGCGCTTGAGGCCCGCCTTGCTGGCCGGCCCTGCCGGATCCAGGCTCTCCACCACCAGGCCTTGCAAGTCACCTAAGTTCATCATGCGGGCGACTATGGGGTTGATCTCGACGCTGGAGATGCCGAGGTAGCCGCGAATGACCCGGCCGTTGGCGATCAGCTCGTCCATGATGCGTTTAGCCAGCTTGTAGGGGATGGCGAAGCTGATGCCGTAGCTCTCTTGATTGCCGTTGAGGTGATAGGCGGCGGTGTTGATGCCCACCAGATCGCCGCGACCGTTGACCAGGGCGCCGCCCGAGTTGCCCTCGTTGATGGCGGCGTCGGTCTGCAGCAGATCCTGCCGGCCATTGCTGTCTGGCCCCATGCTGGACAGACCGATGCGCCCGGTGGCGCTGATGATGCCCTGGGTGATGGTCTGACCGACGTTGTAGGGGTTGCCGATGGCGAGTACCACATCGCCTACATCCGGCAGCCGGTCAGGATCTTGCGGGATCACCGGCAGGTTGTCCGATTCGATGTAGAGCACCGCCAGATCGGTCAGCTTGTCGGAGCCGACCAGCTCGGCGCTGAATACCCGGCCATCTTGCAGTGCGACGATGATCTGGTCCGCATCGGCGATGACGTGATAGTTGGTCAGCACATGGCCACGGGAGCTCATTATGACCCCAGAGCCCAGCCCTTGCGGTCTGAGTTCAGCTTTCTCGCCACGATTGCCGGCGAAACTGCGGGTGTAGATGTTGACGACGGCAGGGCCGGCGCGATGTGCGGCGTAGGAGAAACTCAGTTCACGGGCATTGGTGATGAGGCCTGGCAGAGGGGCGCCGCCACGAAAATTGGGGAACAGCAACAACAAGAGCGCCGCAACGGTGAGGCCGAAGCCGACAGACTTGCCCAAGTAGCTGATCAAAGGTGGGATTTTCATGTCATTCTCATCCGTACATGCTGCGCGCAGAGAATAACACTATCGGTGGATAAAAATCACCCGCGGCGGTTGCCGCGGGTGTGAGGGACTTAACGGATCACCAAATAGAGCGAGGAGTCGCCGCGCTGGATGTTCAGCGCCAGCACTTCCGGCTTATCTTTCAACGCCTTGGTCAGTTCCCCTAAGGAGTTGATGCGCAGGCGGTTGACCCCGATGATGATGTCGCCCTTCTGCAGGCCAGAGGCGGCGGCAGGGGAGCGCGGATCGATATCGGAGACTGCCACGCCGCTCACTGGCTCTGTGGTGGTGCTGAGCTTGGCTCCTTCCAGTGCCGGGTGCAGGGCGCTGGCGAGGATCTCGCTGTCATCGGCCTTCTTCAGAGTGACCTTGACGCTCTGCTCCTTGCCATCACGGATCAGGCCGAGTGCTACCTGCTTGTCGGCACCCATGGTCGCAATCTTGGCACGCAACTCACCAAACGAGCGGATGGGTTTGCCATCGATGCTGATGATGATGTCGCCCGCCTTGATCCCGGCCTTGTCGGCAGCGGAGTCAGGCATGACCTGGTTGACGAAGGCGCCATCCTTCTTGTTGTAGCCGAAGGACTTGGCGATATCGGTGGTCAGCTCGGTGCCGGTGATCCCCAACTGGCCACGGCGTACTTCACCGTATTTGACGATCTGATCGGACAGATCGCGCACCATGTTGGACGGAATGGCGAAGCCGATACCGATGTTGCCGCCGTTCGGACCCAGGATGGCGGTGTTGATGCCGATCAGCTCGCCGCGTAGGTTGAGCAGGGCACCACCGGAGTTACCCGAGTTGATGGCCGCGTCGGTCTGAATGAAGTTTTCCAGATTCTCGATGTTGAGACCGCTACGGCCCAGGGCACTGACGATGCCCGAGGTCACTGTCTGGCCTAGACCGAAGGGGTTGCCGATGGCCAGCGCGTAGTCACCGACCCGCAGGTCGTCTGAGTCAGCGAACTTGATCTGCACCAGGTCCTCGGCCTTGATCTGCAGCAGGGCGATATCGGACTGCTTGTCCTCACCAATCTTCTTGGCGGCGTATTCACGGCCGTCTTTCAGATTGACCTTGATCTCGTCCGCCTCGTGGACCACGTGGGCGTTGGTGATCACATAGCCTTTCTTCGCATCGATGATGACGCCGGAGCCCAGCGCCTGGAAGGGCTGCTCGCTCACTTGCTCGTCCGGCATATTGGGGCCGAAGAAGAAGCGGAATTGCTCCGGCAAGCGCTGGCGGGTGATCTTCTTGCCAGAGACGGAAATATTGACCACGGCAGGGGTGACCTGCTCGAGGACCGGGGCCAGGCTCGGCATCTCCTGGTTGTTCGCCAGCAAGGGCAGAGCAGCTTGCGCTGGCGCCGCAGACAGGGCGATACCGACACTGAGGGCTAATACACTGAATACAGAAAGAGATTTACGCATATGAGAAACAGCTCCCAGAAAAAGTTGCAATGCAATCGTCAAGGTCTGACCACGATAAGGCGTAATAAGTTCCACTAGGGACTAGCTGGATTGTTTGAGCAGACCGGACGCACCCGCATAGTCGCGCGGCGGCAGACCCGGTTCCTCGTTGGCAGACTCATCTTTCCCTTCTTCAACCTGGGCTTCGCGGAACAGCGGTTCCTGAACCTTGGCCAGGAATTTGCTCTGCTCGGCCATGTGGCGATAGAGGGTCTGGTATTGCTCGGCCAGTTGTTCCATCAGCGCGGCGCTGTCGGCAAAGTGGGTATTGATCTGGCCCTGATAGCTTTCCAGTTCCTTGTGGGCCTTTTTCAGCTCCTGTTCCAGGCGTCCGGCATCCCGGCTGCGAACCGTGAAACGACCGACCAGAACGCCGATGATCAGAGCGGCTACCGCCAGCAGGATCCCGTTTAACAGAGTCATAGATGCTCCTTGTTACAGCTAAATCGATGAGTGTTGAGACGGCCAGATTGACCGCTATGCCTCGTGGGCACTATACCGTGCGCCCCGAGAGCGTGATACTATTTTGTCCTTCATTCAGGGACTTGGAGACGGTTGACAGGATGACCCCGCAGCAAAAATATCAGCAGGATTTGCAGCGCCCCGGCTTTGTGGCCGACCCGGCTCAGGCGATGGCCGTGACCCACCTGGAACGACTCTATCAGGATTTGTGCGCCAACCCGACTCCGACCAGATCCCGTGGCCTGCTTGGCTGGCTGCAAAAGCCCAAGCAGCCAACCCCTGTCCTTGGACTCTATATGTGGGGCGGAGTGGGCAGAGGCAAGACCTGGCTGATGGATACTTTTTTCGAGAGCCTGCCGGGGGCGCGTAAATTACGCATTCATTTCCACCGCTTCATGCACCGGGTTCACGCCGAACTCAATGGGTTGAGCGGTCAGGAAGATCCCCTCAAACTCATCGCCAGCAAGCTTGCCGCCGAGACGGATGTCATCTGTTTCGATGAGTTTTTCGTCTCCGACATCACTGATGCCATGCTGCTGGGCACCCTGTTCCAGGCCTTGTTCGGCCACGGCGTGGTGCTGGTGGCCACCTCCAACATCCCGCCACAGGATCTTTATCGCAATGGGCTGCAACGAGCGCGTTTTCTCCCTGCCATCGCGCTGATCGAGCGTCATTGTGAGGTACTTAACGTGGATGGCGGCGTCGATTATCGGCTGCGCACCCTGGAGCAGGCGGAGATTTATCACTTCCCGCTGGATCAACAGGCAAAATCTAACCTAGATCGCTATTTCGGGCAATTGACCGGTCTGACGCAGGCCAGCGCCACCATGCTGGAGGTCAATCATCGCCAGCTCGGCGTGCTGGGGATGGGGGAAGGGGTGCTTTATATGGAGTTCGAACAACTCTGTTGTACTCCGCGCTCACAGAGCGATTACATCGAGCTGGCCCGGGAGTTCCATACCGTGCTGCTGGCCAATGTTCAGCCAATGGGCACGGGCACAGATGACGCTGCCCGCCGCTTCATCGCCATGGTGGATGAGTTCTACGAGCGGCATGTCAAACTCATCCTGTCGGCGGCGGTTCCCATGCAGGCGCTCTATGGTGATGGCCTGCTGAATTTCGAGTTCAAGCGTTGTCTTTCGCGGCTTCAGGAAATGCAATCGCACGAATACCTTGCCAGAGTGCACCTTCCTTAGTCACAATACCCGAGCCTGCCAGTCGGATGGGCATCTGCGGCAGGTAGGGCCGGGCGACATTTGCTAGCTTCATGGCAGTGAAATTAGCAGGTGATATTTAAGGCAACTTCACTTATAATCGCCCGGCCCACGTTACAGCTGTCGATAAGACAGCAACACTTTAAGCTTTACTTGTATTCGAAGGGGTACAGGTAGGCCATCGTTTGTTGTTTGTGGGAGAGCCCCCATAAGCAATTGGGTCTGTAACAGGTAATTGGGTTTAACTTAATGAAAACTTTCGTTGCCAAGCCAGAAACCGTAAAACGTGACTGGTACATTGTGGACGCAGAAGGTAAAACTCTGGGTCGTATCGCAACCGAGATCGCTGCTCGTCTGCGTGGTAAGCACAAAGCTGAGTACACTCCGCACGTTGACACCGGTGATTACATCATCGTTGTAAACGCTGAGAAGGTACACGTTACCGGTAAGAAATTTACCGATAAAATCTACCATTCTCACTCCGGTTTCCCGGGTGGTATCAAGTCAATCAGCTTCGACAAGCTGATTCAGCGTAAACCGGAAATGGTTATCGAAGCTGCTATCAAAGGCATGCTGCCGAAGGGCCCACTGGGCCGTGCCATGTTCCGTAAACTGAAAGTTTACGCAGGCGCCGAGCACGCTCATGCTGCTCAGCAACCTCAAGTACTGGATATCTAATCGGGAACTGGCAACATGGCAGAAAATCAATACTACGGTACCGGCCGTCGCAAAAGCTCCACTGCTCGCGTCTTTATCAAAGCGGGTAGCGGCAAAATCATCATCAACCAGCGCTCCCTGGAGCAGTACTTTGGCCGTCCGACTGCCCGCATGGTAGTTCGTCAGCCGCTGGAACTGGTTGAAATGACTGAGAAACTGGATCTGTACATCACCGTTAACGGTGGCGGCATTTCTGGTCAAGCTGGTGCGATCCGCCACGGTATCACTCGTGCTCTGATGCAGTACGATGAAACCCTGCGCGGCGAACTGCGTAAAGCAGGCTTTGTTACTCGTGATGCCCGTAAGGTTGAGCGTAAGAAAGTCGGTCTGCACAAAGCTCGTAAGCGTCCGCAGTACTCCAAGCGTTAATTCGCTTTTGGTACGCACTCTCGCGAGTGTCAAAAAAGCCTGGCAACTGCCAGGCTTTTTTTATTGGTAATATTCCTTACGCCAATGCTAACCATACGTCACAAAAGACAAAAATTTGTGTATTTATTGTTTTTACCCATCGCTTCTCTTTCTTGTCAAATTGTTATCTTTTCTTTAAAATTTCCATGGTCTTTCTGTGTCAATTGCCATACGGCTTCCGTTGCAGTTGTCATCGGGAGAAGGGGAACGGGGACACTATAAGAATGAGCAGAGTCCACATGGGAGAGTTTTTGGATGAGCAATGCGCCAGTTGATACCGGTCGCCGCAGATTTCTTACCTGGTCAACGGTTGCCGTTGGGGGAGTAGGAGCTGCTTTTACCGCAGTGCCGTTTATAAAGTCATGGAACCCGAGTGCCAAAGCCAAAGCGGCTGGGGCTCCGGTCGAAGTGGATATCAGCAAGTTGGAACCGGGTCAGTTGATTCGTGTCGAGTGGCGCGGCAAGCCGGTCTGGGTGGTGAAACGCACCAAGCAGACGCTAGATGCCCTGGCCACGCACGATGACAAGCTGCGCGATCCTGCCTCCGACGAGCCGCAACAACCGGACTACGCCCACAACGGCTACAGATCCATCAAGCCGGAGATCTTCGTCGCCGTTGGTATCTGTACTCATCTGGGTTGCTCTCCTTCATACCTGCCGGACAGCTTCGGCGAGCAGGTACAGGGGGTCGCCTCCGGCTTCTTCTGCCCGTGCCATGGCTCCAAGTTCGACATGGCTGGCCGAGTATTCCAGGGGGTGCCTGCACCGCTAAACCTGGTCATTCCGCCCTATCAATTTCTTAGCGACACCACCATCTTGGTCGGTGCCGATGGCAAGGAGGCCTGATCATGTTTGCCAAACTCATGGGCTGGATTGATGATCGTTTCCCGCTCACGGCCATGTACAACGACCACATGGCCAAGTACCCGGCCCCCAAGAACCTGAACTTCTGGTACTTCTTCGGCTCCCTCGCCATGTTGGTGCTGGTTAACCAGATCATCACCGGTATCTGGCTGACCATGAACTACAACCCGTCGGCAGAGGGCGCCTTTGCCTCCGTGGAATACATCATGCGGGATGTGGATTACGGCTGGCTGCTGCGCTACATGCACTCCACTGGTGCCTCCGCCTTCTTCGTGGTGGTCTATCTGCACATGTTCCGCGGCATGATCTACGGCTCTTACCAGAAGCCGCGTGAGCTGCTGTGGATCTTCGGCATGCTGATCTTCCTGGTGTTGATGGCGGAAGCCTTCATGGGCTACCTGCTGCCCTGGGGGCAGATGTCCTTCTGGGGTGCTCAGGTCATCATCTCGCTGTTTGGTGCCATCCCGGTCATCGGTGACGATCTGACCCTGTGGATCCGGGGCGACTACGTCATCTCGGGCGCGACCCTGAACCGCTTCTTCGCGCTGCATGTCATCGCGCTGCCGCTGGTGCTGGTGATGCTGGTCGCCATGCACATCCTGGCGTTGCACGAGGTGGGTTCCAACAACCCGGACGGCATCGATATCAAGAAGCACAAGGACGAGAAAGGCTGGCCGCTGGATGCGGTGGCGTTCCACCCTTACTTCACCGTCAAGGACATGATCGGGGTCGCGGGCTTCCTGTTCCTGTTCTGCGCCATCATCTTCTTCAAGCCGGACATGTGGGGTTACTTCCTCGAGAAGCCGAACTTTGAAGTGGCGAACGGTCTGAAGACCCCGGAGCACATAGCCCCAGTCTGGTACTTCACCCCCTTCTACGCCATCTTGCGGGCGGTACCGGACAAGCTGCTGGGGGTCATCATGATGGGCCTCTCCATCGTGGTGCTGTTCCTGTTGCCCTGGCTGGATCGCTGCAAGGTACGCTCAGTGCGCTATCGCAGCACCCTACACAAGCTGAACATCGCCCAGTTCGTGGTCTGCTTCGTCATTCTGGGCGTGCTGGGTGTGTTGCCTTCGACCCCGACGCTGACGCTGATCGCACAGATCTGTTCACTGGGCTATTTCGGGTTCTTCGTCCTGTTGTTCTTCTACAGCAAGAATGAAAATACCAAGCCGCTGCCGGAGAGGGTGACATTCAAATGAAAAGAATAATTTTTGCGATGCTTGCCTTGTTGCCCAGCCTGGCGCTGGCGTCTGGCAGCGGCTTCCCGCTCGACAAGGCTAACTATGACCTGAATGACAAGGTCTCCTTGCAGCGTGGCGCGACCACCTTCATGAACTACTGCGCCGGTTGCCATTCCACCCAGTATCAGCGCTATAACCGGGTGGCTGCCGACATCGGTATCCCGGAAGATCTGATGCGGGAGAACCTGGTCTTCACCGGCGCCAAGATAGGCGACCTGATGAAGAGTGCCATGTCCGAGAAGGATGCGGCGCGCTGGTTCGGCGCGCCGCCGCCGGACCTGACCCTGGTGGCGCGGGTGCGTGGCGCGGACTGGATCTACACCTATCTGCGCTCGTTCTACGTGGATGAGACCCGCCCGTTCGGGGTGAACAATGCGGTGTTCCCGTCCGTGGGCATGCCCCATGTACTGGAGCCATTGCAGGGGACACCCCGCGCCGAACTTGGCACTCATGAGGTCGATGGGCAGTCAGTTCAGCGCGTCGTTGGCATCAAATCTGACGGCAACGGTGAAATGAATAACGAAGAGTATGATCAGACGGTACTGGATCTGGTAAACTTCTTGGTCTACTCGGCTGAGCCGGTACAGCAGGAGCGCGAACGCATGGGCTTCTGGGTGCTTGGTTTCATCGTTATCTTCTTCATCTTCACTGTGCTGTTGAAGAAGGAATTCTGGCGCGACGTTCACTAAGCGACCGGATCCGGGTAATATGACGCACGGCAATGAGGATAGAAATGCTTCATTGCCGTTTCTGCTTTTTAATGACGGGAGGGTTCAATGGCTGTAGCTGCCAATAAGCGTTCGGTAATGACGCTGTTTTCCGGTGCCAACGATATGTTCAGCCATCAGGTGCGCATTGTCCTGGCGGAGAAGGGTGTTAGCGTGGATATCTGCCAGGTTGACCCGAGCAACCTGCCGGATGAGCTGGCCGAGCTGAACCCGTACAACACTGTACCGACCCTGGTCGATCGTGAGCTGGCCTTGTACACCTCGCGCATCATCATGGAATACTTGGACGAGCGCTTCCCGCACCCGCCGTTGATGCCGGTCTATCCAGTGGCCCGTGGCAACAGCCGTCTGATGATGCATCGCATCGAGCTGGACTGGTATTCGCTGTCCGACAAGATCATGGCGGGTACCGATGTCGATGCGGCCCGTAACGAGCTGCGTGACAACCTGCTGGCCATAGCGCCTATCTTCGGCGAAATGCCTTACTTCATGAGTGAAGAGTTCGGTCTGGTCGACTGCTACATGGCCCCGCTGCTGTGGCGTCTGCCGAGCCTTGGCATCGACTTCACCGGTCGTGGCGCCAAAGAGCTGAAGGCTTACATGATCCGTCTGTTCGAGCGTGAATCCTTCCAGGCTTCCCTGACCGAGGCCGAGCGCGAGATCCGTGCCGGCGTATGAGTATGGAACCGACCATGACACCCAGTCGCCCGTATCTGTTGCGGGCGTTCTTTGACTGGCTGCTGGATAACGAGTTGACTCCGCATCTGGTGGTCAACGTCAATATCCCCCACGTGATGGTACCGATGCAGTTTGTACAGGACGGCCAGATCGTCCTGAACATAGCGCCACGGGCCGTGGGGCAGTTCCACATGGACAATGAGGCTGTCAGCTTCAGCGCCCGCTTCGGCGGCGTGTCCCAGCAGGTCTATATCCCCATGGCGGCCATCCTGGCCATCCATGCCCGGGAGAACGGGGTAGGCACCCTGTTTCCGCCGGAGCCGGGCTATGATCTCTGGCTGGAGCAGGCCGAGGCACCCGCAGAGCCTGAGCCGGAACCACCGCGCCCAAGCGGACGTCCGACGCTGAAAGTCATTAAATAAAAAACGCAGCCAACTGGCTGCGTTTTTTATTGTGCAATGTTACCCAAAATCAGTTCTGGGCAAACTCGAACGCCTTGATGACCTGCTTCACGCCGCTGACGTGGCGGGCGATCTCGACCGCCTGATCCCCTTCCTGGCGGGTCACCAGACCAATCAGGAACACCTCGCTGTTTTCGGTCACGACCTTGACCTTGGCGCTGTCAAAGTTCTTGGCCGCCAGCATGTCGGCGCGCACCTTGGAGGTGATCCAGGAGTCATTGCTGCGTACCCCTATGCTGACCGGCTTGCCGAGGCGCAGCTCGTTGTAGACATGGCGCACCCCTTCAATACGACCCACTATCTTGCCCGCTTCCTGCTTGTAGGCGTCAGAAGGTGTCTGACCGACCAGCAGCACCCGGCCGTTGTTGCTGTAGACGCTGATCTTGCTGGCGGCATTCAGCTGCTTGCTGTCGGCCAGCAGGTTAGCGGCTTTCAGCTCGATGGTCTGATCGTCCCACTGGGCACCCAGAGTGCGACGATCGCCGGTCGCCTTGGCGGTCCCTGCCGCGCCACCCACTACCACGGCGGCGCAGCCTTGCAGCAGCAGGGAGCCGGCCAGCAGGCCAAGTACGAGAATATTCTTGTTCATGGTTTCAGTCTTCCTGTTGCGGGAAAAGAGTCTGATCGATGAGATCACAGAGGCAGTGCAGGGTCAACAGGTTCACTTCCAGAATGCGAGGACGACGGGCGGATGGCACCCGGATCTCGACATCGTTGGGTCCAAGCAAACCGGCGATCTCGCCGCCGTCGCCACCACCGAGCACTATGATGGTCATGTCGCGAGACAGGGCGGCCTCGGCGGCCTTGATCAGGCTGCGGCTGTTACCCGTGGTGGTGATGACCACCAGGATGTCGCCGGGCTGGCCCAGGGCGCGGATCTGTTTGGCATAGACTTCTTCGAAGCCATGATCGGTGGCGATGGCACTGATGGTCGCCATGTCGGGGGTCAGCGCCATGCCGGGCAGGGAGGGGCGCTCGGTTTCGTAGCAGTTCACCAGTTCGGAGATGAACAGTTGAGCCAGCGCCGCGGAAGGGCCATTACCGCATGCCATCACCTTGTGGCCATTGAGCAGGCAGATGGTCAACATCTGGGCCGCAGTATGGATGGCATCCGGCAGCGCCTCGGCGGCGGCTATCTTGGTCTGGATGCTTTCGGTGTAATTCTCTTTGATGGGATCAGTCATGGGGTCCTCTTAAAATGCGTTCTGGATCCAGTCTGGCTGGTCGCCCTCGAACGCGATCACATCGAATCGGCAGGCCTGGCTGGCCTCGTTGATGGCATGTTGCTTGAAATAGTGGCGCGCGGCCAGCACGATCTTGTGCTGTTTGCGCCGGGTGACCGAACTGGCGGCCCCGCCATGGCTGGCGTGAGCACGATATCTGACCTCGACAAACACCAGGGTCTCCCCCTGGCGCATGACCAGATCTATTTCACCACCCCGGCAGCGGTAGTTGCGGGTCACGGGTTGCAGGCCCCTGGCCTGCAACCAACGTTCCGCTACTTGCTCAAAGTGCTGTCCCTTGCTCGTCGCTGCCGACGGCAACAGGTTCAACCACTGCTGGTGCAGTTGTGCCAGTAGCCTCTTCATGGGAGTTGTCCTCAAGCGGGGGCACGGCGCTGTCGCTGACCAGCTTGCCATTCTGGTAGATGGCCCAATCCAGCACACGCACGACATTGCCCTGGGGATCCACACTCAGTTGCCCGGTCATGCCGGGTTGCTGCATGGCATTGACCTTGCGCATCTGCTGCAGGTTGCCAGCCAGGCTGACCGCGTCGTAACCGAGCGCAAACAGGCGCAGCAGGTCACCCTGGGTCTGCGGCCAGAGCAGGGCAATCTGTTCCCGCTGCTTCTCGTAGCCACCCAGCAGCAGCGGCATGTCGGAGATGTGCATGCCATCGAGCTCGGAGGCGACTTCGGTCGCCGCGCTATCATAGCCCCTTGAGCTGCTGTAGATGGGCAGGCTGCCCATGGGCTCGACCGAGATGTCCACGTAGGGCTTGATCATCCGGGTTTCCAGGCTGTTGGCCACCACGTAGACCGCGTCTATGCTGCGTGGCGCGGCATCGGACAGCTGGACGATTTCCCCGGCGCGGGCGCTGGAGCGACCACTCAGGGCGTTCTTGACCATGCCCTGCACCTCGTTGCGCGCCCCGAAGGTCGCGACCACGGGTTTCTCCTGGCTCACCCCGGCCCAGGCCTGTTCGAACGCCTTGATGCTGCTGTAGCCGATACGACCTTGCGCCGCGATCAACAGCGGCTTGCGGTAGCCCTGACCATAGAGGTACTGGGCGGCCTGGCTCGCGTCGGCGGCGGCGGAGAGGGAGAAGTAGTAGGTGTTGTCGTTGACGATCGGCTTGTCCAGCTCATTGAGCGCCAGCACCGGCACGGTCGGGTTGGACTTGAGCAACTCTTCGACCCTGTCCTTGAGCAGCGGGCCGATGATCATGTTGGCCCCCTCCTGGACAGCCTGCTTGTAGAGTTCTCCCATCGCCTTGCTCTGGGTGTCGTAGAAGTTCAGGGTGAATGGGCTCTGATTCTCCTTGTAGGACATCAGCATGCCGTTACGGATCGCCGCGCCTTGCGCTTCCAGGTTACCGGAGAGAGGCAGGAAGACCGCGACCTGCTGCAACGCGCCGGCATCGCTGGCGGCCAGATCACCGAGGCCTGCCGGCATGTCGGTCTGGGCTGGGTGGTTCGGGAAGCTCTGCTTCCAGCCCGCCAGTTGACGCGCGAGCTGGCTGGGCTGGGCGCCGAACTCATTCACCAGCGCGGCCAGGCGCAGCCAGCCTGTGGTCACGTCCGGGGCCGGGGCCTCTTCCAGTGCCTGCAGGGTCGACGGCGTCATGCTTTTGAGCAGGGACCAGATCTGTTGGTGATTGGTCGAAAGCTCCGTCTTGGCCAGGTAGGGCTCCAGCAGGATCAGCGACTTGGCGGCACCAAACTTATTGTTGATGTCCAGTTGCAGCACCACCCGCTGGCGATACCAGTCTTTCTGGGTATCGGCATCGAGCGCCACATCCGGCTTGCCCTCCAGCAGGATCAGCGCCTGATTGGCGTTGCCCTGGGCCAGCAACAGGTGCGCCTGCAACAGTTGCAATTGCGCCTGCTGCACCGGGCTTTGACCCTGTTTCTGCAGTTGCTGATAGAGCGCTGCCGCCGGTTTGGCCTGGCCGAGTGCCAGGTAGCTGCGCGCCGCCATCACCTGCCAGGTGAAGGCCTCGGCCGGTTTGGCGGGGTCCACTTGCTCCAGATACCACTGGGCATTCTTGGTCAGATCCGAGAAAGCCGATGGCATGCCAGGCTGTCCGGAAGATGGGTTGGGCTCCGACGCACAGGCGGCAAGCAAGAGCGCCGCGAGTAGGATGCCGAAGAGTCGTGATACACTTAGCTGCTTTGTAACCCGGTTCAAGTTCATTCCCCGACCAGTGTTGAAGTTCTCCATAGTGTAAACGGGCCAATATGGCGACACAATTGTCGGGACACTCGGAGATCCCATGAGTGACATCCCAACCCTGTATATAGTCCCCACTCCCATCGGTAATTTGGCGGATATCACCCAGCGTGCATTGAACATTTTACGCAGCGTCGATCTGGTGGCCGCCGAGGATACGCGTCATACCGGTATCCTGCTCAGCCACTACCAGATCTCGGTACCGACCTTCGCCCTGCATGACCACAACGAGCAGCAGAAGGCCGATGTGTTGATAGGCCGGATCAAGGAAGGCAAGAGCGTGGCGCTGGTGTCGGACGCCGGTACGCCGCTCATCAGCGACCCTGGCTATCACTTGGTCACCCGCTGTCGCGAAGCCGGGGTCAAGGTAGTGCCGCTGCCGGGTCCCTGCGCCGCCATTACCGCGCTCTCTGCCGCTGGCCTACCCACCGACCGTTTCGCCTTCGAGGGATTCTTGCCGGCGAAAGCCAAGGGCCGTGACGACCGGCTGCAGGCGGTGATTGAAGATACCCGCTCGCTGGTGTTCTACGAATCCCCCCGTCGGGTGCAGGACACGGTAGAAGCGATCGCCCGCATTCTGGGGGAGCGCCAGGTGGTGGTGTGCCGCGAGCTGACCAAGACCTTCGAGTCCATCCATGGTCTGCCTGCCTCCGAGATGCTGATCTGGCTCGGCGAGGACGATAATCGCTGCCGTGGCGAGATCGTGCTGGTGGTGGCCGGTGCCGGCAAGGTCGATGAAGAGCTGCCCGCCGAGGCGCTGCGCACCCTGGGTCTGTTGGTGGCCGAGTTGCCGCTGAAGAAAGCGGCGGCGCTCACCGCCGAGATCCATGGCGTGAAGAAAAATGCCCTCTACAAATATGGCCTAGAGCACTATTGAGTCATCAAAGTGCGCAGATGACAGGCTTGATGGCAGTGAAACTGGCTGCTTGGTATGCAAAAACCAGCATGAATCTCTGCTGAAATGTGACGGATAGCACCGTGAATCGACGCAAACGGCAATTGTCGGTTTACCCGGGGCGACGGACAAGGCTATAATCCGCGCCCGGAGTCGGCTGGGCAATCGCTGCTTCGTCGTTGTGTCCCTCGGGACAGACGGGCGGAGGGGAGGAAAGTCCGGGCTTCATAGGGCAGGGTGCCAGGTAACGCCTGGGAGGCGCGAGCCTACGACCAGTGCAACAGAGAGCAAACCGCCGATGGCCCGCAAGGGATCAGGTAAGGGTGAAAGGGTGCGGTAAGAGCGCACCGCGCGACTGGCAACAGTTCGTGGCACGGTAAACTCCACCCGAAGCAAGACCAAATAGGCCCCTATTGGCGCGGCCCGCGTTGGGGGCGGGTAGGTTGCTTGAGCCAGTGAGCGATTGCTGGCCTAGAGGAATGATTGCTACCGGGGCAACCCGGAACAGAACCCGGCTTACAGGCCGACTCCGACCTATTCAGGGTACGCAAGTACCTTAAAATCCCGGCACCTTTCAGGTGCCGGGATTTTTATTTCTGGCTTGCGGACTGCCGCGTGGCACCTTTTAAAATTTTGTAATAAAGTTCTCGCCCTTTTCGGTCGCTCTATGTCGGCTGGACTATGTGTATCGATCACGCGGCTGGCCTGATGGATGTCTTTTTGGCAGTAGGGCGAGATAAAAATGGCTAAGGTGGATTTGTAATGTCATCAAGCGGCGCAATGCTCACCCCTTCTCGGCTACTCTGCGCTGAGCGAGGCAAAACCCTTCCTCATTATGATTTGCTGGGCGTCGAACGAGCCAATGTGGCGCGACTCAAGCAGCTCAATTCCCAACTGGGATCCTTCTCATTACAGGCATCGGGCTGCATGGCCCAGCTATTCAATGCCGCAGACTGCGATCTGACCTACCAGGATTTTGTTTCCACCCAGCCTCAGGAACGGGATGACCGACTGATCTGGGTCGAGGCCCGTACCCCGCTCGATGCGCAGCGGATTGCCTACTTCTCCATCGCACCTTCGGTGATTTACCGGCTTGCTGTGCTGTTTTTCGGCGGCTCCCTGCAACATAAGGGCGCCGAGGTGGCACATGGCAAAGGGCTGACCGATACGGAGCAACGGCTGCTGCTGCGGTTGTGTCAGTACCAGATAGACATCTGGTCTGCCTGCCTTGGCCAGGGGGATCTCGAGTGGCAGCTGAACCTGATCACCCGGGATGCGGTGCCTGCATCACGGCTCTGGGTCGCGGAGGCGAACCTGGTGGCGGGAGGCAGTACTCACGATTGGCAGTTCTGGCTTGAGCCACCGAAGGAGGCCCTCAGCATCACGGCGGGCCACCGGGTGCAGGCGGCACAACTGGAGCAGGCGCTGACGCAAGTTACGGTCTGCCTGCGGGTGGTCATGGGACAGCTGTCCATGACGCTAGCGGATCTGGAATGCCTCAAGGTGGGGGATGTGCTCTCACTGGAATTACCCGAAGTCGTACCGGCACTGATCGGTAACCGCCCCTGCTTTAACGGACGCATTGCTGAACATAAAGGCAGCCTGGTGTATCAGGTTGCAACTGTGGTAGAGGAGTAGTCGAAGCATGAACGAACACAATTTGAATGACCCGCTGGATCTGGACGGCCTGGATCAACTGTTTGGTGATGATATCAGCATGCCGAGTGCGGCCGACTACATGGCCCCCACCAGTAGCAGCAAGCAGCGCGATCTCTCCTTCTTCCATCAAATCCCGGTCAAGGTGACCCTGGAAGTCGCCAGCACCGAGGTGGCGCTGGGTGAGTTGATGCGTGTCGAGGAAGGCGCCGTCATCGAGCTGGACAAGCTGGCAGGCGAACCGCTGGACGTGCGCGTCAATGGCCGCTTGCTGGCCCGGGGTGAGGTGGTGGTGGTCAATGGCAAATATGGCCTACGTCTGGTCGATGTGGTCGATACCAACCTGCTGGGCGGCATGAACGACTGATGCGTTACCTGCTGCTTGCGCTGTTGCTGTTCTCGTTGCCCAGTTGGGCGGCGGCGGATATGACGCTGTTCTCGGTCTCACCCGGTGCCGCAGGGGGCGAGGATTACAGCATCAAGCTGCAGATCCTGTTCTTCATGACCCTGCTGGGTCTGTTGCCGACCCTGTTGCTGATGATGACCAGTTTCACCCGGATCATCATAGTGCTGGCGATCTTGCGTCAGGCCCTGGGCCTGCAGCAGAGCCCGCCCAACCGGGTGTTGATTGGCATCAGCCTGATCCTGACCCTGGTGATCATGAGGCCGGTCTGGACCGACATGTATCAGCATGCCTTCGTGCCTTATGACCAGAACGAGATCACTCTGACGGAAGGCCTGGCCAGAGCCGAGAAGCCGCTGCGCCAGTTCATGCTGGCCCAGACCCGGGAGCCGGATCTGGAGCAGATGCTGCGCATCTCGGGGGAACCCACCACGCTGGCCAAGAGCGATGTGCCCTTTGGCGTGCTCCTGCCGGCCTTCGTGCTGAGTGAGTTGAACACCGCTTTCCAGATAGGCTTCATGCTGTTTATCCCCTTCCTGGTCATCGATCTGGTGGTCGCCAGCGTGCTGATGGCGATGGGGATGATGATGCTGTCACCGCTGATCATCTCGCTGCCATTCAAGCTGATGGTGTTCGTGCTGGTGGATGGCTGGTCCATGACGGTGGGCACTCTGGCCGCCAGTTTCGGCGGCGGAGGCTGACGTGACTCCAGAGCAGAGTGTGGCCCTGGTAGGGGGGGCCGTGAATCTGGTGGTGGTCATGGTCTCGGTGCTGATCGTGCCGGGCCTCATCGTCGGGCTGGTGGTCAGTATTTTTCAAGCCGCGACCCAGATCCAGGAGCAGACCCTCAGCTTCCTGCCTCGCTTCATCGTCACCCTGATGACGCTTATCTTCACGGGCAACTGGCTGTTGTCGCAGATCACCACCCTGTTCGCCGACCTGTTCCAGAAGATCCCCGGACTGATCGGATGAACTCCCTGCTGTCGCTCAGTGCGGCCGAGCTGACCGCTTGGCTGGGGCAGTGGTGGTGGCCTTTCGTGCGTATCGCCGCGGCCTTCTGGGTGATGCCGGTGTTTGGTGATGGCCGCATTCCGGTACAGGTTCGCCTCTTTCTCGCTTTTGTCATCAGCCTGCTGATCGCCCCCATGTTGAAAGGGATGCCGCTGCTCGATCCCTTCAGTGCCGGTGCCCTGGTGCTGACCCTGGAGCAGCTGCTGTTCGGGCTGCTGTTCGGACTCTGCATCCAGATGCTGTTCATGGTGATGACCATGGCGGGGCAGATCCTCTCCATGCAGATGGGCCTGGCGATGGCGGTGATGAATGACCCTTCCAACGGGGATACCGCCCCCATCGTCAGCCAGCTGATGCTGGTCTTCTGCTCGCTGCTGTTCCTTGGCCTCAATGGCCATCTGGTGACGCTGGATGTGCTGGTGCAGAGTCTGCGCAGCTGGCCACCGGGATCGTCGCTCTATGCCCTGGACGTGAAGGGGGTGATAGGTCTGTTCGGCTGGAGCATAGGCGCGGCGCTGATCCTGACCCTGCCCGCCGTGGTGGCCATGCTGATGGTCAACCTCACCTTCGGGGTGCTCAACCGCACCGCCCCCTCCCTGAATATCTTCTCCCTTGGCTTCCCCATGACCCTGTTGCTGGGCTTGCTGACCATGGCCATCTCCATCAGCGGTGTACCGGCTCGTTATCTGGATCTGGTCACGCACGTGCTGACCCAGCTCAGGATGCTGACACCGGCATGAGCCAGAACAGCGCCCAGGACAAAACCGAAGAGGCCTCTTCCCAGAAACGGCGCAAGGCGAGGGAAGAGGGACAGATAGCGCGTTCCAAGGAGCTGAGCTCGGCTGGCCTGCTGCTGCTTGGGGGGCTGGCCATGCAATGGATGGTGCCCAGTTTCGGGTTGTTCTTCGCCGAACTGATGAAGCGTCCCCAGCGTTTCGACTGGCAGGGGGCGCGGGATCCCCAGATGATGATCCATTGGACGGCGGAGGCCCTGCTCGGCATGTTGTGGGTGCTGTTGCCGCTGTTCGGTTTTCTGGGTTTGCTGCTGATCCTGCTCAGCATAGTGCCGGGTGGCATGGTGCTTGCCTGGAAGAAGCTGATGCCGAGCGGCGAGAAGCTCAATCCGCTCAAAGGCCTGAAGCGGATGTTCTCGACCCAGAGCCTGATGGAGCTGCTGAAATCCATTCTCAAGGTGCTGCTGATCGGCGGAACCCTGGCCCTGATGCTCAAGCATCAATGGCCCTTGTTGATGATGATGAACCGCATGCCACCCCAGGCCGCCATGGAGCAGGCGCTGCGGATCCTCTCCCAGGCATTTATCTTGCTAGGCAGTGTGCAGATGCTGATCGCCGTGCTGGATGTGCCTTATCAGCGCTGGTCTTTGAACAAGCAGCTGAAGATGACCAAGCAGGAGGTCAAGGACGAGCACAAGAACAGTGAGGGTCGTCCGGAGATCAAGGCCAAGATCCGTCAGGTGCAAGGCATGCTGGCACGGGCTCGGATCGAACAGCGGGTGCCGCAGGCGGATGTGATCATCGTCAACCCGACCCACTATGCGGTGGCCATCAAATATGACCCCGAGCGCGCCAATGCCCCCTATGTGATCGCCAAGGGGGTCGACAGCATGGCGGAGCGGATCCGTCAGGTGGCAAAGCAGCACGACAAGATGGTGATGAGCCTGCCGGAGCTGACCCGGGCCATCTACCACTCCACTCGGGTGGATCAGGAAGTACCGGCTGGCCTCTACACCGCAGTCGCCTATGTATTGAATCACGTATTGCAGCTACGGGCCTATGAGGCAGGTAAGGGCAAGAAACCCTATCCCCTTGCTCCTTTGCATGTGCCGCCCGAGTTACGTCAACCTGAGAGGTAAGTTGTGAACTGGCGTGTATTGACCCAATCCTATACCGCGATCCCACTGATGTTATTGGCCATTCTGGCCATGATGATCCTGCCCCTGCCCGGTTGGCTGCTGGATGCGCTGTTTACCTTCAACATAGTGTTGGCGGTGCTGGTGCTGCTGGTGTCGGTCTCGGCTCGCCGTCCGCTCGATTTCTCCGTGTTCCCGACCGTACTGCTGGTCGCGACCCTGATGCGGCTGTCACTCAACGTCGCCTCGACCCGGGTCGTGTTGTTGCATGGTCATGAGGGCAATGAGGCGGCCGGTAAGGTCATCCAGGCGTTCGGTGAAGTGGTCATCGGTGGCAACTACGTGGTGGGTCTGGTGGTCTTCGTGATCCTGATGATCATCAACTTCGTGGTCATCACCAAGGGGGGGGAGCGGATCTCCGAAGTGTCCGCTCGCTTCACCCTGGACGCCATGCCGGGCAAGCAGATGGCCATCGATGCCGATCTCAATGCCGGCACACTGGATCAGCACCAGGCCCGGGCCCGTCGGGAGGAGATCTCCAAAGAGGCCGACTTCTATGGCGCCATGGACGGGGCCTCCAAGTTTGTGCGAGGGGATGCTATCGCCGGCCTGCTGGTGCTGATCATCAACCTGGTCGGTGGCCTCGCAATCGGTATCTTCCAGCACTCGCTGCCGGTGTCAGACGCCTTCCGGATCTACGCGTTGCTCACCATAGGTGACGGTCTGGTCGCCCAGATCCCCTCCCTGCTGATGTCCACCGCGGCGGCCATCATAGTGACCCGGGTCAGCGACGAAGGGGAGATGTCGGATCAGGTTGGCCAGCAGATCCTGGCGTCGCCTCGGGTCATCTACACGGCCGCGACTATCATGCTGATCCTGGGCCTGGTGCCCGGCATGCCCATGCTGGCGTTCCTCAGCTTCGCCGCCGTACTGGCCTGGACCGGCTGGAGCGTCAGCAAGCGCAGGGTCAAGGATCCGGAGCTGGATGCCGCCCAGGCACTGACCCGGCAGATGACGCAGCCCGAGCCCCAGGGGCTGGAGTGGCAGGATCTGCCACCGGTGGACTCCGTTGCCATCGAACTCGGCTACCGGCTGGTGCCGCTGGCGGAGGCGGAAAAGGGGGCCGAGCTGCTGGCCAGGGTGCGGGGTATCCGCAAGACCCTCTCCGAGCAATATGGTTTCTTGCTGCCGGAGATCCGGGTGCGCGACAACCTGCAACTGCAGCCCGACCAGTATCGGATCAAGCTGTCCGGCATTGCGCTCGCCATGGGGAACGTGGATTGCCAGCGCTTGATGGCCATCAGCAGCGGAGAAACCTACGGTACGCTGGACGGTGAGCTGACCCAGGATCCGGCCTATGGCATGAATGCGGTCTGGATCTCGCCGGACCACAAGGCAAAGGCCCTTAACCTGGGTTATTCTGTAGTTGATTCCGCTACTGTTATCGCAACTCACACCAGTAAAATGCTGAGAGAGCAGCTTGATGTGCTGTTTGGTCATGACGAAGTCGGCAAGCTCGGCCAGTATCTGGCGGTTCAGTCTCCCCGTCTGGCGGAAGAGCTCAACGCGGCGCTGACCCAGATGCAACAGCTACGGGTGTTCCGCCAGCTGCTCAAGGAGCAGATCAGCCTGACCGATATCCGGACCATAGCGACGACCCTGCTGGATGCGAGTGAGTTGACCAAGGATCCGGTCTTGCTGGCATCGGATGTGCGTTGCGCCCTGAAACGCCAGATCGTCCGGCAGGCCATCGGCTCGCGCGACATTCTGGCGGCCTTCACCCTGGACGATCGCCTGGAGCAGACCCTGCTGACGGCGATGAGCCAGTCACAGCAGCAGGGCAAAATCCAGCTGGACAGCTTCCCGGTCGATCCTCAATTGCTGGCGCAATTACAACAGAACATGCCGTTGGTGAAGGAGCAGTTGCAACAGCAGGGATATGCCCCCGTATTGGTGGTCATGCCCCAGCTGAGGCCGCTGATCGCCCGTTATGCCCGCTCTTTCTCAAAAGGTCTCAAAGTGCTCTCTTATAATGAAATACCGGAAGACTTGAGGGTGGAAGTAATTGGCACCCTGGGCTGAAGTTGAATTGCCAGGCTGGTATGTTGACAGGAAGAAGGTATTCCGCATATCTGCTTGAATTGTCATATAAAGCCGTTATGATGTGACGGTTTTTGACGCAATTTTATGTTAAGAGAAAAATAAAACAATATTACAAAAAATAACAAACTACATGTGTCACATGGCTTTAGGGACAACAAAGCCATGTCATCCTATTTACGGGTCGCCGCATGATAAAGGCAAACTGCACTGAAAAGTCAGGACGCAAAGCCTCCGGTCTAAAGCATTGATGCTAATGATAGCGGGGTTACCAAGGCTATGATTCCTGCCTTGTTTCCATACCGAATATAGACAAAACGCTCAATTAAGAAGCGTGGTTTCTGTCATGGTGCGTTTATATTTTTGAGCGTCAGTTCTGTTGATTGATTCATGTACAATCACAGGTTCGGGTTTATATGCTTTCTGATTTATCTATCAAGGAAAATTCAATACCGCTCGGTATTGAAGCTAAGCCGCATCTATTATTTGTCTCTCCGTCGTTATCAAATGGAAACGATATTGAGGCAATATTGCAGAGCTCCGGTTATCGGGTCTCCTGCCAGGATTCCCTCCCCAAGGCGAAACGATTTCTCTCACAAAACAGCGTCGATCTGATCTTGCTCGACATGGCGGCCATGACCGAAGCGGGCCCCGTCATGATTCATCAGCTGGACGGCGCCGATAGCATCATCATGGTCAACGAGCATCAGGCTTGTCTGGCGGCAGAAGCCATGCGCGCCGGTGCCATCGATTACATCATCAAGCCTTTCAGCCCACGGCAGATGATCGAGGTGGTCAGGGGCGCATTGCGTCTGCGCCAGGCCATCCCCAACCTGATCGCGGCCTCCCCCCTGAGCCTGCAAGTACTGCAACTCGCCCGGCGTGCTGCCAAGACCTCGGCCACCATCCTTATTGGCGGCGAGTCGGGCACGGGCAAGGAGCGTCTGGCGCGCTATGTCCACGACATGTCCAGCCGGGCGGGCAAACCCTTCGTGGCGATCAACTGCGCCGCCATTCCTGAGGCCATGCTCGAATCCATTTTATTCGGACACAACAAGGGCGCCTTTACGGGGGCGACGACCAGCCAACAGGGCAAGTTTGAACTGGCACAGGGTGGCACCTTGTTGCTCGATGAGATCTCCGAGTTGCCGCTGGCGCTGCAGGCCAAGTTGCTGCGGGTACTGCAAGAGAAAGAAGTGGAGCGACTGGGCAGCCATCAGGTGATCGCGCTGGATGTGCGGATCATCGCCGCCAGCAACCGGGACCTGCGGGATCTGGTCGCCCAGGGCGAGTTTCGCGAGGACTTGTTCTATCGGCTCGATGTGTTGCCCATGAGCTGGCCCGCGTTGCGGGAGCGCCAGGACGATATCCTGCCGCTTGCCGACTACTTCATCGAGCGTTACGCCGCCCAGCAGGGCTATCGCCTGAGTGAGGGCGCTCGCCAACAATTGCTTGGCTATGACTGGCCGGGCAATGTCCGTGAGCTGGATAACGTCATTCAGCGGGCCTTAATTATGGCTCGCGGATTGCATATTCAGGCCGTCGATTTGATGTTGCCTCATTACAACAGCGTTGAAATCGACAACCTGTTACCGGAAACACTCGCGGCGCCGGAAGGGCTCAGCGAGACACGCCGGTATGCTGAATTTCAATTTGTACTAGAGACCTTGCGTCGTTTCCGTGGTCATCGGACTCGTACGGCTGAGGCCCTTGGGATGACGACCCGGGCGCTGAGATACAAGCTGGCAGCCATGCGAGAGCAGGGCATCAATGTCGAGCAGCAGATTCAAAACTAAGGGATAACCGAGTGAAGATTGAAATGATGTCATCACAGGTGACGCTACTGCAGCAGATGCAGGAAATGCAGCGGGTCGCCAATCAACCCCCTTCCATCGAGCCGAATGACACATCGGCCGTTTCGTTCAGCGATGCGATGCGCGACGTCGTCGGGCGAGTCAACGAGCAGCAGAATATTGCGTCCACCCTGATGACCGCGGTCGATGCGGGTCAGAGTGACGATCTGGTCGGCGCCATGGTGGCCAGCCAGAAAGCCGGTCTCAGTTTTTCCGCCCTGATGCAGGTGCGCAACAAACTGATGACGGGTTTTGATGACATCATGCGCATGCCGCTCTGAGGTTGGTAATGACTGAACTGGTATCGTCCTCCCAAGGGTCTTCCGACTCTTTCATGACCCGGGTCCAGGAAGGGATGCGCAACTGGCGCACCCTGTCTCGTGACAACAAATCCATTCTGACCATTGCCCTGCTGGCCGCGATCGTCGCAGGCACCATAGTGGTGATCCTGTGGACCTCCAGCAAGAATTACGTCCCTCTCTACGGCAAACAAGAACTCTACGACACGGCCAACATCATGGAGATGCTGGAGAAGGAGCAGGTGCCCTTCCGGCTGGAGAAGAGTACCGGCCAGATCCTGGTGCCAGAGGGTCAGCTGGCGCACGTGCGGATGGCGCTGGCGGCGCGGGGCGTCAGAGCCGCCATGCCGGCCGGCTTGGAAGGGCTGGACACCGTGACCGGCCTCGGCACCAGTGAATTCATGGAAGGGGCGCGTTATCGCCATGCGCTGGAAGGGGAATTGGCCAGGACCATCATCTCGCTGGACGCGGTACGCAGCGCCCGGGTGCACCTGGCTATCCCCAAGCGGACTCTGTTTGTCGGCCGCGATGAAGAGAAACCCAGCGCCTCGGTGATGCTGGATCTGCAACCGGGTCAGTCGATGGAACCCGGGCAGGTCGAGGCGATCGCCAACCTGGTGGCGGGCAGCATCTCCGGCATGAAGCCGGGTGCCGTGACCATAGTGGATCAGGCTGGCCAACTGCTGAGCGCCGAGCTGGGTGACAGGGCGGGCTTTGGCAAACAGAGCGTCCAGCAGATGGAGTATGTCCGCAAGCTGGAGCAGTACATCCGCCAGCGCGCCAACGACATGCTCTACCCCATGCTGGGCACGGGCAATTTCCGGGTGCAGATCGCCGCAGACGTCAACTTCAATGCGGTGGAAGAGACCCAGCAGCAGCTGGATCCGCAAGGGGTCGTCACCAAGGAATCCAGCAAATCCGACAAGACCATAGATGCGCTGGCCCTCGGTATCCCGGGTGCGCTCTCCAACCGTCCTCCCGAGACGGCGCCTCAGGCTGACCAGGCCGCTCAGCCCAATCCGGCAACGCCGGAGCCTGCCAAGAATGACAGCCGGACCGAGCGTCAGGAGGTCAATAAGCAGTACGAAAGCAGCCGCACCATAGTACATACCCGCTATCAGCAGGGACGTCTGGAGCGCATGAATGTCTCCATTTTGCTGAACCAGCAGAGTGGCCCCAAGGAGGGCTGGAATACCGAGCAGCTGGAGCAGATCCGGCAGATGGTCGAACGTTCGGTCGGATTTGATACCGCCCGTGGCGATCAGATAAGCCTGCAGGTGTTCGACTTTACCGGCGCCGTACCAATTGCCCCACCTGAGTCGAGCTGGCTGGAGACGCCGTACTGGCAGGACTCCTTGCGTTACCTGGTGGGTGGGCTCTTGGGTCTGACCCTGGTGTTCTTCGGCATTCGCCCCTTGGTGAAGCACCTGGTGCGTACCCAGCAATATCCCGAGGCCGAGCCGTCGGAAGAGCAGGATGATGAGCCGCAGGAGCCGACCGTGGGTCTGTCCATGCGTCGGGATGCCGATGCCCTGCTGGAAGGGACTTCAGCCAGCAATGGCCTGATCCATGCCGAGCACAAGATGGAGCCCCAGTTCTCTTCCCTGGATCTGGAAGCATTGCCGGAGCCCGGCTCCGAGCTGGAAGTCCAGCTCAAGCATCTGCAGCTGCTGGTGGAGAAAGATACGGCCCGCGTGGCGGAAGTGGTCAGAGCATGGGTGAGTGGCAATGAACAACGCTAATTTGAATCAGAATGCGGTCGATATCGACATCGACAACCTTGAGAAAGCCGCCATCCTGCTGCTGAGCATGGGGACGGAAGCCGCCGCCAAGGTGATGCAGAAACTCTCGCGAGATGAGGTACAGAGCCTGATCTCCAGGATGGCAGGCCTATCAGGGGTGACCTCGATCGAGGCAAAGTGGACGCTGCAGCAGTTCTTCAACCAATACCGTGAGCAGAGCGGCATTGGCAGCGCCTCGCGGGAATATCTGGAACAGACGCTGGATCTGGCGCTGGGGCAACGCCTCTCCCGCAGCCTGCTCGACAGCCTCTATGGCGATGTCATGAGTCAGGATATCCAGCGCCTGCAGTGGGTGCCTGCCGATGTCCTCGCCCGTTTCTTCCGCAATGAACACCCGCAGATGCAGGCGGTATTGCTCGCTTTCCTGCCCCCGCAGACGGCATCGGCGGTACTGGACGCATTGCCAGGCTCGGTACACGACGACCTGTTGGTGCGGGTTGCCAGTCTCAGCAGCGTCAGTGAGCACGTCCTTGCCGAGCTGAGGCTGACGCTGGATCGCTGCCTCGCCTATGTGGCCGATCAATCTGGGGCCAAGGTGAACGGGGTCCGTCAGGTCGCCGATATCCTGAATCGCTATCAGGGCAACAAGGAGCAGATGCTCTCCTTACTGCGGGAACATGATGGCGAGATGGCGCTCGCGATAGAGAAGAACATGTTCGACTTCATGGCCCTGCGTCGCCAGAGCGATGACACCTTGCAACGCCTGGTGCAGGAGCTGCCGGCGGATCTGCTGGCACTGGCACTGAAAAATACCGAGGCCGGTTTCCGCAAGGTGGTACTGGGGGCCATGCCAAAACGGATGGCACAGTCACTGGAGGCCCAGATCCAGGATCAGGGCAGCGTTTCCTTGCGCAAGGTAGAGCAGGCGCGAGAAGAGGTGATGCAGCTGGTGCGGGAGCTGGTGGAGCAGGGCGAAGTCGAGTTCCAGCTGTTCGAAGAGCCGACCGTCAACTAACAGGAGACAGGCATGAGTCAGCATGTACGCAAACTGGCGGCCGGTGCCACCCGTCTCTACCGTTTCCCTACCCTTGGGCAGAGTGGAGAGGAGGCCCAGAGTCAGCAAGAGCAATTTGAGTACGGTTATCAGCAAGGACTGGAGCAGGGGCAAGGTGAAGGCTATCAGGCCGGTTACCAGCAGGGGCTGACCAGTGGCTTGATCGAGGGAGAGGCCAAAGGGCTGCAACAGGGCCAGGTGCGTGGTCTGGCACAGGGGCTGGCCGAAGGCCGGGCCTCCTTCGATCAGGCCATGCTTCCCTTCGCCAAGCTGCAGCGGCAGTGGGAATCCCTGAGCCGGGCCCGCATGGAGGAGCAGAAGGCGCTGATCGCCCAGCTGGTTGCCCAGGTCGCCAAACGGGTGATCCAGGCCGAATTTACCCTCAACCCGCAACAGGTGCTCCATCAGGTCGAACAGGCCCTGACCACCCTGCCGAATGATGCCGAGGACCTGGTCATCTATCTCAGCACCGGAGATCGTCAGCGGTTGGCCGAGCAGGGGGTGACCCGCTGCGAGAAGTGGCCGTTGCAGGTGGATGGGGCGCTGGGCGTCGGGGACGCCAGGATCGAGACCCGCGCGGCTGTGATCGAAATCAACACTGGGGAGCGCCTCGAGCATTGCCTCGAACAGCTCAACACCACCCTGGCGTTGCCGGATGCATGATGTCCTGCAGCAGGCGCTGACTTCCGCCCTGGACAACCTTGACGAGATCCCCGGCTTTCGTCGCTACGGCCGCTTGGTGCGCGTCACCGGATTGACCCTGGAAGTGGTGGGCTGTCAGCTGGTGATGGGACAACGCTGCCGGGTGGACTCGGCGACGGGGGAGTCCTTGCTGGCAGAGGTGGTTGGCTTTAATCGTGACGTCTCCTATCTGATGCCACTGCAGCCCATGAGCGGTCTCTATGCCGGTGCCCGCGTGCTGCCCATCGATGGGGAAGAGACCATTCTGGTCGGCGATCATCTGCTTGGCCGTGTGCTCAATGGCCTGCTGCAACCTCTCGATGGTCGCCCCCTGCCAGAAGAGGGTGAACGGGTTCCCCTGTTTGCCTCCCCTCCCAATCCGTTGCTGCGCACCCCGGTACGCGAGCCATTGGATGTCGGCATCCGCGCCATCAATGGCCTGTTGACCGTCGGCAAGGGCCAGCGGCTAGGGCTGTTTGCCGGTTCCGGGGTCGGCAAGAGCATGCTGCTCGGGATGATGACCCGCAACACCAGCGCCCAGATAGTGGTGGTGGGGCTCATCGGCGAACGGGGTCGTGAGGTGCGGGAGTTCATCGAGCACAGTCTGGGGGCCGAGGGATTGGCCCGCGCCGTGGTGATTGCCGCCCCCGCGGATCAATCGCCGCTGATGCGACTGCGTGCCGCCCAGCTGTGCCACCGCATTGCCGAATACTTCCGCGAGCAGGGGCAGGACGTGCTGCTGCTGATGGACTCCCTGACCCGTTATGCCCAGGCCCAGCGCGAGATCGCACTGGCGATCGGGGAGCCTCCCGCCACCCGCGGCTATCCACCCTCGGTGTTCAGCATGCTGACCCAGCTGGTGGAGCGGGCGGGTAACGGCACTCGCACCGACGGTAGCCTGAGCGCCTTCTATACCGTGCTGGCGGAGGGGGACGATCAACAGGATCCCGTGGTCGATGCGGCCAGAGCCATCCTCGATGGCCATATTGTGCTGACACGCCGGTTGGCGGAAGAGGGGCACTATCCTGCGATCGACATAGGTGCGTCGGTGAGTCGGGTGATGCCACAAGTAGTCCCGTCCGACTGGCAGGCCCTGGCCGTGAACCTGCGCCAACTCTGGGGCCGCTATCAACAGGTCCGCGAGCTGCTGCCGCTGGGCGGCTATCAGCCGGGCGCCGATCCCCAGATGGATGAAGCGGTGCAGCGCTATCCCGCCATTGCGAACTTCTTGCAGCAGGGCATCCATGAGGAGACCCCCATCCTCCAGGTGGTGAACGGCCTCAAGCAGGTGCTGGGCAGGGGATAAGGAGCCAAGATGCTGAAATCCTACCTCGGGTTGCAACAGGATGCGCTTGATGCCATGGGCAAGGAGCGGCAACGGCTGCGCGATACTGCACTGCGCGAGGAGCGCCGCTCACTGAAGTTGCAGGAGGTGATCGATACCCTGCAGCCCGGCTCGGCCAGCTTTCATCCCCTGCTCTGGCAGAACAAACAACAAATGCAGGGCCAACTGCGTCACCTGCTCGTACACCAGCTGCAACAATCCGCTACGGCCACCCTGGATCTGGAGCGCCACGAGGGCGAGCTGATCAGGCAGTTTGGTCGGGTCAAGGGGCTGGAACTGTTACTGGACAAGCGGGAGCTGGCGGCGCGCCAACGGCGGGAACTGGGAGAACAGCGTCAACTGGACGAGCTGGCCAGTTTGCGGCATCGCGCCCTGCAGGGACGCTGAACCGCTCAATCGGGGAAGCGTTCTTGCTGGCCGTAGGAGGACTCCTGACCCAGCAGGGTATTGATCGTCTCTATCTGCCCGGCCAGCAGTCGGCCATTGCGCTCGTTCTGGCACTGACATAGCAACAGCATTTGCTCGAGTTGCTGCCACTGGCCAGAGACACTCTGTTGCAGTGGGGTGGGCAGCTTGTCGATGAGTGCCGCCATGCCCTTCTCATCGGGCTTGAGGCCCAATGCAAGCAGGTGCTGACAGCGTTGCTGCGCCTGCTGCTGGATATCGGCCATCAGCCGGGTCTGCTGCAGATTGTGTTGGCTCAGTCCATCGACGTCGTGGCTGGCCAGCAGACCATGCTGGTTACGCAGCAGTTGCTGCAACTCGGCATAACGAGCGCAGTCTTGCTGGATCCCGATGATCAACTGCTTGACCCTCAACTTGGGCGCCATGCTCATCGACGGTGCATGTCCAAAATGGCCTGGCTCAGCGCATCCATATCGAGTTCGAGCTTGCCTTCACTGATGGCCTGCCGGATCTGGTTCACCTTCTCCATATCCACATCCGAGGTGGAGGCCAGCTGGCTTCTCGCCTGATTGATGGTCTGTGCCGTGGTGCTGATCCTGGCATCGCCCTGGCTTGGCTTGGGCTGTGACTGAGCAGGCACGCCATCTTGCTTGCGTTGCAGCGAAGTCTGGACATAGAGCGGATCGGTGCGGGTGATTTTCATAACGTCATTTCCTGATGGTCTATCTGTAACAGGCGACCCGAGCGCGCCGGAACTTGAATCAAACTCGCCTGACGGGTCAAAAACGGGTTTCGACTTCGCCCTTTGCGATGACCCATGCCTGGATCTCCTTGCCGGACTGGGCATTGCGGACCCGGATCCCGTCACCTATGGTGCCGCTCTCCAGCGCCTTGCCACGGGTGGTTGCCGAGAAACCTGGCTGGCCTGCCCGGATCAATACCCCTTCCCCTTCCTGTACCGCCCAGCTCTTTTGCAGATCCAGTTCACCGAACAGCTGACCCATTCTGAGGTGGCGATTGCTCTTGCTGCCTGCCAGCGAGGTGTTGCTGGGAATGAAGCCCCGTTGCAGCCGGCTGACGTCCAGCTCCTTCTCGACCAGGTCTGCGGGCTGAATTGCCGCTCCTTTTTGTATCTCCCGCGCGGTAACCCAGACGGGCAGCATCAGCGTGACCTCGACTCTGGCTCGCAATTGCCAGGCCGGTTCGGTGCACTCGACCAGGTAGGGGCGCCGCCCCCATGGCTGGCGATACTGACCACCGGCTTGCAGCCGCACCGCCTGCTGACAGCTGGGCAGGTGTGCCGCGGCAGGGGAGAGCCAGACCTGATAATCCCCCTCCCGGCTTGGCCAGCCCTGCTGCTCCAGATAGGTGATGAGGGCCTGTCTGGCATCGTCCTTGAGCAGGGCCTCCAACTGAGGCACCACAAGGGTTGGGTCGGCCCGCAGTGGCAGGGCCAGTACGAGCAGGCCCAACAGGCTGACCCACTTCCATACGGGAAACCGTGCTTCCCCTTTCGTCAGCGTTATCAGCCACTGGCGATGCTGCAGCCAGCGAAAATAATGGGTTTTCATGATTGGCATGAGTCTTGATAAAGGATGCACCGGTCTGACTGGTTCATAAAAAGGATGAAGCATGAGTATCTCATTTGACAGCGCTCTTGGCGTGCACCCTTATGCCCTCGATGTGCGGGCGGATCGGGCGCGTATTCTGGCAGGGAACCTGGCCAATGTGGATACCCCCGGCTATCTGGCCCGGGATGTGGATTATAAGGCGATCCTCGGTCGTGTCGCCAAGCAAGTTGCGGCAGGAGATCAGAGTGCATCGATCAGCCAGGGCGCGATGAACAATGACCTGCAGCATCCTCTCTATCGCATTCCTTATCAGGTATCCATGGATGGCAACACGGCCGAGCTCAGTGTGGAGCAGAGCAAGTTTGCCAACAATGCGACCGACTTTCAGACCAGCCTCACCTTCTTGAATATGAAAATCACCGGGATCGCCAAGGCGATCGAGGGCCGTTAATCATGTCGTTCAATCGAATCTATGACATCGCGGGCAGTGCCATGCGGGCACAGACCGTCCGCCTCGACACGGTGGCATCCAATCTGGCCAACGTCGACAGCGCCGCCGGCAGTGAAGATGCCGCTTTCCGGGCCATCAAGCCCGTCTTCTCCACCCTCTATCAGCGGGTGCAGGATGCCGACGGGCTCGGCGCCGCGCAGGTGCAGATTGCTGGGATCGTGCAGTCGGATCGCCAGGTTGAGAAGCGCCTCGAGCCGACTAATCCGCTGGCCGACGGGGATGGTTTTGTCTACTACTCCAACGTCAATGCGGTCGAAGAGATGGCGGACATGATGAGCGCCTCGCGCGGCTTCGAGACCTCGGTCGAGGTGATCAATCGCATCAACAGCATGCAGCAAGGGCTGCTGCGTCTTGGACAGGGAGCGTAAATGAGCCTGCCCCAAGTCAGCGGTCTGGATACCGCCCGCAGCGCCAGCCAGCACTCTGCGACCCCGGATATTGCCAGTAACAACGCCTCTGCCAGTCAGGGCGTGCAGCTACGCAATGAATTTCTGCAGATGATGGTGGCGCAGATCCAGAACCAGGATCCCACCAACCCGCTGGACGGTGCCCAGTACGTCACCCAGCTGGCCCAGTTCAGCATGGTGGAAGGGGTCGAAGGCCTCAAAGTGCTGCAGCAGAAATCCATCAACATGATGGATACCCAACAGGTGCTGCAGAGCACGGATTTGATCGACAAGGAAGTGATGGTGCCGAGCCAGACCCTGAGCCAGAAGGATGAACAGAGCATCCGTGGGCAAGTGGAACTGGGCGGGGCCGCCGATCAGGTCGAACTCAAGGTCTATGACAAGCATGGCACCCTGGTTGCGACCAAGAATTGGGGGGAGAGCAAGGCCGGTGCACTGGATTATGCCCTGCCGACCCTGCCCGCCGGCGAGTACAGCTTCGAGGTGAAGGCCTCCCTCGCCGGAGTCGCCACGACCACCAAGAATTACGTGGCCAGCAAGGTCGAGCGTGTCAACTTGCCGGGTACGGGCGAAATCATGTTGCAGGTAGCGGGGGTAGGGGATGTTCCTCTGTTCAGTGCTGTCCAGTTTGGTAAATCGGCGTAATAAGATAGGAGCGAAACTGTGTCTTTTAGTATCGGACTGAGCGGCCTGCGCGCCGTCAACCAAGAGTTGAGTGTCATCAGTAACAACGTCGCCAATGCGAGCACCGCGGGTTTCAAATCCAGCCGTGCCGAGTTCGCTGCCATCTACGGCGGTGGCCAGGCTGGCGGGGTCGAGATGAACAATGTTTCCCAGAACTTCGAACGCAACGGTGATGTGATGCGAACGGGCCGTGGGCTGGACCTGGCAATCTCCGGCAATGGCTTCTTCGTGCTCAAGGACAGCAACGGCCAGACCTCCTACACCCGGGCCGGCATGTTCCAGCGTGATGCCAGCAACTACCTGACCACCGCCAATGGCACTCGTCTGCAGGGCTACACCACCAATGAGGCGGGAGAGCTGCAGTCGGGCGTGGTGGGCGACATTCAGGTGAAGGCTGGCAACTTGCCCGCCAAGGCCTCCGACAGTCTGGAGTTCGTGGCCAATCTCAAGGCGGATGCCAGCGTGATCGATCAGACGGCGCACCCCTTCGATCCGACCAAGTCCGAGAGTTACAGCTACTCCCAGTCCAGCAAGGTCTATGACTCCCTCGGGGTTGAACACACTGTCACCCAGTACTTCGTGAAGACGGGTGATAACAGCTGGCAGGTCAATTACGCCTTCAATGGTGCCAAGACGGGTACTCCAGTGACCATGGCGTTCAACACCAATGGCACCCTGAAGACGCCGACCACGGCTCCGGTGTTGAATCTTACCCCTGCAGGTGCAGAGCCCATTGCACTCAAGGCGGATCTGGCCAAGGTCAGTCAGTATGCCTCTGATTTCAACGCGACTCGCAACCAGTCAAATGGTTACACCGCGGGCGACTTGACCGGGGTCCGGGTCGATGCCGATGGCGGTGTCTATGCCACCTTCACCAATGGACAGAGCCTGCGGCAGGGCCAGGTGGTGATGGCCAACTTCACCAACCCCAATGGTTTGCTGCAAACCAATAACACCACCTGGCAACAGTCATTCAGCTCGGGTCAGCCCGTGCTGGGTGCGCCTGGAACCGGGACTCTTGGCAACCTGACGGCGGGCGCCTATGAAGGTTCCAACGTCGATCTGACGGGGGAGCTGGTCAGTCTGATGACCTCCCAGCGCAACTATCAGGCCAACGCCAAGACCATCAGCTCGGCCGACAAGATGACTCAGGTTCTCTTCAACTCCTTCTAAGGCGTGATGCGTGGAAAAGCTTATCTATACCGCCATGTCGGGGGCGCAACATACCCTGATGGCCCAGCAAATCCGGGCAAACAACCTGGCCAACGTCAACACCGCCGGTTTTCGGGCCGATTTCGAGCGGGCCTCCGCCTATGCCCTGACCGGTGATGGCTATCAGAGCCGGGTGATGGCCCGTGAAGAGCTGGCTGGCACCAACTTCACGCCAGGGGCCCTGATGCAGACCGGCCGCAAGCTGGATGTGGCGGTGCGTGGAGAGGGGTTCATCACGGTGCAGACGGACGATGGCAAGGAAGCCTACACCCGTGCCGGCAACCTGGAGGTGGATGGCGAAGGGCTGTTAACCCTCAATGGCCGTCCGGTGCTGGGGGATGGTGGGGAAATGGTGCTTCCTGCCTACCGTGACCTGAGTTTTGGCAAGGACGGCTCCCTCAGCATCACTCCACCGGGTGGTGGTGCCCGTCTGGACGTGGGTCGCCTCAAACTGGTCAATCCCGACCCGGCCGATCTGGTGAAGGGCCAGGATGGCCTGTTCCGGCAGCGCTTGGGGGGAGATGCCGAGATCAGCGAGCAAGTGGTGCTGGCCTCCGGCTTCCTCGAAGGGGCGAACGTGAATGCGGTGGATGAGCTGATCAGCAGTATGTCGCTGACCCGCAACTTCGAGTTGCAGGTCAAGCTGATGAAGACCGCCGATGATCAGGCCAGGCAGGGCGCCCGGCTGATCTCCGGCCAGGGCTGACAGTGTTGAATGCGCTGGCCCTGGCCGGGCACTGAACAAGAGTTGATGGAGCGCGTGGCGCTCCCGAATGAATCGGTGGAGAGACGAAGATGCACGCAGCATTGTGGGTGAGTAAAACGGGTCTGTCGGCACAAGATGCCAAGATGGCCAGCATTTCCAACAACCTGGCCAACGTCAACACGGTCGGCTTCAAGCGCGATCGGGTTGCCTTCGAGGATCTGTTCTATCAGGTCCAGCGCCAGCCTGGCGCGCAGCAGGATCAGCAGAACCTGTCCCCCATCGGCATCCAGATGGGTAACGGGGTACGGGTCGTCGGCACCCAGAAGGTGTTTACTCCAGGCCAGTTCCAGAACACCAATCAGGAGCTGGACATGGCCGTGGTCGGGGCGGGCTTCTTCGGGGTCGAGCGCCCGGATGGCGAAACGGCTTACACCCGTAACGGCCAGTGGCACCGCAATGCGGAAGGTCTGCTGGTCAACTCCGATGGTCTGCCCATGCTGCCGCAGATCCAGATCCCGGACAACGCGACCAAGGTGGCCATCGGTACCGATGGTACCGTGAGTGCCACCCTGCCGGGCCAGCAGGAGAATGTGGAGCTGGGTCGTATCACCCTGACCAACTTCTCGAACCCGGCCGGGCTCGAGGCGCTGGGGGGCAACCTCTATCGTGCGACGGGTGCCTCCGGCGAGGCCATCGAAGGGGTGCCGGGGGAAGAGGCCATGGGTGCCATCAAGCAGTTCACCCTGGAGAGCTCCAACGTCAACGTGGTGGAAGAGATGGTCGACATGATCACCACCCAGCGTGCCTATGAGATGAATGCCAAGGTGGTCTCCGCCGCCGATCAGATGCTCAAGTTCGTGACCCAGGCACTGTGATGATGGGGGCGATGTGGCGTTGCTTTGGGTTGATCTTGCTGCTGGGGGGATGCTCCACATATGAGCTGCAGGCTCCCGAGCCCGGCGATGAGAAATGGGCCCCGTCCCGTTCCCAGATGACGAGGACGGGGGTGGGGGAAGATGGCAGCCTCTACCGTGGCGATTACATGATGACGCTGTTCCAGGATCGCCGCGCCTATCGCATCGGCGATATCCTGACGGTGATGCTGGAAGAGCGGACCCAGTCCAGCAAGAAAGCCAACACCAGCATGAACAAGAACAACAGCATCAATGTGCCGGCGCCTTCCATTGGTGGCGTGTCGCGGCCTGACTGGGGCGCCTCGGTCAGTGCCGATCGGGACTTTGATGGCGGCGCCACCTCCAGCCAGCAGAACACCCTGGCGGGGGCCATTACCGTCACGGTGGCGGAGGTGATGCCAAATGGGGTGCTGGGGATCCGCGGTGAGAAGTGGATCCGCCTCAACCAGGGGGATGAATACATCCGTCTGGGGGGCATGGTGCGGGTCGAGGATATCGATCAGAGCAACCGCATCTCATCCCAGCGCATCGCCGATGCCCGCATCACCTACGCCGGGCGCGGCGCCCTCGCCGATAGCAATCAGATGGGCTGGCTGGCGCGTTTCTTCAGCTCCGCCTTCGCTCCCCTGTGAGGATCCAGATGAAAAAATGGTGTATCGCCCTGATCTGCTTCGTCCTGCCGGGCGTGGCAGGGGCTGCCGCTCCCGCCAAACGGGCCTTGCTGGACATCGCCGACGTGCAGGGGATGAGAACCAACCAGCTGGTGGGCTATGGGCTGGTGGTCGGCCTCTCCGGTACCGGGGATCGCAGCCAGGTCAAGTTCACCGGCCAGTCCATGACCAACATGCTCAAGCAGTTTGGTGTGCAACTGCCCGATGATATCGATCCCAAGCTCAAGAACGTCGCCGCCGTGTCGGTGCAGGCGACCCTGCCGGCGCTGGCCGGCAAGGGGCAGCTGGTCGATGTGACCGTGACCTCTATCGGCGACGCCAAGAGTCTGCGGGGCGGTTCCTTGCTGCTGACTCCCATGCGTGGCATCGACGGTGAAGTCTACGCCGTTGCCCAGGGCAACCTGGTGGTGGCCGGGGTTAAGGCGGAGGGGCAGTCCGGCTCGTCTGTCACCATCAATGTGCCGACGGCGGGCATCATTCCCAATGGCGCCATCATCGAGCGGGAGGCGGCCAGCAGCTTTGCGGACAAGCCCGAGGTTGTCCTGAATCTGCATCAGCCGAACTTCAAGACGGCGCGCAACGTGGAGCGGGAGATCAATCGCCAGCTGGGATCGGTTGCCAAGGCGGTCAGCGCCGGGCGCATCCAGATAGCGGCGCCCCGTGACGAGAGCCAGCGGATCTCCTTCATGGCCTTGCTGCAGGACATTCAGGTGGACATGGGCAATGAGCGGCCCAGGGTGGTCTTCAATAGCCGTACCGGCACAGTAGTGATGGGGCAAGGGGTCAAGGTGCGCAAGGCTGCCGTCAGTCATGGCAGCCTGACAGTGACCATAGGCGAGAGCCAGACCGTCAGCCAGCCCAACGCCTTCTCCAACGGTCGCACCACCACCACCCCCAATTCGCAGGTCCAGGTTGATCGGGAACGCAACAACATGTTCGTCTGGCCGGAAGGCACCTCGCTGGAGGTGATCGTCAAGGCAGTGAATTCGCTGGGGGCGACCCCGGATGATGTCATGGCCATACTGCAAGCCCTCGATGAGGCGGGAGCCCTCGAGGGAGAGCTGGTGGTCATCTAAGGATATTGATATGACCAAGATAACGTCGGAGCCTGGTTTCTATCAGGATCTCAATGAACTGCAGCAGATAAAGAGCAACCCGGATCAGCGGGCGGCCTTGGAGGCGGCGGCTGGCCAATTTGAGGTGAGCTTCCTGCAGACCGTCCTCAAGCATATGCGCTCGGCCTCCGATGCCATGCAGGATGAGGATGACAAGCTGATAAAGGGCCAGGAGCTGTATCGCGACATGTATGACAGCCAGCTGGCGATGAGTCTGGTGAAGCGTGGCGGCATGGGGCTCAAGGAGCAGATGGTCAATCAACTGGCACCCACATTAAAGAATGACGAGCCAGTGGTCGCTTCGGAACAGCAGACCCTGGCTGCCTTCAGTCAGCCTCTGAATTCGGCAAAAATGAGGAAAATTGACTGATGTCGCTGCTCAATATCGGTTTTAGCGGACTTAATGCGGCCCAGATCGCGCTCAACGTCACCGCCCAGAATATCGCCAACGTCAATACCATCGGTTACAGCCGCCAGGAGGCCACCATGGGCAGCCTTGCCGGTTTTGGCCGACTGGATAACGGCATGGGCGTAGAAGTGAACGGGGTGCGCCGGATCACCGATGACTATCTGGTGTCCCAGCATTGGCGCAGCCGCTCCGCGACCGGTGCATCCTATGCGTTTCATCAGTACATCAACACCACTGAGCAGTTGCTCGGCAGCGAGTCGATGAACATCACCAAGGGACTGGACAGCTTCTTCGCCTCCCTCAATGCCGCGCTCGACAGCCCGGAGACACCGGCCCAGCGCAGCCAGATCGTCAGCTCTGCCGGGGCGCTTGCCAACCGCTTCGGCCAGCTGAACGAGAGCCTGCTGACCCAGGAAAAGCAGATCGACGATCAGCTCGGCAGCACCATTACTCAGGTCAACAGCTACCTGAAACAGGTGGCTGAACTCAATACCCAGATCAGCGAGCAGGCCTCCAAGGGGGTCAATACCTCGACCCTGGAGGACAGTCGCGAGCAGGTGGTGCGTGAGCTCTCGACCTTCATGGAGGTCAGGGTCAACCGGCAGAGTGACGGTTCCTTCTCGCTGAGCCTGCCACAAGGCCAACCGCTGGTACTGGCGGGGAGCAGCAGCACCCTCTCGCTGGCTGGCGATGCCCTGAATCTCAGTTTTGGCCCGCAAACCTTTGAGGTCCCCAAACTGCAAGGGGGCACCCTGGCAGGGGTGCTGGAGTATCGCACCACTGTGCTGCGTCCCTTGCGTGCTGAGCTCAATCAGATCGCGAAGAAGCTGGCGGATGATTTCAATGCCAAGCAGGGGGGCGGGATTGACTTGAACGGCGATCCGGGCAAACCGCTGTTCAGTTACGATCCTCTCAATCCGTCCGGCACTCTCACGGTGGCGGACGGTTTCACTGGCGATCATCTGGCCTTTGCCAAGGCAGGGGGCGGCACCGGGGATAACCGTAATTTGCAGGAGCTGTTGACCATCAAGGACAGCCAGTATGACGCCTACAGTGCGCTGCTCGGCCGCATGGCGGTGCAGAGTGGCCAAGGCAAGGCGACCATGGAGGCAGACGCCAACATGGAAAAACAGCTGGCCACCAAGCTCAGCAGCGTCAGCGGGGTCAACACCGATGAGGAAGGGGTCAAGATCATGGCGTACACCAAGGCCTATCAGGCCAATGCCAAGGTGATCAGCACCTCTGATCAGCTCTTCAATTCCATCCTGAACATGTTCTGACGGAGCCTTCATGCGCATCAGTACCAACCAGATCCAACTCAGCATGCTCGATAATCTGCAGCAGGGTTTCGGTCAATATGCCCGGCTCGACCGTCAGATCTCGGCCAACAAGCGCATCTTGCAGCCTTCCGATGATCCGGTTGGCAGCGTGCAATTGCTGGGTCTGAAGAAAGAGCAGGCGGCGATGGCGCAGTACCAGAAGAACATTGCCAATGCCAAGAGCCAGCTGTCCCAAGGGGAGATCCAGCTCGAGACCATGACCAACATGTTGGGCCGGCTGCGGGATCTGAGCCAGACGGCGGCTAACGGCTCCCTCTCGGAGGACGATCGCCGGGCTGTCTCCAGCGAAGTTGCGATCATCAAGGACGGCTTGCTGGATCTGGCCAATGCCCGCAACGAGAGTGGATCCAGTTTGTTTAGCGGCAGTCAGGTAGATAAAACCGCTATCGTGAAGGACGCGAGTGGTAGTTATGTCTATCAGGGTGATGCGTTGGTGCGTGAGGTCGGCATCGCCAGAGGGGTGACGATTGAGCTCAATCACACCGCAGACAAGTTGTTCATCCAGAACGGTGACTTCTTCAAGCAGCTCGATGAGATGGTGGCTGCCTTCGACAGCGGGGCCGCGGATGCCTCCGATCAGGCAAGGGCCATGCTGGATCGCAGCCAGACCCTGCAAGATGACATCAGCCAGATGGTCAGCTCCATCGGTGCCCGCATCAATTTGCTGGATCAGGTCGACGAAGGGCACGAGGAGAAGGGCGTCTATAGCAAGGAAGTGAGCAATCAGATAGAGTCCCTCGATTATGCAAGCGCCGTGACGCAGCAGGCCCATGTACTGATGGCGCTGCAGGTGCAGCAGCAGGCCTTCGCCAAGGTGAATGGTCTTAGCCTGTTCAACTACATGCCGTAAGTCAGTCAAGGAGCCAGGATGCAGATTCAACAAACCCGTCCGAGTGGTGTGGCCGAAGCACCGGCTCAGCCCAAGTTGCGTGGACGTTCGACTGCCCAGGTTACCTCTTCGCCAGCCAGTCGCCACGAGCGTCAGCCCAACGTGGTCCGCCTGGATCGCTGGGCGCTGATCGGCACGGCCCAACAGCGTATCGCTCACGCCCAGGGGGGGGAACAGGCCCTCAGTCAGGTGTGGGGCGAGCTGAAACGGCTGGAGCAGCAACTCAGCCAGAATCGTGCCACGGGTGGTGATCTGGTTTCCCGCCTCAAGTTGCTGGAAGAGAAACTGACTCAGCCAAAGGCCCCGTTGACGGTGGATCTCAAACCCCGTTTGCTGGCATCGGCCACAGACAGCCGGGTGCACTACAGCGCGGATCGACTCGACTTGCTGACCCCCAAATCGAGTGCAGAGCGGCTGGTCTTCTCCTTTCCGCAGACCAGCAGTGCCGTCGAGGTCATGTTGCCCGCCGGCGCCAATGAGGCGGACGTGACCTCCCGTCTGGATCGGGCGCTGCGCAAGGAGCATATCCAGGCGCGCTTGAACGCACTGGGCAAGCTGGAGCTGAGCGTACCGGATCAGCACAGACGCAAGCTGGATGAGCCCGTGCTGATCAGTGGCGAGGGCATTCGTATTCCGGCAGGCAACCCGGTGCCGGTGCAGTTCAAAGCCAAGGCCGGCCAGCTCACTCAGCTAGGGGAAGGGCTCGACAAGGGCGAGCTCAGGCAGGAGCAGCAGCGTCTGAAGCGATTGCTCGGCGAAATTGAGCAGTCGGTGCGGGAGCTGAAACAGTTTCGCCAAAAGATGGTCAAGCAGCTGGACCGGGTCAAGGCACGCAGCCAGAACCTGCAGCAAGAAGAGCTGGAACAGCTGCAAGGCAAGCTCAGCCTGCAACTCAAGGATGGTGGCTTCATGGGCACCATGTCCGGCCTGCTGGCCCAGGCCAATGTGTCGCGCCAGAACGTGGTGGCCTTGCTGACCTGAGGCAGAGGAAGTGAACGTTAGAAAAACCGCCAGCACTCTGCTGGCGGTTTTTCTTTAGGGCTTCAGCAAGGCGTAGAGGCTGAGATCCGACGCAAAGCCAGACTCACTTAATCCCTGCTCTATGGTCTTGAGGAAGCTAGCGTTGTGCTGGCGTATGGTGTGGTAGCTGTAAAACAGGTTGATGACGTCCTGCTCTTCCAGCTCCTTGTCCATGGCCAGCAGGCACAGATAGCTGCGCAGCAGGAAGTAGTCGACCACCAGGAACTGATAGGCCTGGGACGGCGAGCTCTGCGACTGCGGGAAGTTGTGGTGATAGACGTAGTAGAGCAGGTAGTTGTTCATGATCTGGGGCCGCGCCGCCAGGAAAGGCGAGACCTTGCTGTACCAGACCTGCTGCAGCTGGGCGAGCTTGGTTTCATCATATAGCCCCTCCAGCAGCTGATTGATCTTGTCGAGGCAGCCCTGCATGGTCTGCCGCCCCCGCCGTCCCTTTGAGTAGGCCAGCAGCTGATGGGTGATGGTGCGCAGCCCCCACCATTGCAGCCGTGGCAAGACCGGTAGTTGCTCGAACATGGCAAGCAGCTCTCCTCGCTCGGCCAGCACGGCGACCTGATCCAGGAAGGCTTCGTGTGATAGCTGGGCAGGATCCCGGTGGACCAGCATGCCGATGAGCCACAGCCGTACCTCAACGGGAACATCTGTGGCCGCCAGCACATGGATGCTCAGGCTGTGCAGGGTCGCCATGGCGGCGGAGGGGGGGGAGGCAAACGGCAGGCGCTGCTCCAACTCGGTCACCTCGGTCTGCATCGCCATGGGATCGAGCAGCAGCTGCCTGCTGACCTCTGGACAGGAGAGCATCAGGGATTTTCTGACCTGGTTGCCGATGCGCGACTGGGATCTGGGATAGGTCTTGCAGGTATGGCTCAGCGCTTCTGCCCCGGCCTTGCTGTGGATCTGGCACAGGCGATTCTCGTCGAGGAAGGGGCAGGCCCCCTGCTCATCCAGCTGGATCTCCCCCCAATGCTCGTTGCTCTGCTTCACCTTGCGAATGTGCAATTTGCTCAAGGATCTGACGGCAAGATCCGGATGCCGCTCGTAGTTGCGGAAGGTGTCCTTGTCGATGCTGATGGTCCAGCTATGACAGCAGTTGTCCTCGCAGCGATCTCCGATGCACTGGAAATGTTTCACGAAGTGAGGGGTATAGAGAGAGGCTGCCATGTCGCTGTCCGGTGATGGAAGATGGCGGTGTCAAAGCAATAACCATGCCGAACGCCCGGTTCTGTGACAGTGACCCATCTAGCGACAAGGAAAAGGAAGCCAGAAAAATATGCGATGACCCGCCTACATTTCTGCGAAAAAGGGGTCGCCTATATCTGATGTCAACCTAACAGGCTGCAGCGCAGCGTCATATCGAGGAATACATCATGGGCTTGTCCATTCACACCAACTTCGCTTCTCTGACCACCCAGAGCCAGCTCAACACCACCAACAAGATGCTGGGCACCGCCATGCAGCGTCTGGGTACCGGTCTGCGCATCAACTCCGCCGCCGATGACGCCGCCGGCCTGCAGATGGCCACCCGTCTGCAATCCCAGTCCAGCGGTCAGAAAGTGGGCATGCGTAACTCCCAGGATGCCGTCTCCATGATGCAGACTGGTGAAGGTGCCATGGACGAGATGAGCAACATCGTTCAGCGCATGAAGGATCTAGCTACCCAGTCTGCTAACGGCACCAGCACCGCAGACGACCGCAAAGCCATGGATGCTGAGTTCACCGAACTGCGCGCCGAGCTGGACAACATCAGCAACAACACCACCTTCGGTGGACAAGAGCTGCTCAAGACCGGCAAGGGCTTCCAGGAAGATGTTACCTTCCAGATCGGTGGCACCAGTGCTGAGAAGCTGGAACTGAAAAAGACCGGCACCCTGGCCAAGGCACTGGCAGAAGTTGTGGGTACCGGCAAGGGTACCGACGGTGCTGCCGTCAAGGTAGGTATCGGTGATCAGGGCAAGGCGACCACCGCTATGGCCGAGCTGGATACCTTCTCCCAGAAGATTGGTGAGTCCCGTTCCGCCTTCGGTGCCAACATCAACCGCCTGGAACACACCGTCAATAACCTCTCCAACATGAAAGAGAATACCGACTTGGCGAACGGTCGCATCATGGATGCCGATTTCGCCCAGGAGAGCACCAACATGACCAAGAACCAGATGCTGATGCAGGCTGGCATGTCCGTGCTGTCCAACTCCAACCAGATGACCGGCATGGTCACTTCCCTGCTGCGTTAATCCCAGTGGCACTCATCCCTGGGATGAGTGCCATCTTCCTCCTGCCTCTTTCCCCTGCTTCCGCTTTTCCGCCCTCTCATCATATTTTTCGTTCCCCATTCAAGTCTTGGTCTGCTGTTGTCGCTTCTCATCTTTGAAGAGTTACCCGCTGCAATGCAGCCTTTTTGAGGAGTAAATCATGGGTTTGTCCATTCACACTAATTTCGCCTCGCTGACCACTCAGAGCCAGTTGAACTCCACCAACAAGATGCTGGGCACCGCCATGCAGCGTCTGGGTACCGGTCTGCGCATCAACTCCGCCGCCGATGATGCGGCTGGTCTGCAGATGGCGACCCGTCTGCAAGCTCAGTCCAGCGGTCAGAAAGTGGGCATGCGCAACGCCCAGGATGCCATCTCCATGATGCAAACCGGCGAAGGTGCCATGGACGAGATGAGCAACATTGTTCAGCGCATGAAGGACTTGGCCACTCAGTCTGCTAACGGCACCAGCACTATTGACGATCGCAAGGCGATGAATGCCGAGTTCACCGAACTGCGCGCCGAGCTGGACAACATCACCACCAACACCACCTTCGGTGGTCAGACTCTGCTGGCCAAGGATCAAGGCTTCCAGAAAGCCGTGACCTTCCAGATCGGTGGCACCGGTGCCGAGAAGCTGGAGCTGAAAGACGATGGCACTCTGGCCACCGCCCTCAAGGGTGTGATTGCCGATGACAAGGGTACCAAGGGCACCGCCGTTGCCGCCGGTATCGACGACCAGACCAAGGCTACTGCCGCCATGACCGAGCTGGACACCTTCTCCAAGGGGATCGGTGAAGCGCGTTCCGCCTTCGGTGCCAACATCAACCGTCTGGAGCACACCGTCAACAACCTCTCCAACATGAAAGAGAACACCGATCTGGCGAACGGCCGCATCATGGATGCCGACTTCGCCCAGGAGAGCACCAACATGACCAAGAACCAGATGCTGATGCAGGCTGGCATGTCCGTGCTGTCCAACTCCAACCAGATGACCGGCATGGTGACTTCCCTGCTGCGTTAATGAGTTGCCAGGCCACTTCGCGAGGGGTGGCCTTGTTATTGCTTGTGCGTTGGAAAGAGCCGAGCCGGTTTTTTCCAACAGGCATGCCACCGATTAAGTTGATAAGGATGTGATGATGCAAGTAGATCCAGCCAGCATGGCGATGCAACTGGTCGCCATCGAGCGCCAGAACATGGATAAGCTGCTGAAGAAGCAACTGGACAGCGTCAAGGGACAGCAGAGTGCCATCAGCACGCTCACCACCAAGCTGTCGAGCTTCCAGGCCATGCTCAAGGATTTGAACAAGGCGACCAACCTGCAGGCCCAGAAGGCCACCATGTCCCAGGACGGGGTGATGACGGTGACCAGCAATGGCAAGGCCAGCTCGGGTCAGTACAACTTCTTCGTTGAGCAGCTCGCCCAGTCCCATCAGGTGGGTCTGCAGCTCGACAGCGACACCACGCCGTTGCCGGCCGATGGGGTCTTCTCATTGACGGTCAAAGGCAAGACCATCGACATCGATTTGGCGACGCTGCCGGCCGGTGCCACCGCCAAGGATCTGGTCTCCCAGATCAACAACGCCAAGGATAATCCGGGCGTGAAGGCAACCCTGGTGCGCACCGATGGCAAGGTCAGCATGGTGCTGACCAGCAAGGAGAGCGGGGTGGAGAATGCCATCACCCTGGGCTACAACGGCGATACCGCCAATGCGCTGGGCAAGGCCGTCACCGGCAAGACGGATATCACCCAGGCACAGGATGCCAAGCTGCGCATGGGGGGCGACAACCCGCTGACCATCACCTCCTCCAGCAACAAGATAGAGAACGTGGTCGACGGCCTGACCTTCCAGCTGACCAAGGCCCAGAAGGTGGGCGATGCGCCCCTGATGGTGACCATCGATCAGGACAAGGAGGCGGTGACCGGTTCCCTCAAGAAGTTTGTCGACAGCTATAACGAGCTGATCGATGAGCTGGCCAAGATGACTTCCAGCGATCCCAAGGCGCCGGGCGCGCTCTCCTCCGACAGCGGGGTGCGTAGCCTCAAGAGTGCCCTCTCTCGCAGTGTGCGGGATCTGCCGGATGGGCTCAGCCTCAGCAGCCTCGGCATCAAGACCGACAAGGCGGGCAAGCTCTCCTTCAACGAGACCGACTTCAACAAGGCGCTGGAAAAGGATCCCGAGCTGCTTGGCAAGGCCTTGATGGGGGATGATGGGCTGCTCAAGCGGATGAGCGATTCGCTCGATCCTTACACTAAGCGAGATGGTGCCCTGAAGGGGCGCAAGACCGGCCTAGAGGCCGGCGAGAAGCGGGTGAACGAGCGGATGGAGGCACTGGATCGCCGTATGGAATCCGCGTATAAGCGCTACCTCAATCAGTTCACCACCATGAACCAGATGATGCAAACCATGGGTGCATTGTGAGTCGGTGAGCGCCTCTCCTCCTGAATAAGTGAGTCTTTCATGTTTGAACCCCAAGATGGCTACGATGCCTACCAGTTCGCCGCCACCCAGGCCAAGGCAGCGAGTGCCGATCCGCACCAATTGGTGCTGATGCTGATGGATGGTCTGCTTGACGAGGTTGCGCGGGCCGAGGGCCACATCCAGGCCAAGCAGTACGAGCGCAAAGGGCAATCCATCAATAAATGCCTGCAGATCCTGGGGGGGCTCGACAGCGCGCTCGACATGGAAAAAGGCGGGGAGCTGGCGACCAATCTGCACCGTCTGTACGACTACTGTGGGCAACGGCTGTTCGAGATCAGTGTGGCCAACGATGTGGCCGGCTTCGCCGAGGTGCGCCGCATCCTGCAGGAGTTGAAGGAAGGCTGGGAAGCGATGGCGCGTCATCCTCGTTAAAGCGGAAGCCGGCTTTCCTCATTAGGTAAGAATGACATTTAACTAGTTGAATTTAATTGACTATATATCTGGCCTGCTCCTTGCTTATCAGCAGGGTTATCTTATTTTGGGGCCATCAACATGTCCATGACAGGGTCTGTGCAACCAGGCACGGAACGCGAGACGCGCCAGCGCCAGTTACTGGGGTTGGGGCGTCTGATACTACAGCAGGCTCGGGCCGGGCAGTGGGATGCGGTACGCCTGACGGATCAGCGTCTGGCCCAGTTCATCGGGCATGTGCGCCAGCAACCCGTGTTGTGGCAGGCGCTGGCCCCGGTCCGTGATCAGGTACGAGCCTGGCATCAGGATGCCGTTGCGCTCTGCGAGCAGGAAACCCGATTGCGCAAGCAGGAGTGGCAGTCATTGTCCGAAAAGCGAGAAGGGCTGCAAGCCTATGATGAGGCACAAGAATGGGCCTAATCCAGTTCGTCGGTACCGAATCCTTGCCCACCCCGAAAGCGGGTGGCTTTACCCACCTTTCACGCCAGCCTGATGGGCAGGGGGAGCAGTATCAGTCGCTGGACCTCCCGCTAGATACTGCCCATTTGGTAGAAGAAACATCTACCAAAGAACCTTCTGGCGATACGGTTGAACAGTCCCCCCTCGATGTCGCGGAGCAACTGCCCGCGTTTACCCATATGCCGCCCGTTTTTGTACGTCATGAAGAGGCGTCACGGTTGCTGGCCGCCCGCCAGCAGCCAGATATCGCAACCCTTTCGGCTGTCACCGAGGGCGTCACTGAGGAAGCCCCATCTGCCTCTGCGACGCTGCGGGCCCTGTCCCGTTTCGAGCGGCTAGAAGCCGATCGTGCCCCCATGGTGGCGTTCACCGAGGGGAGCAAGGAGAGACCCGTCTTGCTCACGGGGGATGTCGCCAGGGTACTGAACCTGTCCATTGGTCAAAACGACAAGCAGCCACTGCCCGACAAACTGATAGCCAATCTGCAATCCCTGCTGGGAGACGGGTCCGAGCGGGATCCACTCATTTCCGATGTCAAAGCCATGGCAGGACAACTGCCTGCGGCGCCACTGGCCCGAACGGCGGAATACCAGTGGGCACCTGCCCGCCTGGCCGATAGCCCGACTCAGTGGGGCCAGCAATTGGTGGATGTGCTCAAAGACAAGGTCGAGCTGCAGGTCAACCAGAGCATCAAGCAGGCACATATCCGCCTCGACCCTCCTGAGCTGGGGCGCCTCGAGCTAACGGTCAGGGTCGAGGGAGATCGACTGAACGTGCAGCTCAATGTGACCAACCCGGCGGTGCGTGAGGCCCTGATCCAGTCGATGGAGAAGCTGAGAATGAGCCTGGCCCCTCATCACGCCGGTGGCGTCGAGGTGAATGTGGGCCAGGGCGGTGAGCAGGAACGAGGCGATCGCTGGCAGCAGGACAAGATCCTGGCGGGCCGGCGGCAATGGCAGGAGGAGTTTGAGGCATCTGACAGACCCGGCCAGGACTGGCTGAATACCCTGGTGTGATTTTTCCCGTATCCCGGCAATAGCGAGAGTGACTTTATATTATGCGGCGTTTCATGAAGTGGTTGATGGTGGTTGTCATGGCGCTGTGCCTGCTGGCAGTGCTGGCTTACGGTGCTTATCTCAAGCGCGATACCCTTGCCGTCTGGCTGGGCCTTGCCGAAGCCAAACCTGAGCTGAGCAAGACGCCGCTGTTCAAGCCAATGGAGCGTTTCGTCATCAGCCTGGAAGGGGAGATGGAACCTCATTACCTGGTGCTGGAGCTGGCACTGGTCACCCATAACCCAAAGCAGCTTGAGACCCTCAATGAGCTGACCCCCCTGATCCGCAATGCCATGGTGCAGTATTTCAGCCACCGTTCCCACGATGCGGTAAAGAAGGAATTGCAGAATATCTCCGCCTTGCAGACGTCTCTGCTGGGCAAGCTGGTGACCACGCTGCAGGGGTATGGCTACCAGCCCTATCTGGATGAAGTGTTGATCACCAAGGTGCTGGTGCAATAACGGCCATGCTGGACTCTGGCTGGGATACCCATGACGATCTGGCCGTCTCGCCTCCCCGCACCGGTGAACAGGCGATCCTGACCCGTTACCTGCCGCTGGTGAAGCGTGCCGCCAGCCACCTGCGCAGCCAGGTCTCGGCCAGTTTCGATCAGGAGGACATGGAGCAGGTCGGCATGATGGGGCTGCTGGAGGCATGGCGACGCTATGACAGCGAGCCGGATGCCCAGTTCGAGGGTTATGCCTTCAAGCGGATCCGTGGCGCCATGCTGGATGAGCTGCGTCGACTGGATTGGCGACCCCGCCAGCTGCGCCAGCAGGTGCATGGCCACAATCAGGTGCAGCGGGAACTCTTCAATCGTCTTGGACGCAACCCGACCGAGCAGGAACTGGCGCTGGCACTGGATTGCTCCGTCGAAGAGGTGCGCCAGTTGGCCTATGCCAGCCAGGCGGAGGCGCTGCAAAGCCTGGAGGAGTGGCTGGAGAACGGCGGCAAGGCGCCGACCACCGAGGCCGATGATGTGGACATGGCCATGACACTCAGCAAGGTGCTTGGTTCGCTGGACAAGCGGGAGCAACTGCTGCTCTCCCTTTACTACCAGCAGGAACTGAACATGAAGGAGATTGCGCTGGTACTTGGCTTGACGGAATCGCGGGTATGCCAGCTGCACAAGCAGTGTGTCCTTCAGCTCAAGCAGAGATTGGTCGACTCCATATAACTAGTGCCCCTCCTCTCAAGGGAGGTTTCTCGAATCCTGCGGAGCATTCATGCAAAAACAGATAGGTCTTGGTGTCATTTTCATATGTGTGCTGGGCGGCTTCATGATGGCCGGTGGCAGGCCCATTGCCCTGTGGCAGCCAGCCGAACTCATCATCATCATCGGTGCCGCCGCCGGCTCCATGTTCCTGGGTAACACCAAGGAGGTGATGCATGAAATGTGGCGTCAGGTGAAGCTCTGCTTCAAGTCCAACAAGGGCGAAAAAGAGATCTATCGCGAGCTGCTGACCCTGATGCATCAATTGCTGGAAGAGACCCGCAGCAAGGGGATGAAGGCGCTGGATGATCATATCGAGAACCCGCAACAGAGCTCGGTCTTCCTGATGTATCCCCAGGTGTCGGAAGACCCGCAACTGCTCGGTTTCATCATCGACAACCTGCGCCTGCTGGGCATGGGCAAGATCACGCCTCACGAGCTGGATACCATTCTGGAGCAGGAGATCATGGCCATCGAAGAGGACATGCTCAAACCGTCCCACGCCCTGCACAAGACGGGGGAGGCTTGCCCCGGCTTTGGCATCCTCGCCGCCGTGATGGGCATCATCATTACCATGCAGCAGCTCGATGGCCCGCTCAGCAACATAGGTGTGCATGTGGCCGCCGCCCTGGTGGGCACCTTCATCGGTATCTTCCTCTGTTACTGCCTGCTGGAGCCGATCAGTAACGCCATGGAAGAGATGGTGAAGCGCCGGATCGGCATGCTGATGTGCATCAAGTCGATCTTGATCGCCCAGTTGCGTGGTAAGACACCGCTGCTCTCCGTCGATGCGGGCCGCAAGATGCTGGAGCCTGATGTGAAACCCAGCTTCCTCGAGTTGGAAGATTGGGTGACGAACAGGGCCATGTAATGCGCAATCACGAACAGATCATCATCAAGCGCCAGCAGCGGCGCAGCAGTGGGCCCAAGAGTGGAGGGGCATGGAAGGTCGCCTTTGCGGATTTTACGCTGGCGATGATGGCCTTCTTCATGGTGCTCTGGATCCTGGCGGTCTCCAGCCAGGAGGAGCGTGAGGTGGTGGCCAGCCGGTTGCGTGACTACAGCATCATGGACAGTGAGGCGAACCCTTTTGATATCCGCAACAGCCCTTATCCGGTCGACTTGGGCGGCAATCCGTCGGTGCTGGAAGAGCTGAGCCCCCAGTTTGTGGAGCAGGGACAGCGCATGCCCAGACACATGGAGCGCAACCGCAGCATCTTCAACGACGGTGCCAAGGGCGGCTACGAGAGTCTGCTGGCGGGCAAGATCGAGGGCGAGGCACAGATGAAACAGCTGGCGGGCTTTATCGGCTCGATGGCGGATCAGATGGAGGCCAAGAACAATCTGGAGCTGCAACTAGTGCCGCAGGGCTTGCGGATCCTGATCCGTGACGATGACGAGCGCGAGATGTACAGCCGTGGCAGCGCCCGTATCAGTCCCTTCTTCCGCCACCTGCTGATGACGCTGGCACCGGTATTCCAACGTGTTGAAAACCGGGTCATGATCTCCGGTCATACCGACAGCACGCCCTTTGCAGGGGACAACTACAGCAACTGGGAGCTGTCCTCCGATCGCGCCATGATGGCGAGGCGGGTGCTCCTCGCCGGTGGTATGCCGCCCGAGCGGGTCGGGCAGGTGGTCGCCATGTCAGACACCATGCTGGAAAATACGGCCGACCCCAGAGGCAGCCAGAACCGCCGTATCGAATTGCTGGTGATGACGAGCCAGGCGGAGCAGCACCTGGAGCAGTTGTTCAGTGCTCAAACCCAAGCCGCCACCCAGCAAGCCAAGGATGCCACTGCCCATGGAAACCCCTGATACCACTCTGCCTGCGTTGACCGAGTTCAACGATCCCAGGCGCAAGTCCCCACGCTGGTACCTGCACGATGGCTCTACCCCGCTGGAATCCCAGAGTTGCGGCATTGCCGCCCGGCTCATGGTCTCTGGCCTCTTGTTCGACAAGCGTATCGGGCGGGCCGTGATCAAGGATATAGGGCCTGGTGGCGTAGGATTTCTGGCGCCTGCCCGCTTTGCACTGCCCGAGCTCGTCAGACTGTCACTGTCACCCCGGATCGTGCTGGAGTGCCAAATCACTCATCGACGGGCAATAGGTCAGTACCTCAATTTCTACGGCGCGCGCTGGGCTCATTCTGAAGAGATCGATCTTGCCCCCGTGCTCAGCCACTGGCGTCATTGTTTCATGGCACCAGCAGAGGACGGCTCTGTTTCAACCCCAGTGGATCCGGTAACGGCGCAAGACTGAGACCGCCACGGCCCATGTCCAAGCCCCTTGCCGGCTGCAGCAGCAAGGGATCGTGCAGGCTCTCCAGTGACACCGCATGAACCAGCAGGGGCCGCTCATTCGGCTTGCTGCCAGCGGGGGCCTTGCTGCGGCCATAGACGATGGGGCAGTTGGTTACCCCTGCGGCATCGGGTAATTGCCAGGCAGGATTCCACCGGCTGGCTTCATTCATTGACACTCCTTTGGCCATAGCCCAACTCAGCAGGGAGCAGCTGCCTGGCTGCTTCCATACCTGAATGCTGTCTCCCTCTTGCCATGACGGCAGCACAAAATGGTAGTGCGCCGCCCTGTCCAGCAGTTGGGAGAGGGCGATGAAGCGCGCCACGTAGAGACGGGTTTCGGTGGGTAGCGACAATTCCCACAGATTGCGCGTTCCCGCGCTGAGTATGGCCTTCAGCACCCGTCCCTCTCCGGCGTTATAGGCCGCCAGCGCCAGCAGCCAGTCCTGGCCAAAGAACTGATACAACCAGCCGAGATAGGTGAGTGCGGCATCTGTCGCCAGAGGCAGTGAATAGCGGCCATCGAAGCTGTTGGTCATGGGGACGGAGAAGCGAGCTGCGGTATCGGGCATCAGCTGCCAAGGGCCGGCGGCGCCTGCGGAGGAGACCACATCCAGCCGATAGCTGCTCTCAATCAAGGGAAGAAGCGCCAGCATGGAGGGCAACTTGCGCTCGCTAACCTGCTGCTCTACCCAGCGGATCATGGGTTGCGACTGGGTGATCCGTTTTTGCAGATGGATTTGTTGCTGCAACAGGAATTGGGTTTGCTGTGTGACCAGTTCGGCTCCTTCCCCACCGATGGGGGTAGGAAAACCATCCCGCCAATGATAATTATCATAGGAGTAACAATAAGGGCTGGTCAGTAACAACAAGATGACAAGGGATAGGCAGAACAATCTCATCTGAATGCGAGTTGCCTGGCAGGAAAATGATAAAAACATGATGAATCTCAACAGTTTTTGACAATTACTGTCGACTGTTCATGTGGTATCCAGGACGTGATGAGCATGATAACACGAGTAAAAAAGACCCCAAAGACGGGTAGGGCTATTCAGAAGTTTTTGCTTTATCTGATCCTCATTAATTTTGGTTTGATGTGGCTCTATGTCATGTATGCAGATGAACTGACCTTTGGTTCCAACCTTCTGCTGACTTTCCTGCTCATTCTCTATAACCTGCTGCTCTGCCAGCTGGTCAGCTTGCGCGCGAGGCGGGCGGGGGATGGCTACATCATCTACCCCGTGGTAGGAGTGAGCATTATTTTGTGCGCCGTTGTGCTGTTTCGTTTCATCATTTCCCCCTGAATTCGATTATTTATACGCCACCCCCGATGGGGTGAATTTAATTTAATCCTGAATAACTTGTGGAAAATCAACTCATTTAATCGGCACTGACCCAGCGTTGCGTCAATATGTTCCCCATGCCCGCCATCCTCGCTTGAAAAGCCTCCTGCTCGTCCTTAAACTTCATGGTGGAGAAAAGTGGATCAAAGTGGTTTTATCAGGCAATTTGCCTCCTTAACTCACCTTCGGGGACTGCAATTTGTTGCGTGGCGCTCACGCCATCAGCCTGGACAGCAAAGGGCGACTGGCGATTCCGACCAAATACAGAGATTGGCTGCGCGATGAAAGCGACGGTCAGCTGGTCTGCACCATCGACATTGCCCACCCCTGTCTGCTGCTTTACCCCCTGAATGAATGGGAAGAGATCGAGCGCAAGCTCAAGACGCTCTCCAGTACCCAGCCGGCGGAGCGCCGTTTACAGCGCTTGTTGCTCGGTCATGCCACCGAGTGCGAGCTGGACGGCAATGGCCGTCTGCTGCTCAGCCAGCCGCTGCGTAGCCATGCAGGATTGGACAAGAAAATTATGCTGGTGGGCCAACTCAACAAGTTTGAGTTGTGGGATGAAGCCCGCTGGCAGCAACAGATCAATGACGATATCCAGGGCCTGCCCGAGGACGATTGGGCCAGCTCACCACGACTACAGGATTTTTCTTTATAAATGACCCAAGCCGCTGAACATATCACAGTGCTGTTGCACGAAGCCGTCGAAGGGCTGGCTATCAAGCCGGACGGTATCTACGTCGACGGTACCTTTGGCCGGGGTGGTCACTCTCGTCTCATTCTCCAGCAGCTCGGCCCTAATGGCCGGTTGATCGCCATCGACCGGGATCCGCAGGCTATTGCCGAGGCGGCCAAGATCCAGGATCCCCGTTTCGAAATCGTGCATGGCCCCTTCTCCGGCATCGCTTCCTATCTGAGCGAGCGCGGCCTGCTCGGCAAGATTGACGGCTTCCTGCTGGATCTCGGGGTCTCTTCCCCCCAGCTTGACGATGCCGAGCGCGGTTTCAGTTTCATGAAAGACGGTCCGCTCGACATGCGGATGGATCCGACCAGCGGCCAGAGCGCCGCCGAGTGGTTGGCAAGGGCCGATGTGGACGATATCGCCTGGGTCTTGAAGACCTTCGGTGAGGAGCGTTTTGCCAAGAAGATTGCTCGCGCCATCGTGCACGATCGGGTCACCGAGCCCTATGTGCGTACCCGCCAGCTGGCGGAGATGATTGCCCGGGTCAATCCCAGCAAAGAGAAAGGCAAACACGCCGCCACCCGCAGCTTCCAGGCCATTCGCATCTACATCAACAGCGAGCTGGACGAGATCGAGAAAGCACTGGACGGTGCCCTGCAGGCGCTGGCCCCGGAGGGACGCCTCTCCGTCATCAGCTTCCACTCGCTGGAAGATCGGCTGGTGAAGCACTTCATCCGCAAGCACGAGAAAGGACCCGAGGTACCGCGCGGCATTCCCCTGACCGAGGCGCAGCTGGCCGGTGGTCGCAAATTGAAATCGATCGGCAAGGCGCTCAAGCCTTCCGAGCATGAAGTCAACGAAAACAGCCGATCCCGCAGCTCAGTGCTGCGTGTCGCCCAGCGTCTGGCGGAGTAAGTCATGAGCGAGGTGCGTGTTCATCTGGCCAAAGAGATCCTCGGGGATCTCTGGCGACACAAGTTGCAGGCGGTGCTCGCCATTGCCGTGTTGATCACCGCCTTCGCGGTGATCCTGGTGACTAACATGACCCGTGGCCTGACTGCCGAGCAGAATGACCTGATGGCGGAAGAGGATCGGCTCAACATCGAGTGGCGTCACCTGCTGCTGGAGCAGGGCACCCTGGCCGAACATTCCCGGGTGGCGAGTCTGGCCATGGACAAATTGCAGATGGCTCGCCCGCTGGTGACCACCGAGAAGGTAATAACACAACCATGAAACGCAAGGCCGCCCCACCCAAGGCTAAAGCCCCGTCACTCTATCCGTGGCGCTTTCGCACGCTGGTGTTCTTCATCGGCATCGCGTTTGCTGGCTTGATCCTGCGTCTGGCCTGGATCCAGGTGATCGATCCCGACCGCTTGAGGCAGGAAGGGGACATGCGTTCCTTGCGCACCACCTCCACTCAGGCGGTGCGTGGCATGATCACCGATCGCAATGGCGAACAGCTGGCGGTATCCGTCCCCGTCGAAGCGGTCTGGGCCGATCCCAAGACGGTGCACGAGTCCGGCGCCATCCATAACGAACGCGCCTGGCTGGCGCTCTCCGCCGTACTCAAGCTCGACATCAATACCCTCAAACACCGTATCTCCAACCCGAGCAAGCGCTTCGTCTATCTGCAACGCCAGGTGACCCCGGCGGTGGCGGAATACATCAAGGGACTCAAGCTGGGTGGCATCTATCTGCGCCCCGAGGCCCGTCGTTTCTATCCGACCGGCGAGATCAGTGCCCATCTGGTGGGCGTGACCAACATCGATGGCAGCGGGATCGAGGGGATAGAGCGCAGCTACAACGAATGGCTGACCGCGACCCCGGGCGAGATGAGGGTGCGTAAAGATCGCCAGGGCCGGGTCATCGAACGGCTTGGGCTGGTCAAGGAAGGCAAGAACGCCAACGATCTGCAGCTGAGTATCGATCAACGGGTACAGGCGCTGGCCTACCGGGCGCTCAAACGCGCCACCGACGAAAACAAGGCCACCTCCGGCTCCATGGTGATGCTGGACGTGAAGACCGGCGAGGTGCTCGCCATGGTCAATACCCCCTCCTATAACCCGAACAACCGGGGCCAGTATCAGAGCTTCCGGGTGCGCAACCGGGTGGTGACCGATACCTATGAACCGGGTTCGACCATCAAACCATTGATTTTGTTGAGCGCACTTCAAGCCGGTGTGACCAGCTGGAAGGACACCATCCAGGGTGGTCCGCTGTTTATTGGTGCCAAGCAGATTCGGGATGTGAGTATCCACAAGGCGACCAACCTGTACGACATCCTGCGCTACTCCTCCAACATCGGCATGTCGCGCATCGCGCTGCGCATGCCCGCCCAGGAGATGATCAATACCCTCAGCATGGTCGGCTTCGGCATGGACACCGGCAGCGGCCTGGTGGGGGAGAGTACCGGCATGCTGCCCCAGCGTCGCCGCTGGTCCGATATCGAGCGGGCGACCCTGTCGTTTGGCTATGGTCTGCGGGTTACTCCGCTGCAGCTGGCCTCCGCCTATGCCACCCTGGCCAACAAGGGCAAGCGGGTACCGCTCTCCATCGTCAAGGTGACTGAGCCGCCCAAGGGAGAGCAAGTCATCGACCACAACAACGCCACCGCCATGCTGCAGGCGCTGGAGTACGTGGTCAGCAACGCCATTCCCAAGGCCCAGATCCCGGGCTATCGGGTCGGTGGCAAGAGTGGTACCGCCAAGGTCGCCGTCGCCGGCGGCTATGGCAAAGACTATATGGCCTGGTTTGCCGGTTTCGCCCCGGCCAGCAACCCCCGCTTCGTCATGGTAGTGGTGATCAACGAGCCCAAGGGCAGTGCCTATTACGGCGGCGCCGTCGCGACCCCGCCCTTTGCCGAAGCCATGGGTGGCGTGCTGCAACTCTTCAATATTCGTCCCGATGCGGTACCACCTTCAGTACCCGCCAAACTTGCCCGTACGGAGGCCCCCAATGCTGCCCCGCGCACTTGATCAACTGCTGCGCCCTCTCGGCATCCCTGCCCCGGCGCTCAGCTTCACCGACATTCAGCTAGACAGCCGGCGGGTCGGGCCCGGCTGTCTCTTCGTGGCCATTCGTGGCCATCAAGTGGACGGCAGACGTTTCATCGAACAGGCGGTGGCTCAGGGAGCGACCGCCGTGCTGTTTGAGGAGGATGGTGAATTTGTGGTGCCGTCACTGGCGGTGCCTTGTTTCGGGATCCCCGATTTACCCGCCAGGCTCTCCGAGCTGGCCGGGTATTTTTACGATCAACCCGCGCAAAAACTGCAGCTGGTAGGCATCACCGGCACCAACGGCAAGAGCACCACGGCGCTGCTGGTGGCAAACTGGCGCACCCTGCTGGGTGGCCAGGCCGGAGTGATGGGCACCATAGGCAACGGCCTGTTCGGCGAGCTGGTGGAAGCAGAAAATACCACCGGCAGCGCGCTGCAGGTGCAGGCCAATCTCGCCGCGCTGCAGCAGCGCGGCGCGAGTCTGGTGGCGATGGAAGTCTCCAGTCACGGGCTGGTACAACATCGCGTGGCGGCCCTGCCCTTTGCGGCGGCAGTGTTCACCAACCTGAGCCGGGATCATCTGGATTATCACGGCACCATGGAGGCCTATGGCGCCGCCAAGGAGGAACTGCTCAAACTGGTCGACGAGGCCAATGCGGTCATCAATGCCGATGATGCTCTGGGCCAGCGCTGGCTGGCGCGTTATCCCGCCGCCGTGGCCTTCGGGGTGAATGGTCCGATTGAAAACCACCCTGGGCGACAGTTAACGGCGCAGGATCCCCACTTCCACCAACAAGGTTTTCACACACGCATTAACTCCAGCTGGGGGAATGGTGTATTATCCGCCCCCTTGCTCGGCCGCTTCAATGTCAGCAATGTGCTGGCGGCGATGGGCGCGATGCTGGTGCTCGGTTACGAGTTCGACGAACTGCTGGCCAGCGCGCCCCGCTTGCAACCGGTGACCGGTCGCATGGAGTGCTTTGGTGGTGGCGATGCGCCGCTCGCGGTGGTCGATTATGCCCATACCCCGGATGCGCTGGAGAAGGCATTGCAGGCCCTGCGGGTGCACTGTGAAGGCCAGCTCTGGTGTCTGGTGGGCTGCGGTGGCGACCGGGATCGCGGCAAGCGCCCCATGATGGCTGCCATGGCAGAGCAATATGCGGATCGCGTGATCCTGACCGACGACAATCCCCGTACCGAGGAGCCGGCCCAGATCATGGCGGACATGGTGGCGGGTCTTCGCGATCCTGGCGCGGTGCAGATTGAGCATGACAGGGTCAAGGCGATCGCACTGGCCCTCGGTCAGGCGAGCAAACAGGACATCATCCTGGTGGCCGGTAAGGGCCACGAGGATTATCAGATCATTGGAACCGACAAGCGGCACTACAGCGACCGGGAAACCGTCGCCGCCGCCTTGCACACATTATTGGAGTCATTCACATGATGACCCTCAGGCTTGCCGACCTGGCGCTGGTGCTCGATGCCCGTCTGATTGGTGACGATGGCGAGATCACCGCGGTCAGTACCGACACCCGCACCCTGGGTAGCGGCGCGCTGTTCGTTGCGCTGCGCGGCGAGCGTTTCGACGCCCACGATTTCTGCGAGCAGGCGGTGGCCGCCGGTGCCTCTGCCTTGCTGGTGGAGCGCGAGCTGCCGCTGGCCATTCCCCAGCTGATCGTCAGCGATTCCCTCAAGGGGCTTGGCCGTCTCGGCAGGCTGGTGCGTGAGCGCATCAACCCCAAGGTGCTGGCCATTACCGGCAGCTGCGGCAAGACCACAGTCAAGGAGATGGCGACTGCCATCCTGCGCTGTGAGGGGGAGGTGCTGGCCACCGCCGGCAACTTCAACAACGAGGTGGGGGTACCGCTCACTCTGCTGCGTCTCGAGCCGCAACATCGCTTCGCCGTGATGGAGCTGGGTGCCAATCACCCTGGTGAGATTTCCTGGACCACGTCACTGGCCAAGCCGGATGCCGCCATCATCAACAACGTTGCCGCCGCCCATCTGGAAGGCTTCGGCTCTCTGGAAGGTGTGTTCCACGCCAAGAGCGAGATCTTCGAGGGCCTGCGCGAAGGCGGCAGCGCCATCGTTAACGCAGACAACGAGTTCTGGCCCAAGTGGCAGGCGAAGGGCATCCATTGTGCCTTCTCCATCGAGGATCAGACCCAGCCGTTCCATGCCCGCGATATCCGTTTCAACGCCGATGGCTGCGCCGAGTGCACCCTGGTGACTCCGAACGGTGAAATAAGCCTGACCCTGGCCATTCCCGGTCGTCACAACGTAGCGAACTCCCTGGCGGCGACCGCAGGTTGTCTCGCACTCGGCGCCTCGCTCGCCTCGGTCAAGGCCGGGCTGGAGCAGATGGCGCCGGTCAAGGGCCGCTTCTGCGTGCAACGCTGGGGTGGCCTCACCCTGGTGGATGACACTTACAACGCCAGCGTGGAATCCGTGCTGGCGGGCATCGATGCCCTGACCGCCATGGGCGGCTTCAAGGTGCTGGTATTCGGTGACATGAAGGAGTTGGGTGAGGAGTCCGCCGAGCAACACGCCCGGGTCGGACGCCACGCCCGCGAGCAGGGCCTGAACGCCGTGCTGACAGTAGGGGAACAGAGTCGCCACACCGCAGATGCCGCGGCTGGTCGACATTTCGATAACAAGGCGTCGTTGTTTGAAGTGCTTGCGCAAATGATAAATACACATCAAGAAATTTCGATTCTGGTCAAGGGCGCCCGTGGCTCCCGCATGGAAGATATCGTCAAGATGGTCACTGACCGTCAGGAGTCCGCCACATGCTAGTCTGGCTGGCGGAACTGCTCACCCCGCACTTCACCTTCTTCAACGTCTTCTCCTACCTGACGTTTCGCGCCATTTTGTCGATCATCACCGGTCTGACGGTGGCGCTCTGGATGGGGCCGCGCCTCATTCGCCGCCTGCAGATTATGAAGTTCGGCCAGGTGATCCGCAACGACGGCCCCGAGTCGCACCTCAGCAAGAAAGGCACCCCGACCATGGGTGGCCTGATGATCATCGCCGCCATCTTCATCTCGGTGCTGCTCTGGTGTCGCCTTGAGAACCCCTATGTCTGGCTGGTGCTGTTCGTGCTCGGTGCCTACGGTGCCATCGGCTTCGCCGATGACTACCTCAAGGTGGTACGCAAGAATACCGACGGCCTGATCGCCCGCTGGAAGTACTTCTGGCAGTCGGCGGTGGCGCTGGCGGTAGCGGTGTTCCTCTACGCGACGGCCACTCACGACGGCCAGACCCAGCTGGTGGTACCCTTCCTCAAGGACGTGATGCCGCAGCTTGGCCTGATGTTCATCGTGTTGACCTACTTCGTCATCGTCGGTACGTCCAACGCGGTCAACCTGACCGACGGTCTGGATGGCCTTGCCATCATGCCGACCGTGATGGTGGCAGGGGGCTTCGCCCTCGTTGCTTGGGCGACCGGCAACGTCAACTTTGCCAACTACCTGCATATTCCCTACGTGCCCTATACCTCCGAGCTGGTGATCGTCTGTACCGCCATCGTCGGGGCTGGCCTTGGCTTCCTCTGGTTCAACACCTACCCGGCCCAGGTCTTCATGGGGGACGTCGGTTCCCTGGCCCTGGGCGGCGCGCTCGGCACCATCGCCGTGCTGGTACGCCAGGAGTTCCTGCTGGTGATCATGGGGGGCGTCTTCGTGATGGAGACCGTCTCGGTGATCCTGCAGGTGGGATCCTACAAGCTGCGCGGTGTCCGCATCTTCCGCATGGCGCCGATCCATCACCACTATGAGAAGAAGGGTTGGCCGGAGCCGCGCGTCATCGTGCGTTTCTGGATCATCACGCTCATGCTGGTGCTGCTCGGCCTCGCCACCCTGAAGGTGAGATAAGCCATGGTCATCATCATCGGACTCGGCAAGACCGGACTCTCCTGCGTCGACTACTTCCTCAGTCGCGGTGTGACGCCGTTGGTGATGGATACCCGCGCCAACCCGCCCGGCAAGGATCAACTGCCGGCTGGGGTGGAGCTCATCCAGGGGCTGGATGGCGAGCGGCTCAAGCAGGCGCACATGATAGTGGCGAGCCCGGGCATCGCTCTCGCGACACCCGAGCTGCAGGCCGCGGCCGAGTTCGGGGTGCGCATCGTCGGCGACATCGAGCTGTTCGTGCGCGAGGCTCAGGTGCCGGTCATCGCCATCACCGGCTCCAACGGCAAGAGCACGGTCACCACGCTGGTGGGCGAGATGATCGCCGAGGCGGGCCTCAAGGTCGGGGTCGGTGGCAACATCGGCATCCCGGCGCTGGAGCTGCTCAAGCAGCCGATGGATCTCTGCGTGCTCGAGCTTTCCAGCTTCCAGCTGGAGACCACCCACAGCCTGCGCGCCGCCGCTTCCGTGGTATTGAACCTCTCAGAAGATCATATGGATCGCTACGCGGGTATGGCCGACTATCGCGCCGCCAAGCAGGAGATCCATCAGCATTCCCAACACATTCTGATCAACCGCGACGATGCCCTGACTCAGCCCGATGTTGGCCAGGTGTGGCAGAGTTTCGGGCTGGACTGCAACGGTTATGGCCGCTGCCTGCTGGAGGGGCGCCACTGGCTGACCCTGCATGGCGAGCCGCTGCTGGCAGTGGACGAGATGAAGATCGTCGGCGCCCACAACCAGGCCAATGCCCTGGCCGCCATGGCCCTGTGCGATGCGGTCGGCATTCCTCGCGAGCCGCAACTGCGGGTGCTACGTCGCTTTGAAGGTCTGCCTCACCGTGCCCGCTTCGTGCGGGAGGTGAACGGGGTGCGCTGGATCAACGACTCCAAGGCCACTAACGTCGGCGCCACCCTGGCCGCCGTGGCCGGAGTGCGTGAATCGGTCAAGGGACGACTGCTATTACTGGCCGGTGGTCAGGGCAAAGGACAGGATTTTAGCCCGGTACAAGCACTGCTAGGCAGTCAGATTGACCACATGTATTGCTTTGGTCAGGATGCCGACGTCCTGCTCGCCCTCGGTGAGCAGACCGAACGGGTGGCGGATCTTGATACCGCTATTGCCAAGGCTGCGGCGGATGCTAGACCCGGCGACTGGGTGCTGCTGGCACCGGCCTGCGCCAGTCTCGATCAGTTCAAGTCGTTCGAGGCACGTGGCGATCGCTTTACCGAATTGGTACAGATGCTATGAACGCCCTTCGCGCCGTCGCAGGAGCACTGCAACGCTGGTTGTTACCGACGCGCCCGGCCGGTCTCTATGATCGGCAACTGGTGGTGCTGGCATTGGCGCTGATGTCGGTCGGCCTGGTGATCGTGGCCTCGGCCTCCATTCCGGAGGGGATCGCCATCAACAACGATCCCTTCATGTTCGTGAAGCGTCATGGCCTGTTCCTGGTGATGGCACTCGGCATCTCCTGGTTCGTGCTGCAGGTGCCCATGGCACGCTGGCAGCAATACAACGGCCCCATGCTGCTGCTCGCCATCGTCATGCTGGTGCTGGTATTGCTGGTGGGACGCAGCGTCAACGGCTCGGTGCGCTGGTTACCGCTTGGCCCCTTCAACCTGCAGCCTGCAGAGTTCGGCAAGCTCGCCCTGTTCGTCTATCTGGCGGGTTATCTGGTGCGCCGCCAAAACGAGGTGCGCGAGCGCTTCATCGGTTTCATGAAACCGATGGCGGTGCTGTTCGTGGTGGCTATCCTGCTGCTGGCCCAGCCCGATCTGGGATCTGTGGTGGTGATGTTTGTGACCTCGCTCGGGATGCTGTTCCTGGCGGGGGCCCGCATGGTGCAGTTCATCGGTCTCATCCTGGTGGGGGTGAGCGCCGTGGTGACCCTGATCATCGCCGAGCCGTACCGGATGCGGCGGGTGACCTCCTTCCTCGATCCTTGGGCCGATCCGTTCGGCAGCGGCTATCAGCTGACCCAGTCGCTGATGGCGTTTGGCCGTGGCAGCTGGTTTGGTGAAGGGCTCGGCAACTCCATCCAGAAGATGGAATACCTGCCGGAGGCCCACACCGACTTCGTGTTCGCCATTCTGGGTGAGGAGTTGGGCTATGTCGGCGTGCTGGGTGCGCTCTTCCTCATCTTCGCGTTGGCGATCAAGGCATTGCGACTCGGTCATCAGGCGCTGGCGTCCGAGCGCCTGTATGAAGGCTATCTGGCCATCGGCATCGGTATCTGGTTCAGCTTCCAGACCTTCGTCAACGTCGGTGCGGCCAGTGGCATGATGCCGACCAAGGGGCTGACACTGCCCCTGGTCAGCTACGGTGGCTCCAGTCTCATCATCATGATGGTGGCGGTGAGCATGTTGATTCGTATCGATTTCGAGTTGCGCCAGGCCAGTGCCCAGGCGCGCGTGCGGGAGGTTTCGTGAGCAAGACGCTGCTGGTGATGGCAGGCGGTACCGGGGGCCATGTGTTCCCCGGGCTGGCCGTGGCCGATCGCCTCAAGGCCCAGGGTTGGACCGTTCACTGGCTCGGGACCGCCGACCGGATGGAGGCCGAGCTGGTGCCTGCCCACGGTTACCCCATCTCCTTCATCGACATTCAGGGGGTGCGTGGCAACGGCATCAAGCGTCTGCTGGCCGCCCCTTATCGCATCGTCAAATCCGTGCTGCAGGCCCGTCAGGTACTCAATACCATCAAACCCGACGTGGTGCTCGGCATGGGTGGCTTCGCCTCCGGTCCGGGCGGCGTCGCGGCCTGGTTGTCCGGCATCCCCTTGTTGCTGCATGAACAAAATGCCGCCGCCGGCATGACCAACAAGCTGCTGGCCCGCATCGCCAAACGGGTGCTGATGGCCTTCCCCGGCGCCTTCGCTCCGAGCTCTCGTACCGCGGTGGTCGGCAATCCAGTGCGGCCCGAAGTGGTGGCGCTGCCGGATCCGCAACTGCGCAGTGAAGCCGAGCCGCTGCGTCTGCTTATTGTCGGTGGCAGTCTGGGTGCCCGGGTGCTTAACGAGATTGTGCCCTCCGCCGTTGCCGCAGCCGGTGTACCCATTGCGGTGCGCCACCAGACCGGCAAGGGCAATAGAGACGCCGTGGCCGAGGACTACGCCAAACTGGGCCTCGATGCCGAGGTCAGCGAATTTATCAAGGACATGGCCGATGCCTATGCCTGGGCCGATCTGGTAGTGTGCCGCGCGGGAGCCCTGACGGTCTCCGAAGTGGCAGCCGCCGGGCTCGCCGCCATCTTCGTGCCGCTGCCCCATGCGGTGGACGATCACCAGACCCGCAATGCCTTGACCCTGGTCGATGGCGGCGGCGCCGAATTCCTGCCCCAATCAGAGCTGACCACGGCCTCGCTGGCCGCGCGTCTCTCCTGGCTCGCCGGGCGCAGGGAAACCCTATTGAACATGGCCCAAGCCGCCCGTCGCGTCGCTATTACCGATGCCGCCGAGCGGGTTGCCGATGAATGCAAACGGCTTGCGGCAGACTAAAGAGAGAACTATGACCAAGGTTGAACTGGCAAAACTGCGTACCGTTATCCCCGAAATGCGCCGCGTGCGTCGCATCCACTTCATCGGCATCGGTGGTGCCGGCATGGGCGGGATAGCCGAAGTGCTTGCCAACGAGGGCTATCAGATCACCGGCTCCGATCTGGCGCGCAACGCAGTGACCGAACGCCTGGCATCACTCGGTGCCCATATCTTCGTGGGCCACAGCGCCGAGCATGTGAGCGAGGCGAGCGTGGTGGTGGTGTCGACCGCCATCAAGCAGGACAACCCCGAGTTGCTGGCTGCCCGCGAGCTGCGCATCCCCGTGGTGCGCCGCGCCGAGATGCTGGCCGAGCTGATGCGCTTTCGTCATGGCATCGCCATCGCCGGCACCCACGGCAAGACCACCACCACCAGTCTGGTGGCGAGCATCTATGCCGAGGCCGGCAAGGATCCTACCTTCGTCATCGGGGGGCTGCTCAACAGCGCCGGCACCAATGCGCGCCTCGGCAGCAGCCGTTACCTGATTGCCGAGGCGGATGAGAGCGATGCCTCCTTCCTGCACCTGCAACCCATGGTATCCATAGTGACCAACATCGAAGCGGATCACATGGACACCTATGGTGGCGACTTCTCCAAGCTGAAATCCACCTTCATCGACTTCTTGCACAACCTGCCGTTCTACGGACTGGCGGTGGTCTGCGTGGACGATCCGGTGATCCGCGGCCTGTTGCCGGAAATAGGCCGTCCGACCCTGACCTACGGTCTGTCCGATGATGCCGATGTGCAGGTGCTGGACTTCGTCCAGACTAGCCACCGCAGCCGCTTCCGGGTGCGTCGCAAAGACGCGGGGGAACTGCAGGTGACTCTGAACCTGCCGGGCGTGCATAACGCCCTCAATGCCGCCGCCGCCATTGCGGTCGCGACCGAAGATGGTGTGGATGACGACGCCATCATCCAGGCGCTCGCCAAGTTCGAAGGGGTGGGTCGCCGCTTCCAGCAATATGGTGAGTTCGAGACCGGCCGTGGCAAGGCCATGCTGGTGGATGACTACGGTCACCATCCGAGCGAGGTGAAGGTCACCATCAATGCCGCCCGCGCCGGCTGGCCCGAGAAGCGCTTGGTCATGGTATTCCAGCCGCACCGTTACAGCCGTACCCGGGATCTCTATGAAGATTTCGCCGACGTGCTCTCCAAGGTCGATGTGCTGGTGATGCTGGAGGTGTATGCCGCCGGTGAAGAGCCGATCCCCGGTGCCGATGGCCGCGCGCTGTGCCGCACCATCCGCTCCCGCGGCAGCCTGGAACCCATCTTTGTCGCAACGCCGGACGATGTGCCTGCCGTGCTGGCGGAGCTGATTGGCGAGGGTGATCTGGTGCTGACGCAGGGCGCCGGGAACGTAGGCGCACTGGCTCGTCGTCTCGGTGAGATGAAATTGAGCGTAGATAGCATGAAATCCGGTGCCTGAGGGCCCAATGAGTATTTTGACCGCCAAGCCGGGGCCTATATAATGGCGAACCGGTCTGCAAGTGGCCGGCATGGCGCGTTAAACGGGGATTGAGCGGGTGGAGGCAAGGGCACAAGCGCGCACCAAGGGGGGCTTCATCGCCGGGGTGGCATTTTTCATCCTGGTCATGTGGGGTCTCTACCAGACTGCGTTGGATGTTAAAGACTGGCTGACGGATGCCAGTCGGTTGCCCATGAGCGAGCTGTTGCTGCAGGGGCAACACGAATATTTGAAAGCAGATGAGCTGCGTGACGCCGTGCTGGATGGTGCCGAGCTGCGCAACTTCTTCGAGCTGGATGTGAACGAATTACAGGGGCGGTTGAACGCCCTGCCCTGGGTAGCCCAGGTGTCGGTCCGCAAGAAGTGGCCGAACAAGATCAAGGTCTACCTCACCGAACAGGCGGTGGCGGCACGCTGGAATGGCAACCGCTTCGTCAACACCAAGGGTGAGGTGTTCAGTGCTCCGGACAGGGTGACGAAACCCCTGATGCAGTTGTCCGGGCCCGATGATCAGGCCGCCAAGGTGCTGGAAGCGAGTCATCAATATGAGGCGCAGCTGGCTGCCAAGGGATACAAGTTGTTGGGGGTGAATCTGACCCCCCGCCATGCCTGGGAACTGACCCTGGATGGCAACATTCAGCTGTTTGTGGGGCGCTCGGACATCGCGCTTCGCCTGCAGCGGTTTATCGATGCCTTCCCGGTCATCGAACCCCGTGAGCAAGTTGCTTATGTGGATCTTCGATACGACACCGGAATGGCGGTTGGCTGGAAGAAGAACGAAGAGAAAGTGAATGACCAACACCGCAGATAGGAATTTGATTGTCGGACTGGATATCGGCACGACCAAAGTGGCGGTACTGGTTGGAGAAGTATTGCCGGATGGCGAGCTCAATGTCATCGGTATGGGCAGCCACGCGTCGCGCGGGATGGAGAAGGGCGGGGTCAATGATCTCGACTCCGTGGTCAAGTCCCTGCGCCGTGCGGTGGAAGAGGCCGAGATGATGGCCGACTGCCAGATAAGCTCGGTCTATCTGGGCTTGTCCGGCAAGCACATCGATTGTCGCAACGAGACCGGCATGGTGCCCATCTCCGATGAAGAGGTGACTCAGGAAGACGTGGACAACGTCATCCACACCGCCAAGTCGGTGCGTCTGTCCGATGAGCTGCGGGTGCTGCACGTGCTGCCCCAGGAGTTTGCCATTGACTATCAGGAAGGGATCAAGAATCCGGTCGGCCTGTCCGGCGTGCGGATGGCCGCCAAGGTTCACCTGATCACCTGCCACAACGACATGGCTCGCAACATCGAGAAATGCGTTGAGAAGGTCGGTCTGCGGGTGGATCAGCTGATCTTCTCGGCGCTGGCCTCCAGCTATGCGGTGTTGACCGAAGACGAGAAGGAGCTCGGTGTCTGCGTGGTCGACATCGGTGGTGGCACCATGGACATGTCGTTGTTTACCGGCGGCGCCCTGCGTCACACCAAGGTGATCCCGTACGCCGGTAGCACGGTGACCAGCGACATCGCCTACGCCTTCGGCACACCGCCGCTGGACGCAGAAGCGATCAAGGTGCGTTACGGTTGCGCCCTCGGCCGACTGGTCAGCAAGGAAGACAATATTGAAGTCCCCAGTGTCGGCGGCCGTCCGGCGCGTAGCCTGCAGCGGCAGACACTGGCTGAAGTGATTGAACCCCGTTACACCGAGTTGCTCTCCATGGTGAATGATGAGCTGGTGCGGGTGCAGAGCGAGTTGAAGGCACAGGGGGTCAAGCATCAGCTGGCGGCCGGGGTAGTACTGACCGGTGGCGCGGCCCAGATCGAAGGCATTGTGGAGTGCGCAGAGCAGATCTTCCAGAGCCAGGTCCGGGTGGGCGAACCCATGAACATACGTGGATTGAGCGATTACGTGCAGGCACCGGTGTACTCGACTGCGGTCGGGTTGCTGCAGTACGGCCGAACCCATCAATCCACTGGTACGAGCAAAGAATATGCTGCCAAGGCAAGCGTAGGTGGCCTGGTCAAACGGGTCAGCAATTGGCTGCGTGGCGAGTTCTAAAGATTTTGCTGAGTCAGGCAAATAAAGCGGAGAGACAACATGTTTGAATTTATGGATAGCCACACTGACGAAGCCGTCATCAAGGTGATAGGTGTGGGTGGCGGCGGCGGCAACGCAGTCGAGCACATGGTTCGTCAAAACATCGAGGGTGTTGAGTTCATCACCATCAACACCGACGCCCAGGCACTGCGTAATTCCAGTGCCAACACCACCTTGCAGATCGGCAGCGGTATCACCAAGGGATTGGGTGCCGGAGCCAGTCCGGATGTGGGTCGTGATGCCGCTCTGGAAGACCGGGAAGCACTGCGCGAGCTGCTGACCGGGTCAGACATGGTGTTCATCGCCGCCGGCATGGGCGGTGGTACCGGTACCGGCGCTGCGCCTATCGTGGCCGAAGTGGCCCGTGAGATGGGTATCCTGACCGTTGCCGTCGTGACCAAGCCGTTCTCCTTCGAAGGGAAGAAGCGGATGGGCTTCGCGGCGCACGGTATCGAGGAGCTGTCCAAGAACGTCGACTCCCTGATCACCATCCCCAACGACAAGTTGCTGAAGGTGCTGGGTCGTGGCATCTCCCTGCTGGACGCCTTCAAGGCAGCCAACGATGTGCTGCTGGGCGCGGTACAGGGCATCGCCGAGCTGATCACCCGTCCGGGCTTGATCAACGTCGACTTCGCGGATGTGCGCACCGTGATGCGCGAGATGGGTACCGCCATGATGGGGACAGGTTCTGCCTCCGGTGATGACCGTGCCGAAGAAGCCGCCGAGAAAGCCATCTCCAGCCCGCTGCTGGAAGACGTGGATTTGGCCGGTGCCCGTGGCATCCTGGTCAACATCACCGCCGGCATGGACATGACCATCGAAGAGTTCGAGACCGTGGGTAACGCGGTCAAGGCCTTCGCCTCCGAGAACGCCACCGTGGTGGTGGGTACCGTAATCGATCCGGAAATGCACGACGAGCTGCGTGTCACCGTGGTGGCGACCGGTATCGGTGCCGAGCGCAAGCCCGACATCACGCTCGTAAAGAATAATATGGTTCAGGAACGTCCGGCCCGTCAGCCCCTGATCAGCGAAGCACTGCAGTCTCGCGTGATGGAAGAGGCCCCGGCCAAGGTGGTGAACGCCGAGCCACAAGCTCGTCGCGAACCGGATTATCTCGATATTCCTGCGTTCCTGCGCAAGCAAGCTGACTAAGCCTCTGATGGCTCTGGTTTGTTTGTTGCTTAAGGATTGTGCTAAGATGACCCGGCAACGACCATCTGGTCCGGAATTTGAGCTGTTAGGCGGATATGCCCATGATTAGACAAAGAACCTTGAAAACGAGTGTTCAGGCCACTGGTGTAGGCCTGCATTCGGGCCGGAAAGTCACAATGACGTTCCGTCCGGCGCCTGTTAACACAGGGATCGTTTACTTGCGTACCGATCTGAATCCTGTGGTCGCGCTGCCAGCCAACGCCGATCAGGTGCGTGATACCGTCCTTTGTACCGCTCTGGTAAACGAAGACGGTGTCCGTGTGTCGACCATCGAACACCTTTCTGCCGCTCTGGCCGGGATGGGGATCGACAACCTCTATGTAGAAGTTGACGCGCCCGAGATCCCGGTGATGGATGGCAGTGCGCACCCGTTCATCTACCTGCTGCAAGAAGTGGGTATTCGTGAACAGAGTGCACCCAAGCAGTTCGTGCGGATCAAGCAGAGCGTGCGGGTTGAAGACGGCGACAAGTGGGCGGAATTCCACCCCTATCGCAACGGCTTCAAGATGGATCTCGAGATCGATTTTCAGCATCCGGTGTTTGAAGGCCGCAACCAGCGTTGCGTGCTGGACTTCTCCGGCAGCTCTTTCGTGAAAGAGATCAGTCGTGCCCGTACCTTTGGCTTCATGCGTGACATCGAGTACCTGCGTTCCCAGAATCTGGCATTGGGCGGAAGCCTGGAAAATGCCGTGGTACTGGATGACTACCGGGTACTGAATGAAGATGGCTTGCGTTATGAAGACGAGTTCGTCAAGCACAAGATGCTGGATGCGATCGGTGACCTCTATATGTGTAACCGCAGCATCATCGGCGAATTCCGTGCTTACAAGACGGGTCATGCCTTGAACAACAAACTGCTGCGTGCCTTGCTGGCCAAGCAGGAGGCCTGGGAACTGGTGACCTTCGAAGGTGAAGGCGAGAAATCGCCGATTGCCTACTACGATAACGGTCTGGTTCTGGCCTGATAGCTGTGCAACAGGACGTCGGTCATCTCTCCGCACCGACGTCCTGTCATTTGTTTATTCCATTCCTTAATACCGATTATCTCCCGGTTTCATTACCCGTGCAGGCTCCTGGCCTCACCTGACCGAGCAGACATATTTCTATGAGCATTACCCTGATCCTCAACGGTAAGCAGCGCCGCAAGTTGCACTTACCCAAACAACGTCTGGCCTGGGTCGGCGGTATCCTCTTCTCCCTGTTGGCACTGGGTGGTGGTTGGCTCTGGCAGAGCTGGCACCAGAAAATGGAGGCGCTGGAAGTCGCGCTGGCCATGGCCGAACAACAAAAATCGACGCAAGGGGCCGATGAAGCCCGTGAACAGCTTGCCATGCTGGCCGCTCAGGTGGGCACCATGCAGGGGCAACTGGGTCGTCTCAATGCACTCGGCGAGCGGCTGACCGAAAAGGCCGACCTCGATCCCGAGGAGTTCAATTTCAAGGAGCTGCCCCCGATGGGCGGTCCTTCCTACGATGCAGACCTGGAAGTCAGCCTCAACGAGCTGCAAGATTCCATGGCGCACCTCAACCGACAGCTCAGTAGCCGTGAAGAACAGCTGTCGGTACTTGAATCTTTCATCATGAATCACCATATCACCGATGCCGGTTTTATTTCCGGCTCGCCGGTCAAGCAGGAGCGTGTCTGGATCTCTTCCGGCTTCGGTGGTCGGGTCGATCCGTTCAACGGTCGCGCCAAGATGCACAAGGGTGTGGATTTCCGTGGCAAGCCTGGTACGCCCATCATGGCGACCGGCAAGGGGATCGTCAGCTGGGCGGGTCGTCACCCGGAATTTGGTAACATGGTCGAGATAGACCATGGCAATGGTCTGGTGACCCGCTATGCCCATAACTCCAAGCTGTTGGTGGATGTGGGAACTCTGGTCGATGAGGGCCAGAAAATTGCCCTGATGGGGCGAACCGGTCGTGCGACCGGGGTGCATTTGCATTATGAAGTGTTGAAAGATGGTCGTCAGGTCAACCCCGCACGCTTTCTGAACGCCAGACGGGGTTAGGTTTTTTTCTTCAGGTTCCAGTGACGGAACGCTCAAATATAACCAAAACAGTTGGTACCCATGATTAGCACACTGCTCACCAAGATTATCGGCAGCCGGAACGACAGAACGCTCAAGGCTTTGCGCAAAATTGTAAAACAGATCAATGCGATGGAGCCTCAGTTCGAGGCACTGTCCGATCAAGAGCTGCAGGCCAAGACCGCTGAGTATCGCCAGCGTCTGGAGCAGGGTGAGACGCTGGAGCAGTTGTTGCCGGAAGCGTTCGCCACCGTGCGTGAAGCGTCCCGTCGGGTGTTTGGCATGCGTCATTTCGACGTGCAGCTGATCGGCGGCATCGTGCTCAACTCCAACCGCATCGCCGAAATGAAAACCGGTGAAGGTAAGACGCTGACGGCCACCCTGCCGGCGTATCTGAATGCCCTGACCGGCCGCGGCGTGCACGTGGTGACGGTGAACGATTACTTGGCCAAGCGTGATGCCGAGGCGAACCGCCCGCTGTTCACCTTCCTCGGCATGACGGTGGACTGCAACGTGCCCGGCATGGATGCGTCCCAGAAGCGCGACGCTTATGCCGCCGACATCACCTACGGTACCAACAACGAATTCGGTTTTGACTACCTGCGCGACAACATGGCGTTCTCGCCGGAGCAGCGCGTGCAGCGTCCGCTCAACTACGCGCTGGTGGATGAGGTGGATTCCGTGCTGATCGATGAAGCCCGTACCCCGCTCATCATCTCCGGCCCGGCGGAAGACAGCTCCGCCATGTACATCCAGGTCAACAAGCTGATCCCGCTGCTGGTCAAGCAGGACAAGGAAGACTCCGAGGAGTACACCGGTGACGGCCACTACACGGTGGACGAGAAGAACCGTCAGGCCCTGCTGACCGAGAACGGCCAGATCTTCGTGGAAGAGCTGCTCAAGAAAGAGGGGCTGCTGGCGGAAGATGACTCCCTGTTCTCTGCCACCAACATCAGCCTGTTGCATCACGTCAACGCCGGCCTGCGCGCCCACACCCTGTTCGAGCGCAACGTCGACTACATCGTCCAGAAGGACGAGATCGTCATCGTCGATGAACACACCGGTCGTACCATGCCGGGTCGTCGCTGGTCCGATGGCCTGCACCAGGCCGTCGAGGCGAAGGAAGGGGTCAAGATCCAGAACGAGAACCAGACCCTGGCCTCCATCACCTTCCAGAACTACTTCCGCCTGTACGACAAGCTGGCGGGGATGACGGGTACTGCCGACACCGAAGCCTTCGAATTCCAGCAGATCTATGGTCTGGATACCGTGGTCATTCCGACCAACAAGCCGATGGTGCGCAAGGACATGGGCGATCTGGTCTATCTAACGGCACAAGAGAAGTATGCCGCTATCGTCGAAGACATTCGCGGTTGCGTCTCCCGTGGCCAGCCGGTGCTGGTGGGTACCGTCTCCATCGAGAACTCCGAGCTGCTGTCCGGCATCCTCACCAAGGAGAACATCCCGCACAAGGTGCTGAACGCCAAGTTCCACGCAATGGAGGCGGAGATCGTTGCCCAGGCCGGTCAACTCGGCGCCGTGACCATCGCCACCAACATGGCCGGTCGGGGTACCGACATCGTGCTGGGGGGTAACTGGCAGGCCGAGATCGCCGCGCTGGAAAACCCGACCGACGAACAAATCCGTGAGATCAAAGCCGCCTGGCAGGTACGCCACGATGAGGTACTGGCCGCCGGCGGTCTGCACATCATAGGTACCGAGCGTCACGAATCCCGTCGTATCGACAACCAGTTGCGCGGCCGTTCCGGTCGTCAGGGTGACCCAGGTTCCTCGCGTTTTTATCTCTCCATGGAAGATACCCTGATGCGGATCTTCGCCTCCGATCGCGTGACCAACATGATGAAAAAGTTGGGTATGGAAGAGGGCGAGGCCATCGAGCATCCCTGGGTGACCAAGGCCATCGAGAATGCCCAGCGCAAGGTGGAAGGCCGCAACTTCGACATCCGTAAAAACCTGCTGGAATTCGATGACGTAGCGAATGATCAGCGTAAAGTGGTCTATGAGCAGCGTAACGAGCTGCTGGATACCAACGACATCTCCGATACCATCCATGTCATCCGTGACGACGTCTATGGTGCGGTGATCGACGAGTACATTCCGCCCCAGTCTCTGGAAGAGATGTGGGATGTGCCGGGTCTGGAAGCGCGCCTGAAGGCCGACTTCTCGCTCGACTTGCCGTTGCAGCAGTGGCTAGCGGAAGACGACAAGCTGTATGAAGAGAAGCTGCGCGAGCGCATCCTGGAAGAAGCCACCCGACTCTATGCCCACAAGCAGGAGCTGGTCGGCGTCGATGTGCTGCGCAACTTCGAGAAGGCAGTGATGCTGCAAACCCTGGATGGCCTGTGGAAGGAGCATCTGGCGGCCATGGATCACCTGCGTCAGGGCATTCATCTGCGCGGCTACGCCCAGAAGAACCCCAAGCAGGAGTACAAGCGCGAGTCCTTCGATCTGTTCACCCAGATGCTGGAAACCCTCAAGCGCGACGTGGTCAGCATACTGAGCCGGGTACAAGTACAGGAGCGCGACGTGGAAGCGATGGAGGAGCACCAGCGCCAGCAGGCGGAAGCGGCGCCTCGCACCTACACCCATGCCGCCGCCGAGAACCAGCTGGCGGACGAAGAGGGCGAGGCGGAAGCTGCGCCGGTGACCTTCGTGCGTGACGAGCAGAAGGTGGGCCGCAACGACCCTTGCCCCTGCGGCTCCGGCAAGAAATACAAGCATTGCCACGGTCAGTTGACCTGATCCGTTGTCATGATTGATGCACCGCCTCCGGGCGGTGCATTCATTTCAGGGCCACCCGGCTGGGTGGCACAGGAAGCGCGCTGGCTAGAGTGAGGACAGAGATGGAACCGAAGAAACGGATCTGGGTGGCGGTCGGCGTCATCGAGAATGAGAAGGGCGAGATCTTCCTCGCCAAACGCTCCTCAGACCGCCATCAGGGCGATCGCTGGGAGTTTCCGGGGGGCAAGGTGGAGTCAGGAGAAGACTTGCTCACCGCGCTGGACAGGGAGCTGTGGGAGGAGATCGGGATCCGGGTACAGGATTGTGCGCCCTTCATGGAGCTGCACCACGATTATCCCGACAAGCAGGTGTTGCTGGATATTTGGAAGGTGACCCGCTTCAGCGGTGAGCCCTTTGGCAAAGAGGGGCAGGAGTGCCGTTGGGTGCCGCTGACCGCCTTGCACGAGTATCAGTTCCCGGATGCCAATGGCCCGATAGTAGCGCGCCTGCAAGAGGCATTGGAAAAGTCACAAGGCTAAGCCGCCACCTCTGGCGACATGACGCCGAGATCGACGAAGATCAAAAAAGGGCCGCAAGGGCCCTTTTTCATCTCTGGCTTATTGCCACTGTTCCCCTTCCTCGGGGTAGGGCAACAGCTCCGGGTTGATCTCGCCGGGAATACGCTTCTCTTCATCGGCCCATTCACCGAGATCGATCAGCTGGCAGCGTTTGCTGCAGAAGGGGCGAAACGGATGTTCCGGGGTCCATTCAACCTCGGTTTGGCAGGTCGGGCACTTTACCTTGGTAACCATTTTTTCTCCTTAGCAGCAGGCGAGCTGGAAGGGAACGTCGCCGATCTGCTGCTCTGTCGTTGACAGGAAGCGCAGGGCGAACCGGTTCTTGTGACCGCTCAGGGTCGGATAGCAGGATTGGCTGCCGGGGATGCGGATGCGGATAAGCTCGGCCCCCTCGGCGGTATCCTGGAAGAAGCCATTGCTGGCGACCTGATCGCTGAAGTTGCCGGACTCGCGCCACAGGCGCAGCAGCAGGGTGATGGTGTTCATCAGCAGGGTGATGTCGCTGAGCCACAGTTGCATCTGCTGGTGGCGGGTGACCGCCGTGGTTGCCAGCCAGTGATGGAGCTGGGGCACGTCGAAGGCGCACAGGCCGCCCGGAATGGAGAAACGCTGGCGGATGGAGCCGAGCAGGCGATCCTCTTTCAGGCGCGCGCCGGGGCGAGGCGAGCTGAGCAGACTGCGGGAGAGCTGGGTGCTTTCCTGCTGCATCCGCTGGATCTGTTCGAGGTCGACCTCCGGCAGGCTGGCCCAATGGCTCAGACGCTGGCCGAGTCGCTCCAGATCCTTGATCAGATCGGCACGCAGATCGCCGCGTTCCAGCAGCTCCTGCAGATCGAACAACCCCTTGAAGAAGGCGATGTGTGCCCAAGGCTGGTCACTCTCCAGATTGTCGCGGATCTGGGCAAACAGGGACTCCAGACGAAGATAGGTCCGGCTTTTTTCATTGAGGGGAAAATCGTAAATCATGCCTAATCCTGGCCAGCCATAAACCGGCCTAGTGTACTCACACTTGGCGGGCTTGTTGAGAGGCAAATGCCAGATATGTTTCGTGCAGCGCCAAAATCTGCGCCTGGATGGTCTCACTCGCACCACTCTGGTTGTCCAGTACGTCATCGGCGGCCGCGAGGCGCTCGGCCCGGCTGGCCTGGGCAGCCAGTATGGCCTCTGCCTGTGCCCGGCTCACCCCGTCCCGGCGACAGGTGCGCTCGATCTGGGTTGCCTCATCCACGTCAATGACCAGCACTCGGTCGGCCAGGCCGGTGAGCTTGTTTTCGACCAGCAAGGGGACGACCAGCAGGCAGTAGGGGGAACTGGCTGCGGCGCATTGGTGCAGCATTTCACTGCGAATGACTGGATGAAGCAGTGCATTCAACCACAATTTGTCTTCTGGGTGGTTGAAGATGCGTTCGCGCAGGGCGCGTCTGTCCAGCTCGCCCTGCGCATTGAGGATGTCGCTGCCAAAATGGCTGACGATGGCGGCCAGCGCCGGGGTGCCGGGTTCCACTACCTCGCGGGCGATTAGATCGGCATCGACCACCTCGATGCCGAGGGCTGCAAACTGGTTGGCGATGGTGGTCTTGCCGCTGCCGATCCCGCCGGTAATTGCTACCACATACATTGTCAGAGACTCCTTCAGAGAACGGCGTTCAGATACCAGCGGGTGATGCTATCGCCCCACAGCAGCGCTGCCCAGCCCGCAATGGCGAGATAGGGGCCAAAGGGGATGGGGTTGGCCTGATGGTGTTTACGCAGTGCGATGAGCCCGATGCCGATGATGGCCCCGACCAGGGAGGAGAGCAGCAACACTATGGGCAGCGCTTGCCAGCCCAGCCAGGCGCCGAGGGCGGCCAGCAACTTGAAGTCGCCATAGCCCATCCCTTCCTTGCCGGTGAGCAGCTTGAAGGCCCAATAGAGGAACCAGAGCACCAGATAGCCGGCCATGGCGCCGATGACTGCATCCCCCAGCGAGACGAAGCCCCCCAGCAGGTTGAACAGCAAGCCGCCCCACAACAGCGGCAGGGTGAGTTGATCCGGCAGCAGCATCTTGTCCAGATCGATGAAGGTCAGCGCGACCAGCACCCAGGTCAGCACCAGGGCCGCCAGGGTGCCCCAACCTGGCGGCAAGGTTGCCGCCACGGCAACCGACAGCAGGGCGGTCAGCAATTCGACCAGTGGATAGCGGGCCGAGATGGGGGCCTTGCACGCCCGGCAGCGTCCCTTGAGCCAGAGCCAGCTCAGCAGCGGGATGTTTTCGGTGGCCGTGATGGCGTGACCGCAGTGAGGGCAGGCGGAGCGCGGCACTATCAGGTTGTAGGGGGCAGTGGGGGCGGTTTCGCTATCGGTGTCGAAGTAGCTGCGGTATTCGGCGTGCCAATCTCGCTCCAGCATGATGGGCAGACGATGGATCACCACATTGAGGAAGCTGCCGATCATCAGAGTGAAGAGAAAAATCAGGGAGAGATAGAGCCAAGGCAGGCCGTGGGCCAGTTCGATCAGAAACGCCATAATCAACCGTTTGTGTTGGAAAAGAGAGTTGCCAATGACCACGCCCGAGTCGAGCGAGGTCGGCTGGGCGGGTCATCTGGTCGCTGGTCAGTGTATCACAGAGCCAAGCTTGAAGATGGGCAGGTACATGGCGACTACCATGCCGCCGACCAGCACCCCGAGCACCACCATGATGAGGGGCTCGAGCAGGCTGGTGAGGCCGTCGACCATGTCGTCCACCTCCTGTTCGAAGATGGTTGCCACCTTGGAGAGCATGTCATCGATGGCGCCGGACTCCTCACCTATCATCACCATCTGGATCACCATGTCGGGGAAGAGATCCACGGTGCGCATGGCGACGTTGATCTGCATGCCGGCCACCACCTCGTTACGAATGGCCATGATGGCGGTGCGATAGACGTAGTTGCCAGAAGCACCGGCAGACGAGACCAGGGCATCGACCAGCGGGATGCCGGCGGAGAAGGTGGTGGAAAGGGTGCGGGCGAAGCGGGCCATGGCCGCCTTGTGCAGGATGGCGCCGACGATGGGAATGGTTAAGACGAATTTGTCGGTGTTGTCGCGCACCTTCTGGGAGCTGCGCCAGGCCCGCACGTAGAGAAAGATGGCCAGGGCGATGCCGCCAAAGATTGCATACCACCAGTCCTGCATGAAGCGGGAGATGCCGATGACGAAACGGGTGAACGCCGGGAGCTCGGCGCCAAAGCTTTTGAAGATGTCCTCGAACTGGGGGATGACGAACAGCAACAGTATGGAGGTGACGACGATGGCCACCAGGATGACCATGGCCGGGTAGAACAGTGCCTTCTTGATCTTGGACTTGAGTGCCTCGCTCTTCTCGCGGTAGATGGCGATCCTGTCGTAGATGGTTTCCAGTGCGCCGGATTGCTCCCCTGCTTCCACCAGATCGCAATAGAGCGCATCAAAGTGGCGAGGGTGGCGGCGCAGCGCGTCTGACATGGGGGTACCGGTTTCGACGTCGGCGGCGATCTGGCCGATCAGCTCACGCACCGCCGCCTTCTCGTGGCCACGGGCGATGATCTGCAAGCTTTGCACCAGCGGCACGCCGGCGGAGAGCATGGTAGTGATCTGGCGGGAGATGACGGCGATGTCCATCGGCTTGATCTTGGCGCCGCCCTTGGAAAACATCCCCTGGCTCTGCTTGCTGACCTTGGTGACGTTGACACCCTGCTTGCGCAGCTCAATCTTGACGGTGTTGATGGTGTCGGCCTGCAATTCGCCGGAGACCTTTTGTCCCTTGCGATTGACCCCGTGCCAGCGGAATGAGAAGACCTTTTTGGGGACGTTTTGTTTTTGTGCGATTGTAGCCATCACTGCATCCTGCAATTGGGCGACGGTGGCCGGATGATACAACTCCCTATCCGGCGTCCCTTGTGACCAGGGGGCGCAGTGGCCTCACCCGGGTGAATGAACTGTAAACCGTGAGTCTAGTTGGTGGTGATCCGGTTGATCTCGGCCAGGCTGGTGACACCCAGTCGTGCTTTTTCCAGGCCGGAGGTACGCAAATTTCGCATGCCTTCTTTCTGGGCAATGGCGGCTATCTGTAATGAATTAGCCCCCTGCATGATCAATTTCGCGATGTTTTCGGACATGATCATGATTTCATAAATACCGACTCGCCCTCTGTATCCCCCCGAGCACTCCTTGCAGCCGACTGGCTTGAACAGTCGCAATCCAGCAGCCAGTTGTTGTGAGCTGAAGCCCAGCTCCAGCAGCTCGGCATCGGGTACCAGCTCGGGGGCCTTGCAGTGATCGCACAGCTTGCGGGCGAGACGCTGAGCCATGATAAGGGTGACCGAAGAGGCGATGTTGAAGGCGGGGACACCCATGTTCATCATCCGGGTCAGGGTCTCGGCCGCCGAATTGGTGTGGAGGGTCGACAGCACCAGGTGGCCGGTTTGGGAGGCCTTGATGGCAATCTCGGCGGTTTCGAGATCGCGGATCTCGCCCACCATGACGACATCCGGATCCTGACGTAGGAAGGATCGCAGGGCGCCAGCGAAGGTGAGCCCTGCCTTGGGATTAATCTGCACCTGATTGACCCCTGGCAGGTTTATCTCAACCGGGTCTTCGGCGGTGGAGATATTGACCTCGTTGGTATTGAGAATGTTGAGGCCGGTATAGAGCGATACCGTTTTACCCGAACCGGTGGGGCCGGTGACCAGGATCATGCCTTGAGGTTTGGAGAGGGCGTTCAGGTATTGGGTCTTCTGCCTGTCGTCAAAACCGAGCTGATCGATGTTGAGCCGCGCCGCCGATGAATCGAGCAGCCGAATGACTATCTTTTCGCCCCACATGGTCGGCAGGGTGTTGACCCGCATGTCCATGGATCTGCTGCGTGAGAGCTTGAGTTTGATCCGACCATCCTGCGGCAGACGACGCTCGGCGATATCGAGCCGTGCCATCACCTTGAGACGGGCGGAGAAGCGGTTGGCCAGGTTGACCGGCGGGGTGGCTACCTCATGCAAAATGCCATCGATCCGAAAGCGGATCCGGTACTTGGTCTCGTAGGGTTCGAAATGCAGATCCGAGGCGCCCCGCTTGATGGCATCCATCATGATCTTGTTGATGTACTTGACGATGGGAGCATCGTCATCTGCGGTATTGACGCTCTCATCGAGCCGCGAGCCTTCATCGGAGACTTCAAGTTCCGAAATCTCGGACTCGTCGATGTCATCCATGCCGAGGGCGTCTTGCTCATTCTCCATCAGCTTGCCGATGGCGGTGGTCAGCTTGCTTTCTTCAACCAGTAAGGCTTCGGTGTGCAGACCGAAGCTGAAACCAAAATCTTCCAATGCCGATACATTAGTTGGATCCGACATGGCGATATAGAGGGTGTGGCCCTGGGTATAGATGGGCAGGACATGGTGTTTTTCAATCAACTTTTGATTGAGGTATTTCTGCGGGATCTCGGCCAAATCGAAGGCGGCAAGATCCAGCAGAGGTACCCCATATTCCAGCTCGCAGAAATCGGCCAGCGCCTTGCTGTCGAGGATGTCGTTTTCAATCAGGAAGGTAACAAAGGGCTTGCGCTGCGCCTTGGCCTGGCTCAGATAGCGTTGTGAGTCTGGCTCACTGAGGAGAGAGGAAGCGGCCAGGCTGGTAGCCAGGCCGCTGTTGGGGCTAGAGGTCATTGGCTAATAAATCAGCAAATGCCTGGGGTAATACAGGTTGATGCACTCGCAACAGCCCAATTAACTTTACCAGTGGTCACGGTGGGGGTCAGCACATAGGTCCATCCACCAACGGCTGCTGTTCCTGTCGCAGTGATTGCATTGGTAGTGTCATCAACAGCTACTGATGCAACATTACCATTCGCTGCACTGATAGCGGCTGGTACGCCATTGGTTCCCGCATCACAAGCGCTAAGAGCTCCGTTGCCAGCAGCCGTTGTTTGAGCACATATCTCTATAGCCGCTTTATATGGGGAGGTTGCCGATATGACTTCAGTAAATCGGGCCTTTTGGGTATAGGTCTGATAAGCCGGCAAGGCGATGGCGGCCAGAATGGCGACGATCGCAACCACGATCATCAATTCGATTAGCGTAAACCCTGACTGTTTCTTCATGTCAAATATCCTTTTGTCCATGGTTCCTGAAAAGTGCTGGTGGAAATCTATCCACACGACAGTATCTTATCCGAGCGCTTCTGGTTGGCAACAGAGGTAGCCACCTTGTTAACCACTTTTCTCTCATTTAGTGAAAATTATATAAAAATCAAAGCTTAAAAAGCTTCTAATGACTCTTGGTTACGGAGGGCGGCCCCATCTTCACATTCCTTATGTCGTTGGATCCTGCATAAAGAAAAGGCGCCTGTGGCGCCTTTTGCAAGTTTCGAGTCCTGTAATATCTGGCAGGTTCAAGTGAATGGCTCTGCTCCAAGCGGTTTCAGATAAAGCGCATCGACAGATCCAGTGCCTGCACATGCTTGGTCAATGCGCCTACCGAGATAAAGTCGACGCCGGTAGCGGCGTACTCGGCCAGGGTCTCGAGCGTGACGTTGCCAGACACCTCCAGCTTGGCGCGACCCTGATTCACAGCAACAGCTGCTTCCATCATGGGCACGTCAAAGTTATCCAGCATGACGATGTCGGCATTAGCCGCCAGCGCTTGTTCCAGCTCGCCCAGCGACTCGACTTCCACTTCCACCGGTTTGCCCGGGTTGAGGTGGCGAGCCTGGGTGACGGCCTCCTTGATACCGCCACAGGCGAGGATGTGGTTCTCCTTGATGAGATACGCATCATAGAGGCCGATACGATGGTTCTTGCCACCACCGCAGGTGACGGCATATTTCTGCGCGCTGCGAAGGCCGGGAAGGGTCTTGCGGGTGTCGAGCAGACGGCAGTCGGTCCCTTCCAGTTCGGCTACATAACGGGCGGTAAGGGTGGCGACGCCGGATAGGGTCTGCACGAAATTCAATGCGTTGCGCTCCCCAGTCAGCAATACGCGGGCTGGGCCATGCAGGCGAAACAGTTCCTGATTGGGGGAGAGGCGCTCGCCGTCTTGCACCAGCCACTCTACCTGCACTTCACCGCCGAGCTGGGAAAACACCTCATCGACCCAGGGTTGACCACAAAATACGCCCGCCTCGCGGGTAATGACCCTGGCGGTCGACATCCGATCGGCCGGGATCAGCTGGGCGGTGATGTCGGCGCTGGCATCCGGTTGATCCAGCGCGGTGAGGGCGTTGCCCAAATCTTCGAGTAGTGCGGCGCGCACGGCGCGGCTGATGTCCTGTTGTAACATGCCTTATTCCTGCAAGGGTCTGAGTAGCAACTGCCTGTCTCTTTGGCGCAATTCCAGCCGGCCGAGGGCATTCATGCCCACCAGGATCTCCTCCCCGTCGGCCGCCGGATTGATAAATACGGACAAATCGTACAGGGTCAGTGGGCCCATCGCTAGGCTTTCGATCTGGCTGGTCTGGACTTGGATCTGCCCTGCCGCCGTATTGACCCGGCTACTGCCGGTGGCGACGAGGCCGAGACGGGCCGCGACCTGGCTCGGTACCGTCACCCGGGTGGCGCCGGTGTCCAGCAGCAGTTGCACCGGCTGGCCGTTGATGGCACCCTCCAGACGATAATGGCCGCTGGCGTCGGCTTTGAGCAGCAGATCGCCACTGGCGGTCACCGTGGGTTTGGCGCTGGAATAGAAGTAGAGCGTCAATAACCCCAGCAGAGAGAGCCAGGCCAGTAGCCAGAGACGGCGTGCCATCGGGTGCATATGGGATCCAGTACCTTGCGGACGATGGTTCAGCCTAACATAGTTTTACCTATGAATTCAGATGCTTGTTCCCGGCTTATTACGAGGACGGCGACCCGGCGACGGGTACCTATTTCCATGTGAATCGAGCAGACGATGACGCAGCCCAAAGCCTTTTTTTCCATCGATAGCGACGGCTGGTGCGAACAGGCCCGCCGGGTGCCCTCACCCCATCACAATGAACGGGGCAGCCCGGATGACATCTCCCTGCTGGTGGTGCATGGCATCAGCCTGCCGCCCGGCCAGTTCGGTGGCCCCTGGATCGATGATCTGTTTCTGGGGAGGCTAGATCCCGCCGTTCACCCCTATTTTGCCGACATTCATCAGCTGAAGGTGTCGGCTCATTGCCTGATCCGGCGGGACGGTGAGCTGGTGCAGTACGTGCCATTCGGCGCTCGCGCATGGCATGCCGGGGTGTCGAGTTGGGAGGGGAGGGAGGCGTGTAACGACTTCTCCATCGGCATCGAACTGGAAGGCACCGACGAGCTGCCCTATTGCGACGCACAATATGAGGCACTAGCCGGCCTCAGTCGGGCCATCTCACGCCATTATCCCGCCATCACATCCGATCGTATCGTCGGTCACTGTGACATAGCGCCGGGCCGCAAGACGGACCCTGGGGCCAGTTTCGAATGGCTGCGATACCGGCAAATGCTCAACTTTAAGTGAAAGTTGCAAACATAAGTTTGTGTTTTTAAAATCAATGGCTTGCCTTTAGGGTGAGCCATTTTTCATACTGTTGGCCAAATGTTATCTGTGAAAGACGTCATAAATATTGGTCAGACCATTTTCTATGAGCTAGGTCATAATTCCCTTCTTTTACCCCTAAAGTGGTGCCGTTCAATCTTGATTCAGATCATATTTCGGGTGGACTTTTCCCAGCCCCTCTGCTAATTTTCGCCCCAATCATAGAATTGGTAATACCAATTTAACAAAGTAGCCCCATGCCCTATATCAAGATTACTCAGCCCAAGCTGGCCGACGCCATCGTCGCCGAGCTGGAAAGCATGATTCTGGAAGGCAGCTTGCAGCCGGGGCAGAAACTGCCGCCCGAGCGCGAACTCGCCATCCAGTTTCAGGTTTCGCGCCCATCGCTGCGCGAAGCCATCCAGCGTTTGGAAGCCAGAGGACTCTTGTATCGTCGTCAGGGCGGCGGCACCTATGTGCAAAATGCCCTGAGCAAGGGGATCGCCGATCCGCTGTTCGAGCTGCTCAGCACCCACCCGGAGGCCCAGTACGATCTGCTGGAGTTTCGTCACGCGCTGGAAGGCATCTGTGCCTACTATGCTGCGCTGCGGGGGACTGAGGCCGATTTCGAACGCATTCGCCTGGCGCAATCCGCCATTGAAGAGGCGGGTCAGCTGGGATCGCTGGTGGCTGAATCTGCCGCCGTCACCCAGTTCTATCTGGCGGTCGCCGAGGCCTCCCACAACGTGGTGCTGCTGCACCTGTTGCGGGCCATGGGTCCCATGCTCGAACAGAATATTTTACGAAATAATGAGATTTTGAATCGCCGTCCGGGAGTGGTCGCCAAGATCCGTCGCCATCGTGCGTCACTGATCGAGGCTATCCTGTCGGGGGCTCCGGAGCGGGCCAGGGCAGCTTGTCATGAGCACCTGGCCTTTATCGAGGACACCTTGTTGGATATGCAGAGGGAAGACAGCCGGATCCAGCGATCCATGCGTCGGATCCGTCAGCAGGAAAACTAATCCTAACAAGGCTTTATTGTCGAATTCTTGCGCATCTTAACCGCCGTGCAAATAACAATAGGAACCAGCCATGTCTGATATCCTGAAGAACGATGTGGACCCGATAGAAACGCTGGAGTGGCTTGCCTCTCTGGAATCCCTGCTGCGTGAAGAGGGTCCGCAACGCGCTCAGTTCATCCTTGAACAACTGGCCGAGAAAGCCCGCATCAGCGGTGTGGACGTGGCTGAAAAGGCAAATCGCGACTATATCAACACCATTCCTGCCAGCGACGAACCGGCTTACCCGGGCGACCTGGAGATGGAACGTCGCATTCGCGCCATCATCCGCTGGAATGCCATGATGATCGTGCTGCGTGCCTCCAAGAAAGATCTGGACCTTGGCGGTCACATGTCTTCCTTCGCCTCTTCCGCGACCATCTATGAAGTCTGCTACAACCACTTCTTCCGCGCTCGCAGCGAGAAGGACGGTGGCGATCTGGTTTACTTCCAGGGTCACATCTCCCCGGGCATCTACGCCCGTGCATTTGCAGAAGGTCGCCTGACCGAAGAGCAGCTGGACAACTTCCGTCAGGAAGTGGACGGCAAGGGTATCCCTTCCTATCCGCACCCGAAACTGATGCCGGACTTCTGGCAGTTCCCGACCGTTTCCATGGGTCTGGGCCCCATCGCCGCCATCTATCAGGCTCGCTTCCTGAAGTACCTGACCGACCGTGGTATCAAGGATTGTTCCGAGCAGACCGTTTATGCCTTCCTGGGTGATGGCGAGATGGACGAGCCGGAAGCCAAGGGTGCCCTGACCGTTGCCGTGCGCGAAAAGCTCGACAACCTGGTCTTCGTGGTCAACTGCAACCTGCAGCGTCTGGACGGTCCTGTTGTCGGTAACGGCAAGGTCATCAACGAGCTGGAAGGCCTGTTCTCCGGCGCCGGTTGGGATGTCACCAAGGTCATCTGGGGTCGCAAGTGGGATGAGCTGCTGAAGAAAGACACTTCCGGCAAGCTGATCCAGCTGATGAACGAAACCGTGGATGGTGATTACCAGACCATGAAGTCCCGTGACGGCGGTTATGTGCGTGAGCACTTCTTCAACCGTTACCCGGAAACCGCCGCGCTGGTCAAAGACATGACCGACGAGGAAATCTTCGCCCTGAACCGCGGTGGTCACGACCCCCGTAAACTGTTCGCCGCCTTCTCCAAGGCCGCTGCGACCAAGGGCAAGCCGACCGTCATCCTGGCCAAGACCATCAAGGGTTATGGCATGGGCGAAGCGGCCGAAGGCAAGAACATCGCTCACCAGGTCAAGAAGATGGATCTGGGCTCAGTGCGTCACCTGCGCGATCGTTTCAGCCTGCCGGTCACCGACGAGCAGCTGGAAGAGTTGCCGTACCTGAAGATCGAAGAAGGTACCGAAGAGCACAAGTACCTGCACGCCCGTCGTGCCGCGCTGAAGGGCTATGTACCGACCCGTCTGCGCGAGAGCACCACCAAGCTGGAAATCCCGGCGCTGGATGCCTTCGGCCCGCTGCTGGGTGAGCAGGCGCGCGAGATCTCCACCACCATGGCGTTCGTGCGTTCCCTGAACGTGCTGCTGAAAGACAAGTCCATCGGCAAGCGCATCGTTCCGATCCTGGCTGATGAAGCGCGTACCTTCGGGATGGAAGGTCTGTTCCGTCAGATCGGCATCTACAGCCCGCACGGTCAGCAATACACCCCGCAAGACCGTGACATCGTCTCCTACTACAAGGAAGACAAGCAGGGTCAGGTTCTGCAAGACGGTATCAACGAGCTGGGCGCCATGTCCTCCTGGCTGGCTGCTGCAACCTCTTACAGCACCAACGATTGCCCGATGATCCCGTTCTACATCTACTACTCCATGTTCGGCTTCCAGCGGATCGGCGACATGGCGTGGGCAGCAGGTGACCAGCAAGCCCGTGGCTTCCTGCTGGGCGCGACCTCCGGTCGTACCACCTTGAACGGCGAAGGTCTGCAGCACGAAGATGGTCACAGCCACATCCTGGCCGGCACCATCCCGAACTGCATCTCCTACGATCCGTCCTACGCCTATGAAGTAGCGGTGATCGTACAAGACGGCCTGCGTCGCATGTACGGTGAGAAGCCTGAGAACGTCTTCTACTACATCACCACCCTGAACGAAAACTACGCCATGCCGGCCATGCCGGAAGGCGCCGAGGAAGGTATTCGCAAGGGTATCTACAAGCTGGAATCCGTGGCCGGTAACAAGGCCAAGGTACAGCTGCTGGGTTGTGGCTCCATCCTGGGTCACGTGCGCACCGCCGCCCAGATCCTGGCAACCGAGTACGGCGTGGGTTCCGATGTGTTCAGCGTGACCTCCTTCAACGAGCTGGCTCGTGATGGTCAGGACGTTGATCGCTGGAACATGCTGCACCCGACCGCTGCCGCCCGCGTACCCTACATCACCTCAGTGCTGGGTTCCGAAGCCACCATCGCCGCGACCGACTACATGAAGTCCTTCGCCGAGCAGGTGCGTGCCTTCGTACCGACCGAGCACTACCGTGTACTGGGTACCGACGGTTACGGCCGTTCCGACAGCCGTGCCAACCTGCGTCGTCACTTCGAAGTGAACGAGTTCTATGTCGTCGTTGCTGCCCTGACCGAACTGGCCAAGCGCGGTGAGATCGACAAGCAGGTTGTGGCCGACGCCATCGCCAAATACGGCATCGATGCCGACAAGGTTAACCCGCTGTACGCGTAAGAGAACGAAGGAGCTGTCCGGCATTGCGCCGGGCAGCTCCTTGCACGGTTCACGTGATAGTAGAAGCAAGGGAAATTATCCGTTTTTGCAGAGTTTTATATGCCAAACGGACCTTTGCCAAGGTTAACGCGACAGACGCGTAAGAGGATAAAGCACAATGTCCAAACAGATTATGGTACCGGATATCGGTGCCGATGAAGTTGAAGTGACCGAAATCATGGTCGCCGTGGGTGACAAGGTCGAACTGGACCAGTCCCTGATCGCCGTGGAAGGTGACAAAGCCTCCATGGAAGTCCCGGCCCCTGCCGCCGGTATCGTCAAAGAGATCCTGATCAAGGTAGGCGACAAGGTCGCTACCGGTTCCCAGATCATGATCTTCGAAGCCGAAGGCGCGACCGCCGCACCGGTTCAGGCTGCTGCCCCGGTTGCCGCCGCTGCGCCAGCCGCTCCCGTTGCTGCCGCTCGCAAAGACGTGCACGTACCAGACATCGGTGACGACGAAGTCGAAGTGACCGAGCTGATGGTTGCCGTGGGTGACATGGTTGAAGCCGATCAGTCCATCATCGCCGTAGAAGGTGACAAGGCTTCCATGGAAGTCCCGGCGCCGTTCGCGGGCCGCGTGGTCGAGATCAAGGTTGCCGCCGGCGCCAAAGTCTCCACCGGTTCCCTGGTGATGGTATTCGAAGTGGCTGGCACCGCGCCTGCTGCTGCCGCTGCGCCGGTTCAGGCTGCCGCCCCTGTGGCTGCTGCGCCTATCGCTGCCGCCGCCAAAGAAGTCAACGTGCCGGACATCGGCGGTGACGAAGTGGAAGTGACCGAAATCATGGTCGCCGTGGGTGACAAGGTCGAAGCCGACCAGTCCCTGATCGCGGTCGAAGGTGACAAGGCCTCCATGGAAGTACCTGCGCCGTTCGCCGGTATCATCAAGGAAATCAAGGTGAAGGCCGGTGACAAGGTCTCCACTGGTTCCCTGATCATGGTATTCGAAGTGGCTGGTGCCGCCCCTGCTGCCGCCCCGGTTGCTCAGGCTGCTGCCCCCGTAGCTGCTCCTGTCGCCGCTGCGCCGGTTGCCAAGGCCGCCGCACCTGCTGCTGGCTCTGACTTCGTTGCCAACGATGCCTACGTCCACGCCTCTCCGGCCGTGCGTCGTCTGGCGCGCGAGTTCGGCGTCAACCTGGCCAAGGTGAAAGCCTCCGGTCGCAAGGGTCGCATCGTCAAAGAAGACGTGCAGGCTTATGTGAAGGATGCGGTCAAGCGCGCCGAGTCCGCTCCGGCTGCCGGTCAAGGCAATGGCAACGGCATGACAGTGCTGCCATGGCCGAAGGTTGATTTCAGCAAGTTCGGCCCGGTCGAAGAGCTGGAACTGACCCGGATCCAGAAGATCTCCGGTCCTGCCCTGCACCGCAACTGGGCCATGATCCCGCATGTCACCCAGTTCGACGAAGCCGATACCACCGATCTGGAAGCGTTCCGCAAAGAGCAGAACATGCTGGCCGAGAAGCAGAAGCTGGATGTGAAGATCACCCCGCTGGTGTTCATCCTGAAAGCGGCCGCCAAGGCCCTGGAAGCGCACCCACGCTTCTGCAGCGCCCTGTCCGAAGACGGCAGCAAGCTGATCATGAAGAAGTACATCCACATCGGTGTGGCGGTTGACACTCCGGGGGGCCTGGTCGTTCCGGTCGTTCGTGACGTCAACAAGAAGGGCATCTATGAGCTGTCCCGTGACCTGGCCGAGATCTCCAAGAAGGCCCGTGCCGGCAAGCTGACCGCTGCCGACATGCAGGGCGGTTGCTTCACCATCTCCAGCCTGGGTGGCATCGGCGGTACCAGCTTTACCCCGATCGTCAACGCGCCGGAAGTGGCGATCCTCGGTGTTTCCAAGTCCGAGATGAAGCCGAAGTGGAATGGTAAAGAGTTCGTGCCGCGCCTGATGCTGCCGCTGGCTCTGAGCTATGACCACCGCGTCATCGACGGTGCTGACGGGGCTCGCTTCGTCACCACCCTGAGTGGCGTGCTGTCCGACATTCGTCGACTGGTTCTGTAAATGTAAATGAGAGGGCGAGCACAGAGCTCGCCCTTTTCACTTCTCATTTCATTAACAAAATTATAAAATCGCCCCGTTTTTTTCACGGCTGCAGCCGCCTTCTTTGGCATAAGACTGTGCTGTCCGGGGATATAGAACGACAAAGAGGTCATGATGAGTAAAGAAATCAAAACTCAGGTCGTGGTACTGGGTGCCGGCCCTGCCGGTTATTCCGCTGCCTTCCGTGCCGCCGATCTGGGTCTGGATACCGTTATCGTCGAGCGTTACTCCACCCTGGGTGGCGTCTGCCTGAACGTGGGCTGCATCCCGTCCAAGGCACTGCTGCACGTCGCCAAAGTCATCGAAGAAGCCAAGGCGCTGGCCGATCACGGCATCGTCTTCGGTGCCCCCCAGACCGACATCACCAAGGTCCGTCTGTGGAAAGAGAAGGTCATCAACCAGCTGACCGGCGGTCTGGCCGGTATGGCCAAGATGCGTAAAGTCCAGGTTGTGAACGGCTTCGGCAAGTTCACCGGCCCGAACACCCTGGAAGTAACCGGGGACGACGGCAAGACCACAGTCACCTTCGACAACGCCATCATCGCCGCGGGTTCCCGCCCGGTGAAACTGCCGTTCATCCCTCATGATGACCCGCGCGTATGGGATTCAACCGATGCGCTGGAACTGACTACCGTACCGGGCAAGCTGCTGGTCATCGGTGGCGGCATCATCGGTCTGGAGATGGGTACCGTGTACTCCTCCCTGGGTTCCGAGATCGACGTGGTGGAATTTGCCGATCAGCTGGTACCGGCTGCCGACAAAGATATCGTCAAGATCTACACCAAGCGTGTTGCCAAGAAATTCAACATCATGCTGGAGACCAAGGTCACCGCAGTTGAAGCTCGTGAAGACGGCCTGTACGTCTCCTACGAAGGCAAGCACGCCCCGGCCGAGCCGGTTCGCTACGACAACGTGCTGGTCGCGGTCGGTCGTGTGCCGAATGGCAAGCTGATGGACGCCGAGAAAGCCGGTGTTGCCGTCAACGAGCGCGGTTTCATCGAAGTGGACAAGCAGCTGCGTACCAACGTCGCTCACATCCACGCCATCGGTGACATCGTCGGTCAGCCGATGCTGGCTCACAAGGGTGTGCACGAAGGCCACGTGGCGGCCGAAGTCATCGCCGGCAAGAAGCACTACTTCGATCCGAAAGTGATCCCGTCCATCGCCTACACCGAGCCAGAGATGGCTTGGGTTGGTCTGACCGAGAAGGAAGCCAAGCAACAGGGCCTGAACTTCGAAGTCGCCACCTTCCCCTGGGCTGCTTCCGGCCGCGCCATCGCGTCCGATTGCTCCGACGGCATGACCAAGCTCATCTTCGACAAGGACAGCCATCGTGTCATCGGTGGTGCCATCGTCGGTACCAACGGTGGGGAACTGCTGGGTGAGATCGGTCTGGCCATCGAGATGGGTGCCGACGCCGAAGATTTGGCGCTGACCATCCACGCTCACCCGACTCTGCACGAGTCCGTGGGTCTGGCTGCCGAAGTGTACGAAGGATCCATCACCGATCTGCCGAACGCCAAGGCCAAGAAGAAGAAATAAATTCCTTCTTCCTGCCGTGATGAAAAAGCCGCTCCCATGAGCGGCTTTGTTGTTTTCCGCGATGAGAAAGAGATTTGTTCGGGGCTGTTTGCTATGCTGAGCCCCATCACGTCAAGCAGCGGCCCTCCCATGCAAGTTCCTTCCCAGCCCGATCACGAACGTCAGCGCCTCGATGCCTTGCGCCGCCTCGCCATTCTCGACACCTCCGCCGAGGAGCGGTTCGACCGCATCACCCGGATGGCGCGCAACATGTTCGAGGTGCCCATCTCGCTCATCTCTCTGGTAGACGAGGAGCGGCAATGGTTCAAGTCCCGCTGCGGGCTGGATGCACAGGAGACGCCGCGCGACATCTCCTTCTGTGGTCACGCCATCCTCGGCGATGACATCTTCGTGGTGGAGGATGCGGCGCAGGATCTGCGCTTCGCCGACAATCCGCTGGTGTTGGGGGATCCTCATATCCGCTTCTATGCGGGCTGCCCTCTGCAGCTCGCCGGTGGCTACAAGATGGGGACCCTGTGCCTCATCGATCGCAAGCCGCGCCAGCTGGGTGAGCGTGAGCGAGCCTTGCTGATGGATCTGGCGGGTATGGTGGAGCACGAGCTGGCCGCTATCCAGCTGGCCACCCTGGACGAGCTGACCGGTATCACCAATCGCCGCGGCTTCATCATGCTGGCGCAAAAGTGCCTGCAGCTCTCCCACCGACAGGGGCGGGAGGCGACCCTGCTGTTTCTCGATCTCAACCGCTTCAAGGAGATCAATGACAGCCTGGGGCACGAGGTCGGCGACGATGCGCTACGGCAGATGGCAGCCCTGTTGTCACGGGTGTTTCGCAACGCGGACATCTTCGCCCGGCTGGGGGGCGACGAGTTTGCGGTGTTGCTGCCGGGCATTGGCGCCGAGCTGGTGCCACGGGTATTGGCTCGCTTCGATGAGGCGCTGGCGGCCTTCAATCGGGAGGCAGGTAAGCCCTATCGGCTGATCTGCTCCACCGGGGTGGCCCACTACGATCCGGCGCTGCCGCCCGCCCTCGATCTGTTGCTGCAACAGGCTGACAAGCAGATGTATCACCGCAAGAAGGGCGGCTAGCGAGTCGCTGACATCGCAGGCACTAGCAAATAAAAAGGGGACGCATGGCGTCCCCTTTTTTGCATCCGAGTGGCTTACAACCGGAAGTTACCGACCAGCTTGTCGAGCTCGCCGGAGAGCTGTTGCAGGCTGCGGCTGGACGCCGTCAGCTGATGGGCGATGTCGGCGGTTTCCATGGTCAGCTGGTTGATGTCCTCCACGTTGCGGTTGATCTCGCCGACCACGCTGGACTGCTCCTCGGTGGCGGTGGCGACCTGGATGTTCATGTCGCTGATCTGGGTGATGTGACCGGTGATATGACCAAGCGCCGCATCGGCCTCGTCGGCCTGAGCCACCACCGCCAGACTCTGGGTACGACCCTGGGTCATGGCGCTGACGGCGCGGGCGCTCTGCTCCTGCAGGCGGTTGATCATGCCCTGGATCTCGGCGGTGGAGGCGGCGGAACGGCTGGCGAGGTTGCGCACCTCGTCGGCCACCACCGCGAAACCACGGCCCTGTTCACCGGCGCGGGCGGCCTCGATGGCGGCGTTGAGCGCCAGCAGATTGGTCTGCTCCGAGATGCTGCGGATGGTGTCGAGTATGCTGCCGATGGAGTCGGTCTGGTTAGCCAGGGACTCGATGACGCCAGAGACCTGTTCAATCTCGTCCGACAACCCGACGATGCCGTGGCGAGCCTGGGCGACCATCAGGGCGCCGGCATCGGCTTGCTCGTTGGCCTGCTTGGCCACGTCGGCGGCCAGGGACGCATTACCGGCGATTTCGCCGACGGTAGCCCCCATCTCGTGGATGGCGGTGGCCACCTGCACGGTGCGGTCGCGCTGAGCGGTGCAGTTGTGCTGGGTCAGTTGGGCCTGCTTGGCCACCTCGTTAGCGGTGGCGGCGAGCTGGCGAGAGTTGCTGGCCACCTGCTCGATGGATCCATGGATCTTGGCGACGAAGTTGTTGAAGCCGGTGGCAACCTGGCTCAGCTCGTCCCGGCCTTCCACCTTGAGGCGCTGGGTCAGATCCCCGTCACCGCTGCCAAGTTCGCGGAACAGCCGCGCCAGCTCGTTGAGCGGGCGGCTGACGGAGCCTGCCAGCAGCACGCCGAGCAGTCCCATGCCGACGGCGATCGCCAGGCTCACCAGCAGGATGTGCAGTCTGGCGCTATTGAGTTCGGCGTAGATCTCGGCCTCCGGTACCTGGGCCACCAGATACCAGTCGAGCAGCGGAATATAGCTGGTCGCCAGTACCACCGGCTGGCCGTCTACCTCGGCGTGGGTGGCGGCAAACGGCTGCTTGATGAGAAGGCTGCTGGCGCCTGGGCCCGCCAGCTGGGGCAGACTGTCACGATCGATGCGGGCGGCGTCCGGGTGCAGCTTCACCTTGCCGCTGCCGTCGGTCATGAACACGAAGCCGCTGTCACCGATGCGGAAGTTGGCGAGCATGCTGACCATGCTGTCGAGGGATTTGGCGAGCCCCGCCAGACCGCGACCATTGAGTTGCTGGAAGTTGACGAACAGCTTCACCTCGCCGTTGCTCTCGCGAAAGATGCTGAGCATAAGATCCTGCGGGCTCTTGGTGTAGTCGTAGAACCAGTTGTCCTGCTCATGATTGAGAACGCGCAGGAAGCCATCCTGGTTGTAGTAAGCGGCGCTTTGCCGGTCGGCGAAGGAGGCGGTGACCAAGCCATACTGGGCGGTCATGTCTTTGAGCTGCTCGATGAGGATGGACTCCTGCTCCTTGGGCATGCCACGGGCAACCCAATCCAGCACGAAGCGATCGTTGGCCAGTTGCTTGGCGGCGCCGGCGACCGAGGTGAGATCTTTTTCGATCTCCTTGCCGATGCGCTGGGTCAGGTTCGGCAGCTCCTGTTCGAACATGCGGGTCTCGATCAGCTGCTGGGCTGAGCGCTGGCTGAAGTAGCCGACCAGCAGGCAGGAGAGCGCCACGGCCAGGATGACGGTGGCCAGAATTTTCTGTTTGAGTGTCAGGCTTGCGAACATAGGGTGACTCAGGAGTGTGGGCCAAAGGTTGAGCTCATATTAGCGGCCGAGGGTTGGCTCCCTTGAGGTGATGAGGGGGTTTATTGCCGATTAACGTTTGCGCTCACAGCTTGTTGGGACTGGATTGACGCTGGTTTGCACGCGCCCGCCGGTGCGATGGATATTGATGAAATCTCGCCAGCACAGTCACTTGCGGTTACAGTTCCTCATCTTATAGTGAGCATCACGGCTCACTCGACTCGCACTGGATCAATGGACACTCATATGCGCATCTTTCCCCGGGGATGGACCCACCTGCTCATGCTGTTGCTGGCGACCCTGCCATTCATGGCGGCGGCTCAGACTCAGAGCCCGGATGGCGCCAAGGCGCAGGGCGGCGCCGCCAAGGGGGCCAGACCCAGGATAGCGCTGGTATTGAGTGGCGGCGGGGCCAAGGGGGCGGCGCATATCGGAGTGCTCAAGGCGCTGGAAGAGAAACGCATTCCGGTGGATATAGTGGTGGGTACCAGCATGGGCGCCTATGTGGCGGGCATGTACGCCATGGGGCTCAGCGCCGAGGAGGTGGAGCGAATGACCCTCTCCATCGACTGGAACAAGGGTTACCAGGACAAGGTCAGCCGCGATGAACTCTCCCTGCGCAAGAAGCAGCAGAGCGAGAAGTATCAGCTGCGTACCGACATCGGCGTCAATGGCGATCAGACCCAGCTGCCGGATGGCTTCTTCCAGGGCCAGTCCATGGCCAGCCTGCTGCGCCACGCCACCTCCAACCTGCCGGTGCAAAAGAGCTTCGATAACCTGCCCATCCCCTATCGCGCCATGGCCACCGACATGGAGACGGTGACCCCCTTCGTGCTGGACCACGGTAGTCTGGCCAAGGCGATGCAGGCCTCCATGTCCATTCCTGGCGCGCTCAAACCGGTGGATTGGAACGGACACATCCTCGCCGACGGCGGCACGGTCAACAACATGCCGGTGGACGTGGCCAAGGCCATGGGCGCCGACATCGTCATCGCCGTCGACATCAGCGCCAAGCTGCGCACTCGTGAATCCCTCAAATCGGGGCTGGCCATGATCGACCAGCTCACTACCTACATGACCCAGGTCGGTACAGAGAAGCAGAAAGCTCTGCTTGGACCGAAGGATGTGCTGCTGAGCCCGGAGTTTGGCAACATGGGCATTGCCGACTTCGCGCTGATGCCGGAGGGGATCAAGATAGGGGAACAGGTGGCCATGCGCGCCTCGAGCCAGCTCGATGCGCTCTCCCTCTCTCCCGCCGCCTACGCCGATTATCGCAACCAGAAGTTGAGCCGCCGCGCCGAGCGCAGCGGCCAGCCTGCCTATTACATCGACAAAGTGGAGATCATCAACAAGTCGCGCCTGTCGGATGACACTGTGCGCGCCATGTTGAAGGTGCGGCCCGACAAGGTGCAGACCTACGACAGCCTGGAGGCGGGCATCCGCCGTTTGTACGCGCTGGAATCGTTCGATCGCATCACCTATGAGGTGGTGGAGCGGGACGGCGAAAACGTGCTGGTGGTGGATGCCAGCGAGAAGAACTGGGGGCCTGGCTATCTCAACTTCCAGCTCGGTTTCTCCGATGATTTCGAGAGCAATTCCAACTACAACGTCGGTATGTCCTACACCCTCACCAACGTCAATGACTGGGGCGGTGAGTGGTTGACCGAGGCCTCCCTCGGCACGGCCAAACACATCAAGACCGACTTTTACACGCCGCTGGAGCCGTCCCAGACCTACTTCGGGGAGGCGAGTCTGGCCTACGACAAGACCAAGCGCCGACTCTTCTTTACGGAAGATAATGAGGTGCAGGCATCCAGCACCAGTTCCAGCGTCAGCTACCTGGACTCGGAGTACAGCTTCACCAGCGTGGATCTCGCGCTTGGCTGGAATCGCCAGCCCTGGAGCCGGCTGTCGTTTGGCCTTGAGGGTAAAGTGGGCAGCATCGACATCCAGAACCTGACGAATGCGGATGCGGATGCCACCGCCTGGGGGCCTTATGTGCGCTTCGAGCACGATACCCTCGACAGCCGCTACTTCCCCTATGAGGGGATCTACTGGGACATCAAGGGTGGCTACACCCACATCAAACTCGAGCCAACCAATGAGCCGACCGAGAAAACCGAAGGCCTCAATTATCATCTGGCGATGATCAAGCCCTGGTCCTGGGACAGGCACAGCATCAACCTGATGCTGGAAGGGGGTGGCTCCACTTCTGAGGAAGAGATACCGCTGTTCGTGCAGGATCTGGGCGGCCTGTTCCGCCTGTCCGGCTTCCAGCACTACCAGTTGAGCGGGCGTTACAGCCTGTTCGGTGGGTTGCGCTACATCTACCGGGTGGCAGACAACGACTTCGGCGCCTTCAAGGCACCGCTGTTCCTTGGCGGGTCTATCGAGCAAGGTAACGTCTGGAATAGTGGCGAGAAGATCAGCCTGGAGAACTCCTACACCGCCGGCTCCGTCTATATGGGGGTGGAGAGCTTCCTCGGTCCCATCTTCCTCGGCTATGGCATGGCGGAGGGGGGGCATGACATGTTCTATCTGCAATTGGGCACCACGTTCGAATAACGATGAAATGCTGCTTTTTTGTTAACTCGTGTGAGCAGTGTTTTTTATGGTCTGCAAAAACATGAGTCTGTTTAGATGGTTATGTCAATCTGGTGAATAAGTGCACAGGGTTTGGATTTTAATTACTCGTTAAAACTTATATAGTGAGGGGCACCCTACGGGTGTCCCGCAAGGACGATCGCCGCGAGCGTGGGCGAACCCCAAAAAAAAGACCAAAGAGGAATTAGTCGTGCTTGAAACCTACCGTAAACACGTCGAAGAACGTGCCGCCGAGGGCGTAGTTGCCAAACCTCTGGACGCAGAGCAAGTCGCCGCCCTGGTTGAGCTGATCAAGAACCCACCCGCCGGTGAACAAGATTTCCTGAAAGAACTGTTGTCCTCCCGTATTCCCCCCGGTGTTGATGAAGCGGCCTATGTCAAAGCCGGTTTCCTCACCGCCATCGCCAAGGGCGAAGCCCAGTCTCCCATCCTGACAGCTGCCGAAGCCGTCGAGCTGCTCGGTACCATGCAGGGTGGTTACAACATTCAACCGCTGATCGACTTGCTGGATCATGCGGAACTGGCCCCTCTTGCTGCCAAGGGCCTCTCCCACACTCTGCTGATGTTCGACTCCTTCCACGACGTGGAAGAGAAGGCTAAGGCTGGCAACGTCCACGCCAAGCGAGTGATGCAATCCTGGGCCGATGCCGAGTGGTTCCTGAACCGCCCGGCCCTGGCCGAGAAGATCACCGTTACCGTGTTCAAGGTGACCGGTGAGACCAACACCGATGATCTGTCGCCGGCGCCGGATGCCTGGTCCCGTCCCGACATTCCGTTGCATGCCCTGGCCATGTTGAAGAACGCCCGTCCCGGCATCACCCCGGACCAGGATGGCGTGATTGGCCCGATCAAGGCGATCGAAGAGCTCAAGCAGACCGGTTTCCCGCTGGCCTACGTCGGTGACGTGGTCGGTACCGGTTCTTCCCGTAAATCCGCCACCAACTCGGTGCTCTGGTTCATGGGCGACGACATTCCGTTCGTGCCAAACAAGCGTGCCGGTGGTGTCTGCCTCGGTGGCAAGATTGCCCCCATCTTCTTCAACACCATGGAAGATGCCGGCGCCCTGCCCATCGAAGTGGATGTGTCCAAACTGAACATGGGCGATGTGATCGACATCTTCCCGTACGAGGGCAAGATCAAACGCCACGGTACCAACGAGGTGCTGGCCGAGTTTGCCCTCAAGACTGAAGTGCTGATCGATGAAGTGCGCGCCGGTGGCCGTATTCCGCTGATCATCGGTCGCGGTCTGACCGACAAGGCGCGCGAAGCGCTGGGTCTGCCGTTCTCCACCGTGTTCCGTCGCCCGCAACCCGTCGCCGATACCGGCAAGGGTTACACCCTGGCCCAGAAGATGGTGGGCAAGGCGTGTGGCGTAGAGGGCATTCGTCCCGGCACCTATTGCGAGCCCCGCATGACCACGGTTGGCTCCCAGGACACCACGGGCCCGATGACCCGTGATGAGCTGAAAGACTTGGCCTGCCTCGGCTTCTCCGCCGACCTGACCATGCAGTCCTTCTGCCACACCGCGGCCTATCCCAAGCCCATCGACGTACAGACTCACCACACCCTGCCGGACTTCATCATGAACCGCGGCGGCGTCTCCCTACGTCCGGGTGATGGTGTCATTCACTCCTGGCTGAACCGCATGCTGCTGCCCGATACCGTGGGTACCGGCGGTGACTCCCACACCCGTTTCCCCATCGGGATCTCCTTCCCGGCGGGCTCTGGTCTGGTGGCCTTCGCCGCCGCCACCGGCGTGATGCCGCTGGACATGCCGGAATCCGTGCTGGTGCGCTTCAAGGGCGAGCTGCAACCGGGCATCACCCTGCGTGACCTGGTCCATGCCATCCCTTACGCCGCCATCCAGAAGGGGCTGCTGACCGTCGAGAAAGCGGGCAAGAAGAACATCTTCTCCGGCCGCATCCTCGAGATCGAAGGTCTGCCGACCCTCAAGGTCGAGCAGGCGTTCGAACTGGCCGATGCCAGCGCCGAGCGCTCCGCCGCCGGTTGCACCATCAAGCTGGATAAAGAGCCGATCACCGAGTACCTCAAGTCCAACATCGTCATGCTGAAATGGATGCTGTCCGAAGGCTACGGCGACGTGCGCACCATCACCCGCCGTATCAAGGGGATGGAAGAGTGGCTGGCCAACCCTGTGCTGATGGCAGCGGACAAGGATGCCGAGTACGCCGAGATCATCGAGATCGACCTGGCCACCATCAAGGAGCCAATCCTCTGTGCGCCGAACGATCCGGACGATGCCCGTCTGCTGAGCTCGGTCGAGGGCGTCAAGATTGACGAGGTGTTCCTCGGCTCCTGCATGACCAACATCGGTCACTTCCGCGCCGCCGGCAAGCTGCTCGAGAAGTACCAGGGCGAGTTGCCGACTCGTATGTGGATAGCGCCGCCGACCAAGATGGACAAGGATCAGCTGATCGAAGAGGGCTACTACGGCATCTTCGGCCGGGTCGGTGCCCGCATCGAGATCCCGGGCTGCTCCCTGTGCATGGGCAACCAGGCGCGGGTCGCGGAAGGGGCCTCAGTGGTTTCAACCTCCACCCGTAACTTCCCGAACCGTCTGGGCAAGGGGGCCAACGTTTACCTGGCCTCGGCCGAGTTGGCCGCAGTTGCCGCCATCACCGGCAAGATCCCGACCGTGGCGGAGTACCTGCAGTACGCCAAGACCCTGGATGCGACGGCTGCCGACACCTATCGCTACCTGAACTTCAACGAAATTGCCTCCTACACCAAGAAGGCCGATGAAGTGATCCTGCAGCAAGCGGTATAAGCGCCAGACTGGCAACGCCAATCTGCTAAAAGCCCCGGCCCTGGCCGGGGCTTTTTTGTGCGCGCTAGGCGGCCATTCATGGGGGGAGTGGGGCCGCCTCATTTTTCACCTCTTTGATCAAAAACTGATCTCGCACCAGAGATGGGGCAAGAGAGCGCTATATGATGCTGCGCCCTTGGTCATGCCCCACGCCGGCGTTGCTCATGGGGCCAGGGCGCTCCTCGTTTCTCTCATGGATATGGTCACCTATGCAGCTATTTGGATTTGACGCCTCCCGGCCATGCTGGCGCCTGCTCTGCGCCGCTCTGGTATTCGCGCTGCCCGTCTCGCTCGGGTTATGGGAATTGCATACCAACTACTTGAATACGTTAAGCAAACAGTCGGAATCCGCGGCCAGCAGGGCACTGACCCTGATGGAACTCATGCTGGATCATGCAGAGGAGAACAACCGCAACATGTTCCCCTTGCTCAACTACCCCTGTGAGGCAGCGCTGTTCACCATGCGCAAGCGCGTCGTGCTCGCCCCCTTCGTGCGCACCACCAACCTCATCGCCGACAATGGTGTCTATTGCAACTCCCTGTTGGGGAAGGTGAACTGGCTTGACGATAGTGTCGGCTACAGCAATGGCTTGCTGCGTCTGCTGCCTGGCAACCCTGTGTTGCCGAGGCACCCGGTGCTGGCGGTGCGCAGCAGTGGCGAGCATGGCGCCGTGCTCAGCACCATCGATAGGGAATACATCAAGATCATGCTGACCCTGAGTGCGCCGGCGAGGGGGGAGGTGCTGCTCAACGTGGGCAACAGCTGGCTGAACCATCAGGGGGAGCTGATGGTGCGGGATCCCAAGTTGCCGGCCCTGGCCACCTATGACCTCAAGTCGAGTCGCTACCCACTCTCCCTGTATGCCGGCATGGATATCCCCTCGGTATGGCGGGCGCTGTGGCAAGTGCGACATCTGACCATATTGATGCTGCTGGGCTTCTCCCTGTCCATCGCCCTGCTGGTGTGGTGGCTGCTGGGTCGCCCCCGCTCCATGGAAGGGGAGCTGAAACGGGCGCTGCGGGCGAGGGAGTTCGTGCCCTATCTGCAACCCCTGGTGGTCAGCGGTGATGGCAGGGTGATGGGGGCCGAGGTGCTGATGCGCTGGCAGCACCCGTCCTCCGGCCTCATCCGCCCGGACCTGTTCATTCCCCAGGCGGAAGAGTGCGGCATCATAGTGCCCATGACCCAGTCGCTGATGCAGACCGTGGCCCAGCAGCTGAGTCCGTGGCAGGAGAGGCTGCCGGCAGGGTTTCATATCGGCTTCAACATCAGCGCCGTGCACTGCCGGGATCTCTCCCTGCTGGCGGAGTGCCGCGCCTTCCTCGATCACTTCTCGCCAGGGCAGCTGGTGTTGGTGCTGGAGCTGACCGAGCGCGAGTTACTGGTGGCGACCCCCAATACCCTGGCGTTGTTCAAGGGGCTCGACGAGATGGGGGTCCTGCTGGCCATCGATGACTTTGGCACCGGCCACTCCAGCCTGCTCTACCTGCAGCAGTTCCATGTGGATTATCTCAAGATAGATCAGTCGTTTATCCGCAAGATAGGGACAGAGTCCCTGTCCGAACACATCGTCGACAACGTCATCGATCTCGGCAGCCGGCTGGGTCTGGCACTGGTGGCCGAAGGGGTTGAGACCCAGGCGCAGGCGGAGTATCTGCGACGCAAGGGGGTCGATTATCTGCAGGGCTACCTGTTCGGCCACCCGGTTCCGCTGCGGCAGTTCTGCGACGAGCAACTGCAAGAGGAGGTGAGGGCGCAGCCAAAGCGCGCCTGAGGGTGAACAAGGTGGGAGACCATGCCACAACTGGCATGCGGTAAGATGGCCCCCACCTTTTTCGGCTGATTGGTTTGGTTGTTTTTTGTGCTGTCAGGGTTGTGTTCAGTTTCGAACGCTACACTGGTCGGCCATTTTAAACTGGACCCGTCATGCCATATCATCCCAGGTTCAACAGCTCCCATCCCTGGCTGCGTCTGTTATTCGCCCTGCTGGTATTTTTAGCCCCCATGTTGCTCGGCAGTTGGGGGGGATACCACCACTACCAGAGTAATCTGCGGCAAGAATCTGCAGAAGCAGCGGCTCATACCGTCAATCTGCTTGAGACCATGCTAAGCAATGCCGATGCGGCCAATCGGCAGGTGTTGCCCCTGCTGGATGCGCCTTGCGATCCGGCGTTGGCGACCCTGCGAGAGCAGGTCGCCCTGGTGCCGTTCGTGCGCTCGGTCAATCTGGCCCGGCGGGATGATATCTACTGTTCCTCGCGGTTTGGTCCCTACCGCACCTCTTATCCAATGAAAGAGTTTGCCCGCGGGGTCCTGCTGCTCAACGACGTGGGGCCGGTACGGCAGGGGCACCCCTATCTGGCGGTGCGCGCCAGGCAGGGTCCGCACTCGGTACTGAGCGTCATCGACGGGGATTACCTCCGCTTCATGCTGAGCGTCAACGATCCCGCCATGATCATCATGCTCAGGGTCGGGCCTCATTGGCTCGACAGACAGGGTCACTTTTTCCAGCAGGCACCTGGCTTGCCGGATGAGGTTCAGGTCACCCTCGGTTCAGAGGTCTATCCCTTCACCATTTATGCGGGGCACCGGCTCTCCTCCAGCTGGCAGGGGATGGTGCAGCGACACTGGTTCGGGCTCTGGCTGCTGGTCGGTTTGAGCGTCACCTTCGCGCTGCTCATCTGGTGGCTGCTGGGCCGTCCCCGCTCGCCGGTCAGTGAACTGGCGCGCGCCCTTCAGGCGCGGGAGTTTGTCCCCTTCCTGCAGCCGCTGGTGGCGACGGAGGATGAGCGGATCATCGGCGCCGAGGTGCTGATGCGCTGGCAACATCCTGATGCAGGATTGATCCGACCGGACCTGTTCATTCCCCAGGCGGAGGCGAGCGGCCTGATCGTGCCCATGACCAACCTCATCATGGCGGAGGTGGGCTTGCGGCTGGCCGCCGAGCAGGCGCGCCTGCCCGATGGTTTTCACATCAGCTTCAACATCAGCGCGGCGCATTGTCGTGATAACACGCTGCTGGATGAGTGCCGTGATTTCCTCGCTCACTTCGCGCCGGGCAAGGTGGTGCTGGTGCTTGAGCTGACGGAGCGCGATCTGCTGGTGGCGGATCCCCATACCCTTGAGCTGTTCAGGCAGCTCGATGAGATGGGGGTCAAGTTGGCCATGGATGACTTCGGCACCGGCCACTCCAGCCTGGTTTACCTGCAACAATTCCATGTGGACTACCTCAAGATCGACCAGTCCTTCATCGGTCGGATCGGCACCGAATCCCTGTCCGAGCACATCGTCGACAACGTGATCGATCTCGGCAGCCGGCTCGGCCTGTCCCTGGTGGCGGAGGGGGTCGAAACCCGCCAGCAGGCCGAGTATCTCAAGGGCAAGGTGGCCTATTTGCAGGGCTATCTGTTTGGCCGTCCGGCGCCGCTTGGCGACTTTATCGCGGGTCTGTAGTCATGGGTCTGTGTGCGCTGGCGGGGGAGTCTATTGCCAGTGCGCAAGACCCTGACCTGTAGAGGGGCTTGTTTTTCATGCCTTGGCGGGGACTTTTCGGTAGAATTGGCACTCATTTTGAAGTCAGATGAGGCGCGGTATGACGGTCAGGTTCCAGGCATTTCACAGCATCAAGGCGATTGGCAATCGGGAGGTGCTGTTCAACTGGTCCAAGACCAATCCCCTTGGCGCGCTGGATCAGGTGTGGCGCCCGGGCAACCGCGACGAGTTGCAACGCCTGCTGCGGGAATCCCCACAACGCAAGCTGCGACTGATCGGCTCCGGCCTCTCTTTTGAGCCCATCCACAGCGTTTATACCGAAGGCAAGCAGGCGCTGCTGGTGGACTTGCACCACCTGAGCGGCCAGTTGGCCAGCACGGCCGACAGCGTCACCTATCAGGCGGGCACCCCGCTCGACACCGTCTACGCGGATCTCATCGCCATGGAGCGGATGCTGCCTGCGTCCCCTGGCGTCATCGGCATTCAGACCCTGGGCGGGGCGCTCAGCACCGGCACCCACGGCCAGGGGCTGCACCAGTCCGCCCTGTGCGATGCGGTGGAAGCCATGACCATCATGCTGGCCAATGGCGACAGCCTGCGGGTCGATCGCACCGACCCGCGCTTCGGCGCCTTCGTGATGGGCATGGGCATGCTCGGTATCCTGCTGGATGTGACCCTGCACACCGTGCCAAACCGCATCATGCGCTGCACCAAGTTCACCACCGACTATCCCTTCCTGCTGGCGCACAACGAGCGGCTCAACCGCGAGCACGCCTTCGTGAAGAGCTGGTGGTTCGCCTGGACCGGCGAGAGCCATATCTGGCTGGTGGATCCCGCCAGCGAGGAAGAGGTTGCCCGCTACCGGGCCGCTGGCAGCGAACCGCTGCTGCTGGAGGGGGACATCGACGGCCGCATGAATGCCACCATTGATGCCACCCTGCAGAAGATGGCCAAGGACACCAAGGACGAGGCGCTGGCCGGGGAACACTTCGAGACGGTGCGCCGCTTCAAGGATGCCTCTGACTTAGTGGGCAACGTCTATCAGATCCTCTGCAAGGGAATACCGGCGCCCCAGATCAACTGCGAGGTGGCGGTGCCCCTCGAGCGGATGGAAGAGGCGCTGACCATACTGCAGGACTGGCAGCAGGCGAACCCCGGCGTGCTGCACTATCCCTTCATCCTGCGCTGTACCGGCCCCTCCGAGGCCTGGCTCAGCGCCGCCTATGGCAAGTCGGTGTGCTGGATTGGCTTTTTGGTCTATCTGGCGGCGGACGGTACCTTCGTCAACGGCTCCATGGAGCAGATGCGCGAGTTGCAGCAACTGCTGGTGCCGCTCGGTGGCACTCCCCATTTCGGCAAGCACCTGGCGATGGATCTCTACGATTTCCCGGCCCTGCTGCCGCGCTGGCACGACTTCCTGGCCCTCAAGAACGAGCTGGATCCCCATGGCCGCTTCGAAAACCGCTGGCTCGGCGAGCTGTTTGCCAACCGCTAAGGAATTGACATGACCGAGATGCAAGACACCCGAGCGCTCATCGCCCTGCCGATCAAAGGTGAGTAACTGACATGACCGATATGCAAGATACCCGCATTCCCGTGACCCTGTTGACCGGTTTTCTCGGCAGCGGCAAGACCACCTTGCTCAACCACTGGGTCAAGCAGCCCGAGCTGGGCGAGTGCGCCGTGCTAATCAACGAGTTCGGCTCGGTCGGGCTGGATCATCACCTGGTGCAACAGGTGGACGAGCAGGTGGTGCTGCTCGATTCCGGCTGCATCTGCTGCTCGGTGCAGGGCTCCCTGGTGGAGGCGCTGCAGGGGCTGTTTATGAAGGCGATCCAGCGCAAGATCAAACCCTTCAAGCGACTGATCATCGAGACCACCGGCCTTGCCGATCCGGCCCCCGTGCTGTTTACCCTGAAAGAAGAGGGCTTCATCGCCCAGCGTTACCGCTTCGATGGCACTGTGACTGTGGTGGATGCCGGCCATATCGAGCAGCAGCTGGCGGCGCAGTACGAGGCGGTCAAGCAGGTGGCGCTGGCGGACTTGCTGGTGTTGAGCAAGGGCGATCTGGTGGACGCCGAGACCCAGGCCCGGGTGGAAGCCCGGTTGGCGGCGCTCAACCCTGCGGCGCCCATCGAGCGGGTCAGTAATGGCGAGCTGTCGCCGGCGGTGCTGGAGAAGCTCGGCGCCTACAACGAGGCGGCGGGGCGTGATGTGCGCCGTCTGCTGGCCTGGCTGCGCACTGAATCCCCCAAGCAGGGGCTGGCCTCTCCCATGCAGCCGAAGATGCAGCCGTTTGCCGCCAAGGTGGGCACGGCGGCACCGACCCATTTCGACCACGGCAACATAGAGAGCTTCTCCCTGCGCATCGGCGAGCCCCTCAAACCCTCTCGCCTGCTGGCGGCGGTCGATGCGGTGCAGGCTCGCTACGGCGATGCCTTGCTGCGGCTCAAGGGGATCTTGCTGCTGGAAGGGGAGAGCCAGCCGGTGGTGATCCACGGCGTCCATGGTCAACTCTATCCATTGCAGACCCTGGGGGAGTGGCCGGAAGGGCGCGCCCAGTCCAGACTGGTGTTTATTGTCAAAACCGGTGACAAGGCCGGGATCGAGGCCCTGTTCCTCGAGACCCTCAAGGCACCTGAGCCCACGCTCGAAGAGCAGCTCAGAGCCATGCTCGGCCAGCCAGATGCCTGATATCCTGATATGACCCGCCCTGGTGCGGGTCTATTTTTAGGCACAGAAGTCTTTGACCAAGAAGAGGTTGCTGCTCATGCCCGATAACGTGCACATGGTTACCCCCGCCCAACGCAAGTGGCTGCCCTTGCTGACCGCAGTCGGCTTCTTCATGCAGACGCTCGATGGCACCATCCTCAACACCGCCCTGCCCAGCATGGCGGCGGCCCTGGGGGAGAGCCCGCTGCAGATGCAGTCGGTGGTCATCGCCTACATGCTGACGGTGGCGCTGCTCATTCCGGCCTCCGGCTGGCTTGCGGACCGATTCGGCACCCGCCGGGTCTACCTGGCCGCCATCTTGCTGTTCACCCTGGGCTCCTTGGCCTGCGCCGCTGCCAACACCCTGCCCATGCTGGTTGCGGCCAGGGTGCTGCAAGGGGTCGGTGGCGCCCTGCTGATGCCCATCGGCCGGCTCGCCGTGTTGCGGGTCTACAGCAAACATGAGCTGTTGCGGGTGATGTCCTTTGTCACCATCCCCGGTCTGTTGGGGCCCTTGCTCGGCCCGGCGCTGGGGGGCTGGCTGGTGGAGGTGGCGAGCTGGCACTGGGTGTTCCTGATCAACCTGCCGGTAGGGGTGATTGGATTCATCGCCAGCTGGAGCTTCATGCCTGACTTGCGACAACACACTGCCAAGTTTGATTGGCAGGGTTTCGTGCTATTCAGTGCCGGTATGGTGTTGGTATCCGTCGGCTTGCAAGGGCTTGGGGAGCATAGTATATCGACGGGCTGGGCCTTGTTTGCCGTCTTGTTCGGCCTCGCCGCCATGGCGAGTTACTGGCTCTATGCCGCCAATGCCGAGCAACCGCTGTTCAGCCTGGCGCTGTTCAAGACCTCCACCTTTGCCATCGGCATCTGGGGCAACCTGTTTGCCCGCCTCGGCAGTGGTGCCATGCCCTTTCTCACCCCGCTGTTCCTGCAACTGGGGCTGGGCTTCTCGCCGAGCAAGGCGGGCATGACCATGATCCCGACCGTAATCGGCGCCATGCTGACCAAGACGCTGGTCAACAAGTTGATCCCCAAGGTGGGGTATCGCCGGATCCTCATCATCAACACCCTGGCGCTGGGGGTGCTGATTGCCAGCTTCTCCCTCATCGACAATCAGGTGCCGCACTGGGTGCTGCTGGCCTGGCTGATGGTGTTTGGCGCCGTCAACTCGCTGCAATTCTCCGCCATGAACACCCTGACGCTGCAGGATCTGAGCGCCGAGCACGCCAGCAGCGGCAATGGCCTGCTGTCGGTGGTGATGCAACTCTCCATGAGCCTGGGAGTGGCCATCGCCGCCAGCCTGCTTGGCCTCTTCTCGGTCGGCCAGTCTGCGAGTGATAGCGAACGCTGGCTCGGGGGCTTCCACCTCACCTATCTGTGTATCGGCCTGATGTCGATGCTGGCGGCGCTGATCTTCGCCCAGCTGGCCAAGAAGGAGCGCCCTTGATCCGGGCGCTGAGTGTCATCCACGGGTACAAAGAGGGTGATCAGAGCTGTGCTTCTGGCAGGTAGCTGACCTGGCAGGGCAGAGCAGCCAACAGTGCGGCCAGATGCTCGGTCGCCAGCAGGAAGGTCTGCTCCGGGTGGCCTGGCGTCCAGGTGAAGGCCCCGTGGGCCAGCAGGGCCGGGTCTACCAGCAAGGGGATATCGGCGCGGGGCAGGAAGGGGCAGACGGCTCCCGGCAGGCAGCCAATCTCGGCCTGCATCTCCTCGGCCGTGCAGATGTAAGGCTTGGCACCGAGGCTCGCTTTCACCGCCTTGTTGTCCAGCCGCCCGTCCCTGTGGGTCAGCAGCAGGGCGAAACGGCCATCCTTGAACTTGAGAAACAGGGTCTTGCTGAACTCCGCCTGCCAGCCGAGGCGAGCCTTGACCCTCTCGTCGGTGGCGTAGTCCAGGATGGGTTCGTGCTGATAGCGCTGATGGGGCAGGGTGGTCAGCAGCTGGCAGTTGAAGTCGTGAATGGCGTCGAGTGGCATGGTGGTCTCCTGTGTCAGGCCCATACTGCCCGTCGCCGGGGCTTGGGCCCAATCATCATTGCTGATAGCCGATAAGCAACAAGGGCCCGCGGGCCCTTGTGATTCAGTGATGCTGCAACTCGCGAGCTTGCCAATGAAAGGCAATGGGATGGAGCTGCTGCGATGCCTTGTCATACTGCTGCCACAGCTCACCCAGGGTACGGCCATCGGTCGGGTGGGGCAGGGTGGGCGCCAGCTCGGCCAGCGGCCAGAGCACGAAGGCATTGGTGAGGATCTCGCCACGGGGCAGGGCGACTGGCGTCTCGCAGACCAGCTCGCCATAGAGCAGCAGATCCAGGTCCAGGGTGCGCGGCGCGAACTTCTTGGCGTCCGGCTCGCGGCCATGGGCAAACTCCATGGCGCGCAGCCGCTGGCATAAGGTTGCGAGGGGCAGTGTCGTATCTGCACCGACCACCAGGTTGTAGAAGGGGCGGCCGGCAAAGCCCACCGCCTCGCTCTCGAACACCCGGGAGACCTGGATCTCGCCAAATTCGGCCTGCAGGGCGTCGAGCCCGGCGCGGATGTGGTGCTCCCGCTCGATGTTGGAGCCCAGGCTGATGTAGATGCGGGTCATTTGGTCATCCTCCCTGCAAGCAAGAGGAGGACTCGCTCTGGGACGTTGCGCTGTGCCATCACTGGGCGCTCGCGGCCGGGGTGCGATGGCGCAGGATCTCGACGCCGACACCGGTGGCATTGGGCACGGCGCCCGGCTTGGTCAGCACGACCTTGACCCATTGCACCCGTTCGTCGGCCAGCACCAGGGCGGCGACCTGTTCGGCCATGGTCTCGACCAGCTCGACTATGGTACTGGCTGCGTGATCACAGATCTTGCGTGAGAGGGTGGCGTAATCCAGTGCCAGCTTGATATCGTCGGTTGCGGCGGCGGGGCGGTTATCAAAGCCCATCTCGAGATCGAAGCAGAGCTTCTGGCGAATGCCTTTCTCCCACTCATATACCCCAATGGTGGTCAAAACCTCGAGTCCGCGAATAAACACCTTGTCCATGACAGTACTTCTTCTTTACTCTTGATGGGCTGTGTGAACAGCGCTGGGATGCAGGCCTGGCAAGCAGATTGCTGCTGACGGTCGGTTTGGGCGACAGGCCCAGGCCAGAGAATGTGGCCCGCATCATACCCCATTCATATCGCGGTAAAAACGACCAAGATGACGGCCCTGACGATTTTGATGATTATTCTGGCCTATCTGGGCGGTTCGCTGTCCAGTGCCGTGCTGGTTTCCCGCATCACGGGTCTGCCGGATCCCCGTGACCATGGCTCCCACAACCCGGGGGCGACCAATGTGCTGCGCCTCGGTGGCCGGCTGGCGGCATTGATCGTGCTGCTGCTCGATATGCTCAAGGGCATGGCTCCCGTCTATCTCGCCTGGTATCTGCAGATCAAGCCCGTCTACCTTGGCTTCATCGGCGTGGCGGCGTGCCTCGGTCACATGTATCCCATCTTCTTCCATTTCCGCGGCGGCAAGGGCGTCGCCACGGCACTGGGCACCATGCTTCCCATCGGCTTTGCCATGGGGGGCGCCGCAATCGTCACCTGGCTGCTGGTGCTGCTGGTGAGTGGCTACTCGTCGCTGGCCTCCATCATTACCGTGCTGCTGACGCCACTCTTTACCTATCTGCTCAAACCGGAATACACCCTGCCGGTCTCCCTGCTCTCCTGCCTTATCCTGATCCGCCATCACGAGAACATTACCCGCCTATTAAAGGGGGAAGAGTCTCGACTGTGGGGCCGCCGAGCTACGGAAGTGATGAAAACGGATGCTGTTGCGCAAAAAAGAGACGAACGAGACAAAAAATGAAATTTCCCGTTGACCACCTGCCTTAAAATCCGTTTAATAGCGCCCACGCCCAGATAGCTCAGTCGGTAGAGCAGGGGATTGAAAATCCCCGTGTCGGCGGTTCGATTCCGTCTCTGGGCACCAAGTTTTGGTGCCATGAAGTAAAAATTTGTTCATGCACAGTGGTTTAAAGTGTGCCGGCTTAGCTCAGTAGGTAGAGCAACTGACTTGTAATCAGTAGGTCACCAGTTCGATTCCGGTAGCCGGCACCATTTGCCCAGATAGCTCAGTCGGTAGAGCAGGGGATTGAAAATCCCCGTGTCGGCGGTTCGATTCCGTCTCTGGGCACCAATAAAGGATGATAAGATAGCGATATCTTGCCTCCGATAGTTAATTCCTCCTTAGTTCAGTCGGTAGAACGGCGGACTGTTAATCCGTATGTCACTGGTTCAAGTCCAGTAGGAGGAGCCAATTCAAAAGACCCTTGTCGCAAGACAAGGGTCTTTTTTTATTGCTTTGCGTTCACACTGACGCAGTCGTCAATGCCGCCATGGCATGGGGGCTCCCTCACCCGGCCAGAGAGGTGTGCCACCCAAAGCCGGCATTAAATGAGTCGTAAATGGTCTCGTCACTTAAGCTCCTGTACAGTTCTTGTCCGTACAATAGCCTTATATAACAAGGGCCAAAAGCCTGTAACTAGTATTGACGAGGCTATGATGAACGTAAGACTGAAGACTGTATGTATTGCATTGGCACTGGCCAGCACGGCTGCGCACGCAAGCGATGACATCTATTTCGGTGCCGGGGTCGGTGCGGCCCACTTCAATGGCCTGAACAAGGTAGAAGGCGTTGAGAGTGGTACCGAAGATGCGACTGCTACCAACCTCTTCATGGGTTACAACTTCAACGAAAACTTCGGTGCAGAACTGGGCTACCAGTATGCGGGCCGCGGTAGTACCGATGGCGATCGCTATGAGAATCAGGGCGCAACCCTGTCCGGTATTGGCCGTCTGCCGCTTGGTGAAGACTTCTCCCTGTTTGGTGAAGCCGGTGCTTACTGGTCCCATACCGATGGCTTTGGCGTGAGCGATTCCCGCGTGTCGCCGATGGCGGGCGTTGGTCTGACCTACAAGCTGAACGATGCGCTGGATCTGCAAGCCCGCTACCGCTACATGTGGGATGTGGCTGACCTGACCACCAACACTGGCGAGCAGTACAAGTCCAACCAGAGCGTTGCGACGTTGGAAGCCGTCTACCATCCGTTCCGCACCTCCTATGTCGCCCCGGTGGCTGCACCTGTGGTTGCGACCGCGGCGCCGGTGATCGTTGAGAAGAACTTCTCCCTGAACTCCGACGTGCTGTTTGCCTTTGGCAAAGCGGATCTGAAACCGGAAGGCGCCGAAGCGTTGAACGGTCTGTACCAGCAAATTGTTGAATTCCAGCCGAAAGATGGCAGCGCGATCGTCGTTGGTTATACCGACCGTATCGGTTCCGAGTCTTACAACCAGAAGCTGTCCGAAGAGCGTGCCCGTAGCGTTGCCGACTTCCTGGTGAGCAAGGGCCTGGCTACCAGCAAGATCTCCATCGAAGGGCGCGGCGAAGCCGACCCGGTGACCGGCACCCAGTGTGACGGCGTCAAGGGTAAGAACGAGCTGATCTCCTGCCTGTCCCCGGATCGTCGCGTCGAAGTCCGCGTCTCTGGCGTACAGGAAGTCCAGCAGTAAGCTGACCTTACCCAGATGATGTGAAGAGGGGATGCCACGGCATCCCCTCTTGTTTATCCGCTATGCAGTGGAACTACGAGCGCCCTATGGCGTGCTTACGCGTTCCTTCTCCCCGGTGTGCAACCCTTGTCCAGGCTTGCAGCAAGCTGTCGCAGCTTGTCCTTTATTTATTCCCTATCAGTGACTTACCTCTTGATTCTCGCCTAGTATGGTGGCGTAACGGACGTAGACCACGCCGATCCCCTGCATCAGGCCAGCCACACAGGCCAAGGCTTCCAGTACCTGACTCTTTCTCTCGGACTATGCCTGGCAGGACCTATTTGCTATCGAGGTAATGTATGAATGCAACTGAGCTCTGGCAGCTTTCTCCCGAGAAATTCAATGAGTGGCGCAGGGAGAATGACTATCCGCTGATTTGGGATCTGCTGGTGGCATCGCTGCCCTATTTTGACGACTGGATGACGGAGCAAAAAATAGACAAGGGTGTGATCTTTCAGATTGGGATCGCCAGGTTCATCAGCTCCAGGTGTGTGCTCAGCCTCTGCGTCTACAAGAGTGATGACAAGATAAGGTTGTATGAGACCGGATCGAGTGCGCTGGAATCCCTGCGCAAGAGCGGGCTGATCCAGTCCGAGTCGCGCTTTGAGCCCTACATCATGTGGCTGGCGGGCAAGCACGGCAACGGTGAGCTCAAGAAGGTACAGGGCCTGCTTTCTGTCTCCGAAAACAACAAGGGAGAGGCGCAGGTGCTGGGCAAGCATCGGCTGCTCAATATTGGTGGCCTTGAGCTGAAAACCCCCATCATCTCCGGCCGTTTGCTCGATTTTACCTGCCTCGACGAGCTCTCGCTGGACGGCGCCATCAACAATTCCAAGGTCTATTTATGGCACTGCTCGGCCAAGGGGGTGCGCATCAACGGGGGGGTCATTGGCCTCGATCTGTTTGATTCCCTGCTGTGGGACCACAGAGCCTGGGCCAAGAAGCGGGAACTGGCGCTGGAAGACGGGGTATTTCAGGACTTCACCATAGAGTGCGAAGAGATACGCTTCCACTCCTCCAGGGCCGTGCTGAAGAACGTCTGTGTGCGTGCCAAGAGCTTCGATGCCACCATGGAGCACACCAATCTGGACAAGGTGCAGGTCGCCTATAACCACAATGGCCGGATCGATCACAGCGAGGCCAGCAAGTTGTACCGCAATGCCAAGCGGCTCTTCTCCAGCGTGGGGGACACCGTCGATGCCGGTGAGTGCTATTACCAGGAAAAGGTACACGAGATGAAGTCGCTGGCAAGCCCCAGGGAGCTGTTCAAGGAGAGCTGGCTGCGCAGTGGCCTGCTGAAGAAAGGGCTGCTCTCTCTGCTGTGCTACCTGAAGTGCGCCTCCAAGTTCATCAGCTTCATCACCTGGGGCTTTGGCGAGCGCCCGATCCGCAGCCTGTTGCTGTCGATGCTGGTGATCCTGCTGGCGACCCTGACCTATTTTCTGGCGCCGGAATCCGTTACCCATGGCCACCTGGGTCGCTCGCTCTACTTCAGCATCGTGACCTTCGTGACGCTTGGCTACGGGGATATCTCCCAGACCTCGTCACCGCTCCAGCTGTTGTCGGCCATAGAGGCGTTCAGCGGCATGTTCCTGACCGGTCTCTTCCTGGCGGGCTTTGCGTCGAAGACCAAGCAATATTGATGGGCAGGCTGATGCTGTTGGTGATCGAAAGGCACTGGCCCGAGGCGGATGGAATATCGCCTTGATTTGAAAAAGAGCGTTAAACACCAGGTGTCACCCCGAGTGATATGAAGCCATCAGTGAACAAGCCCAGCCGCCGCGCTGGGCTTGCCTGTTTCTGGGCTGCCCAATCCCTTCCTTGACGCATCGGGCGTGGAGCGACTTTATTTAAAGCTACCTGCCGGGGTTGCGAGGGAGCGAAAACCGGGCGATGCAAAACCACATACAGAGGAGCGAGAGCAGGATACGAGAGACCCACAATTCAAGCTGAGAAGGAATAACGCTATGATATTGAATCACTTATGGGGATTGTATGCCCATCCTCACACCGAATGGCATACCATAGACGAGAGACATGACAGTTTCAGAAACAGTCTGACTCATATCCTGATCGTGGCCCTTATCCCATCCGTCTGCGCCTACTACTCCGCAGTGCATATCGGCTGGAGCATAGGGGTGGGGGATCCCATCACCCTGACCGCCAACAGCGCCTTCGTGTTGTCGGTGGCCATGTATATCGCACTCATCGTCGGCGTCTTCGCCCTCTCCTATCTGGTGCACTGGATGGGCCACACCTTCGGCTCCAACCCCAGCTACACGACGGCGCTGGAGCTCGCGGCCTATACCTCGACCCCGCTGTTTATGGTCGGCTTCTCCGCCTTCTTCCCGCACCTCTGGTTCGTGATGATCATCGGCCTCATCGGGCTCAGCTATTCCGTCTATCTGCTCTATATCGGTGTGCCCATCCTGATGCACATCCCCAAGGAGCAGGGCTTCATCTATGCGAGCTCTGTGGTCACGGTCGGTCTGGTGTTACTGGTCTGCGTGCTGGCGAGCACCGCCATCCTCTGGGGCACCGGCTTCGGGCCCGTGTTTACCCATTAGGGCCTGGCTTGCAGCTGAAGACAAAAAAGGCGCCACTGTGGCGCCTTTTTATATTCCAGTATTTTACTGTTTTATGGTTGATTCGTCTGTTGTGCGCCCGCCAATTCCTCGGTGGTCATGGGCCGCAACACCTTGCAGGGATTGCCCACGGCGACTACGTTGGCCGGTATATCCTTGGTCACAACAGATCCTGCCCCGATCACGCTGTTGTCCCCTATGGTGACGCCGGGGCAGATGACGGTGCTCCCGCCAATCCAGACGTTGTTGCCGATGCGCACCGGCTTGCCAAACTCGACCCCGGCCACCCGCGGGACGACGGCGATGGGGTGGGCTGCGGTGTAGATCTGCACCCCGGGCGCCAGCAGCACATTGTCACCGATATGCACCTCGCACACATCCAGGATGGTGCAGTTGACGTTGGCGTAGAAGTTCTCGCCCACATGGATGTTGGCACCATAGTCGCAAAAGAACGGCGGATTGATGGCGCAGGCCGTGCCCCGGCTGCCGAGCAGCTCCTTCAACAGCGCATCCCGTTCAGGCTTCTCCTGCCAGCGGGTATTGAAGCTGTGGTAGAGGGCGCGGCAGCGCTCACGCGCCGCCTTGAGCTCGGGGTCGGCGGCGTCATAGTGCTCGCCGGCCACCATCTTTTGCCGCTCCTGGCCGCGATTCTTTAGTGTCTGCTGCGGTGAAGTCACCGCTGTGGCAGTGGTTTGTGTCATCGTTTATTCCATCAACCAGATAAGTGACTCATAGGGGCGCAACAATGTCGTTGCCTGCGGCTGGGTCGGGCTGTCCGGGTAGTTGCCCAGCAGCAGGCGCCCCTTACCGGTCTGGAGATCGGTGGGGAGGGCAAACTCCGCTGCCTCGCCGTAGAAGTTGCTAACCACCAGCAGTGCCTTGCCCTGCCAATGGCGGGCATAGGCCCAGAGACGCGGGTGGCCAGGCAGCAACTCCTGGTAATCCCCTTGGGTGAAGATGGGGTGTGCCTTGCGAAGGGCGATCAGATCCCGATAGTGCCAGAACACGGAGTCTGCGTCCGCCAATGCGGCTTCGGCGTTGATCGTCGGGTAGTTGGCGGCGGGTTTGAGCCAGGGCGTGCCTTGGGTGAAACCTGCGTTGGGGGAGTCGCTCCACTGCATGGGGGTACGGGAGTTGTCCCGCGACTTGGCGGCCAGGATGGCGAGGATCTCGGCCTCGCTCATGCCCTCGGCTTGCTTGATGGCGAAGATGTTGCGGCTCTCCACGTCCTGATAGTCATGGATGCTGCCATAACCCGGATTGGTCATGCCGATCTCTTCCCCCTGATAGATGTAGGGAGTGCCTTGCAGGCCGTGCAGGGTGCTGGCCAGCATCTTGGCGGCCACCACGCGATGTTCACCCTCGTCGCCGAAGCGGGAGACGATGCGCGGCTGATCGTGGTTGCACCAGAACAGCGCCGACCAGGCCTTGCCGTGCATGCCGCTCTGCCAGTGGTTGAAGATGCGCTTGAGCTCGAGGAAATCGAACGGCGCCTTGGTCCACTTGTCCCCATTCGGATAGTCGACCTTGAGGTGATGGAAGTTGAACACCATGGATAACTCGGAGCCATCGAGGGCGCCGTAGCGCTGGCAGTGCTCGATGGAGGTGGAGGACATCTCACCCACCGCCATGGCGCCCACCGGGGCGAATACGTCGCGGCTCACGTCCTGCAAGAATTCATGGATGCGTGGCCCGTCGGTGTAGAAGCGGCGGCCGTCGCCGCTGTCATCGTTCGGGAAGCGCTGATCCTTGGAGATGAGATTGATGACGTCGAGGCGGAAGCCATCGATGCCTTTGTCGGCCCAAAAGTGGATGATCTTTTTGACCTCGGCGCGCACCGCCGGGTTTTCCCAGTTCAAGTCTGCCTGCTCGCGGGCAAACAGGTGCAGGTAGTACTGACCGGTGGCGCTATCCAGTTCCCAGGCACTGCCGCCAAATTTGGAGATCCAGTTGTTTGGCACGCCGCCGTCCACGGGATCGCGCCAGATGTAGTAGTCGCGGTAGGGGCTATTCTTGTCCCCCAGGGCGGATTGGAACCAGGCGTGCTGGGTGGAGGTGTGGTTGACGACGATATCCATCACGATGCGGATGTCGCGCCCATGGGCCGCCGCTAGCAGGGCCTCGAAGTCCGCCATGGTGCCGTAGGCGGGGTCGATATTCAGGTAATCGGCGATGTCGTAGCCGTTGTCGACCTGGGGGGAGACGTAGACCGGAGTCAGCCAGAGGGCATCGACGCCGAGGGTCTTGAGGTAATCGAGGCGGGCCATGATCCCCTTGAGGTCACCAGTGCCGCGCTCGCCGCTGTCCTGAAAACTCTTGGGGTAGATCTGGTAAATCGTGGCGCTCTGCCACCAGGGTGTCTGGCTCATGGTCAGGTTCTCGTGTTGCTTGTCATGACAAGGCGCAGCACAGGGCTGCGCCTTGTGTTTTTCCTTTGAGGGATCAGGCGGTTGCCAGATCCAGCTTGCCGGCGGCTTGCTGGCGCTTATAGACCAGCAGGGTCAGCACGACGGGGACGACGATGGCCACCAGCATGGCGATGGCGTAGATGCCCCAGTATTGCGGCTGGATGGAGAGGATGCCGGGCAGGCCACCGACCCCGATGCCGTTGGCCATCACCCCTGCGAAGCCGCAGATGAGGGCCGCACAGCTCGAGCCCACCATGGCGCACAGCATGGGGAATTTGTACTTCAGGTTGATGCCGTACATGGCCGGCTCGGTCACGCCGAGGTAGGCGGAGATGGCAGCAGGCACCGAGATCTCCCGCTCGTTCTCCTTGCGGCTGATGAGGATGATGCCGACGACCGCAGAAGCCTGGGCGATGTTGGAGAGCGCGATCAGCGGCCAGATCGGGGTGCCCCCCATGCTCTGCATCAGCTGCAAGTCTACCGCGTTGGTGGTGTGGTGGATGCCAGTGATGACCAGGGGTGCATAGAGGAAGCCGAACAGGGCGGCGCCGATGGGGGCGAAGGAGCCGGTCATGGCGGCCTTGGCGGCGAAACCGACCCCCTCACCAATCCAGCGGCCGAAGGGGCCGATGAAGGCGTGGGCCACGATCACCGCCAGCAGCAGGGAGATGAAAGGCACTATCACCAGGTAGAGATAGGCCGGGATGATGCGCTTGAGATTGGTCTCCACCCAGGCGAGGAAGACCCCTGCCAGCAGGGCCGGGATGACCTGGGCCTGATAGCCGACCTTCTGGATGACGAACAGGCCGAAGTCCCACACTTCCGGGGTCTGCTGGCCGATGCCGTAGGCGTTCATTAGTTGTGGTGAAACGAGCGTGATCCCGAGCACTATCCCCAGGATCTCGGAGCCGCCCATCTTCCTGACCGCGGACCAGCAGACGCCGACCGGCAGGAAGTGGAAGATGGCTTCACCCAGCAGCCAGAGGAAGGAGTGGACCTGGGCCCAGAACTGGCTGATCTCCACCAGGGTATGAGTGCCATCGTCGAACATCTTGATGTCGCCGATGACGTTGCGAAAGCCCAGGATCAGGCCGCCGGTGATGATGGCGGGCAGCAGGGGTACGAAGATCTCCGCCAGATGGGAGATGCCGCGCTCCAGCGGATTCATGTTCTGGCGCGCCGCCAGTTTGGCGGCATCCTTGCTGCCGCCGCTGACCCCGATCTCCTCGGTGAGCGCCTTGTACCACTGCTCCACTTCGTTGCCGATGACCACCTGGAACTGGCCGCCCTGGGTGAAGCTGCCCTTCACCGCCGGTATGGTTTCGATGGCCTTGGGGTCGGCCTTGGCCGGGTCATTGAGCACGAAGCGCAGCCGGGTCAGGCAATGGCTGACGGTGGCGATGTTCTCCTTGCCGCCGATCTTGTCGATGAGCTGGGCCAGATGTTGTGCGTTGATCTTGGACATGAGTCTTCCCTCTGTGACTCCAGTGAGTTTGGTATGCATCACCCTGTAGGGCCAATCTGCGGACCCGAGCGTTCTTGGTATAGTGCCTATTTAGCATGCTACCAATTTTTCCCGATCAAAATGGGAACGTTCCCATTTCGTGGTGAGTGTCACAAAATGGATGAATCTTGCTCAATGGGAGGTGATGGCAGTCACAAGAGCTGGCTGGGGGCTATGGTGGCCTGCGGCACTCTGCCCTGCTCTATCTGGCCGAGTAACTGACGGGCCGCCTGTTCGCCCGCCCCCTTGTAGCCGAGATCCAGGCTGAGGGCATTGGGGAACAGAAAACCCAGCAGGGGATTGTTGCCAAGGCCGGTCACCAGCACCTCGCTGCGGCCCTGCTCCTGCAGGTATTTGGCGGCGCCCATGGCGAGGGTATCGCTGGCGCAGACCAGCGCCTGGGTGCTTGGGGTGAGCAGCTCGGCCGCCAGCCGATAGCCGCTCTGCAGGCTGAGATCCCCAAGCGCCGTGCGAGCCGTCAGCCCCCGCTCCTGGCAGTGGGTCAGATAGGCATCGAGGCGGCGCTGGCCTGTGGTGAGATCCGATACGTCCACCCCAAGATAGGCGATGTCGCGAGCGCCCCGTTGCTCCAGCTGGGCCAGCATGGTGCGAACGGCGCCGGCATCGTCGAAGCAGACCGAGGAAAATCCTGGGAATTCCCGCGCCACCAGCACCAGCTTCTCCCGATAGGGAGTCATGGCGGGGTAATCGAGATCGTTGAAGGCAAACAAGATGATGCCGTCTACCCCGCGCCTTGCCAGTACCGCCAGATGTTCGCTCACCTTGTCAGGGGAGAACTTGCTCTCCATCAGCACGGCGTCATAGCCGCGGGCGTAGAGGGTCTCCAGCATGCCGCGCACCGCCTGATTCTCGGAGCTGGAATCGAGCCGCGAGACGATGATGCCCACCACCTGCTGGCTCTGGCTGCGCATGGCGCGGGCCGACTTGCTCGGCACGAAGCCGTGTTCGGCGATGATCTGCTCCACCTTCTCCCTTGTCTGGGGTTTGACCTTGGGATCCTGGTTGAGCACCCGGGAGACGGTCGACTTGCCGACGCCGGAGAGGCGGGCGATGTCGAGGATGGTCAGTTTCTTTTCCATAACGGGTGCTCGGGCAGGGGATTGCCCACATTGTTGTGATTAACCCCTGTGAATACAAGCCCATGGCGTTAGAATGACCGCTCCCCTTTCCATATCGGCTGGCGGCCTGCCGCTCGCATCGCACAGGACGCGCATCATGGATCTGTTGGCAAGTCTGCATTTTTCCCTCTCCATCACGGGCCCCATCTGCATGGTGCTGGTGCTCGGCATCTGGCTCAAGCGCCTGGGCCTCTTGCCAGACAGCTTCGTCGAATCCGCCTCCCGCCTGGTGTTCCAGGTTACCCTGCCGGCCCTGCTGTTCCTCAGCATGGTGCGCACCGATTTTTCCACCATGCCGAGCCCCTGGCTCATCCTCTACGGTCTGCTGGGGACCCTTGCGGGTTTTCTGGTGCTCGAGCTGCTGGCGCGGCGCTTCATCAGCGAGCAGAAGTTGCGTGGCATCTTCGTGCAGGGCAGCTTTCGCGGCAACATGGGGATCATGGGGCTGGCCTATGTGCAAAACGCCTACGGCCCGGAGGGGATCGGCGCCGCCGCCCTGCTGGTGGGCGCCGTCACAGTGCTCTACAACATCCTGGCGGTCATCACCCTCACCCGCAGCCTGGGGGGAGGGCGGGGGATCAAGCCAATCCTGAAGGGGATCGTCAAAAACCCCCTGATCATCGCCATCCTCTCGGCGCTGCCGTTTGGTCTGCTCGGCATCGAGTTGCCGTCGCTGGTCATCAACACCGGTAATTATTTCGCCAACATGACGTTGCCGCTGGCCCTGCTCTGTACCGGTGCCAGCCTCAACCTCAAGGCTTTGCGTGGCGGCGCCGGCCTGACCGGTTGGGCCACCGCCAACCGGTTGTTCTTCATTCCGGTGCTGCTGGTCATGGGGGCCTGGGCGCTCGGTTTCAGCACTCAGGCGCTCGGTATCCTGTTTCTCATCAGCTCCACCCCGACGGCGGCCGCCAGCTATGTGATGACCCGCGCCATGGGCGGCGACAGCGTGCTCGCCGCGAACATCATCGCTACCACCACCCTCGGCTCGCTGGTGAGCACCAGCCTGGGGGCGGCTTTAATGAACTACCTGGGACTGATGGGTTGATGATACGAGGCCCGTTGATTGTGGATAGACGGGCTTGACCTTGCCGCTGGCGGCAGCCTTAGGCTGGATTGACATCAACAGAGGAGACACATCATGACTATCGAACTCACCGTATCCGGCATGTCCTGCGGCGGTTGCGCCGCCAGCCTGCAGAAAGCCCTGCTGGCTCAGCCGAGCGTGACTCAGGCCAAGGTAGACTTCGACAGCAGCAAGGCTGTCATCGATGGCGAGCTGAGCAAGGCCGAGTTGATCGCGCTGATCGAGGCCAAGGGCTTTAATGCAGAGTGAGATATCTCAATATGGGTAAAAATCAGACTAATATTCTGTTTACTTGTTTTTATTGGTGAGAGTGATCACTTAAATTTCATTTAAAAAGAATAAAAATGCTGCAATCAACCATTCAGAAGGATTGCAGCATGACCCTCCCTATCCGCAAGACCCTGCTCGCCGTTGTCCTCGGCATGACCCTCTCCCCCCTGGCCATGGCGCTGCCCAGCGTGCACATACTGGCGACCGGCGGCACCATCGCCGGGGCGGGGCAGTCTGCAACCCAGTCCAACTACGAGGCCGGCAAGGTGGCCATCGAGACCCTGATCGCCGCCGTGCCCGAGATGAAGAACGTGGCCGAGGTGCAGGGGGAGCAGGTGGTCAAGATAGGCTCCCAGGACATGAACGACGAGGTGTGGCTCAAGCTCGCCAAGCGGGTCAACGAGCTGCTGGCCAAGGATGACGTGGACGGCATCGTCATCACCCACGGCACCGATACCATGGAAGAGACCGCCTACTTCCTGAACCTCACCGTCAAGAGCGACAAGCCGGTGGTGCTGGTCGGCGCCATGCGCCCCTCCACCGCCATGAGTGCCGACGGTCCGCTGAACCTCTACAACGCCGTGGTCACCGCCTCCGACCCCAGCTCCAAGGGCCGTGGCGTCATGGTCGCCATGAACGACACAGTGCTGGATGCCCGCGACGTCACCAAGACCAACACCACAGGGGTGCAGACCTTTGCCGCCCCGAACTTCGGCCCGCTCGGCTACATCCACAACGGCAAGATCGACTACCAGCGCAGCCCGGCCCGCCTGCACACCAGCAAGACCCCGTTCGACGTGAGCAAGCTCGACAAGCTGCCCCAGGTCGGCATCGTCTACAACTATGCCAACGCCAGCGATCTGCCGGCCAAGGCCCTGGTGGACGCCAAGTTTGACGGCATCGTCAGCGCCGGGGTGGGCAACGGCAACCTCTACCACACCTTGTTCGACACCCTGGCCAAGGCGAGCGAGGACGGCATCCGGGTGGTGCGCTCCGCCCGCGTGCCGACCGGTGCCACCACCCTGGACGCCGAGATCGACGACGCCAAGTACGGCTTCGTGGCCGCCGGCACCCTGAACCCGCAGAAGGCGCGCATCCTGCTGATGCTCTCCCTGACCCAGAGCAAGGATCCCAAGCAGATCCAGCGCTGGTTCCAGGAGTTCTGATCCCGGGGCTCGGCCCGCTAATGTAATCCCATAAAAAAAGGGCAGGATCGGATCCTGCCCTTTTCCATTGCGCCTTGCAGGCTCCTCAGGCCAGCATCAGCCAGCCGCCGAAACCGAGGTACACCAGCCCCACCCAGGCCAGCTTGCCCGCCGTCATCCGCCCACGGCGAAAGCCCCACCACAGCAGTACTATCGCCAGCAGGGTCACCAGGGAGGAGACCATCATGGTGCGGTCGAGCAACCAGGGGGTAAACAACAGACAGAATGCCTTGGGAATGGTGCCCTGGATCATCATGGCGCCGGAGATGTTGGCCAGTGCCAGCCGATGCTTGCCCTGGCGCACCCAGATCAGCACGTTCATCAGCTCCGGCATCTCGGTCGCCACCGGGCTCAGCAGCAGGGCCGCCAGCACGGGAGAGAGGCCGAGCAGCTCGCCCATGCTCTCCAGCTGATGGACGAACAGCTGAGCCGCCAGCGCCACCACCACCAGTGCCACCAAGGTTTGCAGCAGCACCTTGCGAAGCGGCGGGATCCCGGCCCCGGGGGCCAGCTTGAGGGGCTCGGGCAGCTCGACCTCGTGGCTGTCGGTCTGCTGCAGCTCGCGGCGCACATAGATCAGGTAGATCAGCACGAACAGCGGGGCCAGCCAGGCTTTGCCGGTGAAAGTCACCATGCCGAGGGCCACCGCCACCAGAAAGATGCCGACAAACCAGCGCTGATCCCGGCCTATGGCGCGTTGCACCTCGTCCTCCATGACCCTGTGCTCAGGGCTCATGCACAGCAACAGGGTCAGGCCGACGGCAGAGTAGCCGATGGTGGAGAGCACCAGGGGGCCGCCGAGGGCGGCGCCTATCCCGATCTGTTGCTGGGCGGGGGCATCACCCATCAGCAGGGCGGTCAGGGTGACGATGCATTCGGGCAAGGCCGTGCCGAGGGCCGCCAGCAGGGAGCCGGTGGCGGTCTGGGAGATCTTGAAGTGATGGCCTGTCCATTCGATACCGTTGACGAAATATTCGCAGGCGAGGTAGATGGTGACGGCAGAGAGCAGGAATAACAGCAGGGTAATCAGCATGATGGGCAACCGCCGGGCGAGCAGAACAACCGATGGACCCGATACGGCTCGCCCGGCTGGCGTGCATATCGAGGCCAAAGGTCTTGCAGAGCGATAGATGCTATCGCCGCCCATGCCATGGATCGGCAGATCCAAGAATGTTGACATGAGCCCTGCCCGGATCACGGGCGGGTTGCTACTCCCCAATGACAGTGCGGGTTTTTTACCAAGTTGGGCTGCCCCTCACAAGGCAAATTGGCGCTCATCCACTCAACAAGTTGTAAGGGGATGTAACCTCAGTCCGGCGCCAGCAGACAGGCTTCACGATGCGGATCCTGATCTTTTCCCGGAGATCTTCGCCTTGGCACAACGATTGCTTTGAGTTGTCTACTGTCCACAATGCTCTGGGAAGGATGAACGATGAAACGGTGGATCCAACATTTCTATCAGCTGAACCGCCTCAACTGGCTCATGGTCTGGCTGCTGCTCTGCTGCAGCATCATTCTGCTGTTCCCGGCCGGCCTGATGAAGGGGGCGGTCAGCCAGTGGGCCACGACCCACGCCGCCTGGCTCGGGGTCGGCATGCTGATCGCCATCTCCTACTTCTGCAGTCAGGCCTTCCTGATCTTCTGGGAATGGGCCTGTGACGAGTGGCAGTCCCGCCGTCAACAGGGTCAGCTGGCCCAGATGATCGGCTTCCTCGACTTCAACGAGAAGGCGGTGCTGCGCGAGTTCGTGCTGCAGCGCAAAAGCGTCATAAACCTGCCGATCACCGAGCCCGCCGTCAAAAACCTGATGGACGCCGGGGTGCTGACCTATGCCTACGGCAAGCCGGTGCGGGAGAAAGAAGACGAGAACCAGATCCGCGCCCTGATGATAGCGCTGTCGGCCCGGCCGCTGCTCACCTACAAGGTGCTTGGGCTGTCTCGTGGCAAGATGAGCGACGAGCAGGTGGAGCAGATCATGAACGCCAGGCCCAAGTTCGCCCAGAAGAGCCTGCAGCGCTGAGTCGCCGTCATCCTTCCAATAAAAAGAGCCGGACATTGTCCGGCTCTTTGCTATCTGCAGTGATGGTTTGGCTCTGGTCTTAGCGTCACAGGCGCCGACTTGCCGTTACTCGGTTCTGGCTTTGAAGCAACCGGCGCAGACTGGCAGGTCTGCCGTTATTGGGTTCTTGCTTTCAAGTAACCGGCGCAGACTGGCAGATTTGCCGCTATTGGGTTCTCGCTTTCAGGTAACCGGCGTAATCGGGGATTTGCACGCTGAACGCGCGCTGCATGTGCGGGCTGTCCATGATGAAATCCGCCGTCGCCTCGTTGGTGGCGACCGGGATGTTCCACACCGCCGCCAGGCGCAGCAACGCCTTCACATCCGGATCGTGCGGTACCGCATTGAGCGGATCCCAGAAGAAGATCAGCACGTCGATCTTGCCCTCGGCGATGAGCGCGCCCAGCTGCTGGTCGCCGCCCATGGGGCCGGAGAACAGGCAGGTGATGGGCAACTGCGCCTTCTTGCCGAGCATGGTGCCGGTGGTGCCGGTCGCATAGAGATGGTGGAGCTTGAGCTCCTCCTTGCGGCGCATCACCCAGTTGAGCAAGGGGGTCTTCATGTTGTCGTGAGCCACCAGCGCCACCCGCTTGTGGGGCGCCATCTCACGTGCAATCAGTTCCATGGAAATCGTCCGTAGCATTGTGATGGGAAGAGAGCCGTATCCTAATCGAAAGCGGCGCCCGCTGCCTTGCCGGGCGCCGTAACTGTGATCACTTCGACTGTTCAATCCACTGTTTGTTCTTCTGCTCCAGTACCGAGATGGGCAGCATGCCGTATTCCAGCACATGATGGTGGAACGCCTTGAGATCAAACTGGCTGCCAAGGGCTTGCTCGGCAGATTCCCGCATCCGGATCAGCGCCAGCTGGCCTGCCTTGTAGGAGGTAGCCTGGCCGGTGTAGGCCATGTAGCGCGGCACCTCCGAGCTGATGTCTCCGGCCCCCAGCGCCGAGTTCTCCTGCATGTAGCCGACGGCCCTGTCGTGGCTCCAGCCATACCAGTGAATGCCGGTATCCACCACCAGCCGCATGGCCCTGAGCATCTCCTCGTTGAGGCGGCCGAAGTACTGCAGTTGGTTGTTAAAGGCCTCAGAGCCCTCGACCTTCACATCCCCCACCGCCGGATCGTAGAGGCCGCGCCCCTGATAGAGCCCCATGTCGTGATCCGCCAGATACTCGGTGTAGAGCGCCCAGCCTTCCGCATAGGCGGTGTAGGAGGCGTTCGCCACGTACTGCGGGAAGTCGGGATCCTTGGCTGCCAGCTCCTGGGCTATGGTGATCTGGAAGTGGTGGCCTGGGGCCCCCTCGTGGGCCAGCAGGGTGCTGATGTTCCAGCTCTGCAGGCCATAGGGGTAATAGGTGTTGAGGAAGAACTGGCCCTTGCGACCGGTCTGGGGGTTGCCATCCTGATACCAGGCGACGCCGCCGTAGGGAGCATCCTCATAGGCAACCGGCACGACGTCGTAATCCAGCTTGGGAATGGTGCGCTCGGCATCGAAAAAGTCAGGTAGCACCTGTGTCGCCTTGCTCTTGAAGGCGTTGTACTCCGCTAGTGCCCGCTCATGCTCGGCCAGTGCCTGTTGCTGTGGCGCGCTCAGCGCGGCCCCGGCCGCGTTGCCCGGATTCAGGCTGGCGGACCAGACCGCCAGCGGGTTCTGGTAGAAAAATGCAGGTTCGTTGAGGTAGCGGAAGAAGGCGTAGATCTGGCCGCTCTGCTTGTTCTGGGTGACATCTTCGCTGTCGCACTTGCCGACGGTATGGCAGACCTTGACCATGGCGCCGAAGATCCTGGTCACTTCGCCAAGTCCCAGCTCGTGTACCTCCTCCGGTGTCATATTGGTGGTGGTGTGCTTCTTCAAGAGCCAGCGATACCAGTCACGGCCATCCGTCATGCCACAGAAGCCATCATCGCACTCGCCGCTGCCAAGACGCACTGCGTAGGCGCCACCATGCTGGTAATCCAGATAATCCCGCAGCGCCAGATAACGGCTATTGATGCTATCCAGCACGGCCTTGTAATCGGTGCGCAGCGCCTCGTTGGCCTCTGCTGGCAACTGTTGCCAGCCGAGGTAGGATCCCGAGATCGCCTCCCCATCCAGCTTGCCGTTGAGCTGGGCCAGTAGCCTGTCCACCAGCTCGTCTGGCAGGGTGTTGCCCCGATTGCTGCCCAGTTCGAACTGATGCTTCACCTCGGCGAGATAGGCGTCATAGGCCTTGAGCCAGGTGAGGTGCTCCTGATACCAGGCCAGCGGTGCTGCCGCAGTTCGTGCCTTGGCGGTCTGAGCCGGGGCTTCGGCCGTGCGGTCGAGATCCCGTCGCCAGCTTGCATCACCCGGTGCGACTCGTTTGGCCGAGCTCTGGGCGAAGTAGTCGAAGCCAGAGTCGACGGTGCGCGCCGCCCGGCCGCTGGCAGGCAAAGTGCCGACCTCGTCAGCCAGATCCACCACCCGGTTGCGAAAGTGATGGATGGGGATCTGGGATTGGGGCAGCTCATAACCTGCCAGGTTGATCTGCAGATCCCAGCGGATCATGTCGTAGAACAGCCGATCCCGTTCACTCAGCACGCTCGGATCCAGGGCATCCAGTCGCTTGAGCAGGGAGGTGTCGAGCGCCTTGCGTTTGGCAATGCTCTGCTCGTCGATGGCGAAACCGTAGGGATCCAGCGTTTGGCTCTCGCGCAGGGCCTCGTCCATGGTTTGCATCAGGGTTGCCTTGGTGGCGACGGGATCCGCCGGTGCCTTGGAACTGTTGTCCTTGCAGGCGGTGAGGGAGAGAGCGATGGCACAGGCCAGCGTCAGCTTGCTTGGTAAGAAATGCATGGTGTAGTCCTTTAGCTTGTTGTTATTGTGCGTCCCAATAAGGGGTTCCAATAGTGCATCTCTCACGTTTGCTTTTTTGCGAGCTAATTAACAAAAATAAGCTTACTTTTCATGGTGATAAGCATCATGAAAAGCTATGCAGCCGGATATGAAAAAACCCGCCGGAACGGGTTTTTGAATCGATGTGTCATGCCATAACTATTCAGGATGTCAGGATGATTCCGAGTGAAGTTGGGATTGCTGGTAGTTCTCCAGGCCGATGCGTTCGATAAGATCGAGCTGGGTTTCCAGCCAGTCCACATGTTCTTCTTCGTCTTCCAGTATTTCCTGGAACAGGTCGCGGCTGACGTAATCATGTACCGATTCGGCATAGGTGATGGCCACTTTCAGGTCGGGTATGGCATCCATCTCCAGTGACAGATCGCAGCGCAACATCTCATCGACCGTTTCACCGATGCGCAGCTTGCCCAGATCCTGCAAGTTGGGCAGTCCTTCCAGAAACAGCACCCGCTTTACCAGTTCGTCGGCATGTTTCATCTCATCGATGGACTCATGGTATTCCTTGTGCCCGAGCCCCTTGAGGCCCCAGTCATCGTAGATGCGGGCGTGCAGGAAGTATTGGTTGATGGCAACCAATTCATTGGCCAGCACCTTGTTGAGGTGGGCAATGATTTTGGGATCTCCTTTCATCGACATTACTCCTTATGTTCGTGCCTGCGGCTATATAGGCCTGAGGCATCGATCACTAGAGCTTAGTCCAGAAAAGTGACAATAAGAGGCATGACGAATTAGCTCGCCTGGGGATAAGAGGATCCTGCGACGGATCGTCGCAGAAAATAAAACTGTGGTATCAAGCTACTTCGTAATAGAGCGGGGCTTGATCCGATTCAATCTTGTCGAGTTCGGTGCTAATAATCTCCATGGCCATACGTACACACTTGCCGCACTGAGCACCGACTTCCAGTGATTGCTTCAGTTGTCGGAACTCGGTCTTGCCTGCCTGTACCGCCTTGCGGATCTGGGTATCTGTGATGCCGCGGCACAAACACACGTACATAATTTTGACCTCATGCTGGAATGAGATGAATCTAAATGAGAATGGTTCGTAGTGCAAATAACGATTGGTAATAAGATCCCTCGCTTGCCAGCCATTCTCCCCTTGGGGACAATGTGTCTATTAGAGAGGAGACGATCATGCTCAAGAAACTGTTCAGTGCCCTGTTCAAAGGCCAGCCAACGCAAACTGTGGAGGTAAGCCCCACCGAATATGCCGGTTACCTCATCTATCCAGAACCCATGGCCGAAGGGGGCCAGTACCGCTTGGCTGGTCGCATTACCCGGGAGGTGGACGGCACCTTGCTGACCCACCGCTTCATCCGCTCCGATCTATTCGTGAACCCGGCAGATGCCGAGCGCTTCATGGTGCAGAAGGCACATACCTTCATCGATCAGATGGGGGAGCGCATGTTTGAACCCCGCGTTAAACCCGGCGACCACGTGACCCCATGACACTGGTCGAGTCGAAGGCTCTGCGCCAAGCGCTGGCCCATGCTGGTGAGCGGCGCCTGATCTGGCTGGAAGGGGAAGAGGCGGATTGCATCTCCCGCGCCATTCCCCTGCTTGGAGAGGCTGTCTTCTGGCTGGGGGAAGGGCCTGCCAATTATGCGCCCCTTCCCGCCGCCAAGGCGCTACAGCGTCTCGGTCAGGAGTGCGACACCCTGGTGTTCAACGCCTTCAGTGGTTTTCACCCTGATGCGTTTGGTGCCTTGGCGGGCACCCTGCGCGCCGGAGGTCTGTTATTGCTGCTGACCCCGCCTCGGGGAGAGTGGCCAACCTATCCGGATCCAGACAGGCTGCGGCTGGTGGCCCAACCTGAGGATATGGGCCGTGCGGGTCATGGTTTTATTGCCCGGCTGGTGCAGTTACTGGCCGGAGATCATGCGCTCTCTTTGACTCCCCCCGTTAAGAAGGAACCCTGGCAGCCTCTGGGGACGGAACGCCCACTCAGTACCGATCAAGCTAATGCTCTGCCCGCGATTCACAAGGTGTTGCACGGTCATCGCCGCCGTCCGCTGGTGCTCAGCGCCGATCGTGGCCGTGGCAAGAGTGCGCTGCTCGGCCTCGCTGCCGCCGATTTGCTGCGTCAAAACCCTGCTTTGCAGATAGTGGTGACGGCCCCCTCCAAGGCCACTGTCACAACCCTGTTTGCTCATGCCGCCGAGGCGTTGAATTGCCCTCCGGACAAACTGGTCGGGTTGACCTATGTATCGCCGGACAGACTGGTGCAAGGCAGCCTACAACCGGATCTGCTGCTGGTGGATGAGGCTGCCGCCATCCCGACCCCGCTGTTGGAGACCATGTTGGCTCGCCATAGCCGCATCGTTTTCGCGACCACGGAACACGGTTACGAGGGGACGGGGCGGGGCTTTCACCTTCGTTTCAAGCGGGTATTGGATCAGCAGACCCCGGATTGGCAGGAGCTGCACCTGGCAGAGCCTATTCGTTGGAGTTTGCAGGATCCGCTGGAACCACTGGTCTTTCGACTGCTCGGCCTCGATGCCGACGTTCTGCCGCCAGCATGTCTGACGGCCCCACGCTGGCGACAGGTCGAGCAACATGTGTTGGCAGAAAATGAAGCGCTGCTCAATCAGGTGTTCGGCCTGCTGGTGCTGGCGCATTATCAGACCAGCCCGAGCGATCTCAGATCCCTGCTGGAGAGCCCGGACCTCGACATTCACTTGTTGGAGCAAGAGCAAAGCTTACTTGGGGTGGCACTGGTGGCGCGGGAAGGCAATATAGATCCAGAGCTGGCACGTGACATCTGGGCCGGTCGTCGGCGCCCTCGTGGTCATCTGCTGCCCCAGTCCCTGCTGGCCCACTCAGGATTCATGACCGCGGGGGAGCGCAGCTATGCCAGAGTAATGCGAATCGCCATCCACCCGACCTTGCATCGCCATGGACTGGGTTCTTTGCTGCTGGGGAGGCTAGAGGCACATTACCGCGTGCTAGGGCTCGATTATCTGGGCACCGCCTTCTCAGCCAGCGTCGATCTGTTGCCATTCTGGCGCAAGGCTGGGTTAACGGTGCTGCGTATCGGCTTGCAGCGGGATGCGGCCAGTGGCAGCCATGCGGCCCTGATGCTCGAACCACTGAACGCTGAACTGAAGCCTGAGTTGGCCCAATGGCGGCGGCGCTTCGTACGGCAGTTGCCGACCCTGTTGGCGGGGGAACTCAAGGAACTGGATACCGAGCTGGTCTGGCAATGCTTGAGAGGGGACGTCGTTACGGATGGGATGGATCTGGATGAGTTTGAACAGCAGGAATTGGACTGTTTCGCTCATCATCACAAGCCATTCGAACTGTGCCAGTCCAGCCTGCAACACTGGCTGGCTGCCCAAACGATGGTGCTGGATGATCTGGATCCTGATGAACGGCGGTTGCTGATAGCTACTATCTGGCAGTACATCCCCTGGGCCGAGCTGGCCAGGGAACTGAAACTCGCCGGCAAACCTGCCCTTGTCAAACGGCTGAGGGCCTTGTTGGCACGGTTGTTGGCCAAGGATGAGAAAGGGCGCTGAGTCAGGATAAGGTGCGCCATGTTCGAACATCATCAAATCTGCAGTGGCCAGGTTCGAGAACCAGTCAGTTGTCAGCATGCATAAACAAAGGGCGCCATAGGCGCCCTTTGTTTATCTGCCATATTGCTATGTGTCGTGACATCGTGAGCTTAGGCAGCTGCTCTTACCTGGTTCGATAAAAGCAATTCCAATGAAACCTGATCATTCGTGGTCACGTTGGCTTTTTCCGAATATGGACTAATACTTGACTGTGAGAATGATTTTAATAAATGCATTATTTTCAGGTGGTTAGCGCTATCAGTGGTTAAGGCTTACCATCTTTTCTAGCGTGCACAGGGAGTGCAATGTGGGAAAAAATGCAATTAGCCATGGCATGTGGGTGATATTTCTTGCTGGCGGCAGTGCTTCTGCCAGCGACGTCACTTTCAACATGACGCGCGGAGTTACCGCGATCAGTCAGCGGGTCTATGACCTGCATATGACGATCTTTTATATCTGCTGTCTGATCGGACTGCTCGTATTTGGCGCCATGCTCTGGTCAATCATCCATCATCGAAAATCCCGTGGTGCCAAGGCGGCTCAATTTCATGAGAGTACCCGCATCGAATTGCTATGGACTGCCATTCCCGTGCTGATATTGGTGGCAATGGCGGCACCGGCCACCTCAACGCTATTGAAGATGGAAGATACGTCGAAAGCCGATTTGACAGTGCTTATCACTGGATCTCAATGGAAATGGCATTACAAATATCTCGAGCATCCGGTGGAATTCTATTCCTTGCTGGCGACCAGTAAAAAAGAGATCTCGGGCGAACAACCCAAGAGCGATACCTATCTGCGGGAAGTTGATCAGCCTCTGGTATTACCCGTCGGCAAGAAGATTCGATTCCTGATGACCTCTGATGACGTCATTCACTCCTGGTGGGTTCCCGCCTTTGCGGTCAAGAAAGACGCCAACCCAGGTTACATCAATGAATCCTGGACCAAGATAGATAAGCCCGGCACGTATCGAGGGCAATGTGCGGAGCTGTGCGGCAAGGATCATGGCTTCATGCCCATAGTGGTAGTGGCAAAAACCGCTGAAGAATTCGATGGCTGGATTGCCAAGGCCGCAGAAGATCAAGCCGCAGCCAAGGCTCAGCAGCAGGATCTGGCCAGTCAGACCATGACTCTGCCGCAGGCCATGGAATTGGGAGAGAAGATTTTTCTGGGGCACTGCGCCGCCTGTCATCAGCCCGGTGGTACCGGGTTGCCCGGTATTTTCCCTGCGCTGAAAGGCAGCAAGATAACGACGCTGGCGGAGAATCGGGCTCATCACCTGGACCTGGTCACCCACGGCAAGAGCGGCACGGCCATGCAGGCATTTGGCAAGCAGCTGACGGCCCAGGAGCTTGCCGCAGTCATCAGTTATGAGCGCAATGCCTGGGGGAACAATACCGGTGATGTCATTCAGGCTGCGGATGTGCAGTCCATTCTGAAAAATGACAAATGAGGAGTCGGCATGAGCGATGGAATCATGGATAGCCTGCACGAAGACCATTCTCATCGACCGGCGACGGGGCTGAAACGCTGGCTCTATACGACGAATCATAAAGATATCGGCACCCTCTATCTGCTCTTCGCCCTGACCATGTTCTTCACTGGTGGCACCATGGCCATGGTGATCCGGGCTGAGCTGTTCCAGCCGGGACTACAGCTGGTTGAACCCCTGTTTTTCAATCAGATGACCACGGTGCATGGCCTCATCATGGTGTTTGGCGCCGTCATGCCCGCTTTTACCGGTCTGGCCAACTGGTTGATCCCCATGATGATCGGGGCGCCGGACATGGCACTGCCCCGGATGAATAACTGGAGTTTCTGGATCCTGCCGTTTGCTTTTCTGATCTTGCTGTCGAGCCTGTTTATGGAAGGGGGGGGGCCAAGCTCGGGCTGGACCTTCTATGCTCCCTTGTCGACCAAATACAGCGGCAACAGCACGGCGCTGTTTGTGTTCGCAATCCATATCATGGGGATTTCATCCATCATGGGGGCCATCAACGTCATTGTTACCATCTTCAATCTGCGGGCTCCGGGCATGAGCTGGATGAAGATGCCACTCTTCGTATGGACTTGGCTAATCACCGCCTTCCTGTTAATTGCGGTCATGCCGGTCCTGGCTGCCGCCGTGACCATGGTATTGACGGACAAATACTTCGGTACCAGCTTCTTTGATGCGGCTGGTGGAGGGGATCCGGTGATGTTCCAGCACATATTCTGGTTCTTCGGTCACCCCGAGGTATACATCATGATATTGCCGGCCTTTGGTATCGTCTCCAGCATTATTCCGACCTTTTCTCGCAAGAAACTGTTTGGTTATCGTTCCATGGTCTATGCCACCAGCAGCATAGCGTTACTGTCTTTCATGGTCTGGGCTCACCACATGTTCACCACCGGTTTGCCGGTCGTCGCAGAGCTGTTCTTCATGTACACCACCATGCTGATTGCGGTACCTACCGGCGTAAAAGTATTTAACTGGATTGCCACCATGTGGCGGGGCTCGTTGACCTTCGAGACGCCCATGTTGTTTGCCATCGCCTTTATTACCCTGTTCACCATTGGTGGATTCTCGGGGCTGATGCTGGCCATGACCCCGGCCGATTTCCAATATCACGATACGTATTTCGTCGTGGCCCACTTTCACTATGTATTGGTCACCGGCGCCGTATTCTCGATATTGGCGGCCGCTTATTACTGGTTACCAAAATGGACCGGGCATATGTATGACGAGCGGCTGGGACAGTGGCATTTCTGGTGCTCGCTTGTTTCGGTCAACATGCTTTTTTTCCCCATGCACTTCGTCGGCCTAGCGGGCATGCCTCGCCGCATCCCTGATTACGCCTTGCAATTTGCAGATTTCAATATGTTTATCAGCATCGGCGGTTTTGCCTTCGGACTATCGCAGCTGTTGTTTGTCTGGGGGGTGATCAAGTGCATCAGAGGGGGCGAGCAGGCAAGCGATCAGGTATGGGAAGGGGCCGAGGGGTTGGAATGGACCCTGCCATCTCCCCCTCCTTACCACAGCTTCAAGACGCCACCCGAGATTCGGTAGGGAGGTCACATGACACAAGTGAATCACGGCCCTCTGCTGAGGAAACTAGCCCTGCTGATCATGGTCATGTTCGGCTTTGCCTTTGCACTGGTGCCGCTGTATGACGTGTTTTGCCGGATCACCGGCCTCAATGGCAAGACGGCCAGCCTGCCGGCCAGCACGGATCGTGCGGTGATCGATACCAAACGCACCATTCAGGTCGAGTTTCTGGCTCATGCAGACAGCCAGATGCCATGGCAGTTTACCGAGCAGACGGAGCGGGTCTCGGTGCGGCCGGGTGAGATGACCCTGGTTAGCTATCGGGTCTTCAATCCGACCGATCGCACCATGACGGGGCAGGCGGTTCCCTCCGTCTCTCCCGGTCCTGCCGCCGCCTATTTGAAGAAGGTGGAATGCTTCTGCTTTAACCGCCAAGAGTTAAAGGCAGGGGAGAGCAAGCTGATGCCGCTCAAGTTCTATATAGACCCGGCCCTGCCTGATGATATCAACACCATCACGCTCTCCTATTCGCTTTATGACATCACTCAGTCCAAGCCGACCCCGGCTCTTGCACAGAGGAAGTAATCATGGCCAAGGTGAACCAGAGTTATTATGTGCCTGAGCAGAGCCGCTGGCCGATCATGGGTGCCATAGCATTGTTTCTGTTGGCCTTTGGTGCGGGTCATCTGGTCAATGAAATATCAACCAAGCAGCCGGGAATGGGTCGATATCTGATGATAGCGGGCATCGCTTTGCTGATCTTCATGCTGTTTGGCTGGTTTCGCCACATCATCCAGGAGTCGATGACGGGGCTGTACAGCGCCCAGATGGATCGCTCTTTCCGGCAGGGAATGGTCTGGTTCATCTTCTCCGAGGTGATGTTCTTTATGGCATTCTTCGGGGTGCTTTTTTATGCCCGCCAACTTGCCATGCCATGGCTGGATGGGGCCGGCAACAAGGCGATGACGGCACAGCTGTTGTGGCCGGATTTCTCGGCCCACTGGCCCATGCTCAAAACTCCGGGTGGCACCACGACCCAGGCCATGCCGTGGCATGGGATCCCGCTCATTAATACCCTGGTCCTGCTCAGCTCCTCGGTGACCCTGCTATTTGCTCACACCGGGCTGGAAAATGGCAGACGACGTCAGCTCAAGTGGATGTTGCTTGGCACAGTGTTGCTTGGGCTGACGTTCTTATGGCTGCAAGGCTACGAATATATCCACGCTTATCGTGAGCTGGGTCTGCGGTTGGATTCAGGCATCTACGGCAACACCTTCTTCATACTGACCGGATTTCATGGCTTGCATGTCACCCTGGGGACAGTGTTCCTCGGGATCATCTGGCTGCGCATCATGCTAAAGGATCATTTTACCGCCGAGCGGCACTTCGCTTTCCAGGCGGCAGCCTGGTATTGGCATTTCGTTGACGTGGTCTGGCTCTGCCTCTTCGTGTTTGTGTACCTGCTTTGAGGCCTTCAGTAGGGGCGAGGATTGGGCTCTAGCCAGCCCATCGCCAGCGAGAGCAGCAGGATGACGACGACCAGCAGGGAGAACAGGACACGACGACCCAGCGGGGCCGACATCTTCTGGGCCACCTGACCGGTGCTCATCATCAACCAGAGGGCATGGAACAATTGTCCGATGATGAGCAGCAACATGAGTACCAGCACTATCTTGATCAACATGTTAGGGCCCTCCGTAAGATGCGTGAAATGGCGACATGGCATAAGCAACGACCATTCCATCACCGACGCTGGATTGTTCTGATATTCACTCTGGGTGTGTCGGCCTGTTTATGCAAGCTGGCCCTCTGGCAATGGCAGCGCGCCGCGGAAAAAGAAGCCTGGCTGGCGCACTCGGCGGCGGTGCAGCTGGCCGCTCCCTTGACGTTAGCGGTACTCGACTGGCGATATCCAGATCGTCTCGACGGAGTGCCACTGCGGGGAACAGTGAAGTGGGTACCGCCCTATGTATGGTTGCTGGATAATCAGGTGGCTGAGCATGAGGTGGGATATGACGTGCTGATCCCGGTGCGAGCCGACAATCACTCCCCCCTGTTACTGGTCAATCTGGGCTGGTTGCCAGCACCAGCCGATCGGCAACAGCTACCAAGGCCGGCGATCCCCACTGTCCTCGAACTCGAAGGGCTGCTGCGAACCAAACCCGGCGGCATATTGCTGGGCCAGAACATTGAAACTGGCCCATATCCAAACCGGTTGCAGTCCATCAGGGTGGACGCCCTGAGCCAGATCATAGGTTCGCCACTCGCCGACGCCGTTTTCTATCAGAAGAGCTCCCCCTTCGTTTACCACTATCAACAGAATGTCATGCCACCGGAGAAGCACAGGGCATACGCGCTGCAATGGCTGGGTCTGGCGCTGGTGGTGTTGGCGGGCGGGTTGGTGCTGATAAGGAGATCCTCCCCATGAGCATGAAAAAATGGACCAAGTGGAAGGTGCCGGTCGCATTCGTCACGGTGATCCTGTTGCCAGTGGTTCTGGCGGCCCTGACCTTGCAACAGGGCTGGTATGAGCCCGGAACTCGCAACAAGGGGCAATGGCTGAGCCGGGACGTCTATCTATTGCCACCACTCCAGTCGGATCAGATTAAATGGCGGCTGGTATATATTGAGTCCAAACGCTGCGCTGCTGAATGTCTGCAGGTGCCGGTCTTGATGCAGCGGATCCAGAGTGCGCTGGGCCGCAATCTGGACAAGCTGGATCTGATACAGCTGACCGACGAACCTCAGCCAAAGGCCCGCTCCGAGATGAGGGCGGGAGACATGATGCTGGTCGATCCGCAGGGGTTGGCCATCCTGCGCTATGAGGTCCCGACCAGTACGACGGAGTGGCCGCTGTTTGGCAAGGCAGTACTGTCGGATCTGCAGCAATTGATTAAGTACCAACGAGGTGTCGAATGAGCATAGAAAAAGGACCGTTATCATTCGCTATCGTTCCGTCAGTGTTGCCACCAAGGATCCGGTATCAGCGAGGTGCATCATGAGAGTGCAGAAGATGCTGGCATCGCTCGCCATCGCCTTGGCGATGCTGGTGATACTGCTTGGCGCCTATACCCGGCTGACTGATGCCGGGCTGGCATGTCCAGACTGGCCCGGTTGTTATGGAACCATGGCCATTCCCCAATCGACGCATGTTGAGCAGGCGGCCTTGCTCTATCCCGACAACCCGCTGGAACCTCACAAGGCGCGCAGTGAGATGGTGCATCGTTATTTTGCCGGGGTGTTGGGCTGCCTCATCGCGGCGCTATTTGTGCTGAGTTGGCGCGGTCGGCCGCGTCTGCGGCAACTTGCCAGCGGTTTGCTCATGTTGGTAATCGGGCAGGCGGCGCTGGGTATGTGGACGGTGACGTTGGCACTGCATCCGCTGGTGGTGGTGACGCACTTGCTGGGAGGGTTCTCGATTCTGACCTTGCTGTGGCTCTACCGGGTCGAGCTGACGTATCAGGCTGCTCAGCCTGTCGCCTGTGGTCAAGGGTTGCCATGGCTGGGCAACCTGGCCTGTGGCGTCTTGCTGGTGCAGATAGCCTTGGGGGGCTGGACGTCAGCCAACTATGCCGCCATGGCCTGCGTCGATTTGCCGGTTTGTCAGGCGGGTTGGCAGAGCCAACTGGACTGGGCAGAGGCTTTTCATCTGCCGTTGGGGCATGCCAGTTATGAGTTTGGTGTGCTGAGCAAAGAGGCGCGCCAGACCATTCAGATCGCACATCGCCTCGGTGCCTTGATGACGGCCTTGCTGGTCGGTGCTTTTGCGTTGGGACTGATACGCAAAGGCGCGGCCTTGCGTCCTTTGGGTGGGCTGCTGCTGATCCTGCTGCTCGTACAACTGGTGCTGGGTGTTGCCAACATTCACTTGGCGCTGCCGCTGGCCAATGCCCTCGCTCATAACTTCGTGGCGGCGCATCTGCTGGTGTGTTGCGTAGTGGCACGCCGACGCATAGCTTGGCCCTCTCTTTCCCCCTTGCAAGCCCCCGAGGCACTCAGGAGCCAGACATGAACAGCAAGCCATTGGTTTGGAGCATAGATGCCCGGTTGCTGCGGGATTATGTTCAGCTGACCAAGCCCAAGGTGGTGGCCTTGCTGTTGCTAACGGCCTGGGTGGGCATGCTGCTGGCCGAGCCGACAGCCGCCTCGCTGGATCGCATGGTGTGGGGACTGGTGGGAATTTGGTTGTTAGCCGCGGCGGCGGCGGCCATGAATCACAGCCTGGATCGCGGTATCGATGCCCAGATGCGCAGAACGCGTTGGCGTCCGGTCGCCAGAGGGCGGATCGGTACCAGGCAGGCGATGACGTTTGCACTCTGTCTGGCGCTGCTGGGTTTTGCCCTGCTCTATTGGGGGGTAAACCCCCTGACCGCCTGGCTGACCTTGGCCAGCCTGTTTGGCTATGCAGTGGTCTATACCCTGCTGCTGAAGCGGGCCACACCACAGAACATCGTCATCGGCGGCTTGGCGGGGGCCATGCCGCCGCTCTTGGGCTGGACCAGCATCACGGGACAGCTATCGGCCGAACCCTGGCTGCTGGTGATGATCGTCTTTGCCTGGACACCGCCACACTTCTGGTCGCTGGCGATTCATCGGCGTGATGATTACGCCGGCGCCCATATTCCGATGTTGCCGGTGACCCATGGTATCGACTTCACCAAGACGGCCATCCTGTTCTATCTGCTGATCCTGACTCTGATCTGCCTGCTGCCCTATCTGATCGGCATGTCTGGTCTGATCTATCTGGTCGGTAGCCTGGTATTGAACCTGTTGTTCTGCCGGCATGCATGGCTGTTGAAGTTTTCGAGTCGCCCCGGCCAGGCGATGCGCACCTTCCGCTTTTCCATCTATCACCTGATGTTGCTGTTTGGTCTGCTGATCCTGGATCACCACTGGCTATGGCAACTGTCGTGATGGGACGCCAAGGGTGAATGCTGAGCGAATGGGTGAGCCAAGCAGGCAAGTAAAGACAACGAGTAAAAAGGCTGGCCCGGGGCCAGCCTTTTTACTGTCAGAGTTTGACCATGATGTGGCGCGGCACCGTGTAATCCTCCAGCGCGTAGAGGGAGAGATCCTTGCCGTAGCCTGACATCTTCATGCCGCCGTGGGGCATCTCAGAGGTGAGCATGAAGTGGGTGTTGATCCAGGTGCAGCCGTATTGCAGGTGGCTGGCAACCTTGCTGGCGAGGCCGAGATCCCGGGTCCAGACCGAGGAGGCGAGGCCATAATCGGAGTCGTTAGCCCATTGCACTACCTGCTCGGCGTCGCTGAAGCGGGTAACCGACACCACAGGGCCGAACACCTCACGCCGCACAATTTCATCTTCCTGGCGGGCGCCGACGATCAGGGTTGGCTCGAAGAAGAAGCCATTGCCAGGCCGGATCTTGCCGCCGGCGGTTACCTCCACGTGACCACCACTCACCGCCCGCTCCACGAAGCTGGCGACTCTGTTACGTTGGCGGTCCGAGATGAGTGGCCCCATCTCTACCCCTTCCTCACGCTGGCTGCCGACCTTGATGGAGGCTACTGCCTCCGTCATGGCGGCGACGAACTTGTCGTAGATCTTGCCCTGGGCATAGATACGGCAGGCAGCGGTGCAATCCTGGCCCGCGTTGTAGAAACCGAAGGTACGAATACCTGCGACCACGGCATCCAGATCCGCGTCATCGAAGATGATCACCGGCGCCTTGCCACCCAACTCCAGGTGGGTGCGTTTCATGGTACGGGCGGCGCTTTGCAGGATCTTCTGGCCGGTGGCGATATCGCCGGTCAGTGACACCATGCGCACCAGCGGATGCTCCACCAGCGGCGCACCCACGCTCTCGCCGCGGCCACAGATGATGTTGATGACGCCGCGCGGGAAGAGCTCGCTGGCGATCTCGGCAAGGCGCAAGGCGGTGAGCGGGGTCTGCTCCGAGGGCTTGAGCACCACGGTATTGCCGGCGGCGAGCACAGGCGCCATCTTCCAGGCCGCCATCATCAGCGGGTAGTTCCAGGGCGCTATGCTGCCCACCACGCCGATGGGATCTCGGCGGATCATGCTGGTGTGTCCCTCGATGTACTCCCCCGCCAGCGGTCCCTGCAGGCAACGGGCAGCCCCAGCGAAGAAGCGGAAGCAATCTACTACCGCCGGCAGCTCGTCATTGAGCACCGCCAGATAAGGTTTGCCGCAGTTGAGGGATTCGATCGCCGCGAACTCCTCGGCATGGCGCTCGATGGCATCGGCGAGACGCAGCAGCAGGTTGCTGCGCTGGGCTGGTGTGGTGCGACTCCACTGGGCGAAGGCGCGCTGAGCGCCGTTCACCGCCCGGCTCACCTGCTCGAACGAGGCTTCTGGCACCGAGGCGATGAGTTCGCCGGTGGCCGGGTTGAGGACGGGCTCGGCCGGGCCGTCACCGGTGACGAACTGGCCGTTGATCAAGAGTTGAGTTGATAGCTTCATGTTGCATCCTTGCACGGGCGTTGAGTCGTTATTTACCACTGCCAGCGACATCCTGGCCATCGCGGGTGAGGTAGTAGGCAAGCAAAATGGGAATGGTGGTGAAGGCCACTATGATGAGGGCCACCACGTTGGTGACGGGTCTATCCCGGGGGCGGATCAGCTCCTGATACATCCAGATGGGCAACGTGGTCTGCTGGCCCGCGGTGAAGGTGGTGACGATTACCTCGTCAAAGCTCAGGGCGAACGCCAGCATACCCCCCGCCAGCAACGCGGTGGCGAGGTTGGGCAGGATCACGTAACGCAGGGTCTGGAAGCCGTCGGCTCCGAGATCCATGGAGGCCTCGATCAGCGACAGGTTGGTGCGGCGAAAGCGCGCCAGAGCATTGTTGTAAACCACCACCACACAGAAGGTGGCGTGGCCGATGACGATGGTCCAGAAGCTGAACGGGATCTCCAGCAGGCCGTAGGCGGAGCGTAGCGCTATGCCGGTGACTATGCCGGGCAGGGCGATGGGCAGCACCAGCAGCAGGGACACTACCTCTTGGCCGAAGAAACGGCTGCGGGCGATGGCGCCTGCGGCCAGAGTACCTAGCACCATGGCCGCCAGGGTGGCGAGTCCCGCTACCTCTAGCGACAGCTGGATGGCACGCCACACATCGGGTCTGTTCAGGGTCACCTCGAACCACTTCAAGGTCAGTCCGGGGGGCGGAAACTGATAGCTCTTGCTCTCGCTGGTGAAGGCGTAGAGAAAAATAAACAGGATGGGGATATGCAGGAACAGCAGCCCGCCGATGGCGGCATATTTCAGCAGGAGGGATGGGCGCTGGCCATGGTCCTGATTGATAGAGGGATTAGAGCGCATCGAAGGCTCCCAGCCGTTTGGCGGTCGTTAGGTGGATAGCCATGATCGGGTTAGGTATCTGCGAGCAGCCGGTAAGAAGCATATGGGTATCAAAGCGCATCGAAAGCCCCCAGTCGTTTGGCGATGGTGAGATAGATGGCTATGATCAGGATAGGGACCAACGAGAAGGCGGCGGCAAAGGGCACATTGCCCGCCGTGCCCTGCTGTAGATAGACCACCTGCCCGATATACAGAGTCGAGTTGCCTATGATGCCGGGGATGATGTAATCCCCCAGGGTCAGGGAGAAGGTAAAGATGGAGCCCGCCGCAACCCCAGGCAGTGCCAAGGGCAGGATCAGAGTGCGAAAGGTCTGGGCCGGGCTGGCGCCGAGATCGCTGCTCGCCTCCAGCAGGGAGCGCGGGATCCGCTCCACCGCCGCCTGTATGGGCAGGATCATGAAGGGCAGCCAGACGTAGACGAACACGATGAAGGTGCCGAGCCGGGAGAACGACAGGGAGGGGCCGCCGATCAGTGGCAGAGAGAGAATGCCCTCCAACAGCCAGTCCAGCCCCAGTCCGTGCGCCAGCCAGCTGATGACGCCCTCCTTGGCCAGGATCAGCTTCCAGGCATAGACCCGTACCAGATAGCTGGACCAGAGCGGCAGCATGATGCCGAGATAGAACAGGGCCCGGGTCTTGCCGCTGGTGTAGCGCGCCATGTAGTAGGCGATGGGAAAGCCGAGCAGGGCGCAGGCCAGGGTCACCAGTAGCGACATGCCAACGGTTCGAGCGATGACATCCAGGTTTTCCGCCCGCAGCAGGGCGATGAAGTTCTGCAGTCCCAGCTCATGGCGTACCTGTCCGCTGAACTCGTCCAACCCGAAGAACGCATTGGAGAGCAGCATCAGCAAGGAGCCCACATAGATGATGCCGAGCCAGAGCAGGGGCGGGCCGAGCAGGATCCCGAGCAACAGGCCGGGGCGGCCGTAGAGCAGGGTAGACAGGCGTCGCAATGGATTGGGTCGGGTCGCTGGGGAGGTGTGGCTCATGGCAATACTCGCACTGTGAGGGAGGCTCATGACTGAGCTTCCGGTTCGGTGGTGCTCAGGCGGTGGATGGCCTGCTCCGGCCAGCTGAGACTGACTTGAGTGCCACGAGCCAGACGGGCCTGACCTTCGTTGGGATGATTGACGATGAGCTCGAGCCGCTCCCCCAAGTCGACCCGGTAGCGCACGAAGGCGCCCAGATATTCCACCTCACGAACCTCGCCCGACCAACCTGGGTTGCCGGCATCAGCGAGCCGGATCCGCTCCGGACGTACCATCATCTGCCGGCCGTCACCGCACAACCGCCTGGCCTGCTCCCCTTCGAACAGGTTGACGGTGCCAACGAAGCGGGCGACGAAGGAGGTGGCGGGGGCATCGTAGACTTCATCTGGTGCGGCGATCTGCTCTATCTTGCCCTGATTGAAGATGCAGATACGGTCGCTCATGGAGAGCGCTTCTTGCTGATCGTGGGTGACGAAGATGAAGGTAATGCCAAGCTGACGCTGCAATGCTTTCAGTTCTAGCTGCATCTGTTCGCGCAGCTTGAGATCCAGCGCGCCGAGCGGCTCGTCCAGCAACAGAATACGCGGCTGGTTGATGAGGGCGCGGGCGATGGCGATACGCTGACGCTGGCCGCCGGAGAGCTGGCCCGGTTTGCGATTGCCGACGCCTGGCAGGCGTACCAGCTCCAGCATCTCGTCCACCTTGCGATAACGATCCTGCTTGGGCACCCCTCTGATCATCAGGCCATAGCCGATGTTGTCGCGCACATCCATGTTCGGGAACAGGGCATAGTCCTGAAACACGGTGTTGAGATTGCGATCGTAGGGTGGCACTCGGGAGCAGGGCTCACCGAACAACCGGATCTCCCCCATGCTCGGATATTCGAAGCCCGCGATCATGCGCAAACAGGTGGTCTTGCCGGAACCGCTCGGGCCCAAGAGGGTAAAGAATTCACCGGACGGGATCTGGAAGGAGATGTCCTCGACCGCTTTCACCTCGCCGTAGTGGCGACTGACCCGGTCAAATTGTACTGCTGTCATGGTACGTCCTTGTCATCTAACCGGGCCGGGTCTCCACCCGGCCCATCACGAAATGGCTTCGTCGCTGCGACATAGCAGCGGCTGGATCAGCGACCGCCCAGGATGGCGATATAGTCCGACACCCAGCGATAGTAGGGCACGCAGGTTCCCTGGCTCTTGCACTGGGACACAGGCGTGCGCCAGAAGTGAACTCTGTTGAAGTTGTCGATGCCGTTGGTCTTGCAGCCCTCTTTCCCCAGCAGGGCATTGCCCTCGCAGGCGGCGGGCACCACCGGTACCGAGCCAAACCAGGAGGCGAGATCCCCCTGCAGCTTGTTGTTGAGGGAGTGCTCAAGCCACTTGTAGGCGCAGGTCAGGTTCTTGGCCTCGCTGTGTACCATGCTGGTGTCGGCCCAGCCGGTGACTCCCTCCTTGGGCACAGTGGTGGCGATGGGTTGCTTGTCGGCGATCAGGGCATTGGCCTGATAGGGCCAGGAGTCGGAGGCCACTACTCCTTCATTCTTGAAGTCATCGATCTGGACGGAGGCGTCGTGCCAGTAGCGTCCCACCAGCTGACGCTGCTTGCGCAGCAGCTCGAGGGAGGCCTTGTACTGATCCTCGTTCAGCTCGTAAGGATCCTTGATGCCAAGCGCCGGCTGGTGGCTCATCAGATAGAGGGCGGCATCGGCGATGTGGATGGGACCGTCGAAGGCCTGCACCCGCCCCTTGTTGGACTTGCCGTCCGGCAGGGTCTGCTCCTCAAACACCACACTCCAGGAATCGGGCGCCTTGGGGAAGGTTTTGGTGTTGTACATCAGGATGTTGCCGCCCCACTGGTAGGGCACGCCGTAGTGCTTGCCATCGACCGTGTGCCAGAGGGCATTTTGCAGGCGGGGATCTATCTTGCTGTAGCTTGGGATCAGTGCCAGGTTGAGCGCCTGGACCTTGCCGCCCGCGATGAGGCGCAGGCTGGCGTCGCCGGAGGCGGTCACCAGATCGAAGCCCCCTTCGTTCATCAGCGCCACCATCTCGTCCGAGGTGGCAGCGGTCTTGACGCTGACCTTGCAGCCGGTCTCTTGCTCGAAGCCAGTCACCCAGTCGTAGCTTTTATCGGTCTCGCCGCGTTCCACATAGCCGGCCCAGGCCACGATATTGAGTTGGCCTTCGCCCTTGCCGAGCTCGGTGGGGGCGGCTTGCGTCTGGCCTGCCAGCAGGGCCGGGATCAGGGCCAGGGTCAGTGGGGTCAGTTTCATCTTGCTCTCCTTGCATGATCTTGAACCATGGCGATGTCGCCATGGCATTAACATCCTGTTAACTATTCATGAGCGTAGGAGAGGCGGGCAGTAATGAAAATTTCAATTTTTAACCGCAGAGGTATCAGCTAAATCGATATCGAGTGCAGATGAATCTGATTTTCAGTCAGGTGTCGGGGGCTCGTTATGCGCGAGAGGCGGGTTGACGGGCCCGCAACCGGCTCTGATCCCGCACTATGTCGATGAACTCACGGGCGGTCCAGCTCAGGCGCGAGCCGCGGCGCCACACCAGGCCGATGTCGATAGCGGGAATAGGTTCCTTGATGGTGCGGGCCTCGACCCGTTCCTGCTCCAGTGACCAGGGGCGATAGGCGAAGTCTGGCAGCAGGGCGGCCCCGAGCTGGCTGGCCACCAGGCTGCGCACCGCTTCCACCGAGGCGGTGCGCAGCACGATGCGGGGTGAGATGCCGTAACGGCGCAGGCCCGAGCCGATGATCTGATCCAGCTGATCGGCGGTGAGGGAGATCATGGGCTCCTCGGCGAGGGCCTTGAGTGAGAGGGTCGATTCGGCGCAGAGGGGATGATTGGCGGCGAGCCAGAGCCGCAGCGGTGAGCGGGTCAGCAGTTCGGTATCGAACGCCTCCTGGCGGATGGTGCGGTTGGTCATCAGGATCCCCACATCCACTTCGCCATTGACTATCTGGTGCTCGAGGAACGGCTGCTCGTCCTCTTTTACTTCTATGCGCACCGCCGGGAAGGTGCGTCTGAAGCGGCCTAGCGCCTCCGACAGGTAATAGCCAGCTACTAGCGTGGTCACGCCTACGGTGAGTTGACCCTGATCCTGCTGTGCCACCGCCTTGAGGGATTGGCCCGCCTCGGTCATGGCGCCGAGGATGCGTCTGGCATGGAGCAGGAATTGGTGGCCCTGGGCGGTGAGGCTGACGCCGCGCGGGTTGCGCTCGAACAGGGCGGCGCCAAGTTCGGTCTCCAGCTCGCGGATGGCGCTGGTGACGGCCGACTGGGAGATATGCAGTTCGGCGGCGGCGCGACTCACCGAGAAACTGTCTGCCACGGCCACGAAATAGCGGATCTGGCGAAAGGTGAAGTTCATCTGGGCATCCTGCCACTGGGTTGGCAATCAGCTTAACCGCGAACCGCATCCAAACGAAAGGCGCCCGCAGGCGCCTTTGTCATTGTTTTTGAATGATTAGCGGGAGCTGGCCGCCGCAATTACCGGCAGCCGGTTCACCCCCTTGCCCAGATAGGCGAGGGTGATGGTCACAATGATGCAGGTGAAGCTGAGCCACATGTAGGGCAGGTAGTCGAGGGTCGCGACCCCCAGCACCCCGGCCATGAAGATGCCGTTGTCGCTCCAGGGCACCATGCCGCAGGTGAGGGTGCCGCCGAACTCGGCGTTGCGGGAGAGGTTCTTGCGTGCCAGTCCCAGCCGGTCGTAGTTTTTGGCCATGATCTTGGGTGTCAGGATCAGCGACACATACATGGCCGAGCCGAACACATTGGCCAGGAAGGCGGTGCCTATGGTGTGGGTGGTCAGGCTGCCGGCGCTGTTGATACGCTTCTCGAAGGCGTTGGCGATCACCGCCAGGATGCCGACCTTCTCCAGCAAGCCACCAAAGCCCAAGCCGAAGATGATGACGGCCACCGACCCCAGCATGGACTCCATGCCGCCGCGGCCCAGGATGTTGTCGATGAAATCGACCCCGGAGACGATGGGGAAGGGGCTGTAGGCGGAGTGCATGGCTTTTATCGGATCCATGTCCTGGAAGGCGATGGCCCAGACAAGGCCCAGCAGGGCGCCGAAGCTGATCACCGGGAAGGCAGGCTCGCGGTTGGCCAGCAGGCCCAGCACCAGCACTACGGGCACTATGGCCAGCGGGGTGATGTTGAACTGCTTGTCGAGCGCCTCCATTACCAGATTGACCTGTTCCAGGCTGACATTGCCGGAGTATTGCATGCCGACCACAGTGAACAGGGCCGCCGTGATGACGTAGGAGAACAGGCTGATGGGCAGCATGCCCTTGATGTGCTCCACCACGTCGACGTTGGACATGGTGGATGCCAGTACCACGGAATCGGAGAGAGGGGAGAGTTTGTCACCGAAATAGACGCCGGAGAGCACGGCGCCCGCCACCAGCGGTGCGGGTACCCCCAGACTGTGGCCTATGCCCATCATGGCGATACCGGCGGTGGCGGCGGAGCCCCAGGAGGTGCCGGTGGCCAGTGAGGTGAGGGAGCAGATGATCAGGGTCGCCAGCAGGAAGATGGACGGGTGTATCACCTTGAGGCCGAAGTAGATGATGCTGGGCACTATGCCGCCGGCGATCCAGGTGCCGACCAGGGCACCGACGGAAACCAGTATCAGGATGGCCCCCATCCCTTTGGCGACGCCGTCGACGGCGGCCTGCTCCAGGGATTTATAATCATGGCCGAGCTTGATGCCGAGCCCCATGATAACGAACCAGGCGATGAACAGTGCCAGCTGGATGGGCAAGTCGAGCAGGCTGGTGAAGGAGAAGGCCAGGGCCAGGAAAATGGCCAAGCAGGCAAACACCTGTGGCATGCTGGGTAGTCGAATGTGGTTGTGCTGGTTTTGCATAGATACTTCCTAAACTCTTGCTCGCCAAGGTCGCTCCCTCTCGTCCTGTGGATACTGGTATCCCGAGGGGCAACCCAAAAAGAGGCCGCAATCTACCACAAACTCAGGGCTTAAAATCCCAACGTATTTAGCAAAAATGCATTATTGATTGAAAAACCCACCAATTAGTTGATCTCGTAACCGTTTTTTTATGTCGGGTCGATACCGGCGAAATGGGCAAGACCCATAGGAAAGTCCGATTGCATACTTCTAAAATACAAATGATAATTATTATCAAAGTGTGCGATAAGGATATTCACCATGATCTGGATAGTGCGAGGCTTGCTGCTGGTGGGGTTGCTGGCGGTGCTGGGCTGGGGTCAGGACAAGGCGTATGGCATCTGGAGCCTGAGTTTTCTGCTGGCCGCCTGGGTCATGCTGGAGCCCAAGCTGAGGCCGGTGTTGATCCTGCTGCCCGTCGCAGGCATGACGGGGGTGGTCGCCTTGCTCTGGCAGCACAGCTGGCTGTAGCTGCCGGGTAGCCGTCAGCGGTAAGGGATTGCCTGAATCTTGTCGTGGGCTTGGCTCAATGCCTCGATCACCTTCTGCTCCATCTCGGTGCGCTGGGCATCACTCGTGAAGTAGATCATGTCGACGCTGTGACGGATGTAGTGGCTGGGGAGCTGATTCAGGGTGAGGCAGCAGAGATCGGCTAGCTGGTGAGAGGTCAAGGTCTGGTCAAGACCCTGTTTTTCTATCTCTTTGAGCACCAGATGTTCATAGAAGTTGTGAATATCGGTATCCAGGATCATCGATAGCCCTCGTCCATGATGTTGAAGTATCAACAGCATAGCCGCGCAGACAGAAAAAACAAAAGGCCCATAACTTGCGTTATGGGCCTTTTGCAGAATAGATGGTGCGAAGAGAGGGACTCGAACCCTCACATCCGTGGGACACTAACACCTGAAGCTAGCGCGTCTACCAATTCCGCCACCTTCGCACACTGTTTTTCTCCAGCAGTTTTTAAATGCGGTTGGACGCATTGCTCTGTTTTAACATGTCAGAATCATGGTGCGAAGAGAGGGACTCGAACCCTCACACCCGGGGGGCACTAACACCTGAAGCTAGCGCGTCTACCAATTCCGCCACCTTCGCACATCGGGTTATCAGTCTGGATTTACATGCTGTCTGATAAAAGCATGGTGCGAAGAGAGGGACTCGAACCCTCACATCCGTGGGACACTAACACCTGAAGCTAGCGCGTCTACCAATTCCGCCACCTTCGCACATTGGGTCATCAGTCTGGATTTACATGCTGTCTGATAAAGCATGGTGCGAAGAGAGGGACTCGAACCCTCACATCCGTGGGACACTAACACCTGAAGCTAGCGCGTCTACCAATTCCGCCACCTTCGCACATTGTCATCAATCTTGTTTTACATGCCATCGATGGAGCATGTTGCAGTATGGTGCGAAGAGAGGGACTCGAACCCTCACATCCGTGGGACACTAACACCTGAAGCTAGCGCGTCTACCAATTCCGCCACCTTCGCATCACTGCGGTCGGGGATTTTATAGAGTTTTGGGGGGGCGTCAACAGCCAAAGGGGACTTTTTTCGCTGTTGACGGATAAAGCCGCGCTAAGGGCACAAAACTTCAGCAAATCAGCGTCGAACCGGGGCCAGCGCATCCCGATACATCTGCTCGTACTGGATCACAGAATCAGCCCAGTTGAAGCGGGTATGCATGGCATTGCGTTGTACCTGAGCGAAGCGGTCAGGATCTTGCAGATAGTGGAGCAGGCTGCGGCGCATGGCATCGAGCAGGGTGCTGGCGGTGGGATCGTTGAAGCAAAAACCGGTGGCCAGCGCCGGGTCGGCAGCCCAGTCCACCACAGTGTCCTTCAGGCCGCCGACGGCCCGCACCAGCGGCAGGGTGCCATAGGCGAGGCTGTACATCTGGTTGAGCCCGCAGGGCTCGAACAGCGAAGGCATCAGGAAGAAGTCGGCGCCAGCCTCTACCAGGTGAGCCAGCCGGTCGTCATAGGCGTTGATGAAGGCGAACTTGTCCGGGTGCTGTTGGGCGATGGCCTGCAACTGGGCGGCGAGGGAAGGATCGCCTGAGCCGACGATAACCATCTGCACCTGGTGCTGCAGGAATTTGTCCAGGGTCGGGATCAGCAGGTGCACCCCTTTCTGTTCTGTCAGGCGACATACCATGCCATAAATTGGCAAATTTTCAGCAGAAAGTCCTACTTCCTGTTGCAACGTCTGTTTGCAGACCCGCTTGCCGGCCAGCTGGTCAACGTCATAGGTGGCGGGCAGCAGGGCATCGGATGCGGGATCCCAGTCCTGATAGTCGCAGCCGTTGAGGATGCCGCACAGATCGTTTGCCCGTTGCTGGAACACGCTGGCCATACCGTGGGCGCCCAGGTGAGTGAGCAGCTCGTTGGCATAGTTGGGGCTGACTGCATTGATCTTGTCGGCATAGAGCACCCCGCATTTGAGCAGGTTGACGTGGCCGTAGTCGTAGTTGATGCGCTGCTCGTAGTCCGCTATCTCGGGCACGGCCCAGAACTGCTGGCGATCGAATATCCCCTGAAACGCCGCATTGTGGATGCTGATCACCGATCGGGTGCGTTGGAAGAAGGGATTCTGGGCATGCCGGGTCTTGAGCAGTAGCGGCAACAGGCCGGTGTGCCAGTCATTGCAGTGGGCAATGTCGGGCGCAAAGTTGAGCTGCTCGCAGGCATGCAGGGCGGCCGCGGCCAGGAAGGCGAAACGCTCACCATTGTCGGGATAGGCCTGATTGTGCTCGGCATAGAGCTGGGACCGCTCAAAATATTGCGGGCAATCGAGCAGGTAGACGCAGATCCCGTCCAGCTCCAGCTGATAGATGCGATAGCTGATATCGGCTCTGTCCGGCGGAGTGGGCAGCCAGCGCGAGGCGATGAGCTTGGCCTCGTCCCGGCGCTTGAGTGTCTTATAGAAGGGCAGGATGATGCGAACATCGTGGCTCTGCCGGGCCAGATACAGTGGCAGGGCTCTGGCCACATCCGCCAGACCCCCGGTCTTCACCAGCCCCTCAACCTCCGAGGCAACAAACAGGATTTTCAGTGGGTTAATAGCCAACTCTTGCTCCCTTAGGTACCACGACGATACCGCCTTCGGATACGGTAAACCTCTCTCTGTCATGGTCCAGATTTTCACCGATCACGGTGCCGGGTGCAATTTCAACATTTTTATCGATGATGGCACGCCGAATTGAGCAGCCCTCACCTATCTTCACATCCCCCAACAGCACGGATTCACTGATGTGGCTGCAGGCGCCTATGTTGCAGCTAAAGCCCAGGATGGAACGCTGGATCTGGCTGCCCTGGATGAAACATCCGCCGGAGATCAAGGAGTTGGCTATCTTGACTTTGCACTCGTCGGTGTCGATGAAGGTGGCTGGCGGCAGCGGCGGGTAGTGGGTGTGCAGCGGCCACTTGCGGTTGTAGAGCGAGAAGGGCGCATCGTCGGCGACCAGGTCCATGTGCGCCTGCCAATAGGAATCCAGCGTACCCACGTCACGCCAGTAGACGTTGGGTTTCTCGCCCGGGATCACGTTGCTGCTGTAGTCGTAGACATAGACAGGGGTGCGCGGGTAGAGGCTAGGGATGATGTCCTTGCCGAAATCGTGGCTGGAGTTCTCCTCGGCGGCATCCCGTTTCAACTCGCGGTACAGCGTCTCGGTCTCGAAGATGTAGTTGCCCATGGAGACCAGAGCCTGGGTGGGATCCCCCGGGATGTGCTTGGGATGCTTGGGTTTTTCCTCAAAGCCAATCATCCGTCCTTCCTGATCCACTTCGATCACCCCGAAGGCGCTCGCCTCCTCGATGGGCATGCGCAGCGCGGCGACCGTCATGGCGGCCGCCTTCTGCTTGTGGAAGGAGACCATCTGGCTCACATCCATCTTGTAGATGTGGTCTGAGCCGAAGATGCAGACATGCTCGGGATCCGAGGTTTCGATGAAGCGCAGATTCTGGTAGATGGCGTCGGCGGTGCCGTCATACCAGCGCTTGCCCATCCGCATCTGGGCCGGGATGGGGTCGATGAAACGATCGGTGATACCAACGATGTTCCAGCCCTTCTTCATGTGCAGATAGAGGGACTGGGACTTGAATTGGGTGAGCACGTAGATGCGCAGGAAGTCGGCGTTGACGAAGTTGTTGAGGACGAAGTCGATCAAGCGATAGCTGCCGCCAAAGGGGACCGAAGGCTTGCTGCGGGTGGTGGTCAATGGCTGGAGGCGAGTACCTTCGCCCCCGGCCAGAATCATGGTCAATATGCCTGCCATTTGTATCTCTCTCCCTGCTTGAAAAGGTTTTCAGTCCGCTGCGAAAAAACACCCCTTAAGGGGTGTAAATCGTTTTCCTGGTACCTTATCAGATCCCGTCTGGCACTCTCTACTTGTTTTATTACAACAGTTAGACTTATTTACACTTTGCTCAGATAGACCTTGAATTTGGCATCGCTACCGATCACTTCGGTCCGTTTGAAGTGAGTATCCAGTATAGGCTGGTATCGCAGGAAGGCATTGGCGACTATGGTCAGGTCGCCGTTGGCAGAGAGGTATCCGGGGGCCTCGGCCAGGAAGGTTTCGGTGGCGGCATAGAAGGTTTTGAGGCCGGCATGGAAGGGCGGATTCGAGACAATATGTTGGAATTTTTCGGCAATATTGGAATACACATCAGAGGCATACACCTGCCCCTTCAAACTGTTGACGGCTAGGGTACGGCGGCTGGATTCGAGTGCCAGTGCGCTGATGTCCACCATGTTGACGGTCAGCTCCGGGTTGCGCTTGGCCAGGACAGAGCCGATGACGCCGGCGCCGCAGCCGAAATCGAGCAGACGGCCGCTCATGGAGGGCACAGTGGCCAGCAGCATCTGGCTACCGAGATCCAGCCCGTCGGCACTGAATACCCCGGGCAGCGCCATGACGGTCAGATCTGTCTCTCCGGCCCGGCACTCATAGCGGCTGAACCAGGCATCCAGCTCGAACGGCGCGACCGGCTTGCTGAGCTCGCCGTGATAGAGGGAGCAACGGCGCGCCGAATCCCGTTTGATCGGTTTCTCGCCATAAGGGGCCAGCAGCTTGTCCGCACCATTGATGCCACCCCGGTTTTCACCGGCCAGCAGCAGATCGGCGCCCGCCTCCAGCAGGGGCGTCATCATCGCCAGCAGATATTGTGCCTCGGCCTTGGCCTTGGGCATCAGCAACAACAGGGCATCGAAGCGAGGGGCGCCCCCGAGCTGGTGGTCGAACAGGATGTTGTTGCCCAGAGCAGCTTGCTGACCGCGGTAGTAGCAATAATCGGTGGTGAAGACCGTCAGACTATCGGTCAGTTCGGCCAGCTGGCGCGGGTAGTCATCCTCCAGGGCGCCGCAGATCAATAGCCGCTTGCCGACAAAGAGGGCTTGGTTACGTTCCAGCATCTGGCTGACGGCACTGATAGGACGGCTCATTGTGTCTCTCCACGCAATTTTGGGCGGCCATTATACATGGCCGCTTTCGCCTTGACATTTATGCCGTGTTACCGAAATATGCCAAGACACCTTATTTACCCAGAGATGATGCAATGCGGCAGCGCGTATCGAAACGAAAGCATAAACAAAGCCCGAACCATGGGCCTGCTGACGTGCGCGCGTAACCTCTCATCCCTGAGACGATTCAGCCCCGGTAGCGACCCCCGTACCGGGGCTTTTTATTGGTCTTTTACCAGTGTTTAGGAGAAGGAAATCCCATGTTTCAAGGTTCGATAGTTGCTCTGATCACCCCATTTCGGCAGGGCCAGCTGGATGAGGCCGCGCTGGTCCGTCTGGTGGAGTGGCACATAGAGCAGGGGACGCACGGCATAGTGCCGGTCGGTACCACGGGGGAGAGCCCGACCCTGACTCACGATGAGCATTGCCGGGTGGTGGAGTTGGTGATCAAGCAGGTGGCGGGACGTGTTCCCGTCATCGCCGGCGCCGGCTCCAACAATCCGGTCGAGGCGATCGAGTACACCCGTTACGCCGAGCAGATGGGGGCGGATGCCACCCTGCACGTGGCGGGTTACTACAATCGCCCCAGCCAGGAGGGATTGTTCCATCATTTCAAGGCGGTGCATGACGCCACCAGCAAACCGATCATCGTCTACAACATTCCGCCGCGTGCCATCGTCGATGTGCAGCCGGCGACTCTGGCCCGCCTGGCCGAGCTGCCGCGAATCGTGGGTGTGAAGGATGCCACCGGCGATCTGGCCCGCCCCTGGACCGAACGTCAGCTGATCAAGAAGCCGTTTGCCTGGCTCTCGGGCGAGGATGCCACCGCGGTTGCCTACAACATCGGTGGAGGCCAGGGCTGCATCTCGGTGACGGCCAACGTGGCCCCCAAGCTGGTGGCCGAGGTGCAGAATCTGACCCTGGCTGGCGAGTGGCAGGCTGCCCGCGAGTTGCAAGACAAGCTGATCCCGCTGCACCAGGCCATGTTCGCCGAACCTAGCCCGGCCGGCGCCAAATACGCAGTCTCCCTGCTCGGCTTGTGCAGCGAGGAGTGTCGTCTGCCGGTGATGCCGCTGTCGGAAGCGACCCGTGAGCGGATCCGCAATGCCATGCAGGCGTTGAATTTGTTGTAAAAACTGGGCTCTGGATCGCGCTTTTGAGTGTTGAGTCAGTTACTGATCCGGCTTTGCCGATATACTCGCTTGGATACAACCAAGGATGAGCGGGCATGCAGGAATGGGATCCGGAGCACTTCACCAGTTTTGAACACCTCTGCGAAGTGACGCTGGCGGCGGTCAGAGAAAAGACCGAAGCCGAGCAGATCTATCTGTGGCTGCGGGCGCCAACGCCCCAGCTCTACTGTTACCGGCCAGAGCTGGGATTGCTCTGCCTTGACATCGACGATCTCGTTGCCCTCGATCTCCCCCTCCTCTTCATCGAACGTTCCCTCGATCTCGGCCAGTTACTGGTGGAGCAAATAGCGCCGCCCCACGCGCTCTGGGACAACGTCGAGCCGGAAACCCCACGGCTGCGTGCCAGCTTCCCACTCAAGCGTCATCAGGGATTGGAAGCCGTGGTCTATCTGGAGACCCGACGTCGCATCGATCGCCTGCCAACGCGCCAGCAGCAGAGCATCCAGCTGCTGATGCACTACCTCGCCGCCGAGCTGGAGAGCCGACGGCTCGCCGGCCAGGTCAGTCTGGAGCGGGATCAACGGCTCCACACCCAGGCCGATCTCGTTCGCAGTCAGGCTCTGCAGGATGCCTTCCTCTGCATGTTGCAGGCGTTGCATCAGGTGGGGGTCAAGCTGTCTCGCTGCGACAACGAAGACAGTCTGTTGCACGATGCGGTGGCCCTTGCCCGTAAGGAGCTGCAATTCGATCGCATCGCCATCTTCCTGATCGACAGCGACTGCAAGACCATGCAGGGCACCTGGGGCACCAACGAGGCGGGTGAGCTGGTCGACGAGCGTCATTTTATCAGCCCCATCCCGGATCACCCCACGGTGCAGGAGGCGCTACGGCGCAAGGATTATGTACTGGTGCTGGAAGATGCCCCGCTCTATTACGAGAAGCAGGAGGTTGGGCGCGGCTGGAATGCCATGGTGTCCCTGTGGGACGGGGCTACCCCGATCGGCTGGATTGCGGCCGACAACCTGCTCTGGCGTCGCCCGCTCAAGACGTATCAGAGCGAGATCTTCAAGCAGTACGCCGCCGTGCTCTCCCAACTGCTGATCCGCCAGCGTACCCAGGCCACACTAGAGCGTTTCAACCGGGAGTTGGAGCAGAGGGTACAGGAGCGGACCCGACAACTGGCCGATTCCAACCGGGAGCTGGAGGAGGCCAACCGGCGGCTCTCCCTGCTGTCGCTGGAGGATCCCCTGACCGGGATCGCCAACCGCCGCCAGTGGGATATCACCATGGAGCGGGAGTGGGAACGAGCCCGTCGCCATCAGGGGGTGTTGGCGGTGCTGATGATCGATGTGGACGAGTTCAAGTCCTACAACGATCGCTTCGGCCACGGCAAGGGAGATCAATGCCTGCAACGGGTGGCAGCGCTGCTGCAGGAGACGGAGCGACGCCGGACCAATCTGGTGGCCCGTTATGGTGGTGAGGAGTTTGTGATCCTGCTGTGTGCGCCCCAGCCGGGAGAGGCGGAGCGCTTGGCCTCGCAGATCCACCAGGGGCTCGAGCAGCTGCAGATCGCACACCCGGCCTCTCGGGTGGCGGCGATGCTCACGGTCAGCATTGGTTTTAGTTATCTCATCCCTTCCTCGGACAAGAGCTGGCAGACACTGACCGAGCAGGCGGATCAGGCGCTCTATCTTGCCAAGTCACAGGGGCGGGCCTGCTCCCTGGCATATCGCTGAACCCGGGGCTGCGGGTCTCTCCGCAGCCCTCTTCCCATCTTCTATATGCTCTTCATCGCAGCGATCCCGAGATCGTTAATGCATCGCCATGCCCGGTCCTGTTGGCGGTAGCCGCGACTTTGTTTGGCCATAAATGTGGGGGCAAGCGTTTCCCGGCATTTGGCTCGTGGCGATGGGAGACGGCTCTGGCTAGAATGGGGGCCCATTTTCACAAGACAGATCCTGCACCATGACCCTATCCGGATTTCAAGGCCTGGTTTTCGACCTCGACGGCACCCTGGTGGACTCCATGCCGTTGCATCTGGCCGCCTGGGAGCACGCCGCTCGCGAGTTTGGCTTTCGGTTTGATGCCGACTGGTTCTATGAACTGGGTGGCATGCCCAGCCGCAAGATTGCCCTGCTGGTGGCCGAGGAACAGCAGATAGCGCTGGATCCGCTGTTGGTGACCCGCTGCAAGACGGAGCACTACGTGGCCAATCTGCACAAGGCGACGGCCTTCCCGGCCATGCTGGAGCTGGTCAAGCGCTATCATGGCCAGATCCCCATGGGGATAGGCACCGGCTCGCCTCGCATCAATGCCGAAGCCGTGCTGCGCAACACCGGGCTGGATGGTTACTTTTCGGTGGTGGTCACCGCCGATGACGTGGAGTTGCACAAACCCCATCCGGATACCTTCCTGCTGGTGGCACGCCGATTGGGAGTGGAGCCTGGCAGCTGTCTGGTGTTTGAGGATACGGGCATAGGTGCACAGGCCGGTGAGGCCGCAGGCATGCAGGTCTGCATGATCAAGGAAGGAAAACCGGTCGGTTTGACCTACTGAGCGGATGGGAACGGTGATCCGATCGGTTCATTGAACAGTCCACTCTCATACGGGACAGGCGATAACATGAGAGTGGACTCGGGCTCCGTCACTGGCTGACGTAGCAAAGCGTTCAGGATGACGAGAGGGCGAGCATCACTGCTCGCTGCTACCACCCTGGTTGTCGTCGTAACGGCTGGGGGCGCCATGGGGACGCGGTGCCATGGAGACGCGCGGCTTGCGAGCCCGCTGGATGCTGACGGCAGGGCGGCCTGAGTGCATGGCGATGGTGGAGATTTTGGCCTTGTAGACCAGTTGCTGGTTGCCATGGGCATCGGTCAGCAGCACGCTGTACTGGTCGAAACCGCTGATGGTTCCTTCCAGTTTGATGCCGCTTACCAGGAAGATGGCGACCTGACTGCGGTTCTTGCGCAGCCAGTTGAGGGCGGAATCTTGTCCGTTCCCAAGGGAGAAGGCTTGCTCAATCGTTGAGTAGCTTGGGGATTCAGTTGTCATAAATTATTGTCCCGCAGAAAAAAAGTGGCGTTTGATTGTGCTAAATGCCTACTGGCTTGTCAAAGTCATTCTCTTGCGTCGCGAAGCTGAACGAGCCGATGATCAGGGCTGGTGGTTAGCGGCGGCGGCTGCGATAATTGACGGCTCTGGCCGTTTGCGGCCTCATGCTGGGGTCTTATCTTGCATCCGGTTTCACACCAACACCCAACTTATACCCATGACGCGACGGCTTGTGAAGAGTGCGACCTGCTGGTGCCGGCCACCCCGCTCGCGGTCGGGGAGACGAGCAGTTGCCCCCGCTGTGGTCACGTCCTGAGTCGCCATCTGCCGCAGCAGGAGCGCAGGCCACTGGCCTACGGCTTCGCTGCCCTCATCATGTTCGCGCTATCCAACGTCTTCACCTTCATGTCGTTCTCCTCCCACGGGGTGGGGCAGGAGATGACCTTCCTACAGTGCATCACCACCCTGGTGGAGCAGGGCTACCTGTTCCTCGGGGCCGTACTGAGCCTGACCCTGATCGGCTTGCCGCTGGTCTATGTGGGCTCCATCATGCTGGTGCTCTGGCGCCTCGACAAGGAGATGCACAGCCGGGCGCTGCGCTCCCTCGGCCGCCTGCTGTGCCGGATCCGCCCTTGGCTGATGGTGGATGTGTTCCTGATCGGGGTGCTCATCTCCCTGGTCAAGCTGATGGGCATGGCGGACATCAAGATGGGGCTGTCGTTCTGGGCCTTCGTCGGTTATACCGTGCTGCTCATCAAGATGATGGCGTCCTTGGATCGGATGTGGCTGTGGCAGCGGCTGTTTGGCCCCACCGAGGCGCGGGAGCTGGATCCCGAAGCCGGCGCCATGGAGTCCGGGCTGGTGGGTTGCCATATTTGTGGTGCCCTGAGCGAGGCCGGTACCGACCGCTGCCCGCGCTGCGGCGATCACCTGCATGCGCGCAAACCAGGGGGCCTGAACCGCACCTGGGCGTTGCTGATCACCTCGGTGATCCTCTATATCCCCGCCAACCTCTATCCCATCATGGACACGGTATTCCTGGGGGACGACAGCCCCTCGACCATACTCGGCGGGGTGGTGCTGTTGTGGGCTCTGGGCTCCTATCCCATCGCCGCCGTCATCTTCTTCGCCAGCGTGGTGATCCCTCTGGTGAAGATCCTGGCGCTGCTGTGGCTCTGCTACGTGGTGCAGCGTGGCCAGGGCGCCTCGCCGCTGCGCAAGCTCAAGCTCTATCGCATGACCGAATTTGTGGGGCGCTGGTCGATGATCGACGTCTTCGTGGTGGCCATCTTGGCGGGTCTCATCCGACTCGATAATCTGATGACCATCTACCCTGGCCCTGCGGCCGTCGCCTTTGCGGGGGTCGTGTTGATCACCATGGTGGCCGCCATGAGTTTCGATTCCCGACTGATCTGGGATTTACAACAAGGAGAGCGCGAACGTGAGTGAGCGTAAGACAAGGTGGAAACCCGGTTCGGATTTTCTGAGCTCGGCCGCCGCTATCTGGATGGTGCCCATGCTGGCGCTGTTCATAGGAGCCTGGATGCTGTTCCAGCACTGGTATTCACAAGGCCCCAGCTTCACTATGACCGTGGCCACCGCCGAGGGCATAGTGGCGGGCAAGACGGTGATCCGTTCTCGTGAGGTGGAGGTGGGTCGCATTGAGGCGGTGGAGCTCAGTGATGACTACAGCCATGCGGTGCTCAAGGCTCGCCTGAACAGTGCCGCCGCCGGCATGCTCAAAAAGGACAGCCAGTTCTGGGTGGTCAAGCCCAGGATAGGCCGGGAAGGGGTCTCAGGCCTCGGCACCCTGCTCTCCGGCGCCTATATCGAGCTCTCCCCGGGCAAGAAGGGCAAGGCGCGCAACACCTACGCCATGCTCGACAGGCCACCCTTGGCGTCGCTCGATGCCAAGGGGCTGCGGCTGTCCCTCTCCAGCCGTGATGCCAATGCGTTGGGGGTGGGGTCGCCCATCAACTATCAGGGCTTCACAATAGGTCAGGTGGAGGAGGCCAAGTTCCTGCCCGAGAAGAGCGAGATGGAGTATCAGCTCTTCATCAACGCCCCCTATGACATCCTGGTGAGTAGCAACTCCCGCTTCTGGCTGACCCCAGGCTTCGAGGTCTCCATGAGCAGCGAGGGGATGAAGGTCAAGATGGACTCCCTGGAGAGTCTGGTCAACGGCGGCATCACCATGGGGCTGCCACCTGGCTGGCTGCCGGGTGAGCCGGTCAAGCAGCAGGAAGAGTTCGTGCTGTTCAAGGATGAGGCGAGCGTGCTGGCCGGTAGCCTGGATCAGTTCATCGACTACGTCTTCCTGTTCGAGAATGACGTGGGCGGTCTGCACCCGGGTGCGGCCGTGCAATATCGCGGTATTCGGGTCGGTACCGTCATCTCGGCTCCCTACCTCATCGACGACAAGGGGGTTCAGCTGTTCAAGAGCCGCCAGATCCCGGTGCTGGCGCGCATCGAGGTGCAGCGGCTCTCTCACCGCTACGCCAATGCGGAGAAGGAGCAGTGGCGTGCCCTGTTCAACAAGCAATTCAAGGAAGGTCTGAGGGCCAGTCTCAAGACCTCCAGCCTGCTGACCGGTGGCAAGGTGGTGGATCTGAACTTCTACCCGGACGTGCCCGCCTACCAGCCGCTTAAAGTCGCGGGCTATCAGGTGTTCCCGACCGCACAGGGCGGGCTGGATCAGATAGAGCGGAAGGTGAACCTCATCCTCGACAAGTTCGTCGACATGGACATGGCAACCACGCTGACCCAGGTCAACAGCACTCTGGCGACCCTGGACAAGACGCTCAAGCACGTCAGCGCTGTGAGCTCGAACCTGGAGCAGTTCACCGGCCAGCAATCGACCCAACAGTTGCCGGCGTCGCTGAATCAGAGCCTCAAGCAGTTGCAGGAGACGTTGCAGACCTATGATGCCGGCTCCCAGACCAATCAGGAGCTGCGCCAGTCGGTGCAATCCCTCAACCAGTTGATGGGAGAGCTACAACCCCTGGTCCATTCATTGAATGAGCAGCCGAGTTCGCTGATCTTCGATCGTTCCCGTCCCCTGGACCCAGAGCCCAAGCGAGGAAAATGATGAAAAAACAGATGATGACGCTGGCCTTGCTGGGCCTGTTGGCGGGTTGCAGTTCAGCCCCCACCAGCCTGCATTACTACTCCCTCGATGCCGACAGCCAGCCAGCGCCGACCCTGGCAACCCAGCCGCAACACCAGCTGGTGTTGCGGCCCATCGCCCTGTCGGGACAGCTGGACAGGGTCAGCCTGGTCTATCAGCTGGAAGGCAATGAACTGCACTTTGCCGAGTACCACCGCTGGGCTGGATCCCTGGATGCTCAGCTCAATCAGCTGACACTGGATGGCCTCTCCAGCCGCCTGCCGGGTTGGGTGGTGCGTCAGGACGGAGCCCGCAAGGGGCCCGTCCTGACCATCTCGGTGGAACGCTTCCAGGGGCGCCACGATGGCCGCGCCTTGCTCAGCGGTCGCTGGCGCTTGCTGACCGAGGATGGAGTCGTGCTGCGGGACGTGCCCTTCCAGCAAGTACGGGTCTTGCCCGCCGATGGTTATGGCACTCTGGTGGATGAGCTGGGACAGGGCTGGCAGCAGCTGCTGGATGAGATAGCGGCTGACATACGCACGCGAGCCTGAATGAGGCAATAAAGAAACGGGAGGCCAAGGCCTCCCGTTTTGTTTGGTGCGGATGACGCGAGGTTATTGTTGTACCTCGGAGACCCCTTGTACCTTCACTTCAACCCGACGATCCGGGGCCAGGCAGACGATCAGATCACGCTTGGACTTGCTGGTGCAGCTCTCGCCGGTAATCGGATTGTTCTTGCCATGCCCTTCCACGTTCACCTTGCCGGCAGGTAAGCCCTTGCCAATCAGGTAGTTGGCGACTGTCTGGGCGCGCTGTTCAGACAGCTTCTGGTTATAGGCATCGGAGCCGATACGGTCGGTGTAGCCGATGACGGTGGCGGAGCCATCCTTGGGTCTGGCTTCTTCAATCTGGCTATACAGGGTATCCAGAGCTTGGCCGGCGGCCGGTTTGAGGGTGGCCTTGTTGAAGTCAAACAGCACGTCTGAGCTCAGGGTGAACTGCTTGTCGACTACGACGGGTTCTGGTGCAGGAGCCGGGGCCGCGACCGGCAGTGCCGCCGCGACCTGACCGAAGCGATAGACGGCCGCCAGGGAGAGCAGGCCGTTGTCCATGCGCAGACCGGTATCATCACGGCTGCCATAGGGGGTGCTGTATTGATATTCGAGGCGGGCGGCCCAGTCCAGGTTGAGAGCATATTCGGCACCCAGTGCGCCGATGAAGGTCCCGCGGCTGTCGCTGCCCAGCGCATCGCTGCTGGTCCAGCCATAGCCGCCACCGAGGCGACCGTAGAGATCCAGGCTCTCAGTGACCGGGAAGCCCAGCTTCAGGGTCAACTGGGCAAGTTGAGCTTCGACTGAATCATTGAAGGCCGCGGCGTTGCGGGTACCGCTGTATTTGTATTTGCCCAGATAGTCGTAACCCAGTTCGATGCCCAGGTTCCGGTTGATCTGGTAGCCGCCGAAGAGACCGGCCCCGACTTCGTCGTTGTCCTCATCGGTGGAGAGGATGCTGTTGCTCTCGTCGACGCCGTAGAAGTTGGACCAACCCAATTTGGCACCGCCATACCAGGTGTTATCTTGTCCGGCTGCCTGAGCGTTGGCCGCAAGCAAGCCTGAAACCAGTAAGGTAATCAGTGTTTTATTCATATGAAGCCTCTGCAATTTTATCTGTGGGAGAGATCGAATCGGTATCGCCTCACCTCATGGGTTGAGCCTGTGTCCAGTCACAACATGTTTAAGCGTAGCCCGTTTTTTTTGAACCACAAGCAACTGATATAAAACATATTGTGATATCGATTTGCATCATAGAGGAGTTAGCGGAGGGGAGGGGGCACTATGGCTCCGATTTGTGACGGGTGTCATATGAGTTGTTTGTTTTGCGAGCAAGAGGGGCGTTCATAAAAAGGCCGACAGAGCGTGTCGGCCTGGGCATCATCACTGGGCGATGAATTCATACTCCTGCTCGATGAAGGCGGCGGCTCGTTCGCTCAAGGCTGCGTGCACGACCGTGGTCGGATGGACTTGATCCCAGAACATCTTGCCTTCACAGTTGAGCTCGCCTGCGCTGCGGCGTGCCATCGGGCTGGCAACGGCCTGGGCCAGCAAGGGGTTGCCTGCGATGGCGAGGCGCTCAGGCTCGCTGAAGGCCGAGAGCTGGCTGTCAGTGCTGGCGCTGCGGGAAGAGAAAGGTTTCCACACATAGCTACCGCCGTAGCAGGCATTCTCGATGTCGCTCAGGCCGAAGTTCTGCGGCTCACGCAGCATCTCGGCGAACTGCTTGTCGATCTCGAACAGCTTCACCAGGCCGGTGGGCGCCAGCTGGCGAGCCAGGTTCAGCAGCAGTTCGTTGTGATAGGACGAAACATGGCTGGCCGCGGCCACCACTTTCTGGCTGCGGGCCGACGGGTTCTGGCCGAGATCCGGCAGGTTGAACAGCAGCACCTGCTTCGCACCGTTCAGCACCAGACGATTCGCCGAGTCGCTGATGACGTCACGCACCCGCTTGGCATCCTGCTCCGTGTTCCAGCCATAGGCCAGATAGTCGTTGGCGCCGACCCAGAGGATCACCAGATCGTCAGGTTTGAAGCTGTCTTTCTCCAGGAACTGGGTGATCTCGTAGTCCAGATTGTTGATGACCTGATACTTGGGATTCCAGGAGATCTTGTTGTATGCCACAGCGGTGGCACCGCCTTCCGCCTCGTTGGCTATCTTCAGTCCCGGGAAATGCTGGGGCAGCTGCTCCAGCCAGACCGGACCGTTGGAGAAGCGACCCTGGTAATAGGGTGGGCTGGAGGGGAGATAACCGCGCATCTTGCCATACATCTTGCCGGTATCGGACAAGCTATCGCCGAACATCACGATGCGGGAGAAGGCGGGACGACTCTCGGCTGCCTGGATGGTCAGCGCGAAGAGTCCCAGTAAACACACAAGCCATTTTTTCATATTGTTGTTCTCGTTACATGGGTGCAGGTAGTGCCTGCAGGCTTTTCCTCGAAGCGGCAAGCCGGGCTGGGGACCCGATTTGCCACGTCGCAGGGTATTAAGCCGAATTAAATTTCGCAGTAAGGCATGTCGATTAAATCGATTACGGTCACACTCGACTCCCCCAGATGGGGTGCGCTTCACGTTTGTTTCACGAAGGAAGGGGCAATATGACCTCATACCGCAAAGACAGGAGCATGAAATGAACAAAGCTAGCGTAATCGGCCTGGTGGCCCTGATGTCCGTATCCTCTTTCGCCATGGCGGCCTACACAGGCCCGCAGGAGCAGAACAAGGTCTCGGTCGCACAGTTGAAAGACGTGGCCGATGACAACTGGGTAACCCTGGAAGGCAATCTGGTCAAGCACCTGGGTGGCGAGAACTACATGTTCCGCGATACCAGCGGTGAGGTGGAAGTGGAAGTGGATCAGGATGTGTGGCGTGGCACCGAAGTGGGACCGAACGATCTGATCCGTATCCGTGGTGAGGTTGACCACAGCTGGAACAAGACCGAAGTGGAGGTCAAGAGCCTGGAGAAGGTTGGCGCCGCGGCACCGAGCAAGGGTGGCTTCATCGCCAAGTAAGGGTGATGACGGCACTGCATCAGATAAAAGAAGGGCGCTCCATGAGCGCCCTTCTTGTTTTTGGATACCGTCAGCCCGCCCGACTGGCAACGGTACGCTTGAACCCCTTCTCAGCCTGATTGACCTTGTAGAGATAGCGGCGCGCTTCCGCCTTGGGATGGCGCTCGGTCAGCACCTGATAAACCGCCTCTGGCGAGAGCCGGTTGATCATGTCCGGCGCTACCTTACGGTTGCTGGAGAAGGTATTGAGTACCCCGCCGGCCCCGCCGTTGTAGGCGGAGATCACCGCGTAGCGGCGAGACTGCGGATCCTGAATATCCACCAGATAGACCGTCTGCAGCAGGTGCAGATAAGCCGTGCCCACGTCGATGTTGTAGGCCGGATTGAACAGGTCCTCCCGGGTCGGCTGGCCATTCTTGCCCTTCACCCGCACATAGACGTCCCGTCCGGCGGTGGCCGGGATCACCTGCATCAGGCCATAGGCGTTGGCGTGGCTGACCGCGTAGGGGTTGAAGCTGCTCTCGGTCTTGATCACCGCGTAGATCAGGCTCTCGGCGACCCCGTACTTGCGGGAGGCATCGCGGATGATGCTGGCGTACTTGTAGCCGCGCCTGTCCTCATGGTTGGCCACCATGGGGATGTCGACGAAGAAGATGTTGCGAATACCCAGGGTGCGCTTCTTCATCGCCGTGCTGAGCAGATAGTCGGCATAGCGTTCGGCGCGCCAGTCGGAGCGGATCGGCTGGCCCTGATTGTCCAGCACTTGGCCATAGAGGAAAGGCTCGCCACCGGGCAGGATCTCCCGGTCGGAGTAGAGATCCACTTCCGCCGGATCGTCCGGGGTCAGCAGTGTCTCTATGATGGCGCGGCGCAGGTGGGCGCGGGGATCGATCCCGGAGACGGTCTCTACCATGATGTGGCCGCTGGCGAAGTCGATGTGGGCCCGGCTCTTGTACTGATCCGTGTATTTGACGTAGTCAAACTTGCCCGCAAACAGCGCCTCGCGTCCCCATATCTCGTTCACGTTATGGGAGAGCGCACTGATCATGTGTTCGAAGCCGCGGGTGTCCTTGCCGTTGACCAGATCCTCGTCTTCATCACTGGGCTTGGGAGACGAGGAGCAGGCAGAGAGCAACAGCACGGCGCACAGCAGCCAAAAAATTCGACCCATAAGATCCTCAAACTGGGCGGCGGGGCCGCCCGTCACTCATTGCTGTGGGCTAAGGGAGGCATAACCGTCGATGGTCAACGGTAGGTATCCTCGCCTTGCTCACAGGGACAATTCATTTCATTGGCTACGTGGGAGATGTGACCCTCGATGAGCACACCCTAGATCACAGCGCCAACTTATTGGCTGGGCGGGGTATAACCGTCGATGGCCACTTCACCCGCTTCAAACAGGTAGCTCACCATCTCTTTTTCCAGCAGCTGACGATGCTCGAGGTTCATCATGTTCAGCTTCTTCTCGTTGATCAGCATCACCTGCTTCTTCTGCCATTCGGTCCAGGCTTCCTTGCTGATGTTGTCAAAGATGCGCTTGCCGAGCTCGCCGGGATAGAGTTGGAAATCCAGGCCAGGCCCCTCTTTTTTCAGACGCTGACAAAATACGGTACGGCTCATGTTGACCTCTATGGTTGCAAGTCAGGGTTGTAAGTCCGGGTAGGCGAGCAGACGGGCTGTGGCGGCCGCCAGCCCCACCTCGGCAGGATGGCGTAAGTTATACCAGAGTCGAGAATCCGCTTCCATGAGCAGCGGGGGCACAGGGGCAGCGATTTCGATCAGTATGGGCTGAATATCGAGGTGGAAGTGACTGAAAGTGTGCCGAAAACCAGGGAGTTCCCGGTAGTCGCTGCCGCTCAGCCCCAGTGCCTGCAAGCGTCCCTCAATCTCGACCTGTGACTCCACCTGCGGGAAGCAGTAGAGCCCGCCCCAGATCCCCTGCGGTGGCCGCTTCTCCAGCAGCAACTGATCGCCGTGGCGAATGAGCAGCATGATGCCGGTGCGGGCCGGAATGCTCTTCTTCGGTTTGCTGTTGGGGTAGGCGGTGGGATTGCCCTGCGACAGCCCCTGGCAATCGGCCTGGACCGGGCAGCGCGCGCAGGCGGGCTTGCTGCGGGTACAGACGGTGGCGCCCATGTCCATCATGGCCTGGTTGTAGTGGGCGACGCCCAGCTTGGGCGTGAGGCGGGTCGCCAGCTCCCACAGATCGTTTTCCACCTGTTTCTGACCGGGCCAGCCCGGTAGCGCCAGCCAGCGGGTGAGCACCCGTTTCACGTTGCCATCCAGGATGGCGTGGGGTTGGCCAAGCGAGAGGGAGAGCACTGCGCCGGCGGTGGAGCGGCCGATACCGGGCAGCGCCATCACCTCTTCCAACCGCTCCGGGAACAGTCCGCCGTGCTGATCGCGGATAGTCTGGGCCGCCTTGTGCAGGTTGCGGGCACGGGCGTAATAGCCGAGCCCGGTCCAGTGGTGCAGCACCTCGTCGATGGGCGCGTCGGCCAGTGCCAGCACGTCGGGGAAGCGGGCCATAAAGCGCTGGTAATAGGGGATCACCGTGGCGACCTGGGTCTGTTGCAGCATGATCTCGGAGATCCAGACCCGATAGGGGGTCTTGTCTTGCTGCCAGGGCAGGGTCTTGCGGCCATGGATCTGGTACCAATCCAGGATCCGGGTGGCGAACGTCGCGTTGTCTGAGTTGCTCACATTATACTCATTTTTGTCGATTAAAAAGGGGAGCTCTCAGGCTCCCTCTTGCTGTCGGTGGCTGGCCAGCGAGGCTGGCCAGTTCGATGTGTTATTAACCCTGCCAGTCTTGCAGCGCCTTGAGGCTGGCATGCTGGTTGCCGACCTGCAGGATAATGTAATCCTGGGCGATGGCGACCAGGGCCACGCCGGGGGCGACTTCGCTCCCTTCGCGTAGCTCCCGTCCGTTGAGCACCACGGCCCGTTTGGCCGGATCGGAGGAGTAGTTGTGGGCGCCATAGGTCAGCGGCGGCACCTGCTGCAACAGGGCTGGCGGCAGGGCGCTGAGCGGCATGGCCTGGGTTTCGGCCTGAGCTTGTGGCGCGGCCATCTCTTCCTGCAGCGGGGTGTTGTTGAGGGCCATCATGATGCGCTCGGCCAGGCTCTGGCCGTGATTGCCTGGCACCGCCGTGGCGGGCGCCGCGACGGTGGCCTTGGGGATCACCACGGGTTCTGGCAGCGGGGGCGGCAGGGGACGGGTGATCATCGGCTTGGGCTCGACCCGCACGAAGGGCGGGGTGATCACCTCTTTCACCTCGACCTGTTGTTCGATGGGTTTGAGATTGAGCAGGTGCCAGCCATAGTTGGCACCCGCGCCCATCAGCAGGGCGAGGGGTGCCAGCAGCCACCAGATCCAGCGACGGTTTGGCTCCTCCTCCCGGCTCACGGACAGACCCATGAGCGGCATGTGGGGCGTGAACTGGGGCTGATCGGCCCGGCGCAGGGCTTTGAGCAGGGTAGACATCAGGACGCCTCCTCGGACAAGGGGGAGATGGACTCATCTGCCATGGCATCCAGTTTGACCGGTGTGCTGTCGCGCAGTGACTCATCTTCCAATTTGGGCATGGGCTCACCGGCCTGCACATTCAGGCGCAGCAGGGTATTGCTGCCGGCGATGCCATCCGGGGTCAGTCCCTGCTCACGCTGGAACTGCTGCAATTTGTTCTTGAGCTCGGCATCGAAGCGGCTCACCTTGCGATCCGGTTGCTGCATGGCGCGGCTCAAGGCATTGTCCAGCCACTGTACCTGGGCCCCGCCGGCATTGTTGCCGATCAGGGTGACGCCACCCTTGGGCATGCGCCACAGCAGGGTGTAACTGCCACCCCAGACATCCGACAGCCACTGCCGGTCCACCTGCCAGCTCTGGTTACCGATGAGCAGGGAAGCCTTGTCCGCCCCCAGGCTCACCAGGGTGGCGTAGTAGAGGCCACCGGTCTCATCGGTCAGGCTGATGAGGGCCGGGTGCTGCAGCGCCTGCAGCTCGGCAAGGGAGGCATCGCCCTCCTGGCAGCGCAGGCCCGCGCGTGGCGCGCTGTCGCAGGTTGCCTCCTCCAGCTCGGCCTGGTAGCCCCACACCTTGTAGAGATTCTGCATGGCGATATCCGGTTCCAGCGCCTGATTGATGGCGCGGGTCAGCTGCTCCTGCTGCTCCGGGGTGTCGTCCACCTTGACCGGCACTTCTACCTTGACCAAAGGCCGGGCGGGGAAGACCCCGAACAACTGCCAGCTCCACCAGCCGGCGGCGACCAGCAGGGCTCCCACCAGCGCGACGGTGAGACCGGATTGCCAGCTGCCCTCGTCGCGGATGCCACTCACCTCATAGGCGGCAAGGCTGATGTCGCCGTGCACTATCTTGTGGCTGCCACGGGCGAAGGCGGCGATCAGGGCGCGATCACAGATGAGGTTGATGAGGCGCGGGATGCCACCGGAGAGGCGATGCAGGGTCTGGATCGCCTTGGGGGTAAAGATGGGCTGAATGCACCCCGCCACCTGCAGGCGGAAGCGCACATAGGCGTCCACGTCCTGGCGCGACAGCGGCAGCAGGTGATAGCGGGCGGTGATGCGCTGAGCCAGCTGGCGCAGCAGGGGCTGGCGCAACATCTGTTGCAACTCGGGCTGACCGATGAGCACGACTTGCAGCAGTTTCTTCTCATCGGTTTCGAGATTGGTGAGCAGACGTAGCTGTTCCAGTACGCCTGGCAGAAGATGCTGCGCTTCATCCACCAGTACCACAGTACGTTTGCCTGCCGCCAGGTTGGCCAGCAGGTGATCGCGGATGAGGTCGAACAGCGGCTTGAGGCCGGCGTCTTTCTCATAGGGGAGCTGGAATTCGTCACAGATGGCCGCCAGCAGATCCCGCTCGGTCAGGGAGGGATTGAGGATGTAGGCGATCTCGGTGTCGGCCGGCAACTGCTGCAACAGACAGCGGGAGACGGTGGTCTTGCCCGTACCCACTTCGCCGGTGAGCAGCACAAAGCCTCCCCCATCCTGCAACCCGTAGTTGAGGTGGGCCAGAGCCTCTGCGTGGCGTTCGCTCATGTAGAGGTATTTGGGGTTGGGCGAGATGGAGAACGGCGGCTCCGACAGACCGAAGAACTGTGTGTACATAAGGATCCATTCCATTGTTATGGGCGGCAGGTTAAAGCCTCCCCAGAGGGATGTCAAAGACCCGGATACCATAAGAGGGGCAGGATACCCGGCGACCCAAACGGCTAGGGTGATCGGGGTCGGATAATTGACAGGATCCGAGGCGAAAACGATGGGGGTAGCTCCTTGCTCCGCCCCCTGTGTTCGGGTTGCTCCGGTCACTGAGTGGGACGGGGCCATCGACCTCCTTGATAAGGGGGCCGTCGTGTCCGGCGGCCAAAAGCGGTATCATCGAGACAGGTTTATTGAGGGAGAGTGCGCGTGCAGACTTATCTGGTTGGAGGGGCGGTGCGGGATCGCCTGTTGGGATTGCCACAGGGCGACCGGGATCACCTGGTGGTGGGTGCCACCGTGCAACAGATGCTGGATCTTGGCTTCTCCCAGGTTGGCCGTGACTTCCCGGTATTTCTCCATCCCAAGACCCAGCAGGAGTACGCGCTGGCGCGCACCGAGCGCAAACAGGGCCAGGGTTATACCGGGTTTGTCTGCCACGCCGACCCGAGCGTCACCTTGGAGCAGGACTTGCTGCGTCGGGATCTTACCGTCAACGCCATCGCCGAGGATGAGAACGGCCAGCTGCACGACCCCTATGGTGGCCTGCAAGATCTGGAAGCCCGGCTGCTGCGTCACGTCTCCCCGGCCTTCGCCGAAGATCCCCTGCGCATCCTGCGGGTCGCCCGCTTCGCCGCCCGCTTCCATGCCCAGGGGTTCACAGTCGCGCCCGAGACGCTGGCGCTGATGCGGGAGATGGCGGAGGCGGGCGAGCTCGCCCACCTGACCCCGGAGCGGGTCTGGAAGGAGCTGGAGAAGGTGCTGTTGGGGCAGACCCCCAGGGTCTTCTTCGAGGTGCTGCGCGAATGCGGCGCCCTCAAGGCGCTGTTCCCCGAGCTGGATGCGCTGTTCGGGGTGCCGGCGCCGGCCAAGTGGCACCCGGAGATCGATACCGGCATCCACACCATGATGGTGCTGGAGCAGGCTTGTTTGCGCTCCCCCGAGTTGGCGGTACGCTTCGCCGCCCTCTGTCACGATTTTGGCAAGGGGCTGACGCCGCCAGCGTTCTGGCCGAGCCATCACGGTCACGGTCAGAAAGGCTTGCCGCTCATTCGGGATTTCTGCGAACGGTTCAGGGTGCCGAACGACTGCCGGGATCTGGCGCTGCTGGTGAGCGATCTGCACACCCAGATCCACATCGCGTTTGAACTCAAGCCGGCAACCCTGCTCAAGCTGTTTGACAAGGCGGATGCCTGGCGCAGGCCAGAGCGTTTCGCCCAGCTGCTCGATACCTGCCGCGCCGATTTTCACGGTCGTACCGGCTTCGAAGAGCGGGTCTATGCCGAGCCGGATTATGTGGCCCAGGCGCTCGCCGCAGCCCAGCTGGTGCCGGTCAAAGATATAGTGGCGGCGGGGTTCAAGGGGGAAGAGATCCGCGAACAGCTCGCCAAACGGCGGCTCGATGCCATCAGCCGGGTACACGACGAGTGGACCTTTATCGAGGAGTGAGCCCATAGGGTCGTCACCATCGATGGTGGTAGCTGAATTTTCTGCATATAGGCCACACAGAAGAATAAACCATCTGCTGTGGTTGGCTTATAAAGCGAGAACGGCCGATTGAGGCAGCAGAAGGCATAAAAAAGCCCGGGTCATTGACCCGGGCTTTTTGTTGCGAGGCGCGTTAAGAGAAGCAGGCCTGCAGCACGTAGAAGATGGCGATGGCCAGGATGGCGCCGGCGGGCAGGGTGATGACCCAGGAGACCACGATGTTGCGCAGCACGCCGAGGTTCAGGGCAGCAATGCCACGGGCCAGACCGACCCCCATCACGGCACCGACCAGAGTCTGGGTGGTGGAGATGGGCAGACCGGTACCGGAGGCGATCACCACGGTGGCGGCAGTGGCCAGCTGGGCGGCAAAGCCACGGCTCGGGGTCAGGTGAGTGATACCCGTGCCCACGGTCGCCATCACCTTCTCACCCATGGTGGCGAGGCCGATGACGATGCCGATGCCGCCGAGCGGCAGGATCCACCAGGCGATGTGGGAGTTGCCGGTGATCTGGCCGGCGCTTTCCACGGTGGAGACCACGGCGGAGAGCGGGCCTATGGCGTTGGCCACGTCATTGGAGCCGTGAGCGAAGGCCATGGCGCAGGCGGTGATCACCATCAGGATGCCGAATACCTTCTCCACGTTGGCGAAGTGCATCTTGTTGTCATCCTGCGGGTTGTACTGCTGGCCACGAATATAGAACCAGCCCGCGATGGAGAGCGCCACCGAGATGGCGACGGAGAGCAGGATCCCCTCGCCGTCACTCAGGTGCAGACCGACGTGGGTCAGCCCTTTCTTGATGGTGACCAGGCAGATGACCAGCGCGGTCAGGAACATATAGAACGGCACGTAGCGCTTGGCGTTGGCCAGCGGATCATCGGTGTTGAAGATGAGCTTCTGCACGCTGATGAACATGAAGTAGGCGATGATGCCCGAGATGGCCGGGGTGACTATCCAGGAGCCGACGATGCCGCCAAACTTGCTCCATTGCACCGCTTCCGGACCGACACTCACCACGGCGAAGCCGACGATGGCACCGATGATGGAGTGGGTGGTGGAGACGGGCCAGCCAAAGTAAGAGGCCAGGATCAACCAGAGACCCGCCGCCAGCAGGGAGGCAATCATGCCGAGCACCAGCAAGTCCGGGGTATCGGAGAAGGCATTGGTATCGATGATACCGTTACGGATAGTCGCCGTGACCTCGCCACCGGCCAGATAGGCACCGGCAAACTCGAAGATCATGGCGATGATGATCGCCTGACGAATGGTCAGGGATTTGGTGCCGACCGATGTGCCCATGGCGTTGGCGACGTCGTTCGCACCAATACCCCAGGCCATCAAAAAGCCGAACAAGGCCGCCACGAGCACCAGAGTGGTGCCGTAATTTGCGATAATGTCCATTAGTAGTGTTTACCCAGTCAGTCGATTACGAACGAGCCAGCATCAGTTCCAGACGGGCGCCAACGCGCTCGGCCTGGTCAGCCAGGTCACCTACCCATTCGAGGATCTTGTAGAGGAACATAACGTCGATCGGATTGTATTTGTGCTCAACGGCTTGCAGCTGTTGGCGCAGCCCGATCTGCATGGTGTCAGTATCGTCCTCGATAAGATCCAGTTGATGGATCATCTCGGCAACCATTTCAACTTCACGTCCTTTAAAGCCGGTTTCGAGCAGCTCATCGAGTTCTCCGATGGCTTTTTCGGCTTGGGCGGTCGCATCGATACAACGTTTGAGATAGGCCATGAAATCGGCGCGCATCTCGGAGGGGAATTCCATTTTACGACCAAGCATGCGGCCGGAAATATCCTTGGCACGGTTGGCAATCTTGTCCTGCTGGGTCAGCAGTTCCAGCAGATCGGTACGAGCGACCGGCAGAAACAGGCCGCGGGGCAGTTTCAGACGAATTTCACGTTTGAGGATGTCCGCTTCTTTTTCCAGCTGGGCGATCTGTTGCCGGATCTTCTCGGCATCTTCCCAGCGGTCTTCGGCAACGGCATCAAAGAACGGAATGAGCTGCTCGCAGCACACATGTACTTTGACGATATGCTTCTGCAGCGGCTTGATGGGGGACTTGGCAAAAAGCCCCAGGATAGTATTTACTGGCATGGCCAAAACCTGTGTCGGTGAAAAAACACTCGATACTATTTTATGAAGGGCGCATGGTAACTGAACTATGGCCTCAATAAAACCGTGAATTAATCGTTACGTTTCGCTGGCATTATATCCTCGCGATCGGGATCATGCCCTCCAAAGTTGCCTGCCAGCCCGGAATGACTATGCAAACTGAGATCGAGATAAAGTTTTTTGTCGCCAGCGACATCCAGGAACCTCTTTCCAACCTTCTGAATTCACTTGAAATTATTTCATCAGCTCAAGTCGGGCTCGGCAATGTCTATTTCGATACGCCAACCCTGGATTTACGCAGGCTCGACATGGGATTGCGTATTCGCCGCAGTGACAATTTTTCTGAGCAAACTATCAAATGCCGGGGCCAGGTGGTGGGGGGATTGCACGCCCGCCCCGAATACAACGCCCCCGTGGTGGGAGAATTACCGACCCTGGTCAGTTTCCCCGACGATATCTGGCCGAGTCTGGCCGCGCGTGACGACATACAGGACAAACTGGTTGCCCAGTTTCGAACCGACTTTGAGCGCAAGCACTGGCTGATCGCCTTTGAAGGGGCACAGATCGAGCTGGCCTGGGATCGGGGGGATATCGTCGGCTCGCTGGGTCGCAGCGAGATCGACGAGCTGGAGCTGGAGCTCAAGTCCGGTAGTGCCCAGGCCCTGTTTGGACTGGCAGAGCGGCTGGCCGGGCTGGGCGGTGTCAGGCTGGGGGCACAATCCAAGGCGCAGCGCGGGTATCGGCTGGCGGGGCTAGGCAAGCCGCTGGCTGCGCAGCCCCTGCCGGATGTCAGCGGACTCGCCGTCGAGGCCTGCATCACCCTCGGCTTGCAGCATTGGCAGCACCATGAGCAGCTCTGGCTAGAGAGCGAGGGAAGTGAACGGCAGCAGGCGCGGCAGGGGCTCTTGCAGGGGGCGACTCTGCTGATGGAGGCGGCGGCGACCCTGGCGGTGGCGCCACCCTGGCTGGCTGCGCTGCTGATCCAGCATGACGTGCTGGCACAGGCGGCGGGCGAGGATGAGACATTGTTGGCCCTGCTGCACCATGCAGACCTCGTTCGATTGCAACTGGCCATCGCGGCCTGGCTGCATCTGGGCCATTGAGGTCCGGCAGACAGTAAAAGGCTGGTAGTAAAAAGGTGAGCCTAGGCTCACCTTTTTTGTCTCTGATTTCCATCTGGCCAGTGCGGTCGTTGGCCTCATAGGTTCTTTGGCCGGGATCAGTTCACCACGGCCACGTTGATGCTGCCGTTGCCCTGGGTCATGCGAACGCGAGCACCCGGTACGAAGGTCGGGCTGGCTTTTTGTACCACCACGATGGACTCACCATTCTCTTTCTTGATCTCGAGTTCGACCCCGTCGACCTGGTTCAATTTGTCTCCGGCGGCCTTGCCCGCGGCGGCACCTGCGATGGCGCCCCCGGCGGCGGCGATGTCACTGCCCCGACCCCCGCCTATGGTGCTGCCGAGCAGGCCACCGACTACGGCGCCCCCGATAGTACCGAGAATGGCGTTATCTTCACCCTGGATCTTGACCGGGCGGGTGGAGAGGATGGTGCCATAGCTGACGGTCTGCACTTGCTTGGCGCGGTCCTTGGTGTAGACATCGCCAGAGTAGACGTCGCTGTTGGCACAACCCGTGATGGCGGTAGTGGCGGCCAGCAGGGTAACGAGAGCAATATGTTTCAACATGATGAGCCTCCTGGGCGGGCATCTAATTAATCTGGTTGTTGAGCCTGACTTTACGCCAACCGGATTGTGCAGGAAACCCGCAAAGTGTAACCAATTATGTGATACGCAGAACGTCGCCCTTCTGGATGTGTATCAGGCCAGCATGTGATACGCAGAACGTCGCCCTTCTGGATGTGTATCAGGCCAGCATGTGATACGCAGAACGAAGCCCTTCTGGATGTGTATCAGGCCAGTATGTGATACGCAGAACGCAGCCCTTCTGGATGCGTATCAGGCCAGTCGTTTTTCCAGCAGCAATCGGTCCTCACCCGGACCAAAATAGCCCGGCTCCTCGCTCAGCTGTGCATAGCCGAGGCGAAAATAGAGGCGCTGGGCCGGATTGGCCGGGTCAACGGTCAGTCGAACCCGCTCGGCCCGCGCATTGGCAAGTGCCTGCTCCATCTGCAGCATCATGCGCTCGGCAAGGCCGAAGCCGCGAGCCTCTGGCAACACGGCCAGGGAGAGCAGCCAGCCTTGCGACCGATCCTGTCCCAATCCACCAAGGGCATAGCCAAGCAGCTTGCCATCGAGTTCGGCAACCAGCAACAGCTCGGGCCACAAGTCCATGGCTTGGCGGAAGAAGAAGCCGGGATAGACATCTTCCCCGAAGACGTCGACATCGATCTGCCAGATGGCATGCATGTCGGTGTGGCGGGCCACTCTCAAAACGGGGGGCTGGTGCATCTTGGCTCCTGTTGTCCTGTGCGCTGCGCTTGGCAGTCAAAAGAACCACAGGGTAGTGAGCCATTTGGCGCGATGCAAGCCGTGTGCTGGCGAAGCACATCATGCCATCAGGGCGGTAGCGGTCGGCCATGAGGGCGTTTGGGGGGCTTGCGGCGGCTGTCCAGCAGATGGCACAAGGCGAGCCAGGGATGGCGCCACAGCATGCGCGGGCCGCTCCACTTCATGATCAGCTGGATCTGTTTGCGCATGGCGGGGGCATAGCAGTGGATGTCGCACTTGGCACAGGTCGGCTTGTGGCTATGGCCATAGCGGCAGCGACGCAGGCGCTGATGGGCAAATTCTCGCAACTGCTGGCAGTGGCGGCAGTCGTCATGGTGATGATGGTTGCAGTAGAGGCGGATCATGGCGCTGACCGTCAACCGCTCCCGCCTGAGCCTGGGATGCTCGGGTGCCTGGCTGGCACCTGCACTGCGACGAGTGCCTGGGTGATTGGAGTTCATGGCGGTCATTGTCCTGACCTGCTCGGCAAGGGTGTTGATGCAGGTCAAAAGCCGGGACAAAAAAACAGGGCCCTTAGGCCCTGTGTCATCAGACAACCTCGATTGTCTGCGATTAGATGAGGCTGGTCGCCTGCTCCAGCCAGGCGAGATCCTCGCCCTCGAGTAAGGGACTCAGGCGGCGGAACACTTCGACATGGTAGTCGTTGATCCAGCGGAACTCGTCCTGGCTCAACAGGCTGCGATCGATGAGGCGGGTATCGAAGGGGACATAGGTCAGCCGCTCGAAACCCAGCATCGGCAACTCGCCGCGTGGCTCCTGCTCGGTTACGACCACCAGGTTTTCACAGCGGATCCCGAATGCATCTTCCCGGTAGTAGCCAGGCTCGTTGGAGAGCACCATACCCGGTTGCAGTGCCACCAGGCTGCCCTTGGGGGCGATGCGCTGCGGACCCTCGTGCACGCTCAGGAAGTGGCCGACGCCGTGACCGGTGCCGTGGTCGTAGTTGTAACCGGCCTGCCACAGGGGCATGCGAGCCAGCACATCGAGCTGGATGCCGGCGGTGCCGCGCGGGAAGCGAGCCTGATCCAGCGCGATGTGACCCTGCAGTACCCGGGTGAACATGGCCTTGTGCTCGTCGGTTACCTCACCCACCTTGACGGTGCGGGTGATGTCGGTGGTGCCATCCAGATACTGGGCACCGGAGTCCACCAGATAGATGCTGTCCTGACCGAAGGCGCGCGGCACACCGTTGGTGTGACGGTAATGACACATGGCGGCGTTGGGGCCGAGCGCCGAGATGGTGTCGAAGCTCGGTTCCACATAGTGATCCTGCTCGCGGCGGAAGGCTTCCAGCCGATCGGCCAGGGTGCCTTCATCCACGCCGTCGAACTCGCCGGAGGCGATCAGCCGATCCAGCCAGGCGAGGAAGCGGGTGACGGCGACGCCATCACGCAGGTGGGCGCGCTGCATGCCAGCCAGCTCAGTCTCGTTCTTGCAGGCCTTGGGTAACATGGTGGGATCCTGGCCCGCCACCAGGATGGCACCGGCTTCTTCCATGATGAGCTGGGTCCAGGCGTTGGCGGTGTTCGGGTCGGCCAGCACCTTCTGCTGATCTTCCCCGATGCGCTGCAGCACGTCGCTCAACTTGTCGATCGGATAGACGGAGACATCCTGCCCCACGTGGCGGGAGAAGGCGACGCAGTCGATCTTGTCGGTATCGACGAAGAAATCCATGCTGGTGTTGGCGTAGAGCACGGCAAAGCCCAGCACCACTGGCAGGCGCTCTACGTCACGACCGCGCAGGTTGAGCAGCCAGTTGATGGGCTCGGCCTGGGTCAGCAGCACCGCGTCCAGGCCGCGCTTGCGCAGATCGCTTGCCAACAGTTCACGTTTGGCCTGGCTCGATTGACCCGCCAGCTCCTCGCTGTAGAGGATGACCGACGTCTTGGTCGGCGCCGGGCGATCGCGCCAGTGCAGGTCGATGGGGTTCTCGTTGACTCGCACCAGCTCGATGCCGCGCTCGGTCAGCACTGCCTTGGCATTCTGGTACCAGGCCAGGCTGTGCAGACGGGCATCGAAACCGACCCGGGAGCCTGCAGGCAGCTGCTCTGCCAGCCACTGTACATGGGGATCTTCGTTGAGATGGAGGAACTCAAACAGCTCGGCCGGTGCTTGCATGCGAGCTTGCACCGTGTAACGACCGTCGATGAACAGGGCCGCCCGCTGCGCCATGATGATGGCGAGTCCGGCGGAGCCGTTGAAACCCGTGATCCAGTCCAGACGCTCGGCGTAGGCGGGGATGTACTCTCCCAGGTGTTCGTCGTCGTGGGGAACGATGAAGGCGTCCAGCTCTTGCGCGGCCAGGGTGGCCCTGACTTGGGCGACGCGGGTTTCAATAATCTCGAAATGGTTCATGTCGTTAATGCCAGATTGTGGTGATGTGAGTGTTCACTGATGGTGACTGCCGGCCAGGATCTGTTTGATTGACTGGCCAGCCGCCTCGATATGTTGTTTGAGCAGGACCACGGCTTCGTGTTTGCGACGGGCCCGGCACAATTCCAGCAGCTTGGCGTGTTCGCGCTCGGCCTTGTCCACCCCGCCTTGGGCAAACAGCAGCTCGAAGCGCACGTAGCGATCACAGCTCAGATTGATCTGGGCGATCAGCTCCAGTGCCTGGGGACGATTGGCGGCCTGATAGAGGGTGGCGTGAAAACGATGATTCAACTCGGCCCAGTGTTCGATCTGGGTGCCGGACTCCAGCGCCAGGTCAAACTGGGCCAGGATGGCCTGCGCCTCAGCGAAGGTCTCCTCCGTCATCAGGTCGACGGCGTGGAACAGGGTATCGGCTTCCAGCAGGGCTCGCAAATAAAAGAGCTCCTCGATGGCGGAGGCATCCAGCATGGTGACCACGGCGCCGCGATGGGCCTCGAATTTCACCAGTCCCTGCGCCTCCAACTGCATCAGGGCCTCGCGTACCGGAATGCGGCTCACCGCCAGCTCCTTGGCGATGGCATCCTGGCGCAGGGGGGCGCCAGCGGGGAATTCGCCACGCAGGATTCGGCCACGGAGGTTATCCATCACCATCTGGGTGCGGGTCTGATAGGGTGGGTTCATGCTCGGGTCACGGGGAGTCGTTACAAAATTGTATATTGTATAAAGTTTGGTTGAATCTAACGCGCAACCGTCGGCGAGGCAAGGCATGGCGGGAGCCAAACGCCGCAGTTCGGCTAAAAAAATACCGGCCAGCGAGGCTGACCGGTATGAGATTGTGAAGAATTATCGGCGCTGGATTACAGCTGCGGGCCCGCAGCGACCAGGCGTTTGCCCTCGTCGGTGTCGGTGAAGCGCTCGAAGTTCTTGATAAAGCGTCCCGCCAGATCCACCGCCTTGGCATCCCACTGCGCCTTATCGGCATAAGTATCACGCGGGTCGAGAATGGCCGGGTTCACATCATGCAACTCGGTCGGTACTTCCAGGTTGAAGATAGGCAGCACCTTGGTCTGGGCCTGCTCGATGGAGCCATCGAGAATGGCGTCGATGATGGCGCGGGTATCCTTGATGGAGATCCGTTTGCCGGTGCCATTCCAGCCGGTGTTGACCAGATAGGCTTCGGCGCCCGATGCTTCCATCCGCTTCACCAGTTCCTGACCGTACTTGGTCGGGTGCAGGCTGAGGAAGGCTGCACCGAAGCAGGAGGAGAAGGTGGGCGTCGGCTCGGTGATGCCACGCTCGGTACCGGCCAGCTTGGCGGTGAAGCCAGACAGGAAGTGGTACTTTGTCTGCTCCTTGGTCAGCTTGGCGACCGGAGGCAGCACCCCGAAGGCATCGGCGGTCAGGAAGATCACCTTGTTGGCATGACCCGCCTTGGAGACCGGCTTGACGATGTTCTCGATGTGGTAGATGGGGTAGGAGACCCGGGTGTTCTCGGTACGGGAGCCATCGTTGAAATCGATGGTGCCGTCATCCGCCACCGTCACGTTCTCCAGCAGCGCATCACGACGGATGGCGTTGAAGATGTCCGGCTCGGCCTCTTTGGAGAGCTTGATGGTCTTGGCGTAGCAGCCACCTTCGAAGTTGAACACACCGTCATCGTCCCAGCCGTGCTCGTCATCGCCGATGAGTGCACGCTTGGGATCGGTGGAGAGGGTGGTCTTGCCGGTGCCGGACAGGCCGAAGAAGATGGCCACGTCGCCGTCCTGACCCACGTTGGCGGAGCAGTGCATGGAGGCGATGCCGCGCAGGGGCAGGAAGTAGTTCATCATGGAGAACATGCCCTTCTTCATCTCGCCACCGTACCAGGTGCCGCCGATGAGCTGAATGCCCTCGGTCAGATTGAAGGCGACGAAGTTCTCGGAGTTGAGCCCCTGTTCCTGCCAGTTCGGGTTGGTGCATTTGGCACCGTTCATCACCACGAAGTCCGGTTTGAAGCTTCTCAGCTCCTCCTCGCTCGGGCGGATGAACATGTTCTTGACGAAGTGAGCCTGCCAGGCCACCTCGGTGATGACGCGCACCGCCAGACGGGTATCCGGGTTGGCACCGCAGAAGCCATCCACCACAAACAGGCGCTTGCCGGAGAGCTGTTTGGTCACCAGGGATTTCAGATGTGACCAGACTTCCGGGCTGAGAGCTTTGTTATCGTTCTTACCCTGGTCAGACCACCACACAGTATTCTGGGTAGTGGCGTCTTTGACGATATATTTATCTTTTGGGGAACGGCCGGTAAAGATGCCGGTGTTGACATTGACGGCGCCGAGCTCGGTGACGACGCCCCGCTCGAATCCTTCCAGGTCTGGGCGGGTCTCTTCGGCGAAAAGCTGCTCATAGGAGGGGTTGCGAACGATTTCTTGGCTGTTTTTGATGCCGTACTGGTCTAGTTGTAATTGTTGGGCCAGGGTGGGTGTTGCCACGATAGTCATTATGTTCTCCTGGGTTCAGAGGTTTTGTAGGGTTCTATCTGGCTTTCATGCTACCACCTAGGTGGTAGATTATAGAGATCGCCATCAAACTTTATAAAATAGGGTATTTTTTTGTTATTTAAGTTAAAGGCGGGTTTTGCCCGCCTTCATTTAGTGTAACTTGTTTGCATCATTATCGGGAGCCCTGCTGAACAGGGTTTCGATGTCGATCTCATCGAATTGGTACTCGGCGCCGCAATAATCGCAGTGCATGTCGATCTTGCCGAGCTCCTGCACCATGGCCACTGCTTCTTCTTTCTCTATCTGCAGCAGAGCCCCTTCGCAACGGGCGCGGGAGCAGGTGCAACGGAACTCTATGGCCTGGGGATCAAACACCCGCACCTTGTCCTGGTGATAGAGGCGATAGAGGATCTCTTCGGCTTCCAGGCCAAAAAGCTCTTCATCCTTGATGGTGCTGGTGAGCTGGGTCAGGTGATCGAAATCGGCGCTGTGATCCTCGCTCTGGGCGGGGAGCGCCTGCAGCAGGATTCCGGCGGCGCGGGGCTCGCCCTCATGATGGCCGGTGCGGATCCAGAGTTTGGTCGCGAGCTGTTCGGACTGGGCGAAGTACTGCTCGAGGCAGCCCGCCAGGGTGTCAGCTTCGAGGGCGATGATGCCCTGATAGCGCTCGCCCTGCTCCGGGGTGATGGTGATCACCAGCTGGCCGTTGCCGACCAGGCTCTGCAGCTTGCCGTCAGTGGGCAGCTCGCCTTCGTAACGGGCGACGCCACGCAATTGCTGGTTGTGATCACCGTTGATCACCGCCAGACGCACCGGACCGTCCCCTTGCAGTTGCACCGTGATGGAGCCTTCGAACTTGAGGGTGGCGGTCAGCAGGCTGGTGGCGACCAGCAGTTCACCCAACAGCTTCTGCACCTGCACCGGGTAGTTCTGGGCTTCCACGATGTGGCGGTAAGTACGATCCAACTGGACCAGTTCCCCCCGCACTTCGTACTCTTCGAACAGATAGCGATACAGGAGATCTTGGTTACTCATCATGCATTCCTAGGGTCTTCGTGGTGTAAATTGATAAACACATTGTTAAACAGGTGGTTAGGAACTTATCCGTGCCCCTGTCGTCATAAAAGGGCCATCAAGGCATATTAATGTTGTTTGACCTTGAGTAGCTGGCGGCGTTCCTGCTTGTCGGGACGTCGCTCGGGGCTTGGGGCAAATTGGCTGTTGAAGCGCCTGGCCTCGCTGTTCTGGGCCCGTTTTTTCAGGCTATCTTCGGTCTCTTCATAGAGCTGCTGGGCCAGCGGGGCCGATTTGCGCTGCTCGCTGAGCTGCAACACCCGGACTTCCCGCTCGTCCTGGCCCTGCCAGACACGAATGAGGGCGCCGACCTCGACCACCTTGCCCGGTTTGCTGCGCTGGCCATTGTAATGCACCTTGCCACCATCTATCTGATCCCGGGCCAGGCTGCGGGTCTTGTAAAAACGCGCGGCCCACAACCATTTGTCGAGGCGGACCTGGGTTGTGGTTTCTGCTGGATTCGGCATGGATCGACTCCGGGATGGCTGAAAGAGGAGCCTGATTATATCAGAGGCAGGCCCCGGGATAGAAACTGGCGGGCTGGGTGTGACGGAATCTGGATTTTCGCCGCTTCATCCCATCCGGTCGGTTGTCACTGGGTCCATTGCCGTACACAATAGCCAACCGATTTGGATGCCAGAGCATTTTGAGAAACATGACGCTACCGCTCAGGGGTGATTTATTGAATGCCCTGCTGGCTCGTTGCAACAGCCTGCCACTCTCCCGTCTCAGCCAACCGCTGTTCTGGTTGTTGCTGTTATTGCTGGCCCAGCAGTGTGCCGGGCTCACTTGGCGTCTATTCAGCCTGACCCAGACTGTGGAAAATTCCCCCTGGCAGCCCTCGGTTACGGCCGCGCAGGGTGCCAATGCTGCCCGGCTCGATCTCAGCAGCGTCAGCCGTCTATCCCTGTTTGGCAAGGCGCCGCAAGTGGCGGCTGACCAGGTCGCTCAGGCGGTCGCGGCCGATGCCCCCAAGACCCAGCTCAACGCTCAGCTCAACGGGGTGCTGGCGAGTTCAGACCCTGCGAAATCCATCGCCATCATCGCTCACAATGGCCTGCAGAACTCCTACGGCATCGACGATTACATCGACGGCACCCAGGCCAAGATCCGCCAGGTATTCGCCGATCGCGTCATCATCGCGCGCGATGGCCGTGACGAGACCCTGATGCTGGATGGGGAAGAATACGGCAAGCCCTTGCCTAAAGCGGCGCCTCAGGATAGTAAGTTATCTTCGGTTCGCAGCGAATTGATGAGTAACCCCGGTAAAATCACCGATTACCTCAACATCTCGCCGGTGCGGGTAGATGGCCGCATGGTTGGCTACCGCCTCAGCCCGGGCAGCAATCCTGAACTGTTCAATCAACTCGGACTGGTCGCCAACGATCTGGCGGTCAGCATCAATGGTCTGGATCTGCGGGATAACGCACAGGCCATGCAGGCTATGCAACAAATAGCCGGCGCCAAGGAGATGACCGTCACCGTCGAGCGGCAAGGACAGCTCTATGACGTTTTTGTCGGCTTGTCAGAATAATGAATTGGAGTAGCACCAAGAATGATAAATAAAGGGAAAGGCTGGCGCTTGGCCACGGTCGCGGCGGCCTTGATGATGGCAGGTTCAGCCTGGGCCACCGAGTATGCCGCCAGTTTCAAGAATGCCGATATCGAAGAGTTCATCAACACGGTCGGCAAGAACCTGAACAAGACCATCATCATCGAGCCCTCGGTGCGCGGCAAGATCAATGTCCGCAGTTACGACTTGCTCAATGAGGATCAGTACTACCAGTTCTTCCTGAGTGTGCTCGATGTCTATGGCTTTGCCGTGGTGCCGATGAACAACGGGGTGCTCAAGGTGGTGCGCTCCAAGGATGCCAAGACCTCTGCCATCCCGGTGGTGGACGACAGCAATCCCGGCGTGGGTGACGAGATGGTGACCCGGGTGGTACCGGTGCGCAACGTCTCGGTGCGCGAGCTCGCCCCCTTGCTGCGTCAGCTCAACGACAACGCCGGTGGCGGTAACGTGGTGCACTACGAGCCGTCCAACGTGCTGCTGATCACCGGTCGCGCCGCCGTGGTCAATCGTCTGGTGGAAGTGGTGCGCCGGGTGGACAAGGCGGGTGACCAGGACATGGACATCATCAAGCTGCGCTTCGCCTCCGCCGGCGAGATAGTGCGCATCGTCAGCAACCTCAACAAGGATGGCAGCAATCAGGGCGGCAACGCTCCCTTGCTGCTCTCCCCCAAGGTGGTGGCGGACGAGCGTACCAACTCGGTGGTGATTAGCGGCGAGCCCAAGGCGCGGGCCCGCATCATCCAGATGGTGCGTCAGCTTGACCGGGATCTGCAGAGCCAGGGCAACACCCGGGTCTTCTACCTGAAATATGGCAAGGCCAAGGATCTGGTGGATGTGCTCAAGGGCGTCAGCTCCAGCATCGCGGCCGACAAGAAGGGCGGCGGCGCGGCTCCCAATACTGGTGGTGGCGCCAGCATAGGCGGCGGTCAGCTCGCCATCTCGGCCGACGAGACCACCAATGCCCTGGTGATCACTGCCCAGCCGGATGTGATGGCCGAGCTGGAGCAGGTTATCGCCAAGCTCGATATCCGCCGTGCCCAGGTGCTGGTGGAGGCGATCATCGTCGAGATCCAGGACGGGGACGGGATGAATCTGGGGGTGCAGTGGGCCAATGCCAACGGCGGCGGCACCCAGTTCACCAACACCGGTCTGCCCATTGGCCCCGCCATCATCGCGGGCAAGGATTATCAGGATAACGGCAATACCGCTGGGCTCGACAAGCTGCTGAGCAGCTTCAGTGGCATGGCGGCCGGCTTCTACAAGGGAGACTGGGCAGCTTTGGTGACGGCGCTCTCCACCAACACCAAGAACGACATCCTCTCGACCCCAAGTATTGTCACCATGGACAACAAGGAAGCCTCCTTCAACGTCGGTCAGGAAGTGCCGGTGCAAAGTGGCTCCCAGAGCTCCACCACCAGCGATCAGGTGTTCAACACCATAGAGCGCAAGACGGTGGGCACCAAGCTGGTGGTGACGCCCCAGATCAACGAGGGTGATTCGGTGTTGCTCAACATCGAGCAGGAGGTCTCCAGCGTGGCGCAGACCCAGGCGACCGGCACAGCGAATCTCGGCCCCACCTTCGATACCCGTACCGTCAAGAATGCGGTGTTGGTCAAGAGTGGCGAGACCGTGGTACTGGGCGGCCTGATGGACGAACAGACCAAGGAGCAGGTCTCCAAGGTACCCCTGCTCGGTGATATTCCGGTGCTGGGCTATCTGTTCCGCTCGACCTCCAACACCACCTCCAAGCGCAACCTGATGGTGTTTATCCGGCCGACCATCTTGCGAGATGCCAACGTCTACTCCGGCGTCTCCAGCAACAAGTACACCCTGTTCCGCGCCGAGCAGCTGAACCTGGCCTCCGAGGAGGGCTATGCCACTTCGCCCCCGCGTCAGGTGCTGCCCGCCTATGGTCAGGACGTGATGTTGTCCCCCGAGGTACAAAAGCAGATTGAATTGATGAAGGCGCAGCAACAGTCGACCGCTACCGGCGTGAAGAGCCAGGTGCAGACTCAGGTGCAAGGGCAACCCTTCGTGCAGAGCAAGCCCTGATGGCCGCCTATCAACTCGACAACAGCGAGCTGCCGGCAGAACTGCCCGAACTGCCGTTCGCCTTCGCCCGCAACTTCGGGGTGATCCTGACCGAGCGGCAGGGTGCACCACTGCTGCTCTGTCGTCAGGGCGTCGCCCCCCAGACCTTGCTGGAAGTGCGGCGGGTGGCTGGTTGCGGTTTTGCCATCGAGCAGATGGGGAGCGACGAGTTTGAAGAGCTGCTGATGGCCCACTACCAGCGCGACTCCTCCGAGGCTCGTCAGCTGATGGAGGATCTCGGCAACGAGATGGATTTCTTCGCCCTGGCGGAAGAGTTACCCCAGAGTGAGGATCTGCTCGATGCCGACGATGATGCCCCCATCATCCGTCTCATCAACGCCATGTTGAGCGAGGCGATCAAGGAGGAGGCGTCCGACATCCACATCGAGACCTTCGAGCGGGTGCTGGTCATCCGGTTTCGCATCGACGGTGTGCTGCGGGAGATCCTTCGGCCCCATCGCAAGCTGGCCTCCCTGCTGGTGTCGCGCATCAAGGTCATGTCCCGCATGGACATTGCCGAGAAGCGGGTGCCCCAGGATGGCCGCATCTCGCTGCGGATCGGCGGCCGGGCGGTGGATGTGCGGGTCTCGACCATGCCGTCCAGCTACGGCGAACGGGTGGTATTGCGACTGCTCGACAAGAACAACGTGCGCCTCGAGCTCAAGCAGCTTGGCATGACGCTGGCCAACCGCAACATCATCAGCGAGCTCATTCGCAAACCTCACGGCATCATTCTGGTAACGGGTCCGACCGGTTCGGGCAAGTCCACCACCCTGTATGCGGCGCTGTCCGAGATCAACTCGCGGGATCGCAACATCCTGACGGTGGAAGATCCCATCGAATATGACCTGGAAGGGGTTGGCCAGACCCAGGTCAACGCCAAGGTCGACATGACCTTCGCCCGTGGTCTGCGCGCCATCTTGCGTCAGGATCCGGACGTGGTGATGGTAGGGGAAATTCGTGATCTCGAAACCGCCCAGATCGCGGTGCAGGCATCTCTCACCGGTCACCTGGTGATGTCGACCCTGCACACCAACACCGCCATCGGCGCCATCACCCGGATGCGGGACATGGGGATCGAGCCTTTTCTGCTCTCCTCCTCCCTGCTCGCGGTGCTGGCCCAGCGGCTGGTGCGTACCCTCTGCCCGGATTGCCGTGCCCAGCACCCAATCACCGAGCAGGAGCGGATCGCCATGGGCCTGGAACTGGCACCTGATCAGCTGATGTGGCGCCCGGTCGGGTGCGAGCAGTGCAACCACACCGGCTATCGTGGCCGGACCGGCATCCATGAGCTGGTGGTGATCGACGACGGGGTGCGTGAGGCGATCCACAGCGCCAGCGGCGAGCTGGCCATCGAACGGTTGATCCGGGGCCATACCCCCAGCATCCGTCGCGATGGCATCGACAAGGTATTGCTCGGCCAGACCAGTCTGGAAGAGGTGCTGCGCGTGACCCGGGAAGATTAACCGGGGCAGGGCATAGCAACCATGGTCAGACAGGTGCAGGAGAACGGCAGCATTGGCAGCATTTGAATACAAAGCCCTCGACAACCGGGGCAGAAACAAGTCCGGGGTGATGGAGGGTGACTCCGCCCGTCAGGTGCGCCAGTTGCTGCGTGAGCAGGGGCTGGCCCCGCTCGAGGTGAACGAGACTACCGAGAAGGCGAAGCGAGAAGCTAATCGCTTCGTGCTGTTTCGGCGCGGCGCCTCGACCTCCGAACTGGCGCTGATCACCCGCCAGCTGGCGACTCTGGTGGGGGCTGGCCTCACCATAGAAGAGGCGCTGCGGGCGGTGGCCGAGCAGTGCGAGAAAGCACACCTGCGTAGTCTGGTGGCGACGGTGCGCAGCAAGGTGGTGGAAGGCTATTCCCTTGCCGATTCGCTGGGCGCCTTTCCCCACGTGTTCGATCAGTTGTTTCGCTCCATGGTGGCGGCAGGGGAGAAATCCGGCCACCTGGAGAAGGTACTGAACCGGCTCGCCGATTACACCGAGCAGCGTCAGCACATGCGCACCAAGCTGCTGCAGGCGATGATCTACCCCATCGTCCTCACTCTGGTGGCGGTCGGGGTCATCTCCATACTGCTCACCGCCGTGGTGCCCAAGGTGGTGGCGCAGTTCGAACACATGGGGCAGCAGTTGCCTGGTACTACCCGCTTCCTCATCGGTACCAGCGAGCTGATGCAGCACTACGGACTCTGGTTCCTGTTGTTGCTGTTCATCGGCGGCTTTGTCTGGCGCTGGTGGCTCAGCGATGACAAGCGGCGTCGCCACTGGCACGGCATACTGCTGCGCCTGCCGGTGATCGGCCGGGTCAGTCGCGGCCTCAACACCGCCCGTTTCGCCCGTACCTTGAGCATCCTCAATGCCAGTGCGGTACCGCTGCTGGAGGGGATGAAGATCGCCGGTGAGGTGCTCTCGAACGATTTCGCCCGCAGCCGGATTGGCGAGGCGACCGAGCGGGTGCGCGAGGGGACCAGCCTGCGCAAGGCACTGAATGAAACCAAGATTTTCCCGCCCATGATGCTGCACATGATCGCCTCTGGCGAGCAGAGCGGCGAGCTCGACAGCATGCTGGAGCGGGCGGCGGACAATCAGGACAGGGAGTTCGAAACCCAGGTGAACATCGCACTCGGGGTGTTCGAACCCATGCTGGTGGTCTCCATGGCCGGGGTGGTGCTGTTTATCGTGATGTCGATCCTGCAGCCGATCCTCGAGCTCAACAATATGGTGAATCTATAAGGTTCGAGTGTCCGAATACGCTTCGCTATTCGAACCTACAAACCCAATCGAACCCGTAGGTTCGATTAGCCGGCAGGCGTAATCGAACGATCGCGGTTTAACAATTAATCGTTGATGGTTCATGCCATCTCATTTCGTTAGGGAGTCATAGCAATGCACAAGCGTCGTCAAGCCGGTTTTACCCTGCTGGAAGTCATGGTGGTCATCGTGATCCTGGGGATCCTGGCCAGTCTGGTGGTGCCCAACCTGATGGGCAACAAGGAGAAGGCGGATCAGCAGAAGGCGGTCTCCGACATAGTCGCGCTGGAAAATGCCCTCGACATGTACAAGCTGGACAATAACCGCTACCCGACTACCGAGCAGGGGCTGGATGCGCTGGTCAACAAGCCGACCGCTTCCCCCGAGCCGCGCAGCTACCGGGAAGGGGGCTACATCAAGCGCCTGCCGCAGGATCCCTGGGGTAACCAGTATCAACTGCTGAGCCCGGGCCAGTTTGGCAAGATCGACATCTTCAGTACCGGGCTGGATGGCGAGGCCGGTACTGATGATGACATCGGCAACTGGAATCTGAAGGACTTCCAATAAGTGACTGACGGCGCCGCTCGCCATGCCGCGTGGGTGAGGCTCTCGTGAGGCTCACTTCGTTCCGTCAGCGCCAAGCGGGTTTTACCCTGCTGGAAGTGCTGCTGGTCGCCATGTTGATGGGACTGATCGCCACCGCGGTCACCCTCAGCATGGGCGGGGCCAAAGGGGATCGCGAGCTGGACAAGCAGGCGCGTCGCTTCATGGCGACCCTGCAACAGGCGCAGGAGTATTCGGTGATGGATGGCCGTCTGGTGGGGCTGCGAGTCGAGGATCACGGCTGGCAGTTCATGACGCGCGCCCCCAAGGATCGCAAGTGGCGGGCGCTGACCGACGACAAGATCCTCGGCCAGGTCACACTGCCGGAGGAGATGACATTGGCCATCACTCTGGAAGGCTTCAGCTGGCGCACCGACTCGGACGAGAAGACGGAACGGGGTCGTGACGAACAGGAGCGCACGCCTCAGGTGCTGATCTTCCCCGGTGGCGAGCTCACGCCCTTCGTGCTGGCCCTGAGCCAGCAGACCGATGACGAGAAATACCTGCGCACGGTCAAGGGCGACGAATTCGGTCGCCTCTCCTTACTGGAAGATGCCGTCGAGGAAGAAGAGTGAGATCCCGCAACATGAAAGCCGGTGGCATGACGTTGCTGGAGGTGATGGTGGCGCTCGCTGTGTTCGCCATCGCTGGGCTGGCGGTGATGAAAACGGCAAGCGAACATTTGTCCGGTCTCAACTATCTGGAAGAGAAGACGCTGGCGACCTGGGTGGTGGAAAACCAGCTGGTGCAGCAGAAACTCGAAGGCAAGTGGCCGGGCGACAGCTGGGTGGAAGGGGACGAGGAGATGGCCGGTCAGACCTGGTATTGGCGCTATCGTGGCGTCGCCACCAGCGATAACAACCTCAAGGCGCTGGACATGGAAGTGCGGACCGCGCCCAAGGCACAGAGTCCGGTGGCCATGATGCGGACCTATATCAGCCGATGAGCGACCAGTCGATGTTACAAAGTCGCCGCGCGGCCCTGGTTGGGCCATCGCCGCTACAGAGGCCGCGAGTTCGGCAGGGTGGCTTTACTCTGCTGGAGACACTGCTTGGGCCATCGCCAGTGCAGAAGCGTCATCCTCGACAGGGTGGCTTTACTCTGCGGGAGACACTGCTTGGGCCATCACCAGTACAGAGACGTCATTCTCGGCAGGGAGGTTTCACTCTGCTGGAGATGCTGGTGGCCATCGCCATCTTCGCCAGTCTGAGCATGGGTGCCTACCAGGTGCTGCAAGGGGTGCTCACCAGCGACGAGGTGGCCAAGAAGAAAGAGGCTAGGCTGTCCGAGCTGCAATTGGCGTTCGGCCTGCTGGATAGAGACATCAGTCAGATGGTGCCTCGCAGCGGCCGCAGTGAGGGCGAGAACAACAAGGTGCTGCTGGCGGCGTCCCGCTTCGGCCAGCAGAGTGACGACTGGGGCATGGCCTTCATTCGCGGGGGCTGGCTCAACCCGGATGGCATCTTGCCGCGATCCGGCCTGCAGCGGGTGGGTTGGCGGCTCAAGGATAGAACGCTGGAGCGCATGAGCTACCTCTATCCGGATCCCTCCATCGGCACTGAGCCGCGCATTCAGCCGGTGCTGACCGGGGTGACGGCGCTACGGCTCTATTTCTACGACAAGGGCGTCTGGAAGGAGGAGTGGACCCAGCGCGACCTGCTGCCCTATGGGCTGGCGGTGGAGCTGGATCTGGAAGACTACGGAACCCTGCGGCGCCAGTTCCTGATCGGGGCCGGTGGCCAAAGGGCTGAAAATGGGCGTTGATCGTCGCACCCGCCCCGGTCGGCAAGGGGGCATGGCGCTGCTGGTGGTGCTGCTGATCCTGTCGGTGATGGTGATCATCGCCAGCAACATGAGCAGCCGGCTGCAGCTCGAGTTGCGCCGCACCAGCAACCTCACCGCCGGCAAGCAGGCCTGGTGGTATGCCATGTCGGCCGAGGCGCTGGTGATCAAGGTGCTCAACCAGGACTTCAAGGATGACCCCAATGTGGTGAGCCTGGGTCAGAACTGGGCACGCGAGGATGGCGTCTTCCCGACCGATGACGGCACCCTGTCCGGTCGGGTGCGGGATCTGCAATCCTGCTTCAACCTCAACAGCCTGAGCGTGGCCCTCAAGGAAGGGGAGAGTGGCGACGATCTGGAAAAGCAGCCCTATCCGGTCAAGGTGTTTAGGGCGTTGCTGACGGAGCTGGAGGTCGAGGATTACGAGGCGGTGCAGCTCACCGATGCCATCCGTGACTGGACCGACAAGGACACCCAATTGGTCTCCAGCAACGGCGCCGAAGATGCCTATTACGAGGGGCTCAATCCCCCTTATCTGGCGGCCAACCAGTGGATGCTGAGCACGGATGAGTTGCGGGCAGTGCGCGGGATGACTGGCGCACTCTATGCCCGACTCGCTCCCTATGTCTGCGCCTTGCCTAATGACAAGCTGGTGGTGAACATCAACACCATCAAGCCTGAGCGGGCGGCCCTGCTGGTCGGCCTCTATCAGGGCAAGATAAGCCTCGACGATGCCAAGCAGGCGTTGAGCAGCCGCCCCAAGAAGGGCTGGAAGGAGAAGAAAGAGCTGACGGATCAGTTGCCGGTGCAGGCGAGCACCATCACCGGCCTCGATGCCGCGCTGGATATCAAGAGCAGCTACTTCGAGGCCAGTTTGCTGGCCGAAGTGGGTGACACCAGGGCCCGGCTGGAGACGGTATTCCAGCGAGCCAAGGACAACAAGCTGGTGATGTTGCGCCGCCTGAATGACGGCGCCGAATAGCGATTGATGCTGCCGCTGCGCGCTGGCATGAGGATACCCAATCACGGGGGGATGGCGAGCCAGGGGCTGCCATCCGTCCCGCCCCTTATCTGGACTGCAGCCGAAGGCTGCGGCCCCGCCCATCGACAAGGATGCAGGCGGGTATGGCAGGAGAACTATTTGTGAGCGAGAGTCTGGTCATCCGTCTGGGGACCAATGCGCAGCAGCCGGTCGAGTGGCTGGTGTGGTCGACGCAGGAGCAGGAGATCATCGCTTCCGGCACCCTGGCGTCCGCCCATGCCCTGGGTGAGCTGCGCGAGCGTGCCGGTGGTCGCCCCGTGGTGACTCTGGTGCCCGGCAGCGATCTTATCTTCCGGCGGGTCAGCCTGCCGGGCAAATATAACCGTCAGGCCGCCGCGGCGCTGCCCTACCTGCTGGAAGAGCAGATCGCCTCCGATGTGGATGCCTTGCACCTGGTAGTGCTCGGCCATCAGGGCAACGAGGTGGATCTGATGGCGGTAGACAAAGCCAAGATGGAGATCTGGCTCGGCTGGTTGCAGCAGGCGGGCCTTAAGAGCCTGCAGCTGTTGCCGGATGTGTTGGCCCTGCCGCTGGCCGCCGATGGCTGGTCTGCCTTGCAACTGGGGAACGAATGGCTGCTGCGCCAAGGGCCTCGCCAGGGCATAGTGGCCGAAGAGCCGCTGCTGGCCATGTTGCTGGCGACCCAGGCCGAGCCGGTCACCATTCACAGCCATACCCCGGTACCTGCCATCCCGGCCGCCAACTGGCAGGCTGCGGATCCGGAACTGCCGATGCTGCTGTTGGCCAAGGGGGCGCTGACCTGCCAGGCGAACCTGTTGCAGGGGCCCTATCGGCCACAGACCGAATACTCCCGCTACTGGCTGCAATGGCGTAGGGTGGCCGTGGTGGCCGGGCTTTTGCTGCTGGTGGCCCTGACCCAGCGCGGGGTGCAGCTCTATCAGCTGACGGAGCAAGACAAGGCGCTCAAGGCCGAGATCCGGCAGGTCTATACCAAGATCTTCCCCGGAGAGACCCGCATCGTCAACGCCCGCAGCCAGATGACCCAGCACCTCAAGCAGATGGGTCAGGCCCCGCAGGACGGGATCCTGCTGCTGTTGACCGAGCTGGCGCCGGTGTTCGCCGAGGTGCCGGGCCTCAAACCCGAGGTACTGCGCTTTGATTCGACCCGTGGCGAGCTGAGGCTGCAGGTCACCGCCCCCGGTTTCACCGAGATCGAGCGTTTCCGCGAACTGGCGGGCAAGCGCTTCGAGGTGCAACAGGGCGAGGTGCGCAGCACCGAGGGCAAGGTTGAAGGGGCACTGGTACTCAAGGGTAAATCATCATGATGGACAAATTGCAAGGCTGGTGGCACGGCATCAGCACCCGCGAGCAGCGGCTGGTGGCCGTGGGGGGCAGCATCCTGCTGATCGGACTCTGCTACTGGCTCATCTGGCAGCCCGTAGCCAACCGCATCGCCGAGCGTGAGCGGCAGGTTGCCAATCAGCAGCAGACGCTGGCCTGGTTGAAGGAGAAAGGGCAGGAGGTGCTGGCATTGCAGGGCAACAGCGGCCGCCAGATAGACACCAGCGGCACCCTGGACGGGGTGGTCAACCGCACCGCCTTCAACCAAAAGATCAAGATAGCCCGGCTGCAACCCCAGGGGCAGGAGCTGCAGGTGTGGATCGATACGGTTCCCTTCGATGATCTGCTGCTCTGGCTGGCGACCCTCTCGGATCAGCACGGGGTGCAGGTTCAAATCATCGAAGTGGCCCGTGAGAATCTGGCACCGGGCCTGGTCAAGGTCAGGCGTTTACAACTGAGTCGTCCCCAATGAAAAAACCTGTCCTGATTGCCAGCCTGTTCCTGTTGGCCTATCTCGCTTTCCTGCTGGTGCAACTGCCCGCCTCCCTGGTGGTCCGTTATCTGCCGCTGCCACCTAATATGGTGCGGTTGGAGGGGGTGAGTGGCACCCTCTGGAGCGGCCAGGTGGCGCGCCTGCAATACGCCAGCGAGTCGCTGACCCAGTTGCGTTGGGAACTCAATAGCTGGTCGCTGCTGCGCTTTGCCCCCGAGGTCTCCCTGCGTTTTGGCGATAGATCCGGCCTCAACGGGCAGGGGATCGTGGGCTGGAATGGTGCGGCCTTCGGCCGTGACATCACCCTCAACGCTCCCGCCCCTTGGCTGCTGGAGCGGGTGCCGATGCGGCTGCCGTTCCCGCTGACCGCGGCGGGGCAGTTGCAGCTCAAGGTCGATCAGTTCGCTCAGGGCAATCCCTGGTGTGACGAGCTGTACGGCAACCTCTACTGGTACGATGCCGTGGCCGATACGCCAGCGGGCAAGCTGCCACTGGGGGATCCCGAGGTCAAGCTGACCTGCCTCGACTCCAAGCTGGTGGCCGAGATCAAACAGGGCTCGGAGGCGGTGCAGGTGCTGGGCAAGCTGGAGTTGCAGGCCAATCGCCAGTATCTGTTCCAGGGCACTCTCAAACCGGGGCCTGAGCTGCCGGATCAGATGAAGCAGGGGCTGCCCTTCCTCGGTCAGCCCGATGGTCAGGGTCGCTTCCCGCTGCGTTATCAGGGCCGGATCTGAGGCTTGCTGGTTAAACAACACCCCGCTTTTGCGGGGTGTTCTGTTATAGAGTCTGGAAAAGGCCGTCCGGGGCCTCGCCGTGCACGGGGGCCGTGATCAGATGATTGAGGAAGAAGCCAAACAGCTCGGCCTGTGAGCCGACACGCAGCTTGCCATAGAGGTGTTTACGGTGATTTTTTACGGTGCCAGCGCCGATGCCGAGGGTATTGGCGATGGCCTCGGTGTCGAGCCCCTGCAGCAGTAAACTGGCCACCTGCCGCTCCCGCCGGGTCAGCAGCGTCCCACCTATGCTCTCCATCCCCTGGGCAATGGCCATCTTGAGAGTAGCGCCGTCCGGGCTACTCTGGACGGCGCCCTTTGTTGTACTGCTTGCGGCAATCTTCGCCGCACTCTCCGCCAGCAGGGGCTCTGACTGCTGCCAGTGCTGGCGACAGAGGGAGTGGACAAGCGGAAACAGCGCCTCCAGCCTGGCTCGCTCACTCCGACTGAGGGCTCGACGTTTCGCGAGTCGGCCGAGAAACAGCATCAGCGTCAGCCCGGGACGCACCGGCAGGATCAGCCCCACCTCTTCTTGCCAGCCGGTGGCCTGATAGAAGCGCTGGTGATAGTCAGGATCAAGCGCGCCGCGGGAGACCTCGGTCAGGGTCCAGACTCCGGCCTCCAGCCCGCTGGCCAGTGCCTGCATAAAGGGATCCTGACCGAAGTGACCGGCGAGATAGCGCTCAAACAGCAGTTCCCGTTGATGGCTGAGATTGTCATAGAGGTAGACGGGGCGCTGGCCGACTCCGAGCAGCAGGGCACAATCGAACGCCACCTGTCGCTGGATGAGTCGCACCAGCGCCGCCGCAAAGGCGTTGCCGTGCAGGGCATCGACGACGGCGGTCAGATCGGTGGTGAGGGCGGCGTTGTTCATGACAGGCTTGGCTTCCAGACAAGGGGCGGGGCCCATTGGACCGGAATGCTAGCACGGGGTGATAAAACTGTCCCCTGGGGGACATGGTCGCACCGCCGCCGGGGAGGGAGGATAAGGGTTTTCCCCGCAGTCCGGAGATCCTATGACAAACCCCCAGTTGCTCGACGAGCTGACCCAGCGCGGCCTCATTGCCCAGAATTCCGATCCGGTGGCGCTGCGTGATCACCTGAGCGATCCGCGCACCCTCTATTGCGGGTTTGATCCCACCGCCGGCAGCCTGCACATAGGCCACCTGGTACCGCTGTTGATGCTGCGCCGCTTCCAGCTGGCCGGACACACCCCGGTGGCCCTGGTCGGTGGCGCCACCGGGCTCATCGGCGATCCCAGTTTCAAGGCGACCGAGCGCAGCCTCAACAGCGCTGACACCGTACAGGGTTGGGTGGCCAGCCTGTCGACCCAGATTGCTGCCCTGCTGCCTGCGGGAGAAGGGCTGGCCGCGCCGCAACTGGTCAACAACGCCGACTGGATGGGGCAGATGTCGGCGCTGGATTTTCTGCGCGATGTGGGCAAACACTTCTCGGTCAACGCCATGCTGGCGCGGGAATCGGTGCGCCAGCGCCTCGCTCGCCCGGATCAGGGCATCTCCTTCACCGAGTTCTCCTATGCCCTGCTGCAATCCCAGGATTTCGCCGTGCTCCATGAGCGGCTCGGCTGCACCCTGCAGATCGGCGGCAACGATCAGTGGGGCAATATCACCAGCGGCATGGATCTCACCCGCCGCCTGCACCAGGCCCAGGTCTTTGGCATGACCCTGCCGCTCATCACCAAGGCGGATGGCACCAAGTTTGGCAAGACGGAAGGGGGCGCCATCTGGCTGGATCCGGCGCTCACCTCGCCCTACGCCTTCCACCAGTTCTGGCTCGGCACAGCGGACGAGGATGTCTACCGCTTCCTGCGCTACTACAGCTTTATGCCGCTTGCCGAGATAGCTGCGCTGGAAGCCGAGGATGCCAGGCGGCAGGGTCGCAAGCAGGCGCAGCAAGTGCTGGCCGACGAGCTGACCGAGCTGGTGCACGGCAAGGTCGCGCTAGCGGCGGCGCGGCGCATCGGTGAGCTGTTGTTCTGCGGTGAGGTGGCGAGCCTTGGCGAACAGGATCTGGCCCAATTGGCGCAAGATGGCATGCCGAGCTGCCGGGTGGTGGGGCCACAGGATCTGGTGACCCTGCTGGTGACCTGCGGTCTGGCGGCGTCGAAGCGCATCGCCCGCGAGTTGCTGGCGGCCGGTGCCATCGCCCTCAACGGCGAGCCGAAGCAGGATGAGGCGCTGGTCTTGAGCGATCGGCTGTTTGGCCGCTACCTGCTGCTGCGCCGTGGCAAGAAGCAGTATCAGCTGGTGGTGTGGCTGGACTGAGCCCGGCGCTACGCGAGCATAACAAGGGCTGCCCAGGCAGCCCTTGTTATGTGGCCACTGGCAGATGCTCACGGCCAGCGGCAGTCATCTGGCATGGCCGTGACATGGCGGGGGGGGCAGTAATCCGGCCTCAACCCGCCAGCGGCAGCAATTCGGCGTAGTCCCGTATGGCCGGGAAGGCGGTGATGCACTGCTCGGGCTGCTGGCTATCCGGGTTCTGGATGGCGAGTTGATAGCCGATGCCATAGTCGGCGGCGGCGCGCAGGATCCGCTCACTGTCATCGACAAACAGGGTGCGGGCCGGATCGAACGCCAACCGCGCCGCCAGTGCCTGCCAGCAGTGCTGGCTCTCTTTCGACCAGCCCAGCTCGTGGGTGCTCACCATCAGATCCAGATGTTCGCCCAGGCCGAGTCGCGCTTCCTTGACCGCGAGGCTGGCGGGGTGGGCATTGGTAAAGAGCACTAGTTGCTTGCCCGCCGCCCGCAAGGCAGTCAGGAAGGGGATGCTGTGGGGCCGCCACTGGATCTTCTCCAGGATCTCCTGCTTCATCCCCCGGATATCGAGATCCAGAGTCCGGCTCCAGTAATCCACGCAGTACCAATCGAGGGTGCCGGCCACCGCCTGATAGTGGGCATCGATCTGTGCCTTGGCCTCGGCCAGCGGCAGCAGGTGGTGCTCGGCATAACGCATCGGTACCAGGGTCTGCCACAGGTGGCTGTCAAAATGCAGATCGATCAGGGTGCCATCCATGTCGAGCAAAACGGTATCAATTTGGTGCCAGGGCAGTGAGGTCGGCATGCATATCCCTTCTTGTAACAAACGCTGCTGAAAAAAGAGCGGCATTATAACGGATTTTTCAGACCGCTTTCCCGGCCTTGCCCCGTGGTGTTCGTTCGGGGAGTCGTTTACTCTTGAAGCACGATTTTTTAACGAGCAGCGCCCCCGATGAGTGAGCACCACAAGAGCAAACCTGAACACATTCGTGTGGATATGATCGCTCATGACAAGAGCAAGCCGGAGATCCTCAAGGCCGAGATAGTGGCCGAGAGCCGGCTGTTCAAGGTGGAGTCCCTGCACCTCAAATTCAGCAACGGCGAGGAGCGCGTCTACGAGCGGATGCGCGGCGGCAACCGGGGCGCCGTCATGGTGGTGCCCATGCTGGATACGCACACCTTGCTGCTGGTGCGCGAATACGCGGCGGGTACCCACTCTTACGAGCTGGGCTTCCCCAAGGGGCTGATCGATCCGGGCGAGAACGCCTTCGAGGCGGGCAACCGGGAGCTGATGGAAGAGGCGGGCTTTGGCGCCAACAGCCTGATCCCCCTCAAGCAGGTGTCGCTCGCGCCGGGCTACTTCTCCAGCCGGATGGACATACTACTGGCCCGGGATCTCTACCCGGAGCAGCGCATCGGCGACGAGCCGGAGCCGCTCGAGGTGATCCCCTGGCCATTGAACCGTATCGACGAATTGCTGGCGCGGCCGGATTTTACCGAGTCGCGTAGCATCAGTGCCCTGCTGCTGGCCCAGAAGTGGCTGGCGGAGCAGGGGAATACACGCCCGTAAAGGGTCATCAACACAGAGGGTAGCAAGATGCAGGAGCTGTTGGCCTGGGTGCCTGGGGTCAAGGAGATCGCCCGTGAAGCGGGGCGGATCCTTCACGAAATCTATCACGGCGGTCAATTTGAGCGTCAGCTGAAGGAGGATGCGACCCCGGTCACCAGTGCCGATCTTGCTGCCGATGCCTACCTCAAGGGGGCGCTGTCGGCGCTGACTCCCTATATTCCGGTACTGACCGAAGAGGCGGCCGATGTGCCCTTCAGCCAGCGCGCCAACTGGCGCCAGTACTGGCTGGTGGATCCCCTCGACGGCACCGGTGAGTTCATCGCCGGCAGCGGCGACTTCGCCACCCTGATCGCCCTGGTGCGGGACAATGTGCCGGTGCTTGGCGTCATCTATGCCCCCGAAGCCGACGTGCTCTACTGGGCGGTGCGCGGCCACGGCGCCTTCAAGGAGGTGGGGGGCGAGGTCTATCCCATCAGCGCCATGCACCATGAGCACGATCAGCCAGATGCGCTGGTGGTGGCCATCAGCCGGCGCCAGAAACTGGAGATGCTGACCCGCCGCCTCAACCCAGCCATCAACTACGAGCTGATCCCGCTTGGCTCCAGCTCGCTGAAGTCCTGTTTGGTAGCGGAAGGCGCTGCCGATTGCTATGTGCGCCTCGGCCCCACCGGCGAGTGGGACACCGCCGCCGCCCAGTGCATCGTCGAGGCGGCGGGGGGGCGCATCCTCAGCCTGGCGCTGCAGCCGCTCAGCTACAACGAGACGGAGTCGCTGGAGAACCCTGACTTTATCGTGATGGGAGATCCGGATCTCGACTGGGGCAACATACTGGCTCATTGAGCGGGCTGACAACCCACCGCCGACCAGTCATAGGGCGACCTCAGGGTCGCCCTATTGTTTAGCGTGATCCTCTGCTTTGGTCGGGTTATTACAGGGATATCCGCTGGTGAAGGACGAGTATGGCAGTGGATCGTCACAAGTAATCGGAGGTGGGTAGTGTCTTGGTTTCTGTAATTCTGTAAATGAATGATCTGTCAAAATAAAAAATCAAACTTGCGTGATAATTTGGTTTTATATATCGTAAAATTTCATTTATCAGGATTTATTGGATTCTGTGAGCGAGATCCTATTCCCAATCTCACTGGCTGAGGCGGGCTTTGGTAGTGAGATCTGCCAGTTCCCTTTTTTGAGAATTAAATTCTGAAGGAGCACAATGATCGCAGATTAAAATACTGGTTATGAGTGAATTATCGATGAGTTTATCTGCAGAAGTCACAGCGGAGCTGCCTGGTTCCCAATCCGTCGTCGCCCACACCGGCTGGCGTCGTCACGACACCCACTGGGTCATCAGCCTGTTTGGCACCGCTGTCGGCGCCGGCATCCTGTTCCTGCCCATCAATCTGGGGCTCGGCGGGATCTGGCCCCTCATTATCGTCGCCGTACTGGCCGGTCCCATGACCTTCCTGGCCCACCGTGGCCTAGCGCGTTTCGTGCTCTCCTCCTCCCGTCCCCAGGCGGATTTCACCGAGGTGGCGGAGGAGCATTTTGGCAAGATGGCCGGCCGACTCATCTCGGCGCTCTATTTTCTCTCCATCTTCCCCATCCTGCTCATCTACGGTGTCGGCCTGACCAATACGGTGGAGAGCTTCATGATCAACCAGCTCGGCATGGCCACCCCGAACCGGGTGATGCTGTCCGGCGTGTTGGTGTTCGCCATGATCGCCGTGATGCTGGCCGGTGAGAAGGCTATGCTGCGGGCCTTCGCCTTCATGGTCTACCCGCTGGCGGCCATTCTGGCGGCGCTCTCCTGCTATCTCATTCCCCAATGGCAGTGGCCAGAAATGACCGCCTTCGAGGGCACGAGTTTTCTCAACACCGTCTGGCTGGCGCTGCCGGTGACGGTATTCGCCTTCAGCCACGCCGCCGCCATCTCGGGTTTTGCCAACGTGCAGCGCCGGGAATACGGCGAGCAGGCAGAGGCCAAGAGTGGCCTCATCCTGCGCAACACCACCGTCATGCTGGTGGGCTTCGTGCTGTTCTTCGTCTTCTCCTGCGTGCTGAGCCTCTCCCCGGCGCAGCTAGCGGAGGCCAAGGCCCAGAACGTTTCCGTGCTCTCCTATCTCGCCAACATCACCGACAACCCTGTGATCGTGACTTTGGGGCCGCTCATCGCCTTCATTGCCATCAGCTCCTCTTTCCTCGGCCACTTCCTGGGGGCGCGCGAGAGCTTGAAAAGCCTGATCGCCAAGCCCACCGGTTTGTCGCTCGGGAAGGCAGACAAGCTCGGCATCGCCCTGATGTTCTTCGCCATCTGGGGGGCTGCCGTCATCAACCCCGGCATCCTCGGTCTGATGGAGACCCTCTCCGGCCCCGTCATCGCCATGATCCTGTTTATCATGCCGGTGGTGGCCATCTACAAGGTGGAGGCGCTGGCGCGTTTTCGTCAGGGCTGGGCCAACGGCTTCATCCTGCTGACCGGTGCGCTGGCGGTGTCGGCGCTGCTGTTCAGCCTGCTGAAGTAACGTACGGCCTCTAATCGGCGGCGGAAATAGGAAGAGAGGCGACCCTGGGTCGCCTCTCTTGTTTTATACGGCTTTGCTTTATCCACTGACTCAGCCCAGCTTGGCGCCGTTCTCCACCGCCTGCTCCGGGATGGCCATCACCACGGCGCCGTCCGCCCGGTAGAAACCGGTGAGCAGAAACTCCGATTGGATGGGACCTATCTGCTTGGGAGGGAAGTTCACCACCGCCACTATCTGGCGGCCCAGCAGATCTTCCGGCTGATAGAGGTCGGTTATCTGGGCGCTGCTCTTGCGCACCCCAAGCTCCGGGCCAAAGTCCGCCCACACCTTGTAGGCGGGCTTGCGTGCCTCGGGGAAAGGCTCGACCCGCACCAGGGTGCCGACTCTCAGTTCCACCATCTCGAAATCCTGCCAGCTTATGGTCTGCATCTTGGCTCCTCATCTTGCCTGTTTAGCGTGATGGCCAGCATGCCCGATCCACCGCCGTCTTGTCTTCGGCGCAGAGCCGCCCGGTTACGGTCGCTGGCCGTTTTGCTGGCGCCAGAGGGAAGGGGTCAGCCCGGTCTCGGTGAGGAAGCGCTCGGCGAAGGCCCCCTGATTCTGGTAGCCGCAGCGGCAGGCTATCTCGCCGATGGACAAGGGAGTCTGGGTCAGCAGGGTGCGCGCCAGCGCCATGCGCCTCCCTCGAATGTAGTGGGAGACGCTCATGCCGAGTTGCTGGCGAAAAGCGTGTTTGAACTGGCTCTGGCTGAGGCAGGCGAGGGCGGCGAGGCGCTCGTTGGTGAGGGGCTCGGCGAGGTGAGCCTCGATATGGCGCTGCACCCTGAGCATGCGGGGGGCAAGGGTCGGGCCCATGCCCTGGGCCTCGGCCAGCAGCCCCAGCCAGACCTGCTCCATCCCCGCCACGTGGCGACCCTGAACCACCATCTGGCGCAGGAAGGCGAGGTAGTGACGCTGAGGCTCGTCCAGTGCAATAAAGGGACGCTCGGTGAGGGCAGCTGGCAGCCATTGGCTCTCCTGCACCAGAAACGAGAGGGCCGGATCGGCGGCGTAGTCGTGACGCTGGCCCGGCGCTATGACGCAGGCAAAACCAGGTGCGAGGCGCTGACCCTGGCCATGCACCTCTATCTCGATGGGGCCGTCCAATGGGATCACCAGCTGGGCGAAGTCGTGGCTGTGGCTGCTGACATCGCGCTGATAGCGGCGCAGGCTGAACGGAAGGGGAGTGGATGACAATGACGCGGCCAGGGGCCGCGTCATTGAAGGGGGAGGACTCTTTGCCATCTGCTCGGCAGACTATTCGGCGTCGAAGTCTTCAATTTCCTTGCCGAGCGCTTCCATGATGGCGCGGACCTCGGCAGGGACGCTGTCCGGATGATCCTTGCGCAGGTCATCGTCGCAAGGCAACGGCTGACCGGTAAAGGCATGCAGGAAGGCTTCACAGAGCAGCTCGCTGTTGGTCGCATGACGCAGGTTGTTCACCTGACGACGGGTGCGCTCATCGGTCAGCACCTTCAGCACCTTGAGCGGGATCGAGACAGTAATCTTCTTGACCTGTTCGCTCTTCTTGCCGTGTTCCGCATAGGGGCTGACGTAGTCGCCGTTCCACTCTGTACCCATGATTCACCTGTTCTCATTTGGCCGTGAGCGCGGATTTTAACCCTTACGGAATTAGATGGCAATCCAACAGCAAAGCCATTTAGACGTCTAGAAGTGTTGACGGCTTTTTTGCGCTGGCGTAAGGTGGTTCACCATAGGCCAGCGATGGCAAAAACGGGTGTGGCAGGGAAACAACGGCCAGCGTCCAGCGACAGATCAAGGAGAGAGTGACATGACCCACAAGGCCACCCTGGCGGTACGTACCGGGATCGAGACAGATACACAGCACGGTGCCGTGGTGCCGCCCATCTACCTCTCCAGCAACTACACCTTTGCCGATTTTGGCGAACCCCGTCAATACGATTATGCCCGCTCCGGCAACCCGACCCGCACCAACCTGGCGGACGCGCTGGCGGTGCTGGAAGGAGGGGCGGGCGCCGTGGTGACCGGCACCGGTATGGGCGCCGTCCACCTGGTGACCACCGCCCTGCTCAAGGCCGGCGATCTGCTGATCGCCCCCCACGACTGCTACGGCGGCACCTGGCGCCTGTTTGAATACCTGGCGGCCAAGGGTCACTACAGAGTGCAGTTCGTGGATCAGGGGGATGAAGCGGCCTTGGCCGAGGCGCTTTCCCAGAAACCCGCGCTGGTGTGGGTGGAGACCCCCTCCAACCCGTTGCTGCGGGTGGTGGACGTGGCCGCCATCGCCGCTGCGGCCCACGAGGTGGGTGCCCAGGTGGCGGTAGACAACACCTTCCTCTCGCCGCTCTTGCAGCAACCGCTGACCCTCGGCGCCGATGTGGTGGTGCATTCGACCACCAAGTACATCAACGGCCACTCCGATGTGGTGGGCGGGGTCGCCATCGCCAAGGAGCAGGTACTGGCCGAATCCCTGGTGTGGTGGGCCAACTGTCTGGGGCTGACCTCGGGGGCCTTTGATTCCTACCTCACCCTGCGCGGGCTGCGCACCCTGGCGCCGCGCCTGCGCACCCATCAGGAGAACACGGACCGGATCCTCGCCTTCTTGCAGCAACAGCCGCTGGTGAAGACGATTTATCACCCCAGCCTGCCGAGCCACCCGGGTCACGAGATTGCGCGCCGTCAACAGTCCGGCTTCGGCGCCATGTTAAGTTTTGAACTCGATTGCAACGAGACGGGGCTGCGCGCCTTCCTGGCGGCCCTCGAGCTCTTCTCGGTGGCCGAATCCCTCGGCGGGGTGGAGAGTCTGGTGGCCCATCCCGCCAGCATGACCCACAGGGCCATGACTCCGGCGGCGCAACAGGCGGCGGGCATCAGCGCCCAGCTGCTGCGCCTGTCGGTGGGCATAGAACACGGTGAAGACCTGGTGGCCGACCTGGCCCAGGCATTTGAACAAGCAGCATTGGCAGAGCAGGTGAAGTAAATGGAACAGCAGCAAGGAGAGGTAGCGGTGGCAGCAGAAGCGGTACAAAAGCGGCGCCATGTGCACAAGTTTGGCGGCAGCAGCCTGGCGGATCCGGTCTGTTATCGCCGGGTCGCCGCTATCGTCGAACAGCAGGTCGGCGGTCATGAACTGATCGTGGTCTCCGCCGCTGGCAAGACCACCAACCGGCTGATCCAGCTGGTGGAGCTGGCGGAAGCCGGGGATGAGGCCGCCGGTGAAGCCATCACCGCCCTGCACGCCTATCAGCAGAGCCTGATCGACGGCCTGCTGGAGGGGGAATTGCAGCTCGACTTGAGCAAGCAGCTCGCCGACGACACCCAGCTGATCGCCAAGACCCTGGAAGGGCAGTTCGATCGCTTCGAGCGCAACGGCCTGCTCGCCTTTGGCGAAGTCTGGTCTGCGCGCCTGTTGGCCGCCCTGCTCAGCAGCCGTGGCGAACCCACCATCTGGCTCGATGCCCGCAGCTTCCTGCGCGCCGAAGACGGCGCCCTGGTCAAGGTCGATACCGCCATCTCCAGTGAGCTGCTCAAGGCCCGCCTGGCGGAGCACTCCGGTCGCATCGTGGTGACCGGCTTTATCGCCGCGGATCTGGAAGGGCGCTCCTTGCTGCTCGGTCGCAACGGCTCCGACTACAGCGCCAGCCTCTTGGCGGCGCTGGCGGACGGCGAATCCACAACCATCTGGAGCGACGTGGCCGGGGTTTATAGCGCGGATCCGCGCCGGGTCAAAGAGGCGCGCCTGTTGGAGCGCCTGAGCCTGGCGGAGGCCAACGAGCTGGCCCGCCTCGGTTCTTCCGTGCTGCATTCCCGTACCCTGCAGCCGGTGGCCGACAGCCGCCAGCGCCTCACCCTGCGTTGCAGCTACAACCCGGACGAGGGTTGCACCCATATTCTGCGCCGGGCACCGCGCTCCGGCGGGGCGCGCATCGTCTCCTCCGTGGATCAGATTGCGCTGATCGAGCTCAAAGTGCTGCCCCAGACCAGCTTTGAGCAGACGGTGGCGGTTATCGAGGCCCATCTGGCCCGCCATCGCCTCAACCCACTCACCCTGCAGCGCCAGCCGGATCGGCGGGTGCTGCGTCTGGCCTACACCCTGGAAGTGGCGGAAGGGGCCTTCGAGGTGCTGCGGGATTTCCAGTTGCAGGGCAGCTTCACCGGCCTCATCCAGAAGGAGGGCTTCAGCCTGGTGGCGCTGGTCGGCGCCGGCGTCACCGACAACGCTGAGCAGTGTCACCGCTTCTATCAGCTGCTGGCGGATCAGCCGCTGGAGTTCGTGCAGGTGGCCAGAGATGGTCTGAGCCTGGTGGCCGTGGTGCGCCAGGTGGTGCTGGAACCCCTGCTCATCGCCCTGCACAGCGCCCTGTTCAGCCGCCCGACCCGGGTCGGCCTGGTGGTGTTTGGCAAAGGTAACATCGGCGGCCACTGGCTTAGCCTCTACGCCCGTGAGAAGGCACGGCTCGAACATGAGCTCAACCTGGCACTCACCCTGTACGGGGTGTTCGACTCCAAGGGCGGCTTGTTGGACGAGGAGGGGCTGGATCCCCTCAAGGTGCGGGACAAGTTTGACCCCAAACCCCTCATCTGGCCCGAGCTACTGGGTCAGCTGGAGCAGCACGGCTTCGATACCCTGATCGCGCTGGACCTGACCGCCAGCGAGACGGTGAGCCGCTACTACCCGGACTTCGCCCAGCTCGGCATTCACATCATCGCCGCCAACAAGTTTGCCGGCGCCGCCGAGAGCGAGTTCTACCAGCGCATCAAGCAGACCTGCCGGGATCATCAGGTGCAGTGGCGCTACAACGCCACGGTCGGGGCCGGCCTGCCCGTCCAGTCCAGCATCCAGATGCTGCGCCAGAGCGGCGATCGCATCCAGAGCGTGTCCGGCATCTTCTCCGGCACCCTCTCCTGGCTGTTCCAGCAGTATGACGGCAGCCGTCCCTTCTCCGAGCTGGTGGACGAGGCCTGGCAGCACGGCCTGACCGAGCCGGATCCGCGCGAAGATCTCTCCGGTCAGGATGTGCGCAGGAAGCTGCTCATCCTGGCCCGTGAGGCGGGCTTTGAGCTGGATTCCGCCGACATCGAGCTGGAAAATCTGGTGCCCGTGTCTCTGCGCAAGCTGACCACGGATCAGTTTATGGACCGCCTCAAGGAGCTGGATGCCCCCATATTGGCGGCGTTCGAGGGGGCGCGCCGGGTCGGCAAGGTGCTGCGCTATGTGGCCCGCTTCGAGCACGACGGCAAGGCGCGGGTCGGATTGGAGGCGCTGGAGCCACACCACCCGTTTGCGAACCTGCTGCCCTGCGACAACGTGTTCGCCATCGAGAGCGACAGCTATCGCACCAACCCCCTGGTCATTCAGGGGCCGGGGGCGGGGCGTGAGGTGACGGCGGCAGCGATCCAGTACGATCTGTGGCAGATCTGCGCCAGCCTATGATGGTTAAGAGCAATGAAGAAGAGGCGCCCCAGGGCGCCTCTTCTGTTTTTGTGGCAGAGCAGATGGTTGGCGTGCGTTACCAGAACAGCTTGCCGAGCAGGGGGGCGAACAGCACGGTCGCCATGCCGGCGATCATCATCACCATGCTGGAGACCACCCCCTCCTCGTTACCCATTTGGTACGCCTTGGCGGTGCCGGCGCCGTGGGCGGAGGCACCAAAGCCCGCCCCCTTGCCGAGGCGGCTGCGAATGGCGAGCACCGCCAGCACACTTTCCCCCACCGCCATGCCGATCACTCCGGTCAGCACCACGAACAGGGCAGTGAGATCGGCGTTGCCACCCACGGAGCGGGTCGCCTCCACCGCGAAGGGGGTGGTGATGGATCGCATGGCCATGCTGCGTTGTAGCAGCTCGGAGAGGTGCAGCCAGCGCGCCAGCAGCACTGTGCTGCCCACCGCCATGATGACGGAGGCGATGACCCCCACCGACAAGGAGAGCCAGTGGCGGCGCATCAGCTGGCGGTTCTCGTAAACCGGCACCGCGAAGGCGACGGTGGCCGGTCCCAGCAACCAGAGCAGCCAGTGGGATTCGGCCATGTAGTCCTGATAGGGGATCTTGAACAGCATCACCATCGCCACCAGCAGGGCCGGGGCCAGCAGCAGGGGCATCAGCGGCAGTATGCGCTTGCGGGCATAGAGCCATTTGCTGGCGTAGTAGAACAGCAGGGTGAGGGCGAAGCAGAGCAGGCCGAGCAGGGTGTCAGACATGGCGACGACTCCGGCGAGCCAGCATCAGTTCGAAGCGATAGACTCTGTCAACCACCAGTGCGGTAGTGCCAAGCACCAAAATTGTGCTGACAACCAGCACCAACATGATGCGCCACCCGTCTTCCAGCAGCAGATCCTGATAGTTGACCACGGCCACCACGGCGGGCACGAAGAACAGCAGCATCTCCGCCAGCAGCCAGCGGGCGCCGGCGCTGAACCACTGGGCCTTGACCACCCCGAGCAGGATGCAGACGAGCAGCAACAGCATGCCGGTGAGGTTGGCGGGCAGGGGCAGATGGAAGGTGCGCACGGCGGTGTCCGCCAGCAGCCAGATGCCGGCCAACAGGACGATTTGGGAGATGGTTTGCAGCCAGCGAAGGCAGAAGGTTTTCATGATGGAGGTCTGTCTGTGAATCTGATCACAGTATAAGAGGGTGGTAAACCTGCAAAAAATGAATTTAAATTATAAAAATAATGCCAATTTGGCATGTTTTAAACTTCATCACCAGGATCCCCGCCATGGATATCCGAGCCCTGCGTTACTTCGTCGAACTGGTGCGGGAGCAGAGCTTCACCCGCGCCTCCGAGAAGCTGTTCGTCACCCAGCCCACCATCAGCAAGATGATCCGCAGCATGGAGGAGGAGTTGGGTCAGCCCCTGCTGAGTCGCTCGGGGCACAGCTTCACCCTGACCGACAGCGGCCAGGTGCTGTTCACCCATGGCCAGTTGGTGCTGGCCCAGATGCAGCAACTGGAGGCGGAGCTCGCCGATCTACAGAGCCTGCAACACGGCCGCCTCGCCCTCGGCATCCCGCCCATGGTGGGCCACGTCTATGCGGATCTCATCCGCACCTATCGCAGCCGCTACCCCAAAGTGGAGCTCTCCATCGTCGAATATGGTGGGCGGCGCATCGAGCAGGCGGTGCTGGAGGGGGAGCTGGATCTCGCCATCACCATGTTGCCGACCAAGGAGGAGGGGGCCCTGAGCGCCCTTGAGCTGGATTGCTATCCCATCCAGGTGGTGCTGCCGGATCTGCCGCGCTGGCGGGATAGGGCCGAGATCCGGCTGGGGGATTTGAAAGAGGAGCCATTTTTGCTCTACACCCAGGCCTTCACCCTGAGCGAGCGGCTGGAGCAGGCGTGTCAGCAGGCGGGGTTCACGCCCCAGGTGGCGGCGCGCAGCAGCCAGTGGGACTTTCTCACCGCCATGGTGCGCAGCGGCATGGGGGTCGCCTTCCTGCCAGAGCCCATCTGCCGGCGGCTGACTCCGGACGGCCTGGTGTTGCGGCCACTGAAGCCCGAGCTGAGCTGGCGGCTCGGGGTGATCTGGCCCGCCAAGCGCTACCTCTCCCGCACCGCCGAGGCCTGGCTGGAGCTATGCAGGGACAGTCAGGATAGGCCTGTGACTCCCCTCTGAGCCGACGTGCGAGCTTGGGGGCCATGCTCTGCCTCACCGGGCAGAGGCTGGTCGAGTCTCGCCTCGTCGTGTGACAGAGGCGCAGGGCTAACCCCTCATTACCTCACCCAGCCGACGACAAAGCTGGCGCAGGGTCTGGTTGTCGAGGCAACCAAAGCCGAGCAGCCAGCCCTCCAGCCTGGGCTCGCCCAGGTAGAACTGGGCAAGGGGGCGCAGGCCCAGCCCCAGTGCATTGGCGGCCAGAGTCCAGCGCTCCTCGCCGCCCGCTGGCAGCAAGGCGGCGCACTGCAATCCGGCGCCGCTGTGGATGGGGGTGAGCAGAGGGCAATGCTCGGCCAGCTCCCGTAGCAGCAGATCCCGCCTGCTTTGGTAGAGCAGGCGGCTCTGGCGCAAATGGGTGGCAAAGTGGCCGGCGCGGATAAAGTCAGCCGCGACCGCCTGCTGCAACTGGTTGCTGTGACCGTCGAAGGCGGCGCGGGCCCGGCTGAAGGCCTCCATCAGCGGGCGCGGCAGCACCAGATAGGCGAGCCGCAGTGAACCGAACAGCACCTTGCTGAAGGTGCCCACATAGATGACCCGCCCCTGGCTATCGAGCCCCTGCAGGGCGGGCAGCGGGCGCTGATCGTACTGATACTCACCGTCGTAATCGTCTTCCAGCACCCAGGCGCCGTGGCGCTCGGCCTCCGCCAATATTGCCATCCTGCGCGCCAGGCTCATGGGCACCCCGAGGGGATACTGGTGGGCCGGGGTGCAGTAGATGAGCCTGGGTTGCGGTAGCCCCCCCGTGGGATTGAGGCCCTCTGCGTCAACCGGCACAGGGTGGATGCGGGCGCCGGCACTCTCCATGGCGGTGCGCGCACCGGGATAGCCGGGATCCTCCACCCAGACGCTATCCCCTGCATCGATGAGCAACTGGGTCGCCAGCAAGATACCCTGCTGGGAGCTGGTGAGGATCAGGATCTGATCCGGTTCGCACTGCACGCCGCGCGATTGCACCAGATAGCCGCTGATGGCGGCGCGCAGCTCGGCCAACCCCTGCGGATCCCCGTAGTTCATCCAGTGGCTGGCACGCTGGCGCCACTGCTGCTGCATCAGCCGGCCCCAGAGTGCCTGTGGGAAGATACGCGGATCCGGCTGGCTGGAGGCAAAGGAGCTGCCCACTTCTGGCACCTCCTCGCAGGCGCCCCCTGCCGCCATCTCCTGACCACGGCGGGACAGCCCGGCCGCCGACTGGGGCGGGCGAGGCTTGGGTCGCACCGCCGCCAGCGCCACAAAGCTGCCTGCGCCCACCTTGCGCACTAAGTATCCCTCGGCCTCCAGCCGGCCATAGGCCAGCTCCACCGTGCTGCGGGAGATGCCGAGATCGCTCGCCAGCAGGCGGCTCGCGGGCAAGCGGCTGTGCTGGGGCAGGTGCCCGGCCAGAATTGCGCCGCGCAGGGTGCGTACCAGCTGCTCATGCAGCGGCAGGTCGTTTTGCTGCTGGTCGGCAAAAAGTGTCGGCAGGGCGGTCATATCAGGCTCCTCGTGGGCTTGGGCAGATGAGCCCTCACCAAGATGGCCTCCCGCAAGGTGCGTACCAGCTGCTCGTGCAGCGGCAGGTCGTTTTGCTGCTGGTCGGCAAAAAGTGTCGACAGGACGGTCATATCAGGCTCCTCGTGGGCTTGGGCAGATGAGCCCTCACCAAGATGGCCTCCCGCAAGGTGCGTACCAGCTGCTCGTGCAGCGGTAGGCTGCTTTGCTGCTGATCAGCAAACAGGGTGGGCAGGGCGGTCATGCTGGCCTCCGGGTGGGCCCTCGGCCCACAAAAATTGGTCTGCTTATATTGGCAAAATTGGTCGGGGTGGCAAGTCCATTATGGCGCTACATTGAGGATCTGAGACAGGAGTACAACCACCACAAGGAGTCGGAATGTCAGAGTTCAGTGCCCTTATCAACTGGCAACGGGGCGCCAGCGAGCCCTTCTTCGATCAGCGTTACAGCCGGGCCCATGAGTGGGAATTTGATGGCGGTGTGCGGGTACCCGCCTCCTCCTCTCCCCATGTGGTGCCCTTGCCCTATTCGGTGGCAGAGAATGTCGACCCAGAGGAAGCCTTTGTCGCGGCGCTCTCCAGCTGCCACATGCTGACCTTCCTCTGGTTGGCGGCCAAGGCGCGCTATCTGGTGGAACGCTATCGCGATCAGGCGATCGGCATCATGGAGGTGGACGAGCGCGGTCGTCAGTCCATCACCCGCGTCACCCTGCGCCCCCAGGTGCTGTTTGCCGGTGAACGCCAGCCGAGCCTGGCCGAGCTGGAGCAACTGCATCATCAGGCCCATGAGCAGTGCTTTATCGCCAACTCGGTCAGAACCCAGGTCAGTACCGAGGTCTCGTTATATCAGGAGTCCGTATGAGTCATGTATTGAGTACCGGGGTGGCGAGCCCACAAGATGCCCGCGCGTTTTTCGAGGCACAGCTGCAATATCGCACCGATCCGGCGGATCTGGCCGCGGACCTGCTTAAGGGAGAGGAGGGGATTGTGGTCATCGACACCCGCTCCCCCGCCCACTACGCCGAGGGCCATGTTCCGGGGGCGGTTTCTTTCCCTCATCGCACCATGAATGCCGCCAGCACGGCGACCCTGCCGAGGGACAAGGTCTATGTCTGCTACTGCGATGGCATCGGCTGCAACGGCTCGACCCAGGGGGCCTACAAGCTGGCGGCGCTGGGCTTTCAGGTAAAAGAATTGATCGGTGGCCTGCACTGGTGGCGCCAGGACGGCTTCGCCGTCGCCACCGGCAGCGAGGCCGGTGTCTTGTTGGAAGGAGGGATTGCCTGTGCCTGTTAAGCCATTGATGAACGAGTTTGATCAACCCGTTGGCGCCGAGGTGCCGGAGTGGGCGGGGGCCGAGTTTCCTCCCAAGGCCATCATGAGCGGTTGGGGCTGCCGGCTGGAGCCGCTGGATCCCGCGCGCCACTGCGGCTCACTCTGGCAGGCATTTGGTGCCGACAGCGGGGCCATGTGGACCTATCTCACCAGCGGCCCCTTCGAGGACGAGCCGGCCATGCTGGCCTGGCTGCAACAGAGCGCCAACAAGGTGGATCCCCAGTTCTACGCTATTGTGGACGAGGCGAGCGGCAAGGCGCTGGGGCTCGTCAGCTATCTGCGTATCGATCCCGCAGCCGGCAGCATAGAGGTGGGTTGGCTGCACTTCTCCCCCGCCCTGCAGCGCACCCGCCTCTCTACCGCCGCCATGGCGCTGATGATGGGCAACGCCTTCGCGCTCGGCTACCGGCGCTACGAGTGGAAGTGCAACGATCTCAACTGGCCCTCCCGTCATGCGGCGCTGCGTCTCGGCTTCAGCTATGAGGGCACCTTCCGCCAGGCGCGGGTGGACAAGGGGCGTAGTCGGGATACCGCCTGGTTCTCTGTGATCGACGGCGAATGGCCGACTTTAAAAACGGCCTTCGAGCGCTGGCTGGCGGATGAGAACTTCGATGGGCAGGGACGCCAGATATTGCGCCTCTCAGATCTCCGCCTGCCGCGCCAAGGGTGATCAGGTTGGCATCCATGGCAGGCCCATAAGAGCAGCAGGCCCATAAAATGAGAGAGGCCCCGGATGACGGAGCCTCTCTCATTCAATCTGCGGCTCAGTCGTGATGATCGCCAATGGGGGCTGCGATCCACTTCATCAAAGTGAGCATGTCTTGCGGTGCCACCCCCACCGAGAGGCCGCGCTTGCCGCCGCTCACCAGGATCTCGTCATACTGCATGGCAGAGTCGTCCAGCACGGTCGGCAGCAGCTTCTTCTGGGCCAGCGGGCTGATGCCGCCCACCTTGTAACCGGTCAGCTTCTCGGCCTCCGCCGGCTTCATCATCTCCACCTTCTTGAGCCCCGCCGCCTTGGCCAGCTGCTTCAGGCTGCACAGGCCGGAGGAGGGCACTATGGCCACCACCGCCTGCTTGTCGTGATGGGCGATCAGGGTCTTGAACACCTGTGCCTCCGGTAGGCCGAGCTGGGTCGCGGCATGCTTGCCGAAATCGTCGTGGGCCTCGCACTCGTAGGGATAGAGCTTATGGGGGATCTTCAGCTTTTTCAGCAGGTTGATAGCGGGGGTCATCAGATTTCCTCGAGCCGGGACAAGGCCAAGCAGTCTGCTCCTACTGGCCAAGAGGTGCAAGTTTACGAAGATAAGGTGTATGAATAGGTCAGATTTTTGTGTCTGGAAACGTTCAGGAGCACATAGTGACCATTTCACAATATACGACTATTTATCCGGTAATTTTATCGAAATTTAGGATCTAATTATGTGAAGCGGAAAACTAATAGTACCTAATAATGAAAGTAGAGATATTTATAGTGGCAGCAGAATACTGCCACTAGTGTCGGTGCAATTTATTGGGTGCTAGAACCAGTACATTGATATTCTTTGGTCACCATCCAGCTGGTACAACTACCGAAACCGTCAGTCATATTACATTGCTTTGTAACTCCACCAAAGGCCTCTGCATGGGTGTAACCCCATACTGAACATCTTCTTGCTGCCAGTGAAATTGCTTGTTCTTCATTTAGTTGGGGGACTTCAAACTGACCAAACTCGTATGAGAGTCTAATTACGCCGTCAGCTTTACTTCCTCCTGTTGCAGACCAGTCTTTTGTCGTTGAACAACCACCTAACAAGATTGAAGTAAGCGCTAGCAATATTGCAATTTTATTCATATCACATCCTTATGAAATAGGGCTCAACATAGACCCTATGGATACTTTATTTTTAGTTATTTAAATTGTCATTACTTGTAATGGGTTCTGTGACAAGGGTCACCAGTCAACCATTGTTATTAGTTAGATTACGATGTGCTAATCGAATCTATGGATATAAGGGACATCAAGTGGAAGTTTTTTATTCAATATAAAAAGGGCGCCATATTGGCGCCCTTTTTCATTGCGGGGAGTTTGATAGCCCGCCTATCAACCCGTGTTGCGCATACCTGCCGCTATACCGGCGATGGTGACCATCAGCGCCTGATCCAGCTCGGGGTGCAGGGTCTCGGCGTGGTTGCGCGAGCGGCCCAGCAGCTCGACCTGCAGCACGTTGAGGGGATCCGTGTAGGGGTTGCGCAGCTTGATGGACTCCTTGATCCAGGGCTGATCGTCGAGCAGTTCGCCCTGCGGGCGCAGCTCAAGCACCACCCGAATGGAGTCGGCAAGCTCTTGACGCAACTGCTTGCCCAAGCCCCACAGCTCGGTCGGCACCAGCCGGGTGTCGTAGTACTCGGCCAGCCAGAGGTCGGCTTTGAGGAACACCATCTCCAGCATCTCGAGGCGGGTGCGGAAGAAGGGCCACTGGCGGCTCATCTCTTCCAGCACGGCCTTGTTGCCGCCATCGATGGCCTGTTGCAGCCCCTTGTGGGCACCGAGCCAGGCCGGCAGCATCAGCCGGTTCTGGGTCCAGGCGAAGATCCAGGGGATGGCGCGCAGGCTCTCGACGCCGCCGTTCGGCTTGCGTTTGGCGGGACGGGAACCGAGCGGCAGCTTGCCGAGTTCCATCTCCGGGGTAGCGGCGCGGAAGTAGGGCACGAAGTCCTGATGGCCACGCACGATAGAGCGGTAGTGTTCGCAGGAGGACTCGGCGACCTGCTCGATCACGGCGCGCCAACTCTCTTTCGGCTTCGGCGGTGGCAGCAGATTCCCCTCCAAAACGGCACTGGTGTAGAGATTCAGGCTGTGAATGGCGACCTTGGGTAGTCCAAACTTGAAGCGGATCATCTCCCCCTGTTCGGTCACCCGCAGGCCACCGCGCAAGGATCCCGGCGGTTGGGACAGGATCGCCTGATGGGCGGGGGCGCCGCCGCGACCGACGGTGCCACCACGGCCGTGGAACAGGGTCAGCCGCAGGTTGTTGGCCTCGGCCAGCGCCACCAGGGATTCCATGGCGGCATACTGGGCCCAGCCGGCGGCCATCATGCCCGCGTCCTTGGCGGAATCCGAGTAGCCGATCATCACGTACTGACGGCCCTGGATGTAGCCGCGATACCAGTCAACCGACAGCAGGCGCTCCATCACGGCGGTGCCCGCCATCAGGTCTTCCTGGGTCTCGAACAGCGGCGCTACCGGCATGCGGAATTTGCAACCCGCTTCTTTGAGCAAGAGCTGCACCGCCAACACGTCGGACGGGGCGCCGGCCATGGAGATGATGTAGATGCCAAACGCATCGGGATCGTGCGCGGCGATCACCCGGCAGGTGTCGATGGTCTCGCGAGTCTCGGCGCTCGGTTCCCAGTCGGTCGGGATCAACGGGCGGCGGGAGTTCAGTTCGTTGAGCAGGAAGGCCTGCTTGTCGTCTTCGCTCCACTCGGCGTAGTCGCCCATGCCCAGATAGCGGGTCAGCTCGGAGAAGACCTGGCCGTGACGCTCGCCGTCCTGACGGATGTCGAGTTTGACCAGATGGATGCCGAAACAGGCCAGCTTGCGCAGCACGTCCAGCAACATGCCGTCGGCGATGTTGCCCATGCCGCAGGCATGCAGGGAGTGGTAGCAGAGCTCCAGCGGCTCGCGCAGCTGGGCCGTGGTCTTGACCAGATCCCGGCTCTCGCTGACCTGGCCCTGTACCTTGGCGGTGAGGAACTCCTGGGTCTCGCGCAGCTGTTCACGCAGCTCGCGCACCAGGGCGCGGTAGGGCTCGGGGTGATCGCCCACTCGCTCGCGCACGGCATCGGTGCAATCGGCCATGGAGAGCTCGGAGGTGAGCTCCTTGATATCTTTGTAGAACAGGCTCACCGCCATCCAGCGGCCCAGCTCCAGCACCTCGGCGGTCACCTTGGCGGTGACGAAGGGGTTACCGTCACGGTCGCCACCCATCCAGGAGGTGAACTTGACCGGCGCGGCATCCAGCGGCAGCCGCACACCTAGGTGCTGCTGCAGACGCTCGTCCAGGGTGCGCATGAATTCGGGAATGGCGGGCCAGAGGCTGTTTTCCACCACGGCGAAGCCCCACTTGGCCTCGTCGACCGGAGTCGGCCGCTGTTCGCGGATCTCGTTGGTGTGCCAGGCCTGATTGACCAGCTGTTCGATGCGATTGAGGATCTTGTCCCGTTCGCGAGGCAGCAGATCGGACAGCTCCAGCGCTTCCAGGCAGTCATTGAGCTGCACGTGCTTGTGGATCAGGGTGCGACGGGTCACCTCGGTCGGGTGAGCGGTCAGTACCAGGTCGATATCCAGCTCGCGCACGGCCTGGATGATGGCCTCTTGCGACAGGTTGGAGGCCTTGAGCTTGGCAAACATCTGCTCAAGGGGATCCGGGGTGCTCTCCTGCTCTTCGCTGCGGCGGGAGATGGTGTGGAACTGTTCTGCCACGTTGGCCAGATTGAGGAACTGGCTGAAGGCGCGGGCCACGGGCAGCAGCTCGTTATCGGATAGGGTGCGCAGGGTTTCGAGCAAGCGTTCCCTGTCTGCTTCATTGCCCTTGCGAGAGGATTTGGCCAACTGACGAATGGTTTCGATCTTGTCGAGGAAGGCTTGTCCCTGATGATCCTTGATGGACTTGCCCAGCAGCTGGCCCAGCATGCCTACGTTGGCGCGTAGTGCGGCGTACTTTTCGTTCATTCCACATCCTTATTTTGTTGGTGCCCCTTTACCTTCCGAGGTGAGAGGCAGCCTCACTTATTGTTGTGCGATTACAACATATGCTCCGTCATCTTAGGGGGACAATCTAGCCAGATTGTCTGCGCAAGGTCAAATAACAGGCCGATTCAGAACATGTATTTCCTTCACCTGTCCCTGGGTGGCATGTCATGTAACTTACTTACATTCCTACAGACAGAAGCGTCGGATCAGGTGTTGCAGCACCGCCGTGGTCGGTTTGACGAACGACAGATCCAGATACTCGTCCGGCTGGTGTGCCTGAGTGATATGACCCGGTCCCAGCACTATGGTTTCACAGCCGAGCCGCTGGATGAAGGGGGCTTCGGTGCAATAGTTCACGGATTGCGCGGCTTGCCCGCTCGCCAGCTCAGCCTCGCGCACCAGCACTGAGTCATCGGCGCAGGCGTAGGCGGGAATGGGCTCGTGCAGGTGTTGCAGGTGCAAACAGCCCGGCTGGTGAATCTCGATGGGGGAGAGCGCCTCTTTCAGCATGCCCATCAGCTCATCCGGTCCCACCTGGGGGGTGGGCCTCATGTCGATGTGCAGCTCGCAGCAGCCGCAGATGCGGTTCGGGCTGTCGCCGCCCTGGATATAACCCAGGTTCAGGGTGGGTTGCGGCACAGCGAAGCGATGATCCGCGAATTTTTCCTTCAGATCCCGCTGCAGTTTCAGCACCTGTCCCATGGCCTGATGCATGATCTCCATGGCATTGACGCCATTGCTGGGATCCGAGCTGTGGCCGCTCTTGCCCGTGATGCGAATGGCCTCGGACATGTGCCCCTTGTGGGCCACCACCGGCACCAGCCCGGTCGGCTCGCCGATCACCGCGTAGTCGGGTTTGAGCTCGGCCGCATCGGCGATGGCGCGCGCACCGGCCATGGTGGTCTCTTCATCGGCGGTGGCGAGGATGCGCAGGGGCTTGTTGAGGGTGGTCAGATCGATCTCTTTCAGTGCCTCGACGATGAAGGCGAAGAAGCCCTTCATATCGATGGTGCCGAGGCCATAGAGGCGGTTGCCCTCCTCGGTCACCTTGAACGGATCCTTGCTCCAGCCGCCCTCATCGAAGGGCACCGTATCGGTGTGACCCGCCAGCAGCAGACCCCCTTCCCCCTGGCCCATGGTCGCCACTAGGTTGAACTTGCCGGGCAGGTTCGGCAGGGCCGTGACTTCGCAGTGAAAGCCGAGCTGGCCGAACCAGTCGGCCAGCAGACGGATCACCGCCTCGTTGCTCTGATCCCAACGGGGATCCGTGCTGCTGATAGAGGGAATCGCAATAATATTCTTATAAAGTGAAAAAAAATCCAGATTAGCCATCAGCTGCTCCTTGCGTCCCCTGAATGTTTCTGTTAGAAAATACTAATGCAAAGTGAGTGCATGAATATTCTTTTCGAGTGCTCATCGACAAGGCTTCTAGTTGTAAGGGAAAGTTAATGTTCTGTCACCTGATCTATAACCGACGACACACACCCGCCTGAATTGCCCCTCCGCACTCGTTGCATCAAAGGGGCGATAGCTCACCCCTTGCACCGCAGCACCATGCTGTGAACTTCGAACTCAGACTTGGAATACTCAACAATGCTTAACACCGTTATCGTCGGTGCCAGTGGCTACGCGGGAGCCGAACTGGCCGCACTGGTCCAGAACCATCCACAACTCAAGCTGTTTGGCCTCTATGTGTCAGCGGGCAGCCAGGATGCACACAAGCGTTTCTCTGCTCTGCATCCCCAGTGGGTCGGTGCGCTGGATCAGCCGCTGCTGCCGCTGGACGATGATGGCATGACCCGGATCCTGACCCAGGCCGATCTGGTGCTGCTGGCCACCGCCCACGAAGTGAGTGCCGAACTAGCGCCCAAGTTCCTGGCCAAGGGGCTGCCGGTGTTCGATCTCTCCGGCGCCTTCCGGGTCAAGGATCAGGCGTTCTATTCCTCCTTCTACGGTTTCACTCACCAGAGCGAGCAGTGGCTGGAGCAGGCTGCCTACGGTCTGGCCGAGTGGAATGCCGATGCCATCCACAACGCCCAGCTGATCGCGGTGCCCGGTTGCTATCCGACTGCGTCGCTGTGCGCCCTCAAGCCGCTACAACAGGCCGGGCTGATTGCCAAGGAGTGGCAGCCCATCATCAACGCGGTCTCCGGCGTGTCCGGGGCCGGTCGCAAGGCGGCCATCAACACCAGCTTCTGCGAGGTGAGCCTGAACCCTTACGGCACCTTCAATCACAGACACCAGCCGGAGATCAGCCACCACTTAGGCTGCGAGGTGCTGTTCCAGCCTCACCTTGGCAACTATGTGCGCGGCATCCTGGCCACCATCTATGTGCAGCTGGCGGACGGCGTGACGCCGACCCAGGTGGATCAGGCCTATCTCAAGGCTTATGAGGGCAAGCCGCTGGTGCGCCTCACCGGTCAGATGCCCTCCATCCGTGGCGTGGCGAGCACTCCCTATTGCGACATCGCCTGGCAACAGCAGGGCAAGATGCTGGTGGTGGTCTCCGCCATCGACAACCTGCTCAAGGGTGCCGCCTCCCAGGCCATCCAGTGCATAAATATCAAGTTTGGTTTTGAACCGGCCACCGGCCTGATGTAACGACTTAAGGAAGGATCGAGAAGATGGACAAGCAGACGCTGGTAATCAAATTGGGTGGGGCACTGATCGAGAACGACGAGGCGCTGACCGCCCTGTTCGCCACCCTCAAGAGCTTCCTGGATGAGCAACACAGACCCCTGGTGCTGGTGCACGGCGGCGGCTGCCTGGTGGACGACCTGCTCAAAGGCCTGGGGCTCACCTCCACCAAGAAGAACGGCCTGCGGGTCACCCCGTTCGAGCAGATCCCCTTCATCGCCGGCGCCCTGGCCGGCACGGCGAACAAGATGATGATGGCCAAGGCCATTTCCACCTGCATCCCGGCGGTGGGGCTCTGTCTCGCCGATGGTGGTCTCTGTCAGGTGACCCAGCTCGCGCCCGAGCTCGGCGCGGTCGGTGACTGCCGGCCGGGCAACCCGGCACTGGTGCAGGGCATCCTGGGGCAGGGCTTCCTGCCGGTGGTGAGCTCCATCGGCATCACCGCCGAGGGTCAGCTGATGAACGTCAACGCGGATCAGGCGGCCACCGCCATTGCCGAGGCGCTCGGCGCCGATCTGGTGATGCTGTCGGACGTGAGCGGCATCCTGGATGGCAAGGGCAAACTGGTGCCGCAACTGGACAAGGCGACCGCGCTGGATCTGATGGAGAAAGGGGTGATCAGCGATGGCATGGCGGTCAAGGTGAAGGCCGCGTTGCACGCCGCCGAGACCCTGGGCAAACCGGTCTGTGTCGCCAGCTGGCGCTACCCGGATCAACTGCTCAAGCTGCTGGCCGGCGGCGCCGTCGGCACTCAAGTCAGCCTCTGACATTCACCGGGAAAAGGACAATCCGATGCAACATCTTCTGAAAGACAGTGATTTAAGCAAGGCCCAGATCGAGGCGCTGATCGCCCTCGGCAAATCGGTCAAGGCCGCTCCGAAAAAGTACGGCCAGGCACTGGCGGGCAAGAGCGTGGTCACCCTGTTCGAGAAACCTTCCCTGCGCACCCGGGTCACCTTCGACATCGGCATCGCAAGGCTCGGCGGTCACAGCGTCTATCTGGATCAGCAGAACGGCGCGCTGGGCAAGCGCGAATCGGTGCAGGATTTCGCTGCTAACCTGTCGCGCTGGTGTGACGCCATCGTCGCGCGGGTGTTCGATCACCAGACGCTGGTGGGCCTGGCCGAGCACGGCACTGTGCCTGTGGTGAACAGCCTGTGCAACCTTTACCACCCCTGTCAGGGGCTGGCCGACTTTATGACCATCGCCGAACACTATGACGATCTCTCCAAGGTGAAGCTCGCCTACCTCGGTGATGGTAACAACGTCAGCCACTCCCTGCTGCTGCTGGGGGCGACCCTTGGCACCGATGTGACCCTGGTCTGCCCCAAGGGTCATGGCCCGGACACCCAGATCTTCCTGCAGGCCCAGGCGCTGGCGGCGAACTCTGGCGCCACCATTCACATCAGCGATGACGTGAGCGCCATCGAAGGCTTCGACGTGGTTTATACCGATACCTGGGTCTCCATGGGTGACAACACGCCAATGGAGCAGGTAAAAGATATCTTTATGCCTTATCAGATCAACCAGGCCCTGCTCGAGCGCACCGGCATCCAGCACGTGCTGCACTGTCAGCCGGCGCACCGGGAACTGGAGATCACCTCGGGGGTCATGGACGGCCCAGCCTCCCTCATCATGGATGAGGCAGAAAACCGGATGCATATCCAGAATGCCGTGTTGCTGACCCTGCTCGGGCACAAATGACGCGGCTCCCGACCCTGAATAAAACACCTTATCGAATCATCATGGAGAGAAGTAAATGAGCGGAATCAACAAGATCGTATTGGCATACTCGGGCGGACTGGATACCTCGGCCATCATTCCCTGGCTGAAAGAGAACTATGACGCGGAAATCATCGCCTTCGTCGCCGACGTCGGTCAGGAGCGTGACGATCTGGACGGGATCGAGCAAAAAGCCATCGCCTCCGGCGCCACCAAGTGCATCGTCAAGGATCTGCGCGAAGAGTTCGTCAAAGAGTACGTCTACCCGACCCTGAAGACCGGCGCCGTCTACGAAGGCACCTATCTGCTGGGCACCTCCATGGCGCGTCCGATCATCGCCAAGGCGATGGTGGAAGCGGCCCTGGCAGAAGGCGCCGATGCCATCTCCCACGGTTGCACCGGCAAGGGCAACGATCAGGTGCGTTTCGAAGGGGCCGTGGCCGCCCTGGCGCCACAGCTGAAGGTGATCGCCCCCTGGCGTCTGTGGGACATGCGCTCCCGTGAGGATCTGCTGGCCTATCTGGAAGCCCGCGACATCCCCTGCAAGGCGACCCTGAAGAAGATCTACAGCCGCGATGCCAACGCCTGGCACATCTCCACCGAGGGTGGCGAGCTGGAGAGCACCTGGAACGAGCCGTCCGAAGCGGTCTGGCAGTGGACTGTGTCCGCCGAGCAGGCACCGAACGAGCCGGAATACGTCAAGCTGACCGTGGCCCAGGGCGAAGTCGTCGCCGTGGACGACCAGCCGCTGACCCCGCACCAGATCCTGACCACCCTGAACGAGCGTGCCGGCAAGCACGGCGTCGGCCGTATCGACATCACCGAGAACCGCATGGTGGGCATGAAGTCCCGTGGCTGCTACGAGACCCCGGGTGGCACCGTCATGGTCGCCGCGCTACGCGCCGTGGAAGAGCTGGTGCTGGACAGACCGACCCGCGCCTGGCGCGAGAAGCTGGGTGCCGAGTTTTCTCACCTGGTCTATGACGGTCGCTGGTTCACCCCGCTGTGCAAGGCCATTGTCGCCTCCGCCAACGCCATCGCCGAGGATCTCGACGGTGAAGTGGTACTGAAGATGTACAAGGGTCAGGTCACCGCGGTACAGAAGAAGTCGCCAAACAGCCTCTACTCCGAAGACTTCGCCACCTTCGGCGCCGACGAGGTGTACGACCAGAGCCACGCCGAAGGCTTTATCCGTCTCTACACCCTGGCCAGCCGCATCCGCGCCATGAAAGAGCAGCAGCAAGCCATCGGTGGCGATCACACCCACGGTTGATGCGCTGGTTTGCCCCGCTAACACCGGTGAGGGGGCTTGGCCCCCTCATCCATAACTGACGGCTTGGTTCCCTCATCGATACGTGGGGGAGGGATAACCGATGAGCTGTGACAAGAGCGGCAGCACCCTGGCCGCTTCTGTGAGATAACAGGGCCGGTTTGAATAAGATGCTGAAATATTTATCTCCCTTCTCCCCTCGTGGGAGAAGGGTTGGGGATGAGGGGGAGGTCATTGGCCATTCCCCTCACCCTAGCCCTCTCCCAGAGGGAGAGGGAACCGATCGAGGTTAGCTGTGGTGGAGGTGGCTGCTCATCTTTTGTGGGCAGATTAACCACGATTTATCCGTCGTTCACCCTTTGCTCCCTTCTCCCCTCGCGGGAGAAGGGTTGGGGATGAGGGGCGGTAACTGTAACCGCATCGATCACCAGCGCACTGTTATGCAGAAAAATACAGGGCAAGATTTCACGCTCGGCAGGCGCAAGGCGCCGCCGGCAACGCATTCAAGGAGAGCAGTATGGCACTTTGGGGTGGACGCTTCAGTCAGGGCGCAGACAGCAGATTCAAGCAATTCAACGACTCCCTGCGCTTCGATTACCGCCTGGCGGAGCAGGACATTCAGGGCTCCATGGCCTGGGCCCGTGCCCTGGTCAAGGTCGGCGTATTGACCAGTGACGAGCAGGCACAGTTGCAACAGGCGATGGAGGTGCTGCTGATCTGCGTGCAGCAGGATCCCCAGCAGATCCTGAGCTCGGACGCCGAAGACATCCACTCCTGGGTTGAGGGCAAGTTGATCGACGCCGTGGGAACGCTCGGCAAGAAGCTGCACACCGGACGTTCGCGCAACGATCAGGTCGCTACCGACTTGAAGCTCTGGTGCAAGGCCCAAGGGGAGCTGCTGCTCGGCTCCATCACAGGCCTGCAGCAGGGGCTGGTGGCGTCGGCCCGTGCCAATCAGGCCGCGGTGCTGCCCGGTTACACCCACTTGCAGCGCGCCCAACCGGTCACCTACGCCCACTGGGCGCTGGCCTATGTGGAGATGCTGGAGCGGGATCACTCCCGCCTGCAGGATGCGCTCAAGCGCCTCGACACCAGCCCGCTGGGTTGCGGCGCCCTGGCGGGTACCGCCTACGCCATCGACCGTGAGGCGCTGGCGCTGGACATGGGCTTTGGCGGCGCGACCCGCAACAGCCTGGATTCGGTGTCGGACCGGGATCACGTGGTGGAGCTGATGCACGTGGCGTCTCTCTCCATGGCGCACCTGTCCCGTTTCGCCGAGGATCTTATCTTCTACAACACCGGCGAGGCGGGCTTCGTCGAGCTGTCCGATGCGGTCACCTCCGGCTCCTCCCTGATGCCCCAGAAGAAGAACCCGGATGCGCTGGAGCTCATTCGTGGCAAGACCGGCCGGGTGGTCGGCGCCCAGATGGGCATGCTGATGAGCCTCAAGGCGCTGCCGCTGGCCTACAACAAGGACATGCAGGAAGACAAGGAAGGGCTGTTCGATGCCCTGGACACCTGGCACGACTGCCTCGATATGGCGGCGCTGGTGCTGATCGACTTGAAGGTGAACGGTGAGCGCACCAAGGCCGCGGCTCAGGGCGGCTACGCCAATGCCACCGAGCTGGCGGACTATCTCGTCGCCAAGGGCATCCCCTTCCGTGAGGCGCACCATATCGTCGGCGAGACTGTGGTCTATGCGATCGGCGTGAAGAAGCCGCTGGAGGGTCTGTCTCTGCCCGAGTTCCAGCGCTTCAGCCCGGTGGTGGGCGAGGATGTCTATCCGAACCTGGAGCTGGAGGCGACCCTGGCCAAGCGGGTCGCCAAGGGCGGCGTCGCCCGCGAGCAGATCGAAGGTGCACTGGTCGCCGCAGAAGCCTGGCTGGCCAAGCGCGCTGGCTGATAGATAGCAGTTCGAGCGAATCAACAACGGCAACCCTATGGTTGCCGTTTTATTGTCTTGGGGGTCCTTCTCCTGCCAAGATGGAAGGCCCTGTCGCACAGGGTGATCCGGATCTAGTCGCAAAAGGAAATTTGCCATATGAAAGTGCTGATATTGCCAGGGATAGGAAACTCGGGGCCAGATCATTGGCAGAGCCATTGGGAGCGAACCAACGGTGGCTATAGCCGGGTTGAACAGCTGGATTGGGACAGCCCGGCGTGCAGCGACTGGGTTGCGTCGCTCGAGGCCAGCGTCAAGCACCATGGCGAGGAGACGATCCTGGTCGCTCATAGCCTGGCGTGCCTGCTGGTCGCCCACTGGGCGGCGCGCACCGAATTGACGATCAAGGCCGCCTTGCTGGTGGCGGTGCCCGACCCTCAGGGCCCGGTATTTCCGACCCAGGCAACGGGGTTCGCGCCCTTGCCCATGGCGAGCCTGCCATTCAAATCCATATTGATTGCCAGCGCCGATGACCCCTATGGTGACATCGCTCACTCGGCGCTATGTGCGGCCAGCTGGGGCAGCACTTTGGTGAACATCGGCGAGGCGGGCCACATCAATGGCGCCAGCGGCCTGGGCGCCTGGCCGGCAGGCTATCAATGGCTGCAAGAGTTGGCCATGGCCTGATGGCCCTGGATTGAATCTCTGTGCTCGCCAAGGCGAGTTCTTCCCGAACGGAACGCGAGTTTTGCCGTCGTCCAAGGAGTCGTTATGTATCTGCCAACCCATTTTGCCGTCACCGATCCCGAGGCGCTGCATGCGCTGATGCGGGCCTATCCGCTGGGCACCCTGGTGACTCATGGGGAAGGGGGACTGGATGCCAACCACCTGCCATTCGAGTTCGATGCAGGGGAAGGGGAGCGGGGAATCCTACGCGCCCATGTGGCGCGCAACAACCCGCTCTGGCAAGAGGTGATGGACGGGCAGGAGGTGCTGGTTGTCTTCAAGGCCGCCGACGGCTATGTCTCCCCGAACTGGTATCCGAGCAAGCAGGAGCATCACAAACAGGTGCCGACCTGGAACTACGCCGTGGTGCACGCCCATGGCCGCATCCGGGTGCGCGACGATGCCCGCTTCGTGCGCCGCCTGCTGGCGAGCCTGACCCGGGTTCATGAGGCGGCCGAGCCCAAACCCTGGAAGATGGCGGACGCGCCGCGAGACTATCTCGAGGCCATGGTAGCGGCGGTGGTCGGCATCGAGATCGAGATAAGCGAGCTGGTGGGCAAGTTCAAGCTGAGCCAGAACAAGGAGGCGGCGGATCGGCAGGGAGTCGTCGATGCCCTGCAGGAAAGGGATCAGGCAGCGCTGGCAGAATCGATGCAGCGCCGACCCTCTCAATAGAGGTAGTGATAATCACTGCCTTTCATCGTATGGTGAAATATTAGGCTGTTAAATCACATAAAATAAGTGTGTTACACTGCCTGTTGGCGGCGTGTCGTCAGCCTCTGGGGCTTATAGATCCTTGAATGGCCGCCGCTTTTCCTCTTCGATAACAATGGCTTCCAGGTTGGCGACCCGCCCCTGCAGTTCCTTGATGATCATGTCCTGCTTGCCGAGGCGATCCGTGATGCGAGCATCCCCCAGCCGATAGCGGGCGCGCTTGCCGAGATAGCCGAACAGCACACTGATAAAGACGATCAGGACTATGCCTGCCCACATGGTCATGGGTGACTCCTTGCCAGCAAGAGGCGACAACCCGCCTCACAGACCTTTCTTGTCTCACAGCCGGCGGTTGGCGGCAATGCCCGGCGGGGAGAACGCTGGCTCCCAATCCTGCGCCTGCCTGCCATCCGCCTGGCTCACCGCCCCGCTGCAGGCTCATCGAGAGGGGTCAGGCCCCTTGCCAGAGCGGCCTGCCGACCCAGAGTCCCCACAGGGTCAGGTGCAGCAGCACGATAAACCAGAACACCAGCCGGTAACTGCCCTTCTGGGTCTTGTGGCGCAGCCAGTGGCGGGCGATCAGCGCCCCGGGCCAGCCGCCGAGCAGCTCCAGCAGATGCAGGCGAGCTTCCGGCACGCGCCAACCGCCGCGCACGGCCTGACGCTTGTCATGGGCGTAGGCCAGCGCCGTCAGCAGGCTCATGGTGGTGATCAGAGCCAGCGGCCACCAGTTGGCATCCACCATGCCGAGCCAGCCGCCCCACAGCAGGGGCAACAGGGCGAGCCAGATCATGATGTCAGTTCCAGATCCCGCGGCTCGTCCGGACTCAGGGTGCGGATGATTCTGGCCGGGTTGCCGACGGCCAGCGAATCGGCCGGGATGTCGCGGGTGACCACGGCGCCGGCCCCTATGATGGATCTTGGCCCTATGGTGACGCCGGGGCAGATGATGGCGCCGCCACCTATCCAGCAGTCATCGCCGATCTGCACCGGCTTGTTGTAGGCGGTCCAGTTGCGGCGTTCCAGGTGGTTCAGGCTGTGGGTGGCGGTGTAGATCTGCACGTTCGGGGCCAGCAGCACATTGTTGCCGATGTGCACCTCACCCACGTCGAGTATGGTGACGTTGAAGTTGAAGAAGGTCTTCTCGCCGATGTGGATGTTGCGACCGAATTCGCAGATGAAGGGGGAGCTTATCCAGCAAGAGTCCGGGCAGTGGCCGAACAGCTCGCCACACAGGCGCTGGCGCGTCTCGTGATCCCCCGCCGCAGTGGCGTTGAGGGTCGCCAGCAGGGCCTGGCCGCGGATGCGGTCGTTGGCTATCTCCTCGGTCTGGGTGAGGGGGCCACCCGCCAGAATGTCGTCCCAATCACTCGCCATGCTCTCATCTCCTCATGTGCCAAGAGGCGCCAGTATACGCAACTTGTCAGTAGGCGTCAGGAGGCTCTCATCTGAGACTGATGATCCCCGTCAATAAAAAAGGCGTCACCCCAGTCGGGGGACGCCTGCAAAACCAAACCTTGCGGTTTGCGGACCAACGGAACCAAAGATCACACACTCAGCACTTGCTTGGATGGCGGGGATCAGCCCTGCCACTTGCCTCCTTCCACTATCACGTCGTTGGGATCGGTGTCGGCGCTCAACTTGTCGCGCACATACTGGTCATACAGCTTGAGCAGGTACTTCTCTTCCCCCAGCTTGGCGAGACGGTCGTTGACCCAGTCACGCAGCTCGATATTGCCCTTCTTCACCGCCGGGGCGATCGGATCTTCCGAGCCCAGCTTCTGGGGCAGCACGCGGTAGCCCGGATTCTCCTTGGCCCAGCTGAACAGCACCAGGTTGTCCTGGGCGTAGGCATCGCCGCGGCCCTGGGCCAGCGCCTGCAGGGATTCGGAGTTCTTCTCGAACTTGAGCACCTTCCAGTCCGGGTGGTTGCGGGTCAGCCAAATGTCGGCTGTGGTGCCGGTGGTGACGATCAGGGTCTTGTCCGCCAGATCGTCCAGCCCCTTGGCGGCGCTTTTCTCCGGCACCAGCACCTGCACCGCCACCCTCAGGTTCGGGTTGGTGAAGTCCACCACCTCGCGCCGCTCCGGGGTCACCGTCATGTTGGCGAGGATCAGATCCACCTTGTCGCTCTGCAGGAAGGGGATGCGGCTGGCGGGTTCGACCGCCACGAATTCGATCTTGTTCTCGTCCCCCAGCAGATCCTTGGCGAAGCGGCGGCCAAGATCGGTGTCGAAGCCCACGTAGCGCCCCTTCTCATCCACAAAGCCGAAGGGGGGCTTGTCGGTGAAGACCCCGACGATGAGCTTGTCGCGCGCCTTGATCTTGTCGAGGGAACCGTCTGCCGCCTGGGCGGCGCCGCTGGCGATGCCCAGGCCGATGAGGGCACTAAACAGAACCGAAGTGATTTTCTTCATGCTGACTCCTTTCGTTTGATGACATTTGTATAAGAAAACTTGGCGAGGAACTGGCGCGCACGCTGGCTCCTGGGGTTATCGAAAAACTGGCGGGGGCTGGCCTGCTCCAGGATGTGGCCCTCCTCCATAAAGACGATGCGATCCGCCACCGCCTGGGCGAACGCCAGCTCGTGGGTGACGATGAGCAGGGTCATGCCGCTGCCGGCGAGATCCCGGATCACCTCCAGTACCTCCTGCACCATCTCGGGATCCAGCGCGGCGGTGACCTCGTCAAACAGCATCACCTCGGGGTTCATGCACAGGGCCCGCACTATGGCGATGCGCTGCTGCTGGCCGCCGGAGAGCTCGCGCGGATAGGCGTGGCGTTTCTCCCACAGGCCCACCCGGGTCAGTAACTGTTCTGCCTGCAGCAGGGCCTCGGCCCGTTCTCTCTTTTGCACCTGAAGAGGCCCGAGCAGCACGTTCTCCAACACCCTCAGGTTCGGGAACAGGTGATAACTCTGGAACACCATGCCGATGCGCTGGCGCAGTCGCTGCCAGTCGGTAGCGGCATCCAGGGGTTGGCCATCAAAGCGGATCTCGCCGCCCTGAATGGGTTCGAGCCCGTTGAGGGTGCGCAACAGGGTGCTCTTGCCGCAGCCGCTCGGCCCCAGGATCACGATCACCTCCCCGGCAGCCACGGCGAGGCTGACCTTGTCCAGCACCCGGTTCTGACCGAATTGTTTGCTGACAGCATTGAGTTCAAGCAGAGGCGTCATACCGCATTACCCCATTTTTGCTCCAGCCGGCGCGAGGCCAGCGAGAGCGGATAGCAGACCAAAAAGAAGAACAAGAACAGCAGGCCGTAGATAAGCAGCGAGGCATAGGTGCGCTCGATGATCTGCTGGCCCACCTTGATCACCTCCACCACTCCAATCAGCACCGCCAGGGAGCTGGTCTTGATGATGCGGGTGTGGATGTTGATGGTCGGCGGCGTCAGCCGTTGCAGCGCCTGGGGCAGCAGCACGTGGCGATAGAGCTGCCAGCGGGAGAGGCCAAGCGCCAGTCCGGCCTCCTGCTGCCCACGGGCCAGAGATCCAAGCCCGCCGCGCACCACTTCCCCCACCTCGCTCGCCCCCCACAGGGAGAGCACCAGCACGGCGCACCAGAAGGCCGGGATATCGAGGCCGAAGACGATGGGCAGCCCGAAGAAGAACAGATAGAGCCACACCAGCACGGGCACCACCCGAAACAGCTCCAGATACACTCGCAGCATCCCTTGAGTCAGCCGCCCGCCCTGCTGCGCCAGCACGCCGTAACCCAGGCCGCCCAGAGTGGCGAACAGGATGGCGAGCAGGGAGATGGCGAGGGTCTGACCTGCGCCGACGATGAGCAGGGGCAGGGCCTGGCTCAGCAACTCAGAAACCGGAGTGGCCATACTCATTCCTCCCTTCCAATACGTATTGTGTGGGTGACGGGAGTGGCAGAAAGATCCGTGCCCACATAGGAGTCCTCGATTGCATCAGCGACTCAGTGACCGAACTGACCATATTGCAGCCTCCTCTCAAGGGCTCGCAGGGCGAGGGACAAGGGCAGAAAGATCAGCACGCACATCAGGGTCAGCACCGCCAGCATCTCGTAGGTCTTGTAGTAGAGGGCGATATAGTTCTTGGTGGTGTAGAGCAGCTCGGGCACCGCCACCGCCGAGGCTACAGTTGTCTCCTTGAGCAGGAAGATGAAGTTGGCAAAGAGCGCCGGCAGGCTGGCGAGCCAGGCCTGGGGCAGTTGCACGTGGCGCAGCAGCTGCCAGCGGGAGAGGCCGATGGCCTGGCCCGCCTCCAGTTGACTGTGGGGCACCGCCGCCACTCCGGCCCGCAGCGCTTCTGTGAGGTAGCCACCGCCGAGGAAGGTCATGGCGATCACCGCCGTGGCAAAGCCAGACAAGGACAGCCCCAGGGCCGGCAGCCCGAAGTAGAGGAAGAACAGCTGGATCAAGAGCGGCGTGTTACGGGCCAGCTCCACATAGCCGCGGATCACCCCGCTCAGCAACGGCCTGTGCAGGCCGAGCAGCGCTACGTTGAGCAGGGCCACTGCGAGGGAGGTAGCGATGACGATGGCGCCGAGTTGCAGGGTGACCCAGACCGACTTGCCAAAGGCGGGCAGGGTGGAGACGATAAAGGCCCAGTCGAACGTCATGCGGGGATCCTCCCGTCACGGCGCAGCCGCTGGGGCACCACTGTGATGGCGTCCGGGTACTTGATGCCGGCGCCGGTGTTGAGCACCACCACCCGATCGCCTTCCTTGATCCAGCCCGCTTCTCGCAGTTGGCGGGCGGCGGCGAAGGCGGCGGCCCCTTCCGGGCAGACGAAGCTGCCCTCCTGGGAGGCGAGCTGGCGAATTTCGCTCTGGATGGCCCTGTCGTCCACCGCGATGGCATAGCCGTCGGTGCTGTAGAGGGCGTCGAGCACCAAGAAATCCCCTAGCGCCTTGGGCACATTGATGCCAAAGGCCAGGGTCTGGGAGTCGGGCCAGAAGGTCGATTCTGACGCTCCTTGTTGCCAGGCCTGTACTATGGGGGCGCAGCCACTCGACTGCACCGCCACTAGCCGGGGCAGATCCCCTTTGATCCAGCCCAGCTCCTGCAACTCCCGCAGCGCCTTGTAAATGCCGATGAGGCCGACCCCGCCGCCGGTGGGGTAGAGGATCACGTCCGGCAGGGTCCAGCCGAACTGCTCGGCGATTTCCAGCCCCATGGTCTTCTTGCCCTCGATGCGATAGGGCTCCTTGAGGGTGGAGGCATCGAACAGGGACTGCTCCGCCACCGCCTGGGCCACCTGGCGACCGGCGTCGCTGATGAGGCCGTCCACCAGATAGAGGCGGGCCCCGGCCAATGAGGTCTCCAACCGGGTGATGGCGGGGGCCGCCTGGGGCATGACTATGGTGCTGCGCAGGCCGGCGCGGGCGCCGTACAGGGCCCAGGCCGCGCCGGCGTTGCCGTTGGTGGGCATGGCGAAATGGGCGATGCCGAGCTCGCGGGCACGGGAGAGGCCGACCGCGGCGCCACGGGCCTTGAAGGAGCCGGTGGGGATGATGCTCTCATCCTTCATCCAGAGATCCGGGATGCCAATTTGCTTGCCGAGTTTCGGCAGGGGCACCAGCGGGGTGAAGCCTTCCCCAAGGGTCACCACCTGGGCGGGATCGCGCACCGGCAGCAGCTCGTGGTAGCGCCACAGGCTGGCGGGGCGACCCAGCAGATCGGCCGGTCGCCAGGCCTGCTTCAGGGCCTCGAGATCGTAGCTTGCCAGCAGCGGCGCCCCGACCCGGCTCAGTTGCTGGGGCTGATCGGCATCATGGATTTCACCTGTCTTGCTGCAGCGCAAATGGGAGAGATAGCTATAGGGCATGGATTATCCTGAGCGAGTCGTCTGGGCTGGTCGGTTATGCCATCCTGTGACCCAAGTGCCGGATAACAAACAAAATAAAGCGGCAAACTTAAGCGAAAAGATGGCTATGGCACTGAGCCTCTCTGGCACGGGGATGTGCTCGCCTGAGTCAGGTCGCCCCCTGGGGGGTTGGGGGCCCTGCCACTCTTTGCTAACCTGCCTGCTTCATTCGAACCGCAGGGAGTTGCCTCGATGCGATCCATTGTCTGTCTGCTGGCCCTGACATTGCTCGGTGCCTGCAGTGGTCACTCAACTCAAGAGGATGCCATGTCAGGGAAAATGCGCCTTCACTACCCCGTCACCCGCCAGGGCGATCAGGTGGATCACTACTTCGGTCAGGCCGTGGCCGATCCCTATCGCTGGCTGGAGGACGACCGCAGTCCCGAGACCGAGGCCTGGGTCAAGGCCCAGAACGCCGTGACCCAGGATTACCTGGCCAGGATCCCGTTTCGCGAGGCGATCAAGAGCAAGCTCGCCGCCTCCTGGAACTACGCCAAGGAGGGGGCGCCGTTTCGCGAGGGGCGCTACCACTACTTCTTCAAGAACGACGGCCTGCAAAACCAGAACGTGTTGTGGCGCCATGCGCCGGGCAAGCCCGCCGAGGTGTTCCTCGATCCCAATACCCTCAGCCCCGACGGCACCACGGCGCTGGATCAGCTGAGCTTCTCCCGGGATGGCAAGCGGCTGGCCTACTCCTTGTCCCTGGCCGGCAGCGACTGGCGCGAGATCCACCTGATGGATGTGGAGAGCAAGCAGCCCCTGGAGGCGCCCCTCAAGGATGTGAAATTCAGCGGCATCAGCTGGCTTGGCAACGAGGGCTTCTTCTACTCGAGCTATGACAAGCCGGACGGCAGCGAGCTGTCGGCCAAGACGGATCAGCACAAGGTCTATTTCCACCGCCTCGGCACGGTGCAAGAGGACGATCGGCTGGCGTTTGGCGCCATCCCGGCCCAGAAACACCGCTACGTGGGGGCCAGCGTCACCGAGGATGATCGCTACCTGCTCATCTCGGCGGCGAACTCCACTTCTGGCAATCGCCTCTATGTGAAGGATCTGACCCAGGACAATGCACCGCTGTTAACGGTGCAGGGGGATCTGGATGCGGACGTCAGCCTGGTGGACAACCGGGGCAGCACGCTTTACCTGCAGACCAATCGCGGCGCCCCCAACGGCCGGCTGGTGACAGTCGATGCGAGCAATCCTGGCCCCCAACACTGGCGCGGCCTCATCCCCGAGCGCTCTCAGGTGCTGTCGGTGCACAGCGGCGCCGGTTATCTGTTCGCGGAATATATGGTGGATGCCACCGCCCGGGTCGAGCAGTTCGACTATGAGGGCAACAAGGTACGGAACATTGCACTGCCTGGGCTCGGTAGCGTCAGCGGTTTCAACGGCAAGCGCGACGATCCCGAGATCTACTTCGGCTTTGAGAACTATGCCCTGCCGCCGACCCTCTATCGGCTGGCCCCCAAGAGCGGCGCCATCAGCCTCTACCGCGCCTCGGCGGCGCCGTTCAATCCTGCGGATTATGTCTCGGAGCAGCGCTTCTACCAGAGCAAGGATGGCACCCGGGTGCCGCTCATCATCAGCTACCGTAAAGGGCTCAAACTCGATGGTAGCAACCCCACCATCCTCTATGGCTACGGCGGTTTTGACGTCAGCCTGACCCCGAGTTTCAGTGTGTCGGTGGCGAACTGGCTGGATCTGGGGGGAGTCTACGCGGTGGCGAACCTGCGCGGGGGCGGCGAGTACGGCCAGGCCTGGCACCTCGCGGGCACCCAGATGAACAAGCAGAACGTGTTCGACGACTTCATCGCGGCGGCCGAGTACCTGAAGGCCCAAGGCTACACCAGCACCGACAAGCTGGCGGTGCGCGGCGGTTCCAACGGCGGTCTGCTGGTGGGGGCCGTCATGACCCAGCGCCCGGATCTGATGCGGGTTGCCTTGCCGGCGGTGGGGGTGCTCGACATGCTGCGCTACCACACTTTTACCGCCGGGGCGGGCTGGGCCTATGACTATGGCACCAGCGCCGACAGCGAGGCCATGTTCGCGTATCTGAAGGGCTACTCGCCGCTGCACAACTTGCGTGAGGGGGTGAGCTATCCCTCGACCCTGGTGACCACGGCGGATCACGACGATAGGGTGGTGCCGGCCCACTCCTTCAAGTTCGCCGCCACCTTGCAGGCGGATAACGAGGGCCCTCACCCTCAGCTCATCCGCATCGAGACCAATGCGGGGCACGGGGCGGGCACGCCGGTCACCAAGCTTATCGAGCAGAGCGCGGATCTCTACGCCTTCACCCTCTACGAGATGGGTTACCGGCAACTGCCGTTGCAACCATAGCCTGAGTGAGATGGGCTATCGGCAACTGCCGTTGCAACCATAACCAAAGAGGGGTTGCTGGCAGCTGCCGCGCCCCCCTTGACGACAGGGCCCCACGGGGCCCTTTTTCTTGTGTGATGTACGAGGGAAGGGGCGCGACCATCCCTGTCTCGCCAATTCCCCGTTTTGGCTCCGCCTTGCCCTCTGCTATCCCCCCGGTGGTATAGTCAGCCGCAGGATCTGCATTGAGGAAGTCATCGTGAAGAAGATCGTCTACATACTGCTGGGGTTGGCACTGGCCGCCCTGGTGGCCATCGTCGCTCTGGTGAGCCTGATTGACCCGAACCAGTTCAAGCCCCAGTTGGCTGAGCAGGTGAAGAAGAACACCGGCCGCGAGCTGGTGATGGAGGGGGATATCGGCTGGCGCTTCTGGCCGAGTCTGGGGCTCTCCCTCGAGAAGGTTGCCCTTCGCAACCCCGCCGGTTTCGCCGAGCCGGATCTTATCCGGGTCGAGAAGGGGGAGGCCTCGGTGGCCCTGTTGCCCCTGCTCTCCCATCGACTGGAGATAGGCGAGGTGACCTTGAGCGGCGCTCACCTCTTCATCCAGACCAAGTCTGACGGCAGCAGCAACCTGGCGGATCTGGTCAAGGACAAGGAGCTGGCGCCGGCCGGCGGCGAGACCTCAACGCCAGCCAGCCCGGCGAGCGAGAGTAAGCCGTGGCAGATCCAGCTGCAAGGGGTGGTGCTTGAGCAAGCCAGCGCCCTGGTGCAGGACGATCGCAGCGGCGTCAGCTCGCGCCTCGAGCGCCTGGATCTCAGTCTGGGTCAGCTGACCCTGGGGGAGTGGGTGCCGGTGACCCTGGCCGCCAAGGGCGCGCGTGGAGATCTGGGTTTTGATATCAAGGGGCAGGCCGAGATCAAGCTGGCCCGGGATGCCCATGACAGCGAGCTGAAGAATCTGAGCCTGAGCGGCAGCCTGGGGGATCCCAAGCAGCGGCTGGATGACTTCTCTCTCAAGGCGGATCGCCTGGCGCTGGGGGAGTGGGGCAGCCTGACCCTGAGCCTGAACGGCGCCCAGGGGGAAGTGGCCAAGCCGACCCTGGCCGGTTCGCTGGAGGGCACCCTCAAGGCGCGCCTCGACAAGGGCCTGCAGCTGGTGGAGGTGTCGGATGCGGTATTGGCCGCCAAGCTGACCGGTGAGGGCCTGCCGCGCTCGCCGCTCTCCCTCAAGCTGGCCGGCTTTGCCCGCGCCGAGCTGGACAAGCAGTTGATCACCCTGACCAACCTGGTGATGGGCGCAGATGATGCGTTGCTGAGCGGCAATGGCATCGTAAAACTCGGCGCCGTGCCCAGGATCGAATTCGATCTCAAGGGTGACAAGCTGGATCTCGACGGCTGGCTCGGCACGCAGGATGGGGCCAAGACCGCCGCATCTTCTGCCGCACCGGCCACAGTGGCGGCGGGTGAGCAGGGCGCAGCGGCCAAGCCAGCCTCCTCGGCTCAAGCCCTGTCCACGGCAGAGCCTGACTTGAGCGCCCTCAAACTCGTGGATCTGGCGGGTCGTCTGCAACTGGGCAGCCTGAAAGTGAAGGGGCTGGATCTCAGCGCCGTCGATCTGCAACTCGCCCTGAGCGGTGGTCAGCTCAACCTCAAGCAGTTCAGCACCGGCGTGGCCGGTGGTCAGGTGAGCGCTAACGGGGTACTCGATGCGCGCCAGCAACCGGCGAGCTATCAGGTTCACAAGCGGATACAAGGGGTGAATGTGCGCCCGCTGTTGCAAACCCTGGCCCAGAGCGATCTGCTGGAAGGTAAGGGCGATTTGGATATCCAGGTACAGGGCCGCGGTCTCTCCGAGCAGGCGCTGCGCAGCCAGATGCAGGGCACTGTCAGTCTAAAGCTGAGTGATGGTGCACTTCATGGCATCAACCTGGCGGAGATGATCCGCGAGGCGCGAGCCACCCTCACCGGCAAGGGCGCGGAGCAGGTCAAGGAGGCGCGCAAGACCGATTTTAGCGATCTTCACGCCAGCTTCCAGATAGCGAATGGCATCGCCAGCAGCAACGACATCCAGCTGGCTGCCCCGGCGCTGCGGGTGCAGGGCCAGGGCCAGACCGCCCTGGTGCCCGAGAGCCTCGACTTCCTGTTCCTTACCTCGGTGGTGGAGAGCAGCAAGGGCCAGGGCGGCAAGACGGTGGATGAGCTCAACGACATCACCATTCCGGTGCGCATCGGCGGCCACTGGCAGGCGCCCAGCTACAAGCTGGATGTGAAGGAGCTGCTCAGCAACAACAAGGTGCTGGAAGAGAAGGCCCGCAAGGAGGCCGAACGCGGCCTGAAAAAACTGCTGGGGGACAAGGCCAACGACGAAGGGATCAAGGGGGCGGCGGATCAACTGCTCAAGGGGCTGTTCAAGTAGAGGCGCCTCGCTGTACGGATTCATGACAACGGGCCCTAGGGCCCGTTTTTTTTTGGGCTGCTGGTGGCCGCTCAGTCCCGGTGAAAACCGCCGATCAGCCCCTCGGCCAGCCAGAGCTGCAGAAAGCAGCCGGCCCGAAAGGCGGCGACCTCTTCTCCCAATCGCTCGCCAAGGTGCAGGCAGAGGCTGGCGAAGTTCTCCCGCCGAAAAAGGTCCTGCACCGCCGTTGCCTCGTCGGGTTCCAGGCTGCGATAGCGGCTGAGGCGCTCGATATCCCGCCAGATGAGGCAGAGGCTGGCGCTCTCCTGATACTGGGGGGAAGGTGGCACCTGCTCCTCCTTGAGCGCCTTCCATACCGCCAGGGTATTGAAGTGCTGGGGATGCAGGCTGGCCGATGGCACGGTCAGAAAGCGCAGCTCGGGCCAGGACTCGGCGGGTTGGCGCTGGATCTCGCTCAGGGTCAGGGCCTCGGTATCGGCGGCGTCGAAGGCGGCGCGCAGCCGCCACTCGAACTCGGCGAGCTCGGCCACCTGGGGGTGCTCCGCCAGGGCTTGTTCGAGATAGTGGGGAAAGCCCGCCCCCAGTGCACGCAGAGTCCAGCTACGGGGTGGGTGCTGCGCCAGATAGCCGAGGCAGCATTGCTCGAACAGCTCATCCCCCACATAGGCCCAGGTCTGCTCGAAATCTTCCTGCAGACACTCCAGCAGGCGGCTCTGGTAGGCGTTGGCATAGATGTGCCAGCGCAGTTCAGCGGGCAGGTGGCCCGGGATCACGGTCACGGGAGGCACATCGGGTTGCTCCTGCAGGCCCCGCATAAAGGCCTGCTGCAAGGCTTGCAGCTCAACTAGCGCTGGCATGGGGCACCTCGCCTGGGGCCTTGCTTGAGGGCCAATGGGGAGCCGCGATGCGTCTGGCCTGGTTTAGCTCGGTCACCAGCTCAGCGAAGGGAGGTATGTGATCGTCGCGCTCTATCATGGTGCTGACGGGGCCAAAGCGGCGTACCGCCCGCTCGAACAGGGCCCAGACCGGATCGACGATGGGGTGGTCATGGGTATCGATGACGTAGTCACCGTAGTCGCTGTGCCCGGCGAGGTGAAACTGCACCACCGCCTCGGTATCGATCTCGTCCAGATAGGCGTTGGCATCGAAGCCGTGATTACGGCTGCTGACATAGATGTTGTTGATGTCGAGCAGCAGGCGGCACCCACTTTGGCGGCTGAGCTGGTTGAGAAAGTCCTGCTCCAGATACTCATCCCCGGCGAAGGCGAGGTAGGTGGAGGCGTTCTCCAGCACCAGGGGGCGGCCGAGGTAGTTTTGTACCGCGTCTATGCGATCGCACAGGTGGCCGAGCACGGCATCCGTCAGGGGGAGGGGCAGCAGATCGTGGCTGCTCTGGCCGCCGACGCCGGTCCAGCAGAGGTGATCTGACAGCCAGACGGGCTCTATGCTGCGCATCAGCTCCCGCAGGCGGGCGAGGTAGTCCATGTCAAGAGGATCGGTGGAGCCGATGTTCATGGAGACCCCGTGCATGACGATGGGGTAATCGGCGCGCACTTGCTCCAGGTAATATCTCGGCTTGCCCCCCGCCACCATGAAGTTTTCCGACAGGATCTCGAACCAGTCGGCGCCCTCGACGCCGTCCAGCACGTCCTGAAAATGCGGGGGCCTGAGCCCGAGGCCGAAGCCAAGCCAGGGGAAGTGGTGCATCCAAGCTCCTTGAGTTAGGTGGTGCTTAAAAAAACAGGCCGGTAGCCCTTGGCAGGGACCGGCCATGACAAGCACGAGTGGCCAGCTTAGCGCACTTTGCCGCCCTTGGCGGTGCACTCTTCCCGGGTCATGCTGAGGAAGCCTTGGCCCTTGCAAGAACCTTGTCCCTTGCAGCTGTTCTTGGCGGTCTTGCAGTCGTTGTGGCCCTTGCAGCTGTTGACTCCCCAGCACTGGACCTGATTCTCACCATGTTGTCCGGTGTTGGCTGCCATGGCTGCGCCAGAGAGAGAGACGGCGGCCATTGCCAGTGCGGCGCCTGCCAGACAGTTGATGGTTTTACGGGTTGCGTGCATGTTGTTCTCCTTGAACATTCCGTCACTCTGCCAGCATTGGCGAGTGTCCGTGTGGCGTCATCTTGGTGAGGAGCTGGCCCCCGGTACTGCTCTCACGGAGGTTGTGACTCACAGACCCTATTACGATCCGGATGGAGCAATTGGATCATCAGGGGTCTCGATAACTGCGCCACTCTACAAGACCGTTGTGGCTGGCTTTTACATTCAGGCAACATGCGTTTTTTGTGAAAAAGAGATGGCAAGGGTTGCTGTGCCTGGCCTGGCAAGCCGGTCCGAGGAGTCGGCAGGGCGACAACATAGTCATCTGCGCGCCCCCCCTGTCATGCCGAGCGAATGTGTTAAATCTGAGCTGTTGGGATGGCGCACCGTCACAACATATCAGCCGCGGGCTCTCGCCTCTGCCCCGTCTGGGGTAAGATCCGGCTCAACACATCATGGAGGAGCGCGGCAATGGAAAAGCGGGTTTTGATCACCGGCGCCAGTCGGGGCATAGGGGCGGCGACGGCGCACTATCTGGCGGGGCAGGGCTATGGGGTTTGCCTCAACTATCGGCAGCAGCGGGCGGTCGCCGAGGCGCTGGCGGCCGAGATCCGCGAGCGTTATGGGGTTGCCTGCATCGCATTGCAGGCGGATGTCAGCGTGGAAGCCGAGGTGGTGCGACTGTTCGAGGAGATGGATCAGCAGCTAGGATCCGTCACTCACCTGGTGAACAACGCCGGCATCTTGCAGCCGCAGATGAAGGTGCTGGAGATGAGCGCCGAGCGCATCAACAAGACCCTGACCACCAATGTCACCAGCTACTTTCTGTGTTGCCGGGAAGCGGTGCGGCGCATGCAAAAAGGGCAAACTGGGGGCGCCATCGTCAACGTCTCCTCCGCCGCCGCCCGCCTCGGCTCCCCCGGGGAGTATGTGGACTATGCGGCCTCCAAGGGAGCCATCGATGTCTTGACCAAGGGCCTGTCGCTGGAGGTGGCGGCGCAAGGGATCCGGGTCTACGGGGTGCGACCCGGTTTTATCTATACCGACATGCATGCCGATGGCGGTGAACCCGGTCGGGTGGAGCGAATAAAGGGGAATATTCCACTGCTACGGGGTGGTCAGCCAGCAGAAGTCGCTGCTGCTATCGCCTGGCTGTTGTCGGACGAGGCCTCCTACGCCACCGGTACCTTTATCGATGTGGCGGGCGGGCGCTGAGAGGCCTGGGGCAGGCTGGCCTTCCCCAAACCTTGATGATTCAAAACGGCTATCGCTGTCATTTCTCGAGCCATAAAGGCTGATATTTCATCGACTTGATCGGTGGAGTCTCAGGTTTCTTTTTTGCTCTTCATCAAGCAAGCCTATGTATATCTGCTTGGCGTTGAGGCGCTGCCTGTACAGTGATTGAGATGATGCCTTCAATTCGCAGACATGAGTGCGAGCCAGGCTAAGGCCTGACTCGCACTCTGGTCGTGGTGGGAAATCAAACAAATTTAGCCAAGGGATCGGCGGCGGCAAAGGCCTCGTCGCGATTAGGCTTAGGCGGATAAATCAGTTCATTGGTGATGGCTATTTTGAGTTTCTTTGCTTCCTCGCGAACCAGTTTTACCTGCTGATCCCAGCCTTCGGTATAGACGGCGCCCCAGGCCCCCAGATCAAGACAGGTCACATAGTTGACCTGGCGATAAGGCAGCGGACTGACGCCCAGCAGGCTTGCAGCGACGTTATGCCCGGCAAATTTGCCTAACTGGATGGCGTGTTGGCAGGTCATCAGTGCCGTGTTGCCGAGGTCATCCGTCTTGGCATGGGCCATGTCGCCCGTGGCGTAGATATTCGGGTAACCAGGGATCTGCAGCTCTGGCGTGACGATGAAACGTCCTTGCGCATCGCGCTCGGCGGCGATGGACTCCCCCAGCGAACTGGCTTTGACGCCAGCGGTCCAGATCACGGTGGCGGCGTCTATCCGGCTGCCATCTTGCAGCGTCACTCCGGCCGCATCCACCACTTCCACGCCGGTATTCAGCCGCCACTCTACACCCAGCTCATCGCAGGCGTTGCGGATCACCTCACGCAGCGCCTCACTGTACTGGCCACCGATGACAGAACTACGCTCTACTACGACTACTTTGGTATTCGTATTGGCGCCTAACAGCGTTTTCAACCGCGACGGCAGTTCGGTAGCCAGCTCGATCCCGGTGAAGCCACCGCCACACACCACCACGGTATTGCGCGCCGGACTCTCTGGCTGGGTTGCCAGGGCATTGAGGTGCGCTTCGAGGCGCTGCGCCGTCTCCAGCTGGTCGATGTCGAACCCATATTCGGCGATGCCTTTCACGCCGAAGCTGTGCAACTGGCTGCCGCCAGCGAGCACCAGTCGATCGTAAGCGATGCTGGTCATCTCGGCTTGATCGTTGCGATACCAGACCTGGTGTTCCTGAGGCTCCACCTGGTCAACGCTGCCGGCAATGAAGCGGATATCGAGCGCCTCAAACAAGGGCCGCAGATCGGCGGTCAGCGAGGCCACATTTGCCTCATAAAAGCGTGGTCTGACCCGCAGTTCAGGCTGGGGTGACAGCACGGCGATCTCCAGCTCATGGCTGCCCTGAAGATATGCCAGACGGGCGGCACCGACGGCGGCCCACATGCCAGCAAAACCACTGCCGATGATAAGAATACGTTGCTTCATGTTTTTCCCTTCCAAAGGTACAGGCTGTTCGTCTCGATAACTGCGACTATACTTATCTGAGTTAACTGCGACAAGATCTTTCTGAGTATCTGCTGTACCATCAGCAGGACGAACAAGATGGAGCAAGCAATGGCGTTTTACAGTTCTGGTGTGGAATACGGCATTCACAGCCTGATGAGCATGGTCGATGCAAAGGGCGCTGAGCGTGAGCTGAGCGTGCGCGAAATGGCCGAATTGCAAAACGTTCCATACGACTATCTAGCCAAGATATTTACCCGTCTTTCCCGGGCGGGACTGGTGGTGAGCTCAGAAGGCAAGGGGGGAGGGTTCAGACTCGCTCGGGCCAGCGAACTGATCACAGTGCTCGATGTGGTTCAGGCCATCGACGGGGACAAGTCACTATTTGAGTGTCGCGAAATTCGCCAGCGACTGGCCTTGTTTGATGAGACGCCGCCCTCCTGGGCTTGCGATGGCCCCTGCGGTGTTCGCTCCGTCATGGATAGCGCTCAACAGCGCATGGAAGAGGAGCTGGCCCGATGCAGCATCCTCGATCTGGTTCGCAAAATGTACCGAAAAGCCCCCGATACCTTCACCATTGAAGTGAAACAGTGGATCAACGATCGTCGCAGCAAGGCGGCCACCCCTGAACGGGGGTGATATGTTTCGGGCGCACTCCTCGCCAAGGCGATTTTCCTGAAGAGGGAAAGCGCAGAGGTCAGTTCAGAATAAAGAGAAGGCGCCGTGGCGCCCTCTCTTATTGTGCTAATCAGGGTTAACTCACTCCCCCAACAGCTGTTGCCAGACGGCCAGTACATGGCCTCGCTCGGTGAGCAGTTGATCGTCTCCCACCTTGCGGGAGATCTCCGACAGATTGAGGCGATGGCCCAGGTTGCGGATCTCCAGATAGGCCTGCTTCAGCCCCTCCGCCTGCTCCAGGCTCAGCACCCCGGCCAGCACGCACTCATCGAAGATACGCACGTTATCGGACCAGCGGGTGAGCGTCTCCGGTTCGCCGCTGGCATGGGCCAGCACCAGGTACTGGGCGATGAATTCGATGTCCACCATGCCGCCGGGAGACTGCTTGAGATCGAACTCTCCCTCGCCGGCCTTGAGTAGGTGATCCCGCATCTTGTGGCGCATCTCGCGCACCTCGCGGGCCAGGGTAGGCAGGTCACGCTCCCTGGCGAGTACCGCACGACGCACCCGGGCAAACTCGGCCTGGATGGCCTCGTCACCGTAGATGGGGCGGGCCCGCACCAGCGCCTGATGCTCCCAGGTCCAGGCATCGCTCAGCTGGTATTGCTCGTAAGCGGAGAGCGATGACACCAGCAGGCCCGCATCGCCGGAGGGGCGCAGCCGCATGTCGATCTCGTACAGAATGCCGGACGGGGTACGGGTGCTGAACAGGTGCAGGATGCGCTGGGCCAGGCGCAGATAGAACTGACGGCTGTCGATGGACTTGGGGCCGTCGGTGTAGCTGTTGGGATCGCCGCCGTGCAGGAACACCAGATCCAAGTCCGAGCCATAGCCGAGCTCGATGCCACCGAGCTTGCCGTAGGCGACGACAGCAAAGCCGCGTTGGCCGCTCAAGGTCACCTCGGGCGGCACCCCGTAGCGTTCGCTCATCTGGATCCAGGCCTGATTGACTACCTCCTCGGTGATGGCCTCCGCCAGCCAGGTGAGGTGATCGCTCACCTTCATCAGCGGCAGGGCGCCGGCGATATCGGCCGCCACTATGCGTAAGAGTTGCACCTGCTTGAACTGGCGCAGCGCCTCCATCTGCTGCTCGACATCCTCTTCGGGAATGCGCAGCAGGAACTGGCGCAGCTGGGGTTTGTATTGATCGAGCGGGGTGGGGTGGTAGAGGTGCTGGGGATCCAGCAGCTCGTCGAGCAAGATGGGATAGCGGGCGAGCTGCTCGCTCACCAGGTGGCTGGCGTCACACAGCCGCACCAGCTGGCGCAGGGCTGCGGGGTTTTCCGCTAGCAGTTGCAGATAGGCGCTGCGGGTGAAGATGCGGGTCAGCAGGGTGCAGACCCGCTCGAACAGCCGGGCTGGCTGCTCGCTGGCGACCACCAGCCGCAGCAGTTCCGGCATCAGTGCGTCAAGGGCGACGCGCCCCTGGGGGCCGACCTGGCGGCGCCGATACTCCTCTTTGAAGCGCAGCAGGGCGCTGCAGAGCGGCGCCGTCTCCTCGATGCCCTGGGTGCCGAACAGCTGTGCCAGCTCGGCGGCGTCGAGTTCGGTGCGCCACAGATCGAGCCAGAGCTGATCCAGATGGTCCGGGGCCTCTTTCTCTTCCCCCACCACGGCGACGAACTCCTGATGGACGGCGGCCATCTCCTCGTCCAGCCGGGCCATAAAGGATCCCCAGTCATCGAAGCCCAGCGAGAAGGTCAACCGCTGACGATCCCGCGCCTCGGTGGGCAGGGTCTGGGTCTGCTGATCGCCAATCTCCTGCAGAATGTTTTCGACCCGGCGCAGGAAACGATATGCCTCGAGCAAGCGAGTGGCGCGCTCCTCTTCGAGTGCGCCGCTGTGGGCGATGGCGGCCAGCGCCTCTGGCAGGTGGCGCACCCGCAGCGCGGGTTCGCGGCCACCACGAATGAGCTGCAGCGCCTGGGCGATAAATTCCACCTCACGAATACCGCCAGAGCCTAGCTTGATGTTGCCCTCCAGCCCCTTGCGGCGCACCTCGGCGGCGATCATCGCCTTCATCTGGCGCAGGCCGTCGATGACGCCAAAATCGATGTAGCGGCGAAACACGAAGGGGCGCAGCAGTTCGGTGAGCGCCTGGGCGTGCTCGCATTGGGGGCCCAGCACCCGCGCCTTGACCATGGCGTAACGCTCCCAGTTGCGACCGTGGTGCTGGTAGTAATCCTCCATGGCGGCAAACGAGATGGCGAGCGGTCCCGCTTCGCCGAACGGGCGCAGCCGCATGTCGACTCTGAACACCTGACCATCCTGGGTCGGCTGGTGCAGGGCGTTGATCAGGCGCTGGCCGAGCTTGATGAAGAACTGCTGGTTCGCCAGCTCCCGCCGCCCGCCGACGGTGTAGCCGTTGTCCGGGAAGGTAAAGATGAGGTCGATATCCGAGGAGAAATTCAGCTCGCCCCCGCCTAGCTTGCCCATGCCGAGGATCAGCAGCGGCTGGGGATCGCCATTGCCATCCATCGGGGTGCCGAGCTCGGTGCATTGCTTGGCGTAGAGCCAGTCGCGGGCGCCGCAGATAAGCGTATCCGCGAGCCGGGTGAGATGGATAAAGCTCTCTTCGACCTCCGATTCCCCCAGCAGCTCACGCCAGGCGATCACCAGCATGCGGCTGCGCCTGAACTGGCGCAGTACCCGCTTGAGCGCCTCTTCATCACCGACCCCGGCGAGCAGGGCCGCGAGATCTGGCTCATAGGCGGACCAGCGCTCTCGCCGTGTGAGATCTCCCGACGCCAGGGTCTCTTTTAGCAGTTCAGGCTGCTTGATAAGGGAATCGGAGACGAAGTCGGAGAAACCGAACAGGGTAAGCAGCGTCTGCTGCTGATCTTGAGGCAGATCCCCATAGTCGGGTGCCAACTCGAGCAGTCGTTGCCACTGGCGCTGGGCCTGCTCCTGCAACAAGGAAGGGAGAGCGGGGGAGACAGACGAGAGAGAAGAGGAATGCTGGGCCACGGTTACCGTCCTTGTGATTAACGGATCTGCAGGTTGAGTGAAAAAGCTGGCTGCCAATCTAGCACTGCCACGGCTTTCGTCACAGTGCAGAGGTTATCCGAGTCGCCGGTTCTGCCCTCTGGCATGGTCATCGACGAGCGCCATGACGCTCGTCGAAATGGGCGGGCGTCTAGGGCTGGCTCAGGGGCGTTGATAGATCTCGGGGTCGTGCTTTTCCATCAGATTCTCGGGGCGAGCCGGTGGTACGAAGCCAAAGCCGGCGTAGAGCCCATGGGCATCGGCAGTGGCCAGGGAGAGGCGACGCAGCCCCTGCAGTTCGGGATGGGCGAGGATGGCGGCGATCAGCGCCTTGCTGTGACCCTGGCCACGATGGCCCGGCAACACGAACACATCGGCGAGATAGCCGAAGGTCGCCTTGTCGGTGATGACCCGGGCGAAGGCCACCTGCTGGCCCGCCAGATATCCGCCGAAGCACAGCGAATGGTTGATGGCCCGCTGCACCGTCGAGCGCGGAATGCCGAGGCTCCAGTAGGCTTCCTCGGACAGGAAGCGGTGGATCAGCGGCACGTCGAGCCGCCCCTTGTCGTCGCTGATCTCAAGCTGAGATTCTGTGGTCTGCATCCTGGCTCCTTGCCGTGATATCAATAAGAAAGGCCCCTGACGGGGCCTTCCAGTTTACTCAAATCAGCTTATCAGGCCAGCTTGAAGGCCTGGATATGGGTATCCAGCGTCTGGCTGTGGTGTTCTACCAGCTCGGAGGCCTCTCTCAGCTCCCGCAGCACCACCACTGATCCTTCCACCACCTGCTTGACCTGCTCCAGGTTGGCGCTCATCTCCTCGGCCACCGAGCTCTGCTGCTCGGAGGCTGCGGCGATCTGGCGGTTCATGTCCGCCACCCCTTGCACCCGCTGCACTATGGTGGCGAGTTGATCTCCGGCCTGGGTGACTTGCTCCACCCCCTTGTCGGCCTGCTGCACGCTCTCGCTCATCAGGCCGACGGCCTGGCGGGCGTTGCCCTGCAACTGCTCGATCATCTTCTGGATCTCGACGGTGGCGGCCTGGGCCCGGTTGGCCAGCTCGCGTACCTCGGAGGCGACCACGGCGAAACCGCGACCCGCTTCGCCGGCGCGGGCGGCCTCGATGGCGGCGTTCAGCGCCAGCAGGTTGGTCTGCTCCGAGATGCCGCGGATGGTATCCACCACGGAGCCGATGCGATCGACCCCCTGCTCCACCTCGTTGACCACGGAAGAGGAGCGCTGGATGTTGCCGGACAGGGTGTCGATGGTGGAGACGGTGGCGGCCACGCAGCGACTGCCTTCCCGGGCCAGCTCGCTGGCGTCGGCGGTGGCGTGGGAGGCTTGCTCGGCGTGGGCGGCCACCTCACGAATGGCGCCAACCATCTGGCTCATGGCGCTCGCCAGCTGTTCTATCTGTACGAACTCTTCGTTGATCGCCTCGTTGGCCTCCTCCATGCAGAGGGTCACCTGGGAGGCAATGTCGTTGAGCTCCTTGCAGGCGACCCGCTGGGTGCCAAATACCTGCTTGAGGTTTTCCTGGGAGTGGGCGACCGCCTTGGCGATGTCACCGAATTCGTCGCGGGACTTGAGCAACACGCTGTGGCTGAGATCCTTGCGCGCGAAGCGCTCGAGCAGGCCGACCAGGTAGTGCACCTGCTTGACCATGAGACGGGAGCCGGTCAGCAACAGCACCACGAAGATGACCCCCATCAGCGCCGTCTCCATCACGCCGGTCCACAGCAGGCGATCGGCGATATCATTGGCCTTGGCGGGATCTATCCCCTCACTCAGCAGGGTGGATTCCAGATTGCTGGCATCGAACCAGAGTTTGGCCAGCAGCAACAGGGTGCTGAACACCATGAGCAGTACCACTTTGGGCACCAGCCGGATGTTGCTCATTCGCCGCTCCAGCGGGTTTAACTGCATAATGTTTCTCCTTTTAATGTCCGTTTTTCCTTTGTCATCATGACTATCGGCATTATCTTCCTTTTTATTAATTCGCACCGCACCTGAAGTAGGAAAATGTATGCGACATCACTTAACTCACCTGCGCGCCATGGATCTGTTGATGGCCTTTCTGTCGGTGATCTCCGTGACACTGGTCTGTGCCCGCTGGTGGGGGCATGGGGATCTGAGCCCGCAGACCCGCCAGCTGTTCTATGACCTCGACAGCCTTATCTGCTACTTCTTCCTCGCCCACTTCGCCTATGGCTGGGTCAGAGCCCCGGACCGCATGGCCTTCTTCAAGGCGAACTGGTTCTATCTGCCGGGCAGCCTGCCCATGGTGGAGCAGCTGCGCTGGGCACGGCTCATCCAGTTGTGGCGGGTCTATCAGCTGATCCGCACTGGCCCGGATCTGCTCGGCATGTTTCGCCGCGAGCGCAACGAGACGACCCTGTCCGGCATCCTGTTCCTGTTCTTCCTGCTGCTGGGGGTGGGCTCAGGGGTCATCTACTGGCTGGAGTCGGGTCATCCGGGCAGCCTGATCAAGACCCCTTATGATGCGTTCTGGTGGACGCTGGTGACGCTCTCCACCGTGGGCTACGGGGATCTGGTGCCGAGGACCGAGGAGGGGCGCTTCGCCGCCAGCCTGCTGATCCTGTTCGGGGTCGGCCTGTTTGGCGCCCTCAGCGGCTTCATGGCCAGCCTGTTCGTGCACCCGGGGCGGACCAACGACGAGACCAACAAGTGGCGCCACCGCCAGAGCGAGCAGCAGGATCTGTTGCTGCAGGAGATAAGAGCATTGCGGGAAGAGGTGAAGTCACTGAAACAGAAGTAGTCGCCGACGTCTGGAATGGTCGCGTGGCAAACGGGGAAGTTGCGAGCAAGCTCTCAGGGAGGGGGGCGGCGCTTTTCTTTGCTTGTCCTTTGACCCGCGAGCAGCTTAACATTCGGCCTGTCACCTAACTCAACGAAGAGAATCGATCGACCATGCGCGCCCTTCTCGGGATTTTGATCTGCTTGTGTGCCCAACAGGCACTGGCCGATACCCGTTATGTTTCAGACGACATATTTACCTATATCCACAACGGTCCTGGTACCCAGTACCGGATCCTCGGCAGCGTCAAAGCCGGTGAACCGCTGGAGGTCAAGGCGGTCAACAACGAGGCCGGTTTCACCCAGGTGGTGGACGGTCGCGGCCGTGAGGGCTGGATCAAGAACGCCGAGCTGCAAACTGGCATCAGTCTGCGCGAGCGTCTGCCCCAGGTCGAAAAAGAGCTGGAAGAGGCCAAGGCCCGCCTGCTGAACCTCAACGGTGACAACGAGCGACGCTTCACCGAGAAGGATGGCAAGCTGGCCGAACAGACCAAGGAGATCACCAGTCTGAAGGCTCAGCTCGATAGCCAGAGCACCGAGATGGCGAGCCTCAAGGAGCAGAACGACGCCCTGACCCAGAGCTATGACAACCAGGAGCACGACATGCAGATGGACTGGTTCATCCGCGGTGGTGCCATGGTTGGCGGCGGTATCCTGCTCGGCATCCTGTTGCCCATGCTGCCCCGTCGTCGCAAGAGCAGCGAGCGCTGGATGAACTGACGGGCATTGCCGGTTGGATGAAAGAGGGGTCGCCGATGCGGCCCCTTTTTTTATGCCTGATGTGGCTATCTGGTCGCCACGGGCCACGCCCGACCGTAAGATAGCCCCCACTTGTCCGTGCCCTGCACACCCCTTTCAACAAGAGCGTTCATCTTATGTCTTCGACCGAACAGGCCCGCTGGTTTGTACTGGGGGGCGATCACCTAGTCCTGCTGGATGCGCAGGGGCAGATCCCGCAGGGCGCCCGTGCCCAACTCCCCGCCCATCTGCAAGACGCCCCGTTCGAGCGCTTTGACGACTGGGATGGCGAGCCCTGCTATCTGCTAGATCTGGGGGCTGATGCCGATACCTCGGCTATGGCAGGCCTGCGCCAGCTGATGGTGGCGGGGGATGAGGAGGGCTTTCGTCTCGCTGGCCGCGCCTGGCAGCTGGCCACCTTTCGTCGCAGCCATCGCTTCTGCGGCGAGTGCGGCGCGCCCATGGCCCCCAAGGCGGGGGAGTGGGCACAAGAGTGCCAACAGGGTCACGTCGTCTACCCGCGCATCTCCCCCTGCATCATAGTGGCGGTGCGCAAGGGGCCGGCCATCTTGCTGGCGGCCCATCGCCGTCACTATCAGGCCGACGATCCCATGTATACCGTGCTGGCAGGTTTCGTGGAGGCGGGGGAGAATCTCGAGCAGTGCGTGGCACGGGAGGTGTTCGAGGAGAGCGGCATCCGGGTCGGCAACATCCGCTACGTGGCGAGCCAGCCCTGGCCCTTCCCCCACAGCCTGATGATGGGCTTCACCGCCGACTACCAGAGCGGCGAGATCAAGGTGCAGGACGATGAGCTGGTGGCCGCCGATTTCTTCGAGGCCAATCGACTGCCGCGCTTGCCGCCCCACGGCACTATCGCGCGCCGGCTGATCGAGCAGTGCCTTGCAGACGAGGCGTGACCGCCATCTGAACCAGGAAGAGGGGGCGCTTGTTTGCGCCCCTTCACATCTTTGCACTCGAACCGGCCGGGCCATGTGTTTGAGCCGCCCGTTGGCCCACACAAAGTGGTATCATATCCGCCATTTTATGCTGGATATGACTCAGGAACTGGGATGAACGAGCTGAAGAACGATCGATACCTGCGCGCCCTGCTGCGCCAGGATGTGGACCTGACCCCGGTCTGGATGATGCGCCAGGCTGGCCGCTACCTGCCGGAATACAAGGCCACTCGCGCCATCGCCGGGGATTTCATGTCCCTGTGCCGCAACGCCGAACTGGCTTGTGAAGTCACTCTGCAGCCTCTGCGCCGCTATCCGCTCGATGCCGCCATCCTCTTCTCCGACATCCTGACCGTGCCCGATGCCATGGGGCTTGGCCTCTACTTCGAACACGGCGAAGGCCCACGCTTCGAGCGGCCCATCACCTCCATGGCTGACGTGCAGGCGCTGCCCATCCCGGATCCGGAAGACGAACTCGGCTACGTGATGAACGCGGTGCGCACCATCCGCCGCGAGCTCAAGGGCGAAGTGCCGCTGATCGGTTTCTCCGGCAGCCCCTGGACCCTGGCCACCTACATGGTGGAGGGGGGCAGCTCCAAGGCGTTCACCAAGATCAAGCAGATGATGTACGCCGAGCCCATGACCCTGCACCTGCTGCTCGACAAGCTGGCGGACAGCGTGATCGGCTACCTGAATGCCCAGATCAAGGCTGGCGCCCAGTCGGTCATGGTGTTCGATACCTGGGGCGGCGTACTGACCCCGCGGGATTACCGCGACTTCTCCCTGCAATACATGCACAAGATCGTCGACAGCCTGATCCGCGAGCACGAAGGGCGCCGCGTGCCGGTGACCCTGTTCACCAAGAACGGTGGCCAGTGGCTGGAGCAGATCGCCGCCACCGGTTGTGATGCCCTTGGCCTGGACTGGACCACCGACATTGCGGACGCCAAGCGCCGGGTCGGCGACAAGGTCGCGCTGCAGGGCAACATGGATCCCTCCATGCTCTACGCAGCGCCTGCCCGCATCCGTGAAGAGGTCGCCACCATTCTGGCGGGCTTTGGTCAGGGCAACGGCCACGTCTTCAACCTGGGCCACGGTATTCACCAGGATGTGGATCCTGAGCACGCAGGCGTCTTCGTCAACGCGGTACACGAGCTGTCCGCTCAATACCACGGTCGCTAAGGCGATTGACCAAGATGATGACAACGGGGCCTGCGGGCCCCGTTTGCTTTTCGGCGATGCAGTGGTGAAGGAGTTACTGGCTGGGCGCACTGTTTGGGAGCTGCGCCGGGGGCCCGGCTCGGGTTACACTGCGCCATCTGTGGCGGTGGCCACACACAAGATGAGCGACAGCGCCTGAGGCCGCGTATCGGCCGGCGTGCTCGCCATGCAGGAGGCAACATGAGCAAGAGATCGTGGGATTGGGGCATCGACTTGGGCGGGACCAAGTGCGAGTGCGTGGTGCTGGACGGCGACGAGGTGCTGCTGCGACATCGCATTCCCACCGAACGACGTGGCGGATATCAGCACATGATCGGCCAAATTGCCAAGCTGGTGGACGAGTGTGCTGAGAAACTCGGTCAGCGCCCCAGCATCATCGGCATGGGCACCCCGGGGGCGCGGGATCCCCAGACCGAGCTGATGAAGAACTGCAACACCACCGAGCTCAACGGCCAGCCGTTCAAGGAAGACTTGGAACGCAGGCTCGGTGTGCCTGTGCTCATCGCCAATGACGCGAACTGCTTCGCCCTTGCGGAAACCCATTTGGGGGCGGTGCGCCAGCACCATCCCGAGGCCAAGGTGGTGTTCGGCATCATCATGGGCACCGGCGTGGGGTCCGGCATCGTCATCAACGGCCAGATCCTCAACGGCCACCACGGCATCGCCGGGGAGTGGGGCCATAACGTGCTCTCTCCCGACGGCCCCGAGTGCTACTGCGGCAAGCGCGGCTGCGTCGAGACCTTCATCAGTGGCCCGGCGCTGGAGGCCTGGTATGAAGCCAAGGCCAAGCGTCACTTGTCGCTGGCCAAGATAGCGGCGGCCAGCGCTCACGATCATGTGGCCAAACTCACCATCGATCGTTTGCACCTGCTGTTTGGTCAGGCGTTGGCCAACGTGGTCAACATCCTGGATCCGGACGTCATCGTCATCGGTGGCGGGGTCGGCAACCTGCAGAGCCTCTACAGCGTTGGCAGGCAGACGGTGCTGCCTTTCCTGTTCAACCCTCGCTTCGCGACCCCCATCATAGCGCCAGCACTGGGTGACAGTGCCGGTGTCTTTGGGGCGGCGCTGCTGGCTCGCGGCGTCTTCAAGGATGCCTTGCTGTCATGAATCATCCATCGGCCCTTTTAGTGCTCGCTAAGGACACAGTTTTTCCATGATCAAGATTGCCATCAACGGGTACGGGCGCATCGGTCGCAACGTGCTGCGGGCCCTCTACGAGAGCGGCCGTGACAAGAACATCAAGATAGTTGCCATCAACGAGCTGGCGGCGCCCGAGGCCATGGTGCATCTCACTCGCTTCGATACCAGCCACGGTCGCTTCCACCATCCGGTGCAGCTGGCGGGCAACAGTATGCTGGTGGGGGAGGATCTCATCTCCCTGTTTGCCGAGCGGGATCCGGCCAATCTGCCCTGGCGAGCGCTGGGGGTGGACGTGGTGCTGGATTGCACCGGGGTGTTCGGCTCGCGGGCCGATGCCGAGCGTCATCTGGGCGCGGGGGCGGGCAAGGTCTTGTTCTCCCATCCGGCGGATGCGGACGTGGATGCGACAATCGTTTTCGGGGTGAACCATCAGGTGCTGACCGGACGGGAGCGGATCGTCTCCAATGCCTCCTGTACCACCAACTGTGTGGTACCCGTCATCGAAACATTGCATCGAGAGTTCGAGATAAATTGTGGTACTATTACGACAATTCATTCGGCCATGCACGATCAGCAAGTCATCGATGCATACCACAGTGACTTGCGCAGAACCCGAGCAGCCAGCCAGTCCATCATCCCGGTGGATACCAAGCTGGCAAAGGGGTTGGAGCGGATCCTACCGCACTTCGCCGGCAAGTTCGAAGCGATCGCGGTACGGGTGCCGACCATCAACGTAACGGCGATGGATCTCAGTATTACTGTACGTAAAAAAGTGACAGTTACTGACGTAAATCAAGCCCTGCAACGGGCATCCAGAGGTACATTAAGCGGTATCCTGGATTACACGGAAGAGCCTTTGGTTTCCGTAGACTTTAATCATGATGCACACTCCTGCATCATTGATGGTACCCAGACTCGGGTGAGCGATGCCAACCTTGTCAAGATGCTGATGTGGTGTGATAACGAATGGGGCTTCGCGAACCGCATGCTGGATACCACCCGGGCCATGATGGCCGCAGGCTGAGAGCCTGCACGGGTGCAAGGTTACTGTTTTTTTAACATTACCTGAAAATATAGAGGACTGAATATGTCTGTTATCAAGATGACCGACCTGGATCTGGCGGGTAAACGCGTCCTGATCCGTGCTGACCTGAACGTGCCGGTAAAAGACGGCAAGGTCACTTCCGATGCACGTATCGTCGCTACCCTGCCGACCATCAAGCTGGCTCTGGAAAAGGGCGCCAAGCTGATGATCACCTCCCACCTGGGTCGTCCGACCGAGGGTGAATACAACGAAGAATTCTCCCTGGCTCCGGTTGTCAACTATCTGAAAGACGCTCTGTCCTGCCCGGTCCGCCTGGCCAAGGATTACCTGGATGGCGTAGACGTCGCCGCCGGTGAGCTGGTTGTGCTGGAAAACTGCCGCTTCAACAAGGGCGAGAAGAAAAACACCGAAGAGCTGGCCAAAAAATACGCCGCCCTGTGTGATGTCTTTGTTATGGATGCCTTTGGTACTGCTCACCGCGCCGAAGGTTCTACCTACGGTGTTGCCCAATTTGCCCCCATCGCCTGTGCCGGTCCGCTGCTGGCCGGTGAACTGGAAGCTCTGGGCAAAGCCATGCTGAAGCCCGAGCGCCCGATGGTTGCCATCGTTGGCGGCTCCAAGGTCTCTACCAAGCTGACCGTGCTGGAATCCCTCTCCAAGATCGCTGATCAGCTGGTCGTCGGTGGTGGCATCGCCAACACCTTCATCGCCGCTGCCGGTCACAACGTCGGCAAGTCCCTGTGTGAACATGACCTGCTCGACACCGCCAAGAAACTGGCCGCTGAGACCAACATTCCGGTCACCACCGACGTAGTTGTGGGTACCGAGTTCTCCGAATCCACCCCGGCTACCATCAAGTCCGTCGCTGACGTGACTGACGGCGACATGATCTTCGACATCGGCCCTGACTCTGCCAAGGCCTTGGCCGACATCATCATGAACGCCAAGACCATCCTGTGGAACGGTCCGGTCGGTGTGTTCGAGTTCGACCAATTCTCTGCAGGTACCAAGGTTATCGCCGAAGCGATCGCCGCCTCCCCGGCCTTCTCCATCGCTGGCGGTGGTGACACCCTGGCTGCCATCGACAAGTTCGGCATCGCCGACAAGGTCTCCTACATCTCCACTGGCGGCGGCGCCTTCCTGGAGTTCGTAGAAGGCAAGGTACTGCCGGCCGTTGCGATGCTGGAACAGCGCGCCAAAGCCTAATTGACCCGGGACGGGGGGCAAAAGCCTCCCGTTTCGTTTATCATGTGACCGCTGTGCCGGTTCATGATGAACCCCCATTTTTTATTAACGGCATACGAGAACAGGACGATTTAACATGTCTAAGAAAATTTTCGACTTCGTAAAACCCGGCGTAATCACTGGTGATGACGTTCAAAAAGTGTTCGCCATCGCCAAGGAAAACGGCTTCGCTCTGCCAGCCGTCAACTGCGTCGGTACCGACTCCGTCAACGCCGTACTGGAAGCTGCCGCCAAGGTGAAGGCTCCGGTCATCGTTCAGTTCTCCAACGGTGGTGCCGTGTTCACCGCCGGTAAGGGCCTGAAGCTGGAAGGTCAGCAAGCCGCCATCCTGGGTGCCATCTCCGGTGCCAAGCATGTGCATGCCGTTGCTGCCGCTTACGGGGTTCCGGTGATCCTGCACACCGACCACGCTGCCAAGAAGCTGCTGCCGTGGATCGACGGTCTGCTGGACGCGGGCGAGCAGCACTTCGCCGAAACCGGCAAGCCGCTGTTCTCCTCCCACATGCTGGACTTGTCCGAAGAGCCGCTGGAAGAGAACATCGACATCTGCTGTGAGTACCTGACTCGCATGGCCAAGATGAACATGACCCTGGAACTGGAACTGGGTTGCACCGGTGGCGAAGAAGACGGTGTGGACAACAGCCACATGGATCAATCCGCCCTGTACACCCAGCCGGAAGACGTGGCTTACGCCTACGAGCGTCTGTCCAAGATCAGCCCGCGTTTCACCATCGCTGCCTCCTTCGGCAACGTGCACGGTGTGTACAAGCCGGGTAACGTCAAGCTGACCCCGTCCATCCTGGACGCTTCCCAGAAATACGTTTCCGAGAAGTTCGGTCTGCCGGCCAAGTCCCTGGACTTCGTGTTCCACGGTGGCTCAGGCTCCACTCTGGAAGAGATCCGCGAGTCCATCTCCTACGGCGTCGTGAAGATGAACATCGACACCGACACCCAGTGGGCGACCTGGGAAGGTCTGTTGCACTTCTACAAGACCAACGAAGCTTACCTGCAGGGCCAGCTGGGCAACCCGGAAGGCGCTGACAAGCCGAACAAGAAGTTCTACGATCCGCGCGTATGGCTGCGTGCCGGTCAGACTTCCATGATCGCTCGTCTGGAGAAAGCCTTCTCCGACCTGAACGCCATCAACGTACTGTAATTCGTACCTTGATTGCATAAAAAGGCGCCCTACGGGGCGCCTTTTTCATTGTGGTCGCGCTGCCCAGCCGGAATCCGGGTGGCTGGCGATAATGAGGTGTCCTTTGGGGCACCTTTTGCATTTATGTGATCCCGGCAGGCTGGATAGTCGCCCATGGGCTGGGTATTATCGATGAAGAAACGTTTAATTTAGTAAACAAATGCGACCAAGGCAGGATGCTGAGTATGCAGACAGGAAGACAGCACGGACATCAGGAGCACGTCACCTCCTACTATGCGGCGACCCGCAACGATCATCAGCAGTGGCCCGAGCTCAGCGGTGAGCTGGACGCCGACGTCTGCATCATCGGTGGCGGCTTCACCGGCCTCAACACCGCCATCAACCTGGCAGAGGCGGGCTACAAGGTGGCCCTGCTGGAGGCGAACCGCATCGGCTGGGGGGCATCCGGTCGCAACGGCGGCCAGCTCATCCGTGGCATTGGCCACGACACCAGCCAGTTTGCCCGCTGGATCGGCGAGCAGGGAGTGCGCGAGCTGGATCTAATGGGACTGGAGGCCGTCGAACTGGTGCGCCAGCGCATCGAGCGTTTCAACATCGACTGCGATCTGCGCTGGGGTTATTGCGATCTCGCCACCAAGCAGCGCCACCTGGCGGGGTTTGAGGAGGAGATGGTGCACCTGGCCAACCTGGGTTACCGGCATGAGACCAGGCTGGTATCCAGGGCCGACATGGGCTCGATCGTGGGCTCGGATCGCTATATCGGCGGCATGACCGACATGGGATCCGGCCACCTGCATCCCCTCAATCTGGCACTCGGCGAGGCGCGCGCCGCCGCGAGCCTCGGCGTCTCCCTGTTCGAGCACTCCAGGGCTCTCCACATCGACTATGGCGAGCGGGTGCAGGTCACCACGGCCCATGGCCGGGTCAGCGCAAATTACCTGGTGATCGGCTGCAACGCCTATCTCAACGATCTCAATCCCGAGCTGGGTGGGCGAGTGCTGCCGGCCGGCTCCTATATCCTCGCCACTGAGGTGCTGGAGAAGCGGCTGCGCCAGCGCCTGTTGCCCCAAAATATGGCGGTGTGCGATCAGAACGTGGCGCTCGACTACTACCGGTTATCCGCCGATGGCCGGCTGTTGTTTGGCGGGGCCTGCAACTATTCGGGCCGGGATCCCAAAGACATCAAGGCCTTCATGCTGCCCAAGTTGCTGCGGGTCTTCCCGGAGATCGCGGGCACCGCCATCGAATTCCAGTGGGGTGGCATGATAGGCATCGGTGCGAACCGCCTGCCGCAGATCGGTCGTCTCAAACAATATCCCAACGTCTTCTATGCCCAGGCCTACTCGGGCCACGGCCTCAACGCCACCCACATGGCGGCCAAGCTGGTGGCTGAGGCGATCAAGGGGGAGAGTCGGGGCTTCGATCTGTTCAGTAGCGTGCCTCATATGACCTTCCCGGGCGGGCCCTCCCTGCGCTCACCCCTGCTGGCGCTGGGGATGCTGTGGCACAGGATGAAGGATCTGCTGTGAGGAGATGATCGGCGCCGAGGAGGCGCCGGGTTAAATCAGCAAGATAAAGCGGGGGGCTGTCAGGAGGCGGGAGTGTTCGGTACTGGTGTCTGGCCGGGCTCGGCCAGGCGCCAGCCCTGCTCCGTCTTCATCATCCAGATGCTGGCTTCTTGCGGCAGAATTTGACCTTCATCGAACTCGCCGTATTTTCGCTCCAGCTCCATCAGACCCATCTCCTGTTGAAAGGGGCCGACTCTGTCGTAGATCAGATCCTCATCGTGCAGGATCTGCAACTGCTCCAGCCCCTGCTTGAAGTGCAGCTGATAGCCCACCTTGATCAGATAGACGCCTTCCATCCGCTCTTCCTTGCCAATGACGGTGAAGTCACTGATATCAAACAGATTGGGATCGGTCTCTGCCTGCAGCTTGGCGACGACCTGGCGCTGAACTGTCTCTTCATCTGGACCTGCATTACAACCATAGAGCCAGAGGGCCAGCAGGGGGATGAACCACTTTTTCATCAAAACTCCGGACGAACGAGACGGGAAAGGGCAAATTCTGCCACGCCGTCTCGCAGATACAAGGGATAGCCAGAAAAATCAGCGGCGTATGGGCGCAGACTCGGGGCACTTGCCCCGAGCCTGGCCTCAGCGCAGCTTGTCGAGTTGACCGAGGAACTCGGTGGGGCCCATAAAACCAGTCACCCGTTGGCCGCTCACTTCATTGCCGGCGCTATCGAAGAAGATCAGGGTCGGCAGCCCCAGTACGTTGAGGCCGTTAAGCAGCTCGACGTCGGCATCGTCATTGGCGGTGACATCCGCTTGCAGCAGCATCATGTCGGCGAAGCGCGCCCGCACCGCCGGGTCACTGAAGGTCTTGTGCTCGAACTCCTTGCAGGCCACGCACCAGTCGGCATAGAGATCCAGCAGCACCGGCTTGCCGCGGGCGGCGGCGAGCTGGCTCTTGAGATCATCCAGGGTCTTGATGCGGATAAACTGCGGTGCCTCGCGCTGGGTGCTGGCGACGGCGCGCGGGTCTGGCAGCAACAGATCCTTGGCTACCAGCACGGTGCCCATCATCGCCAGCAGCAGGGCGAAGCCGCACAGGCTCTTGCCCACCGAATGGGGCCTGTGCTGGTTGTGGTGATAGAGATAGGCACAGAGCGCCAGCCCCCAGACCAGCCAGGCCAGGGTAGTGATCTCTTCGCTCCACAGGCGGGAGAGCAGCAGCAGAGGCACCGCCAGCAGCGCGAAGCCAAACAGCTGCTTGATCACATCCATCCAGGCGCCGGCTCTGGGCAGCAGCTTGCCCCCCGAGGTACCGAGCAGCAGCAGTGGCAGTCCCATACCCAAGGAGAGCGCATAGAGGGCTGCGCCGCCGAGCCAGAGATCGCCGCTCTGGGCCACGTAGATGAGGGCGCCCGACAGCGGCGCCGTGGTGCAGGGGGAGCAGACCAGGCCGGAGACCATGCCCATGATGCCGACGCCCACCACAGAGCCGCCCTGCTGACGATTGGAGAGGCCGGAGAGCCGGGTCTGCAGGCTGCTCGGCAGTTGCAGGCTATAGAGCCCGAACATGGAGAGCGCCAGCAGCACGAACATCACCGACAGGCCGATCAGCACATAGGGGTGTTGCAGCGCGGCCTGGAATTTCAAGCCGGCCGAGGCAACCACCAGCCCGAGCAGGGTGTAGGTGATGGCCATGCCCTGTACGTAGACGAAGGAGAGCAGGAAGGCGCGACGGGTGGAGAGGCGCTGACCTGCGCCGGCGATGATGCCGGTCAGGATGGGGTACATGGGGAAGACACAGGGGGTGAAGGCGAGCCCCAGCCCCAGCGCGAAGAAGGCGGCGAGGCTGAGCCAGAAGCCCTGGCTGCCGAGGGCGGCGGCCAGTTGATCCTGCTGGCTGCTGGTGGCGGCGCTGGCCGTCTCGGAGCGAGTCGCCGCTCCCACCTCGCCGACAGACGATGTGGCCGCAAGGGGCTGCACCTCGACGCGCTGATCGGTGGGTGGATAGCACAGCCCCTCGGTGCAGCCCTGATAGCTGACAGTGAGGCTGGCCGCCTTGCCTGCCTCGGTCAGGGTGAGGGGGATCTCGACCTGCTGGTAATAGACCTGGGTCTTGCCGAAGAAGTCATCTTCGTGCGCGGCGCCGGCGGGCAACTCGGGGGTCTGGAAGGCGAGGTTCTCCCCCTTGAAGCTGAAGCGATGGCGATAGAGGTAGTAGCCATCGGCGATCTGCAAGGTCAGCAGCAGCTTGTCTCCCTGCTGCTCGCTCTGAAGACGGAAGGCTTCATCGACTTTCAGAAACTGGGGCTGTGCACGGGTCTCGATGCCGAGGCTGCTGAGCAGGTCCTGGCCGCTGGCCTGCGCGGGGGAGGCCAGCAGGGCCAGCAGGATGAGCAGAGAAGAGATCAAGGGGCGCAACATCATGAGGTCTCCTGGGTCAGCCAGTCGAGATAGGGCTGATGGCCCTGGCTGGTCGGCAGTGCCAGGATCTCCGGCACCTCGTAGGGATGATGGTCCAGGATACATTGGCGCAGCGGCTCGAACAGGCAGGATCTGGATTTGATGATGAGCTGGATCTCGCGACTGCGCTCGATCTGCCCCTGCCAGCGATAGACGGAGGTGAGCCCTGGCAGTTGATTGATGCAGGCGGCGAGGCGGCGGTTTAGCAGTTGCTCGCAGATGAGGTCGGCACTGGCTTCATCCGGACAGGTGCAGAGCACCAGAATGGCGTCGGTCATGGTGTGGCATGTCTCGTCTGAGGGGGCCGCTCGGCCCTCTGGATCAGCGGTTACTATACCGAGCAAAGGGGCAAATAGCACCCGATGCACGCCCGGTTATCCGACCTGTAAATAAGTGGTGTAGCCGAGATGGACGCTGTGAAAAGGACAGGGCAAAATGAGCTGGCTTGTTCCCACTCTACGTAAGGAAATGTATGACCCAACAGAATGAGCAGCAGAGAAACCGCATGTTGAGCCTGCTGCGTGAGGGTGAGCGCCGCATGCTGGTGCAACTGGCCGGTCTGCTGCGTACCAGCGTCGACGAGATCAATGCCGAGCTGGAGAAAGAGGAGTTGTTGTCGGCGTTGGAGCAACCCATCACGGTGGAGTACCTCAACGGCGTGATCCAGCACCATCTGTTCGAGCGTCTGCACAAGGGTGACATGCACGCGGCCCAGCGCATGCTGAACCAGTATCAGAGCGATCTCGAGGCCATGCTGAACCAGGAAGCGGCCCAGGCCGACGCGCCCGCCGAAGAGGTGAAGGCGCAAGCCTGAGCCCCCTGACGATTCAAACCAGCACCATCATGCAGCCTGCATGATGGTGCCTCGTCATCTCGGATGTTGCTCGATTAGCCAGGTACCCGCTGGGCTGACTGGCTCGGGATGGGGAATACCTTGTCATAGCTCCAGTTGTAGACGAAGGCATAGACCAGGTAGAACACCACGAAGCCCAGATCCAGCAGCAGCGCCTCCAGCAGGCCAACGTTAAGCCACCAGCACATGGCCGGCAGGGCGACGATCAGCAAGCCCCCCTCGAAACCAAAGGTATGCAGCACCCGTTGCCACAGCGTCTTGTGGGTATGCCCCTGATAGCGCAGCAGCAGCTTGTCCACGCCGATGTTGTAGACATAGTTCCAGACGGTGGCGACCACCGAGAAGAACAGAGCCAGCGGCCCCATGTGGTTGAGACCGACGCCGGTGACCCAGCTCGCCAGCGGGGCGGCGATCAGCAGGCCAATCAGTTCGAAACCAATGGCATGGCGCAGGCGGTCACGGGTATTACGCATCTTTATGTCTCCCTTATCTCGATTAACAACGGTTGATGGGGGGCAATTTATCGCGATTTACCGATAGGTTCACGTTGGTATCTATCGCTAAAATAGATACATCGCTGGGCCAAACCGCGGCCCGGGCATGACAGGAGCAGGCTGATGACCCCTTCGCTGGAACAACTCAAGGCGCTACTGGCGACGGCCGAGACCGGATCTTTCTCCGCCGCCGCCCGCAAATTGGGCAAGGCGCAATCCGTGGTGAGCACCGCCATCGCCAATCTGGAGATCGATCTTGGCCTCGAGCTGTTCGATCGCAGCGGCCGCTACCCGGTGCTGACGGTGGCGGGGGCGCGGATCCAGCAGGAGGCCAGCGTGCTGCTGGCCCAGAGCGAGCGGCTGCAGGCCATCGCCGGCGAGCTGGCCAGCGGCATAGAGTCGCGGCTCACCCTGGCCATCGATGATGATTCCCATCTGCCCTGGCTCGGCGCCCTGCTGGAGGCGTTCGCCACCCGCTACCCGACGGTGGAGCTGGAGCTGCTGTTCCCCCTGATGGAAGACGTGACCGATCTGCTCAAGAGCGGACGGGCCCAGCTCGGCATCAGCTATCAGCAGGTGCAACCGGTGCGGGAACTGGTGGCCCGTTCACTGGGGGCCGTCAACATGCCGCTGGTGGTCTCGCCGGATCACCCCCTGGCACACAAGACGCCGCTGCGAGAAAGCGATCTGCAAGGCGCCCGACAGCTGATGGTGACGGGCCGCCGGGAGGGGACGGAGCGCAACCGCTTCCGGCTCTCGCCCCAGGTGTGGTGGGTCGAGGGGGATCTCGGCATTCTGGAGTTGGTGAAACTGGGGTTGGGCTGGGCGGCAGTGCCCGATTTCCTGCTGCATCGACCGCTGGCGCGGGGGGAAGTGGTGATGTTACAACCGGATTTCATCGCCCAGGCCGAGCTGGCGCTGGAGCTGCAGTGGCATCGCGCCCGCCCGCTCGGACAGGCGGGGCACTGGCTCAAGGAGGCACTGCTGGCGCGGGTGCCTCGTTAAATCAGATCTACCGAGAGGAAGGGTCAGTCGACCAGCGGGTAGGGCAGGGGTTGCAGGCGCAGGCTGGCGGCCTCGTCCTGCTTGAGACGAAACTCGGCGTCGGCCTCGGTGTCTTTGGGCAACACGGCGGTGAGCCACAGCTGCCCCTCCTGCTGCCAGGCGTTGAGCACCATGCCGCTACGGCGCCAGTTGTCACCGAGCCGGATCTCCAGGGCATCGCCGCTGGCAACCGGGCCGGTAGCGGTGCCCGCCAGCACGAACAGGGCGCGATTGTTGGCGCCGCGATACTTGGCGCGGGCCACGATCTCCTGGCCCATGTAGCAACCCTTGGTGAAGCTGATGCCCTCCAGCGCCTGCAGGTTCAGCATCTGGGGGATGTACTCGCCCTGATGCACGGCTTCCAGATGCGGGATGCCGGCCTTGATGTCCAGCCCCCACCAGAGTGACTCCTGCCCGGCGGGCAAGTCGAGCTCTAGCGGCTGCTCGTTCACCAGCAGCCAACGATCCGCTTCCACCTGCACCGCCATGCCGCCTTCGATAAGGGCCGTCCCTTGCACACCAAAGCGAGCAGCAATCCAGGCATCAGTGCCCTGACCCGCCACGCCGACCGCCTGCCCCGGATAGTTGTCGATCTCTACCTTGGCGAACACAGCAAACTTCTTGAGCTCGGGCAGCTGACGGACCAATACGGAAGGTTTGGTCAGCAGCAGCAGGCTGTCGGCCAGACAGAGCAGGCGAAAATCGCTCCACAGCTTGCCCTTGGGATCGCAGTGGCCGCCGAAGGTGCTCTGACCCGGTTGCAGAGCGTTGACGTCGCAGGTGACCTGGCCTTGCAGATATTTGGCACGATCGAGGCCGCACAAGCGGGTGATGGCGACGTCAGTCAGGGAGAAGAGGGTCGGCTCGGCAGGAAAAACAGGCGTTGGCAGGCTCACGATGGTATTCCAGAGACAGAAAGTATGTGACCTGCATGGTAAAGACGTAAGGAATGTTTGTCAGCCGGAAAATCCAGCTGCTACCATTCCCGGGTCTTTGTAAGGAGAGTTCCATGTTGAGCCCAATTGAAAAGTCCCGCCTGAAATGGGCCTGCCGCCGCGGCATGCTCGAGCTGGATGTGATCTTTATGCCTTTTCTTGAACATGAATTCGATGCTCTGGATGAGGAGCAGCAACAGACCTTCATCCGCCTGCTCGAAAGCGATGATCCGGATCTGTTCAAATGGTGCATGGGCCACGGCGTGCCGCAAGATCCTGCCTTCGCCGCCATGATCCCGCTGATCCTGGAGCGCAACCAGGCCCGTCACGACCAACTGCGCTGATCCCCCGATGCGGGTGTCCATGCCCGTCATTGTCTCCCGGCAGCAGCGCAGGCTGCTGTTTATCCTGTTTTTGTTACTGCTGTGGCCCACCGCCAGCCTGATCCAGGGCTGGCAGTGGGGGCTGTTCCTGCCGTGCTGGCTGACGGGGCTCTGGCTCACCTGGCGGCGTAGCCAGCGTGTCTTTGGTGAGCTGGTCTGGGACGGTGAATGGCTGGACTGGCAGGGGCAGCGTTATCGGCTGGGTTCGCGCAGCCGCATTCTGCCCTGCGTGCTCTGGTTGCGGCTGCAAGGGGAGGCGGGTGTTGAGACCCCGCTCTGGCTGTTCTCGGATGCGCTAGCCCCCGAACACTACCGTGCCCTGGCCCGCGCCATCCATCTTGCGCCGCTCCGATAAGGGACGTTTTCGGCCGCCAATAAACAGATAACCCCGCCGAAGCGGGGTTATCTGTTTACAGCAGGCAGGATTATTCCCGATCCGGGGTCAGTACCGTAGGTTTGGGGTCCGGCTGCATATCCGGGTAATCCAGGTTGTAATGCAGGCCACGGGACTCCTTGCGTTGCAGGGCGCAGTTGACGATGAGCTCGGCCACCTGCAGCAGATTGCGCAGCTCCAGCAGGTTGTTGGAGACCCGGAAGTTCGCGTAGTACTCCTGTACCTCCTGCTTGAGCAGATCGATACGGCGCTTGGCGCGGGCGAGGCGCTTGTTGGTACGCACTATGCCCACATAGTCCCACATCATCAGCCGCAGCTCGTGCCAGTTGTGTTGGATCACTACCTGCTCATCCGAATCGTCGACCTGGCTCTCGTCCCAGGCTGGCAGCTTGGGCGGCTCCACGCTCATGGGCAGCTTGGCCAGGATGTCGGCCCCTGCCTGATGGGCATAGACCACGCATTCGAGCAGAGAGTTGGAGGCCATGCGGTTGGCGCCGTGCAGGCCGGTGTAGGTCACCTCACCGATGGCGTACAGACCGGGAATATCGGTCTGGCCGTTGCCGTCGATCATCACGCCGCCGCAGGTGTAGTGGGCCGCCGGCACTATGGGCATGGCTTCCTTGGTGATGTCGATGCCGACCGCGAGGCAGCGTTCATGGATGGTGGGGAAGTGCTTGACGATGAAGTCCGCCGGCTTGTGGCTGATGTCGAGATACATGCAGTCGGCGCCGAGCCGCTTCATCTCATGGTCGATGGCGCGGGCGACGATGTCTCGCGGCGCCAGTTCTTCCCTGGGATCAAAATCCGACATGAAGCGGCTGCCGTCCGGGCGGCGCAGATAGGCGCCTTCCCCGCGCAGGGCTTCGGTCAGCAGGAAGTTGGGATCGTCGGGGTGGAACAGGCTGGTGGGGTGGAACTGGTTGAACTCCAGATTCGCCACCCGGCAACCGGCGCGCCAGGCCATGGCGATGCCATCCCCCGAGCTCACATCCGGGTTGGAGGTATATTGATACACCTTGGAAGCGCCGCCTGTGGCCAGCGCCACGAAGCGGGCACGGATCACCTCGACCTGTTCGACGTTGCGGTTCCAGACATAGGCACCGAGTACCTTGTTGCCCGGCAGGCCGAGCTTGCGGGTGGTGATGAGATCCACCGCGTTGAAGCGTTCCATCAATCGGATGTTGGGGTGGGCACGCACCTGATCGATCAGGGTGAGCTGTACCGCCTTGCCGGTGGCGTCAGCCGCGTGGAAGATGCGGCGATGGCTGTGGCCCCCTTCCCGGGTCAGGTGATAGTGGGACTCGCCTTCTGCATCTTCTTCCTGATCGAAGGGGACACCCTGTTGGATCAACCACTGGATGGAGTCGCGGGCGTTGCGGGCGGTGAACTCCACCACGGCAGAGTCACAGAGCCCTGCCCCGGCGTTGAGCGTGTCGCTCACATGGGATTCGATGCTGTCGGTCTCGTCGAACACGGCAGCGATGCCTCCTTGCGCATAGAAAGTGGCCCCCTCACTGATGGGCCCCTTGCTCAGAACCAGGACTTTGGCCTGATCTGCCAACCGCAACGCGAGGGACAGACCAGCGGCACCGCTGCCAATGATCAGTACGTCGCAAAGGTATTCAACACTTGCTTTCATAAGTATCATTGGCCTGGATTAAGAACTGGCCCCATGGTAGCCCAAGGGGGGTTGTGATGCAGCCCGCATCACATTTTTTTCAATGCAAGCGAACTTTCTCTGATTCCTCCTGTCTGAACTTGTGCGCTTAGAAAGGGCCGGAAAAGAAAAACGATAACCTGATGGGGGTTTTACGGCTCTGATGAGCGACCAGAATCTACTGGACGAACAGCTGGTTGAACGGGTCCAGCGTGGCGATAAAAATGCATTCAACCTGTTGGTAAAAAAATACCAGCATAAGGTGGTCAACTTGGTGGCCAGGTATGTCAACAATCCGGGCGATGTACCGGACGTGGCGCAGGAGGCTTTCATCAAGGCTTACCGTGCGTTGCCGACATTCCGTGGCGAGAGCGCGTTTTACACCTGGTTGTACCGGATCGCCGTCAATACGGCCAAAAATTACCTGACCTCACAGGGGCGCAGACCGCCCAGCAGTGATGTCGAAGCAGATGAGGCTGAATATTATGGTGGTGGTGAAGCCTTGCAAGAGGTGGCCACTCCGGAAAACCTGGCGCTGACCGACGAGATCAAGCGCACCGTGTTTACCGCCATAGAAGCCTTGCCTGAAGACTTGAGAACAGCGATCACCCTTCGTGAACTGGAAGGGCTGAGCTACGAAGAGATTGCGGAGATCATGGATTGCCCTGTGGGTACGGTGAGATCCCGCATCTTCCGGGCGAGGGAAGCAATCGACAAAAAGCTGCAACCTCTGATCGAGAATTAAACTGGGGAAAGACAGGCAAACTTATGGCAAATCAAGAGCAACTCTCAGCCCTGATGGATGGCGATTTGAGCGAAGTCGAGGTACTGAATGAGCTGGGAACGGATCCCGCTCTGCAAGATACCTGGGCTCGTTACCATCTTATTGGTGATGCCATGCGGGGCGACCTGCCGGTCAATCTGCAACTGGATCTGAGCGACAGCATCATGCTGGCGCTGGAAGACGAACCGACCATACTGGCGCCCAAGCCGGTGCAGCCAAGCGCGCCACAGGTGCACACCGCTGCCAAGGTCGTGCCCTTGCTGCGCCGGGTCAGCCAACAGGTAGGGCAGTACGCCATTGCCGCGTCGGTTGCCGCCGCTGTCATCTTCGGGGTACAGCAGTATCAGGGCCATGACGGCATGCCGACCAACCCGGTGCTCAATACCATACCGGTAGGTGGCAGTGCGACGCCGGTGAGCGTGCACTACCCGCAAGATGGCAACCGCGCCACCGCCCGTCAACAAGGGTTGAACGAGCAACAGATGCAAGAGCAGCGTGCGCGGATCAATGCCTTCCTGCGTGACCATCAGTTGCAACAACGTCTGCTGCAAGACAAGCAGATTCAGGAATAACGCATTTTTAGGGATCAGACCGTGCGCCAGTCCAGCCGTATCTTGCTGGCTTCTCTCCTGCTGATTTGTGCCAAGGCCTCGGCCGACGATATGTCGGCCGAGGCCTTGTTGCAGCAGATGCAGAGTGCCGTTTCGCATCAGAATTTCGAGTTATCCATGGTCAAGGCCCGTCAGGGGCGCCTCGAACCCATTCGCTTCAGCCACGGGGTGATCGATGGCAAGGAGGTGGCTCACCTGAGCTATCTCGATGGCAAGACGGTGGAGTACCTGCAACGTCAGAATGAATTCACCTTCTTCGAAAATACCCACGAGCCCTACACCCTCAAGGGTGCCCGCTTCCCCGGGGTCTGGTCGACGCTGGTGAAGATGCCGCTGCCACGGGTGCTGGAAAGCTATGATCCCGTGCTGGCCGGCCGTAGCCGGGTTGCCGGTCTGGTGGCGCAGGTTGTCCGACTGGTGCCGAAGGAAACGGACAAATACGGCTTCGTGCTCTGGATTGACGAACAGAGCCATCTGCTGCTGCGGGTCGACATGGTGGACCGGGAGGGGAATCTGGTCGAGCAGGTACTGGGGGTGGATCTGGACCGGCAGTCGGCGCCGGCCCCCTGGCTGGTGGCGCTGGTCAACAGCAAGCTACCCGAGGCACTGGAGCTGGAGGATGCCTATCCGGCCCCCCAGCAGACCCTGAGCTGGCATTTGACCTGGCTGCCGGGCGGCTTCAAGGTATTGTCGCAGGACCGGCATCAGCTGGTCAGCACCAGCCAGCCGGTGGATTACATGATGCTCTCCGATGGGCTGGTGGATCTCTCGGTCTACGTGGCCAGGGTGGATCCCAAACAGGCAGTGCGCCAGCAGCTGATCCGCCAGGGCGCCACCTCGCTGGTGAGCTATGTCAACGAAGTCGGGGTGGAGATCACCGTGGTCGGGGAAGTGCCGGCCGAGACCGCCAAACGCATCGCCGAGTCGGTGCAGCCGCTGACGCGTAACGCGGCGGTGCAATAAAGCTTCCCCCGAGATGCATCTATTGCGCTTGCCGCGGCGGGACGGGCGTGTTCAGATTGGATAAATCCATAGCTGTTAGTCTGGAGTCGTCAGGTGAGTGAAATGAGTGAAGAGCTGGCGACCGTGGTGGCCATCGATGGGCAATATGCCTGGGTGGAGTGCGAACGGCGCTCCGCCTGCAGCGGTTGCCATCAGCAGTCCAACTGCGGTACCGGCACCGTCGCCAAGGCATTCCCCATCAAGTCGCAGCGGTTGCGGGTGGCGCTTTCCGGTGAGGTGAGCGTCGGCCAGCAGATCCGGCTTGGTATTCCGCAGGCGAGTCTCCTGCGAGGCGCGGCGCTGGTCTATGTGTTGCCGCTGTTCTGCCTGCTGCTCGGTGCCTTGCTCGGTCAGCTCTGGCTGGCACCACTGCTGTCGGCGGGCGAGGGTGTGACCATCCTCAGCTGTCTGCTGGGTGGCGGCATCGGTTTTTTACTGGTTCGTTACTTTTCTGCCCGGCTTGAGCAAGGGGAATATGGTCCCCGCATGCTCGGCGTGGTACTCAGTACCCGTCACCTCTCCTGACTGGCGAGTCGCAATCCCTGGCTCTTTCATGCTCGCAACCGTGTCCAGAGCCCGCGAGTTCTCTGGAGTGGCAAGGCTCTATTTCTGGCCCCCGTCGACTAAAGATTGGCCGTCGACCGGGTTATCCAGTAAAATCCTGCCCTCATATCCGACCCTAACTTAATTTTGAGTGATTCTTGCTCGATGAAACACATTCGTAACTTTTCGATTATTGCGCACATCGACCACGGTAAATCGACCCTGTCGGACCGTCTGATCCAGACTTGTGGCGGCCTGTCCGACCGTGAGATGCAGGCTCAGGTGCTTGACTCCATGGATCTGGAGCGCGAGCGCGGCATTACCATCAAAGCACAGAGTGTGACCCTGAACTACCAGGCACAAGACGGTAACACCTATCAGCTGAACTTTATCGACACCCCGGGCCACGTGGATTTCTCCTACGAGGTCTCCCGCTCATTGGCGGCCTGTGAAGGGGCTTTGCTGGTGGTGGATGCCGGTCAGGGGGTTGAGGCACAGACTCTGGCCAACTGCTACACCGCCATGGAGATGGAGCTGGAAGTGGTGCCGATCCTGAACAAGATCGACCTGCCGGCCGCCGAACCCGAGCGGGTTGCGGAAGAGATCGAAGACATCGTCGGCATCGATGCCATGGAAGCGGTGCGCTGCTCCGCCAAGACCGGCCTGGGTGTCGATCTGGTGCTCGAAGAGATCGTGGCCCGCATCCCAGCACCGGAAGGGGATCCTGATGCCCCGCTGCAGGCGCTGATCATCGACTCCTGGTTCGACTCCTACCTCGGCGTCGTCTCCCTGGTGCGGATCAAGAACGGTTCGCTCAAGAAGAATGACAAGATCAAGGTGATGAGCACCGGCCAGGTGTGGGGTGTCGATCGCATCGGTATCTTCACACCAAAGCAAGTGGATACCATGGGCCTGGGCTGTGGCGAGGTAGGTTGGGTCGTCTGCGGCATCAAGGACATCCACGGCGCGCCCGTGGGCGATACCCTGACCCAGGCCAAGAACGGTGCCGACAAGGCGCTGACGGGCTTCAAGAAGGTCAAGCCGCAGGTGTATGCGGGCCTGTTCCCCATCTCCAGCGATGACTACGAGTCGTTCCGTGATGCGCTGGACAAGCTGTCCCTCAACGATGCCTCCCTGTTCTTCGAACCGGAGAGCTCCACTGCGCTTGGCTTCGGCTTCCGTTGTGGCTTCCTCGGCATGCTGCACATGGAGATCATCCAGGAGCGTCTGGAGCGGGAATACGATCTGGACCTCATCACCACGGCGCCGACCGTGGTGTACGAGATCGAGCTCAACGACGGCTCGACCATCCGCATCGACAGCCCGTCTGCCATGCCTGCGGTCAACAACATCAAGGAGATGCGCGAGCCCATCGCCGAGTGCAACATCTTGCTGCCGCAAGAGTACATGGGCAACGTCATCACGCTCTGTATCGAGAAGCGTGGCGTGCAGACCAACATGGTCTATCACGGCAAGCAGGTGGCGCTGACCTACGAAATTCCGATGGCGGAAGTGGTGCTCGATTTCTTCGACCGCCTGAAATCCACCAGTCGTGGTTACGCCTCGCTGGATTACGGCTTCAAGCGCTTCGAGACCTCCGACATGGTGCGCCTCGACATCATGATCAACGGTGAGCGGGTTGATGCCCTTGCCATCATCACCCACAAGGAGAACGCCCAGTATCGCGGTCGCCAGGTGGTGGAGAAGATGCGTGAGCTGATCCCGCGCCAGATGTTCGATATCGCCATTCAGGCGTCTATCGGCAACCAGATCATCGCGCGCAGCACCGTCAAGGCCCTGCGCAAAGACGTGACCGCCAAGTGTTACGGTGGTGACGTGAGCCGGAAGAAGAAGCTGCTGAACAAGCAGAAAGAAGGCAAGAAGCGGATGAAGTCTGTCGGCCGTGTCGACGTGCCGCAAGAGGCCTTCCTCGCTATCCTCCACGTAGGCAAGGACTAATCGATGGCAAGCACCTTTTCCCTGATCCTGGCGATTGTCACCCTGCTGACCGGCATCATCTGGACTGTCGACAAGCTGGTCTGGTCCAAGCAACGGGCGGCCAAGGTGGCGGCTGCCCGTGCCAATGCCGGCCCGAATGTCGATGAGAGAACGCTGGCCAAGGTGGCCCCCATGCCGGTCTGGATTGAACAGACTGGCGGGGTCTTCCCGGTCATTGCACTGGTGCTGATCCTGCGTTCCTTCATCTTCGAACCGTTCCAGATCCCGTCTGGCTCCATGATGCCCACCTTGCTGGTGGGCGACTTTATCCTGGTGGAGAAGTTCGCCTACGGCCTGCGTGATCCCGTGACCAACACCAAGTTCCTCGAGACCGGCGAGCCGGCTCGCGGCGATGTGGTGGTGTTCAAGTATCCGCTGGATACCCGGGTGGACTACATCAAGCGAGTGGTCGGCATGCCGGGGGATCGGGTCATCTATCGCAACAAGGAGCTGATGATCAGACCCAAGTGCGAAGAGCAGGAAGGGAAAACGTGCCCGGGCTTCAAGAAGCTCGACGTCAAGTTTGAACAAAGGGGCGAATTTAGCCAGATGGGGATCCCGCTGGATCGTTATACCGAACAGCTCGGCCCCGTCTCTCACGAAACCCTGCGCAACCCCCTGATGCCCGATCTGGTCGACCGTTATTACCGTCAGCCAGGCACTTACCCCGACGAGTGGGTGGTGCCGGAAGGCCACTATTTCGTGATGGGTGACAACCGCGACAACAGTACCGACAGCCGGTTCTGGGGCTTCGTGCCCGAGCAGAACCTGGTGGGTAAAGCGGTCGCCATCTGGATCAGTTTCGAATTCGAGCGTGAGGAAGGTTCCCTGTTGCCAAGCTGGGTACCGACCGGTGTGCGCTTCAACCGCATTGGCGGAATCAAGTAAATGAATATCAAAATGAACAGACTGCAGTCCCGTCTCGGGCATGTCTTTCAAGATCAAGAACGATTGACTCGGGCGCTGACTCACCGCAGCGCCGGTTCCCGTCACAACGAGCGACTGGAATTTCTGGGTGACTCCATCCTGAGTCTGGTGATTGCCGATGAGCTGTTCCACCGCTTCCCGCAAGCGGCGGAAGGGGATCTCAGCCGGATGCGTGCCACCCTGGTGCGTGAAAAAACCCTGGCCGAACTCGGCCGGGAATTTGACCTCGGTGATCACCTGATCCTGGGGCCGGGTGAGCTCAAGAGCGGCGGTTTTCGCCGTGAGTCCATCCTGGCCGACACGGTCGAGGCGGTGATCGGCGCAGTCTATCTGGATACCAATCTGGAGACGGTGCGGACCTTGCTGCTCAACTGGTACGCCAGCCGCCTGGAAGAGATAAAGCCGGGCATCGAGCAGAAGGATCCCAAGACCCGGCTGCAGGAAATTTTGCAGGGAAGCCGTAAATCCCTGCCGACCTACACAGTGACCAACGTCAAGGGCGAAGCCCACAATCAGGAATTCACCGTCCAGTGTGACGTGGATGGCCTGGCAGGTCCGCTGGTCGGGGTCGGCACCAGCCGCCGCAAGGCCGAACAGGCTGCGGCGCAGCAAGCATTGGAAAGACTGTCATGACAGATACAGATACCACCTATTGCGGCTTTGTCGCCATCGTGGGCCGCCCCAACGTGGGCAAGTCCACCCTGCTCAACAAGCTGCTTGGCCAGAAGGTCAGCATCACCTCGAAGAAACCCCAGACCACCCGTCACCGGATCCTGGGGATCGACACCGAGGACAACTACCAGACCATCTTTGTGGATACCCCGGGTCTGCACATCGAAGAGAAGCGGGCCATCAACCGGCTGATGAACCGCGCCGCCACCAGTTCGCTGGGGGACGTGGCCATGGTGGTATTCATGGTCGACGGGACTCACTGGACCAAGGATGACGAGATGGTGCTCGGCAAGTTGCGCCATCTGCCCTGTCCCGTGGTGCTGGCGGTCAACAAGGTCGATAACGTCAAGGACAAGGAAGATCTGCTGCCCCACCTGGAGTGGCTCGGCCAGCAGATGAAGTTTGCCCACATCCTGCCCATCAGTGCCGAGAAGGGCACCAACGTGGAGAAGATCCGCGAGTGGGCCAAGGATCTGCTGCCGGAAAACGATCACTTCTTCCCGGAAGATTACGTGACCGATCGCTCATCCCGCTTCATGGCCTCCGAGATCATCCGCGAGAAGCTGATGCGCTTCACCGGTGAGGAGCTGCCTTACTCGGTGACGGTCGAGATCGAACGCTTCAAGGTGGAAGAGAACGGTCTGTACCACATCCATGGCCTGATCCTGGTGGAACGCGAAGGCCAGAAGAAGATGGTCATCGGCAACAAGGGTGAGAAGATCAAGACCATAGGCACAGAGGCACGCCTCGACATGGAGCGGTTGTTCCAGAACAAGGTGCACCTTGAGCTGTGGGTCAAGGTCAAGTCTGGCTGGGCCGATGACGAGCGCGCCCTGCGTAGTCTCGGTTATGGCGATGACTAAGAACCTGTGCACGCGCTTACTGCGAGACCGTGATCAAGGCTCATGTGCTGCTCGGAATCCTCACGTATATCTATACGCTCCGGTTCCTGCGCTGCTCTTTACCTTGCTGACGGCCTCTCGTGACAGCGCGTGGATAGGTTCTAAGGGGTGATGGAGGATTGCTGAGTCCGGCTTTCGTCATCCACAGTCGGCCCTATCGGGAGACCAGTCAGCTGGTCGAGGTATTCACCCAGGATAGTGGCCGCTTTACCCTGGTGGCTCGCGGTTCTCGCGGGCCACGCTCCCCTCTGAAGGGGCTGCTGCAACCCTTCTCCCTGCTCACTCTGAGCTGGCGTGGCAAGGGGGATCTCAAGAACCTCGCCCAGGTCGAATGCCCGGATCACTCATTGCGCCTTGGCGGCGATCGGCTGTTCTATGGCCTCTATCTCAACGAGCTGGTCTACTACCTGCTCGAAGCCCATACCCCCTTCCCCGAGGTGTTTGACGCCTATGCCCGTGCCCTGATGGCGCTGGCGGATGGCGAGACCCCAGAACTGCCCCTGCGCCGCTTCGAGTTCCTGCTGTTGCAGGCGCTCGGCTATGCGGTGGATTTCGAATATGCCGCCGACGATGAATCCCCAATCCGGCCCGAGCTGCTCTATGGCTTCGAGCGCGAACTCGGCTTTGTCGCTTGCGAGCGGGCGCCGGATCCCCGTACCCTGTTCCTCGGCGCGCACCTGCTGGCCTTTGCCGAGGGGCGTTTCGACACGCCTCCCTTGCTGCAGGCGGCCAAGCGATTCAGCCGGCTGGCGCTGCAACCCTATCTCGGCAAGCGGCAATTAAAGAGCCGGGAGCTGTTTCTGAAACGCAGAGGCAGTGTTTCAGGCTAATTTAGATTATTTTTTTGGTCACTTATGTATTTAAAGTTATCAATTTAAGAATATAAAACTGCCATCCGCATGCACATATCGGCAGGTGGCGGCCCATGGACAGCGGAGGCTGGCATCGCCGCCAGCCTCACAGTGAACAGATGACCTGTATCAAGGAGTAAGCAATGAGCGAGATCTATCTGGGCGTGAACATCGACCACATCGCCACCCTGCGCAATGCCCGCGGCACCCAGTACCCGGATCCGGTACAGGCCGCCTTCGTGGCCGAACAGGCCGGTGCCGATGGCATCACCGTTCACCTGCGAGAAGATCGCCGCCATATCACCGACCGTGACGTCGAGATCCTGCGTCAGACCATCCAGACCAGGATGAACCTGGAGATGGCGGTGACCGAGGAGATGATCGGCATCGCCTGTCGCATCCAGCCGCAGTTCGTCTGCCTGGTGCCGGAGAAGCGCACCGAGGTGACCACCGAGGGCGGGCTGGACGTGGCGGGCCAGCTGGATAAAATCACCGATGCGGTGACTCGCCTCGCCGCCGTCGGCGCCCAGGTATCGCTGTTTATCGATGCGGATCCGCTGCAGATCGACGCCGCCGCCGCGAGTGGCACGCCCTTCATCGAGATCCACACCGGTCGCTACGCCGATGCCACCACGGATGCGGAGCGCAACGCCGAGTTCAAGCGCATCGCCGCCGGCGCCTCCTATGCCGCTGGCAAAGGGTTGAAGGTGAACGCCGGTCACGGCCTGCACTATCACAACGTCAAGGCCATCGCCGCCATCCCCGAGCTGTATGAGCTCAACATCGGCCACGCCATCATAGGTCGCGCGGCCTTCGACGGTCTGGCCAAGGCGGTCAGCGACATGCGTCTGCTGATGCAGGAAGCCCGTCAGGGGATCTGATCCTGCATCGACCATGCACGATAGCAAACAACAAGGGACGCCACGGCGTCCCTTGTTGTTTTCGGGCGATCAGGTCAGGAAGGGCCATTGAAGGGGCTGGCAAGTCACGGGCCAGCAATGTCATCAGAAACCTTTGCTGGGGACCTGTATCCGGTTCACCGTTGATAGTGGCGGGAAAGGCGATTCAAGGAGCCGGGAAGTAACGCTCTAGCAAGGCTGTCAGGATAGCCTGACACTCGGCATCCGGCTCGCCGTTAACCAGGCTAGGGCGGAAGTGGAGCTGGAAGGCGCGCAGCACGGCGTGGCTCTGCTCATCCCAGTCACCGCTTGGGGTGATACCGTAGCCGTAGCGGGCGAGCCCTTGCTGCCACTGCAGGGCGTCCCAGGCGGGGGCCGCCTGCTGGCGCAGGGCCGCAACCCTGGTCTCATCCGGCCAGGCGCCGACCCCATAGTCCAGGGCCAGCTCACGCCAGGGGAAGAGCGGGCCCGGGTCTTGCTTGCGCTCGGGGGCGACGTCGCTGTGACCCAGCACCTGGGTCGGCGGTATCTGGTAGCGCTGCACCAGATCGCGCGCCAGGGCGCCGACGGCGGCAATCTGGGCAGGGGTATAGGGCTGCCAGTGGCGCAACTGGGCGGGGAGGGCCGCTTCTTTCTCGTCGTATCCCAGGTTGACTATCTCGATGCCGAGCGAGCTGGCGTTGAGCCCGGCATATTGATGCCAGCGGCTGCGGCCCGCATGCCAGGCGCGCTGGCTGTCCGGCACCAGCTGATAGACGGGCAGTGGCTGCTGGTCGGTATCGCGGGGGACAAGATAGTGGGCGCTCACCTTGTGCTGTGGCTCGGTCAACAGGCGCAGGGAGTGGGCGTTATCCTCGTCGGTGTAGTGCAGGATCAAAAACGCGATGCGCTCATTCTGATTGGCGCTGACATGCTGGCTATCGAGGCGGTAGGGTGGCGCGGGCTGGCAGGCGCCAAGCAGCAGGGGCAGGCAGAGCAACAGCAGGTATTGGCGAGTCGCGCGGTATGCCGCGAGGCGGGAGCAAAATGACGGCCAGCGCTGCCCACCGGCCGGAGGGGCTGACGGAGGGCAGAGGCGCTGGCCCATGATTCAGGCGCGCGCGGTGGCGGTGAGGCCGGCGCGCGGGATCATGCTTCGGGGCGGTATTTGGCGGTGAGGCCGATCAGGAAGTTGCGCAGGATCTGATCCCCGCAATCCTGGTAGTGCTTGTGATCCTTGGAGCGGAACAGGGCACTCAGCTCGGACTTGGACAGGTTGAAGTTGGCCAGCTTCAGGGTGCTGAGCATGTCCTCTTCCTTGTAATCCAGACCGATGCGCAGCTTGCGCAGGATCAGGTTGTTGTTGATCCGGTTCGGAACAACCTGGGCCGGCGCGCCTTCTTTCACACCGCGGCGGGCGATGATGAAGCCGTCGAGGAACTGGCTGAGGGCGGCATCGGGACAGGCGGCAAAGCCCGCTTCTTGCTCTTCCCCTTCCTCGGCGCCTTTCAGCAACCAGCTGTGCAGCTGGGCGTGATCGACGGTCAGGTTGCCCTTGGCAAACATGTCGACCATCTGGTCGTTGCTGATGGTGAGGGCGTAGCGCAGACGGCGCAGAATATCGTTATTCGTCATGTTGACTCCTGTAGAAACGGCGCAACTTTACCATTTACCGGACTTTTCGTCAGAAAAAGCGGGCCGACCCGCTCGGGCCATGAGCCCGGATCCCCTGGGCCCCTCCCTGCTGACGCACTATTTTGCCTCAAACAGCCTCAGCCCAGATAGCGGGGCGCCTCCTGGCGCACCTGCGCCAGCGCGTCTTGCAGCTCCAGCAGCTCGGGCTCCAGTTCGCTGGCCGCCACCCCGTCGCGCAGCTGCTGCTCCAGCTGGGAGAGCAGACGTTGCAGGCCGGGGACCCCTGAGTAAGCGCAGCCGCCGTTGAGGCGGTGCAACTGGGCCAGCAGCTCGGCATCGTCCGCCTGGCCTGCCAGCGCCGCCTCCAGCACCGGCTCCACCTCGTCGAAACTGGCCAGCAGCATGCTCAGCATCTCTTGGGCCAGATCCGTCTTGCCAGCGGCCTGGCGCACCGCCAGTGGCCAGTCTATCTGCTGATCCCCGTGATGCTGATGGCGGCGATGAGCGAAGTCGGTAATCAACTGGGCCAGCATGCTCTCGTCGATGGGCTTGGCCAGATAGTCGTCCATGCCCTGGCGGATCAGCCGCTCCCGCTCGCCGGGGATGGCGTGGGCGGTGACCGCGACTATGGGGGTCTCGGTATTGAGCGAGTGGCTGCGAATCGCCTGGGTGGCGCTGATGCCATCCATGATGGGCATCTGGATATCCATGAAGATGATGTCAAACGGCTGGCTCTGGGCCAGGTTGACCGCCTCCTTGCCGTTCTTGCACACCACCACCTGACTCACCATCTCCTTGAGCATGGCGGCGATGAGTTTGAGGTTGGCGGCGTTGTCATCCACCGCCAGCACCTTGACCTCCTGCACCCGGCGCTGGGGCGCGGCGGGCAGCCGCGTGCTCTTGGCGGCTTCGGGGGAGAGCAGGGCATGCAGCAGCTTGCGATGGTTGATGGGCTTGGAGAGGCAGTGCTGGGCGCCGTGGGCCAGCATGGCATCGTAGAGGGCCGGTTCGTGGCTGCTGAGCAGCACTATGGTGTTCTGCTGACCGCTCAGGCCATCGAGACGGGCGATCACCTGCTGGGGGCTGTGCAGGGTGCTGCTGCCGATGATCACCATGTCCTGGCTGCTCATCTCGGGCCACTCGGCCGCAACGGTCAGCGGCTGCACATCCAGCTGCCATTCGGCCAGCAAGGAGTGCAGGGAGGCGTAGGCGAAGGGATCCGGCTCCAGCAGCCAGACCCGTTTGCCCCGGATGCGATCCAGTGGCAGCCGTTCGGACTGGGGCAGGGGGGAGATGTCCAGATCCAGGTTGAAGGAGAAGACGGAGCCCTTGCCGAGCTCGGATTCGAACCGGATCTGGCCGCCCATCTGCTGCACCAGCTTCTGGGTGATGACCAGGCCAAGTCCGGTGCCGCCATAGCGGCGCGAGATGGAGGAGTCGGCCTGGTTGAAGGCCTGGAACAGCTGACGTTGCTGTTCCTCCGAGATGCCGATGCCGGTGTCGCGGATCCGCACGTTGAGGCGCACCTTGTTGCCGTTGGCACTGCCGGTCTGCTGGATGTGCACATCCACGTTGCCGCGTTCGGTGAACTTGATGGCGTTGCCGGCGAGGTTGGTCAGCACCTGTTGCAGCCGCATGGGATCGCCGGTGAGATGATCCGGCACCTCGGCATCCACCTGCAACGACAGCTCCAGCTGCTTGTCGTGGGCGCTAGGCCCCAGCAGGTGCATGGTCTCGTTCAGGGTGTCGCGCAGGCTGAACGGGATGTATTCCAGCTGCAGCTTGCCCGCTTCGAGTTTCGAAAAATCGAGGATGTCGTTGATGATGCCGAGCAGGTTGCGCGCCGATTTTTCGATGGTCTGCATGTAGTCGGTCTGGCTCGGGGTCAGCGCGGTCTTGAGCAGTTGGCGGGTGAAGCCGATGACGCCATTGAGCGGGGTGCGCAGCTCGTGGGACATGTTGGCAAGGAACTCGGATTTGACCCGCGCCGCCTCCTGCGCCCGTTTTTTTGCCATGTCGAGCTCGACGTTCTGGATCTCGATCTGCTCCAGGGTCTCGCGCAGGTCAGAGGTGGCCTGATCGATGTTCTGCTGCATCTCTTCATGGTATTCAGACAGCGCCTTGGCCATGGCGTTGATGCCGTTTTTCAGCATATCCAGCTCGCCGGTGAGCTGGCCGCTGACCCGGGTATCGAGCCGCCCCTCCCTGATCCGGTGCACCGCTTGCACCATATCGGTGATGGGCTGGGTCACGCTCTTGACCAGTCTGAAGCCAAACAGGGTACTGACAGCCAGACCGATGAGCACCATGATCACCGCGAAGAAGGCGTCGCGATATTGCAGCACTATGGCCCTGTCGGTGGCGAGCTGCATGGAGATGTAGCCGATCACCGGTGGCTCCAGATCGCTCGGCAGCGGGAAGCCATCCAGGCTGGTCTCGGCCTGGATCGGGGTGCGCAAGATGATGTCGTCGCCGTTGAAGGAGACGCTGGTCAGCTCGGGAATGGCAGTGCCATCGGGCAGGCGTAGTTGGCCGAAGTCACGATGGTAGTTGGAGGTGACAAACAGCTGGTTGTCCTGGGTGAAGACGGCGATGGACTTGATGAAGGGCGAATTCTTGCGGTGGGTCAGCCCTATCAGCCGCTTGAGGGATTCGCGACTGTGCTGGGTCATACCGTATTCGCTGGCGATGGCCAGGGGCTCGATGATGTTGATGCCCTGGTCTATCAGGTTGTTTTCTAGCTGGTGATAGCGGTGGAAGGTAAAATAACCGGCTATCAGCCCGCCGATGATCAGGGTGGGCAAGATGGTGAAGGCCAGCACCCTGGCTCTGAGACCATATCTGGTCATGCTAATAAACCACCGACGATAAGGGTTGGCATTAAGGTGAAGGTCATTGCAGAGCGGCCCTCAGACCGTATTTGGTCATACTATTATTCTTGTGGGACAATGGCCTGCTGCAGATTCCACAATCATGACATAGCCACCTATAGGCACCAAGTTTTATGGCCCAGTTTTTCAAGCCCCAAAAGAAATCCACCCAGCCCCAACGTATTGAATTTACGATAGACAGTCTGGACCACCACTGTGTCGGGATCGGCCGCCATCAGGGCAAGGCCATCTTCGTCGAAGGGGCCTTGCCCGGTGAACAGGTCAAGGCGCGCATCATCGATGACAAGAAGCAGTATGCCCACGCGGCCCTGCAGCAGATTGTCAGCCCCGCCAGCAACCGCATCGCCCCCTTCTGCGCCCATTATCGCGAGTGCGGTGGTTGCAGCGCCCAGCACCTGAGTGAGGCGGATCAGCAGGCGGCCAAAGAGGCCGGACTGGTCAACCTGTTCGAGCGCATTGGCCAGATCAAGGCGCCGGCACTGGAGCCCGTGTTGACCGGGGAGGCGCGTAGCTACCGCCGGGTCTGCCGTCTGGCCATCAAATTTGACAAGAATGGTCGCTGCACCCGGGTCGGTTTTCGCCGTCGCCAGTCCAATGATCTGGTGGAGATCACCGGCTGTCCGGTCTTGACCGCCTCGCTGTCGGCCCTCATCACCCCGCTACGCGAATGCCTCAATCGCCTCAAGAGCCAGCGCGAGCTGGGTCATGCCGAACTCATTCAGGCCGAGCAGGGGATCCTGTTGCTGCTGCGCCATACCGGCCGTCCCAATGAAGCGGATCGGGCCCTGTTGCTGGCGTTTGCCGAGGCGCAAGGCATCGATCTCTATCTGCAGGCCGCCGACGAGCAGATTGAGCCGCTGCGCCAACAATTCCAGCCTGCCTACTCACTGGATGGCCTGTCTCTTGCATTCGCCCCCGGGGATTTCATTCAGGTCAATGGCCCCATCAACCAGAGCATGGTGGCCCAGGCGCTGGAGTGGCTCGGGGCAACCAAGACGGACAAGGTGCTGGATCTGTTCTGCGGCATCGGTAACTTTACCCTGCCGCTGGCCCGTCAGGCCCGTGAAGTAGTGGGGGTCGAAGGGGATCTGGCCATGGTGACCCGCGCCGAGGAGAACGCCCGTCGCAATGGCATCGACAACGCCCGTTTCTACAAGGCGGACTTGAGCGGTGACATCGTCGGCATGTCCTGGGCACGTGAAGGCTTCGATCTGGTGTTGCTGGATCCAGCCCGGCCCGGCGCACTGGAAGTGATGAGCCACGTGGCGGCACTGTCGCCCAAGCGGGTGGTCTATGTTTCCTGTAACCCGGTGACCCTGGCGCGCGACAGCCAGGTGCTGGTGAAAGAGGGCTACCGACTGACCCGACTGGGGATGCTGGATATGTTCCCCCACACCGGCCACCTGGAGTCCATGGCGCTGTTTGAGCGTAAATAAATGCGCGCTCCGACCTCGCCAACGGGTGCCTCCTGGAGGTCGGAGTTGTGCCTTCATCTCGGTGTTTTGGATGCCAGAGCGCTGTTTGAGAGGAAATGATTGGGGTAATCTACCCCCCTCGATAATGGGCACGCCTTGTTGGAGATTCATGCCACCTTGCAGGGGGGCATGCCTTGAAAAGTCTCTTCGTTATCCCCATTTGAGGCAGTTGTCAGTAGATGAGGGACCCGTTGGCATTGGCTGGCGGCTCCACACTTTAAAGGATTGATACCATGGTTGCGGTGCGCGATATTCATTTGAAAGACAACTTCACTCTGGAAGAGTGGGTTAGCTCTCTCACCCTGAGTGAGAGTGACAAGAATCAACTGCGAACCGTTTACCAGTATTGTCTGACGCTCGGTGACGAGGCGCTGACCAACCGTCTGTTGGTGCGTGGCGTCGAGATGGTCGGTATCTTGCTGATGCTCAGCATGGATCTCGCCACTCTCAAGGCCGCCATCATCTATCCCTTCGTCGAAGCTGGCCTTATCAATCAGGAGCGGATGGACGAAGACTTCGGCCCCAAGATAGCCAAGCTGGTGGAAGGGGTGCTGGAGATGGAAGCCATCCGCTCCTTGCAGACCATGCACCGCAGCGAAACCTCGCCGGAGCAGGTCGACAATGTGCGGCGCATGTTGCTCGCCATGGTCGAAGATGTGCGCGCCGTCGTCATCAAGCTGGCGGAGCGGATCGCCTGCCTGCGAGAGGCGAAGAAGGCGGATGAAGAGACCCGGGTGCTGATGGCCCAGGAGATCACCAACATCTATGCGCCGCTCGCCAACCGGCTCGGCATCGGTCAGCTCAAATGGGAGCTGGAAGATCTCGCCTTCCGTTACCTGCACCCGGACACCTACAAGCAGATCGCCAAGCAGCTCGACGAGAAACGCCTCGATCGGGAGCGCTACATCCGTGAGTTCGTGCAGTCCCTGCGCGACGCGCTGGCCGAGGCCGGGGTCGAGGCCGAAGTCTATGGCCGCCCCAAACACATCTACAGCATCTGGCGCAAGATGCAGAAAAAACACCTTGAATTCAACGAGTTGTTCGATGTGCGTGCGGTAAGGGTGGTAACTAAAAGGCTGCAGGATTGCTATGCGGCGCTGGGTATAGTTCACACCCACTTCCACCATATTCCCCGCGAATTCGACGACTATGTCGCCAACCCCAAGCCCAACGGCTATCAATCCATCCACACCGTGGTGGTGGGGGCGGAAGGCAAGACCATCGAGATCCAGATCCGTACCGACCAGATGCACCAGGATGCCGAACTCGGCGTCGCCGCGCACTGGCGCTACAAGGAAGGGGCTCAGGCCGCCGCCAAGACCAGCACCTTCGAAGACAAGATCGAGTGGCTGCGCAAGCTCCTCGCCTGGCAGGAGGATCTGTCAGAAAGTGGCTCCCTGTTGGACGATCTGCGCAGTCAGGTGTTCGAAGACAGAGTCTATGTCTTCACGCCCAAGGGAGATGTGATCGATCTGCCTGCCGGCGCCACGCCGCTCGACTTCGCCTATCACGTGCACAGCATGATCGGCCACCGCTGCATCGGCACCAAGGTCGATGGCCGCATCGTGCCCTTCACCTATACGCTGCAGACCGGCGATCAGGTGGATGTGATCACCCAGAAGGAGCCGAACCCGAGCCGCGACTGGATGAACCCCAACGCCGGCTTCTTGCGCTCCAGCCGGGCGCGGGCCAAGGTGGCGACCTGGTTTAGAAAGCTGGATCGGGACAAGAACATCGCCGCCGGCAAGGAGTTGCTGGAAAAAGAGCTCGACCGTCACAACCTGACCCTCTCCAAGGTGGACAAGGTGGTGCTCGAGCGCTTCCATGCCGAGGAGCTGGACGACCTGCTGGCCGGCATCGGCAGCGGCGACATTCGCATCAACCAGCTGCTCAACTATCTAGACACTCGTTACAACAAGCCGACGGCCGAGGAAGAGGATCGCCGCCTGCTGGAGAAGCTGGAGCAGAAGGCCAATATCCCGTTCAGGCCCAAGCCCAAGGATCACATAGTGGTGGAAGGGGTCGGCAATCTGATGACCCACATCGCCCGTTGCTGTCAGCCCATCCCGGGAGATGGCATCCAGGGCTTTATCACCATGGGCCGCGGCGTCTCCATCCACCGGGAGGATTGCGAACAGCTCAAAGAGCTGTCGCGCCGCAACCCGGAGCGGCTGATCGAAGCGGTGTGGGGGGAGAACTACTCCGGTGGCTACGGCCTCACCATCCGTATCCTCTCCAACGACAGATCCGGCCTGCTGCGCGACATCACCACAGTGCTCGCCAACGAGAAGATCAACGTGATGGGGGTGCGTTCGCGCTCCAACGTGCGCGAGCAGACCGCCGAGATCGACATGGAGCTGGAGATCTACAACATCAACGCCTTCAACCGGGCGCTGGCCAAGCTCAGTCAGCTCAACGATGTGATCAGCGCCAAGCGCCTCTGATATCAACCGACCGGCCCCAGTGGCCGGTTGTTCTTTATGCCCCTTTTGATGAAGTGAACCGCCCTATGTCCCAACGTTACGATCTACCCCAACTGCTCGATATCATGGCGCAATTGCGCTCCCCACAAGGGGGTTGCCCCTGGGATCTGAAGCAGGATTTCCAGAGCATAGTGCCCCACACCCTGGAGGAGGCCTACGAGGTCGCCGATGCCATCGAAACCCAGGATTGGGAAGGATTAAAGGGTGAACTCGGCGATCTGCTGTTTCAGGTGGTGTTCTACGCCCAGCTTGGCAAGGAACAGGGGCTGTTTGATTTCGCCGATATCGTCGATACCGTGAGCGAGAAGCTCATCCGCCGTCATCCCCATGTGTTCGCCGAGGCAGAGCTTGGCGACGAGCAGGCGGTCAAGGTGAACTGGGAGGCCGAAAAAGCCAAGGAGCGGGCGGCGCTCGATAAAGAGAGCGTGCTGGATGACATCCCGCTGGCACTGCCGGCCCTGACTCGGGCCGCCAAGATCCAGAAGCGCTGCGCCACCGTCGGCTTTGACTGGAAGACCCTTGGCCCCGTGGTGGACAAGATCCACGAAGAGATTGAAGAGGTGATGGAAGAGGCGCTGATGGTCGACGTGGACGAGGCGCGGGTGAGCGATGAGCTCGGCGATCTGCTGTTTGCCACCGTCAATCTGGTGCGCCATCTTGGCAAGGATCCGGAGCAGGTATTGCGAGCTGCCAACGCCAAGTTCGAACGTCGTTTTCGTCAGGTTGAGCAGTTTATTGCCGCAGAAGGGCTGAAAATGACCGATTGCTCCCTCGAGAAGCTCGATGCGGCTTGGGACAAGGCCAAGGAAACCGAACAAAGTTGATTTGGCGCAAGACGAGGGGGCGGGGAGCCTGATAGATTTTTGTTCATTGTTTGGGAGAGGGGGTTTTGGTATACTGTTTCCCCGTCCTGCTTCATCCCCGAAGCACCCCTTAAAATTCCCTAAACTTCTTTCAGGTTCAGCATGACGACAAAATATATTTTTGTAACTGGTGGCGTTGTTTCATCCCTCGGCAAAGGCATTGCCGCAGCTTCTCTGGCAGCCATTCTGGAAGCCCGTGGTCTGGATGTGACCATCATGAAACTGGACCCCTATATCAACGTGGATCCGGGCACCATGAGCCCGACCCAGCATGGTGAAGTGTTCGTAACCGAGGACGGGGCCGAGACCGATCTGGATCTGGGTCACTACGAGCGTTTCATCCGCACCAAGATGACCCGTCGCAACAACTTCACCACCGGCCGCATCTATGCCGATGTACTGCGCAAAGAGCGTCGTGGTGACTATCTGGGCGCCACCATCCAGGTGATCCCGCACATCACCAACGCCATCAAGGAGCGGGTGATTGCCGGTGCCGAAGGCCACCAGGTCGCCATCGTCGAAGTGGGCGGTACCGTGGGCGACATCGAGTCCCTGCCGTTCCTCGAAGCCATTCGTCAGCTGGCCGCCGAAGTGAGCCGCGACAATGCCATGTTCATGCACCTGACCCTGGTGCCATACCTGGCCGCCGCTGGCGAGGTGAAGACCAAGCCGACCCAGCACTCCGTCAAAGAGCTGCTCTCCATCGGGATCCAGCCAGACGTGCTGATCTGCCGCTCCGATCGCGCCATTCCGGCCGTTGAGCGCGCCAAGATTGCCCTGTTCTGCAACGTGCCCGAGCGCGCCGTCATCTCCATGAAAGACGTCGACTCCATCTACAAGATCCCGGCGCTACTGAAATCCCAGAATCTGGATGACTACTTCATCGCCCGTTTCGGCCTGAAGTGCAACGAGGCCGACTTGTCCGAGTGGGAACAGGTTGTCTATGAAGAGGCCAACCCGACCGCAGAAGTGACCATCGGTATGGTCGGCAAGTATGTGTCCCTGCCGGATGCCTACAAGTCCGTCAACGAGGCGCTCAAGCACGGTGGTCTGAAAACCCGTCTGTCGGTCAACATCAAGTTCATCGACTCCCAGGATATCGAGACCCGTGGCGCCGAGCTGCTGGAAGGTCTGGATGCGATCCTGGTGCCCGGTGGCTTCGGTGAGCGTGGCGTGGAAGGCAAGATCCTGGCTGCCCAGTATGCCCGTGAGAACAAGATCCCTTACCTGGGTATCTGCCTCGGCATGCAGGTTGCCATGATCGAGTTCGCTCGCAACGTGGCGGGCATGACCGGCGCTCACTCCTCCGAATTCAAGAAAGATTGCGCCTACCCGGTCGTTGGCCTCATCACCGAATGGGTCGATGAAGAAGGCAACGTCGAGACTCGCACCGAGAAATCCGATCTGGGTGGCACCATGCGTCTGGGCTCCCAGCTCTGCCACCTGGTAGAAGGTTCCAAGGTCCGTCAGATGTACGGCACCCCGACCATTTATGAGCGTCACCGTCACCGTTATGAGGTGAACAACAAGCTGCTGCCGCAAATTGAAGCGGCTGGCTTGAAGGTAACCGGTCTCTCCGCCGACAAGAAATTGGTGGAAATTATCGAGATTCCGGATCACCCTTGGTTTGTAGCGGCGCAGTTCCACCCGGAGTTCACCTCGACTCCTCGCGATGGACACGCCCTGTTTGCCGGTTTTGTGAAGGCTGCCGGTGAGTATCAGAAGCGTAATCTGAAATAATTGAAAATAAATGCGGTTGAGGCTCTGTGCCACAGCCGCTTTTTTTGGCATATTTTTGTTGTTTTTTTACGAAACCTGAGGAAATACACATGTCCAAGATCGTTAAAGTGATCGGTCGCGAAATCATCGACTCCCGTGGTAACCCGACCGTTGAGGCCGAAGTTCATCTGGAAGGTGGTTTTGTTGGTATGGCAGCCGCGCCGTCTGGCGCGTCCACCGGTTCCCGCGAAGCGCTGGAACTGCGTGACGGCGACAAGAGCCGTTTCCTGGGTAAAGGCGTACTGAAAGCCATTGCCGCCGTCAACGGCCCGATCGCCCAAGCGCTGCTGGGTAAAGATGCCAAGGATCAAGCCACTCTGGACCAGATCATGATCGATCTGGACGGTACCGAGAACAAATCCAAGTTTGGCGCCAACGCCATCCTGGCTGTGTCTCTGGCTGCTGCCAAGGCTGCTGCTGCCTCCAAGGGTATGCCGCTGTACGCTCACATCGCCGAGCTGAACGGTACCCCGGGTGTTTACTCCATGCCGCTGCCGATGATGAACATCATCAATGGTGGTGAGCACGCCGACAACAACGTCGACATCCAGGAGTTCATGATCCAGCCGGTTGGCGCCAAGACCCTGAAAGAAGCCATCCGCATGGGTGCCGAAGTCTTCCACAACCTGGCCAAGGTTCTGAAGTCCAAGGGTTACGCCACCGCCGTTGGTGACGAAGGTGGTTTCGCTCCTAACCTGAAATCCAACGCCGAAGCGCTGGAAGTGATCGCCGAAGCCGTTGCTGCTGCCGGTTACAAGCTGGGTACCGATATCACCCTGGCCATGGACTGCGCTGCCTCCGAGTTCTACGACGCCGAGAAGAATGAGTACAACCTGAAGGGCGAAGGTCGTATCTTCACCTCCAACGAGTTCTCTGACTACCTGGCCGACCTGACCACCAAGTTCCCGATCGTCTCCATCGAAGATGGCCTGGACGAATCTGACTGGGATGGCTTCGCCTACCAGACCAAAGAACTGGGTAGCAAGATCCAGATCGTGGGTGACGACCTGTTCGTAACCAACACCAAGATCCTGAAGCGCGGCATCGACAACGGCATCGCCAACTCCATCCTGATCAAGTTCAACCAGATCGGTTCCCTGACCGAAACTCTGGCTGCCATCAAGATGGCCAAAGACGCTGGCTACACCGCCGTCATCTCCCACCGCTCCGGTGAGACCGAAGACGCGACCATCGCCGACCTGGCCGTGGGTACCGCTGCTGGCCAGATCAAGACCGGTTCCATGAGCCGTTCTGACCGTGTTGCCAAGTACAACCAGCTGATCCGTATCGAAGAAGCCCTGGGTGCCAAGGCTCCGTTCCGCGGCCTGAAAGAAGTGAAAGGTCAGTAATTTCTCCCTGCACTTCAGCGTTAAGCTGCTAAAAGCCCCGTCAGATTGGCGGGGCTTTTTTACATCTATTCCACTCGTGTATCCAGGCGCTCACCACCCCGGTGGCGGTGTCTTCTCGCTGTCGCTTCATGGGGCTGCCGGTATTTTTTATTCCCGCCTACCCGTCTGACTCACCGGCTTCCTTTTGTCTTGCCTGCGAATATGGGAAACTAGGCCGCTTGAAGGAGACTCAGTGCATGCGGCTACTCACTCTTATCCTGCTCTTCCTGTTGGGAGGGCTGCAATATGACTTCTGGCTGGGCAAGAATGGCCTCTCCGATTATCGGGAACTCTCCGATGCCATTCACCGCCAGGAGCAGGACAATCTGGTTCTCAAGGACCGCAACAACCTGATTTATCGCGAGATTGACGATTTGACCTCGGGCCTCGAGGCCATCGAGGAGCTGTCTCGCAACGATCTCGGCTACATCAAGCAGGGTGAGACCTTCTACCGGATCATTCCCAAGGAGAAAGATCAGGTGACTGAGCCGGACGGTGCCCCCTACGATGATTGATCTACCAACTGGGTTGATGACCGCCGGCTTGACCGCGATCGTGCCGGCCGCGGGTATCGGCAGCCGGATGGGCGCCGAGGTCCCGAAACAATATCTGCAGGTAGCAGATAAAACTATCATCGAGCATTCCATTGGTGTTTTGTTGTGCCACCCCAAGGTGGTGCAGGTGATAGTGGCGCTGGCTCCCCATGATGACTGGTTCGAACGACTGCCGGTGGCGGCCGACCCCAGGGTCTTGCGGGTAGAGGGGGGCGCCGAGCGCGCCTACTCGGTACTCAACGCCCTGCAGGTGGCCTGCGCCGACTGGGTGCTGGTGCACGATGCCGCCCGTCCCTGCCTCTGCCTGGGCGATCTGGATGCACTGATCGCCACCGCCATGAGCTGCGATGGCGCCATCCTCGGTAGCCGGGTGCGCGACACCATGAAGCGTACCGATGCCGCAGGCAACATCCTGGCGACCGTCGAGCGTGAACAACTCTGGCATGCCCTGACCCCGCAGATGTTCCCCACCGCCCCCTTGAAGCGGGCGCTGGAGGAGGGGCTGGCACTGGGCGCCCTCATCACCGATGAGGCCTCCGCCATGGAGCGGGCCGGTTTCAGGGTGCGAATGGTCGAGGGGCGCGCCGACAATATCAAGGTGACCCGGCCGGAGGATCTCTCCCTGGCGGGGCTGTTTTTACAGCAACAGAATGCGCGCCAGCAGGCGCAACCCGATTCATCGTTCAAGGAGCCATCATGATCCGCATTGGGCATGGTTTTGATGTACACAAGTTTGGCGGGGTCGGCCCCTGCATGCTGGGCGGCGTCGCTGTGCCCTACGAGCAGGGTCTGTTGGCTCACTCCGACGGTGATGTGGTGCTGCACGCGGTGAGCGACGCCCTGCTCGGCGCCATCGGCGCCGGTGATATCGGCCGCCACTTCCCCGATACCGCTGCCGAGTTCAAGGGCATCGACAGCCGGATCCTGCTGCGTGACGTGTTTGCGAGAGTGCAGCGGACGGGTTATGCCATCGGCAACCTGGACGTGACCATCATCGCCCAGGCTCCCAAGATGGCCCCCCATATCGAGGCCATGTGCGCCGTGCTGGCGGCCGATCTGCAATGTGATTTGAATCGGGTGAACGTCAAGGCGACCACCACTGAACAGCTTGGTTTTACGGGGCGCAAGGAAGGGATCGCCACCGAAGCCGTCGTCTTACTGGTGAAACAATAATGTTGGAACAGCTTAGCTATCTGCATGGGGCGCCAACCGCCCGTGGCATCCTCAAGGCCGAGGCCAGTGACTTCGTGGTCAATGAAGATCTCGGTTTCGAACCTTGTGGCGAGGGCGAACACATCTTCGTGCGGGTACGCAAGACCGGCGAGAACACCGCCTGGGTGGCGGGTCTGCTGGCCGATGCGGCCGGGGTCAATCGCAATGCGGTGACCTGGGCCGGCCTCAAGGATCGCCATGCGGTGACCGAGCAGTGGTTCGGCATTCACCTGCCGGGCAAGGCCGAACCCGATCTGTCGGTCATCCAGAGTGACAGCATCCAGATCCTGCAGGCCAAGCGTCACAACCGCAAGCTGCGGGTCGGTTACCTCAAGGGCAACCATTTCACCCTGCGCCTCACCGGGCTGGAACAGGGCGACGATCTGGTCGCCCGCCTGCAGGCCATCGCCACGCAAGGGGTGCCGAACTACTATGGCGAGCAGCGTTTCGGCCGTGGTGGCAACAACCTGGAAGCGGCCAAGGCGATGTTCGCCGGCAAGCGGATCAACGATCGCAACAAGCGCTCCTTGTACCTCTCTGCCGCGCGCAGCATGCTGTTCAATGCCATCGTCAGTGCCCGCATCGAGCAGGGGCTGGCTCATCAGCTGCTGGCCGGTGATTGTGTGATGCTCAAGGGTAGCCACTCCATCTTCAGCGAGGAGACCCTGACCCCCGAGCTGGAGGCGCGTCTCGCCTCCGGTGACGTGCAGCTGACCGCCCCCCAATGGGGCCGTGGCCGCTTGGCCAGTCAGGGCGCCGCCGCCGAGTTTGAGCAAGCCGCATTGGCTCCTTATCGTGAGTGGTGTGAGGGGCTGGAGAAGGCCGGGCTGGATCAGGACCGCCGCCCGCTGCTGCTCAAGCCCGAAGCGATGAGCTGGACGCTGGACAACGAGGCGCTGACCCTGTCGTTCTTCCTGCCCGCCGGCGCCTTTGCCACCAGCGTAGTGCGCGAATTAATGCAGGCCGAAGAGGCCGATCACGGTTTCAGGAACTCAACCGATGCGAATTCTGGTCAGTAATGACGATGGAGTACACGCCGAGGGCATTCGTGCCCTCAGCAAGGCGCTGACAGCCTGTGGCGAAGTCATTGTGGTGGCGCCGGATCGCAACCGCAGTGGCGCGAGTCACTCTCTGACGCTGGAAATGCCGTTGCGGGTCACCCGTCTCAGCGATGCCGGCTTTCATGGCATCAAGAGCTATGCGGTCAAGGGCACGCCGACGGACTGCGTGCACCTGGCGGTCAACGAGCTGGTACGCCCGGAACCCGACATGGTGGTGGCCGGTATCAACCACGGCGCCAACCTGGGGGATGACGTCATCTACTCGGGCACGGTCGCGGCCGCGACCGAGGGACGCCACCTCGGCTTCCCGTCGCTCGCCATCTCGCTGGTGGGCAAGACCCACTTCACCACGGCGGCTCACTATGCCGCCTTGCTGGTACGAGGCCTGATGCAGCACCCACTGCCTGCCGACCAGATCCTCAACGTGAACGTACCCGACTTGCCCCTTGAGCAGATTAAGGGCATCAGGGTGACCCGGCTTGGCAATCGTCATCGCGCCGAGTCGGTGATCCGCGCCGAGGACCCTCGTGGTCAGACTATCTACTGGATTGGCCCTCCCGGCAGCCAGCAGGATGCGGGGGAGGGCACGGATTTTGCGGCCATCGAACAGGGCTACGTCTCCATTACCCCATTGACCATCGACATGACTGCCTACAGCAGTCTGGCGGGTCTGGGAGCCTGGTTAGATCTGCAGGGATGAAGGTGTGATCGTACAGCGCCTTTTGAACCAGCTGATTAGTCAGGACATTCGTGATTTCCGCGTGCTTGCGGCGATTGCGAAAGTGCCACGCCAGCTGTTTGTGGACGAAGCCATGGCGCACAAGGCCTGGGACAACACCGCCTTGCCCATCGGCCACGGCCAGACCATCTCGCAGCCTTACATGGTGGCGCGGATGACCGAGCTGCTGATCCAGAATAATCCGGCCCATGTGCTGGAGATCGGCACTGGTTCCGGTTATCAGACCGCGGTGCTGGCCCATCTGGTGGAGCATGTCTACACGGTGGAGCGGATCAAGTCGCTGCAGTTCCTGGCCAGGCGCCGACTGCGTCAGCTCGACTTGCATAACGTCTCTGCTAAGCATGGCAACGGCTGGCTGGGCTGGCCCAACAAGGGACCCTTCGATGCCATTTTGGTGACGGCGGCGGCCAGCGAGATCCCCAAGGCGCTGACCGATCAGCTGGCCGAGGGCGGCCGTCTGGTGCTGCCGGTGGGTGACAGCCAGCAGACCCTGCAGCTCATCGAGCGCTCTGGCTCCCAACTGACCAGCCGGATCCTGGAGCCGGTGCGTTTTGTTCCTCTGATCGACGGAGATGTTGAGTGAAGCTGTTTTCCCGCCTCTATTCACTGGTGATGCAATGGGCTCGCCATAAATACGCCCCTTATTATCTGGCGATCACCGCCTTCATCGAATCGGTGTTCTGGCCTATTCCGGTGGATGTGATGCTGGCCCCCATGGCGCTGGGCAAACCCCAGCGCGCCTGGCACTACGCCGGTGTGGCGACCCTGTTCTCGGTGCTGGGAGCCGTCTTTGGCTATCTGCTGGGTTACACCCTCTGGGATCCCGTGGTGCAACCGCTGGTGGTGTCGGTCGGTTATGAAGACAAGATAGTGCTGGCCGAGCAGTGGTTTGAACAATGGGGCATCTGGGTTATTTTCATTGCCAGTTTCACGCCGATCCCCTACAAGGTGTTTACCGTCACGGCGGGCTTGCTCCACATGGCACTGTTGCCCTTCATCCTGACCTCGTTGATCGGTCGTGGCATGCGCTTCTTCCTGGTCGCAGGCTTGATGCGCTGGGGCGGCGAAAAGATGGAGCGCCGGCTGATGCACTATGTGGATGTGCTGGGCTGGCTCTGTATTGGTTTGGCCATTGCGGCCTATTTCTGGTTTAGTCGTTAAGGATCCACTATGCGTTCGCGTGTTTGGCAAGGAAGTAGTGTCGTCGTGTTGTCATGGCTGCTGCTTGCCTGTTCTTCCAGCAAGACTGCTGCTCCTGTACAGAGTCTGGGCAACGATCCCGTTGCCTCGACCATTCCGGCTCGTCAAGGCATGACCAAACCGGTCATTGCGGGTGGTGGTTACACTGTGGTGAAAGGGGATACCCTCTACTCCATCGCCTTCCGATCGGGCATGGATGTCGCATCCTTGGTCAGCCTCAATGGCATATCCCCCCCCTATAACATCTATCCGGGCCAACAGCTTCGGCTGGATGGCTCGTCGTCTGGCGTCGTAGCCAGTACGAGTAGCACCGTGAGTCGCGGCAGTGGCACCTATGAGGTGCGCCGTGGTGACACCCTGAGCAGCATCGGTCGCCAGTTCAATGTATCGAACCAGACGCTGGCCCAGCGTAACAATCTACAGGCACCTTATGGTCTGCATGTCGGCCAGGTACTCAGTGTGCCGTCGTCAGGCGCGACGGGCGGTGGTCAGGTAGTGGCGGCGACGGCGATTGCGAGCAACTCGGGTCCCAAGCCTATGGCCACCGCACCAGCAGGTACGACCACCCCATTCATCGCACAAAAAAGCATTGCTCCGGCATCTTCAACAGCATACGCTCAGGTCAAAGAACAAAAAAGCAGCAACTCCCAGTCGAAACTCTCATGGCACTGGCCGACACAAGGCCGGATCGTCGAAGGCTTCTCCGTTGCAGAACAAGGCAACAAGGGCATCGACATCTCGGGGCAGAAGGGGCAACCCATCTACGCCGCGAGTGGCGGCAAGGTGGTCTATGCGGGTAGCGCACTGCGGGGTTATGGCAAGCTGATTATTCTCAAGCACGACGATGACTATCTCTCGGCCTATGCCCATAACGACGAGTTACGGGTGAAGGAAGGGGACTCCGTCAAAGGAGGCACGGTTATCGCGAATATGGGTAGCACGGACGCACCGGATGTGCGCTTGCACTTCGAAATCCGGTACAGAGGCAAGTCGATAAATCCGATGAGCTATTTGCCAAAGCGTTAACCCAGAGAGCTAGGTCTTACTCTGGTTCAGGTCAGGGAGACATATCATGAGCCAAGAACAACTGGTTATGCAGGATGCAGAGTTAGAGTTCGACGAAGAGCTGGAGTCTCAAGAGGAAGAAGAGGTTCAGGAGGTTGCCGCCGAGGCTGAGGAGACTATCTCCGACGAGCTCATGGTGCCCGAACTGAACAAGGTGATGGATGCCACCCAGCTCTATCTGGGGGAGATTGGATTCTCCCCCTTGCTCACGGCCGAAGAGGAAGTCTACTACGCCCGTCGTGCCTTGCGCGGTGATAAAGCGGCCCGCAAGCGCATGATCGAATCCAACCTGCGGCTGGTGGTCAAGATAGCCCGGCGCTACAACAACCGCGGCCTGGTGCTGCTGGATCTCATCGAAGAGGGCAACCTCGGTCTTATCCGCGCGGTCGAAAAATTCGACCCCGAGCGCGGCTTCCGTTTCTCCACCTATGCCACCTGGTGGATCCGCCAGACCATAGAGCGGGCCATCATGAACCAGACCCGCACCATTCGCCTGCCCATCCACGTGGTGAAGGAACTCAACGTCTACCTGCGTACCGCCCGCGAGCTCTCTCATCGCCTCGATCATGAGCCGACTGCAGAGGACATCGCCTTCGCGCTGGATCGCTCGGTCGATGACGTGAACCGCATGCTCAAGCTCAACGAGAAGATCACCTCGGTGGATACCCCCATCGGCGGCGATCGGGACAAGGCGCTGCTGGACGTGCTCTCCGATGAGCGTGGCATGGGGCCCGAGCTGGAGTCCCAGGACGATGATATGCGTGCCAGCATAGTGCACTGGCTGGAGGAGCTGAATCCCAAGCAGCGTGAGGTGCTGGCCCGTCGTTTTGGCTTGCTCGGCTACGAGCCTGCCACCCTAGAAGACGTGGGCGCCGAGATTGGGCTGACCCGGGAGCGGGTACGTCAGATCCAAGTCGAGGGACTGCGTCGCCTGCGGGAGATCCTGATGGGGCAAGGGCTATCTATAGAGGCATTGTTCCGTACCAACTAGACAATGCAGTCAGAAACAACAAAAAGGGGCCATAGGCCCCTTTTTTATACTGTGATGGATCCTGTGGATCACACCGGATCCAGGGTGTCCAACGGCCAACGTGGCACCGCCTTGATGATCAGCGGTTCAAACACGCCAGCCTTGAGGCGCTGCATGCCTGCGTAGGCGATCATGGCACCGTTGTCGGTGCAATATTCGGTGCGCGGATAGAAGACTTCCCCCTTGAGGCTCTCCATCAACTCGGCCAGCTGGGCTCGCAGGTGACGGTTGGCGCTGACGCCACCGGCCACGACCAGGCGCTTGAGGCCGGTCTCCTTCAAGGCGCGGCGGCACTTGATGGCCAGGGTGTCGACCACGGCGTCTTCGAAGGCGCGGGCGATGTCGGCGCGGGTCTGCTCATCGCTGTCATTGGCCGCAATGGTGTTGGCGGCAAAGGTCTTGAGGCCGGAGAAGCTCATGTCGAGGCCGGGTCTGTCGGTCATGGGACGCGGGAAGACGAAGCGTCCCGTGGTGCCCTTCTCCGCAAGGCGCGAGAGCAGGGGGCCGCCTGGATAGTCCAGCCCCATCAGCTTGGCGGTCTTGTCGAAGGCCTCACCGGCGGCATCATCGATGGATTCCCCCAGTAGCTGGTAGCTGCCGATGCCATCGACCCGCACCAGCATGGAGTGTCCACCGGAGACCAGCAGCGCCACGAAGGGAAATTCGGGGGCCCGCTCTTCCAGCATGGGGGCCAGCAGATGACCCTCCATGTGGTGCACGGCGATGGCGGGTTTGTTCCAGGCCATGGCCAGCGATCGGCCTATGGTCGCACCGACCAGAATGGCGCCAACCAGACCCGGCCCAGCGGTGTAGGCGATGCCGTCGATGTCATCTTTACCCAGTCCCGCCTCTTGCAATGCGGCCTGGATCAAGGGGATCGTCTTGCGGACATGATCCCGGCTGGCAAGCTCGGGGACGACGCCGCCGTAGTCCGCATGCAGCTTGACCTGGCTGTATAACTGATGGGAAAGGATCCCTTTTTGATCATCGAAGATCGCGATCCCGGTTTCGTCACAGGATGTCTCTATGCCCAATACACGCATTGCTAAAAAATTTCACTGCTAAAATGAGACGGCTATGGTAACCTTCGCGGGTTTTTTAAACCAGAGCGATCTCTACGGGTTTACTTTCATTCCCTGTCCAGAGTATAATTTCGCACCATTTTAAGACATGCTGATCGACTGATGGTCAGCTAACAATATATCACTGAGGTGAAAGGCACATGCCAGTAATCAAAGTCCGTGAAAATGAGCCGTTTGACGTTGCTCTGCGTCGCTTCAAGCGTTCTTGCGAAAAGGCCGGTATCCTGTCTGAAGTTCGTAGCCGTGAGTTCTACGAGAAGCCGACTACCATCCGTAAGCGCGCCAAAGCGTCTGCCGTTAAGCGTCACGCCAAGAAGCTGTCCCGCGAAAACGCACGTCGTATCCGCCTGTACTAATCGGGGATAATGCCGTGTCTCTGAAGGATCAACTCAAGGATCAACAAAAACTCGCCATGCTTGCCAGAGATAAGGCTCGCTTGGGGACGATCCGTTTGTTGATGGCAGAAATCAAGCAACGTGAAGTTGATTCCCGTATCGAGCTCAATGATGAGGATATCCTCGCTGTCGTGACCAAGATGGTCAAACAGCGCCGCGATTCCATCAGCCAATTTGAAGCTGCCGGTCGTCAGGATCTTGCCGACAAAGAGTCTGCCGAGATCTTGGTGCTGCAGGAATTCCTGCCGCAACAGCTGACCGCAGACGAAATTGCCGCGTTGATCGAGCAAGCCATCACTGAAAGTGGTGCTGCCGTCATGGCTGATATGGGCAAGGTCATGGCTGTCTTGAAGCCGAAAATTCAGGGGCGTGCCGATGTCGGCGCCGTCAGTGCTCAGGTGAAAACCCGCTTGGCGTAACAGGCATTTCTCTTGTTAGTCGAAAGAAGCCGTGCTTCCCTGTGAATGCGCGGCTTTTTTATTTTTCAGGGTAATGAAACAGGACGGTTATGGCAGGCAGGATCCCACAATCCTTTATCGATGATCTGCTCGTACGCACCGATATCGTCGAGTTGATCGACTCGCGAGTGCGGCTGAAAAAGGCCGGTAAGAACTATCAGGCTTGCTGTCCTTTTCATAACGAAAAAAGCCCCTCTTTCACCGTCAGCCAGGAGAAGCAGTTTTATCACTGTTTCGGTTGTGGCGCCCACGGCAACGCCATCGGCTTTGTCATGGAGTACGACGGACTCGAATTTCCCGATGCCATCGAAGAGCTTGCCAGCATGCAGGGCATGCAGGTGCCTCGTGAGCAGACGCTGGGCGGCTCAGCCAGCTCTCAGCCCGCCGTCAGCAAGGATCTCTATGAGCTGATGAACCAGATAGCCCGCTTCTATGAGAGCACGCTCAAGAGCGCCCCTCAGGCGGTGGAATATCTGAAAGGGCGTGGTCTGACCGGAGAAGTGGTCAAGCGCTTCAATATCGGCTATGCCCCGAGTGACTGGGACCAGGTCAGGCGCCGCTTTGGCACCAGTCGGGATCATGAGCAGTTGCTCATCTCCGGCGGCATGCTGATCCCTCGCGACAGCGGTCCCGGCAGCTACGATCGCTTCCGTGATCGCATCATGTTCCCGATCCGTGACAAGCGGGGCCGGGTCATCGGCTTCGGTGGCCGGGTGCTAGGCGATGGCACACCGAAATACCTCAACTCGCCGGAAACCCCAATCTTCCACAAGGGGCGGGAGCTGTTCGGCCTCTACGAGGTGAAACAGGCGCACAAGGATCCTCGTCGGATCCTGGTGGTGGAGGGCTACATGGACGTGGTGGCGCTCGGGCAGTACGACATCGACTATGCCGTGGCCGCACTGGGGACGGCGACGACCAGCGACCATATCCATACCCTGTTTCGCACTACGGCCGAGGTGGTTTGCTGCTACGACGGCGACAAGGCGGGTCGCGAGGCGGCCTGGCGGGCATTGGATAACGCGCTCTCCCATCTGCAGGATGGGCGCGAACTCAAGTTCGTGTTTCTGCCAGACGGTGAGGATCCGGACTCCCTGGTGCGCCAGATTGGCAAGGAGGGGTTCGAAGCCTTGCTGGACGAGGCTCAGCCCTTCGCCGACTTTATGTTCGAGCGTCTGGGACGGGATGCGGCGCTCTCCGGTGAGGCTGGCAAGTTCGAGGTTGCCAACAAAGCTGCCGAACTGATCCGTCGGGTACCGGAAGGTTTCACCCGCGAAGGGCTGATTACCCGCCTCTCCAGCATGATGCGTTGGGGGGAGAACAAGCAGCGCATCGCCGAGTTGTTTGCCCGCAACAGCCAGCCCAAGGGGGAGCTGAACAAACCCAAGGCGGTCAAGTTGACGCCGCTGCGCCGTGCGCTGGCACTGATGATCCAGTACCCGGCGGTGACCGCCGAGCTACCGGCCATGCCGGAGCTTGCCGGGCTGCGGATGCAGGGCATCCAGTTCCTGCTGCAACTGCATCAGCAGATCCTGTCTCAACCAGGCATTACCACCGGCATCCTGCTGGAGCACTGGCGTGGTACCAAAGAGGGGGAGATCCTGGCCCAGCTGGCGATGCACGATCTGTTTGAAGAGATCAGACTCGACCAAGAGCCGGATATTCTGGGTGAACTGCAGGATACCTTCGTCGGTTTCATCAACCAGTTTTTGAAGCAACGGATCGAAGAGTTGCAGGCCAAGGTGGCTCAGGAAGGGCTAAGCTCTGAGGAGACGCGGGAGCTGATGATGTTGATCAGAGAGGTGCAGATTGAGAAAAGAAATGAGAGTGGGGCTTGATATTTGAGTGTTTAGTCTCAATATAAATACCGTTGCCCGAATCGACGGGATGAAAAGCAAATATTGTATAACCGCCTGGCCCCGACAATACAGCGGGCAGGGGTTTCTCATGACCGACGCCGCAACCAGACATAGCATGTCTGGCGGTTTTCTATTAGAATTGGCTATTTGCGCAGCAGCGCACTGTACGCGCAACCTAGCAACACCAACCGGATGAGTTCTATGGAGCAAACCCCGCAGTCTCAGCTTAAACTCCTCGTTGCCAAAGGTAAAGAACAGGGCTACCTGACCTATGCCGAGGTGAACGATCACCTCCCGCAAGACATCGTCGACTCTGACCAGATCGAAGACATCATCCAGATGATCAACGATATGGGTATCCAGGTAGTGGAAAACGCCCCGGATGCCGATGATCTGATCATGGCCGAAGGTGGTACCGCCGATGAGGACGCTGCCGAAGCAGCGGCCCAGGCTCTGGCATCTGTTGAATCTGAGATTGGTCGCACGACCGATCCCGTCCGCATGTACATGCGGGAAATGGGTACCGTCGAACTGCTGACCCGTGAAGGCGAAATCGACATCGCCAAGCGGATCGAAGACGGTATCAACCAGGTACAAAGCTCCGTTGCCGAGTACCCTGAAGCCATCACTTACCTGCTCGAACAGTACGACAAGTACGAAGCCGAGCAGCTGCGTCTGTCTGACATCATCTCCGGCTTTATCGATCCGAACGAAGCGGATGACGTGGCACCGACTGCTACCCATATCGGCTCTGAGCTCAGCGAAGACGATCTGGCTGACGAAGACGAAGAAGACGAAGACGAAGACGGGGATGGCGACGACGCCGAAGACGAAGGGGACGGTGGTCCGGATCCTGAAGTCGCTCGTGAGAAGTTCGGCGAACTGCGTGCCCAGTACGAAGTCACCCGTCTCTCCATTCAGAAGAATGGCCGTGCCCACGACGATACCCAGGCCGCTATTGCCCAGCTGGCCGATGTGTTCCGTCAATTCCGCCTGATGCCCAAGCAGTTCGATCGCCTGGTCAACAACATGCGCGAAATGATGGAGCGGGTCCGCGTGCAGGAACGCATCATCATGAAACTCTGCGTTGAGCAGGCCAAGATGCCGAAGAAAACCTTCGTCGCGGCCTTCACCAACAACGAGTGCGAAACTGCCTGGTTTGAATACCAGAAGCAGGCCGGCAAGGCGTGGTCTCCTCGTCTGCTGGAGATGGACGAAGACGTGCTGCGTGCCATCGGCAAGTTGCAGCAGATTGAAGAGGAAACCGGCCTCTCCATCGCCCAGATCAAGGACATCAACCGTCGCATGAGCATCGGTGAGGCCAAGGCCCGCCGTGCAAAGAAAGAGATGGTCGAAGCGAACTTGCGTCTGGTTATCTCCATCGCCAAGAAATACACCAACCGTGGTCTGCAATTCCTAGATCTGATCCAGGAGGGCAACATCGGTCTGATGAAGGCGGTGGACAAGTTTGAATACCGTCGTGGCTACAAGTTCTCGACCTATGCCACCTGGTGGATCCGTCAGGCCATTACCCGCTCCATCGCGGATCAGGCCCGTACCATCCGTATCCCGGTGCACATGATCGAAACCATCAACAAGCTCAACCGTATCTCCCGTCAGATGCTGCAGGAGATGGGTCGTGAACCGAACCCGGAAGAGCTGGCGATGCGCATGGGCATGCCGGAAGACAAGATCCGCAAGGTATTGAAGATCGCCAAAGAGCCCATCTCCATGGAGACGCCAATCGGTGATGATGAAGATTCCCACTTGGGCGACTTCATCGAAGATACCACCCTGGCCCTGCCGGCGGATGCGGCGACCAGTGAGAGCCTGCGCAACGCGACCCGCGAAGTGCTGGCTGGCCTGACTGCCCGTGAAGCCAAGGTGCTGCGGATGCGTTTCGGTATCGACATGAACACTGACCACACCCTCGAGGAAGTGGGCAAGCAGTTCGACGTGACCCGTGAGCGTATTCGTCAGATCGAAGCCAAGGCCTTGCGCAAACTGCGCCACCCGAGCCGCTCGGAAGTACTGCGCAGCTTCCTGGACGAATAGTCCTGAAAGCAGCCAGTAAGCCTTGTCAAAAAGCCCCGCGATGCGGGGCTTTGTTTTATCCGGGTTGTTGGCAGCGCGGGGATCACAGATATTGGCGGAGGCTGTACAAAATCTCGGCAAGTGGTTGATCTGCCTATGGACGAGGTATCTCCCATCCCCTATAATCCACGCCGCAAAAGCAAGATTCTGGCCCCTTAGCTCAGTTGGTTAGAGCAGTCGACTCATAATCGATTGGTCGCCTGTTCAAGTCAGGCAGGGGCCACCAAATTCAGACAAAGCCGCTCATCATGAGCGGCTTTGTCGTTTCTGGCGTTTCACCAGCGCCTGTCCAGATCCTCGGCATAGAGCGCCATGGCGCGACGGTATGTGATGAGGGATGGATCCGCGGTGGTCGCGGCCAACACCGTCAGCAGGCTCTCCATCCCCTCCTTGTGCTGCCCCAGGTTGTAACAGGTCATGGCACGAAACACCTTGAATTCATTGGCATCGGGGAAGCGGGCCTGTGCCTGGTCGAAGGCGGCCAGCGCCTCGGCATACTGGCCGGTGCTGCGATAGGAGCTGCCCAGACCGAGCCAGGCGCCACGCAGCGAGGTTTCGCTCAATCCCAGTGCGATCGCCTTCTGGTAGAGGGGGATGGCCTGAGTCTCGCGCCCCAAATTGTCGTGCAATCCGGCCACTTCGTAATGCAGCTCGGCATGCTGTGGATGCTCCACGAGCTGCAGCAGACCGTGCTGACGAGCCTCTTCAATCCTGCCCTCGGCCTTGAGGGCTTCCAGTTGTTTCATATGCGCTCCTGTATGGATGTGTCGACTCAGTATGCCTGTGAGCCGAGCGGCTGCAAACGGGGAAAGAGGCGCGGTCGTCTGCTTTCAGAGGACTGAGGTTCGCTGCACACCAGCGTTGCGAATGTGACGAAGCATCTAGATCTGCGTCGTCTCCTGCGCCGACCCACAGGCCATAGCCCCCTGACTGGACTTGGGCGCCGGGGGATCCATCTCATGAAAAAGGCCTCCTGCCCGGGTGGGGAGGAGGCCATGCTGGCGAGCGTGCCAACCAAGGGCGCCTGGCGCCCCTTTGGGGCTTACTGGGCGCTCAGGTTGTAGGCCAGGGTCTGGTCATTGAAGCGCACCAGATAGGCGCCGACCAGGGCGGTGGTGATGTCGGCGCCGGTCAGCTCGGCCACCCCGTCCTTGTTGCTGTCACCGTAGTTCTGGGTCCAGTCGCCCTTGACGTCGAACTTGAAGCGCTGGGCACCGCTGGCATCCCCTGCTCCGGTGAAGGTGATGCTGGCCTGCCAAAGGTGATCGGCCACCAGGGTCATGGGGGTGGCGCCCCAGTTGTTGGGCGTGCCGCGCAGGCTCAGGCTGGGGAAGGTCTTCGCGTAGCCGACGCTGACCGGGGTCAGGCTGTAGGCCAGAGTCTGATCGTTGAAGCGCACCCGATACTGGCCGATGACGGCGGTGAGGATGTCATTGCCGGCGAGCTCGGCCACCCCATCCTTGTTGTTGTCACCGTAGTTCTGGCTCCAGTCCCCTTTGACGTCGAACTTGAAGCGCTGATTGGCCTGACCGTCGAAGCTGACGAGCGCCTCCCACTGGTTGTCGGCCACCAGCGTCATGGCCAGCGAACCCCAGCTGTTGGGGGTGCCACGCAGGTGCAGGGTGGGCAGCACGCTGGAATAGCTGCCGTTGCTGTCGGTGACGTTCACGGTGGCGCTGGCACTGGCGCTCAGTCCCTCGGCGTCGGTGACGGTCACGGTGACGGTGTGGCTGCCCAGGGTATCGAACAGCACTGTCTCCGTCTTGCCGCTGCCACCGGTGGACCAGCTGTAGCTCGTCACGCCGACGTCATCGCTGGAGGCGGAGGCGTCGAACACTAGACTCTCCCCCAGCTTGGCGTTGATGGACTTGGGCGAGATGGCTGCGACGGGCGCCTGGTTGCTGCTCAGTGCCGTCAGGCTGTAGCTGAGGTCGCTCTCCTTGAGGGCGATGCGATACTGACCGGCGCCGCTGAACAGTATGTCCTTGCTGCTGCCCTTGTCGGCGATGCCATCCCCTTCGGTATCACCGTAGCTCTCGGTCCAGTTGCCAAAGACGTCGAACTTGAAGCGCTGGGCCCCGGTCGCGTCACCGGCGCCACTGAAGGTGATGGTGGCGGACCAGACGCGGTTGGCATCGACCTGCATAGGTGTATTGCCCCAGGCATTGTGGGTGCCGCGGATGTTCAGGCTGCTGAACTTGTTGCCCGGCAGGGTAGTGCCGCCACAGGGGCTGGTCTTGGTGCAACCGGCCAGGATGGCGGCGGCCTTCATGCCCGCCAGGTTCAGGCTGGCCTTGCCACTGGCATCGACCTGGATGTAGGCGCCGCTACAATAGTCACTGCCAGCCAGGATGTTGCAGTATTCCCCTGCGGGTAGACCGGTCGGGACCGAGGCCACCAGGCTGGTGCTCTCGTTGTTGATGGCGACGAAGCCCTTGTTGCCCCGGCTGAAGGCGACCTGGTTGTTGCCGTTGTCCCACCAGTTGCTGACCGCCGTGCCCTCGGTGCGGTTGTTGAACAGGGCCATGTTCATGATGGTCGGGCGGCGCTGCTCGCAGTTCCACTGGCTGTCGGAGCAGGGCGTGCTGGCCGGCGCGCCTTTATCGGTTTCGTACTTGCCCATGTCGGCGAAGCGGTAACCGGACATCACCTGTTTCCAGCCATAGGGCCAAGCCAGCATGAAGACGTTGGCCAGCTCATAGCGGGCGCCGTTCATGAAGGTGAGCATGCCGCCGCCACCGTGGCCGCGCTCGCGGTCGTGGTTCACCACGAAGATGAAGGACTTGTCGGAGGGGAGCAGGCCCCAGCTCTCGCCGAAGGTCTTGAGGTTCTTGATCTGGCCGTTGAAGTTGGCGGCCAAGTCGGTGCCGAACTTGAAGTCGGTGACTCTGTCGATATAGGTGTAGCGATTGGGCTGGATCTCGGCGGATTCACCGCCGGCGCCGATCACCTCCAGATAGGCCTTGGGGCTGCCCGCCTTGTCGAGGATTGCCTTTACCTCGCTCGGGGCCATGTGCTTGGCCGCATCGATACGAAAACCGGCGACGCCCCAACCGAGCAGGGTCTTCATGTAGCTGGCTATCTGATCCTGCACGTAGGCGGAGCCGGTGTTGAGATCCGGCATGCCGTAGAGGGCGCCATTCCAGACGTTGTTGCTGTCGCCGTAGTTGGTGATGTCGCCGCTGTGGTGGAAGTCGTTGTAGCCGAACTGGGGATACTGGAACTGGCCCGAGTTGTAGCTGCCACCGCCGGTGGCACTGCCGGAGCCTGAGGCGAGCTGGTTGAAGACGGCGTCGGCGTAAACCTTGACCCCGGCGGCGTTACAGCGGGCGATCATGCTCCTGAGCTCCGCCTCGCTGCCGCCGAAGCTGTTGAAATTCTTGAAGCTGACGGGTTGGTAGACGGTCCACCAGTACTCGCTACCCTGCTTGTGTTCGGCCGGCGGGGTGATCTGGACACCGCCAAAGCCTTTGGGACCGAGCACGGTCTCGCACTCGTTGGCGACGTCGTTGAACTTCCATTGGAACAGATGGACCATGACCCCTTCGGCGCTGGCAGTCTGGCTGAATGCGCCGAGTGCCGCGGAGAGCAGGGCGGTTCGAAACAGTGTGTTGTGCATGACGATTTTCCCTTCGATGTTGTTATTGGTTCTCACTGTCTGTATGTCGAACGGACGACGAACAACCTCGTTCGGTCAGTAGCATTGATGAAATCGAGGTGGTTGAAAATCGAACAGCGGGATTTAGTTAAGAACTGTGAATGAAAATGTTTTCATATAAGGCCGTCTAATCGGCTGATGGGCGTCAACGTCATGCAGGGGGAGGTCAGTGGAGGAACAAAAGAGGGGAGAGGCAAGGGTCGGGCGTTAAAGTGGACGGGCACCCGCGGGTGCCCGTGCGCATCAGGGCTGTGTCTCTTGCCGGGGAGCAGGGGTCCCGGCCGGACGCCGCAGCGGCAACATGCGCGCCGCCAGATTGCTGCGCTGGCGCCAGGAGGTGAGGACGATGGCGCACAGGTGCAGGGCTATCATGGCCTGCAGCGCCCAGGTGCACCACTGGTGCCAGTCATCGGCGCCGAGTTCGAACCCGAGCTCGGTGTTCTGGAACCAGCCACTGCCGGCGGTGGCGAGGATGACCAGCCAGAGTGCCCAGACCGCCAGCTTGCCGCTGCCGTGATGGCCGGGGGCGGCGGGCGCGCGCTCACGCAGGGCCTGGCTCTGCTGGGCGAATTCGCCGCGCTTGGGGATGAGGGCGCTCAGGCGGGCATGGCCTTTGGCGAAGGAGAGGCCCCAGCCCAGCCGGACGCTTATCAGAATGATGGCCAGATAGCCGAGCCGCTCGTGCCAGGTTTCCCCTGCCTCGTTGAACCAGAGGTTGGCGACGCAAGCGGCCGCCACACCCCAGTGGGTGAGGCGGACCAGGTTATCCCAGCGAAAAGGATCAGCCTTTCTGCTTGGCATAGGTGTGGTACTCCTTCTTCAGGTCATTGACCTTGGCCAGGTGGGCGCGGGCCTTCTCCTGATCACCGGCCTGCAGGGCGGCCAGGCTGGCATCCAGCTCACCTTGTACCTCGTTCATGCCTTCCAGGAACTTCTCCTTCTTGGCGTCCGGCATCTTCTTCTCTTTGGCGACATCGAGCTGGGCCTTCATCTCCTTGATGTGCTTCTCCATGGTGGCGGTATCGTCAGCCTTGAGGGCCTGCTTGTAGTTGAAGCCGATCTTCTTCATCGGTTGCTCCAGTTCACCGGCCATGGCGGGCAGGGTCAGCAGGCCGAACATCAGAGGCAGCAGCAGGGGGCGCACGGTTTTCAACATGGGATTTCCTTATGGGACGACGACATTGTGGGTTCTTATGGCACTCATATGAGTGCGGTTAATTTAGCATGATGCCATGAAAGTCGGTCAATTGTATGGATAAACTGCGACCAATTGTGACTAAGTGTGCGCATTGTGCTGACGAGATGTAGCCAGCCAGTGAGGAAGACCTGCGGGGCCTCAGGCCTGAAACTGCCGTCACGGGCAGCAAAAAGGGCCCGCAGGCCCTGATGGTTAATTCGCTGGTAACAAGTCTGACTTACTGCGCCTGTTCACGCTCTATGGCGCGCCAGCCGATGTCATTGCGATAGAAGACCCCATCCCACTGGATGCGGGCCGCCAGCAGGTAGGCGCGGCGCTGCGCCTCGGCGACCGTGTGGCCGAGGGCGGTGGCGCACAGCACCCGGCCACCGGCGGTGACGACCGTATCCCCTTCGAGGCGGGAGCCGGCATGGAACACCTTCTCGCCGCTCGCCTCTTCCACCGGCAGCCCGCTGATGGCCTTGCCCTGGACATAGTCACCGGGGTAGCCGGCGGCGGCCAGTACCACGCCGATGGCGACGCGGGGATCATAGATGGCTTCCACCTGATCCAGCTTGCCGGCGCAGGCAGCCAGGCACAGCTCCACCAGATCGGAGCGCATGCGCAGCATGATGGGCTGGGTCTCGGGATCGCCGAAGCGGCAGTTGAACTCGATCACCTTGGGGTTGCCCTGGCCATCGATCATCAGACCGGCGTAGAGGAAACCGGTGTAGACGTTGCCCTCGGCGGCCATGCCCCGCACGGTGGGCATGATCACCTGTTCCATCACGCGTCGGTGTACCGCATCGGTCACCACGGGGGCCGGGGAGTAGGCGCCCATGCCGCCGGTGTTGAGGCCGGTGTCGCCATCGCCAACCCGCTTGTGATCCTGGCTGGTGGCCATGGGCAGCACGTGCTCGCCGTCCACCATGACGATGAAGCTCGCCTCTTCCCCGTCCAGAAACTCCTCGATCACCACCCGGGCGCCGGCATCACCGAACGCATTGCCGGACAGCATGTCCCGTACCGCGTCCTCTGCTTCAGCCAGAGTCATGGCGACGATGACGCCCTTGCCGGCGGCCAAACCATCGGCCTTGATGACGATGGGAGCGCCCTTCTCGCGCAGGTAGGCGAGCGCAGGCTCCACCTCGGTGAAGTTCTGATAGTCGGCGGTCGGGATGGCGTGACGGGCCAGGAAGTCCTTGGCGAACGCCTTGGAGCCTTCCAGTTGAGCCGCTTTGGCCGTCGGGCCGAAGACGGCGAGCCCCTCGGCGCGAAACGCATCGACCACCCCTTTCACCAGCGGCGCTTCCGGCCCGACGATGGTGAGGCCAATCTGCTGCTGCTTGGCAAACGCCAGCAGGGCCGGGATGTCGGTGGGCTCGATGGCGACGTTCTCGATGCTGCCTTCGTGGGCCGTGCCGGCATTGCCGGGGGCGACGAACACCCGGGTCACCATGGGGGACTGTTTGGCCTTCCAGGCCAGGGCATGTTCACGGCCACCATTACCAATGATCAGTACTTTCATCGTCTCGCTCGCTTCTATTCGTGATAACCAGCTGCATGTGCAGGTGAAAACCAGTCAGTTGACCTAGTCCGTTGCAAAGAGGGCCACCCTGGGGTGGCCCTGACGCATCAGTGACGGAAGTGGCGCATGTTGGTGAACAGCATGCACATGCCGTGCTCGTCGGCAGCGTCGATCACTTCCTGATCGCGCATCGAGCCACCTGGCTGGATGACGCAGGCGATGCCGGCGGCGGCGGCGGCATCGATGCCGTCGCGGAACGGGAAGAAGGCGTCGGAAGCCATGACGGAGCCCGCCACTACCAGCCCTTCATCCTCGGCTTTGATGCCGGCGATTTTGGCGGAGTAGACCCGGCTCATCTGGCCGGCGCCGACGCCTATGGTCTGGCCCGCCTTGGCGTAAACGATGGCGTTGGACTTGACGAACTTGGCGACCTTCCAGCAGAACAGCAGATCTTTCAGTTCTGCCTCGGTCGGCTGGCGCTTGCTAACGACCTTCAGGTCCCCCAGCGTCACCATGCCCAGATCGCGTTCCTGCACCAGCAGGCCGCCGTTGACGCGTTTCAGATCAAACCCTTGCGCCGGCGCCGTCCACTGACCGCATTCCAGCAGACGCACGTTCTGTTTGGCGGCCACGACGTCGCGGGCTTCCTGGCTCACCGAGGGGGCGATGATCACTTCCACGAACTGGCGTTCGACGATGGCTTTCGCGGTGGCGCCGTCCAGTTCACGGTTGAAGGCGATGATGCCACCGAAGGCGGAGGTGGGGTCGGTCTGCCAGGCGCGCTCGTAGGCCGCCAGCAGGTCGTCACCGATGGCCACGCCGCAGGGGTTGGCGTGCTTGACGATGACGCAGGCCGGTTCATCGAACTCTTTCACGCATTCCAGCGCCGCGTCGGTGTCGGCGATGTTGTTGTAGGAGAGCGCCTTGCCCTGCAGCTGGACGGCGCTTGCCACCGAACCGGTTGCGGCATGCTCTTCGGCATAGAAGGCGGCAGCCTGATGGCTGTTCTCGCCATAGCGCATGTCCTGCTTCTTGATGAACTGGCTGTTGAAGGTGCGTGGGAAGCGGGACTCGGCGTCGCCTTCCTTGTTGTCGCCGTAGCTCGGTACCAGGGTGCCGAAGTAGTTGGCGATCATGCCGTCGTAGGCGGCGGTGTGCTCGAAGGCGGCGATGGCCAGATCGAAGCGGGTGGTGAGGGTCAGGCTGTTACCGTTGCCGTCCATCTCGGCGATCACTCGGCCGTAATCGGCTGCCTTGACGACGATAGTCACGTCTTTGTGGTTCTTGGCGGCGGAGCGCACCATGGTCGGGCCACCGATGTCGATGTTTTCGACCGCATCTTCCAGGGTGCAGCCTGGCTTGGCGACGGTGGCAGCGAAGGGATAGAGATTGACGACAACCATGTCGATGGGGGAGATAGCGTGCTGGGCCATGATGGCGTCATCCCGATCGCGGCGGCCGAGAATGCCACCGTGCACCTTGGGATGCAGGGTCTTGACGCGACCATCCATCATCTCGGGGAATCCGGTGTAGTCGGAGACCTCGGTCACCGGCAGACCCGCCTCGGCGAGCAACTTGGCGGTGCCACCGGTGGAGAGCAGGGCCACGCCACGTTCAACGAGGGCTTCGGCAAATTCCAGGATGCCGGTCTTGTCAGACACACTCAGCAGTGCACGGCGAATGGGTCGAGCTTGTTCCATCACACTATCGTCCTCAGCATAACGGGGACCGTTCCATGGGAGGCGAGGCTCAACACAGAGAGTCCCCAAATAAATGGAAGTGGGGGATTTCGCAAATCACTCTCACCCAACAGCCCGGGGCTTGGCAAAAGTATTTTAGGAAATGCCCGCTTGATGCGACGCTCTCTTGTGGGCGCGTATTCTACACAAAAAATGTGAGCCGTGGTGGATTTTTTAAGGAGGCAAAGCCTTATCTGGTGCGGTGTTAAACGTTTTCTGGTGATTTTTTGTGAAACGTTTGTCTTTTCAGCATTTTGACGGGAAATCACCATGCCTGCCGCTTTTATCTACTGCTTTCCTGCCTTTGGCTGGCAATCGACAGGCAAAGGGGCGATAGTGAGAACCGGTTTTTATTGAGTACCAACTCCAGTGGGAGAGTGGACATGTATCGGATTGGAGAACTGGCCAAGGCGTGCGGGGTCAAGGCGGACACCCTGCGTTTTTACGAGAAGAACGGCCTTATCTCGCCCGGCCTTCGCAACGAGTCTGGTTACCGCCTCTATGGCGAGCAGGACAGACGGCGGCTGGAATTTATCATCCGTGCCAAGTCGGTGGGGTTCTCCCTTGCCGATATCGGTGAGCTGCTGGATCTCGATACCAACAAGGCCAGGGTGACCTGCCAGGAGGTGAAGGCGGTGGCCGATGCCAAGCTGGCGCAGGTGGAGCAGAAGATCCACGAACTGACCCGTTTTCGCGAGAACCTGCGTGAGCTCTCCAACATCTGTTGCGGTGGCCCGCGCTCGGCCGAGCACTGCGCCATCCTCGAGACTCTGGAGTCGGGGGCGCCGGCCCAGCATGAGCATCACGACCATGAGCACTGATCCCATGAACGCGGCGCAGCAGCGCCCCCGGATCAGTGCCTTTCTGGCGCTCTCCCTCGATGGCTTTATCGCCGGGGAAGACGGGGCTCTGGAGTGGCTGACGCCCTATGACGGCGACTCTCAGGACGAAACCGGTTACAGCGCCCTGATGGCAAGCGCGGATGCGCTGCTGATGGGCCGCAACAGCTACGAGACGGTACTCGCCTTCCCGGAGTGGCCCTACGGCGACAAACCGGTGGTGGTGTTGACCCACAGGCCGGCCGAGCCTAGTGCCAAGGTCTCCTTCAGGCAAGGAGAGCTTGGGCAGGTGCTGACAGATCTGTGGCAGGAGGGGGCACGTCATCTCTATCTGGATGGTGGCGAGGTGGTACGGCAAGGTTTGCAGGCCGGGCTGGTGGATGAGCTGACCCTGTTCTGGGTGCCCGTGGTGCTGGACAAGGGCGTCTCGCTGTTTGGGGGCGAGCCGCTGCCTGGGCGGCTCATCCCAGTCTCCAGCACTGTGCTGGCAAGCGGTCTGGTGAGGGTGAGCTACCGGCCGGCGCCCTGATCCAGGGCAACCCGCTGCCGAGCGCTTGCACTCGGCAGCGCGGAGGCGCACAATCTGCGCGTTTTTATTTACTCTGGCGTATTTTTAGCCAGTTCCAACGACATAAGCAGGAGCCAAATATGGCCAAGAGGAAGCGGGTCGATATCATCGACCAGGCCCATGATCATGGGCGGGGCATCATTCAGGACAATCATCTGAAGGCGCTGGTCACCTCAACCCTGTTTCAGGCCAGGGTCGAGCCGAGCAAGAAGGGCAAGGGCAGTTACCAGCGCAAGGCCAAGCATGGCCAGCGGTGGGAGCCCGGCCAACAGCAGATGATGAGCGTCTGCTGCTGAGCGGGTTTCTACCCCGTTGAACAGAAACAATCAGGGCGCCCATGGGCGCCCTGATTGTTTCTGGCAAGCTGGCGTGGCTGAACTGCTCACGGCGTCGCAGCAAGACGGTGAACCAGTGCTTACTCGTCCATAAAGAGCTCGAGCAAGACGTTGAGGTAGCGATGACCGAGGGAGGTCAGCTGCCAGCTGTCGCCGAGATCCTCGATCAGCTCCTTGGTCTGGGCGATGGTCAGCATGGTCTCCACCCGCTCAAGCTCAAGGCCGGTGTAGGCCTCGAACTCCGCCTTGGGTGCCGGTTCAAACAATCTGAACCGGTTCATAAAGTATTCGAGGGGCAGATCGTCCTCGGTCACCGTCCACTGGTTATCCAGGTAGGGGCGGGCGGGATCCAGGTAGCCTTTCGGGTGTTTCACCTTGGCACTGCGCAGGATCTGCTGGTTGGCGAGATCAGTGACCTTGCCGTGGGCGCCGCAGCCGATCCCCAGATAGTCGCCGAAGCGCCAGTAGTTGAGGTTGTGGCGGCACTGATAGCCTGGCTTGGCGTAGGCCGAGATCTCGTACTGCTGGTAACCCTGGGCGGTGAGCATGGCGTGGCCCTGCTCGTAGATGTCCCACAGGGTGTCATCTTCCGGTAGCTTGGGCGGCTTGGAGGCGAAGGCAGTGTTCGGCTCTATGGTTAGCTGATACCAGGACAGGTGCGGCGGTGCGCAGTCGATGGCCTGTTGCAGGTCATAGAGGGCGTCTTCCAGGCTCTGATCCGGCAGGCCGTGCATCAGATCCAGGTTGAAGGTGGGAAGGGCTATGGCGTGAGCCAGCTCGGCCGCCTTGCGCGCCTCCTCTGGCCCGTGGATGCGGCCGAGGCGGGTCAGTTTTTCCTGCTGGAAGCTCTGCACCCCGATGGAGATGCGGTTGATGCCCGCGCGCTGGAAGCCGGCGAACTTGTCCGCCTCCACCGTGCCCGGATTCGCCTCCATGGTGATCTCGCAGTCAGCAGTGAGCGCGATGCGGGCCCTGACCCCGTCCAGCAAGGTCTGCATGGCCTCGACGCTCAGCAGGCTGGGGGTGCCTCCGCCGATGAAGATGGAGGAGAGTGGACGCCCCTGTGCCCACTTAAGATCGAGATCCAGATCCTCCAGCAGGGCCGCCACATATTCGAGGTGTGGCAACTCCCCCTTCTGGGCGTGGGAGTTGAAGTCGCAGTAGGGGCACTTCTGGACGCACCAGGGCACATGGATATAGAGGGAGAGGGGCGGCAGTTGCAGCATGGGGCTTCCAGTAATCAAAGCGGGGGGCGATTGGGCTGACCCCGTTGTAAATGACAATGCGTATTCGTTGGTCAGCGGTGCACTAAGCACAATGGGGGCTGACGGCCCCCATTGTAGATGAAATGCGCTCCGGAGTATTCCGGCGATCGGCTGTGCAGGCTCAGTGCGCCGCGGCCAATGCGGCTTTCAGCTTGGCCAGCGCCTGACCACGGTGACTGAGCTGGTTCTTCAGCTCGCTCGGCATCTGGGCGGAGGTGCAGTCGTGATCGGGTACGAAGAACACAGGATCATAGCCAAAGCCGTGTTGGCCGCGCGGTTCATCGAGGATGGTCCCCTCCCAGCTGGCCTGGCAGATGATGGGGGTGGGGTCATCGGCGTGGCGCATGTAAACCAGCACACACCAGAAACGGGCGCTCTTGAGGTAGTCGGGCGCGCCCTTGAGCTCTTCAAGCAGCTTGTCGATGTTCTCCTTGTCGCTGGCGCCCACACCGGCGAAGCGGGCGGAGTAGACGCCGGGGCGGCCGTGCAGCAGGTCCACTTCCAGACCCGAGTCGTCGGCGACGGCGGGCAGGCCGGTGATGCGGGCGGCGTGGCGGGCCTTGATGATGGCATTCTCGACGAAGGTGGTGCCGGTCTCTTCGGCATCGGAGACCGCGAACTCGCTCTGCGGGATCACCTGGATCTTCATATCGGCCAGCATGGCGGCCAATTCCTTCACCTTTTTCTGGTTACCTGTTGCCAGGACAAGCTTGCTCATCACGCACCTCCGCAAAAATAATCTGCGCATTCTATGCGGGGTGAGCGTTTAGTCAAAGCGCCAATTAGTCGCTACAGGGGCCACACCTGGCCACCACTGAACTGGCAGGAGGAGTGGATAAAATACATCTTTCCACAGAGGAATAACCCAAGTGATTAAATACCATTTCAATTCATTACTCTGAGTCAGTAGACTCGCGCACCAATTGATTTCCCACTACGGCTTGAGGTGACTGATGCCATTGATTCTTCTGCTTGTACTCCTGGTGCTGTTCAGTCCGCTGGCCATCGACATCTATTTGCCTGCCATCCCGCAGATGGCCGAGCGGCTCGGCGCCGAGGTCACCCTGATGCAAGGCACCATCACCTGGTTCCTGTTCAGCATGGGGCTGGGCCAACTGCTGGTAGGGCCGCTCGCCGACCGTTACGGCCGCAAACCCATCGCCCTCGGTGGCGTGCTGCTCTACGGCCTGAGTGCGCTGGCCGCCGGTTTTGCCGCAAGTCTCGGTGAGCTGATGCTGGCGCGAGTGCTGCAAGGCTTCGGCGCTTGTGCCACCTCGGTCGCCGCCTTCTCGGTGGTGCGTGACAGCTATGGCCCCAAGAAGAGTGGCCAGATGATCTCCTACCTCAATGGTGCCATCTGCTTCATTCCCGCCCTGGCACCCCTGCTCGGCGGCTGGCTCACCGCCAAGGCAGGCTGGTCGGCGAACTTCTGGTTTATGGCCGGTTATGCAGTCATCGTCGGCAGCTGGCTGCTGTGGCGTATGCCGGAGACCCGTCCGGAAGAGACCAGCAGCAGCGGCCCGCTCATCAGCTGGTCCCGCTACAGCCCTGTGCTGCGCTCCCCCAGCTTCCTGTTCAACGCCAGCCTCTGCATGTTGGCGATGGCGGTGATCCTGGCCTATGTCACCGCCGCGCCGGTGCAGCTGATGGTGAAGCTGGGTCTCGACATGAACGGCTTTAGCTACTGGTTCACCGCCAACGCGGCCCTGAACATCCTGGCCTGCTTCCTGGCGCCGCGCTTCATCGCCAAGGTAGGCCCGAGACGCACCCTGCGTATCGGCCTGCTGGTGATCTCCTTGTCTGCCATCGCGCTGACCCTGGTGCAACACATCGACCACCCGCTTGCCATGATGGGCCCGGTGTTCTTCTCCAGCATCGGCTTCGCCATGGTACTGGGAGCGGCGGCCGGCATGGCGCTGGCACCCTTCGGTCATTGTGCTGGCACTGCTGCGGCACTGCTCGGGTTGTTCCAGATGAGTGGTTCAGGCGCCCTGGTGGGGATCACCGGTTGGCTGATGCCAGATCCCCTCAGCCAGCTGGCGCTGCACATGTGGCTGCTGTTGCCGCCACTGTTGCTGTTGCTGACCCGGCGTGGTCGCAGCCTCTGCCTGCAGCCTTGATGATGGGGGCTCGGTTCCCCCGGATTTGATGGATAACGCGGCTGTACTGGCAATAAATCCTGTGCTCTGATGGGCACAAGCGGGGGCTTCGGCCCCCTTGTTTTTTGGGCGAGAGCTCAGCAGACGCTTATCATAATGGACAGAGTTTTATGGACAGAGTTCAGCGGAGAATCCCATGAGTCACACAATCAACGCCGCCCTGGTGGGCTATGGCTTTGCAGGCCAAACCTTTCATGCCCCCTTCCTGACCAGCACGCCGGGCCTCGCCTTGCGCTGGGTGGTGAGCCGGGATGCAGCCAAGGTACAGGCCGAGTTGCCCGGTTGCCAGGTCGGCACCCTGGCGCAGGTACTGGCCGACGAGAGCGTCGATCTGGTGGTGATCGCCACTCCGAACGATACCCATGCTCCCATCGCCCGTCAGGCGTTGCTGGCTGGCAAGCACGTGGTGATCGACAAGCCGTTCGCGCTGGATCTGGCAGAAGCCGAAGCCTTGGTAGAGCTTGCCGAGAAGCAGCAACGGCTGCTCAGCATCTTCCACAACCGACGCTGGGACGGGGACTTCCTCACCGTGCGGCGCCTGCTGGCCGAAGGCGCGCTGGGCCAGATCGCTCAGTTCGAATCCCATTTCGACCGCTATCGTCCCGAGGTGCGCCAGCGCTGGCGGGAAGCGGGCGGCCCGGGTTCGGGTCTCTGGTTCGATCTCGGCCCCCACATCCTCGACCAGTCGCTGCAACTGTTCGGTCAACCGGACTGGATCCAGGCCGATCTCGCCGAGCAGCGTCCCGGCGCCCTGAGCGATGACTACTTCCACGTGGTGCTGGGCTACGGCCAGCTTCGGGTGATCCTGCACGGCAGCTGTCTGGTGTCGGCCACCATGCCCCGCTTCGTCATTCACGGCAGCACGGGTTCCTTCATCAAGTTCGGCATGGACGTGCAGGAGGAGCAGCTCAAGGCCGGCCTGCGTCCGCCTGTGGCGAACTGGGGCCAGGATCCCGAGCCTGGCATGATCAGCCGCATTCAGGATGGTCAAGTGCAGCAACAGGCCGTTGCCGGTGAGGCGGGTGACTACGGCGCTTACTACCGCGGGGTCTGCGCCGCCATCAGAGGGGAGGGCAGCAACCCAGTGCCGGCACCGGAAGCGTTGGCGGTGATGGCGTTGCTGGATCTGGCCAGAGAGAGCCACGTTCAGGGGCGGCGGCTGGCTTGTCAGAAGTTGTCTGACTGAAGCGGGTTCTGCGGGTCTATACCGGTGGGTTGAAATGGAAACTAATGACTAACAATTGTCATAAAAACGGCGTTTTGTTATGCAAAAGTGCATTTTTTATGGTGCATTGTATTAACATTCGTCGTTGCAGTAGTTCTTTTCATCCAGCCCACGAGAAAATATCATTGTGATACGCGTTTTCATTGGCTGTGTATGGCGTTATATTTCGCGCGTCTCTTGGCTCCCGTTCTGATGGATTTTCCACGGGGACAAGACGCACAGTGATGGCCCTGACGGCCGTCTCTCCATCTTTATTTGAGGATATGTACATGAACAAAGTACTGGTAGCCGGTATCCTGGGTCTGATGTTGACCGCTTGTGGTCAGAAAGAAGAAGCCGCCGCTCCGGCCGCTACTCCGGCCGCCGACGTTGCTGCAACCGTTGAGAAGGCTGCTTCCGATGCTTCCGCAACCGTAGAGAAGGCTGCTTCTGAAGCTTCTGCTACCGTTGAGAAAGCTGCCGAAGACGTGGCCACCAAGGTCGACGCTGCAGTGAGCGATGCCAAGGCCAACTAAGCCTGCACCTCATCTGAAAACGGGCCCGACGCTAGCGTCGGGCCCGTTTTTTTATGGCCATATTGTGAGATTCACACATGGCCCGCATACCTTGATTGGGTCAGATCAGGCCAACGGCTCCACCAGCAGGATGTGGGAGTCGGAGCCTACCACCTTGACCCGGCTGCCTGCCGGCAAGGAGTGGGAGCAGCGCACCGTCCAGACGGTGTCGTCCAGATGGACCCGGCTCATGCCCTGGCGCACCTCGTCCAGCAGGGTCAACTCCCGCCCCAGATAGCTCTGCATCCGCTCGTTGATGGGCGCGGCGGCATCCTGCCCCGAGCGATCGCGCTGATGCTGCCAGCGCCACCAAGCCCAGGTGGTGAGCAGAGATTGCGCCGCAAACAGCAGCAACTGTGCCTGCCAGCCGAAGGGCCACAGCAGCAGCAGCAGTCCCACTTCCAGTGCGGCTATACCGGTCCAGAGTAGAAACCCCACCGACCCCAGCACTTCGATGGCCAGCAGCACGCAGCCCAGGCCCATCCAGTGCCAGTGGGTCAGCCCCTCCAGCAGGGCAGTCATGACTTGCTACTCTTACCATCCTTGTTGAACAGCTCGGCCATGCCCGCGACCGAGCCTATCAGGCTACCCGCCTCCAGCGGCATCATGATGATCTTGCTGTTGGGACCTTCACCGATGCGGGCCAGGGCCTCGGTGTATTTCTGCGCCACGAAGTAGTTGATGGCCTGCATATCCCCTTCCGCGATGGCTCTGGAGACCATATGGGTCGCCTTGGCTTCCGCCTCGGCGGCACGCTCCCGCGCCTCGGCGGCGAGGAAGGCGGCCTGACGCTCACCTTCGGCTTTCAGGATCTGGGACTGCTTCTCCCCTTCGGCCTTCAGGATCCGGGACTGGCGCACCCCTTCGGCCTCCAGTACTTCCGCGCGTTTTTGCCGCTCGGCCTTCATCTGGGCGTTCATGGCGTCGATCAGCGCCATCGGCGGGCGCACATCCTTGATCTCGATCCGGGTCACCTTGATGCCCCAGGGGGCGGTGGCGGCATCCATGGTGCGCAGCAGTTTCTCGTTGATGGTGTCGCGCTGGGAGAGCATTTCGTCCAGCTCCATGGCGCCGAGCACGGTCCGCATGTTGGTCATGGTCAGGTTGCGGATGGCGCTGGTGAGATCGTTGACCTCGTAGCCAGCTTTGCGCGCGTCGACTACCTGCACGAAGCTGATGGCGTCGATGGTGACGTTGGCGTTGTCGCGGGAGATCACCTCTTGGGCCGGGATGTCCAGCACCTGCTCCATCATGATGATCTTGTGGCCGACCCTGTCCACATAGGGAATGAGCAGGTTGAGGCCGGGGGAGAGGGTGCGGGTGTAGCGGCCGAAGCGCTCTACCGTCCAGTTATAACCCTGCGGCACTATCTTGATGCCGGCACTCAGGGTGGCGAGCACCAGGAATACGAAGATCCCCAATACAATCAATGACTCATTCATTATTAAGCTCCTTATGAAACACTTTCACTAGCCTAGGGTCTGGTGCGCGGCACCACAAGGACATTCGTTCGGCTTTGCCACGACATGGCTTTGCTAATTACCAAAACGCATTAAAGAGCATTTTTTATTATTTTGAAGGAATAAGGAGCCTGCCTATAGTCGCCCCAGTTGTAGTCGTGTGCCGAGGAGTGGGCCCTGATGGATTATTTACCTATGTTCGCCAAGTTGGAAGGCCGCTCGGTACTGCTGGTAGGCGGGGGCGAGGTTGCCCTGCGCAAGGCGCGTCTGCTGTTGGCCGCCGGTGCCAGGCTGACCCTCATCTCCCCTGAGCTTGAAGCGGGCTTCCACGAATTCAGCGGCCGTTTCACCCACCTGGCGGAGCGTTTCACTCCTGCCCATCTGACTGGCCAAATTCTGGTGGTGGCCGCCACCGACGATCTCGAGGTTAATGCTCTGGTCTACCAGAGTGCCAACCGGCTCGGGCTCTTCGTCAATGTGGTGGACGATCCGGTACGCTCCAGCTTTATCTTCCCTTCGATCATCGATCGCAGTCCCATCATGGTCGCCGTCTCCAGCGGTGGCAAGGCGCCGGTACTGGTGCGGCTGTTGCGTGAGCGGCTCGAGAGCCTGCTGCCCCGTCATCTGGGCGGTCTGGCAGAACTGTCCGGTCGGATACGCGGCAGGGCCAAGCAAGTGCTGGCATCCATTTCCGATCGCCGCCGTTTCTGGGAGCGAGCCTTTGCCTCCAATACCCTCGGTAGCCTCGTCGAGAAGCAGGATTGGCAAGGGGCCGAACACTGGCTCAATGAGGATCTCGACAAGGCGCAGAGCGAGGTCGGTGAAGTGGTACTGGTGGGTGCGGGGCCAGGCGATCCGGGCCTCTTGACCCTCAAGGCGCTGCAACAGATCCAGCAGGCGGAAGTGGTGCTTTACGATCAACTGGTCTCCCCCGAGATCCTGGATCTGGTGCGACGCGACGCCACCCTGGTATCGGTTGGCAAGAAGGCCGGCGCCCATAGCGTGCCACAGGAAGAGACTAACCGACTGCTGGTGGAATACGCCAAGGCCGGCAACCGGGTGGTGCGCCTCAAGGGCGGCGATCCCTTCATGTTCGGTCGTGGTGGCGAGGAGTTGGAAGTGCTGGCCGCCGAGGGTATTCCCTTCTCGGTGGTGCCGGGTATCACGGCCGCCGCCGGTGCCACCGCCTACGCCGGCATTCCACTCACCCACCGTGATTATGCCCAGAGCGCCGTCTTCATCACCGGCCATTGTCAGGGGGATGGCAAGGAGCCGGACTGGCAGCAGCTCGCCGTGACCCGCCAGACTCTGGTGATTTACATGGGGCTGATGCGCTCCGAGCACATTCAACAGCAACTGGTGAGCCATGGCCGAAGCCGAGCCACTCCCATAGCCATCATCGAGCGCGGCACCCAGCCCTGTCAGCGCGTGCTGACTGGGACGCTGAACGAACTCGCCACGCTGGCCAGCCAGGTCGAGAGCCCGTCGCTGATCGTCATCGGCGAGGTAGTTTCCTTACGCGAGCAACTCGCCTGGTTTGGCGAGCATGGGAGCGCGCTGACGGCCGATGTGGGCAAGACAGATCTGAAGCTGGTCAGCCTGGCCTGAGACATCTGCTGTTAAAGACGAATCGATTTTCCGGCGCTGCAGACGCGGCGCCGCACTGAACCCAAGGCGCGCCAAGGCGTGCTGGTAATGACTGAGGACCGAGACATGGATCGTGAAAGATTAACCCACCTGCAGCAGCTGGAAGCCGAGAGCATCCACATCATCCGCGAGGTGGCTGCCGAATTTGAAAACCCGGTGATGATGTACTCCATCGGCAAGGACTCCTCCGTCATGCTGCACCTGGCCCGCAAGGCCTTCTACCCGGGCAAGATCCCTTTCCCGTTGCTGCACGTCGACACCAACTGGAAGTTCAAGGAGATGATCAAGTTCCGGGACGAGACCGCCGCCAAGTACGGACTGGATCTCATCGTCCACAAGAACCCGGACGGTCTGGCCATGAACATCAACCCCTTCGTGCACGGCAGCGGCAAGCACACCGACATCATGAAGACCGAGGGGCTCAAGCAGGCGCTGAACAAGTACGGTTTCGACGCCGCCTTCGGTGGCGCGCGCCGGGATGAGGAGAAATCCCGCGCCAAGGAGCGGGTCTACTCCTTCCGTGACAAGTCCCACCGCTGGGATCCCAAGAACCAGCGCCCCGAGCTGTGGCGCGTCTACAACGGTCAGGTCAACAAGGGGGAGAGCATCCGGGTGTTCCCGCTCTCCAACTGGACCGAGCTCGATATCTGGCAATACATCTACCTGGAAAACATCGACATAGTGCCGCTCTACTTTGCGGCCATGCGCCCGGTAGTGGAGCGCAGCGGCATCAAGATCATGGTGGATGACGAGCGCATGCCCATAGGCCCGGAAGACGAGGTGAAGCAGGAGCTGGTGCGCTTCCGCACCCTCGGCTGCTATCCGCTGACCGGGGCCATCGAGTCCGATGCCACCACCCTGACCGAGATCATCGAGGAGATGTTGCTGACCACCTCGAGCGAGCGGCAGGGACGGCTCATCGACCACGATCAGGCGGGCTCCATGGAGCAGAAGAAGCGTCAGGGCTATTTCTAAAAAAATGTTCTAAGGGATCGACACATGAACAACCACATTCAGACCGCCATCACCGAACAGGGCATCGAAGCCTACCTGCACGCCCAGCAGCACAAGAGTCTGCTGCGTTTTCTCACCTGCGGCAGCGTGGATGACGGCAAGAGCACCCTGATCGGCCGCCTGCTGCACGACTCCCAGCAGATCTATGAAGATCAGCTCAAGGCGCTGGAGTCCGACAGCCAGAAGCTCGGCACCACGGGCGAGAAGCTCGACTTGGCGCTGCTGGTAGACGGCCTGCAGGCCGAACGCGAGCAGGGCATCACCATCGACGTGGCCTATCGCTATTTCTCTACGGCGAAGCGCAAATTTATCATCTCGGACACCCCGGGCCATGAGCAGTACACCCGCAACATGGCCACCGGCGCCTCCACCTGCGATCTCGCCATCATCCTCATCGATGCCCGCAAGGGGGTGCTGGATCAGACCCGTCGCCACAGCTTTATTGCGAGCCTGCTTGGCATCAAGCAGTTCGTGGTGGCAGTCAACAAGATGGATCTGGTGGAGTTCAGCCAGCAGGTATTCGATCGCATCAGCGCCGAGTATCGCGAGTTCGCCAAGAATCTCAGCGTCGACAACATCCAGATAGTGCCGGTCTCGGCGCTGGATGGGGACAACGTGGTCAACCAAAGTGACAAGCTGGCTTGGTATCAAGGGGAGACCTTGCTCTCTCTGCTGGAAACGGCCGAGGTGGAGCGCGAGCTGGAACGCCACCCGGTGCGTCTGCCTGTGCAGTATGTGAGCCGCCCGAACCTGGATTTCCGTGGCTTCGCGGGCACCCTCGCATCCGGCATTCTGCGAGTGGGCGACACCCTGGCGGTGCTGCCGTCCGGCAAGCAGAGCAAGGTGACGCGCATCGTCACCTTCGACGGGGATCTGGAGTACGCCCTGCCGGGTCAGGCCATCACAGTCACCTTCGCGGACGAGATCGACATCAGTCGGGGTGATCTCTTGGTGGACGCCGCTCGCCAGCCCAAGGTGACCCAGAACGTGCTGGCTCACATCGTCTGGATGGGGGAAGAGTCCCTGCAGCCGGGCCGGGTCTATGACATCAAGCTGGCCACCAAGAAGACCCGTGGCCAGGTGGAGGCCATTCGCCATCGCATCGAGATCAACAAGCTGGACGAGCTGGACGCGAGCGAACTGAAGCTCAACGAGATAGGCCTGTGCGAACTGAGCCTGACCGATCCGGTGGCGTTCGATCCCTACACGGATATCCGCGACACCGGCAGCTTCATCCTGATCGATCGGCTGACCAACGTCACCGTCGGCGCTGGCATGATAGTGGAAGGGTTGGCGGCCCAGGTGGTGACTCTTGCTGGCAAAGCAGGGCAGTACAGCGAGTTCGAAATAGAGCTCAACGCCCTGGTGCGCAAGCACTTCTCCCACTGGCAGGCGCTGGCAGTCGGCAACGACAGCGGCAAGCAATAGAGCCTGGTACCCTCTCCCTCGGGAGAGGGCACGATGAAGATCTTCCCCCTCATCCCCAGTCCTTCTCCCGCTGATTAAAAAAGAGAGGGAGAAGGGGGTTAATATTCCCTCTCCCTCAGGGAGAGGGTTAGGGTGAGGGGACTCGTTGGCTCCTTCCCATGTGGATGAACCTGAGTGACCGAGGAGTTAGGATGGGTAATATCGTGTGGCATCAGCATGCCGTCAGCAAGCAGAGCCGAGCGCAGTTGAAGGAGCAGAAACCGCTGGTGCTCTGGTTTACCGGGCTGTCCGGGGCGGGCAAATCCACCCTGGCGGGGGCGCTGGAGCAGGCGCTGGCGGCCGAGGGAAAGCACACCTATCTGCTGGATGGAGATAACGTGCGCCACGGCCTCTGTGGTGATCTCGGCTTCGACGATGCTGCCAGGCAGGAGAATATCCGACGGGTTGGCGAAGTGGCGAAATTAATGGTGGATGCGGGTCTAATCGTCCTCACCGCCTTTATCTCGCCGTTTCGCGCCGAGAGGGATCTGGTGAGAAGTCTCTTGGGGGCGGACGAGTTTGTCGAGGTGTTTGTAGATGCGCCGCTCTCCGTTTGTGAAGAGCGCGACCCCAAGGGGCTCTACAAGAAGGCCAGAGCAGGGGAGATCCGCAATTTTACCGGCATCGACTCCGCCTATGAGGCGCCGGAGCAGCCCGAGATCCATCTGCTTAACGCCGGCAAACCGGTAGAAGCGCTGGTGGATGAGTTGCTGACCGCCCTGCGGCAGGGGAGGTTAATTGACTAAGGTTGATTGTCCATTCCGAGGACTGATATCAGAGGGGCGCTTGCCCCCTTGTTTATTGTTTTTCAATTATTTTGCCTATTGGCAGCGACTCCATTAATAAAGCGGAGCACTTACCCTTTTTTTCTTATTTCCCCACAACGATTATCTTGCCACCGGAACCATTTATCTGTTGAACGTTTTTTAGGTTATTAGGGTAATAAACGTAGTCACCGTCAAGTGTGGGAAGTTCTCGGTTCAACTCCTAGTATATATCTAGTACCCAATCCCTACGGAGTTCCACACGCTTTTCGGGTTGTGGTGAGTGGTTTGTATTTACGTGGTAAAAGAGAGCCCATCAATCGAGCAGGTACTCTCGCCAATCAGATAGCCGTACGATTTCTCTCGAGTCGGTCACAAGGTCGAATGGACAGCGTAGATGTAATGTCCAGCCTCACTGTGGTTGCGCTATCATCCCTGATAGTGTTCCTGATCTTGCACCTTTCCCTCGGCGGAGTAGAGGGGGGAGCCAAGACCATGCCCGTTTGTGACTATGGGAACAGTTTGCCAATCTGTTAGTCGCGATGTCCCAATAGCTTACTCCTCCTCCAATACCCTATAGCGCTGGGAAAATTTGATGGCATCAAATCCGGTTTCAGCTAAGCTCTGGTCAATCGGGGTGGTCAGCAAAGGGGGGCTCTTAAAGTATCCATGTGTCTTACTCCTATTTTGGAAAAAGGCGCCATCGGGGCTTAGCATTAGATAGGAGTTAGTCATCGAATCGTTATTTTCCACCGACATAACCTGCGACAGCGCTTGATGACGTGCAACAAAGGAAGCAAACTGCTGGTCGCTGATGGCTTGAATTGAATCAAATACCGGCAACACCCGCAGCACCTTCCACTTGTTGGGTTTAAGTGTGCTAATCAATGCTGTAAAATCCTCATCGACATTGAATAGGTTTACCACCGTATTTATCTTCAGTTTTGTGGCGGGTGAATGGCTTTTAACTTGCTGAAAAATAGATTGTAAGCGCTCTGCGGACAGAACGTTGCCTGACGTTGTGAGCCGGCCTATCTGTTGCTGCCCTTCCAAATGGCACGTGTCGTAGCTAATCCCCAATAACTGCAGTTTATGGCTGTGTTCGGCGATGAATTGGTCGCTGATTAAATGTCCATTAGTGATTATGGATGTTTTGAGGCCAAGTTCAATAGCGTAATCCAGCGCCTCAACAAACCGTTGCTTAAGTAGTAAAGGTTCTCCACCAGCAAAATTTAGCCGCACACTCTGGTATTGAAGTTTATCCTGGATAGGATTGGGCGAAAAAAAATAGTCTGCCAACTTGGCAAGAACTTGCTTCATGTCATCCAAATTACGATGTAGCTCGTTGGGCATAGCCCATTTTGCATAACAGTAATGGCAATCGTAATTGCATTTTTCGGTAATGTGGTAGTTGATAACTAACTGATTTACTTTGCTCATAACACCGTTCTAATATGATTCCATAATCGTGGGCATTAGCTTAAGCGACATCTTACTAAAACACCTCTGTAGCTTGACACCTCAGAGAGATATAGAGGCTAGGATACTTATACTTGATCGCTATATATTCTAATTCTGTTTCTCACATCTTGTTGTTAATTAACCTGGCACCATCATTGTTCCTTACATCGAATGGAGTGGTTGCACGCCGATCTATTGGCTATTACGTGATGCTCGGATAATAATAATGAATACCTTATTTCATTCCCGTTTGAGTTCAAGCGAAGGTATTGTTATCTGTAATAGTGTTTCCTGTGACAATTTTTGAAAAGTGTTACGGTATTTTCAGCTATACCTTCCCCCTTACCCTTCAGCATCTCAACGTGATGAACCTTAACATATGGGAGTCTAGCTATTTTTGAAGTAAACAAATTTTTATTTTTCAGTCATAATATGTACTATTCGTTCTCTTTTAAATATGAGTGGTGACCCTTGAACTCCTTCATATCAAAATGATCTGATCTCTTTTATATAAATAGTTATATATTAATGTGGGTATAATCTCTGTCACCTAGATTGAGATATCGTTTCATAAGCACTGAAAATGCTTCAAGCCAGAGCTAATAAGTGTTATGAATCTCTCAGTAGATAATTTATCATTGTTTTATTTTATATTTGAAAGAAGGTGATAAAAAACGTATGTAACAAATGAAATAGCCACTATGTAATGTGTATATCCTAGCCACATGAAAAATTGTGCTTTAATGTATAACCAAAGATAGGAAGGCCAGTCATTGAACCGCTCAGGTTTGTAAAGAAGTCTGGTGAAAAGATAGTCTATCGGTTTGTGGTTTTCGTATTTCTCCAATATACTGTAATACTCTTCAACTAGTTCATAATATTTATTATAGTCTTCAGGAAAGCCTCGTAATTTACGAGCGAATTTACCAAGTTCCACGCCGCTCCGATGCATCGCCTCCGCGCGAGATACAAAATTTTCTTGACCAAGCAATAAAGAGTATACAAGCACCATGACTGCAAGTATTGCTTGAAAACTATTAAGTAACTTCTCAGAAATGCTTATCTCTACTCCATATGCTTGGAAAAGAGGAATGAAAATCAATGCAGCTGATATAAATGCCACTGTCCACTGTGAGACCTTTTGGTGAGTCGAAAGCCTTTCGTTAGCTATATATCTTGACTTTGTTGTTAATTTTGTGCGTCTCAACAACTCTTTGATTTCACTATTTTCTAATTCAGCCATTTTTCCACCTCTTCGCTATAAGAGTGACTAGATGGAGAGCAGTGCAAATATGTTATGAGCAATTTCCATCTAATACTGTATAACTTATGACAATTGTCATGAAAAATATACATTAAATAAAACTGTTAACGGCCACTCTCCTGAAGCAGAACTTGTTCGCTTGATGTACTCTTTTTGTTTCAGAATTAAGCCATCATAGAATGACTGTAAAGGTGTTAGCCATAGCAAGAGTAGGCAAGGCTACCGCCCCTGAATTCCAGCCTCCAGCCTGCTGCTCTTTCCCTGCGGTGTTGCTCTGGTCTGGTACATGGCTGACTCTGACGAGAGGTGATCCTGATGGCTATGTTACCGAACGGAGCCGGTTAGGGAAGGGGAATTGGATAATTTCTCGGGTAAGATCAATAAATTGAGCCGCTATGGGGTTGTGGTCGAGCGGTGGGGGTATCTCAACGCCCTTACTTTCTCAACGCTCGTAGCGTATTTGGACGGGGCAATTAATTCCGGGATGTCACTCTGTTGAGTGAGGTGTAGTGCAGACGTCATGGTGAGGGCATCAAGACTGGGGCAGTGATGGCGGGGGCGTACCCATCCTGCCAGAACCGCATTTCCCACAAGATATAAATGGGCCCGCTGCCGGTGACGACAGGGGTCCTTCTTTGTTGTTAGCGCACGGTCTTTAGGTCTGGTTTCCTCTGCGGAGGCTCAGCGGGCGAGTAGGGGTTGGGCGCTGACCAGGGCCGAACTGGCAGCATGGGGGGCGGGGCGTTGCTGGAATTGGCGCACCAGCCGCTCCAGTTCGTTCAACTGCCGTACCAGTGCGATGACGCCCTGCACCGCGTGCTGGCTGCCCAGACTGGAGTCATCGGCGAGGCTCTTGATGCTGAGCACGTTGCGGTTGATGTCCATGGTGACCTGGGACTGCTCCTGCACCGCCTGGGCAATCTGGCTGCTGCCGGCGGCCACCTGTAGCAGCATGTCGTTGATCTTCTGCAAGACATCGCCGGTGGCAGAGGCCTTGAGGTGGCAGCTGGCCGAGAGCCGCTCCCCCTTCTCCATCGCCTGCTCCGCATCCCCGGCACTGCCCTGCAACAGACTGATCATCTGCTGGATCTCGCCGGTGGAGGATTGGGTCTTGATGGCGAGGGTGCGGATCTCGTCCGCCACCACCGAGAAGCCACGGCCCGCCTCACCGGCGCGGGCGGCCTCGATGGCGGCGTTGAGGGCCAGCAGGTTGGTCTGGTTGGCGATGTTGTTGATCACATCCAGGATGCCGTCGATGGCCCGGCACTGTGCGGCCAGGGTGTTGATCACTCCCTTGGAGGTGACCAGCTCGCTGTGCATCCCCTCCACCGCGCTGATGGTGTCCAGCACGCTGCGATTGCCTTCATTGAACAGGCCGGTGGTCTCGTCCAGCCGATCGGAAGAGGCGGTGGAGCTGTGGGAGACTTCGCGAATGGACTCTGCCATTTCGGTGATGGCGGTGGCGACCTGATTGGTCTGCGCCTGTTGTTGTTGCAGGTTGTCGGTGATGCTCTCGGCGTTGTGCAAGTCCGTCTGCGCGGAGCGCAAGATCTGCTGGCAAGTTTGCTGGGTGCGGGCCAGCACGGCGTTGAACTCGGCCTGGTTCATCTGCATGGCGAGTTCGATGGCGGCGATATGGTCGACCCGACCGGTGTAGAGAAGTTGCATCAGCGGGTTGTCGAAGCGGCGGCGTGCCTGCGTGCCGAGCCGGCTGAGGCGACGTGAGAGGGCGTAGCCGATCAGGGCTGCGCCGGCCAGTGGCAGGGCGGCCAATAGCAGCGGCCAGCTCAGACCATGCTGATAACCCAGCGCCATCATGGCCCCCAGGCTGAGCAGCAGGCAGAGATTGAGCATCAGGGCATGGGAGAAGGTGGGCAGGCGCAGGGCCAGGGGCTGCTGCCCCTCCCGCAGTTGGGCATAGACCTTCTCGGCTCGTTGTTTCAACGCCTCATCGGGGGCGGTGCGCACCGATTGATACTCCACCACCTTGCCGCTGGCATCCTGGATGGGGGTGACGAAGGCGCTGACCCAGTAGTGATCGCCATTCTTGCAGCGGTTCTTCACCGGGCCCATCCAGCTCTTGCCCTCCCGGATATGGCTCCACATATCGGCGAAGGCTTGAGTGGGCATGTCGGGGTGGCGCACCAGGTTGTGCGGCGCCCCTTGCAGCTCCTCCAGCGCGAAGCCCGCAATGGTGCAGAACTCGTCATTGGCATGGGTGATGCGGCTCTCCAGATCCGTGGTGGAGATGAGGTTCTGATGAGCCGGGTAGAGACGCTCACGCTGGGTAACGGGTTGGTTGACTCTCATGGGGTGTTCCGGCTGGGACTATGGGCGATGAGTGCTGTCTGCAAGCGGTGCACCAGAGTGGCGGAGCATGGCAAAAATAGCGGGATGAGCGGGCGTTGTCCGACGAGGGTCGGTCACGCAGGGAGCTTGAAGCGAGTCGGTGTTGGCAGGGTGCTGAATCGATTCGCTTTTTGGGAGCTGTTTTGGGAATGGGCGGCGGGGTTTTGCAATTTGACAAGGGGGAAGGCCGGAGCCCGCAAGGGCCCCGGCCAGGGTCAGGGCTGGCCCTGTGGTTCATCGGTCGGGGTCAGCATCAGGGTCTCTATCTGCAGGTTGGTGACCAGCAGGGTCTTCAAGTCTTGCAGGTACTCCTCCAGCGGCGGCTCTTGCAGCAACTGGGCGAGCTCATTGCCGACCGGGGTGAGGCGGTAGTAGAGCAGGGTGAGGTTGCTCTGGCGCTGGCGCAGGCGCCAGCGCTGATTGCCGAAGGCCAGCTCGACCCCATCGGCGGGCAACGGGCCGGATTCGAGTTCCCCTCGGTGCAGCAGGCCGAGATCGAACAGCAGCAGCAAGGCGCTGTAGGGCATCCGGTATTTGCCGAGCCCCATGCGGGTGACCTTGGCCCGGCTGAGCAGGCTGGCGCCCTTGTGCATGCCCAGTAGCAGGCGCTGCTCGTCGCTGCCCTCATAGTGGCAGGAGAGGGCGCAGATGCGCTGGAACAGCTGGGCCTCGCGCTGGGTCATCTCCTTGAGGGTGCTGAGGGCGCGGATGGAGAAGCGGCCGGGGGTCGCCACTTCCAGGGCGAAGATCCGCCCCCACAGCTGCTGCATGGGCACCATGCTGATATCTTCGGCCAGTTGCAGGAAGCGGGTCAGCCAGTCGCTGTCCATCTCGCCGCCGGCGGCCGTCTCCTCGCAGTGGCGCGCCGCCATCACCATGATGGATTCCAGGTTGCGCTGACGGGTGGCCTGATCCGCCAGCTGGCGGAAGGTGGCGCGCTGCTCGAAGGTGCTGTCGCTGTTGCGAGTCAGCATGCCATCGATGTTGCGACTGCGGGCCAGGCGCAGGGTCTGCTCCTGACTGCTTAAGATGGAACTCTCTTTCTTGGGGGGCGGAAGATCGGCCATGCTGGCTCCGTGATGGCAGGGGGGGATCAGGCTGGTATTCAATGTTACCCCAACCGGGCGGGCGAGCAATCCCTCAGGCGGGGCCCGGTCCTCTATGTGCAGGCCGGATAACAAAAAGGCCTCCCAGAGGAGGCCATTTTATGGTTTATCAAGGCGCCAGGCGCGGTCGATGCTATAGGCGCTCACTCCTCGTAGACGCTGACGTCGGTCGCCTCCATGGAGTAGGAGGCGGTGGCCATCTCGTGGCTGGAACTGATGGTGCGCATCTTGCCCTTCACCCAGATGGCGTCCCACAGGTCATCCACCGGCGCCCCCTTGGGGTAGCTCACATAGATCACCTGGTTAGTCGGCGGCGGCGGCACGTGGATGCAGGCGCCAAAGTAGGGCACCAACAGGAAGGCGGTGACCTTCTTGGCATCTCCCTCCAGCGGCACCACGAAGCCCGGGATGCGTAGCTCCTGGTTGTCCAGCTTCTTGTTGACCCCGCCGACCGGTTGCGGCACCGACGCCAGGTTGCCGTCGTGGCTGACCTGTGGCGGTGGTAGCAGTTTTTCACCCTCTGGAATGAGTACATCCCAGTCGATTGTTTTGTAATCTACGGCATGGGCAGGCAAAGCCAACACTCCCAACAGCACGGTCAGCACTCGCCACATCGTCATATTTCCTTTGGTTATCGTCATACCCGGATACTCATACTGTCGCTCGGGCTGTAGCGCGTGATGGACGCGAGCGGCGGGCGGTTTGGTGAATCGGTTTGTCCCATATCGTCATACTCGAATGCTCATGCCATCGCTCAGGCTGTAGCGATACGCGCGGGCGGCGGGCAGCAGCCCGATCACCATGCCTGCCAGCCACACCAGTCCCAGCAGTTGCCATTCGTAGGCGCTCGGCAGGCCCAGGCCAAGTTGCAGGCCATAGTGGCTGAGCAGCCAGGGGGTGGCAAGCAGTTGTCCTAGATAGAGCACCCCGACCCCGAGGGCGATACCGAAGGTGGTGAGGGCCATGGCCTCCAGCGCCAGCAGCAGGAACAGATGGGACGGACCGGCGCCGAGGGAGCGCAAGATGGCGAGCTCACGGCGCCGCTCGTTGAGCCCCGCCAGCAGGGTAGTCAGCATGCCGATGAGGCCCGCCACCACCACGAAGCCGGCGATGACCGAGAGCGCCGTTTCCATCACGCTCATCATGCCCCACAGCTCCTGCAGGGCAGCCCCCGGCAAGATGGCCATCAGCGGCTCGCCGGTATAGGTGTTGATGCCGCGCTGCAGCTGGAACGCCAATATCCGGTTGCTCAGACCCACCATGAAGGCGGTGATGGTCTTGGGGGTGAGATCCTGGGCCAGTGCCTGCTCGGCGGTGACGTTCTTGCTGTGGCGACCGGTGTCCCAGCCGAGGTGGATGGCTTCGATGCCGGCCAGCGGCACGTGCACGGTACGATCGACCGGGGTACCGGTCGGCGCCAGGATCCCCACCACCTTGAACGGCAGATTGTCGTGCTGGCTGAACGAGGTGTTGCCGGCGCCGTGGGCGAGGATGATGGATTGACCCAGCTTGTAGCCGAGTTTCTCCGCCACCTGGGCACCGAGTACCGCCTCGAACGGCGTCTCGAACGGGTGTCCTTCCCGCATCTGTAAGGATTGCTGCTGGCCATATTTCAGGTGAGTGAAGTAGTCGCCATTGGTGCCGAGCACCCTGAAGCCCTTGTGGGAATCCCCGAGAGAGATAGGAATGGTCCAGGCGATACCGGGGCGCTGCTTGATGGCCTGATAGGCATCCCAGCCCACGTTGTTGGTGGGGTTGCCGATGCGAAACACCGAGTAGAGCAGCAGGTTCACCTGGCCGGAGCGGGCGCCGACGATGAGATCGGTACCGGAGACAGTGTTGGCAAAGCTCTCGCGTGCCTCGGTGCGCACTCGCTCCACCCCGAGCAGCAGGGTGACGCTGATGGCCACGGCCAGCAGGGTGAGGCCTGCGGTGAGGCGGCGGGCCCAGAGGCTTTGCAGGGCGAGTTTCAGCATGGCGACCTCCGCGTTCTGGATGGCTGGCTGGCAGCCAGCAGTGGCCCCCTTGGGCAGAGGCTCTGGTTATAAAACATCATCATGCAGCCCTCCGGTTGAGCCGTTGCAGGTTTTCCACCCGGGGGAAGAGCGGTTCGAGATAAGGATCGTGGCTGACGAAGATGAGGGTCGAGCCCTGCTTGTCGCACTCCTCGAACAACAGCTTGATAAAGGCGGCTCTGTTGTCGGTATCCAGCGCCGAGGTAGGCTCGTCGGCGATCACCAGCGGCGGTGAGCCGATCAGTGCCCTGGCGGCGGCGACCCGCTGTTGCTGGCCGATGCTCAGGGCATGGACCGGCCTGTGCAGTGCCTCGTCTGGCAGCTGCAACTCCCCCAGCAGGCGACGAGCTTCCTGTTCTGGACTGCCGCGCAGGCGGGATCGTTTCTCCTGGGAGAATGTGAGCGCCGTAGTGACATTATCCAGTACAGATAAAAAAGGCAGCAGATTGAACTGCTGGAAGATGTAACCCAGATTGGCCGCCCGGAAATGATCACGGGCCCGGCCGGAGAGCTGGGCCAAGGGTTGGCCCAGCACTTCCAGGGTGCCGTGGTTGGCAGTCTGGATCCCGGCAAGCAGCCCGAGCAGGGTCGACTTGCCGGAGCCCGAAGGCCCCTTGATAAACACCCGCTCTCCTTGCGTGATGCGCAGGGCGGGCAGATCGAGTACAGCCTCGCCACCTGGCCAGGAGAAGGCCAGATCGCGGATCTCAACCACGGCGTTGTTCATGGGATCACCAGCTCAGTTTGTAGGCGGAGGGGGTCAGCTCGGCTGCGGTCTGACCGCTGGGCAAGATGCCCTGCACGCTCAGCTTTTCCAGGCTCGGGTAGACGGTAAACAGGGTGGCTTCAAGACCACTGAGTTTGGCTGGGGTCGCGCAGGTGTAGGTGTACATGGCACCCATGTCGGCGTGACCGTCTTCGTGGTGGTGCTCATCCTTGGCGCCGTCAGCCTTGTCATGGTCGTGATCGTCCTTAGGGGCATTGAGCTCCTGCTGGGTCAGGGAACAACCGGCGGCGGGATCGAGGCGGAACAGGGTATCCGGTTGTTTGAGCTGGGCCATGGCCTTGGCATATTGCGCCTTCTCGGCATCGGTCTTGGCGGCATGCTCGAAGCCCACCAGATCGGCGGCGGGGGCCAGCAGCTCTATCATCAGCTGGTTGCCATCGAGCACCAGATTGAGGTGGCCGTGACCGTGCTCGTGAGCACCGTGGCCGTGGCTCTCGTGTTCATCGTGGTTGGCTTGCACGCCAAAGGCGGCGGCCGCCAGTAACAGGGTGACTGCTTTCATCGTTAATCCTTTTAAACCATTAATTAATAGGGAAAATAATCAGTAGTGGAAACGATGAAAACGGGCGGGGCACGGATGCTGTAATGGCGTGAAGGGGTTTTGACTACGACAGGAAAGACGGGGATGACAGGCAGGTAGGCGACAAACAGTGACGGAAGTGCGGGCGGCGTGGGCGTCAGGGCCAGCTTGCCATCCAGGTGGAGAGCGCAGATGAGGCAGTGGTGGTCATGGCTCGGCAGATCCGCTTCCAGCGGATGCTGTGCCAGTGCCGGTTGCGACCACAACCAGCCGAGCAGCAACAACCAGATTTTCAGCTTGGTACGACCCATAGACCCTTTTGGAAAGGGCGCCATCAGCGCCCTTTCTCTCTGATTCAGAGATGGGACTTGATGAGCCCCATCACCTTGGTGATGTCGGTGGCATCGAGCTGGCCGTCTTTGGCGAACAGCACCTTGCCTTCTTTATCCAGCAGTATGATGGCCGAACTCTCCGGGGCAAGATCCCAGGCGTTGCGGGCCATGCCCTTGGCATCCAGCACCATGGCGGACCAGGGGAACTCTTTCTTGCTGTCTTCGGCGCTGCTCTTCACAAAGTCGGAGGTGCCCCAGATGGCGTCATTGCTGTTGATGATGGTGACGGTCTGGTACTGATCGTGGGGCAACTTGGCCGCCTTGATCGCCTCGATCATGGGAGCATTCAGCTCCTTGGCGCTGGAGCGACCCGCGATGTGCTGGATCAGAAATACCTTTCCAGTCAGCACCTTGCTCTGCCATGGCTGGTAGCTGATCGCCTTGTCCTGCAGCACCAGTTCGCCCTTGTCGCCGATATTGACCAGCGGTACCTGGGCAGCTTCCTTGATGTTGTGGGCCATGACCAGGCTTGGCAGCAGCGCCAAGGTAAGTACGAGATGTTTCATCCTGATGACACTCCTTTGTTATGTTATAACGATTTCACGATTGAGGGAATGGGGGCGTACTCATCCTAAACTGATCGGATCTGTTTAAAAAGTGTTAAATAAAATGGTGCAGGCTCGAGTGACGCTGCTGGTAAGCGCAGGTCTCTGCTCGCAAGGGCGGTCAGGATGGCACGCAGTCGATAAAAATCAATTTGTTATCAACTGGTTTGATGAGTTGAACTCAGTAGAGCGGTTCACTGACCAGCGGGATCTGGGCCATGGTCATCTGCTGAGCCAGCAGAGGAGAGCCGGTCAGCAACACATGGCGTTGGTTGTCGATCACCACTGTGTCGCCTTTCAGCCCGCTATCGGCGGTGATGGCGAGCCAGGCCGGCGAGACGCTGCCGATGCTGATGTTGGGATAGATGATGCTGAGCATGTACTGGGGCGCCAGCTCGGCCAGCAGGCTGGCCATCAGCAGCGCCTTCTCGTCGCTGTCGGCCTTGTTGTCCTGCAGTGCCTGCAGGGGCGGGGCGAAGTGATCCATCTGCTCAGGGGGAGTGGGGATGGCGTTCAACCACTCCTGCAGCAGATGCACGCTGGTGGCGAGATCCTTGGCCGAGAACTGCTGGGCCAGCGGCTTCAGATCCCCCTTGAATTGGTAGAACAGCTGGGAGTAATTGGGCCTCACACAGGGCAGTTTGCGATTGGCCGGATGCACGCAGGGAAGTACCCGCATCTCATAGAAGGCATCTTCCTGATATTGCTGATAGGCCAGCCAGAACTGGGTCGACTCCTGGCTGTCGTCATGCAGGGTGAAGGCTTGCTCCAGATTGCGAAACTTGGTGGCGGTCTCGGGGCTGCTCTGGTTGATCTGGTTGATGCTGTTGTAGAGCCGAGGGCTGATATAGGAGTAGAGAGTCTCTAGCGGATAGTTGAGAGAGGCGTCGAGCAGGGTCATCTCGTGGCGACTGGCGGAGATAACGCGCTCATCCGTATTCAGCTGCAGGTGCTTCTGTTGACCATCGGCGGACAGCCATTGCCAGCTGAAACTGACCTCCTGAGCGTTGGCCACAGTGCCAAATACTAGACTCCACAGCAGGCCCTGTGCCAGTTTCATGATGATGCCTCCTGCGCCGATAGATAATAAACAACTAGGTGAGACGGCTGAATTTGGATTACTTCAATTGCATTGAATTTGGTAATAGTCTGATAAAGCTTTAAATTTAATTTTTAAAATAAGTCGCACGGGGAACGATCATGAAGCCTATTTCGATGCTCTTGCTGATATCTGTCACGCTACCGGCCCTGGCGGGGCAGGTTTTCGTCAATCAGGGCATGTCCACGGCGGACACCTTTGCCCTGCGGGATCAGCTGGCGCGGGAACATGAATGGCAGGAGTGGCTGCGTTTCCAGCAGGCGGTCAAATGGTTGGAAGTTCTGCCGGTCAACTGCGATCTGGTAGGCGGTGCAGGCGGTGACTACCGCTGTGGTGATGACTACTATCGCCCCTATCGGCAGAATGGGCGCGACCTCTATATACAGGGGGATCCGGCCGGGGTGATGCCGGGTCAGCACCCGCAGCGAGGTATAAAAAAGGCGCCCTGAGGCGCCTTTTTTGCGAGAGATACGCTTACTTGGCGGCAGCGTAACGCTCGGCAGAGGTGACGATCTCGGCTTCGGCGGCAGCCTTGTCGCCCCAACCTTCCACCTTGACCCATTTGCCTGCTTCCAGCTCTTTGTAGCGCTCGAAGAAGTGCTGGATCTGGGCTTTCAGCAGCTCAGGCAGATCGTTCACATCCTTGATGTGATCGTATTGCTTGGTCAGCTTGGAGTGCGGAACGGCCACGATCTTGGCATCTTCGCCAGATTCGTCGGTCATCTTCAGCACGCCGACCGGGCGGCAGCGAATGACGGAACCAGCCAGCAGCGGGTAAGGAGTCGGTACCAGCACATCGACCGGATCCCCATCCAGAGACAGAGTCGCGTTCACGTAGCCGTAGTTGCACGGGTAGAACATCGGGGTGGACATGAAGCGATCAACGAAGATGGCACCGCTGTCTTTGTCGACTTCGTATTTGATCGGGTCGGCGTTTTGCGGGATTTCGATGATGACGTAGATGTCGTCAGGCAGGCTCTTGCCAGCCGGTACCAGGTTCAGGCTCATGACGTTTCCTTTGCGTGTTGGAGTCAAGTTTGCAGGCCGATATTATAGCGATGTCGAAACAAATGACCATATTTCGCGGCCACTGCGACAGACTTGGTGTCCGTCATGCTGCTTGGGTCTGCCAAATCGTTGCCAGCTTGGTAGAATGCGCACTCCCTTTACTGGAAAAGGCAGTGGTATGCACATTCATATTCTCGGGATCTGCGGCACCTTCATGGGTGGTCTGGCGGTGTTGGCAAAGCAGCTCGGTTACCGGGTGACCGGCTCGGACGCCAACGTGTATCCCCCCATGAGCACCCAGCTCGAGCAGCAGGGCATCGAGTTGACCGAGGGTTATGATCCGTCCCAGCTCAGCCCCGCGCCGGATCTGGTGGTGATCGGCAACGCCATGAGCCGTGGCAACCCCTGCGTGGAATATGTGCTGGATCGCAACCTGCCTTATATCTCGGGCCCGCAGTGGCTGCTCGAGCATGTGCTGAAAGATCGCTGGGTGCTGGCCGTGGCGGGCACCCATGGCAAGACCACCACCGCCAGCATGCTGGCCTGGGTGCTGGAGTACGCCAAGCTGGAACCTGGCTTCCTCATCGGTGGCGTGCCGGGTAACTTCCCGGTCTCCGCCCGCTTGGGCGACGCCCCCTTCTTCGTCATCGAGGCGGACGAGTATGACTGCGCCTTCTTCGACAAGCGCTCCAAGTTTGTGCACTACCATCCGCGCACCCTGATCATGAACAACCTGGAGTTTGACCACGCGGACATCTTCCCGGATCTCGCCGCCATCCAGCGCCAGTTCCATCACCTGATGCGCACCGTGCCAAGCAATGGCCGGGTGCTGTTCCCACAGGCCGATCACAATCTCAGCGCCGTGCGTGAGATGGGCTGCTGGAGCGAGGTGGAGCTGGTAGGTCAGGACGACGCCAAGTGGAAGGCGGTCAAGCTGGCGGATGACGGCTCGGTGTTCGAGGTGTGGCTCGATGGCGTCAAGCAGGGCGAGGTGCACTGGGAGTGCATCGGCGAGCACAACGTCAACAATGGCCTGATGGCCATCGCCGCAGCCCGTCATGCCGGTGTCATGGTGAAGCACGGGATTGCCGCCCTGTGCCTGTTCAAATCCCCCAAACGGCGCATGGAGCTCAAAGGCGAGGTAGCCGGTGTCAGCGTCTATGACGACTTCGCCCATCACCCGACCGCCATCGAGACTACCCTCGGCGGCCTGCGTGCCAAGGTGGGCAAGGCCCGCATCCTGGCGGTGCTGGAGCCGCGCTCCAACACCATGAAGCTGGGTGTGCACAAGGCAGAGCTGGCCGCTTGCTTCGACGGCGCCGACCAGGTGTTCTTCTTCCAGCCCTCCAATATCGGCTGGGATCTGGGGGAGGTGACGAGTCATATGCGTCGCCCGGCGACCGTGTTTGGCGAGCTGGATGCGCTGATCGCGCAACTGGTGGCCGAGAGCCGTCCGGGGGATCATATTCTGATCATGAGCAACGGCGGCTTTGGCGGTATTCATGACAAACTGCTTGCCCGCCTCCAGCAGAAGATCGCGAGTTAACATGGATAAACAGATCACTTTGGCGCTGACGGGGGCTTCTGGCGCTCCCTATGCACTGCGTTTGCTCCAATGCCTGGTACAAGCCGATTATCGGGTCTATCTGCTGGCCTCCTCGGCCGCCCGAGTGGTGCTCAAAACCGAGCAGCAGGTGGATTGGCCGGGCTCCCCCAAGGAGCTGTCTGCCTATCTGTGCCGCCAATATGGTGCAAAGGAGGGGCAGATAGTGGCTTGCGGCAAGGAGGAGTGGTTTTCGCCGGTGGCGTCGGGGTCGGCGGCGCCCAAGCAGATGGTGGTCTGTCCCTGCTCCATGGGCACTGTCTCCGCCATCGCCAACGGCACCTCCGACAATTTGCTGGAGCGGGCGGCGGACGTGGTGATCAAGGAGCGCGGTCAGCTCATCCTGGTGCCGCGAGAGAGCCCGTTTTCGGCGATCCATCTGGAGAACATGCTGAAACTGGCGCGGCTCGGGGTGACCATCATGCCGGCGGCCCCCGGTTTTTATCACGAGCCCAAGAGCATCGAGGATCTGGTGGATTTCATGGTGGCGCGGATCCTGGATCACCTCGGTATCAAGCAGAGCCTGACCGAGCGCTGGGGCTATGCCAAGCCTTGATGTGAGCGGATAGCAGACAAACAAAAGCGGCGCCGACCACAAGAGTCCGGCGCCGCTTTTTATTGGCGAGGCGGGTTATGCCGCCTGGATGGGGGCCGTCACATACTTGAACAGGAAATCAGTCACCTCTTCCCGGGATGGGCGTTGCGGTTGATTGATCATCTGCATCATGACATAGCCAAACCCGGTCAGGGAGCGGGCCAGATCCTGCGCCGACAGCACGCTCTGGATCTCGCCACTGTCCATAGCTGCTTGCAGGTGGGAGGCGATGCGTTCCAGCGCCTTGTCCAGCAAGCGGGTGTAGCGGGGCCAGACTTCTTCCCGCACCGATGAACTCCATTCCAGCCAGATACTGGCATGGTCCGGTCTGTCATAGGCGGCATCGACGAACAGCTTCACGTGACGGTGAATGCTGTCGTTGACCGGGCCCTGGCCAGCATAAGCCTGCTCGAGGATTTGTTGCACAAAGCCCTCGATCTCGGCCAACACCTCATCGACCAGATCTTCCCGGGTGTTGAAGTAGTTGAACACGGTCGCGACCGATACCTTGGCCTGCTCTGCGATCTCGGCATGTCCCGCACGGCCAATGCCGCGACGGGAGAATACCTCGATGGCACACTCCATTAGTTGATCACGGCGAGCCTCCGGCGAAAGCCGGGTCCGACGTCTTATTTCTGCGCGTGGTTCCATAGTTTTTTCATCTAATAGTTATTGATTATGGTGTTTATAGTATTGTCACCGATAATGCCGAAAGGCTTGCTAACTCTATCAATTAAAATAAGCCGATAAAAGCATCACGTATGCCTGACGCCTTAGGGCTGTAATGGTAGAATCCTCGGTTTTGATGTTAATGAACGGCCAATAACCCTTTGGCCATTAATGGAGTATGTGATGAAACACACTGTCGAGGTGATGATCTCCGAGGCCGACGTGGCCGCCCGGATCGCCAAATTGGGTGAAGAGATCACCGCCCGTTACCAGGGTTCCGATGAAGTGGTCATGATTGGCCTCTTGCGCGGCTCCTGTGTCTTCCTGGCCGATCTGTGCCGTCAGACCCAACTGCCCATCACCCTGGACTTTATGACCGCCTCCAGCTATGGCTCCGGCATGCACAGCACCCGTGACGTGCGCATCCTCAAAGATCTGGATGATGACATCAAGGGCAAAGACATCGTGCTGGTCGAAGACATCATCGATACCGGCTACACCCTCAACAAGGTGCGCGAGATCCTCTCTCTGCGTGAGCCAAAATCTCTGGCCATCTGTACCCTGCTGGACAAGCCGTCCCGCCGTGAGGTGCATGTGCCGGTCGACTGGATCGGTTTCTCCATTCCGGACGAATTCGTGGTGGGCTGTGGTATCGACTACGCCCAGAAGTATCGTAATCTGCCGTTTATCGGCAAGGTAGTTCCGCAAGAATAAGCCAGGCTCGGAAGTGACAAAGGCAGGATGGCCGCCCGCCATCGACTGTCTACAGGCGGCCTTGGCCGCCTTTTCTGTCTCGAGATGGGCTATTCCATCACAGGGGTTGCAATGAACGCATTGGAAATCAGCGGCCTGAAAAAGACCTATCAGGGGGGCATCGAAGCCCTTAAGGGCATCGATCTCACCGTCAAGCAGGGGGACTTCTTCGCCCTGCTCGGCCCGAACGGGGCGGGCAAGTCCACCACCATCGGCATCATCAGTTCGCTGGTGAACAAGAGTGCCGGCAAGGTGAAGGTATTCGGCTACGATATCGACGGCCAGCTGGAGCATGCCAAGGCCCAGCTCGGTCTGGTGCCGCAAGAGTTCAACTTCAGCCAGTTCGAGAAGGTGAGCCAGATAGTCACCCATCAGGCCGGTTTCTATGGCGTGCCGAGCGGCGAGGCCAAGGTGCGCGCCGAGAAATACCTGCGTCAGCTCGATCTGTGGGACAAGCGCGACATGGCGGCCCGCACCCTCTCCGGCGGCATGAAGCGCCGTCTGATGATCGCCCGCGCCCTGATGCATGAGCCCAAGCTGCTGATCCTGGATGAGCCGACCGCCGGGGTCGACATCGAGATCCGCCGCTCCATGTGGCAGTTCCTGCAACAGCTCAACGAGCAGGGCGTCACCATCATACTCACCACCCACTACCTGGAAGAGGCGGAGATGCTGTGCCGCAACATCGGCATCATCGACAAGGGGCGGCTGATTGAAAATACCAGCATGAAAAACCTGCTCGGCAAGCTGGGCCGCGAGACCTTCATGCTGGACCTGGCCCCCGGCTCCGCCGTGCCCAATGTGCCCGAGTTTCAGGGCCGCATGCAGGATGAGCGCACCCTGGAGGTGGATCTGGACAAGAGCCAGTCCCTCAACAGCCTGTTTGAGCAACTCTCCGCCCAGGGCGTGCAGGTGCTCAGCATGCGCAACAAGGCCAACCGGCTGGAAGAGTTGTTCGTCAATCTGGTGGAAGAGGGTCGCAAGGCATGAATTTCAAGATTGAGTGCATCACTTTGCTGATAGAGGGTTGTAATCCATGAACGCCAACACCTATTACATCGCCTTCAAGAGCATATTGACCAAGGAAGTGGTGCGTTTCACCCGGATCTGGCTGCAGACGCTGGTGCCGCCGGCCATCACCATGAGCCTCTACTTCGTCATCTTCGGCAACCTCATAGGTTCGCGCATCGGTGAGATGGGGGGCTTCAGCTACATGGAGTTCATCGTGCCCGGCCTCATCATGATGTCGGTCATCACCAACGCCTACTCCAACGTTGCCTCCTCCTTCTTTAGCGCCAAGTTCCAGCGCAACGTGGAGGAGCTGCTGGTGGCGCCGGTGCCGAACTACGTCATCATCGCCGGTTACGTGGGCGGTGGGGTGGCCCGTGGCCTCTGTGTCGGCCTCATCGTCACGCTAGTGTCGCTGTTCTTCGTGCCGCTGCAGATCCATCATCTGTTCAGCGTCTGCTTCACCGTGCTGCTGACCGCCATCCTGTTCTCGCTGGCGGGGCTGATCAACGCGGTGTTTGCCAAGACCTTCGACGACATCAGCATCATCCCGACCTTCGTGCTGACGCCGCTCACCTACCTTGGCGGGGTATTTTACTCCATTACCCTGCTGCCGCCGTTCTGGCAGGGGGTCTCCCAGGTGAACCCGATCATCTACATGGTGAACGCGTTCCGCTACGGCTTCCTCGGCATCTCGGACGTGCCGCTCGGCACCGCCTACCTCATCATCATCGGCTTTATTGTGGTGTTCTACGCCCTGGCCTGGTGGCTCATCTCCCGCGGCACCGGGCTGCGGCACTGAGTTTCAGCCATGAAAAAGGCGCCTGCGGGCGCCTTTTCTTTGCTCATCGCCCGCTTCAGAGGGCAGGGGCATCGTAGCCTTCGGGCTCGTCGCTGTAGATGCAGACGTTCCACTTGGCCGCCAGGCCGTCATCGGCGAGGCAATAGCGCTCGAAGAACGCCTTGATCTCGGCACGCTGGCAGTGCGCCTCGAAGCTCGCCATGTCGCGCCAGATCTCGTTGAAGGCGATGGGGAAACTCTCGCCACCGGCGAAGGGGCTAGGGATGTGGCGGGTGACAATGTACTGCTGGCAGCCATCCTCTCGCAGGGTGTTGGGCTCCAGCCCCTGCAACACCTGGAACAGGGCCTGCTCCTGACCCTCTTTGGGCTGGAACTGGGCGATGCAATAAACCTTCTTGGACATAACAATTTCCTCTGGGATCAGGCCTGCTGGCGGGTGACCACGCGGTTGTCGATGAGACGGGCCTTGCCGAGATAGGCCGCCATCAGGATCACCAGCCGTTCGCTGCTGGCGCTGGCTGATTCCAGGGTATCGGCATCGACGATGTCGATGGCATCGGTCTGGAAACCGGCGTTGTCGAGGCGCTGGCTGGCCTGGGCCACCAGAGAGGGCAGGTGGTGATCGCCAGCTTCAATCTGCTCGGCAATCCAGTTCATAGTACGGGCCAGCTCGGGGGCCAGGGCGCGCTCGGCGGCGCTGAGATAGCCGTTGCGCGAAGAGAGCGCCAGGCCATCGTCGGCTCGCACCGTGGGCACGCCGACGATCTGCACCGGCATGGCCATGTCTGCCACCATCTTGCGGATCAGTGCCAGCTGCTGGTAATCCTTCTGGCCGAAGCAGGCCACGTCCGGCTGCACCAGATTGAACAGCTTGGCGACGACGGTGCTGACACCACGGAAGTGACCGGGACGCAGGGCGCCTTCCAGCAGGCCGGAGAGGCCAGGCACCTCGACGAAGGTCTGGCTGGCCAGACCCTGGGGATACATCAGCTCGGGGGTCGGGGTGAACACCAGATCCACGCCGGCGGCTTGCAGGGCGGCGCAGTCCTGCTCCAGGGTGCGCGGGTAGTTGGCGAGATCCTCGGCCTTGTCGAACTGCAAGGGATTGACGAAGATGCTGACCACCACCTTCTCGCCGTGGCTGCGGGCCTGTTCAACCAGAGTGAGATGGCCCTGATGCAGATTGCCCATGGTGGGCACGAATGCGATGACGCGCCCTTCGCGGCGCCATTGACCGATCTGCTCACGCAGCGCGGCGGGATTATTAACGACCAACATCAGCAATTCACCTTCAGATATATCAAAGAGAGGGACGAAATCGACCAGGTAAGAATAGCGAAGCGGGGGCCTGTGCCCCCGCTCTTGCCCTGAGGCGTGTAATCAGTTGAAGCAGTGTTCGGGGCCCGGGAAGGTGCCTTCGCTGACCTCCTTCACATAGAGGCGGATGGCGGCATGCATGTCACCGGTCTCGGCCAGGAAGTTCTTGGTGAACTTGGGCACATAGCCGGAGGTGATGCCGAAGGCATCGTGCATCACCAGGATCTGGCCGTCGGTGGCGGGACCGGCCCCGATGCCGATGACCGGGATGCGCAGCGCCTTGGTGATGCGCTCGGCCAGGGCGACCGGTACGCATTCCAGTACTAGCAGCTGGATGCCGGCGGCTTGCAGCTCGAGGGCCTGACGATACATCTCCTGCGCCTGGAACTCGTCGCGGCCCTGGATCTTGAAGCCACCAAACACGTGTACGGACTGCGGGGTCAGGCCGAGGTGACCGCAGACCGGCACGCCGTTGCGGGTCAGGTGGCGGATGCTGTCACACAGCCAGTCGCCCCCTTCCATCTTCACCATGCGAGCGCCAGCAGCCATCAGGCGGGCGGCATTCTGGTAGGTCTGCTCCGGGGTGGCGTAGCTCATGAACGGCATGTCGCTCACCACCAGCGCCTTGCTGGTGCCACGCACCACGCAGCGGGTGTGGTAGACCATCTCATCCATGTTGACGCCCAGGGTGTCTTCCCCCCCTTGCAGCACCATGCCGAGAGAGTCACCGATCAGCAGCACCTGAGCGCCTTCATCGTCAAACAGCTTGGCGAAGCTGGCGTCATAGGCGGTGATGGCGGTGATTTTTTGGCCGTCTTGCTTCATCTTCAGCAGGCCTGTGGTGGTGATCTTGCTCATAACGTTGCTCCTACTCGCCCATCAGGGTAGCGATGGCGGTGAATGACTGACGGGGTGATGCTGGTTGCAGCAAGAGGGCGGTGGCTATCTGGCACATGGCATCGACTCGTCTACGCACCCGTGGCGTCGGCAATGATCTCGAGACCATTGCGCGGGCAGCGGGCGACCAGTTCGGCGAGCGGGGTACCGCAGGGCAGTACCAGAGCGGGTGCAAGTTCGGCGAGAGGGAGCAGGACGAATTCCCGCTCCTTCATGCCGTAGTGGGGAACGGTCAGGCGTTCATGCTGGATGCGTTGCTCGCCATAGAGCAGCAGATCCAGATCCAGGGTCCTTGGACCCCAACGCTCGTCCTTGCGCACACGTCCCTGTTCCAACTCGATTCTTTGCAATTCATCCAGCAAGGCCAGGGGGCCGAGCCGGGTGTGCAGTCGCACCACGGCATTGACGTAGTCCGGCTGATCGGCAGGGCCCATGGGGCGGCTGCCGTAAAGTGGCGAGGCCTGTTGCAGCTCGGTCTGCGGCAGCGCCGCCAACGCGATGACGGCGCGCCTGGCCTGGGCGATGGGATCCCCCAGGTTGGAGCCGATGGCAACGAAGACCTCGGTCATCAGAGGATCACTCGGCCGCTTTGGGTTTGCGGCGGCGGGGACGACGGCGATTGCGGCTGTTGGTGCCACGTTTCTCACCGTCACCGCTACGCGGTTCAGTGGCCGGGGCGCGTTCACCGCTCGCAGGACGACGAGTCGCTTCCCGCTGCAGCTGCGGGCGCACATCCGGGTTGGATTCCACATAGCGCTCCCACCAGCTGGCGAGCTCGCCCAGGCCCCGTTCGACCCGGTTGCGCAGCAACAGGAAGTCAAAGGCCGCGCGGAACTTCGGATGCTCCATGGCGCGTTCTGGGTGACGGCCTTGGCGACGAGTCAGTCGCTGCTGCAGTGCCCAGATGTCACGTACGTCCGTGGTGAAGCGGCGCGGCACGGCGATGATGCGCACCTGAGCGTCCAGCACTTCGTTGATGGCCAGCATGAAAGCATCGTGCCAGGGCAGGCCGCTCTCATTTTCCAGCACACGGGCGCGGGCTTCGACCGCTCCCCACAGCAGGGCGGCGTAGAGGAAGGCGGGGGTAACCCGCTTGTCTTCACGCACCCGGGTGTCGGTGTCGGTCAGGGCATGCTCGATGAACTGCTCGAACGGCGAGTTGCCGTGCGGGGTGAACAGCGCGGCGACCTGCGGGAACAGCGGCTGGAACAGCCCGTATTCGCGCAGCAGCTTGTAGGTCGCCAGACCATCGCCGGCGAGGAACAACTTGAGTGTCTCTTCAAACAGGCGGGCGGCGGGAATGTCCTGCAGCAGCGGTGCCAGCTCCTTGATGGGAGCGGCGGTGCGTGGGCTGATGGTCATGTCCAGCTTGGCGGCGAAGCGCACGGCGCGCAGCATCCGCACCGGATCTTCCCGGTAACGGGTCTCGGGGTCACCGATCAGCTCCAGCTTGCGCTGGGCGAGATCCTCGATGCCACCCTCGAAATCGTGCAGGGTGAAGTCCCGGGCACTGTAGTAGAGGGCGTTGACGGTAAAGTCACGGCGCTCGGCATCCTCTTCGATGGTGCCATAGACGTTGTCACGCAGCAGCATGCCTTCATCCGACTGGGCCGACACATGCTTGCTGGTATTGACCTGATGGTGGTGACCCCGGAAGGTGGCCACTTCGATCACGTCACGACCAAAGACGATGTGAGCCAAGCGGAAGCGGCGGCCGATCAGGCGGCAGTTGCTGAACAATGCCTTGATCTGCTCCGGCGTCGCGTTGGTGGCGATGTCGAAATCCTTTGGCGTCTTCCCGAGCAGAATATCCCGAACTCCACCACCGACCAGGTAGGCGTCATAGCCGCCCTTGTTCAGGCGGTAGAGCACCTTGAGTGCATTCTCGCTGATCTCTTTGCGCGAGATGGGGTGCTGGTCACGGCTTAAGGTACGACGCTGGCCGGCTACGTGGGCCGGCAGGGTTGATTCCACCGACTGCTCGCTGTCATCCTTGCCAAGCACCTTGCGGCAAAAGTTTGCGATCTGGGAAAAAATGGTACACCTCTTCATGACTTCAAATTGACGGGAGGCCAAAAAATAGCGGCCTATCATAGCTCAGGCTTGACCAAATGAGAAACTGTGCGGTCTGCTCACCTGGTTTGGACCTGCTTGCCTAAAAAATTGAGCGGTCTATTCATCTAGCTCAGGCTTGATCAAATGAGAAACTGTGCGGTCTGCTCACCTGGTTTGGACCTGCTTGTCTAAAAAATTGAGCGGTCTCTTCATCTAGCTCAGGCTTGACCAAATGAGAAACTGTGTGGTCAGTACCCTCAGTTTGGCTCTGGCCAGGTAAAAACGAGAGCGCTCCCTTTACTTGGTTTCCAGGGCCAACTTCTGTTGGCGGGGAACCCTATCCAGCCGCCAGTGTGCGATTCCCCAGCCGATCATCTCCTCGATGGTACAGGCCATCAGCTCGGCGGGTGGGCGCTGGCCGAGGAAGGCGAGCGCCTGCCACAGCGCCGGTCGCACCTCGTCCAGCGCCAGTGCCGGGGCGTGGTTCTGCTTGGAGAGCTTGTTGCCATCGGCCAGCACCGCCAGCGGCAAATGTACCCAGTCGGGCACGGTGGCTCCCAGGGTCTGGTAGAGTGCAATCTGGCGCACCGTGGGCTCCAGCAGATCGGCGCCGCGCACTATCTCGGTAATACCGCTGTCCATGTCATCCACCACTACCGCCAGGTTATAGGCGTAGAGCCCGTCCCGGCGGCGAACGATGAAGTCCTCCTCCGCCAGTTCGGCAGGCACCGCGATGCGGCCTTGCAGCGCATCGTCGAAATGGTAGACGGGCCTATGTTGGCGCAGCCGGGCGGCGCACTCCTCTGGCGGCAGCCCCAGGCTGCGGCAGTGACCGCCATAGAAGCCACCAGCGGCCATGATCTCGCGCCGGGTGCAGCGGCACCAGTAGAGATCTCCCGCCCGGTAGAGTCGCTCGATGATCTCGTCATAGCGGCCGTGGCGCTGACTCTGGAACATCACTTCCCCATCCCAGTAGAGGCCATGGGCCTCCAGGGTGCGGAGGATAAGCTCACTGGCGCCGACCATCTCCCGCGGCGGATCTATGTCTTCGATGCGTACCAGCCAGCGTCCCGCTTGCGACCTGGCCTGCAAGAAGCTGCCGAGGGCGGCAATCAGCGAGCCAAAGTGGAGCGGGCCCGAAGGGGAGGGGGCAAAACGGCCGACATAGGGTTGCGTGCGGGGCGAGGAAGCTGGAGTCATGACCATGGAGATTCGGGTGGGCGGTGCATTGAGGCAACATTCTGGGACTGTGGTGCTGAAAGCTCAATAAAAAAGGGAGCCCGCAAGCTCCCTTTTTCTGTCTATGTCGAGGGTCGGCATCAGCCAGCCATCTGCTTTTCCTTGATTTCAGCCAGCGTCTTGCAGTCGACACAGAGGTCGGCAGTCGGACGGGCTTCCAGGCGACGAATACCAATTTCGATACCGCAATGTTCGCAGTAACCAAAGTCGTCTTCTTCGAGGAGCAGCAAGGTCTTCTCGATCTTCTTGATCAGCTTGCGTTCACGGTCGCGGGTGCGCAGCTCGAGCGCGAACTCTTCTTCCTGCGCGGCGCGATCGACTGGATCCGGGAAATTGGCAGCCTCATCCTTCATGTGGTCAACGGTGCGGTCAACTTCCTGCATCAGTTGGTTACGCCAGGCTCCCAGGATCTTGCGGAAATGAACCTTCTGTTGGTCATTCATGTACTCCTCACCGGCTTTGACCTGGTAAGGCTCGACACCCGCAATGGCCAGGGGGCCCAGAGATTTCCTGTTTTCGCCTGTTGGCATGCCCTGTCTCCTAATTCAGCACGCGACTCGTGCCATCCGTAAATTGAGGGCGGTATCTATAGCAGAAGGGTCAACTGGAGGCAAACAAGCCTTACCAATAATGTTACCCATCCCAGCATTTATTCGCTGCCCTCGGGTTGCAGGTGGTCAGATTCAAACGGAATAAAGCTTTGAGCCACCATGCTCTGGACCCCAACATGGGGGCGATAGCATAAAATTTCAACCCCTGCCGCCATGGCTTGATCAATAAGCTGACTATAGTGCGGATCTATATGGGCTGCCGGACGCATCCGCGCGATCCCCGAGTGCAACACCATGAATAACAACACAGCTCTGTGGCCTGCCGCCTTCATGGCCATTAATTCACGCAAGTGCTTGGCGCCGCGGGTGGTGACCGCATCGGGGAAGTAACCCATGCCAGGCTGTTCCCGCTCGTCGAGAAGGGTCACGGACTTGACCTCGATGTAGCAGCTCGGCTTGTCATCATCTTCCAGCAGCAGATCGATGCGGCTGTTCTCTTCGCCATATTTCACCTCGGTACGCAGCCTGGCGTACCCCGTCAGCGGGGCAAGCTGCCCTTGCTCGATCAGCTCTTTGGCAATCTGGTTGGCCCGCGCGGTGTTGACGCAGATGAAGTGGCCCGCCGGGCTTTCGGCGATCTCCCAGCTGTGGGCCAGCTTGCGCTTGGGGTTGTTTGAGGTGGAATACCAGACCCGGGTGCCCGGCTCGGCGCAGCCGGTCATGGCACCGGTGTTGGCGCAGTGGATGGTGATGGTCTCGCCACTGTCGAGCTGCACGTCGGTCAGGAAGCGTTTATAGCGGGAGACCAGCAGGCCGGATTGCAAAGGGGGATCGAAGATCATGGGGCTCTGTTCTCTATGGTGTCTTGGTGTGGCGGGTGGCCAATCCGTGGGCCGGATAGCGCAGGGGAAGCGATATGCATCAGACCGGCTGCTCGCTCGGTGCTGCTTCGGCGGCCTTGCTGCGGGCCCGCAGGGGCCAGCAGGCAAGCGGCTCGTATTGAACCCCCACCGGGGTGCTGACGGACTGATAGAGGCAGAAGCTATCGGCCTGCAGCACCAGATCCGGCGCCGGCAGCTCGGCGGGGGCTTCGCTCGCCTTGCGCGACAGGGTGACGTGGGGACGATAGCCCTGCTCGCCATTGCCAAGTCCCAGTTTCTCACCGTGGCGGCGCAGGGCCTTGGCCAGCACATTCAACTCGTTCGGCCACTCGCGCGGCCCCACCCAGGCGGCCTTGGCACGGTTGAACCAACCGGTCTGATCCAGCCGGATGCTCAGTGGCGGGCAGTGTTGACGCTCGGCGGCGGCCATCAGCCGGGCCAGGGTGACCTCGTCGGCATCGCCGAGAAAGGCCAGGGTCAGGTGCAGATTGGCCGCCGGCACCGGCAGACCGGGCCAGGGGCGCTGTTCACGCCACTCGGTCAGGGTGGGGGCGAGCTCGTGCAGGGGCAGGGCGAAGAAGAGTCTTGGCATGCGGGTAATCTGGCCTCGTTGCGCGCAGGGATTGCCCCCATTCTATGGCAGCCAGCCGGCTCCTGTCTCGCCGGCGCGATCCACTCACGGTGGCAGCAGATGCTATGGCAGAATAGACGCCGCTTTTAAGGTCACCACAGAAGGTTCTCGCCGCTTTGTCCCAACTCCCCATCGTTTCGGTGCTGCCCGAGCTGTTTGATGCCATCGACACTCATGCCAGCGTGATCCTGCAGGCGCCCCCCGGCGCGGGCAAGTCGACCCTGCTGCCGCTGGAGCTGGTGCGCCAGCACCGGTTGCACGGTCGCATCATCATGCTGGAGCCACGCCGGCTGGCGGCGCGCAACATCGCCAGCTTCCTGGCCCGCCAGCTGGGGGAGAAGGTGGGAGATCGCATCGGGCTGCGGGTGCGCGGCGAGAGTAGGGTCAGTGCCAAGACCCGGCTCGAGATCGTCACCGAAGGGGTGCTGACCCGGATGCTGCAGCAAGACCCCGAGCTCGCGGGCGTCTCGCTGGTGATCTTCGATGAGTTCCACGAGCGCAGCCTGCATGCCGACACTGCTCTGGCCTTCGCCATTGAGAGTCAACAGGGGCTGCGAGACGATCTCAAGCTGCTGATCATGTCCGCCACCCTGGATGGCATGGCGCTGGAGAGCCTTCTGCCGGATGCGCCGGTCATCCGTTCCGAGGGGCGCGGCTTTCCCATCGACTACCACTATCGCCCCGCCAATCGCCAGCAGTGGCTGGAGCCACAGGTGGGCGCCGTGGTGTTGGAGGCGCTGGCCAGTCACGCCGGCAGTGCCCTGGTATTCCTGCCGGGGCAGGGGGAGATAGAGCGGCTGGCGCAATGGTTGGAGGGGCGGTTGCCGGACGATGTGCGCCTCGCCCCGCTCTATGGCCGCCTCGACATGGCGGCCCAGCAGGCCGCCATCGAGCCAGCGCCGGCGGGCAGCCGCAAGTTGGTGCTCACCACCAATGTGGCGGAAACCTCCCTCACCATCGAAGGGGTCTCGGTCGTCATCGACAGCGGGCTGGAGCGGCGCGCCTCCTTCGATCTGAAAAGTGGGGTCACCCGGCTGGAGACCCGCCAGATTGCCAGAGCCTCCGCCACCCAGCGGGCCGGCCGCGCCGGCCGTCTCGGCCCTGGCGTCTGCTACCGGCTGTGGAGCAGCGAGGTGCAGGATCGCCTCGCCGAGCAGAGCCCGCCCGATATCCTGACCCAGGAGCTGACCGGTCTGCTGCTGGATGCCGCCCAGTGGGGCGCCAGGGTGGAGAGCCTGCCCTTGTTGGACTCGCCCCCTGCCGCCGCCGTGGCCAGCGCCCAGCGCTTGTTGGTGGCGCTCGGCGCCATGCAGCCTGAAGCGGATCAACAACTTACCCCTCAGGGGCGGGCCATGGCGGCCTTCGGTACCCACCCCCGGCTGGCGCGGCTGTTGCTGCGCGCCCGGGCGCTGGAGACAGAGGGTCTGACAGGGATTGTCGCCGATGCCGCTTATCTGGTGGCGCTGCTGGAAGAAGATCTGCGAGGATCGGAGCGCCTGTCTGTGCTGTTCCATCGCCGCCTGGGGGCCCTGCGCCAGGGCGCCGCCCGCTGGTTTGAGCGGCTCGGCGTGCGCCCCGGGCAGGCTCAGGGCCAATGGTTGGGGCTGCTCTGCGCCCTCGCCTGGCCGGACAGGATCGGCAAGTTGCGCAGTGCCAGCCGTTATCAGCTCAGTGGTGGGGTGAGCTGCGATCTGGTAGAAGGTCACCCCTGTCAGGGACAAGCGGCGATCGTCGCCGTGGAGATGGGCCAGAATGAGCGCGGCAGCCGCATCTTCATCGCCGAGCCGGTGGAGTTGGACGAGCTGGTACGTTTGCTGCCCGAGCTGGTGAGCGAACGGCAGTGGTTTGACTGGGACGAGCGCGAAGAGCGGGTGCGCGCCGAGCGCCAGCAGGTGCTCGGCGAACTGGTACTGAGCCAGCGTCCGCTGACCGAGTTGTCGGACGAGCAGAAGGGGCGCTGCCTGCTGCAAGGCATTCGCCGCAAGGGGCTACACGTGCTGTCCTGGGATGAGAGCAGCGAAGGATTGCTTGCCCGGCTGCGCTGCGCCGCCGACTGGTTGCCGGACGAGGGGTGGCCTGCCATGGACGAGGAGAGCCTGCTGGCTCGGCTGGAAGAGTGGCTGTTGCCCGCGGTGGCGGGCATGACCCGACTGGAGCAGCTCAAGCGGCTCAAGCTGTCTGATATACTGCGCCAGTCCTTGCCCTGGCCACTGCCCAAGCGGCTGGACGAGGCGCTGCCGAGCCACTTTACCGCCCCCACCGGCAGCCGGGTGCGCATTCGCTATCAGCCGGGTCAGGCGCCGGTGATCCCGGTGCGCATCCAGGAGATGTTCGGCCAGGCCAGTACCCCCTGCGTGGCCGATGGCCGGGTGGCGCTGGTGGTGGAGCTGCTCTCCCCGGCCCAGCGGCCGCTGCAGATCACCGCGGATCTCGCCGCCTTCTGGGCCGGCTCCTACGCGCTGGTGAAAAAAGAGATGAAGGGGCGCTATCCCCGCCACTATTGGCCGGACAACCCGCTGGAGGCGATGCCGACCAAGGTCACCAAGAAGCGGATGGGATTGCAGGAATAACGGGTATTGAGTGCCCGGCCGTTGGTTCGATAAGCCGCGCAGCGGCGTACTCGGACGAGCGCGAACACGACATTACAAAGTAGAAAGGAAAGGCAAAGAGGATTTATGGCAACGCAACAACGCAAGCGTACCCCCAAGAAGGCGGCGCCCAAAGGCACCCTTTGGCGCAAGCTGTTCTGGCTTGGCTTCAAGCTGTCCCTGGTGGTGGGGGCCTTCATGGTGGTATTTGGCATCTACCTCGATACCAAGGTACGCGAGCGCTTCGACGGCGAGAAGTGGCAGTTGCCGGTGATGGTCTATAGCCGTCCGCTGGAGCTCTACCCCAGCCAGCGCCTCTCCCAGGCCCAGATGATGCGCGAGCTCAACATGTTGAGCTACAAGCAGGTTCGCCAGCCGCACACCCCGGGGGAATATGCGGTCAACGGCAACAAGATCGAGCTGATCCGCCGTCCGTTTGCCTTCTCGGACGGTGCCGACGGGGCCCGTGGTTTGCGGCTGACCTTCAACGGCGCACGGCTGGAGGGGATCCAGTCCCTGGAGAACCAGCGCCAGCTCGGTTACGCCCAGATGGACCCGGTGTTGCTCGACCGACTCAACACCGAGGATCGGGAGGATCGCCTGCTGGTGCGCATCGCCGAGGTGCCGGACAGCCTGCTGATCACCCTGCTCACCACCGAGGATAGAGACTTCTACCAGCACGGCGGCGTCTCGCCGGTGGCCATCATGCGAGCCATGGTTGCCAACGTGCTGGCCGGTCGCACCGTGCAGGGCGGCAGTACCCTCACCCAGCAGCTGGCCAAGAACTTCTTCCTGACCCGCGAGCGCAGCCTGTGGCGCAAGGCCCAGGAAGCCTACATGGCGGTGCTGATCGATTATCGCTACAGCAAGGACGAGATCCTGGAGGCCTACCTCAACGAGGTCTATCTGGGGCAGAACTTCTCGCAAGGGGTCTATGGCTTCGGGCTCGCCTCTTACTTCTACTTCGGCATCCCGGTCAACGAGCTGGACATCGATCAGGTGGCCCTGCTGGTGGGCATGGTGAAGGGCCCCTCCTATTACGATCCCTGGCGCTTCCCGGATCGGGCCAAGGCACGCCGGGATCTGGTACTCAAGCTGTTGATGGATCACGGCAGCCTGCAACCGGCCGAGTATGAGCTGGCCAGCAAGCAGCCCCTTGGCATCATCACCCGTGGTCAGATGAGCTATGGCCGCACCCCGGCCTTCATGGGCCTGCTCAAGCGCGAGATCCAGAGCCGCTTCGGCCCGGATCTGCTCAAGCAGTCCGGCCTCAAGATCTTCACCAGCCTGGATCCCATCGCCCAGCATGCCGCCGAGCAGGCGGTGCAGTCGGGTCTGGCCACCATCGAGAAGCAGCGTGGCAAAAAGAAGCTGGAGGCGGCCATGGTGGTCTCCGACTGGCACAAGGGGGAAGTGGTCGCCATGGTGGGTGGCCGGGATCCGCGCTACGCCGGCTTCAACCGCGCGCTGGATGCCCGCCGTCAGATAGGCTCCCTGGTCAAGCCGGCGGTCTATCTCACCGGTCTCTCCAACGGCCTGACTTTGGGCACGCCACTCAAGGATCAACCTATTCGCATTCGCGGCCAGGATGGCCAAGTCTGGACGCCCCAGAACTACGATCGCAAGTTCCGCCAGAGTGTGCCGCTGATGGAGGCGCTGGCCAGCTCCCTCAACGTGCCGACCGTCAACCTCGGTCTGCAGGTGGGGCTGGACAAGGTGGTCGACACCCTGCACAAGCTGGGGGTGGAGCAGGAGATCCAACCCTATCCGTCGCTGGTGCTGGGGGCGGTGGCGCTGTCACCGATGGAGGTGAACCAGATGTATCTGCCCATCGCCAACCAGGGGCTGACCCAGCCGCTGTCGGCCATCCGTGCGGTGATCAACAGCGATGGCAGCCTGCTCTATCAGCACGATCAGGCCGCCAAGCGAGTGGCGGATCCCCAGGCCAGCTGGCTGACCCTGTTCGCCATGTCCAAGACGGTGAGTCAGGGCACGGCCCGCGCCCTGAGCGCCAAGTTCCCCGGGGCCACCATGGCCGCCAAGACAGGGACCACCAACGAGTTGCGTGACTCCTGGTTTACCGGGCTCGACAACAACGAACTGGTGAGCATCTGGGTGGGCCGCGACGACAACACCCCGGCCGGGCTGACCGGTGCCAGCGGCGCTCTGCAGCTGTTCAGTGGCTACATGAGCCAGCGCGGAGTCAACAGCCTGGCGCTGAACATGCCGGAAGGGGTGAGCTGGGCCAACTTCTCCCGTACCAGCGGCGTCCGAGTTGCCAGCGATTGCCCCGGCAGCATGCAGGTGCCGGCCAAGCTGGCCGGGTTGGGCGAGCCCATGAGCTGCGCCAGTCCTGTCGCCAACCCGGCCAACGCGCTGGATAACTGGTTCAGCGGTTTCTTCAACTAACGAGACGGGCGGCCTGGCCGCCCGTTGTTATGGAGTGGATATGACGGTTCCCCTCTTTGATGGCATCCACCATGTGGCCATCATCGCCAGCGACTATGCGCGCTCGCGCCACTTCTATCATCAGGTGCTGGGGCTGCCCATCATCAATGAGACCCTGCGCGAGGCGCGCCAATCCTGGAAACTGGATCTGGCACTGCCTGATGGCAGCCAGCTGGAGTTGTTCAGCTTCCCGACGCCCCCGGCGCGGCCCTCAAGGCCGGAGGCCTGCGGCCTGCGCCACCTGGCATTTCGGGTGGGAGATCTGGATAAGGTCATCGCTCACCTGCAACAGCACGGGATCGAGGTGGAGGCAGTCAGGGTGGACGAGCTGACCGGTCGGCGCTTTACCTTCTTCGCCGATCCGGATGACCTGCCATTGGAGCTGTATGAGGTAGAGAGTTAGTCTGTTTTGTGATGTTTTACTTGTCTCTTTGACTGATAAAAAGCCGCCCGGCAAACCGGGCGGCTTTTTTCATGCCATTTCTGAGTGGATCATGCGGTGGTCAGCAGCGCCACGGCCAGCGCCATCACCAGAATGCCAGCCCAGCCGATGGGTTTGAGCCGCTCGCCAAACAGCAGCAGGCCGCCGAGTGCGGTACCGAGGATGCCGATGGCGCCCCAGGTGGCATAGGCGATGGCGAGATCTATCTTGCCGGTGCTCACCGCCTCGGAGAGCAGGGTGAAGGCGCACAGCACCAGCAGGATGCCGAGAAAGCCCCAGCCCTTGTAGCGAAAGCCGACCGAGCGGTTGATGGCCATGTTGGCGCCTATGTCCAGCAAGGCCGCGCCCAGTACGATGATCAATGGGTGCATACGGCCTCCTGCTGCTTGCTGGGCGGTGCGACCTCGTCATGGGTCTCGCCCATCGTCACCATAACAATGCCCACTATTGCCAGCGCCAGGCCGATCAGCTCCTGAGTGCTGATGTCGTAATCCAGAAACAGCATGGAGACGAGGGTGATGAGCCCTATCCCCAGCCCCTCCCACAAGGCGAACGCAATACCAATGGAAATTGTTTTGGCGGCTTTGGCCAACATCAGATAGGAGAGGGCGATCAGTATCCACATGGGCAGATAGTTGAGCCAGCTCGCCTCGTTGTCGGGAATGAAGGCCATGGAGGAGGTACCGACGACCTCGGTCAGAATGGCACCGGTCAGAAAAATCCGGGCCAAAAGCATGCGACTGAATAACATATAACGATCCTTTTGTTGCTGCGACCAGGGAATGATAGCCGTGGCAAATTGAGGCGTTGGTGTCGCTGAGCATCGATTAATCAGACGCCAAGGGTTTGCCTCACGCCCAGCGGGCAAGCTAAGGTAGAGATCGGATACTCCGCAGTCAGCCGCCGTTATGAAGCTTAATCAGATACAACTCTTTGTAGAATCAGCAGACAGTGGCTCTATCGCCAATGCAGCCAGGCGGCTTGGCAAGAGTCGCAGCGCGGTCAGCACGGCGATCGCCGCGCTGGAAGTCGAGCTTGGCGTCGACCTTTTTGAACGAGGGGCAAACCGGAGCCGGCTGACCGAGATAGGTGAACAGGTGCTGGACGACTGCAAGCGACTGTTGCAGGCGGCCAACAGCCTGCAACTCAAGTGCGAGCACCATGCCTCGGGGGCCGAGGTGGCGCTGCGGGTGGCGCGGGACGACGCCATCCCGGAATCGGTCTGGCGCGACATGCTGGGTACTCTGCGCCGTCAGTTCCCCGGCACCAGTATCTCGCTGGTGCTGGCGTCGCCCCCGGAGTTGCCCGCCCTGGTCGAAGAGGGCTTTGTGGACGCCGCCTTCGGCCTCATCACCGAGGAGCAGGAGCGCAGTGGTCTCAATATCGATGTGCTCAACCCGATCCGCACCCTGATGGTGGTGGCGCCGAGTCACCCGCTGGCGAGCCTGAAACGGGTGCTGCAGCAGGATTTGACCGGTCACACCCAGGTCACCCTCTCCTACGTTGACGAGTTCTCCCTCAAGAGCCTGTTGCCCATCGGCGGGCAGCACATCGGCCTGTCCAGCTTCGAGTTGATGCGCGATGCGGTGCTCGATGGGCTCGGCTGGGCTGTACTGCCGTCACCGCTGATCCAGAGCCAACTGCGCCAGGGGGAGCTGTTGACCCTGAAGCACAAGTTCAGCCTGCAATGGCGCGATTACGGGGTCTATCTGTCGGAGAATGCTCACCACGGCAAGGTACTCGCCTGGTTGAAGAAGGCGATTCAGGCCTATCTCGAACCCTTCGAATAGGGAGATCAGACCCGTTAAAAAGGGGCCATCAGGCCCCTTTTTGGTGTCAGATTGAGGGCTCCCGGCTCAGCGCAGGCTGCGACGAGGCGCGGGTTGGCGGGCACGGAAGGGCAGCAGTAGAAGTGTGAGTAGCAGATCGCCCGCCAGGGACGCGAGCAGACCCACCGTCATGCCGCAGAAGATGGCGGCCTGCTTGAGGGGCACCACGTAGCTGTAGTTTTGCAGGGTGTCCTGCCAGAGCTGGGGATCCGCTTGCCACAGCAGATGGGACAGCTGCTGATACCAGGGCTTGCCCTGGAAGGCGTTCTCCTGCTGCAGGCGCTGCTGCTGACTCACCAGATGCAGCAGGCTGGTGGCATCCTGGGCAAAGACAGGATCCGGGTTGGTGCGGTAATGGTTGACCAGGGCATCGAGATCGCCGCCGAAGTGCTGATCCGCGGTGCGCTGGAAGGGGGCCAGACTGAGGCTGGCCTGCTGCAGGCGCGCATCCAGTCGCTGGTAATAGAGATCGACCAAGCCCGGTATCTGCACCCCCGCCAACAACCCGAGTGCAAACAGCATCATGCGAAGGTAACTGCGCATAGTCATCATCCTGATTGAAGAGAGTGGCCATACTAGCCGCAAGTCGGGGATGCGCCAAGGCGGCAGCACTGTACCGAGTTCTATGTCGGGCAAGACCGCCCGTACAAGATTCGGCAGAATGTGTTTCCTGTATGAAACTTTACATTTTTGTGATTCAACTCACGAATTTTCTGTTTTAACATGAGCCTTTTTGAGGGGAGGCTCGGCATGAGCAAATTGCTACCTTTCTATCTGGTCGGGGGCCTGCTCGCCATCAGCTGGGCCGTCTTGCCGGGTCATGGTCCCTGGGATCGATGGGATCTTGTCATCTTCCAGCTGGTCAACGGCTGGCTGGCCGAATCCCCATGCTGGGCCAACCTGGTCGCCATCACCAATAACCGGCTGTTCGATCTGGCCACGCTGGCTTGCATGGGCGCGATCCTGGCAATCTGCTTCTTCGGGGCGGATGAGCAGGATCGCCGCCGCCTGGTGGCGATGGGCCTGGTCATGTTGCTGGGGGCCTTGGTTATCAACCAGTTTGGCCACCTGCTGCCGGTCAGCCGCCCCAGCCCCACCCTGATGGTGGAGGGGGCACTGCGGCTTACCGAGCTCAGTAGCATCCCGACCAAGGACTCCGCCGGCGACAGTTTCCCCGGCGATCATGCCCTGTTTCTGATGATCTTCGCCGGTTTCGCCCTGCGCTATCTGCCGCGCTGGGCGGCGGTTAGTGCCGTGCTGATGGTGCCCCTGTTCTCGGCCCCCCGCATTCTCGCTGGTGCCCACTGGCTGACGGATGTCTACGTCGGCGCGCTCTGCCTCGCCCTGCTCTGCCTGCCGTTGTTGTTGCTGACACCGCTGTCGGATCGCCTGATCGAGCGCTTCGCACTCAGGTTGCCGCGCTGGTTGCGCTGATGGCCGCGTCCCTTGCGGCTGAGCGCCGCGCAATAAAAAAGAAGGCCGGTATAAACCGCCTTCTTTTGGTTATGCACCATCGGCGACTGTTGGTCGTCGCGAAAGGACCATCACTACGACCGATGAACCCGGGCTCGCGCCCTCATCAATGAGTATGGTCAGCGTCGTTCGAGTTCGCACTCTCACCATCATGCGGTGCGAACCGTTTTTGTTGGAAAATACCTGTCCTGGCTCAAGCCTTTTGCGCGGCTCTCCTTTAGAATCGCCGCCCTTGCTGGAGAACCCCAATGTTAATCAATCTGCTACGCCTGCTGTTCATCGGCTGCGCCCTGGTCTTTATCTTCATGTTGATCCACGCCTGGTATCATAAACGGCGCAAGGGCGAGCTGGAGCCCACCCCGTTCTGGCCGGTGGCGGGCATAGGTTTTGTGGCCAACTTTCTCGATACCCTGGGGGTCGGCAGCTTCGCGGTGAAGACCGCCTGCTACAAGCAGTTCAAGCTGATCGATGATCGCCTGCTGCCCGGTACCCTCAACGGCCAGTGCGTGCTGCCGACCGTGACCCAGTCCCTCATCTTCATCGGCGCGGTCAAGGTGGATCCGCTCACCCTCATCAGCATGATGGCGGCAGCAGCAGCCGGTGCCGCCTGGGGGGCGAGGCGCGTCGCCGGGTTTGACCGGCAGACCATACGGCTGGTGATGGCGGTCTCCCTGCTGGTGGTGGCCGGGCTCATCTTCGCCGGCCTGTTGGGGCTCTTCCCCCTCGGCGGCGAGGCCATGGGGCTGACCGGCTACAAGCTCGGGATAGCGCTACTCGGCAACTTCATCTTCGGGGTCTTGATGAATGTCGGCATCGGCCTGTTCGCCCCCTGCATGACCCTGGTCTATCTGCTGGGGATGAACCCCATGGCGGCCTTCCCCATCATGATGGGATCCACCGCCGTGCTCAGCGTCTTCTCGGCGGGCACCTTCATTCGCAAGGGGGCCTTCGATGCCAAGGCCGTGCTGGCGGTGGCCATCTTCGGCCCCATCGGGGTGGTGCTGGCCGCGCAGCTGGTGCAGTCCATGAACATGGAGATGCTGAAATGGCTGGTGGCCTTCGTGGTCATCTATACCTCCTGGACCATGTATGCCTCCTGGCGGGCGGGGCGCCGTCAGTCTCAACCTCAGCTGGCGGGCGCCGCAGGCTAGCCTGTACCAGCGCGGCCTCGGCCTTGGCGCCCAGGAAGACATAGAGCCCCAGCGCCAGCAGCAAGCCCACCGCACATCCCATCACCCCCACCGCCGGCCAGAGCAACTCGTTCTGGCCGAGCGACCCCTTGAACAGCAGCAACAACCCCTCGATGGAGACCGCGATCAGGATGGCGGCGATGAAGCGGGTGATGGTGCGGCGAATGGCGCTGTGGCGAAAGATGTCCTTATGCAGCAACACCTCCTCTTCCAATATGGTCTTGCCGAGATCGAACACCGCCAGCGCCAGGGTCAGGAAGATGATGGCGCTGAAGGCGCCGAGCCGGTTCTGCTGGGTGCCGCACAGCAGGAGGTAGAGCTGCTCCAGCCCGTGCCAGATCAGGGTCGCGACGATGAGAAACAGCGCAAAGCTAAGCACCACGTAAACGGCCCTGAACCAGGGGATGGCGCGGCGCCGCTCCCTGTCCCCCATCAACCAGGCAATCAGCTGATGCAGGTTGATGCCGAGTTCACGGCCATGGCCCTGCACCACCAGTTTCAGCTGTGCCTGCGGGGCGGGGATGGGGGCCAGTATGGTCGGCGCTGCCTGGCTCAGACCTATGGTCTGCACGAAGGGATAATCCTTGAGGGATTCCTGAGGCAGGGTGAGCAGCCCCAGCAGCAGGGGGGTCAGCTCGGTCTCGTATTCCTGATAGCGCCGCAGCACATCGATGGGGCTCATCTCTGCCATACACACCTCGGTCAAGTGGGCTCCTGCCTGAGCTAGTGCAAATAGTGGGCCCGCTTTATGACAATCAGGGGAGTGCTTGCTGCACCAAGGGATGGCAAAACCAGCGGGAAGGGGAGAAGTGCGCACCAGCATGGGGCGTGAGGGCAGGGTTCTGTGCTCGTCTGGAGCAGGGCTAAAGCATAAAAACGAAAAGGGCCCTGCGAGGGCCCTTCTTTATATGGACTGGGATTAACCCGCCAGCTTGGCGAAGCTGCGATCGGCGGCGGCCAGGGTGTGCGCTATCTCCTTGTCGCCGTGGGCCAGGGACAGGAAGCCTGCCTCGTAGGCACTCGGCGCCAGGTAGACGCCTTCTTCCAGCATGAGGTGGTAGAAGCGCTTGAAGCGTTCCATGTCGCAGCGAGTCACCTGTTCATAGCGGGTGATCTCGGCTTCATCGGTGAAGAAGAAGCCGAACATGCCGCCCACATGGGTGATGGCGAGCGGGATACCGTGCTTGGCGGCCGCTGCCTTCAGTCCTTCCGCCACCTGGGTGGTCTTGGCGCTCAGCTGTTCATACAGGCCAGGCTCTTGCAGCAGATCCAGCATGGCGAGGCCGGCGGCCATGGCCACCGGGTTGCCAGACAGGGTGCCCGCCTGATAGACAGGCCCGGTCGGCGCTATGTGTTGCATCACTTTCTTCTTGCCACCGAAGGCGCCCACTGGCATGCCGGCGCCGATGATCTTGCCGAGGGTAGTGAGATCCGGCTCGATATTGTAGTGGCCCTGGGCGCCGCGCAGGGAGACGCGGAAACCTGTCATCACTTCGTCCAGGATCAGCAGGGCACCGGCCTCGTCACAGATGGCGCGCAGTCCTTCCAGGAAACCGGGGACCGGCGGAATACAGTTCATGTTGCCCGCCACTGGTTCGACGATGATGCAGGCGATCTCGCTGCCGTACTGATTGAAGGTGTCGCGCACCGACGCCAGATCGTTGAACACGCAGGTCAGGGTGTGCTTGGCGAAATCCGCCGGCACGCCCGGGCTGTTGGGCTGGCCCAGGGTGAGAGCGCCGGAGCCGGCCTTCACCAGCAGGGAATCGGCGTGGCCGTGGTAGCAGCCTTCGAATTTGACGATCTTGTCGCGGCCGGTGTAGCCACGGGCCAGGCGGATGGCGCTCATGGTGGCCTCTGTGCCGGAGTTGACCATCCGTACCTGCTCCATGGAGGGGACAATCTGGCGCACCTTCTCGGCCATCAGCACCTCGATCTCGGTGGGGGCGCCGAAGCTCAGTCCCTTCTCCACCGCCTGGATGACGGCGGCCTTGATGGCGGGGTGGTTGTGGCCGAGCAACATGGGGCCCCAGGAACCGATGTAGTCCACATAGGCCTGACCATCCACATCATAGAGATAGGCGCCGTCGGCGTGGTCGATGAAGCGGGGCGTGCCACCGACCCCGTTGAAGGCGCGGACCGGGGAGTTGACGCCACCCGGAATGGTCTGGCGGGCCTGTTCAAACAGCTGATCTGATTTTGACATGGATCATCCTTAATGGGATTTTGGTGGTCGTACCGGGGAAGATGGCCGAATGCGGCTCGGCAGCCTGCGGGGGGTGGAGTATGCTTTGCGCTCTCGTTACCCGGGCCTCTGGCCTGCCCCGTGGCACATGAAACGGGCCGACTATAGCAGAAAGGCCCTGTGCTGGGCAGCCGAGCCGAGGCCGGGTGTTTTCAAACCTTGCTAGATGAATATGGTTTCTCATGGTGCAACAATCTACTTCTCCTGCTGAGTCACCGCTCCCGCGCCGCAGACTCGGTCTTCAACGACTTATTCAGCAGGATAAAATGCCACTGCTGGTACTGCTATTGGCGGCCCTGGTGGGTCTCTTGGCCGGTCTGGTGTGCGGGCTGTTTGAATCGGGTGTGCACTGGGTGATGGCGCAGCGCATCAGCCTATTGGCGGATCGACCCTGGTGGCAGCTCGGCCTGCTGGGATTTGGCTTCAGCGCCCTGCTCGGCTTCGTCGGCTATTTCCTCACTCATACCTTCGCCCCCGAGGCGGGCGGCTCCGGCATCCCCGAAATTGAAGGGGCCATGGACGATCTGCGGCCGGTGCGCTGGTGGCGGGTGCTGCCGGTCAAGTTCTTCGGTGGCATCTGTACCCTGAGCTCCGGCATGGTGCTGGGACGGGAGGGGCCCTCGGTGCAGATCGGCGGCAACCTCGGCAAGATGGTGGCGGATATCTTCCGGCTGCCCAAGGAGCATGGTCATGCCCTGCTGGCGGCAGGGGCGGCCGGTGGTCTCGCCGCTGCCTTCAACGCCCCCCTTGCCGGGATCCTGTTCGTGATGGAGGAGATGCGGCCCCAGTTTCGTTACTCCTTCCTCGCCATCAAGGCGGTGGGGATCTCCGCCGTCATGGCGACCCTGATGCTGCAAAACATGAAGGGGCAGGGGCCGGTGATAAGCCTGCCTCATTACGATGCCCCCGCCCTGAAGGCGCTCTGGCTGTTCCTCTTTATGGGCGGTTGTTTCGGCGTGCTGGGATTTGTCTTCAACAAGCTGGTTCTCGCCTGTCAGGACGGTTACCTGGCGCTGCACCAGAACAAGCGTCACCGTTTCGTCGCCATCGGCATGCTGGTGGCGGGCACCTTCGGCGTATTGTCGCTGTTCGCCCCCTCGCTCACCGGTGGTGGTACCGAGCTGATCCCGCACCTGCTGGGCAGCGAGTATGCGATGGCGACCCTGTTCCTCATCTTCTCGGTCAGGTTGATTGCGACCCTGATCTGTTTCTGCTCCGGCGCCCCCGGCGGGGTCTTTGCCCCGACTCTGGCACTCGGTACCCTGTTCGGGGTGGTGTTTGGTCATCTGTTTCATGCGGCCTTTCCCGAGCTTGGCATCGAGCCGGGCGCCTTCGCCATCGCCGGCATGGGGGCGCTGTTCGCCGCGACGGTGCGGGCCCCCATCACCGGCATCGTGTTGGTGACCGAGATGACCGACAACTATCAGCTGATCCTGCCCATGATGATCACCACCATAGGGGCTACCCTGGTGGCGCAATGGTTGGGCGGGCGCCCCATCTATTCCCAGATCCTGGAGCGAACTTTACGGCTTGCTGCGCGTCAAAAGCGGGGAGAGAGCAGCGTGACCGCTGGTTAACTCCTTGTTTGCCCGCATCAATCAGATGATGTCGCGTATAGTGAGGGGAGAGTGGCCGTGGTGCGGCGCAGTCATAAAGAGGCCCTATGTCCCGAATCGTGAAGGTATTGGTCGTGCTGATAGTGGGGGCGATCATCGGTTATTTCGTTGGTAATCGACAGGAGCTGGCCCAGGGCAGCCTGTTGACGGTGCAGCAAGAGACTCTGGAGCGTCAAAGCAAGGCCATTGGTCAGCTCAAGACGGATCTGGGAATTAAAGAGACCTTGCTGGCGACCCAGAAGGCGGCCTTCGAACAATTGCAACTGACGCTCAAGGATCAGGAGGCGCAGGTGCAGGAGCAAAAACGCCAGCTGGCCTTCTTTGAGCGGATCATGAGGCCCACCGGCGAGCAGGTGGGGGTGGTCATCGACAACCTGACCCTGCAGGAGACCAGTGTGCCCGGTCGTTACCACTATCGTCTGGCCCTGACCCAGCCGGCCAAGAAGCGCGAGCTGTTTCGCGGCCAGGTACAGATAAAGGTGGAAGGCAGTCTCGCGGACAAACCCAAGACCCTCAGTGGCCGGGAGTTGGGTATGAAGGTGGGTGAGGGGCGTTATGCCTTGCGCTACTTCCAGTTATTGGAAGGGAACTGGCAATTGCCGGAAGGCTTTATCCCGGATCGGATACGCATCACTATAGCCAAAGAAGGCCGGCAACCCGCTCAGGAGCTACTGATCGAGTGGAGCGAGGTACTCAAACCGCTGGTGGCTCAACCCGCTCCCTTGCCAGCCGTTCAGTAAGAAGCGTGGTGAATACTTGAACTGAATGGTCGGGTATTGGATAATTTCACGGTTTCCATGTTAGTGGACTTAACGGTTGTGAGGTCAGTGATGAGTGCAGTAGCAGAAGCCCCGTTGCCAATCCAGATGACGGATGCGGCGGCGAACAAGGTAAAGACCTTGATTACCGAAGAAGAAAATCCCGAGCTCAAGCTGCGGGTCTATATCACTGGGGGGGGCTGCTCCGGTTTCCAGTACGGTTTCACTTTTGACGAGAAGATCAACGACGGGGATACCGTTGTCGAGAAGAGCGGCGTCACCATGGTGATCGATCCCATGAGTCTGCAGTATCTGGTCGGTGGCAGCGTGGACTACACCGAAGGTCTGGAAGGTTCCCGTTTTATCGTGACCAACCCCAACGCCTCGACTACCTGTGGCTGTGGTTCCAGTTTCTCCATCTGATCTGTCGCGATAGCGAGATTGAAAGGGCCCAATGGGCCCTTTTCTATTACATGTGATCTATCTCTCCTATATAGGTACCCGCTACAGAGAGCTAATCCTGTCAGCATCGGTCAATCCGGTACTATTTTGATCACCTTTGAGTCCCGTCTTGCTGCTAGTTTGTACGAACTGGTTGTTGATTAAACACTTGAACGCTTTTCTCAAAAAAACACATAGTTTTTGCTTGTCAGAAAGAACCAAGCCCCTATAATGCGACCCCATCAGCACGGCGCAGTGCGCGTCTGGTCTGGCTTGCAAAGCAAACCAGTGAGGGTTATAGTTATCGACCCTGCTCTTTAACAATTTGAATC
>NZ_CDCA01000029.1 GCF_000820185.1 Aeromonas tecta
GCCTGGCCTTTCTGGTCGATCAGGCCTGGCGCATGACAGATGCCATAGTGCGCACCCTGTTTCGCTTGTCTTTCTCCCATCGTCACCTGTTGGAGTGGACCACGGCGGCGCAAACTGCCGGGGCGCCCCGCCTGGCCTGCGCAGGGTTTTATCGGCTGATGGTGGCGGGGGGGTGCTGGGGATGGGGGCGAGCGCCATGACGCTGCTCAGTACCCCCACCGCCTGGCCCCTGGTGCTGCCCTTTGGCGTGCTCTGGCTACTGGCGCCACTGGCCGCGTACTGGACGAGTCGGCCCTCCTGTCAGGCCAAGACGCTCACTTGCAGTGTGAAAGAGGCCGTGGCACTGCGGCTGATAGCACGCCAGACTTGGCGCTATTTCGAGACCTTCGTCACCGACCTTGACAACCAGTTGCCACCGGACAACGTGCAGGAAAGCCCCGAACAGGTCATTGCCCATCGCACCTCTCCCACCAACATGGGGCTCTATTTGCTCGCCACCCTGGCGGCCAACGACTTCGGCTGGGCCGGGCTCGGAGCTACCCTCAAGCGACTGGAAGCCACCCTGGCAGTGATGCAACGCTTGCCTCGCTTCAAGGGCCATTTTTTCAACTGGTATGACACCCAAAGCCTGCTGACCCTGGAACCCGCCTATGTCTCTTCGGTTGACAGTGGCAACCTGGCAGGCCATCTGCTGGTCGTCGCAAATGCCTGCGAACACTGGCAACAGCAATCCGGCTGTGGCGCCGTCCGAAGCGGCTTACAGGATACCTGTCTGCTGGCCGAGCAGGCTCTGTACGCCTATCTCGCCCAGCCCTACACCATACAGTCCAACATGCCACAGCAAGCGATCACCGCCTATCTGGGCGAGATCCACCACCAGCTATTCGGCCAGCAACCGATGGCACAGCTGCTGCCCATACTCGCCAAGCTGACGGCACAAACCGCCAGCATGGCACACCATTTTTGCCGCAGCGGAGATCAACACGCTGGCGCTGAACTTACCTTCTGGCTGGATGCGCTGAAGCTGGCGGTGACTGAGCATGCGGAGGATCAGCGGTCGTTCCCCCCACTGCCGCCATCATTGCGACTGAGGTTGCAGGCGGTCGCCGACGCGGCACGCGCGCTGGCCATGGGGATGGACTTCACGTTCTTGCTCAATTCACAGCGCAAGCTGCTCTCCATCGGTTACTCCCTGACCGACAACCGGCTCGATGCCAGCTGCTACGACCTGCTCGCCTCCGAGGCCAGGCTCGCCAGTCTGTTTGCCATCGCCAAGGGCGATATCGTCACCCGTCACTGGTTTCGTCTGGGCCGAGCTGTCACCCCGGTGGGGCAGGCCACCGTGCTGATCTCCTGGTCTGGCTCCATGTTCGAATACCTGATGCCCTCGCTGGTCATGCGGGCCCCCATCGGTTCACAGCTGGAGCAAACCAACCGCCTGATCGTCGCGCTGCAGATCCGCTATGGCCGTGCGCTTGGCATTCCATGGGGAATATCCGAGTCGGCGTACAACGCCAGGGACTTGGAGTTTACCTATCAATACTCCAACTTTGGCATTCCTCGCTTGGCCCTCAAGCGTGGGCTGGCGGAAGATCGCGTGATAGCTCCTTACGCCACCGCGCTGGCAGCCATGGTCAACCCCGGCGCGGCACTGAAGAATTTCGAGCAACTGGCCATGCTGGGAGGGGCTGGACGTTACGGCTTTTACGAGGCGCTGGATTTCACCCGGGCGCGGTTGCCCGACGACCAGCAGGTCGCCATCGTGCAGAACTTTATGGCCCATCACCAGGGGATGACGGTGGTGGCCATTGCCAACGCGCTGCAAGGGGGGCGAATGCGCACCCGCTTGCATGAAGAGCCCATCATTCAAGCCTGTGAGCTGCTTTTACAGGAGCGGATACCGCAGGACATGACCATCATCCGGACGCGTGGCGCCGAGATAAAGGCATCCCAGACCCAGAGCCGCCAGGACGTCAGCGCGGTTCGGCGGTTATTGTCCTCTGTCCACGGCACGCCAGTGACTCATCTGCTCTCCAATGGCCGTTACTCCGTCATGCTCACCAGTGCGGGTGCAGGCTACAGCCGTTGGCGCGACATCGCCATCACCCGCTGGCAGGCGGACAGCACCCGTGACCACCTGGGCTACTTCCTGTTCTTGCACGATGTCCAAAGTGGCGAGACTTGGTCTCCTTGCTCGCAGCCCCTGGGCCGCACCACCAACGAGGAGGAGGTCGTATTTGCCGAGGATCGCGCCCATTTCCTTCATCAGAATGGCCGTCTGACCACCAGCATGGAGGTGCTGGTGTCGGGTGAGGGGGATGGCGAGGTACGGCGTGTCTCGCTGACCAACCGTGGCCGCCATCGCCGCGAGATCGAGCTCACCTCCTACGCCGAGATAGTGCTGACCACCGCGGAGACCGATCGGGCCCATCCCGCCTTTGCCAAGCTCTTTGTGGTCACCGAATACCTGCCGGAGACAGGGGCGCTGATTGCCACCCGGCGGCCTAGGTCGCCCGAGGAGACCGAGGTGTGGGCGGCACATTTCATCATCGTCGAGGGCCAATCCGTGGGGGCTCTCCAATACGAATCCGATCGCGTTCGCTTCATCGGCCGCGGCCGGACCGTCGCCTCGGCGCAGGCCTTGCAGCGAGGGGCCCAGCTGTCAGATACCACGGGCACGGTGCTTGACCCCATCTTCTCGCTGCGCCAGCTGGTGCAGGTCCTGCCGGGCGGCAGTACCCATGTGGCCTTCTGGACCCTGGTCGCCTCATCGCGATCGGCGCTGCTCGACCTCATCGATCAGCACCACAATCGCCATGCCTTTGAACGCGCCAAGACGCTGGCTTGGACCCAGGCACAGGTCCAGCTGAACCACCTGAACATTCAGGCGTCCGATGCGGCCAACTTCCAGCGGCTGGCCGCCCCTTTGCTCTACGCCGATCCCCGTTTCCGTGCTGCCTCCAGCGCCATCCTGCAGGGTCTAGCGCCCCAGTCCGTGCTCTGGCAACAGTCCATCTCGGGGGATTTACCCATACTGCTGCTGCGTATCGACGATATCGAGGACTTGGCTCAGGTACGCGAGCTGCTGCTCGCCCATGAATATCTGCGCATGAAGCGGCTTGCCGTCGATCTGGTGATCATCAATGAGCACGCCACCACCTATGTGCAGGATCTGCAAAACAGCATCGAGACGGCCGTGCGCAGCAGCCAATCCCGACCACGCTTCAATGCGGAACTGGCGCAAGGATCTGTGTACACGGTTCGAACCGATCTGATGAGTCCCGAGGTGCGCGATTTGTTGTTCGCGGCGGCGCGTGTCGTGCTGACGGCACGCCGGGGATCGCTGCAACAGCAGCTGGCCCGCCTGCCCGACTCCCCGCCGTTCCCACCTCCCGGGCCGATCGTCAAACCACGGCACACCGTGCCATTCAAGCATCCACATCATCCAGAGCTGGAGTTCTTCAATGGGTTGGGTGGCTTTGCCAAAGAAGGTCGCGAGTATGTCACCCTGCTCACCGATGAGCACATGACTCCGGCGCCCTGGATCAATGTGGTGGCCAATCCCCACTTTGGTTTCCAGGTCTCCGCCGAAGGAAGTGGTTACACCTGGAGCGACAACAGCAAAGAGAATCAGCTGACGCCCTGGTCCAATGATCCCGTGATGGATCCCTGCGGGGAAGTCATTTACCTGCGTGATGAGGATACGCTTGCGTTATGGAGCGCCACCGCCCAACCCATTCGCGATGGTGGCACCTATATCGCCCGCCATGGGTTTGGTTATTGCCGCTTCGAACATCAGGCCCATGGGATCCACAGTGAACTGCTGCAATATGTCCCCGTCGCGGATCCCGTCAAGATTTCTCGCCTGAGGCTGCACAACCTCACTCGGACCCCGCGCCGGCTCACGGTCACCGGTTATGTGGAATGGATTTTGGGCGCATCCCGCACCCTGACGGCCCCTTATATCACCACCCGGATGGATGCCCAAACCGGTGCCATGCTGGCACAGAATCCTTGGAGCACGGTTTTCCCCAACCAGGTCGCATTCTTCGATCTCGGTGGCCAGCAAACCAGCTGGACCGCCGATCGCAGAGAGTTTCTCGGTAACCACGGGCAGTTATCCTCCCCCGCCGCGCTGACAAGGCGCCACATGCTATCCTGCCGAACGGGTGCGGGAATGGATCCCTGCGCCGCCCTGCAGACTCAGGTCGTGCTTGCGCCAGGTCAACGCCTGGAGCTGGTCATCCTGCTTGGTGAAGGGCGCTCGGCCGAACAGGCCAGTGCCCTGGTCAGCCGCTATCGTCAGGGTCTCGATGTGGTGCAAGACGAGGTAGACAGTCAATGGCAGGCACTGCTGGGATCCATCCAGGTCAAGACCCCTGACAGGGCCATGGATATCATGCTCAATGGCTGGCTGTTGTATCAGACACTCGCTTGCCGGATCTGGGCGCGCTCGGCGTTTTATCAGGCCGGTGGGGCCTATGGTTTTCGCGATCAACTGCAAGATGGAATGGCACTCAGCTTCGCCCAGCCCCAGGCCACCAGACAACATTTGCTGCGCGCCGCGGCGCGCCAGTTTATTGAAGGAGATGTCCAGCACTGGTGGCTGCCCCATTCCGGACAAGGGGTGCGCACCCGGATCTCTGATGACCGAATTTGGTTGGCCTTCGCGACGGCCACCTACATTCTCGACACGGCCGATGAAGCCATTCTCGATGAGCTCATTCCGTTCTTGGAAGGCCCGCCACTGGGCCTGGACGAACAGGATGCCTTCTTCCTGCCAGCCATCTCCGACGAATCGGCCTCCCTGTTTGAACATTGTGCTCGCGGACTGGATCAAGCCATAGAGCTGACTGGAAACAATGGCCTGCCCCCCATTGGCTCAGGGGATTGGAACGATGGCATGAATCTGGTCGGCAGCGAAGGCAAGGGAGAGAGTGTCTGGCTGGGCTGGTTGCTGCTGCGCACCATCATGCTGTTCGCCCCCTTGGCCCGCACCCGTCACGACCCGCGCGCCGAGCGCTGGGAGGCCCACGCCCAGCGGGTGGGGGTCGCGTTGGAACGCAAAGCCTGGGATGGCGCCTGGTATCGTCGTGCGACCTTCGATGACGGCACCTGGCTGGGCTCAAAAGATAGCCCTGAGTGCCAGATAGACTCTATTGCCCAGTCCTGGGCCATCCTGTCCGGTGTCGCCGATCCCACCCGTGCCATGACGGCGATGCAATCCCTGGAAAAATACCTGATCCGCTACGATGAGGCGCTGGCGCTACTCTTTAGCCCTCCCTTCGATAAACTGACGCAAAACCCGGGTTATATTCGCGGCTATCCCCCTGGATTGCGCGAAAATGGTGGCCAATACACCCATGCCGCGACCTGGGCCATCCTTGCCTTTTCAAGGCTCGGGGAGTGCACCAAGGCTCACAACCTGTTCGCACTGCTTAACCCCATCAATCATGCCCAGAATGCCGCTGACGTTGAACGTTACAAGGTCGAACCCTATGTCATGGCGGCAGATATCTACTCTACCCCGCCCCACATTGGTCGCGGTGGCTGGACCTGGTATACGGGGGCGGCAGGCTGGATGTATCAGGCCGGCATTGAGGGCATATTGGGGATACATCGTGAGGGGCATTTTTTACGAATCGACCCTCACTTGCCCAGACATTGGCCGGGATTTAGCGCCGAGATAACGATGGATGCCACCCACTACAGGATAGAGGTGGACATAGGGGAACCGTCGGAGCGACAAACCAGCACCATTCTACTGGATGGAGTCGCTCTCCCCCATAGTGACGTCCCTTTACGAGTACCACTGGATGGTGGCCACCATCAGCTCAACATCACGATGGGATGCCATACCCCTGCGTGCGAGGATGTGAGCACTGAACCACAGCTGTAATTCGCATAACATGCGGGAGCATGCCATATGCGCGTCCCGTATCGGCTTGCCGCAATCGGGATGGCGTCAGGGCCTGGTTTTTTTGGGTAGATAGGGTAACAAGCGGTCTGTTTCCGCCTTCACCACGGCATAACATTCGCAGCAGAGCTGCTCAAGTTTGGCTCTGTCCAGCACGGTAATATGACCACGGCTGTACTCGATGACACCCAGCTTCTGCAGCTTGCCTGCCGCATCCGTCACCCCTTCCCGGCGAACCCCTAACATGTTGGAAATCAGCTCTTGGGTCATTGAGAGCTGATCACCGGACAGCCTGTCCAGTGACAGCAGCAACCAGCGGCAGAGCTGCTGATCGATGGTATGGTGACGATTACATACCGCCGTCTGGGCCATTTGAGTGAGCAGCGCCTGGGTGTAACGCAAGACCAGATGCAACATGTCCCCATGCAGGTTGAACTCGGTTTTAAGTAAGTTTCCCTTAAGTCGGTAGGCATGGCCTGCGCTCTGCACTAGGGCCCGGCTCGTCGTGCTCTCCCCCCCCATAAACAACGCCACCCCGATGAGCCCTTCATTGCCGACCACGGAGATCTCCGCCGAGGCGCCATCTTGCATCACGTACAGTAATGAGACGATGCAATCAATGGGAAAGTAGACATAACGCAGGGTATCACCAGATTCGTACAACACCTTACCCAGTGGTAACTCGATATATTCAAGATGCGGCAACAAACGCTGATAGGCCTCTGCAGGCAAGGCCGCCAGTAAGTGGTTCTGCAGTGGATGATGTGCGGGCATATCTCTTACCATGCTGTTTTTTCACCCAACAAGAATATACAAAAACCTACGGGATGGATAAAAACAGACTACAAGAGTGCCAATAAAGTCTCTTTGACATCAGTTATCTGCGTTGACTCCCTGTTCGTAGGGAAAAAAATCTCGTGCCTATGTGCTACAGCGAACCGACATCACAACGTCGATACGTCAGACTTGAGGGATATTCACTGCAGATGCAATGGCATAGGCGTGGATTACATGACGTGACAAGTAAAGCCTTGGTCTCACGGGTTAAGATAATATCTTGCCATCAATTAGTAATATCATCGCGGGACCGGACCAGCTTTTCTTATACCACTAAATAATATTGTGGGTAGTAGTTCTACCCTTTATCTGCCAAACCACCAGTATCCGTGTGGTATTGGCCAACGTAGAATATACGAAGCCTGATACCGCAGATATATCTTATTGAATATGGAGAACGATCATGATCACATCCGACAAGAGTACAAACACCACCGGCACGAAAGCCGCTCCTAAATCAGACGTCATCACCCCTGCTAGCGCAACACATCCGGCGGTGGATCAGATGACCCAGAGTACCCATAAGGTCGTCAACAAGCTCGCCGATGCAGTCAACTCGGCAACGACTACCTTCAATGACAAGAATAAGGACTTACAAGAAGCAAAGGACTCATATTTCAAAAGAGTGCGAGCTCAAGTCAAAAGCAACCCCATGAGCTATATGATGCTGGCCGTGGTACTCGGATTTCTGGTGGCCTTGATATTTTTTTAATCCTACAGCATCCCAGGCACCTACTTTGGCATGACCCAAGGGGGTCATAGAGTAAAGTTAAATTATATCCATAGATATAAAACTTCATCTTCGGCCATTGGCAATCACTCATGGCATCACAGATAAAATACAGCAGTAAAACACACCGACTGGATGGTGTATTTTACTGCTGTAGATAACATAAACAGTCTCTATTATTTAAGATGCAGATTGTTCTTCACTGACGTCACACCTTCGACACCACTTGCTACGGCACCGGCTTTTGAAATACTGGCCTCTTTACTGACGAAGCCACTGAGCTGCACTACACCTTTGAAGGTTTCTACACTGATTTCAGCTGACTTGAGGTCTGGATCGGAAAAAATGGCAGACATAACCTTGGTGGTTACCACAGAGTCATCAATATACTCCCCGGTTCCTTCCTTATTGGCTGTTGACGCACAACCAACCACCGCGGCTGATAGCAATGCTATTGCGGCAAAGTTTCTGGCAATACTGTTGATGTTTTTCATGATAAGCATGACTCCAACTTGACGGTAGTGTGCCAATCAACAAGATCACGAGGACAAAATTCTGCCCATGCAGTGGCACTCCAAATAGGCCGTGATTGATATATGAGGAACGTTGGGTCAACTATTGACTCCCGACCCTATCTATACTGGTAACACGCCTAAACTAGCCTTGCTTGCCTCTCCCGTCTGTACGCTGCCGAACAAAGTAGGTAATTGTTCACCGGGACGGGACTGACGGCATCAGTTTCGCAAGAATGGGATAGTCCGTCTTCTCGATACAGATCCGTACCACGGCTCGCAGCCATTCCTGCGAGCAACGGCCCAATCGTTTGCTCGTCTCCACCAACAACAGGATGCGCTGGTAAAACAGCTCGCCGTAATGAGATCACCGAAGCACAAGGAGAATGATATGAGTGAGAACATGCTGTGGTTTCTCATCGTAGGGTTGGTGGCCGGTTGGCTGGCAGGAATATTGGTCAAAGGAGGAGGCTTCGGATTGATTGGCGATCTCGTCGTGGGTGTGCTCGGTGCATTTGTTGGCGGTTGGCTGTTCACCACCTTGGGTGTTTCCATGGGCGGTGGCCTGCTCGGCAGCATCCTGGTGGCGACGATAGGGGCCATCGTGCTCCTCCTGATAGTGCGCATCATCAAGCGTGCCTAGGCGCATCGAGCAATGTATATCGGAACAATGTGTAGGGGTGAGGTTCTGAATGACGTACTGGCTCGCTGCTTGCGTCAAACTTGGTGATCACCTATTCCCCAACGCGTACGGATGAACACAGGCATGGAGCCCAATCGCGATAGCCTTAGATTACATTCCCAACTTGGGAGCCGGTGATGATGCCCAGCCTCGACAGTCTTGACCATGTCCATATTCATGTCGCCAACCGTGCACTGTCGGAAGCCTGGTACGCACGGGTGCTGGGATTGCACCGCCAGCCAGAATTTGAACCCTGGCTGTCAGAGCACGACCCACTGACCGTAAGCAATGCTGCAGCTACTGTCCACCTCGCGCTGTTCGAGCGTCCTGTCGAAAAGTGCCATTCCGTCGTCGCCTTTCGCACCACGGCCGTGGAATTCCTTGCCTGGCGTGCCCATCTGTCTGCCGTCCTCGGCCATGACGTTAAGGCCGTCGATCACCATCTTGCCTGGTCACTCTATTTCAACGACCCCGACGGAAATCCTTTCGAGATAACGTCCTATGAGCACCAGCACATAGCACAAACGCTTGCATCGACAGGGGTTGACCCCCTCCATCGAGAGGATGGTCACCAAGCCCGATGCCACCCTTGATGTCAAACCTTAGCCGCCGAGAAGGAAGCCCTCATGCGTAATGCTGTCTGGTACTCCCGTTTTGCGAAAGCCGCCGCACACTTTTGCGGCAGACCTCGAGTGTTCTCGCTCGCGGTGGGGGTTATTCTGCTTTGGGTGGTCACCGGCCCGTTGTTCGGGTTCAGTGACACCTGGCAACTCGTGATCAACACCGGCACGACGATCATCACCTTTCTAATGGTCTTCCTCATCCAGAACACCCAAAACCGGGACACCGAAGCCATTCAGATCAAGTTGGACGAACTCATTCGAGCAACTCAAGGTGCGCACAACGCGCTCCTCGATCTCGAGGAACTGGAAGAAGAAAACCTGCACGCGTTCAAGGTTAAGTACCAGGCACTGGCTGCAGCCGCCCGATCGGAACTGACGCTGGGTAACAAAGACACGGGATCACCCGAACCATAAAAGAGTATCCCTCTCATCGTTTTATTACTTACTCCTGTGTAGTGGCCCAGTGTTTCGGTGTTTGCCAACGCTGGCCTGCTTTAATAACGCTTTTTGTGGTTACCGCAACCTTGCCACCAGTCGGGAACTGAATTTTGCGCTGCAGACCTTCTATGAGTGGCTCGCCCAACACGATGGGCTGTAGCCAAGTAACAAGGCTCAGATTCCCGTGTTAGCGGGAACCTGAGCCTTGAAACGTTACATCTTGCTGAATCCAACACCCAAAGGTACAAGGTTGTGTGCTTACTTGAATTTCGACTGGGCCTCGGCCAAACCGGCCTTCAGATCGCTCCACATCTTGTCGGCGGTGGCCTTGATCTGCTTCCAGGATTCACCGCTCGCCCTGCCGAGTTCTTCCATATTGTCGGTGGCAGCGTACTGCTTGACGCGCAAGGACTGGATCTCCTCCGCCCGCCGGACTCTCATGTCGGCGGTCATGTTTTCCATTTTGGCTTCCAGCAGATTGAGCTGACTGCTCCACTCCCTGAGCTGCGCGTTCATCTTTTCCTTGTATGCATTATACATTTCCATGATGTTCTCCTTGGCTGCGGGTGGGGCATTATTGGGTCGAGCTCACCACCAGCTTATTAACAACATTCTCGACGCCAGCTATTGTCATCGCTCGCGCGCCGGCTTTGTCGCTGTTGGCCTGTGAGTCAACCGTCCCGGTCAACGTGACCACACCTCCGACGGTGTCGACACTGATCTGCATCGACTTCAAACCGGGCTCACCGAGGAGCGCGCCTTTGACCTTGGCAGTCACTTCGGTGTCATCCCAGGATTGGGCGTTTTTGTCACTTTGTTCCGATATCTTGCCCTCATACTCATCGACGGTTTCGTCGACTTTTTTGCCGGTGTCGCTGACCACTTCGTCAATTTTCTTGCCAGCCTGTTCGGCCGACCCCGGTTTGTCACATCCGCTCATCCCGAAGGCGAGCAGCAGCGAGATGGCAAGGATAGTGTTGCTTGGTTTCATGTGTTGATTTCTCCGGTGCAAGGTTGCCTAGATTTTGCCGAGCAAAACCAGGATAAGCATGATGAGCAGGACCAGTCCGATCAGGCCGCTAGGGGTGTAACCCCAGCTCCGGCTGTGCGGCCAGCTTGGAATAGCACCGATCAATAGCAGGACAAGCACGATCAGTAGAATGGTTCCCATGATCACTTCCTTCGCCTAAGCGTTTCATATGGGGTGATATAAACGATCCATTTCATGGCGATAGTGCGACGAATCCACCGACCGGGTCTGTTCGCCACCACACAGACCGGGCATACGTTTTGCTGCCGAGCCAAAATAATCTCAAAAGAATCCTCAATGTGAGTTCACAAGATCCTCTTGGTACCATGAATAAGAACCAACGTGAGTCATCAACTGACCTTTGCTGACGGCGAGTTCAACGGTAAACGCCGCCAGACCCGCAAAGAAATTTTCCTATCTCGAATGAAGCAATTGCTCCCTTGGCTCAGGACACCGGCCGTCATTGAGCCCATCTATCCCAGTGGCACCCCCTCTGCTCTATACCAGCCTCTTCTCTTGCCGCGCTTTGGTGCCTCTGCGGTTCAGCGGTGGGTTCCTGGCGCCGATTGCCAGTGGCCAGCCTCTTCGGCGCAAAAGTTGGCCAGGCGCTGCAAGACGTGCTGCACGGCGCTATTAGCCGCCATCACACCGCCATAAGGATTGGCCTCGGCCGCCACCACCGCTTCATCAAATTCGCGCCAAGCCAGCACCTGACGACTGTCGTTATCGACCAAGTAAGCGCTCAGCGTGAAGCGGGTACGGCTGGGCGAATGGTCGAACTCATGCTGCAAACGGATGATGTCGACATCGAGGCGCAGCTCGCCGGCCGCCGCGATGGGGGCCAGGACAACGGCGCGGAAGGCGCCGGTGCCCTCGAGCGCGGCGACGATGCGCGGGGCGAGCATCCTGGCCGGCGTATCGATCCATTCACTGTGCGCGAAATACTCCAGCTGATAGGGCTCGCGGACGTAGATGATGTGCTGGCTGTCAAAGCCGGGCGCGGCACGCGGCGGATTGACGATCAGCGTCGGCGCCCTGTTCGATCTGACCGCCGGCAAGGCGGTCACCGGTGGGACAGGCCCGGCACCGGAAAGCGAATAGAAAGCCGGTGGTGGCTCCTCGGTCGCACCAAACATGCTGCAGGCGCCGAGCAGGGCCAGCAACAGTGTGGCGACGACGAGCCTGAACCAGGGTAATCGTGTGTGGCTGATCATGGCTTTCGGCCTCTCTCGGATGCTTCTCCAGGGCCATCCGGCACCGGTTTGCGGCCGAACAGCAGCCCGGAGGGATTGCGCTCGGTCTGTTCGCTGAGACGACGCAGCGAGCTGCTCAGCACGCTGAGCTCACCGATCAGGCGCTCCAGTTGGGGCAGGGTTTCCGCCGTGAAGCGATTGAGGCCGCTACCGACTGAGTTGATGGTCTTGCCAGCGCTGGCGCTGGTGCCGGCGAGTTCATTGCCCATCTTCTCGACGGCGTCGGCCGCCTGGCCAATGCGCTCGATCAACGGATCGAGTTCGGTGCTCGCTCGCGCACTATTGTTCATCGTCCGAGCGGCATCGATAAGGCCAGCATCGATGCTCTCGTTGCGGGCGGCCAGGGTATGCGCCACCTGGGCGAGGTCGGCCAGGGTGCTCTTGAAGGCTGCCTGATTTTCCGGACCGAGCAGGGCGTTCAAGTTGTTCGAGGTACTGTCCAGCTTGGCCAGCACGCTGGTCAGGACGTTCTCTAGGCGTGCGGAGAGCGAGGGCTTGGTGAGGATCTGCGGATAGTCGTCACCGGCCCTGGCCTGCAGCAGGGGCTGGTCGTTGGCACCGCCGCTCAGCTCGACGTAGGCGATGCCGGTCAGACCCTGCGTCTTGAGGACGGCCACGGTGTCCTGCTTGATCGGCGTGCCGTGATCGAGGGCGAAGAGCAGATTGACCCGCTCGGGGTTGACCGGGTCGAGCTGGATCTGCCGCACCTTGCCGACATCGACGCCGTTGTATTTGACCGGCGCATCGATATTGAGGCCGGCGACCGACTCCTCCGAGATCGCGAGATAGAGATCGTATGTCTTCTGGAAGGCGCCGCCCGAGGCGAGCCAGAGAATGACGGCGACCAGCGCGGCGCCGAGGATGACAACGAAGCTGCCGACCAGGGTGTAATTGACTTTCGTTTCCATCATGTGGCCCCGCTCTGTTGCTGGGCGGCCCGCCCGCGCGGACCGTCGAAGAATTTCCGGATTGCCGGCAGATCGATGTCCGCCAGCTCAACCATAGAGCCGACCCCCAGCACCTTGCCGTCGCCGAGCACGGCGACGCGGTCGGCCACCTGCCACAGCAGATCGAGGTCATGGGTGATGAGGACGATGGTCAGGCCAAACAGGTCGCGCAGTTTGTGGATCAGCTGGTCAATCTCGCCGGCGCTCTCGGGATCGAGGCCGGCAGTCGGCTCGTCGAGAAAGAGCAGTTCCGGATCCAGGGCCAGGGCGCGAGCGAGTGCGACGCGTTTCATCATGCCGCCGCTCAGCTCGGCCGGATACTGAGCGCCAGCGGCGGGCTCCAGGCCGCTCATCGCCAGTTTCCAGTCGGCGATCTCGTCGATCAGAGCGTCGGCCAGCACGGTGTGCTCGCGCAGCGGCAGGCCGACGTTTTCCCTGGCGGTCAGCGAGCCGAACAAACCGCCGCTCTGGAACATGACGCCCCAGCGCTGGCGCAGGGCGAGCGCTGCGGTGTCATCGATATTGGCCAGATCGACACCTAGCACCTGGATCGAGCCCGATTCGGGTTGCTGGAGCAGGATGATCTCCCGCAGCAGGGTCGATTTGCCCGAGCCCGAGCCGCCGATCAGCGCGAAGATCTCGCCGTGGCCGATGACCAGATCGATACCGTCATGCACCACATGCTCACCGAAGCGCGTCGTCAACTGGCTGATGGCGATGGCCGGGATGGCGCTGCGGGTCTGGCCGTTCATCTCAGAGATCCAGGGCACTGAAGGCGACCGAGAACAGGGCGTCGGCCATGATCACCAGAAAGATGGAGTGGACGACGCTGCGCGTCGTCTGCCGCCCGACGCTGTCGGCTCCGCCATGGGTGCGAAATCCCTGGAAACAGCCGACGGTCACTATGATGGCGGCAAATACCGGCGCCTTGCCGATGCCGATCAACAGGTCCGTGACGCTGACCGTCTTGACGAAGCGATCGAGGAATTCGACCACGCCGACGGCCAACTGGACCCGTGCCATCAGCATGCCACCCAGGACACCGAGCAGATCGGCGAAGATCGTGAGCAGGGGCAGCGCGATCAGCAGGGCGAGTACCTTGGGCAGTACCAGCATGTCGAGCGGCGGGATGCCGATGGTGCGCATGGCATCGATCTCCTCGGTCACCGCCATGGTCCCGATCTGCGCCGCATAGGCCGACCCCGAGCGACCGGCGACGATGATGGCGGTGATCAGCGGTGCGAACTCGCGCAACATAGAGAGGCCGATCAGATCGGCGACAAAGATGTTGGCGCCATATTGGCGCAGCTGATCGGCCCCCTGATAGGCGACGACGATGCCGAGCAGGAAGGAGAGCAGGCCGACGATGGGCAGCGCATCGAAACCGGCGCTGCGGATGTTGTAGAGGATGGGACGCCAGCGAATGCGCGTCGGGTGGGCCAACCAGCCGCCAAAGGCGAACGTGTATTCGCCGATGAAGGCGAGCAGGGCGCAGCCTTGTTCCAGGGCGCTGGCCGTGCCGCGACCGAGGCTGGCGAGATTGGAAAGCACAAGGGGGGGAGCCGGGGTGGGTGGCTGGCTGACGTCCAGATCCTGGTCGAGGACCTCGAGCAATCTGGCGAACTCGGGGCGTAGCTGACGCAGTTCGACGCCGGCCGAATCATCACGCAGACGGCGCAGCAGTTTTTGTACGACCCAAGCGCCGACCGTATCGAAGGCCTCAATGCCCGAGGCGTCTATGATCCAGGCCGACCCCGCCGGGGCCGACAGCGCATCGAGATCACCGGTGAGCCGGCCTATACCGCGCGCCGTCCACGCACCCGATAGCACCAGTGCCTGCGGTGTCGTTTGGGTGATGGCAGCCGGTTCGGTCGTAGTCAGGATCATGGTCCGCCTGCCTGTTGATAGCTTGAGTGACCCGAACAGGCGACGCGCCAACGCGCCACCATAGATGGATTGACTCGCCTGAGCAAAGAACCCGCCGACGCGCCACGGTCAGCGGACCTACTGCACGAGATAGCTGTGGGTAGCAGCCCTTGCCTATTGGTCGACCTCGACCCTGATGTCATGTTTGACAGAGGTCACCCCCTCGACGCCCTCGGCAATCGAGACGGCCTTGTCCACCGCCGCCTGATCCGCCGTGCCACCGCTCAGGACAACCGCCCCGGCCTGGTCGGTATCGACATGAATATTGACCAGGCTGGAGATCTGCTCGGCGGCCAACTCGGCCTTGATCTTGGTGGTAATGACCGAATCCTCGACATATTCCATTGCCGTCGATCCCGTTGTCGTCGACGCATCGGCATCATAGGCGGTCCCGGCGGCATGGCCGGCGACCGGTAGCAGCAACAGGCCAGCCAGGAGCAAAGGGGCTCTGAGTGTGTGGTTCATGATGGGTCCTTCCCTGAAGGTTGAAAAGCGTGCGCCAGGCAGCACCAATCCAATCCGTTCACCGTGACGAAGGTTTAACACGAGGCTGCGCTAAGTTCTGTACGGCATCGTACATAACTCTGGCTGTGGGGGAGAACGCATGGCGTTATGACCCACCATTAAGAGCCGCTACCCGACAAGCGCGTTTTACGCTGGCGAGCGAGATCCCGAAGTGTTCAGCTGTCGATTTAATGCTCGCCGAGTGCTCTTTACGCCAGATAGCAACAGCGGCATCGTCAATTATCTTTTCACGTCCGAGCGTCTTGCCCTCTGCCTTCGCCTTGGCGATCCCGGCCATCTGACGGGTTTTGATGTTCGAGCGCTCCAGCTCTGCAACAGCCGCCAACATGGTGAGCATGGCTTTGCCGATGGGCGTGGACAGGTCAAATCCCTCCCGCAGACTGATGATGGAAACGCCCTTGCCTTGCAATGCCTCAACCGTGTTCAGCACGTCGATGGTATTGCGCCCCAGGCGATCGACTGCGGGTACGATCAGCGTGTCGCCCTTGCGTATGAACTTGAACAGTTCGGCGAACCCAGGACGCTGTAGCGCCTTCACTGCCCCCGATACGCCCTCGTCAGCAAACCAGGTCTCCACCTTGTGAGTCTGCTCAATGCTGTGACGCTGCGCCCCAATGCTCTGCTCGCCGGTGCTGACCCTGAGATATCCGATCACCGCCATGATTTGCCCCTTTGGTTGGCTCATTATCTATGGCTCTAAATGTAGATGTGGCTCATATGAAAGACAACAGCTTTGAGCCTATGGTTTGGGAGGGGTGGCTGAGTGGGCCAAAAGGTACACGTTGCGAGCCACTACAAAGCGGCAAAGAGGACCAAGGCAGTTCTAGCCTAACCCGTTAAGTTGCTCGCTATCCATTTCTGGTTCATGCCAAATGGTTGGAGCCTAAAGCAAGTCACGCCAGATCCCATCGGACTCGATCAACCTAACAAGAGCTTGCGCACTGAATCCGTCGGCATACAGTGTCTCTTCCTCATTCCCAACCTCAGCCTCGTCCATCTGTTCAAACGCGCGCAGATAATGCGGTTCATCGCGCAAAGCGATCTCCATGATCTCGCGGGAGACGACGTGAAAACCATCGATGACCTCACCATCAAATTCAATCGCAGTATCCACAACCCAAGCATGCAGAGCTGGCAGAGGATTGAAATCACTCAGCAATAGATCTGAACGCAACCCTTGGTCATTTTGCAGGGCTTGAAGCACAACCGGTTTCTTGCGCTTTAACTGTCTTGCCGCCTTGCGCAGGGTATTGGTTCGATGCAGCCAGACTTCATGGCGAGTTGAACGAATGAAGCCAGACTTGACCTCAAGCAGCAACACTACCCCATCCAAGTGACAGATCAGGTCCACTTCACCAGCATCGCGCTCATCACTCAATGGCGGTTGGTAGCCCACGACGACGCGGAACCCCCTCTGCCTTAGCGCTTCGGCAAGGGTATGTTCAATACGCTCCGTTTCGCTGCGCAAATCTGGTCTGCGTTGAACACGACGCAGGTTATTCACCGCAGCGGTCAGATTGTTCTGTTGACCGGCAACCCAGGGGAACTGAAAGCTGTAGCGGCCAATCTTGTAGAACGGTCGCTCGTACAGTCGTGGTGACGGCATGTTTGGTATTTGCCTCATCTGCGCGGATAGAGCCTGCAGATCACTGGTCCAGAACTTCAGGATGGCACTGGCCGCTTCGGTGTCGCCCTTGGGATGCTCAGGGCTGACGGTCCAACCACAAATACGACGGATCTTATCTTTCGGTTCCGACCAGGTGATGGGAAAGCGATTCTCGCCTTGTACAAGCCCTTCCAGAGCTAATTGCCCCAGTGCTTTCGCTGCTACACCAGAGTCGGCCATATAGCGAAGAAAAGGCTGAAGAAACGCCTGCTCAAAAAACACTGTCGTCAGCTCACTGGCTAATATCGCGTGGTGCAGTGCTACCTCAGCTCCGTCGTTCAGTCTGACCCGCTCACCCAGACCGAAAATCGTCTGCAGGTAAAGCTGACTGCGGATGGCTTTTATGTAAGCAAGCTGATTCGCTTCGTGGTTTTCCGGTCTCCCGATGATTTTGCCAGCCATATCCGAAGCTGCGAATTGGTCAATCGCGCGGTACATCCAGTAGTGCCAAAGCAACTTGCTTTTGCGCCCGGTACGCTGCCAGCGCTGTGAGCCCAGATCGGTTTTGTTGAAGATGACCGGTTGCCCCGGCTTGAGCTGGTAACCGCAATCACTGTCAAAACAAAACCAATTGATGGAATTCTCGTAGTCTATTCGCTCGCGCATGGCGGCAATAAGCAAGGCGACCGATTCGAGGTTGGCAACATTCTCTCGCCCCACACCTGACTGTGGAAAAAGGATTGGCGACAAATGACGCTTAAGAGAGCGGCCGAGAGCTTCCTCTGTCAGCTGAAAATCACGCTCAGAGCAATTCGACAGCTTGCGCGCTATTAGCCGATCATAGACATCCCAATCTTCCGCAGAACTGTCTCTATCCTTAGCGACACCAAGTTGCCCATATGCGATCACACTCAAATATGAAAGCAGCTCTAGCAACGAAAGCGACTTCAGGTGGGTCTCTGCCAGTGCAATTGCTTCGTCGAATGGTTCGAGTTGCTCAAGTAAGCGATCACAGACGCCGAAAAATTCGCACCAATCCCCGCTGACGAGATTGTCTCGGAGATGCCGCCAGAGCGCTGAATCGGTGCGCGTAAAAAGCTTCGAATAGCGAATTGCCCAGCGAAGAATTCCAGGATGACAAACGGCCAGATGATCTAGCAACGCAGTACTGATCGCATCCTCGCAATGCAAAATACGCCCTAATGCCAAGCTTGCCAGCTGAGCACCTTCCAAGTTCGCTGGCTCCCACCAGAAGGTCGCGGCAGCTAGTCCGGCAGCACGATTGCGCGCGGTATATTTGCCACTCGGACGTTGATCCAAAAAGGCGTGTAGACACTCATCGAGTGCTACGAATGGGGCAAGCTGCTGCGCATATTCAGCAAAGAGAGTTTGGTAAAATTCCTGGCATTGCCGCTCCTGGCCCTGCATATCTGTTGATCCTTTTCCAGCCGTTGAACCTTGAGATTCAAAGACATTGAAATGAGCTGCCCATATGATACCCACCACGAGTCGGGCAATCTGTATGGAGCTGTATGGAAGGAAATAGTTAACACGTTTCCCTGAAGGGGGAAACAACGGATAAGGAGCCAAGAGCTAGCGATTGCAGATGTGGTAAACAGGGCAGCAAATCAAAATGCCCCACAGAATAGGGGGACCGGAAAAGCACAAGGGCCTAGCCGAAGCGAAGCCCTTGTTGAATTTGGTTGGTGTGAGAGGATTCGAACCCCCGACCCCTTCGTCCCGAACGAGATTGCAGCGCTGGATCTTGAGCTTTAATTCACTCTTGCACGTTCAGTCATCCTTTATCACATTGCCGTCTTCGTCCCTGTTGGGTGGATACACGAACGTGATGGTCGATTTCACATTTTTGCTCCCGCTGTTGGCGCCAGAGTTTTCTTGCCGCACCCCGTCACCGTATTTCTTGGGGGCCAGCTTCGATGCCAGCCATTTACGGGCATCGATCTGCAGGCGGGAGCGTGCAATCGCATCATGGTTAACTTTGACGTTGCCCTTGGCGTCGAGGTAGGTGTCATTGCTACCGTCATCGGCAATCTGGAGGATCTCGTCGGCCAATTTATCGGCCTGATCCTCGCGCGCGCACGCGTACTGGTCCCTAAATTCTATGTAGCGCTCATCAGCCAGCCAGCGCATCACCATGGATTTGGACGGCATGCCCGGACGTGCAAGCACTGCACGTAAACTCATCCCATCAGCAATGGCGCTGCATATAGCCTCACCCAACTCGTTCGTGAATGCGCTCCGACGGCCTCTAGGTAGCGGCTTGGAGTCCGACGTATTGGTTTCCATATTGGAAACCTGAGAAGTGAAAACTGGGATCAAAACCTGAGTTGTGGAAGTCACATGTTCGGCGCTAGGTATAGGGGCCGTTGGCATCCCTGAAGATGAAGTAACGTTACCTAGTGTTGCGACTCTTAACCATTTGCGCGTCTTGGCACGCTTGTTGATGGCGGTATGTGAGACGCCGTGACCTATCGCTATCTGACGCACACTCTGGCGGCCAGCACAGTACGCCAGTTCGATACTGTGCCAGTCTGGGGAGTCTGTTGTTGATATAGGGGAGTTGGTCATAGGCGACCAGTATTTGCTAGGGGGCAAGTTGGTATCCAGCCCCACAGGGGGAGGCCGATAATCGTCGCCCGGATGTGTGGCGATAAACCAATCCACCTTCCCCTATCAGCTTCTCCCCCCCTTGAGCATATGTGCTGGCTCTATGGTTCTATCGCTGTAGTGGAAGCCACGCACATCTGGCAATGCCACTTCTTGATGGCATGGTCGTCCATCCGATGGTCTGTGGCCCGCGTTGCACCTTCCCTGGCAGGGCCAGTGGATTACGCATCCGGCGGGAGCGCTGGTTAGCGTGCAAAGCGCCATGAAAACGGGTGATCGGAGGGCAAAAAATCTCCAACCAGAGAATGAGGCGGCTGCCGGTTCGTGGATGGGTCGGAATAGTGTGCGCCAAGGTTGCGAGGTGACTTAGCCATTTACTGGCACTGTGGACACTTTTTCGAAAAAACCCAGTAATGGCGCGGCGTGTAGGGCAGTGCCGTAGGTTTTTCTATTGGCACTCACTGGCACTGTTTATAGATCTTCATTTTTCGGTCGGCAGTGCCTCAGTGCTAGTAAGTACCAGTAATAAAAATACTAGCACTGCTCTCTAAGTCATTAATGATGCGGCTTTCAGAGCAAAAGTACTAACAGTGCCAGTAAATCCCCAATATTTAGCAACCACGTTAGCGTTAGCCAAAAAAAGGCTCCCGGTCTGGAAGCCCTTGTTATCTTCTGGCTGGCTTAGTCATCCAACAATCGCGCTTGCGGCAGTACGCTGCGGGCTTCGTCCTTCAACTTCACGTTGGTGACACGATCCCCGTTGCTCTTGCGGGTCTGATACTCCTCGCCGTAAGCCTTGGCGGCTGCCTTCATCGCCTTACCGAACGCAGTGCGGTGCAGCGGGCGATCCAGCCCCTCGGCCTTCAGATACTCCAAATAGAAGTGATACAAGAAGCGGACAGGGTCATGGACACAGTTGCCACCACCAACACGAAGCCCCGTCGTCTCACTCAGAAACTCCAGCAGTGCGCACATGGCGATCACCGGGTCGGCCTCCTGCTTGACGGCCAGCGCCTCAGCGCCGTCGCGCTGCTCCAGCAGCAACTGACGTGCCTGCTCAGGGTCTGCGAACTGGGCCAGCAGGTGACGAATGATCACCGGCAGCTCTGCGGCGATCTTGTCCCCGATAGCGGGGTCTTTGTTGGCCTCGGACACCACATTGTTGAAAGCGAAGATCACCCGGCGGCGTGATATACCCCCGTTACGCTCGGTCATCTTCATGGGCTCGTTGTTGGTGGCAATCACCACAGCCCGCACCTTGGCGTTGAACTGCGCCTTGTTCTTGCGGTTGATTGATACCTCATCCCCGCCAGTGATCGCCTTGAGAAGAGCGCCATCACCGATGTATTGGGATTGGTCTGGCAGCAGGATCAAGCGCTTGTCCCAGACGTTCTCGAGGCCAAATTGGCCACGCATTGCCTCCATGGAAGTAGAACCCACGTTCTCCTTCCCCACCAACAACTCACACAGGTTCGCCATAACTGACTTGCCACTGCCACCCTCCCCGGTCACTTCAAGGAACATCTGCCAGTCGTAGCGGTTAGCCAGCACCATATAGAGCGCGGCGAGGATACGATCCAACTTGTCGGGGTCGCCCCCAGCAGCATGGCTCAGCCATTTGATGAAGTTGGGAGCGTGCCGCTCCAGCGTCTCACCGGCCAATGGCTCCCCGTACTCGATCCCGTTATGGCTCGGCAGGTGGTCGCTGGGCGAGTGAGCGCGGAACTGAAACGCCTTCAAGTCATACACGCCATTAGCGAATCCAATCAGGCTAGCTGTCGGCGCCTCCATTTCGGGCAAACCCAACTTCATTGTCTCCACAGCGCCGTTCAGCTTCTTGGCGGTATAGGTAGCGCCTACATGATCAAACACCTCGGCCAACATCGGGGCAAGGCGAGCGTCTGACACAGGCAACCACACGCCATCGCCATACCGATAGACGATCCCCGACTCGCGGCAGACGGCAGACGTCCCGAGCAGTTCTGCAATGATGCGCCCCAGCTTGTTCGCAGGCATCTTCGACAGGGTGTCAGGGTCCAGATCCTGCGTTGATGCATCAGCAGGCGCAGGGCGCAGGGGTACCACCTTGCCAGCCAGGGGGTGATGAGGCACATTCTGGCGGGCCTCAATCTTGCGCTCAGGTGCCTTGCGCGGCTCGCTCATGCCTTTGGCGGTGGCGCTCCGGATAGTGTCAACCACCTCAGCACGACCCATGCCAGCTGCAAGCGCGGCACGTTCAAGCACGGCGGCGTCGTTGGCGGCAATCTCCCCGCCTGCTACCAGTTGCGCAATCTTCATGGTCTCCCGGTTCAAGGTCTCATTGCGCTGGCCCTGGGGCGCGTTGGCGACGGATTCCAAAGCGCCAGCCAGCGCGACGGCCCCGTACTTCGTTGTCTCGCCAGTCAATGCGACGGCGGCGAACTCAGTACGGACTGGCGCGGTGCGCTTCATGCGATCCAGCAGGGCGGGCGGTGCTTCCATCAGATCGGCCAGCTTCGGGATCGTGTCATCCGGCAGGGTCTTGTCGGCCTTGATATAGATCAATTGGTTTCCCGTCTTAATGTCCACTCCCGGCCATGCCCCGTTTACGCACTGGCGCAGCTCGGAAGCGTCAACCCCCTCTGGCAAGCTGAACAGCCAGTGATAGGAGCGATCATCGTTGCCGTCCTTGATGCGGCATTGTGCCACCTCGCTCAATGCGTCCTGCTCCGTCACTGGCTCGCCCATCAGCAACCCAAATAGATCAGCTACGGGCATCGGCTTGGGCTTGTCCTTGCCCTTGCCCTTGTTGCCGTCATAGTCCAGCAGGATCGCGCCGTCCAGACGAACGCCAAAGCGCTCAGCGTCACGGCTCACCATGCTGGCGGGGTACTTCTGCCCCTTGGCGTAGGGTTGCGGGTTGCCGTTGTTGCCCAGCGGGATCAGCGCATAGCCTGCGGCCTCGATGTTGTAGGCCTTCTGTTGCAGGGAGGTACGGCCCCCCTTACAGGGAGCCTCGTCAAACACATCAAGGGTGAGAGCGTCGGAAGTGTCGGTCATGACTTCACCCCCTTGCGATTGCGCAGCAGGTCACGCTTTGCCAACAGGCTCTGCATCGGAGTCATCGAGCTATAGGGATCCGCTGGCTGGTCGTCCGCATCTTTGAGTCCATCATCGTTGACGCGGGCCTGCTCAATGCGTTGCATGGCTTCCTGACGATCTTCCTCGGTCTGGCCGTAGAGCATGAATTGGCCTTTGATGGACGCCTTGCTGACTGGCGCCTGACGGCTTTTGCTTGCCATGGCGTAGTGAGGTGCTACGATCTCGGGGTCGGCTTTCACAGGCTGAGCGTTACGAGACAAGTTAGACAGAGCCGCCCCGCAATGGCGGCTTTTTTTATTGGCCTCGATCATCACCTCGTGCACATCATTTACATTGTTTATTTCGCAGCCTTTTTTGGTGTTTTGCACACCGTTTTGCACTTCGGTGTTGCCCAGCCCTTTAATGGCGGGCTTGCCCATCGGGTTGGTCATCCGCCGCCTACTGCTGCTCAGGCAGGGTTCCGTCTCGCCACAGTAATTGGGGTAACCAGTCAACAAGTGGTAAGCACCTGCGATGTTGGTCAGGGGGAACAGAACTTCAGGGAGCCCGTCCCCCCCGCAGAACCAGCCGGTAAAGGGGGTAAGGCAAGTGCTTTTGCGGTTCACAGTGGCAAGCGCAACCAGATACAGGATGATCTGGATCAGATAAATGCCAAACAGCAGCGATGCCAGTTGGAGCACGAGGTGAATAATGGGGAGGAAACAAATAATACAGTGAGAGTCGTGGTTCACTGATTCGGTACGGGTGACCTGCATGTTAGATGCCCTCACCGGTGTGGTGAGCCGTGCGGCGCGCCAAGAACTCAGCCAGATCGCTGACGCGGTACTTCACCAGGCGCCCGACCTTGAAATAGGGCAGGTTATAGCGGCCGGTAGAACGCCAGACAGCCAGCGTCGACACCTTCAGGTCGAGGACCTCAGCAGCCTGTTTATCGCCAACGTAAACCGGAGGATTCTTAGGGTCAAAGCAGAGTTGCGTGACAACCTGCGCGAAAATCTCAGCCTTGAGTTCGGCAAAATCATCGGAGGGGGTGGTAAACATTGGTATGACTCCATCTTGGTTGATTTGATGAAGTCATTGTCCAAACAGACTGGCGCTCGCTATATTACCCCACCGTTACGGATATGGGGTTATCCGTTACGGATATGGGGTTATCCGTTACGGTTACACGGTTTTCCGATTGTGTCCTTTTTTTTTGCTGCGTCGTCCACCCATCCGGGCATACTCCGGCGCAACTGGCTTAATCCAATCTTTCACTCGCTCCACCGTGTCGGGCAACACATCAGAGAAGCTCCTGTCATTGAGGGCCCGGTATACTAAGTCGGCCATTTCCATAATACGGATTTTCTTCTCAAAATCGGATTGCCACAGTTCGGTTGCGATGGATCGGGCAAGTTCTTGCACGACACCTTTCCTCTCGTTAATCGGGTCTAGCCCTCCTTCCATACGCTGTTTAGTGCTATGGCACTGTTTTGCATTTATCGCGATCATTGCGGTTTCTTTGGCAATTGTCACAGCATCTTGTCGCAGAATCTTATTTTTCAGTACTTCTTGCTGGTAAGCCTCATCTAACAGATCTAATTTTCTACTTAGTTTTTCGATGGTGGCTACTTGTACTGCCGCGGTTCTTTTGAGCTCAACCACATAGAAAATGTGCTGTGCAAGTTTCTCTGCCAATTGGACTTGATTGTTACTACTCATAAGAGTCTCAGCCAATGAACTACATGCTTTGACATATTCATCTTCAGACTCAATATCCATACCATTCTCCCAACATTGTTCTACCATCTATCGCCCTCCTCGGCGTTCAACGAAACAAGGCATGTGGAATCAATGCTATTCGCCTCAACGGACTAGGAAGGCCGAAGTTTGTCTGGATTCCGGTCCCCCCGGTCTCACGCGAATTGCAGCTGAGCCAATTACGTTCAGCGTTTACTCGTCACTCCCTCTACGGGCGATTTGATCCCGGCCGCTTCCATCATGGCGTTTGTTGCTGTCTCAACGGATTGGCGCACAGGGTCGAGATCCAGGCGGGCGTAGATTGCCGTAGCCTGATGTGTTTTGTGGTTTAGTGACTTACCGATGATCGCCAGCGAAGCGCCTGTCTTGGCCTGCCAACTCCCCAGAGTGCGGCGCAGATCGTGGATACGCAGGTCAGTCATGTCATAGGTCGCTGGGTCTATTCCAACCCCATTGGCCACCGCGCGATAACGTCTTTCGGCGGCAACGGGCGCTTGAGCGATTTGTAGTTCGGCCTGCTGACGCTCCTCACTGGTGAGCTTGCCCAACTCCTCAAGATGGTCGAGCAAGTGATACAAGCTGGCACGACGCAGGATTGTTGCCCATGCCTTTTTCGGTTCAACCAGGTGTCCGGTCTTGCCCTTTCCGGGGAATACAAAATATGAGTGGCCAGCCATTTGCTTGCGAGCGACAAGGATAGCCACCGCCTCTGGGGTTAAGGGGACGTTCTGCGGAGTGCCATTCTTGGTCATGTTAATCCGCCAGATGAATGCTTCGAGGTCAAGGTCGCGCCAGGCCATCTCTTGTACATTGGCGCGTCGGGCCCCCGTCAGCAGTGACAACAGAAAGAAGTCGACGAGACTCGATTCGTCGATGGCAGCAAACAGGTATGGTAGTTCGGACGACTGGGCAAAACGATCCCGTGATGGAGCCGGATTTTTTTGAATGCGGCTCGCTGGGTTGATGCCGCTGAATATCTCCAGATCGGCGGCGAAGTTGAACACTGAGGAAATGATGGCGAGAGCCCTGTCGGCCTGGGCTTCGCTTTTTTTCGTGGTTTTGGTGTGGATCGCCTTAATATCGGCACGGGTGATCTGTGACAGTTTGTGCGCCTTAATCGGCTCCATGTACATGCGCAGGGTGTCACGGTAGTCACGCTTGGTACGCTCGCCGATTGGGGTGCCGTCGCGCTTACGTTTCTCGACCAGGAATTGCTCAAACATCTCGGTAAAGGTGGGCTCCTCCCGAATCGCCCGACGAGCTTCGGCTGGGTTCGCGCCAGCGGCAAACTCGCCAAGAATCTTCTGCGCCTCGTTACGGGCCTGCTCGACTGTCATTTCGGGGAAAGAACCGAGCTTGATCCAAGCAATCGAAGCACCGGCACGCTTTACAACGTAGAAGGTGCGAGAGCCCGCTGCGGTGATCCGTACTGCCAGCTTCTGTACTTCGCTATCGTATACAGTAGAACGCTTTCCAGACTCCGGCGGAGCTAGCGACAGTAGTGCTGTTTTTGTGAATTTGAACTTAACCATTATCCAGCCTAACTCCTTCAGGCTAACACCGGGCTAACACCGGCTAACAAATCAGGTCAATATTCGTGTTAACTCAGTAAAGCAACGCTAGGCCTAAAGCCCTATTTTGTATAGCATGAAATAGGTTGGTAAATGTGAGTACATTCACACACTTTCTCATTCGTAATGCGTTGGTCGGGGGTTCGACTCCTCTTACCGGCACCAGTCAAAACAAAAGGTTAGCCTCATTATGAGGCTAACCTTTTGTGCTTTTTGTAATTCGGGCCCCGTCGGGGACCCAGGATTAACAACGCTAGCGCCCAATCCACCCCTTCACATGCCCGCCATGACCTGCTCTTCCATCCAAGCCCTGACTGGCCAACCGGAACGTACGACGGTCAAGGTGCGAAGCCCCCACAGGTGGATCGACCCTGCATAACGGCGTATGGCCGGGATATTTTCAGCCAAGACACGTCTTACTGCACCGCATAGATCTGGTCGAACACCCCGCCTTCCTTGAAGTGAGTGCTCTGGATCAGCGGCCACTCACCGAAGGTCTTCACCACATTGAGGGAGGTGATTTTCGGGAAGCGGTCGGAGAATTCGGCGAGGACCGCCGGGTTGCGCGGGCGCAGGTAGTTGTTGGCGGCAATGCGCTGGCCTTCGTCAGACCACAGGTACTTCAGATAGGCCTCGGCCTCCTTGCGGGAACCCTGCTTGTCGACGACTTTGTCGACCACTGCCACCGGGAGCTCGGCCACGGCGGTAACGCTGGGGTAGATTACCTCGAAGTTGCCACGGCCGAACTCGCGGGCGATCATCTCGGCTTCGTTTTCGAAGGTGATCAGCACGTCGCCTATCCGGTTCTGGATGAAGGTGGTGGTAGCCGCGCGGCCACCGGTGTCGAGCACAGGGACTTGCTTGAACAGCTTGCCGACGAACTCCTTGGCCGCTTTCTCATCGCCCCCCTTCTCCAGTACATAGCCCCAGGCCGACAAATAGGTGTAGCGGCCATTACCCGAGGTCTTGGGGTTCGGCACTATTACCTGCACCCCCTCTTTGAGCAAGTCAGGCCAGTCCTTCAAGCCCTTGGGGTTGCCCTTGCGCACGATGAACACGGTGGCCGAGGTGAAGGGCGCACTGTTGTCCGGCAGGAGGGTCGCCCAATCTTTCGGTACCAGGCCGCCATGTTCGGCGAGGGCGTTGATGTCGGTGGCCATGTTCATGGTGATAACGTCGGCGGGCAGGCCCTCGATGACGGCGCGTGCCTGCTTGCTCGAACCGCCGTGGGACATGTGGATCTGCAGCGGCTGACCGCCTTCTGCCTGCCAGTGTTTCTGGAAGGCCGCATTGTAGTCCTTGTAGAAGTCACGCATCACGTCGTAGGAGGCGTTGAGCAGGGTGGCAGCCTGGGCCAGTGGGGCGAGAGCCAGGCCTGCGGCGAGCAGGGTGGCGGGCAGTAGTCGTTTCATTGCACGTCCTTGGAATGAGAGTCGAGTGACCAACTATAAGAGCCCTCCATTTATTCTTTGAAAGAATAATTAGTTCGCAGCTTATGCGATTTGTGACATGCATCTGGCTGGGTTCAGTGGACGAGATGGATGGCGGCTAGGATCCGGCTACCGGTTTTCACAGATATATGAGGACTGGAGGGCTGACGCATATCATAGATAGCACTTATGCTGGCTTGCCCTTATGTTTGTCGAGCAAACCTCTATCGTTACAATACGGGTTGGTGCCATCACATATAAAAACAGGGCGAACCCAGTGGTTCGCCCTATTACAGTCATTGCAGAGTGCTTGCGAGAGCGTTAGCCCTACCCCTCCGGGGTAGCTGGCGCTTCTGCCTGCCAGCCACCGCCGACCGCCTTGTAGAGCGCGACCTGGTTGCTGAGCTGAGCCAGACGAGTGCTGATGAGCCCTTGTCTGGCGCTGAACAGGGAGCGCTGGGCATCGAGGCGGGTCAGATAGCTGTCCACCCCCTGCTCGTAGCGGAACTCCGCCAGCTTGAAGTAGGTCTGGTTCGCATCCACCAGATCCTGCTGGGCCTGCAACTGCTGCTGATAATCGGCCTGAGCGCCCAGAGTATCGGCAACCTCCTTGAAGGCGGTCTGGATACTCTTCTCGTAACTCGCCACCGCCTGCTTGGTACCCACTTCCGCCACGTCCAGATCGGCAACGCGCTTGCCACCGTCGAAGATGGGCAGATTGATCTGGGGCATGAAGGTCCAGGTGCCGGTGCCGCCGTCAAACAAACCACTCAGCTGGTTGCTGGCGGTGCCCGCCGTCGCGGTCAGCGAGATGGTCGGGAAGAAGGCGGCGCGGGCCGCACCGATATTGGCATTGGCCGCCTTCAGGCTGTGCTCCGCCGCCAGAATATCCGGCCGCTGTTGCAGCAGACTGGAGGGAGCGCCCACCGGAATGGCCGCCAGTTGTACCTCATCCAGGGTCTTGGGTTGCCCTTCCAGCACCGGCACCTCGGTGCCGAGCAGCAGGGCCAGGCCATTTCTATCCTGTTTCACCTGGCGCTGGTATTGCGCCTGGCTGACACGAGCGTTCTCAAGCGCGGTGCGCCCCTGCGCCAGCTCCATCTCGGAGGCAGCCCCCAGCCGGTATTTGTGCTGGGTCAGGGCGTAGCTCTCCTGCTCGGTGGCGAGCGTCGCCTGGCTCAGCGCCAGCAGCTCCTGATCCGCCAGCAGGGTGAAGTAGGCATTCGCCACCGAAGCAATCAGCGCGATCTGGGTGCTGCGCTGGGTCTCGATTTGCGCCAGATAGTTCTCCAGCGCCTGATCTTTCAGGCTCTGGATCCGGCCAAACAGGTCCAGCTCATAGGCGGTGATACCGATATCGGCGCCGTACTGGCTGCTGATACGGCCCTGCCCGGTGGCGCTGAGATCGTCGGATCCCTGCTGACGGGTGCCGTTGCCACTGGCGGCCAGGGTCGGCAATTGCGCTGCCCGCTGGATCCGGTATCTGGCCTCATAGGCCTCGACATTGAGCGCCGCAAGCCGCAGATCCCGGTTGTTGTCCAGCGCCGTACCGATCAGCTTTTGCAGCGCAGGATCGAGGAACTGTTGCTGCCAGGGGGCGGTTTCCCCCTTGGCGGCGAGGTTATCCTGCCAGGAGGCGCCTTGCGGCAGCTCGGGGCGTTGGTAATCGGGGGCCATAGAGCAGGCCCCCAGCAGCAACGCCACACTCAAGGCGACCAGGGTCTTAGTCATGTTTGATCTCCTTGGCATGGGCCACGCGCTCTTCGGCACTCTGGTGCTCGGTGAAGTAACGCATCACCAGCACGAAGAACAGCGGCACGAAGAAGATGGCCAGCACGGTAGCGGTGATCATCCCCCCCATCACGCCGGTCCCGATGGCGTTTCGGCTACTGGCGCCAGCGCCGGTACTGATCACCAGCGGCAAGACGCCGAGGATGAAGGCCAGCGAGGTCATCAGGATCGGGCGCAGGCGCTGACGGGAGGCCTCCACCACGGCTTCACTCAGCTTCATCCCCTTGTCGTGCAACTCCTTGGCAAATTCCACGATGAGGATCGCGTTCTTGGCCGAGAGCCCGATGGTGGTGAGCAAGCCCACCTGGAAGTAGACGTCATTCTCGAGCCCGCGCATGGTGGCCGCCAGGATGGCGCCCAATACCCCGAGCGGCACGACCAGCATGACCGAGAACGGAATGCTCCAGCTCTCGTACAAGGCGGCCAGACAGAGGAACACCACCAGCAAGGAGATGGCATACAGGGCAGGCGCCTGAGAGCCGGCCTGACGCTCCTGGAAGGAGAGACCGGTCCACTCGATGCCGATGCCATCCGGCAGCTGCTTCACCATCTGTTCGATAGCGGCCATGGCATCACCGGTACTCTTGCCGGGCGCCGCTTCACCGACGATCTCCATGGCGGAGACCCCGTTGTAGCGCTCGAGGCGAGGCGAACCGAAGCTCCATTCCGTGGTCGCGAAGGCGGAGAACGGCACCATCTGGCCCGCACTGTTGCGCACGTACCACAGCTTGAGATCTTCCGGGTTCATCCGGAATTGGGCATCCGCCTGCAAGTACACCTTCTTGACCCGACTGCGATCGACGAAGTCGTTCACATAGGACGAGCCCCAGGCCGCCGACAAGGTGTTGTTGATGTCGGCGATGGAGAGCCCTTGCGCCAGCGCCTTCTCGTAGTCGATCTTGATGTCGAGCTGAGGCGTGTCTTCCATCCCGTTCGGGCGCACCCGTACCAGGTTGGGATCCTGCGCCGCCATGCCGAGCAGCTGGTTACGGGCCTGCATCAACTTCTCGTGCCCCAGACCACCGCGGTCTTGCAGGAAGAAGTCAAAACCGGTGGCCGTACCCAATTCCGGGATGGGAGGCAGGTTGAAGGCAAACACCTGGGCTTCCTTGATGCTGAACAGGTAACCCATGGCGCGGCCTATGATGGCGTTGGCACTGCGCTCCTCGCCCTTACGCTCGCTCCAGTCCTTCAACTTGATGAAGGCCATGCCGCTGTTCTGGCCGCTACCGGCGAAGCTGAAGCCCGCCACGGTCAGCACGGAGTCGACGTTGTCCTTCTCGGTCTCGAGGAAGTAGTCCCGCATCTCGGCCAGCACCACCTCGGTACGCTCCTTGGTCGCGCCAACCGGCAGCTGCACCATGGACATGATGACCCCCTGATCCTCTTCCGGCAGGAAGGAGGTGGGCAGTCGCATGAACAGGATGGCCAGTACCGCCAACATGGCGACGTAGATGAGGCTGTAACGGGTACCCTGCTTGATCACCTTGCGCACGCCGTTCTGGTAACGGTTGGCGTTGGTGTCGAAGAAGCGGTTGAACCAGCCAAAGAAGCCGCGCTGGATACCGTGATCGCCCTGCTTGATGGGTTTGAGCAAGGTAGCGCACAGGGCCGGGGTCAGGATCAGCGCCACCAGTACCGAGAGCACCATGGCCGAGACGATGGTGAGGGAGAACTGGCGATAGATGGCACCGGTCGAGCCGCCGAAGAAGGCCATGGGTACGAATACGGCGGACAGCACCAGCGCGATACCCACCAGGGCGCCGGTGATCTGGGTCATCGACTTGCGGGTCGCTTCCAGCGGGGAGAGTCCCTCCTCGCTCATCAACCGCTCCACGTTCTCCACCACCACGATGGCATCATCCACCAGTAAGCCGATGGCCAGTACCAGACCAAACATGGTCAGGGTATTGATGGAGAAACCGAACGCCGCCATGACACCGAAGGTCCCGAGCAGCACCACGGGCACCGCGATAGTCGGGATAAGGGTCGCCCGGAAGTTCTGCAAGAACAGATACATGACGCAGAACACCAGGAAGATGGCCTCCACCAGGGTCTGCACCACTTCCTCGATGGAGATCTTCACAAACGGCGTGGTGTCGTAGGGATAGACGATCTTCATGTTGGCCGGGAAGTAGTTCGACAGCTCATCCAGCTTGCCGCGAACTTCGTGCGCGGTGTCGAGGGCGTTGGCCCCGGTGGCGAGCTTGATCGCCAGCGCCGCGGTCGCCTGACCGTTGTAGAGCGCCGAGGCGTCGTAGTTCTCGCCGGCGAGCTCGACCCGTGCCACGTCTTTGAGCAGCACCTTGGAGCCATCCTGGTTCACCCGCAGCAGGATGTTGTTGAACTGCTCCGGGGTGGAGAGGCGGGTCTGCCCCATGATGGTGGCGGTGAATTGCTGATCGCTCACCGCAGGAGTGCCACCCAGCTTGCCGAACGCCACCTGGGCGTTCTGGGCCTTGATGGCGGCCTGGATATCACCAGGGGTCATCTGTACCCGGTTGAGTTTGTGCGGATCCAGCCAGACGCGCATGGAGTACTGGCTGCCGAACAGGGTGATATCACCCACCCCGTCCAGACGGCTGAGGGGCTCCTTGATGTTGCTCACTACGTAGTCGGCGAGGTCATCGTTGGTCATGGTGCCATCACTGGAGATGAAGGCGGCCACCATCAGGAAGCTGCTAGAGGTCTTCTGAACCCGGACACCCTGCTGCTGTACCTCTTGCGGCAAGAGCGACATCGCTTGCTGCAGCTTGTTTTGCACCTGCACCTGGGCAATATCGGGATCGGTACCCGGCTTGAAGGTGAGGGTCACACTGACATTACCGGACGAATCCGACTGAGCGGACATGTAGAGCAGGTGATCCAGCCCTGTCATGTTCTGTTCGATGATCTGGGTCACCGAGTCTTCCACCGTCTTGGCGGAGGCGCCCGGATAGCTGGCGGAGATGCCAACGGCGGGCGGGGCTATGGTCGGGTACTGGGCCACCGGCAAGCCGATGATCGCCATGGTCCCGGCCAGCATGATCACCAGGGCAATCACCCAGGCAAAAATGGGTCTGTCTATGAAAAAACGTGCCATGAGGCGACTACTCCATACTACTTGTTGACCGGGGTCTGCTCAGCTTGGGTGGTGGCGGTGTTGCTGGCGCGTTCAGCGGGCGCAACCACAGCCCCGGGTTTCACTTTCTGCAGACCGGCCACGATCACCTTCTCGCCGGAATTGAGACCGGACTCCACCACCCAGCTGTCGCCGACGACGCGGCCGAGTTGCACTTCCCGCAGCTCGACCTTATTGTCCGCGGTCACCACCATGACGGTGGCGCCGCCTTTGGGGGTGCGGGTCACGGCGGTTTGCGGCACCAGCAGCCCTTCGGGGCGTTCGCCCTCTTGCAGGGTGGCGCGCATGAACATGCCCGGCAGCAACAGATCATGAGGGTTCGGCACCAGGACCCGCAGGGTCACCATGCCGGTGGTCTCATCCACGGTCACGTCGGAGAACTGCAGGGAGCCCTGTTCGCCATAGGTGCTGCCATCTTCGAGCTGGAAGCTGACCTTGGCGCCATCCTGCTGGCCCTGGGTCAGCTGACCGGCGGCCACTTCACGCTTGAGGCGCAGCAGATCGGCAGTAGACTGGCGCACATCCACGTACATGGGATCGAGCTGCTGAATGGAGGTGAGGCTGGCGGCCTGCTGGGCGGTGACCAGGGCACCCTCGGTCACGGCAGACTTGCCGATGCGACCGCTGATGGGGGCGGTGATGCGGGTGTAAGCCAGGTTGATGTTGGCGCTCTGCAGTGCGGCTTTGGCGGCCCCGATCTCGGCGACTTGCTGCTTCCAGGCGGCGTCGGCGTCATCATATTCCTGACGACTGATGGCCTTGACCTTCACCAGCTCGGCATAACGCTGGGCCTTGAGGCGGGCGCTGCGCTCGTTGGCTTCGGCCTTGGCGAGGTTGGCCTTGGCACTGGCGACGGCAGCCTGATAGACGGCGGGATCGATCTGGTACAGCAGCTGGCCGGCTTTGACGTCACTGCCTTCAGTGAACAGGCGCTTGAGGATGATGCCGTTCACCTGAGGACGCACTTCGGCGACCCGGCGAGGGGCGGTACGGCCGGTGAGCTCGGACATGAGTTGCAGCGGGCCTGCGTGCAGTGTGACCACGTCCACGGCGGCAGGCGGCATCTCGCCCGCGCCCTGTTGGGCCTCTCCTTTTTCACCACAGCCAGCCAGCAGGCCGCTTGCCAATAAGGCAAGGCCAACTGAACGTGCGAGAATATGTTTATGCATGGAGTTTCTGAGCCTCTGTTTCAAACAAAAAAAAACGACAAAACCACAGGGTTTATAGGGCCCCTGTTGGTAAAACTGCGAAGATGAGGCAATATACATACATTCATAAATGTATGTAAGTAACTTTTTCCCCCTTTTAACAGGTACAGATCCGATGGCCAGAAGAACCAAAGAAGAAGCGCAGCAGACCCGCTGCCACATCATGAGCACGGCCCTGAATCTGTTCTGCAAACACGGCTTGGCCAAGACCAGCCTGACCGACATTGCCAATGCCGCCGAACTGACGCGCGGCGCCATTTATTGGCACTTCAAGAATAAAGAAGAGCTCTTTACCTCCCTGTGGGAAGAGCTGTGCGAGCCGCTCTCCCACCAGCTCGACGCCTGCGTCGATGAGCAAGAGCCGGATCCTCTTGGCAAACTGCGCGCCTTCTTGCGGGAAGTCATGATGAAGATCAGCGCCCACCCCGCTCATCAACAGATGTTCACCATCATGTTCAACCTGGAGTCCTTGGAAGGAGAGGCCGTCTCCCTGCGCGATCACATGCGCCGCCAATCGGTCAACTTCTTCCAGGACTTGGAAACTACCCTGGCCAATGCGGTGCGTCGCGGCCAGTTGCCAGAGGGGCTCAACTTGCGCCGCGCCGCCACCCTGCTGCACTGCACCCTGGATGGCTACATCATCAACTGGCTGCACTTTCCGGATCGTATCGATCTGGTCCAGGAGGCCGACTTCCTGCTCGATACCCTGCTCGGCCTGCTCGCCCAGCCGCAACCCTCTCTCCTGCTTCGCCCCTGATCACCGCCGGACACTCGCCTCACCCGGTGCCACTCCGGGTTCTGGCAACTGATCGCGGGCATGAAGTTCAGGCGCCAAATCTGCTAGAGTAGCCGCCCCCGATCCGAGATGACCCCTATGCCACATTCACCATCCCCTGCCCCCGATATCAACATTGCAGCCCATTCGGCGCCGCGCCCTGCCCTCAGCGGCCAGGCGCATGCCCCCTTCCTTACTCGCTTGAAGGCGGGTGCGCATCTGCTGGAGGCCGGTTGTGGTGGGGGGGAGGATCTGCATCATTTTCGGGAGCTAGGATTCGTGGTCACCGCGTTTGATGCCAGTCTGAGCCAGGCCAGGGCGGCCTCGCGCCTGTGCAGCCAGCCGGTGCGGGTGTGCCGCTTTGAGCAGATGCACAACGTGCTGCCCTTCGACGGCATCTGGGCCAGCGCCTCCCTGCCCTGCCTCGCCGAGGCTGAGCTGGCCCCCGTGCTGGCGCACCTCGCCGGCCTGCTCAGGCCACAGGGGCCGCTCTACTGCTCCTTTCCTCTTCTGGGTGGGCAGCAATGTCATGACCAGCCGCTACAAGACGACGTGCCTGCGCGCGACGAGTATCCCCTGCGCACCCGGCTCGACGAGGCGCACCTGGCCGCGCTCATCGCGCCACTGCCCCTGGCGTTGCAGCAGTGCTGGCACAGCGATGACGGCGTGCAGGGTCGCTGGCTGCATGCCCTGCTGATCCGCGACGCCAATCCCGCCACAATTAATCAATATCGCGGCCGTCGCTCCAGGCAGGGCGCCCGGCGCGATTCAGCATCCAGATAACAATATTTAACTCTGAGTTAACCAGCCATTGGCAGACAAGATGCGGTGTTTGTGTTAAAAAGCGGCAGCAAAATAAAGATTAAATAACAAAACAGACACCAACACCTGGATTTTCTTATGAAACTTGTCCTTAAACTGATTGCCGGCATCCTCGCCGGTCTCCTGCTCGGTCTCTACGCCCCTGAATGGGTCGCACGCGTGCTGTTTACGGCCAAGACAGTCATCGGTCAGCTGATCACCTTCACCATCCCGCTCATCATCCTGTTCTTCATCATGAGCGGCATCGCCAGCCTGCCGAAGAACTCCGGCAAGCTGCTGGGCAAGACGGTGGCGCTCTCCTACTGCTCCACCATACTGGCGGGCCTGTTCGCCTTCACCGTGGCCAGCAATCTGATCCCGATGCTGACCACAGCCGCCGAACCCAGCGCCGAGGCGGCCATCAAGCTCAGCTCCTACGTCAACCTGGAGATTCCGCCGCTGTTCGGGGTGATGTCGGCCCTGGCCGCCGCCTTCGTGTTTGGCATCGGCATCAGCGCCACCCAGGCCACCGACCTGCGCCGGGTCGCCGATCAGGGCCGTGACATCATCGACCGCCTGCTGGCCAAGGTGATCATCCCGCTGCTGCCGTTCTACATCGCCGGGGTCTTCGTCGAGATGACGGTGGAAGGCACCGTCTTCGCCACCCTGAAGACCTTCGGGGTGGTGCTGGTGATGGCCATCGCCATGCACTGGCTCTGGCTCAGCGTGCTGTTCGTCGGTACCGGGCTGGCGCTGGGTCGCTCACCCACCATGCTCATCAAGAACATGCTGCCGGCCTACTTCACCGCCCTTGGCACCATGTCCAGCGCCGCCACCATCCCGGTCGCCCTCAAGGCCAGCAAGAACAACGGGGTGAGCGAGGGTATCGCCAACTTCACCGTGCCGCTGTGCGCCACCATCCACCTGTGCGGCTCCACCATCACCCTGGTGACCTGCGCCACCGCTGTCATGTTCCTGTCCGAGCACCTGGCCATACCTGGCCTCTCCACCATGCTGCCCTTCATCATGATGCTGGGCGTCATCATGATAGCGGCGCCGGGCGCCCCCGGTGGCGGCGTCATGTCGGCGTTGGGGCTGCTCACCTCCATGCTCGGTTTCGGTGAGGCCTCCATCGCCCTGATGATCGCCCTCTACCTGGCGCAAGACAGCTTCGGCACCGCCTGCAACGTCACCGGCGATGGCGTCATCGCGCTCTGGGCCGATCGCTTCGCCAAGGGCGAGGAGAGCCTGCCAGCCGCCGAGCAAGAAGCCGCCTGATGGTTTGATTGCCAGCCAATAAAAAAACGGGAGCCAGTGGCTCCCGTTTTTTATGAGGGGTTTTCTTCCGGTGGCAACGGCTCGGTAAAGACCAGCCGGTTACCGAAGGGATCCCGCACCGTTAGCTCGCGGCAGCTCCAGGGCATGGTCTCGATGGCAGGCCTGGCATTCGGATACCCCTTGGCCCGCCACTCCGCAAACAGGGCATCGAGCTTGTCGGTGGATAGGCGCAGGGCCGCCCCGGGGCAGGCATCCCCATGGTGCTCGGAGAGGTGGATAATCCAGTCCCCCCGCGAGATCTGCAGGTAGAGCGGCATGTTCGGGCCGAACCTGTGCTCCCAGTCGATGACAAACCCCAGGTAATCGAGGTAGAAGCCTCTGAGTTTGGCCTCATCAAAACTGCGTAAAATAGGCACTATCACAGGATCACCCCTTGGCCATTTGGCCTGCTCATGGGTTGCTGCCCCGCCGACGGATCACCCCTTCCTGCGCGGTGCTGGCCACCAACACCCCATCACGGGTGAAGAACTGGCCGCGTACCAGGCCACGGCCACCGCTGGCGCTCGGGCTGTCCACCACGTAGAGCAGCCAGTCATCCAGCCGGAAGTCCCGGTGGAACCACATGGAATGATCGATGGTCGCCACCTGCATATCCGGCTCCCAGTAAGAGACGCCGTGGGGCTGCAGGGCGGCGAACAGGAAGTGGAAATCGGAGGCATAGGCCAGCAGGTACTTGTGCACCCGCTGATCGTCCGGCATCTGGCCATTGGCCTTGAACCAGACGTGGCGCACCGGTTCGTGCACATCCGGCCGGATCGGATCGACCAGGGTCACGGGGCGAATCTCGAGCGGCTTCTCGCACATGATCTTGTCGCGCAGGGCCGGCGGGATCTGATGCTCATAGGGCCGCACCAGCTCCAGCTCGCTCTTGAGCAGCTCGGGCGGGGTGATGCCCTCAGGCATGGCGGCCTGATGTTCGAAACCCGGGGCTTCGACCTGGAAGGAGGCGTTGAGGTAGAAGATGGGCTTGCCGTTCTGGATCGCCTTGACCCGGCGGGTGGAGACGGTCTGACCGTCGCGGATATTCTCCACGTCGTAGATGATGGGTCTGTTGGCATCACCGGGGCGCAGGAAGTAGGAGTGGAAACTGTGCACCTGGCGGTCGCTGGCCACCGTCTGCTTGGCGGCTGACAAGGCCTGCCCCATTACCTGTCCGCCAAACACGGCCCGCAGACCGAGATCCTGGCTCTGACCCCGAAACAGGCCCTCCTCGATTTTTTCCAGCGCCAGCAACGCCAGCAGCTCATCTAGTACCTTGCTCATTCGTCTCTCCTGTATCAGTACGAGAAAGGCTAACAAGCCAGCCAGAGCAGAGCAACCACTCCCTCACCCAGGCCAGGTTCAGCAGGAAATTTTATCGATATAAAAATGCATTAGTACGATTAATGAACTGAGCACACTATCAGGCAGCAAAGCCGACTGGCATGAGCGCCTCAGCCCCCATAACGAAAAGCCCGCACCTGAGGGTGTGGGCTTTTGCAGGCTCAGGCCTAGGACATCAGGCCGGAGGTGGCGGCTTACTTGCTGCCGGTGCCCGAGTTGCGGGTCGAGGAGGTCGGCTTGCGACGGGCAGTGGTGCTGCGCGCACGCGGCTCCATGCCCTGCATGTCCTTGTGACGCTTGACGGCGCGACGGATCTGGGCGGCCTGCTTGTGGCGAGTGCTCTTGCCCTCTTGCTGCAGATCGACCTTGGATTCGGTCTCGTAGTTCATGTGGACCAGACCGCGCAGGTAGTTCACCTCCTGCAGCTTCAGCTCTTTCCAGCCGCCACGGGGGATGCCGCGATCCAGAGTCACGTCGCCGTAACGAATGCGCATCAGGCGGCTTACCTGCACTTCCTGGGATTCCCACAGGCGGCGCACTTCACGGTTGCGACCCTCGGTCAGGGTGACGTTGAACCACTGGTTCAGGCCTTCACCGCCGGCCGGCTTGATCTTGTTGAACTTGGCGACGCCGTCTTCCAGCTGCACGCCTTTGCGCAGGCGCTGCAGCATGGCTTCGGTGATCTCGCCAAATACCCGTACCGCGTATTCCCGCTCCACCTGGTGGCTCGGGTGCATCAGCCGGTTGGCCAGCTCACCGTCGGTGGTGAACAGCAGCAGACCGGAGGTGTTGACGTCGAGGCGGCCGACCGCAATCCAGCGCGCTCCTTCCATCTTGGGCAGACGATCAAATACGGTGGGACGACCTTCCGGATCGTGGCGGGTACACATCTCCCCTTCGGGCTTGTGGTACGCCAGCACGCGGCAGATCTGTTCTTCGGCAGCACGGGTCTTGATCTGATGACCGTCTACCCGGATCACGGCGTTCACTTCGACGCGATCTCCCAGTGTGGCAGCCTTGCCATCCACACTGACCCGACCTGCGGTGATCAGGGCCTCCATCTCACGACGGGAGCCGTGACCCGCGCGGGCCAACACTTTTTGCAGTTTTTCACTCATCGGGGTTACCTGATTGTTGATCGCTGCCCGCTAACATAACGGGCAACGGTTATCACCATGCCGGATCCCGTCTGGGCAATCCGCCATCGCATTTATCATTTCACCCAGTCGTGCGCTTTGCCAACATTCATTGAGAAAGTTGCGCCGCAGACTAGGCCTCGCGGCCCTCACCCAGCAAGCCGGACAAGGGTTGTTGCAGTTCAGGATCCAGCTCGGGGAGCTGCTCCAGACTCTGCAGGTTGAAATAGTCCAGAAATTCCCGGGTGGTGGCCAGCAGCTCGGGCCGACCCACCACCTCCTTGTGACCGACGCTGCGAACCCAGCCTCGCTCCTTCAGGGTATTCACTATCTGGCTCGATACCGCCACCCCACGGATGGCTTCGATCTCGGCCCGGGTAATGGGCTGGCGATAGGCGATCAGGGTCAGCGTCTCCATCACGGCGCGCGAGTAACGCGGCGCCCGCTCGCTCCAGAGGCGAGAGAGCTCCTCCGCATACTCCTGGCGAGCCTGGAAGCGCCAGCCGGAGGCAACCTCCTTGAGCTCCACCCCCCGCGCCTCATAGTCTTTCCTGAGCTCGGCCAACAGCAGCTGAACGTAGCGGCCAGTCACCGGATAATCCGCCAGCACCCCGGCTTTGAGTTCGCTCGTGCTCAAGGGGCGACCTGCCACAAAGAGGGCAGCCTCGATCAGGCTCTTTAGCCGTTCAGCAGGCAAGGCCATGATGCGCCTCCCTCAGCGTCAGGATCTTGAATCGTTCAGTGGGCAACGCCAAGGTTGCCCTCCTCACTCTGGCTGGCCAGGGCGAAATGAATTGGCCCAAGGGGCTCGGCCTGCAAGATCCAGATAAGGGACTCCTTGCACAGCTCCAGCAGGGCCAGAAACGTCACCAACACGCCCATGCGCCCCTCTTCGGCTCTGAGCACCTGTTCCAGGCGCAGAGTCTGGCCCAATGAGAGCCGGGCGAGAATTTCCGCCATGCGCACCCGGGTCGGGATCTGCTCACGGCGGATCTGATGATGTTCGAAATGAGTCGCGCGTTTTACCACACTTTGCATGTAAAGGGCGAGCTCAACCAGTGAAACATCGGGCGTGAGCGGCTTGAGATCGCCGAAATCCGGTGGCAGGGCCGTGGCGATAAAGATCTCCCGCTCCAGCCTTGGCAGCTCATCCAGCCGCTCGGCGCCGACCTTGAAGCGCTCATACTCCTGCAAGCGGCGAATGAGGGTGACGCGGGGGTCTTCCCCCTCCTCCTCGTCTTCCAGCTCAGGTGCCTTGGGCAGCAACAGCCGGGATTTTATCTCCGCCAGCCAGGCCGCCATCAGCAGGTATTCGGCCGCCAGTTCCAGATTGAGCCCCTGCATCAACTCCACGTACTCCATGTACTGGGCGGTGATCTGCAGGATCGGCAGGTTCAGAATGTCCAGCTGCTGGCGCCGGATGAGGTAGAGCAGCAGATCGAGCGGCCCCTCGAAGGTGTCGAGGAAGACTTCCAGCGCATCGGGCGGAATAAACAAATCCTGGGGCAGCTCATGATAGGGCTGCCCCAGGACCTTGGCGATGGGCAGAGGGAGGCTCGCCTCCCCCGCAATACCCGCCACTGTCGCCTCGGCGGGAGCCGTGTCTACCGCCTTATTCAAACGGCGTGGGATCCCCGGCGCCGCGGCGACGCAGCACCGGCTCGTCGTCAGAGAAATCGACCACAGTGGTCGGCTGCTCGCCCAGATAGCCACCGTTGACCACCAGATCCAGCTGCCTGCCGAGCTTGTCGGCGATCTCTTCCGGATCGAACTCCGCCATCTCGGAGCCCGGCAGGATCAGGGTGGTGGAGAGCAGGGGCTCACCGAGCTCCTCCAACAATGCGAGGGCGATGTTGTTGGCCGGCACCCGAATGCCGATGGTCTTCTTCTTCTCGTTCATCAACCGGCGCGGCACTTCCTTGGTCGCCTTGAAGATGAAGGTGTAGGGACCAGGGGTGTTGTTCTTGATCAGCCGAAACGCCGTGTTGTCCACCTTGGCATAGGTGGCGATTTCGGAGAGATCCCGGCACACCAGGGTGAAGTCATGGTTGGGATCGATGCGGCGGATGCGGTAGATGCGCTCCAGCGCGTCCTTGTTGCCCATCTGGCAGCCCAGTGCATAACCGGAATCGGTGGGATAGACGATGACGCCGCCGTTTTGCAGGATCTGAACCGCCTGGCCAATCAGACGCGCCTGGGGGTTATCCGGATGTACGTAAAAATGCTGACTCATAAACTGTTCTCGCAATAGCGGCAGGAGATACCTGCCTGTAGTTCCCAAACAAGAGCATGGCCACAGGCCCCTTGGCCCATGACACTACCTTAACCTGTTTGACGCCGACTCGCGCGCGCCAAAGGGTCGAACCGGCGGGCGCAGTGCCACCACCCACGACCGTCGTTAGCGGCTCGCCAGCAGGCTGGCATGCTGCTCGCCCGTCAGGCCAAAGTGGCCGGGATAGCCCAGCCAGAGCGGCATACCCTCTTTGGGCAGCCAGAGATGACGGCCAAGCTCGGTCCAGTTGGAGGGAAAATGAAAATCCGATCCCACCGAAATGTAAAAATCATGCTCCTTGGCCCACTGACCGAGATTCGCGCGCTCCTGCGGGCTCTGCTGGGGCAATGACACCTCCATGGCATCACCACCGGCGGCCTTGAAGGCGACCAGCAACCGCTTGATCCACTTGGCGGTGAGGCCATAACGGCTGGGGTGGGCCAGCACCGCCAGCCCACCGGCGCCATGAATGGCCTCGATGGCGAGCGCCATCTCGGGCCACTCGGCGGGCACATAGCCCTTGTTGCCCCGGCTCAGGTATTTCTTGAACACCTTCTGCATGTTGTCCGCCACGCCGCGGGCCACCAGCACACGGGCAAAGTGGGCGCGAGTCACGGCAGCGTCACCGGCCAGCGCCTTGGCCTCTTCATAGGTACCCGGGATCTGGCACTTATCCAGACGGCGCCCTATCTCCTCGGCCCTCGCCTCACGGCGGGCCAGTTGGGCGGCCAAAAAGGCACAAAGCTGCGGATTTTTTTCATCCACCCCCAGCGCCACGACATGGATCTCGTGGTGCTCCCAACCGGTGGAGATCTCGACCCCGCTCACCAGTCGCAGCGGCAACTGCTCGGCGTCGATCGTTGCGCGGATCTCATCAAGGCCGGCGAGGGTGTCGTGGTCAGTGACCGCTAACACCTCGACCCCTTTCTCGACCGCGCGGCGCACCAGGTCCCGGGGGGCCAACACACCATCGGAGGCGGTGGTATGACAGTGAAGATCGAATCTCATCGGCTTATTTCGCTCTCATCAACAGGCCTGTCTGGCAAAAGACAAGCAAAAAAGCGACTTGACTTGGCCGCGGCTTTATCGTTTTCTGTAGGCACTTCAACTGCAAACAGAACGTTACAGGATTCTATCATGCAAACGACAATCACCCTGAACCATAGCTGGTGGTGGCACATTCCCTAACATGCGGGCGTGTGGTCGTTGCTGTACCTGTAATCTGACAGCAAATTAAGAACCCAGAGAAAAAGCCCGCTGACCCCAGCGGGCTTTTTTATTATCCGGCAAATGGACATCTGATGAAACCGAGAATTCTGATAAGCGCAACGACGAGGCGATGGCGGACCCACTGAGGCAACCCACTCCATCCATTTTCAAGAGACTCAACATCATGAACATCGGTTACACAGAACAGCTGCAAGGGAACGCATTATGACAGCCAGCAAGACCCGGTTACCCCTGGGTGAATTCGATACCATCCGGCTCAACGCCCCCTATGTGACAGACCCGCTGGCACTCTATAGCCAGCTCTGCCAGGGCCGCCCCAACAACCTGCTGCTGGAATCGGTAGAAATAGACTCCAAGGCCGGCACCCAGAGCCTGCTGCTGGTAGACGCCTGCCTGCGCATCGAGTGCCGTGGCCGCACCGTGCGGGTGCGCGCCCTCAACGACAACGGTGAGCGCTTGCAGCGCCTGCTCGATGAACGCCTGCCCGCCCTCATCACCCGCACTCAAGAGAGTGGCGAGCTCTGCCTCGCCTTCCCGGCCTCCGATCGGGAGCTGGACGAAGACAGCCGCCTCAAGGGCATCAGCGTGCTGGACGTACTGCGCACCCTGCAACGGGAGCTCCAATGCCAACTCGGTAAAGAAGCGCTGTTTATGGCGGGCAGCTTCGCCTACGACCTCATCGCCTCCTTCGAGGATCTGCCAGAGGTACCGGAAGGCAGCAACGACTGCCCCGACTACTGTTTCTATGTAGCCGAGACCCTGATCACCATCGATCACATCAAGCAGAGCACCCAGCTGGTCGCTTGTCTCTTCGGCGGCGAGCAGGATGACAGCCAGCTCGATGAGCGCTATGCCCGCCTGACCTCTCGTCTCGAGACCTTCAAGCTGGCCTGCCAGCAGCCACAGCCCAAGCAACAGGCGACCCAACCGCTGACCGGCGCGCTGGCCGTTGACAAGAACGACAAGCAGTTCTGCGCCGAAGTCGAAAAACTCAAAGGCTTTATCCGTCGCGGCGACATCTTCCAGGTGGTGCCGTCACGCAGCTTCTCCCTGCCCTGCCCCGAGCCCGTCGCCGCCTACCGCCGCCTCAAGCAGACCAACCCCAGCCCCTACATGTTCTACGTGCAGGACGAGGGCTTCACCCTATTTGGTGCCTCGCCGGAGAGCGCGGTCAAGTTCGAGGCAAGCAGCCGCCAGGTAGAGATGTACCCCATCGCCGGCACCCGCCGCCGTGGCCTCAACCCCGATGGCAGCATCAATCTGGACCTGGACGGCCGCATCGAGCTGGAGCTGCGTCAGGACGAGAAAGAGGTCGCCGAGCACCTGATGCTGGTGGATCTGGGCCGCAACGACATCGCCCGCATCTCCGAGCCCGGCACCCGTTACGTAAAGGATCTGCTGAAAGTGGATCGCTACAGCCACGTGATGCACCTGGTCTCCCGAGTGGTCGGTACCCTTCGTGCCGATCTCGATGCCCTGCACGCCTATCAGGCCTGCATGAACATGGGCACCCTCACCGGCGCCCCCAAGCTGCGCGCCAGCGAGCTCATCCGCATGGTGGAAGGCAAGCGCCGCGGCAGCTACGGCGGCGCCGTGGGCTATCTCAACGGCGTGGGCGAGATGGACACCTGCATCGTCATCCGCTCCGCCTTCGTGAAAGACGGGGTCGCTCATGTCCAGGCCGGTGCCGGCGTGGTCTATGACTCCAAGCCCCAAGCCGAAGCCGACGAGACCCGCGCCAAGGCCGCCGCCGTGCTGGCCGCCATCGCCGCCAGCCATGGCACCTCCTTGCAGGCCCTGAGCCTGCAGGAACATCAGTCAGAGAAGCACAAGGAAGCGCGCCATGACTAACATCTTCCTGCTCGATAACTTCGACTCGTTCACTTACTGCCAGGTTGCCGATCAGTTCCGCCCTTCGAAGGAGCAGTATCATGACTAATATCTTCCTGCTCGATAACTTCGATTCGTTCACTTACAACCTGGTGGATCAGTTCCGCACTCTCGGCTACCCGGTGCGCATCTACCGCAACAGCCTGCCGGCGAGCCGCATCATGGCCGAAATTGAAGCCGCAGGCGGCGACGCCGTGCTGGTGCTCTCCCCTGGCCCTGGCGCCCCCCACGAGGCGGGTTGCCTGATTGATCTCATCAAGCTGGCCCGCGGCCGGGTGCCCATCCTCGGTATCTGCCTCGGTCATCAGGCCCTGTGTGAAGCCTACGGTGGCACCGTCGGGGCGGCGGGTGAGATCGTCCACGGCAAGCGATCCTTGATCGAGCACAACGGCCACGGCGCCTTCGCCGGTCTGCCAAGCCCGCTGCCGGTGGCCCGTTATCACTCCCTGGTCGCTACCTATGTGCCGGAAGAGCTGACGGTGATTGCCCACTATCAGGGCATGCCCATGGCCATAGAGCAGAGCGGCGAGCGGGTGCTCGGCTTCCAGTTCCACCCAGAATCCATCATGACCAGCGAAGGGGCCCGCCTGCTCACCCAGGCCCTCGCCCACGTGACGCGTCCCGAAAGTACGGTGCGGTAAGGAGACCCCCATGCATCAACATCTCAATACCCTCTATCAGGGACTGTCACTGTCGCGCGATGAAGCGCGCGATGCCTTCGGTCAGGTCGTGCGCGGCGAAGTGGATCCCATCGTGCTCTCGAGCCTGCTCACCGCCCTCAAACTCAAGGGGGAAACCCCGGAGGAGATCGCCGGCGCCGCCGATGCACTCCTGGCCGAGGCCCGCGACTTCCCGCGTCCGGATTACGCGTTTTGCGATATCGTTGGCACCGGCGGCGATGGCCTCAACACCATCAACGTCTCCACCACCTCGGCCCTGGTGGCTGCCGCCTGCGGCCTCAAGGTCGCCAAGCACGGCAACCGCTCGGTTTCGAGCAAATCGGGCTCAAGCGACTTGCTGGACAAGATGGGGATCAAGCTCGACATGAGCCCTGAGCAGGCCCGTCGTTGTCTCGATGAGCTCGGCATCTGCTTCCTGTTCGCCCCCCAGTACCATGCAGGGGTGCGCCACGCCATGCCGGTGCGCCAGGCCCTTAAGACCCGTACCCTGTTCAACGTGCTCGGGCCTCTTATCAACCCGGCCCGCCCCACTTACCAGCTGATGGGGGTCTATGCGCCGGAACTGGTGCGCCCCATCGCCGAAACCCTGCTGGCGCTGGGTCTGAAAACCGGTATGGTGGTACACGGCGCGGGGCTCGACGAGATAGCCATCCACGGCCCGACCCAGGTCGCGGAGATCCGGGACGGTGAAATTCGCGAGTACCTGATCACTCCGGCAGACTTTGGCCTCGCCACCTACCCGGTCAGCGCCATTCAGGGCGGCGAGCCGGAAGAGAACCGCGCCATCACCGCCGCCATCTTGGCGGGCGAAGGCAGCCCGGCCCACAACGCCGCCATCGCCGCCAACGTGGCTCCGCTGCTGGTGATGGCGGGCAAGGCGCCGGACTTCAAGCAGGCCGCCGCCTTGGTGCTGGCCAAGCTCGCCAGCGGCGAGTGCAGCGCCCTCGCAGCGGCGCTGGCCACCCTGAGCCATCAGGAGGCATGATGTCAGCCACAGCTCAACACAGTCGCCCACAAGGCAGTACCCAGCTTCGCAAGGATAACGAGATGTCAGACGTCATTGCCCCCCATGGGTTCTTGAACATGGACTCCATCAACCAGACCATCCTCGGCAAAATCGTTGCCGCCAAGCAGGGCTGGATTGAGGCCCGCAAGAAAGCCCAGCCGCTGGCGAGCTTCCAGGGCGCCCTGGTGCCAAGCGATCGGGACTTCGAGGGGCAGCTGCGGGCAGGCTCCACCCGCTTCATTCTCGAGTGCAAGAAGGCCTCTCCTTCCAAGGGCTTGATCCGCAATGACTTCAGCCCGGAGGCCATCGCCGATGTCTATGGCAAATACGCCACCGCCATCTCTGTGCTGACCGACGAGAAGTTCTTCCAGGGGGATTTCGCGTTTCTGCCGAGGGTGCGAAGCCGCGTCCAACAGCCAGTGCTGTGCAAGGACTTCATGATTGACCCCTATCAGGTCTATCTAGCACGCCACTATCAGGCGGACGCTATCCTGCTGATGCTCTCGGTGCTCACCGACGAGGGCTATAACGCCCTGTTCGCGGTGGCCAAGGAGTTGGGTCTCGGGGTGCTGACCGAGGTGAGCAATGAGGAAGAGCTGGAGCGCGCCATCGCCCTTGGGGCACCGGTCATTGGCATCAATAACCGTGACCTGCGGGATCTCAGCGTGGATATCGCTCGCACCGGTCAGCTGGCCTCCCGCATCCCGGCGGATCGCATTGTCATCAGCGAGTCCGGTATCCGCAACCGCGCCCAGGTGGCCGAGCTGCGCCAGCACGCCAAGGGCTTCCTGGTGGGATCATCCCTGATGGAAGAGGACGATCTGGACGCCGCGGTGCGCAAGCTCACCCTCGGTCAGAACAAGGTGTGCGGCCTGACCCGCGCCGAGGACGCCGCCGCAGCCCATCAGGCGGGCGCCGTGTTCGGTGGCCTCATCTTCGTGTCCAAGAGCCCACGCTACGTGGACATCCCCGCCGCCCGCGCCGTGATGGCGGGCGCGCCGCTTTCCTATATAGGGGTGTTTCGCAATGCCCAGCCAGCGACCATCGCCAAGACGGTGGAGGCGCTGAACCTCGCCGCCGTGCAACTGCACGGGGATGAAGACGCCGCCTATATCGAGGGCCTGCGCCCCTTGCTGCCTGCGGGCTGCGAGATCTGGAAAGCGGTCGGCATCACTCTCGGTGAGACAAATGGTGAGCCGCTGCCGAGCCTCGACTTCCCGGCGGATCGCCTGCTGCTGGACACAAAAGTGGGCAGCCAGAGCGGTGGCACCGGCCAGGCCTTCGACTGGGCCCTGCTGGCGAGCCTGGACAAATCCCGCCTGATGCTGGCGGGAGGGCTGAACGCCGACAACGCATTGCAAGCCGCCCAGGTCGGCTGTTTGGGCCTTGATTTCAACTCCGGGGTAGAGAGTGCGCCGGGCCAGAAGGATCCCCAGAAGCTCGCCGCGGCCTTTGGCGCCTTGCGCCAACTGTGAGAGTGCCCAGCGCCAACTGTAGGAGTGCTCTGCGGCCCTATGAACATGCACCAAATTGATGAATCGCTTTCGCCTATAAATACAAGGAATAGTCTCATGACACTGCTCAATCCGTTCTTCGGGGAATTTGGCGGCATGTATGTCCCCCAGATCCTCGTCCCCGCCCTGCTCCAGCTGGAGAAGGCCTTCGTCGATGCCAAGGAAGATCCGGCCTTCATCGCCGAGTTTGAGGAACTGCTGACCGAGTACGCTGGTCGCCCGACCCCGCTCACCCTGACTCGCAATTTGACCAAGGGCACCAAGACCCGGCTCTATCTGAAACGGGAAGACTTGCTGCACGGCGGCGCCCACAAGACCAACCAGGTGCTGGGCCAGGCCCTGCTCGCCAAGCGCATGGGCAAGACCGAGATCATCGCCGAGACTGGCGCCGGTCAGCACGGGGTCGCCACGGCCCTGGCCTGCGCCCTGCTCGGTCTGAAATGCCGGGTCTACATGGGTGCCAAGGATTGCGAGCGCCAGAAGCCGAACGTGTTTCGCATGAAGTTGATGGGCGCCACTGTCATTCCGGTGCACTCCGGCTCATCCACTCTGAAGGATGCCTGCAACGAGGCGCTGCGGGACTGGGCCGCAAACTATGACAGCGCCCACTACCTGCTCGGCACCGCCGCCGGTCCCCACCCCTTCCCCACGATCGTGCGGGAATTCCAGAAGATGATCGGGGAAGAGGCCAAGGCCCAATGCTTCGAGAAGGAGGAGCGCCTGCCCGATGCGGTGATCGCCTGCGTCGGCGGCGGCTCCAACGCCATCGGCATCTTTGCCGACTTCATCGAGAATGAGTCGGTGCGCCTGATCGGCGTCGAGCCGGGTGGTCACGGCATCGAGAGCGGCGAGCACGGCGCGCCGCTCGGTCACGGCAGCAAGGGGGTCTTCTTTGGCATGCACTCCTACCTGATGCAAGACAGCCAGGGTCAAATTCAGGAGTCCTACTCCGTCTCGGCGGGGCTGGATTTCCCCTCCGTCGGCCCCCAGCACGCCCATCTGGCCGCTATCGGCCGGGCAGAATATGTCTCCATCACCGATAAAGAAGCGCTGGATGCGTTCCAGGAACTGGCCCAATCGGAGGGGATTATTCCAGCACTGGAATCCTCCCACGCCCTGGCCCATGCCCTGAAACTCGCCCGCAGCGAGCCTGAGAAAGAGCAGGTGCTGATCGTCAACCTCTCCGGCCGTGGCGACAAGGACATCTTCACCGTCGCCGACATCTTCGAAAAAGAAGGAACCCTGTCATGAATCGCTACGCACAACTCTTCTCCCGGTTAGCACAAGCCAAGCAGGGCGCCTTCGTCCCCTTCGTGATGCTGGGGGATCCGACCCCTGAGCTGTCACTTGCCATCGTCGATGCCCTGGTCGAAGGGGGCGCCGATGCCCTGGAGCTCGGCATTCCCTTCTCGGATCCGGTGGCGGACGGCCCCACCATCCAGGGCGCAGCCCTGCGCGCTTTTGCGAGCCACACCACCCCGGATGACTGCTTCGGTCTGCTCACCAAGATCCGCGCCAAGTACCCAGAGCTGCCCATTGGTCTGCTGGTCTACGCGAACCTGGTCTATGTGCGCAAGATTGACGGCTTCTACGAGAAATGCCAGCTGGCGGGCGTCGACTCCGTGCTGGTGGCGGACGTGCCGGTGCAGATGTGCGAGCCCTACAAGGCCGCCGCGGACAAATACGGCATCGACAGCATCTTTATCGCCCCGCCGAACGGCGATGCCGAGACCCTCAAAGCCGTGGCGGAACTGGGCAGCGGTTACACCTACCTGGTGAGCCGCGCCGGCGTCACCGGCGCCGAGACCAAGGCCGGCATGCCGGTGGATGGGCTGATCAATACCCTGCGCGAGTTCAAGGCGCCCCCCGCCCTGCTCGGCTTTGGCATCAGCGAACCGGCCCAGGTACGCGATGCCATCAAAGCCGGCGCCGCCGGTGCCATCTCGGGTTCGGCCGTGGTGAAGATCATCGAAACCCACCACCAGAACCCGGAACATATGCTCACCCGCCTCAAGGAGTTTGTGGAAGGGATGAAGGCGGCGACTCGTCACCCCTGATCCCCAGGCCTGGCTTGGCCCCACAGCCCTGACCCTAAGCAACAAGGGAGCCCGAATGGGCTCCTTTTTGTTTTCCTTGTCTGCCCCTGTCTCTTTGCCCCCTCGCCCCCTGGAAGAGGGTTGGGGTGAGGGACATCAGGATCTGTGATGCGGCTGCGCCGCATGGGACACGAGGACTCCGTCCTCGATGGGGTTTCGCCCGCCCTTCGGGCCTGGGCGAGTGACTTTTCTTTGCGTGGCCAAAGAAAAGTCACCAAAAGAAAGGCCACCCCCGCTTATTCGCCCGACTGACGTCGGGTTCCTTCGGCTCACCCTCTTGTCCAACGGCACGCGCCGATGGGCCGTCCATGGCCCAGCGCCGCTCGCTCGGCATCCTGCCTCGCGGCCTGGACAAGAGGACTCGCCTCAGCGAATAAGAGGGAGATCAACACCGTGCCAGCCTGAGGCTACCGTGCAACAGTGAACAAACCCCTCTCCCCTTGGGAGAGGTTGGGATGAGGGGAATTCCCGATCTTCTTCTCACCCAGCAGCTCACTTAAACGGCGGTAATCACTAATTGGTTGAACCAGCTCCGGTTTCTATCAAAACCCTCTTCCCATGTCTCAATCCAGCCCCTTATGATATCCAAACGACAATCAACCTCTGGGGAGAGCGTCATGGAAGCGATTATTGCAATCTCGCGGGTGAAAAGCAGCATGCTGGGGGCTGAAACTCAGGGGCGGTAGCTTTGCTGGGATTTGCCGTAGCCGGCTCCTGAACTGTTTCTTTATAAAGGGGCAATGGAGGCATAAAAAAGGAGGTCAAGCGAATACATTCAAGTATCAGAGGTAGACTGGTAATATTTTTATTTAGTTTGATTTTTTTCATGGCAACTATCATGGCAGAGCGGAGTTATATGGAAGGCTCTGCTATCGGATTAGTGCCGCCTTCTATCTAATTACTGTTAGTCTCACCCCACTTAGCATCGAAGTAAATATCATGAGGTACTAGTGCATAGCGTATTAATCACAGAAAAAAATATTGAGCTTCAATATATTGAGTTAAAATTTGGTCGCCCCGAGTTTACTCCTGATGACGGTTTGGGTTCACTTGATAATCTACATCAAGCAAGTGACGCCATAGTCTCTATATCGGGATATATTGATGGAAAACTGAGAAGTATTGGCAGTGGAATAATTGTAGGACCCGGTCTAGTTCTAACTGCAACCCATGTTTTTGAAGAATTTCCTAGAACAGGTTCAGGACCAGTATTGCTCTCTTTTCTACCTGAAAAAAAAGCTCGTGCATGGTTGCCTACCGCTACAGTAACTTGTTCCGGGCCCAGTAGGTACAATCCATGGGATGCGAAGGCAAAGATTGTCTCAGATCTTTCGATCGTTTCATGTGACTTGAATTCTGAAGCACATTTAGAGCACCCTCTTTCTCTTGTCCCGATGGAACTTTGCCTGCCATTGCCTGGAACCAGATTATGGGCTGTGGGGTTTCGTAATGGTGATTTTGAATCAGATAGTACCTTGGTATCTCCGTTGATCTCATCTGGTCTAGTGACAGATTGCTTTCCACATGGCAGAGGAGAAAGAATGCCTTCTCCATGTGTTGAAGTAGACATGGAAACATTAGGTGGGATGAGTGGAGGCCCTGTTTTCAATGAAGCAGGTCATTTAGTTGGTATTGTATCTTCATCCTTTGATGGAGGGCCATCTTATGTCACTCTGATCTGGGATGCTCTACGAATTTCTATTGAAGGACTTCCTCAAGAAGTCTGGGGGAATAGTGATTCAGGAATACTAGAAGGTATAGATTTAGGCCTTGTGCGGGTTCGTGGTCAATTTAAAGCAGATACTGATAGAAATATAACATTAACCCTGTCCGATGAGGAAATGAAGTATCTCATTCCTCAAGAGCAACCCAATCAAGAGACTAATAAATAAATGCAGGTGACGCCTACCGCGCACCTTATTTAGGTGTTAGCACTTATAAATCACGGAAATTTGATCAGGGGGTATTATGAATACTCAAGATGGGACGCACTATTTGTGCGAGCTAGTTAAGACCCTAAGTGATAATCGCAATGCTGGTAGCTACCTAGGTGACTTTACCATTTCGGCTGTAGTTGGCGGAAATACAAAGGTATCAGACGACATAATTAAATGTCAGCTAACAATAAAGTACGATTCTGTTGATATAAGCATGTATTGGGAAGAGTGCGGTTACAAAGGTTTTAGGGATATGGGACTTTATGGTCGCACGAACTCAAAATATTTTGAGGTTGATGAATTGACCGATAGGTCATTCAAAATCACAGATAAGTCCAGTGGTAATACAACTGAATTTAACTGGTAATAATAGTGCTAAAAAAGCCAAGCATAGCGCCCGTAAAAAACGCGGGCTGGACCTCGCTTCGCTCAGCCCGTGTTGGCGGCGTTAGATTCCCAAGTAACCTAAGGATTGGAGATTAAATTGCTAGAAGTCGTAATGAGCAAGCAAGTAGATATTTATATTGCGATAGCCACATCAATTTTTGGAGCTGCTTTAGGATTGGTGCTATCAAAAGTATTTAGTAGCGAGTCCCAAAATGTAGGAGTTGGGACGAGTATTACCAAAACCGTCAGTATTAATACGATAAATCACTACTCTTATGAAATAAGAAAGAATACGCCGCAGGAAACAGAGGTGTTTATGTTTCTTGGTGGCTTTTTTGTTTTTGTTGGGCTTACTTTATATGGTTTCTTCCGGACAGCCATTTTAACTTCGCTATTGTATGGAGAGGTTTTTTTACTCTCCATCTGGGTCGGGGCTGTTCTACGGTCAATGGTAATCGGTAGATTTAAAGGGATTGCTTGGTCTATTTATCTACTATATGTCGTAGCCTTCATGATCATGTACTTTATTGCTATAGGTCTCGCTTTTAATCCTCTCTATGCTCCAGACAATTTTCAATACGTTGAGCAAATTATCAACCAAGCTGGTTGGTCTGGCCTGAAACGATATTTTATAACAGATGACCTTCTTTGGTTTGCTGTTCATTTGCTTGGCGTGTGCGCGCTTATTTTTACATTTTGGCAAATAACAATGTCACTGCTGCATATCATAGTTGCAGGCAATAGCATTTCTTCTGGAAACCCTGACTCATGGATTATTAAAAAAACCGCAAAATACTGTACCCCATGGAGCAACATTATATTCATTACTCTATTCATCTTGTTCGGCGGAGCTATGGTGTCAGGCCTTTTTCTTCATTGGGTTCAACATGAAATACCCATTCTATTAAAAGAGCTTATGAATGTTGTGCTGTATGGCAGAGGTTGAATCTAGCAAAGCTTTGCAGCGGACAAGCCGCTGAATGAGGCGTTATACATCTGTCTCATCAAATACCTTAGGAGATCGACATGACCACAGAAAATAAAAAAAATGCCACTACCGAGATATTGAAAAATAATGAAATACCAGAGATAGAACTAAAAGATGATCAGCATCCGCGATATTTAGAACATAAAGAAAAAATTATAAATCTTCATCAAGATGGAGCCATCACGCAGGCCCAATTAGCAGCAATAACAACGCTAGCTCCCCATCTCGTTGACCTAACAAAATCGGTAGCAGAAACCGCCGCCAAAAGCCAGAATTCAGTTCTTGAAGCGCACAAAGCTACAGCAAAGAATGCATTAAGCGCACAGGAAAAAATAATTGAAAAAACAAATTCCGAAGAAACACTTTCCAAGGTTTCAGACAATATTTCAAATATGAATAAAAGCAACAACGAAACCCAAGAAAGACTTAATCAATCGAATAATAGTCTGTATGAAAAACTTACTATCGGCGCCATAGGCGCAGTTATTGGTGCAGTTGCTGGATTCCTCTTTAGCAGAAAATAGCGCGCAACGAGCACAAATGTCTAACCACTGGTTCAAACCGTTTGCTTCACTCACTGGGACGGGCTAAAGCCCGCACCTTAACCAAACGTTAGAGAAAAGAATGAGCAGGCGGCTACTAAAAAATCAGGATACCCATCTTTCTGAGCAAGACATTGCATAGCCAGAACACAAGAGATGGGTGTCCAAGTTTTTATTTTTTGCCCAGCCACAATATATCCTGCAACCCTTTCCCATCCCAACACTACCGCCCCCATACCCGCCAGCCCATCAAAACCAGCATCAATACAACACCCGGTAACCAGACCCAATAGCGCTCGGAGAGGATTACCACTTCACCTCGGGCGGTCAGGTAGGCCTCCAGCTTGAAGGGGACGACCTGGATCACCAGCCATTTAGTAAACAAGCGCGCGGCATGGCTCACCACCAACCTTGAGCCCACGGCGGGCATTGCCTACAATGGCCCACTTTTTATCAAACTCAGGTCTATAAAATGAGCGACAACAAACCTGCACTGCCCGACCGTCTGGCGGCCAACCCGCGCAGCCCGCACCATGTGGCGGAGTGCTTCGAGCACGAGATCGGCATTCGCCTCAACGGCAAGGTGCGCACCAATGTCGAGGAGTATTGCATCAGCGAAGGTTGGGTAAAGATCCCCTCCCCCAAGGCCAAGGATCGCTATGGCAATGCCATGCTGATCACCGTCAAGGGCACCGTTGAAGCCTTCTACGCCTAAATACGTTGCCACGCCCTGATCAGGGCTCGATATCCCAAACACCGGCCCAGCGCCGGTGTTTTGTTTTTCAGCATCAAAGTGCACGGATAGCCGCCTTGGCTCCTATTCGATACTTCAATCCGTATCCGACCTTTGCGCCATCAGGCCGAGGATCCATCTCCAGCCATATAAAAAGCCCCGTCAGGCCTTGCGGCGAGACGGGGCTTTATCATTTTTTATAATTAAATTTCCAATGACATTAGCAAGCCTAATGAACTGACATCTTCTCTAGACCAGAGTCCTCTGCCCTAGCCCAGCGAGGCGAAGATCCCGGCCAGGGTCGCACTCATCAGGTTGGCCAAAGTCGCGGCCAGCACGGCCTTGAGGCCCATGTTCGCCACGTCGTGGCGGCGCTCCGGCGCCATGGTGCCGATGGAGCCGAGCTGGATGGCGATGGACCCCAGGTTCGCGAAGCCGCACAGGGCGAAGGTGATGATGATCTGGGTGTGGGCGCTCAAGCTCTCCTTGATGCTGGCAAAGTCCAGATAGGCGACGAACTCGTTCATGATGACCTTCTGGCCAATCAAGGATCCTGCCGCCATCATCTCGCTGCTCGGCACCCCGATAAGCCAGGCGACGGGAGCGAACAAATAGCCCAGCAGTAGTTGCAAGGAGAGCTCTGGCCAGCCGAACCACTCCCCAACAGTGGCAAAACCAGCGTTGAGCATGGTGATGACGCTGACAAAGGCCAGCAAGATGGTGCCGATGGCCACCGCTATCTTCATGCCCCCCATGGCGCCGCCCGCCAGGGCATCGATGGCGTTGCTGTAGTCGCTCTTGTCCAGGGTGATCTCGTCTTGCTCCCGCACCCGCTCTTGCTCGGGCACCAGCAGTTTCGCCATCAAGAGGCCACCGGGCGCCGCCATAAAGGAGGCGGCGATGAGGTATTTGAGATCCACGCCGAGAGCGGCATAACCGCCGAGCACCGAGCCCGCCACCGAGGCCATGCCGCAAGTCATCACCGCAAAGAGTTCGGAGCGGGTCATGCCCGCCAGGAAGGGGCGGATCAGCAGGGGCGATTCCCCCTGGGAGAGGAAGATGTTGCCGGTGGCCACCAGGGACTCGGCGCGGCTGGTGCCGAGCAGGCGGTGAATGCCGCCCCCCAGCACCCGGATCACCCACTGCATGATGCCGAAGTGGTAGAGCACGGCGATCAACGCGCTGATGAAGATAACCAGCGGCAGCACCCGCACCGCGAAGATGAAGCCGTTGCTTGCCAGATCGCCAAACACGAAGCGGATACCGCTGTCGGCAAAACCGAGCAGGGCGGAGACGCCGTTGCTCATGGCGCCGAGCAGCAGCTGACCGGGGGGGAAGTAGAGCACCAGGGCGGCGAAACCGGTCTGCAGGGCCAGGGCCCCGAGCACGGTGCGCCAGCGGATGGCGCGGCGGTTCTCACTGGCCAGCCAAGCGATAAACATCAGGGCCAGCATGCCGACCAGACTCAATAACAGTGTCATCTTGCACCTATGAAGAGAGGAGTTTCATATGGCAAGTCTGCAGACGGGGGGCGCGAGGACGTCAGGCGGGGCGTGCCGACCACGCGACACACAAACCACAAACCTACGGTTCAGTGGCGGGTCCCATCCTGGGGTCATTCACGTTCCGGGTGACGGCGAGTATCGGTGACGCCAGCCGCGCGGGATAGTCGGCGACTGGCAGGTCGGGCGGCGATGGTACAGTGATCCACGTCACATAAAAAGCGGTAAAACGATTCGCCCCAGCAATTTTTTTGTCGCTGACAAAACCCATTCCAAAATAACCGCCACAAGGCAGCCAATATTCAAAGCAAGGTGGCCCACTGTTTGTGAAAATGAATATCAATATCGAGTATTGGTACTAGAAAAGTATTAGCCACGGCATCCAGTGCAAGTCACCTGAAAAACGTTTTTCATTTAAATCTTTAAAAAATCTTTATTTTACATCTGAACGAACATGACAGCTCATATAATGAGCGCCTTTAATAGCATCAAATCATCAATAACAAAAATATAAATAGTTCAGTCTATTAGGAAAAACATCACATGTTCAGAACCCTGCTCGATCAACCTATGCAAATTACCCAGGCTCAAGATAAATCTTGGCTGGTGTTAAGCGATGGCTCGATAAAGAATGTCCAAATAAGGGATTTGATACCCAAGGGGTCATTGCTTGTTTCCAAATCAGACGTGGAGCTCACTCCTCCCGCCCCCATTTCTGATGCATCCGAGTCATCGGCCCAACCCGCCATAGCTCTCGAGATTGAGCCGCTGTCGCCCGATGAACAGCAGGAGCTTGCCGAGATTCAGAAAGCGATCCAGGACGGCAAGGATCCCACCGAGATTGCACAGGCTACCGCCAGTGGCGGTGTATCGGGTATAGCCTCTGGCAATGCGGGCGCTATCGTGACCGAACGCACCAATAACGCGACTATATCCAATGCCGGGTTTGATACTGAACATGAGACGCCAGAATTTATCAGATATGACGATATCTTGGGCGAGTACATCTCTGGAGAGAGAGAACACGACCCAGTCGCTTTTGACCAGCAGCATATTATTTCAGAAGATACTCCGACCCTTTATGCTCAAGTGCCCATGGCACAAGATCCCGATCATGATGGTATTAATCCCCAAGGCTATGTCCTTATTACGGATGTAGAGCAAGGCCAACTGACATTAAATGCCGATGGCAGCTATATATTTACCTCCCCTGCAGAGTTTCAATCTCTGAAAGAGGGAGAAACTCGACAAGTATCCTTTACCTATATTGCCACTGACCCTAAAGGCAACCAGAGTGCCCCGGCTACGGTCACCATCACCATCACCGGCACCAATGACAACGCCACCATCGGTGTTGCCACTCCGGGCGCTGACCAGGGTGCGGTCAAAGAAGACGTGACCCTCACCACCGGCGGCAAGCTGGTTGCCACCGATGTCGACAATGGCGAAGCGGTGTTCCAGCCCCAGACCGACATCAAGGGCGCCCACGGCACCTTCACCATCGATGCCGATGGCAACTGGACCTATCAACTCGACAACAACGACCCGCTGGTGCAGGCCCTCAAAGAGGGTGAGACCCTGCCGAGTGAAACCTTCGTGGTCAAGAGCGCCGATGGCTCCGCCGAGCACAGCGTCACCGTCTCCATCACCGGCACCAATGA
>NZ_CDCA01000030.1:0-300 GCF_000820185.1 Aeromonas tecta
GGCAGCACGAAGTAGCCGTAGCTCGCCGGCAGGAAGGCGATCAGCAGCTTGGGTTCGACCCCGAGCGCCAGCCCCATGGGGGCGATGGCGGTGAGCGCCGCCGCCTGGCTGTTCACCAGCTTGGAGATGAGGAACAGCACCAGCGCATAGGTCCAGGGCTGGGCCTGCACCACGTGGGCCAGGGTCTCTTTGAGCAGCGGCATGTGGGCCTGGAAGAAGGTCTCGCTCATCCAGGCGACCCCGAAGACCGAGAAGATGGCGACCATGCCCGCCTTGAACACGGCGCCGTTGGAGATGTCA
>NZ_CDCA01000030.1:571-9355 GCF_000820185.1 Aeromonas tecta
CACCACCACGGCGGCGATGGCGGCGAAGAAGATCCAGGTCGACCAGTAGGCTTCTTTCGGGAACTTGGTGTTGAGCAGGGTCTCGCCACCGCCGTAGATGAATTCGCGCTGCTGCGGATCCTTGAGCTTGGCCTGGAACTCTTCATCCTTGTCCAGATCCTTGCCGCGGCGCAGGCTCCACAGTGCGGCCATGATCACCCCGGCCAGGGAGGAGGGGATGGCGATCATCAGGATATCGAGCAGGCCATAGGCCTGACCGATACCGTGACCGGCGGCGAGGATGGAAACCATGGAGACCACGGCCACCGACACCGGCGATGCGCAGATCGCCATCTGGGAGGCAACAGAAGCCACTGCCATCGGACGTTCCGGGCGGATATTCTTCTGCAGCGCTATGTCGGCGATGATGGGGAACATGGTGTAGACCACGTGGCCGGTACCGCACAGGAAGGTGAGGGTCCAGGTGGTGAGGGGCGCCAGAATGGTGATGTATTGCGGGTGACGACGCAGCAGGCGCTCGGCCACCTGCATCATCAGATTGAGGCCGCCGGCGGTCTGCAGGGTGGCGGCGCAGCCGATCACCGCCAGTATGGTCAGCATGACCTGTACCGGTGGCTCACCTGGGGTAAGGCCGAACACGAAGGTCAGCAGGAACAGACCTATGCCGCTGATGAGACCCAGTCCCATGCCCCCGAAACGGGTACCCAGCAGCAAGCAGCCGAGTACCACCATAAATTCCATGAAGATCATTCCATTACCTCGTGTGATTCAATCCATTCAGGCGCAGCGCCCAGGACGACATTGTCTGTTTTTATTTAGCCCTAAAGGGTTAGTGGTTATTTTGCCTACCCAAAAGGGGTAAAAATTTGAGGTAGTTCAACAACCCATGTTTTTTCGATTTAAGTGCATAAAAACTACGGTTTTGGTGGCGAAATTGAGGCTGAAAAGACGGGCAGAGGCGAGCAAGGGGGGAGCGGATGGGGATGGCGAGGCGGGCTAGGGTGCCCGTGAGACCATAAAGATGGTGCCCGTGAGGCAATAAAAAAGCCGACCCTGAGGTCGGCTTTTTGCAATCGATCGAGTAGTGCTTAGAACTCGGCGGTGCGGGGGGTACGCGGGAAGGGGATGACGTCGCGCACGTTGCCCATGCCGGTCACATAGACCACCAGGCGCTCGAAGCCCAGACCAAAGCCTGAGTGCGGCACTGTGCCGTAGCGGCGCAGGTCGCGGTACCACCAGTAGTCTTCCTTGTTCAGACCCATCTCGGCCATGCGCGCATCCAGCACGTCCAGACGTTCTTCACGCTGGGCGCCACCGATGATCTCGCCGATACCTGGGGCCAGTACGTCCATGGCGGCAACGGTCTTGCCGTCGTCGTTGAGGCGCATGTAGAAGGCCTTGATGTCTTTCGGGTAGTTCTTCACTACCACTGGAGACTTGAAGTGTTCCTCGGCCAGATAGCGCTCGTGCTCGGAGGAGAGATCGATGCCCCAGGAGACCGGGAACTCGAACTTCTTGCCACAGTTTTTCAGCACTTCGATGGCGTCGGTGTAGTCAATCTGGGCGAAATCGGAGGAGACGAAGCGCTCCAGACGGCCGATGGCGTCCTTGTCGATGTGCTGGGCGAAGAACTCCAGATCATCGCGGCGCTCGGCCAATACGGCGTTGAAGACGTATTTGAGCATGGCTTCGGCCAGGGCGGCGTTGTCTTCCAGATCCGCGAAGGCGATCTCCGGCTCCACCATCCAGAACTCGGCCAGGTGGCGGCTGGTGTTGGAGTTTTCGGCGCGGAAGGTCGGCCCGAAGGTGTAGACCTTGGACAGGGCGCAGGCATAGGTTTCGACGTTCAACTGGCCGGACACGGTCAGGAAGGTCTCCTTGCCGAAGAAGTCCTTGTCGTAGTCGACCTTGCCGGCGTCGGTGCGCGGCAGGTTTTCCAGATCCAGGGTGGAGACGCGGAACATCTCGCCAGCGCCTTCGGTGTCGGAGGCGGTGATGAGCGGGGCGGCAATCCACAGGTAGCCTTCTTCGTGGAAGAAGCGGTGAATGGCCTGGGCTAGGCAGTTGCGCACCCGGGTCACGGCGCCGACCATGTTGGTACGTGGGCGCAGGTGAGCCTGCTCGCGCAGGTATTCGATGCTGTGGCGCTTGGCGGCCATGGGATAGGTGTCCGGATCTTCGACCCAGCCTACCACCTTGACGTCGGTGGCTTGCAGCTCGAAGGCCTGACCGCTGCCCTGGGAGGCGGCAACGATACCGGTCACTTCCACGGAGCAAGCGGTGGTCAGACGCAGCACTTCATTCTCGTAATTGGCCAGGGAATTGGGGACGACTGCCTGTACCGGATGGAAACAGGAGCCATCGGAGATGGCCAAAAATGAGATCCCCGCCTTGGAATCACGGCGGGTCCGGATCCACCCTTTGACTGTCTGGGTGGTGCCAACCGCATACTTACCGGCCAGCACATCTACTACGGATGCGTGCGTCATCGAAATTTTGTCTCCAGCTTGTTCTTGCAGCGCTATTTGCAACACTAGGGGTCTGGCCGGGGCATGAATGGCCCTGGCTGGCAGACTAAGCCGTCAATCTTACCCGCGGGGGTTTGATAAAACCAAGCAAAAATATCGGGTGATTGCGGGGTTATCGGCCCGGATTGCTCGCAAGGCGGGCCGTAAAAACGGGAGGCGAGTACGGCGGCAGAATACTAGGCGCCTGGTGGATCCTGGTACGAGCCAGGAGGCGGCGTCTTTGCTCCGACTCAGCCCTGGTTTTTCTTGTCCTGCTCTCCGGGGGCGGGACGCTTGCCGAGCTGGCGCTCCACACTGTCGAGCATCTGGTTGTAGGCCAGCGCGACCCGGCCTATCTCGTCTCCCTCATCCCCTTCCAGTCGATGGCCGAAGTCATGCAGATCGGTGGCCTCCTCCATGGAGCGGGTCAGCTGGTTGAGGGGGCGCACTATCCAGGTACGGATGACCCAGAGCGTCAGCAGCAGGCCGAGGCCGAAGATGACGGTCAGGCTGAGCGCCGAGGTGAGGATATTCTGCTCGACCCGGGTGAACAGGGTGTCGAGGGAGTAGTCGAAACGCACCGCCCCCAGCACGGTGTTCTCCGGTACCTGGTGGCAGCTGGTGCAGTCGGTGCCACGAAAGTCCTTCTTCGCCAGCAGCGGGCGGGTCACCACCAGTCGGCTGTGCATGTCGTCGTGCACCACCTCCAGGCTGCCCTTGCCCGCCAGTGCCAGCGCATCGAATCTGTCCTTTGGCGCCTCGGTTTCGCGACCCGGTCCGTACTGCTTGTTCACCGCCGCGCCGCGCACTATGCGGGCATCTTCCACGTGGGCGTGATCCATGAACTTGTTGCGCAGGGTGTCGCGGGCTTCCATTTTGCCGGTCAGCATCAGCATGTTGAGGCCATCGAAATAGGCTTCGGTCTGCTCGCGGCTCTGCTCTTTGATGAGGGTCAGGATGAGGTCACGTTCGCGCACCGCCTGATAGGCCGCGGAGAACACCAACACCATGGAGAAGATGAACAGCAGGAAAAAATTAATTTTGGCAGCGATGGAGAGGCGCATGAGACGGTACATCTGTTGGGTAAAACCCGCGCAGTCTACCCTTCTCGTCTGTCGGGTTTTGATGTCTCGCTCACATTCTGATGAAAAAGATTCAAAAGACCCCGCGCAACCGCGGGGTCGGCAGGGACGGGATCAGTATTCGCCCTCGGCGATGGCTTGCGTGATGGCGTGGGTCAACAGGCTCAGCTCTTGCGGCGTGATGACGAAGGGAGGCATCAGGTAGATGAGCTTGCCAAAGGGGCGGACCCAGGCCCCTAGCTCGACCAGCTTGCGCTGGATGCGCGCCACATCGACTCGCTCCTTCATCTCCACCACCCCGATGGCGCCGAGCACTCGCACATCCGCCACCGCCGGGTTCAGGGTCAGCTGGACCAGCTCGGTCTTGAGCTGATGTTCGATGGCCTGTACCCGATCGCGCCAGGGTGAGGCGAGCAGCAGATCGATGGAGGCGTTGGCCACGGCGCAGGCCAGTGGATTGCCCATAAAGGTCGGCCCGTGCATGAAGACGCCGGCTTCCCCTTCGCAGATGGTGTGGGCCACCTGCTCGGTGGTGAGGGTGGCCGACAGCGTCATATAACCGCCGGTGAGCGCCTTGCCCAGGCACATGATGTCCGGGCTGATGCCCGCCCAGTCACAGGCGAACAGTTGGCCGGTGCGGCCGAAACCGGTGGCGATCTCGTCGGCGATGAGCAGCACCCCGAACTCGTCGCACAGGGCACGCACCCACTGCAGGTAGCGCGGGTGATAGAAGCGCATGCCGCCGGCGCCCTGCACTATGGGCTCGAGAATGATGGCGGCGATCTCTTCGTGTCTATCCGCCAGCAGGGTGGCGAGCTCCACCACGCAATTTTCATCCCACTGGGCATGAAAACGGCAGCTCGGCGCCTCGACAAAGAGTTGCTCCGGCAGGAAGCCCTGATAGAGCTGATGCATGCCGCCATCGGGATCGCAGACGCTCATGGCGCCGAAGGTGTCGCCGTGGTAACCGCCGCGCAAGGAGACAAACTTGGCGCGGGGCGTGCCTTTGGCGTGCCAGTACTGCTGCGCCATCTTGAGCGCGACCTCCACCGCCACCGAGCCAGAATCCGCCAGGAACACCCGATCCAGCTTAGCTGGCGTGATCTCCACCAGCTTGCGACACAGTTCGATGGCGGGCTGATGGGTCAGGCCGCCGAACATGACATGAGCCATCTTGCCGAGCTGGGCAGTGGCGGCCGCATCGAGTTCAGGCACCTGATAACCGTGCACACAGGCCCACCAGGAGCTCATGCCATCCACCAACTTTCGGCCGTCGCTGAGGGTCAGGGTCACGCCTTTGGCGCTGGCCACCTCGTAGCAGGGCAGGGGTTGGGTGAGGGAGGTATAGGGGTGCCAGACATGGCGAAGGTCGAATTCTTGATTGGTCAATTTATGTTCCGTTGTCAATTTAATTGATCTGGTCGGTGTTGACAGTCTACGCCTGCTCTCTACACTAGCCAACAATTTCAGCCACTTGGCTTGGCCCTCCCGTCGCGTCGACGAGGGCGGTCAGTGGCGGTTTGGCGGTCTGCCCGACAAGAAGGCGGACTCCATCATCACAACTGGAAGCCACCCATGCATGCTCAACCGACGGGCGCCCATGCCCTGCGTCACGACTGGACTCACGACGAGGTTCAGGCGCTGTTTGCCTTGCCATTCAACGATCTGCTGTTTCAGGCCCAGACGGTGCATCGCGCCCATTTCGATCCCAACGAGGTGCAGGTCAGCACCCTACTCTCCATCAAGACCGGCGCCTGTCCGGAGGATTGCAAGTATTGCCCCCAGAGCGCCCGCTATCATACCGGACTCGAGACCGAACGGCTGATGGAGGTGGAAAAGGTGCTGACCCGGGCCCGCGAGGCCAGGGCCAACGGCTCGTCGCGCTTCTGCATGGGGGCCGCCTGGCGCAACCCCAAGGAAAAAGACATGCCCTATATCCTGCAGATGATCGAGGGGGTGCGGGGGCTCGGCATGGAGACCTGTATGACGCTGGGCATGTTGACCGCGGATCAGGCCTCGCGTCTGGGCGCCGCCGGGCTCGACTACTACAACCACAACCTCGACACCTCGCCGGAGTTCTACGGTGACATCATCACCACCCGCACTTATCAGGACCGACTCGATACTCTGGAGAATGTGCGCGGCGCCGGCATGAAGGTCTGCTCCGGCGGCATCGTCGGCATGGGGGAGCAGGCCCGAGACAGAGCCGGTTTGCTGATAGCGCTGGCCAACCTGCCGCGCCACCCCGAAAGCGTGCCCATCAACATGCTGGTCAAGGTAAAGGGCACGCCGCTCGAGAACGAGGCCAATCTCGACTCCTTCGAATTTATCCGCACCATCGCCGTGGCACGCATCATGATGCCGAGCTCCCATGTGCGCCTTTCCGCCGGGCGGGAGAAGATGAACGAGCAGATGCAGGCCATGTGCTTTATGGCCGGTGCCAACTCCATCTTCTACGGCTGCAAGCTGCTGACCACCCCGAACCCGGACGAAAACAGTGACATGCAGCTGTTCAAGCGCCTCGGCATCCGCCCCGCCCAGCGGCCCCAGAAGCCCGATGCGGTGCAGGAAGAGGAATTGCTGGCCCGGGTGACACGCGAACCCGTTGGCGACGAGCTGTTCTATGACGCGACTCGCCAGCGCGTGGCAGTGCAATCCGCTGCAAAACCAGCATGAAATCTGTCTATTCGACTGCTGAGAAGGGCCCCTTTGCGCTGAATGAGGCCTTGGTCGCCCGCGAGCAGGATGCCCTGCTGCGCCGCCGCACCCCGACCGAGCTTGTCACCGGCTCTCGGTTGTGGGTAGGGGGGCGCGACTACCTCAACTTCTCCGCCAACGACTACCTGGGGCTGGGGAGTCACGAGGCCATCAAGACGGCGTTCAAGGCCGGAGTGGATGAGCATGGCGCGGGATCCGGCGCCTCGCCGCTGGTGACGGGCTACAGCCGTGCCCATCAACAGTTGGAAGAGCAGATTGCCGACTGGTTGGGGCTGGAGGCGGTGCTGCTGTTCAACTGTGGCTTCTCGGCCAATCAGGCGGTGCTCAAAGCCTTGCTCGGCAAGGAGCACCTGCTGTGGCAAGACAGGCTCAACCACGCCTCATTGCAGGAGATGGGCAGCCAGCTGCCCTGCAAGATGCGGCGCTTTGCCCACAACGACATGGCGGCGCTAGAAGGTCAGCTTGAACCCGGTCGGGGGCTCATCGTCTCCGAGGGGGTGTTTAGCATGGACGGGGATCAGGGGCCTTGGGCAGCGCTCAGCCAACTGGCCGCCCAGAGCCATAACTGGCTGATGATCGACGATGCCCACGGCCTCGGGGTGCTCGGGCCAGAGGGGCGCGGCACCCTGGCGGCGCAAGGGGTGAGCCCGAATAGCGTGCACATCCAGATGGGCACCTTTGGCAAGGCGCTCGGGGTGGCCGGTGCCTTCGTCGGCGGCACCCGCGCGCTGGTGGACTACCTGGTCAACTTCGCCCGCCCCTACGTCTACAGCACCCACATGCCCGCCGCCCAGGCCTGCGCGGTCAGCCAGAGCATCTCGCTGGTGCGCGCTGCCGATGAGAGCCGCGCCCATTTGCAACGACTGATAACCCGCTTTCGGCAGGGGGCCAGCCAGCTTGGCTGGACGCTCGGCGCGAGCGAGACGCCCATTCAGCCGCTGCTGGTGGGGGAGAGCCGCAGCGCCCTCGCCCTGAGCGAGCGGCTGCGCGCGGCCGGCCTCTGGGTCGGCGCCATCCGCCCGCCCACAGTGCCGGCGGGCACCGCGCGGCTACGTATTACTCTGAGCGCCGCCCATTGCGAGCAGGACATCGACCGCCTGCTGGAAGGGCTGGGGATGAGGGCGGAGGGTCTGCACTATGCCTGAAGCACGGCCTGACACACAGTCTGATACTCAGCAGCATGACGCCTTCCAGCGGGTGGACAAGGTGCAACTCGCGCGCCGCTTCGGCGCCGCCGCCCGCCATTACGACGCCCACGCCCGCTTCCAGCAGGAGGTGGGGCAGGCGCTATTGGCCTGCATGAGCGATGCGAGCATGGCGATGGATAAACATCGGAGCCCGGCGTTGGCACGCCCCGTCGCCGGGCTGGATCTGGGCTGCGGCACGGGTTTTTTCCTGCCCCATCTCGCCAGCCATTGCCAGCAACTGCACGGGCTGGATCTCGCCCCCGGCATGCTGCAACAGGCGGCACAGCGCGGCAGCGGCGCCCTGCTGCTGTGCGGCGATGCGGAGCAGTTGCCGTTTGCAGATCAGAGCCTTGACTGGATCTTCTCCAGCTTGGCCCTGCAGTGGTGTGAACGGCCGGCGCAGGCCTTTGCCGAGATCCATCGGGTGCTCAAGCCCGGTGGTCGGCTGCTGTTCTCGACCCTGCTGTCGGACTCGCTGTGGCAGCTGCGTGAGGCCTGGCGCACAGTTGACGACTGTGCACATGTCAATCGCTTCCTCAGCCTGTCACAATTGCAGCATGCCCTCAGCCAGGGTGGTTTCTGCTCTCCCGCACTGCAGTCTCTGACCTGGTCTCTCGCCTATCCGTCCCTCAATGGTCTGCTGCGCGATCTCAAGGGCATAGGGGCAAGTCAGGTCAATGACGAGCGCCAGGTTGGCCTGGGCAACCGTCAGCGCCTGCTGCGTCTGGGGGAAGCCTATGAGCAATACCGTCAAGCAGATGGCATGCTGACCGCCAGCTATCAGGTCTGCCTGGGTCAGCTGACGCGGGAGTGAATCCGCCCCATCGATCTGCTCGAGCTGCCTCAACCGGGCCGCTCGAGACGCCCCCGCCGGGGCTTGCCAATCAACATCATTGAAACGCAGGTGTGCGGCCAGGCCGCCACCTTTCTTGCGTTGAGGAGTCATCATGGTTAAATCCTTCTTCATCACCGGCACCGATACCGACGTGGGCAAGACCCTGGTCGCCCGCACCCTGCTGCAGGAGTTTGCCGCCCAGAAGATACTGTGCGCCGGTTACAAACCCATCTCGGCGGGCTGCGCCCGCACCCCTGAGGGGCTGCGCAACCAGGATGCCCTGCTGCTGCAGGCCGCTGCCAGCCTGGCGCTGCCCTACGACTTGGTCAATCCGTTTGCCTACGCGCCCCCCATCGCGCCCCATATCGCCGCCCGCGAGGTGGATGAGGCCATCACCCTGAGCGGCTTGTCGGAAGGGCTGCGCAACATAGAGCAGGCGGGGGCCGAGCTGATAC
>NZ_CDCA01000031.1 GCF_000820185.1 Aeromonas tecta
GTCACGGTATGCGTGGTGCCATCGGCACTCTGGACGGTGAAGGTCTCGACCTTGGTCTCGCCCTCCTTGAGGTACTGCACCGCCGCGTTGGCCACGTTGTAGGTCCAGGCGCCGCCTTCGGTGATGGTCAGGCTGCCCAGCGCACCCGCGCTCGGGGTGCCATTGCCGGCCACAAACACCGACTGGCCCGCATCCGCGTCGCTCACGGTCAGCACGCCGCTGTCGGTCAGGGTCGGGTTGGCCGCGTCTTCGGTGACCGCGCCCAGGTCGTCGCCAGCGATGGTCGGCAGATCGTTGGTGCCGGTGATGGTGATGGTGACGGTATGCGCGGTGCCGTCGGCACTCTGGACGGTGAAGGTCTCGACCTTGGTCTCCCCTTCCTTGAGGTACTGCACCGCCGCGTTGGCCACGTTGTAAGTCCAGGCGCCGCCTTCGGTGATGGTCAGGCTGCCCAGTGCGCCATTACTGGCGACACCGTTGCCCGCCACAAACACCGACTGGCCCGCATCCGCGTCAGTCACGGTCAGCACACCGCTGTCGGTCAGGGTCGGATTGGCCGCGTCTTCGGTGACCGCACCCAGGTCGTCGCCGGCGATAGTCGGCAGATCGTTGGTGCCGGTGATGGTGATGGTCACGGTATGCGTGGTGCCATCGGCACTCTGGACGGTGAAGGTCTCGACCTTGGTCTCACCCTCCTTGAGGTACTGCAC
>NZ_CDCA01000032.1 GCF_000820185.1 Aeromonas tecta
CCAATTAAACAGTTGTGCAGCGAGTGCATGATTGGCTGCGAGGATGACACCTCAGTAAGCGGCAAGAATTTAGCGAAACGCTAGCAAATTGTGGAGCGGTAGTTCAGTTGGTTAGAATACCGGCCTGTCACGCCGGGGGTCGCGGGTTCGAGTCCCGTCCGCTCCGCCACTGATTAGAAAGCCCAGTCTAACGACTGGGCTTTTTTTTGTTTGAAATTCTCCAAATCCCCTCTTTGTGCCGCGTATCCTCATCAGTTATCGCGTTGACTCCTCCCTTCCTGTTGTCACATCATCCTATCTGATGATGTCGCGAGCCCTTGTTGCCGCTATAATGGCCGCCCTCAAGCAAGGTGGTGGTATGAAAGCAGAATATCTACAGCGATTCGGTGGCATTGCCCGTCTTTATGGTCAGGGTGCGCTCAACTCCTTCAGTCAGGCTCGTGTCTGTGTGGTCGGGATCGGCGGGGTGGGCTCCTGGGCGGCGGAGGCACTGGCTCGAGCCGGCATCAACCAGATCACCCTGATCGACATGGATGATATCTGCATCACCAATACCAACCGCCAGATCCATGCCATGCAGGGCACCGTCGGTCGCCTGAAGACCGAAGTGATGGCCGAGCGTATCCGCGCCATCAACCCGGATTGCGAGGTGATCGAGGTGGATGACTTCGTCACCACCGACAACCTGGCCGAGCACATCAAGCGTGAGTTTGACTATGTGGTGGATGCTATCGACTCGGTCAGGGCCAAGGTGGCGTTGATCGCTTTTTGCAAACGGAACAAGATCCCGGTGATAGTGGCGGGTGGAGCCGGCGGTCAGATGGACCCGACCCAGATCACCGTGGCCGATCTGGCCAAGACCATTCAGGATCCGCTGGCGGCCAAGGTACGCTCCGATCTGCGTCGACTGCATAACTTCAGCAAGAACCCGGCCCGCAAGTTCGGGGTGGAGTGTGTCTTCTCAACCGAGCAGCTGAGTTACCCGGATGGTAACGGCGGCACCTGTCAGGCCAAGGCAACCAGCGATGGTAATATGAAGATGGATTGCGCCTCGGGTTTCGGCGCTGTGACGCCGGTGACGGCGACCTTCGGTCTTGTCGCTGCCTCACGGGTGTTGAAGAAGATTGCCGAGCGTGGGGCCAAAGTGGAACGTGCTGAAAAGGCCGCGTCACTTGAGAAAGCAGAGCTCGCCGCAGGTGTAGAAGGTGGTACGCCAATGGCTGGAGATCAAGCCGAGGTCTGATCTCGTATTGCCAGCACTATTGCCCTGAGCCCGTTACCTCGTGACGGGCTCAGGTGTTTCTCCAGCCCCAGTTCGGTGAAGTAGGCTTCCATATCAAAGGCCTGGATGGCCTCGCTGCTCTGGTGATTGAGCGCCGCCAGCACGATGACGATGAGGCCACGCACGATGCGGGCGTCGGAATCGCAGGCGAAGTGCCAGTTACGATCCTCCCCTTTCTCGCTTTTTAGCCAGGCCTGGCTCTCGCACCCTTTGAGGCGGTTCTCTTCAGTTTGCCACTCGACGGGCAGCGCGGGCAGCAGTTTGCCGAGCTGGATGATGAGCCGGTACTGGTTCTCCCAGCCATGGGTGGCGGCGAACTGCTGGCGCAGGCTCTCGGCATTGGGTTCCCGGCCGATGGCGGTATAGCTGTTGAGGTTATTCATCTCGGTCATGCCTTAAAAGAAATCGTCCAGTCTGTGCAGGGCGGCCAGCAGGGCATCCACATCATCCCGGTTGTTGTAACAAGCCAACGAGGCCCGCATGGTACCGCTGATGCCAAGGCTCTCCATCAGCGGCATGGCGCAGTGATGCCCGACCCGCAGCGCTATGCCCTGCATGTCGAGCAGGGTGGCTGCATCCTGCGGATGGATCTCACCCGGCAGGAAGGAGACGGCGCCAGCACGTAGCCTTGGTTCACCGATGAGGCGCAGGCCCGGCACCTGCCGCAACCCTGCCACCAGATAGTCGGTGAGATCTTGTTCATGGCGAATCAGAGCTGCCCTGTCTTGCTGTTCGATGAAGTCGATGGCGGTGGCGAGGCCGATGGCACCGGCGATGTGCGGGGTGCCAGCCTCGAACTTGAACGGCAGGATATTGAAGCTGGTGCCCGCGAAGCTGACCCTGTCGATCATTTCGCCGCCTGCCTGCCAGGGTGGCATGCGCTCCAGCAAGTCGGTTCTGCCCCAGAGCACCCCTATCCCGGTCGGGCCATAGAGCTTGTGGCCGGAGAAGGCGTAAAAGTCGCAGCCGATGGCCTGCACGTCTACCTCGAGGTGCGCCACCGCCTGGGCCCCGTCGATCAGGGTCAGGGCACCGACGGCTTTGGCGGCGGCCACTATCTCTTTCACCGGGTTGACGGTGCCGAGTGCATTGGAGACATGGGCGACGCTGACCAATCGGGTATGCGGTCCCAGCAGTGCATGGTAAGCGTCGAGATCCAGATCCCCCCGCTTATCCAGTGGAATGACGCGAATGATGGCGCCGGTGCGCTGGGCAACCAGCTGCCAGGGCACGATATTGGCGTGATGTTCGAGGGCGCTGAGCACTATCTCGTCCCCCGCCAGCAGTTCGCTCAGGCCCCAGCTCAGGGCCACCAGGTTGATCGCCTCTGTAGTGCCGCGGGTCCAGATAACTTCCTGTGGGCGAGGAGCATGGATAAAGCGCGCCACCGTCTCGCGGGCGGCCTCGAAGGCGCGGGTGGCGCGGCCGCTCAGGGCATGAGCTGCGCGGTGCACGTTGGCGTTGTCGGCTCGGTAGTAGTGAGCGAGGACATCCAGCACCGCCTGCGGTTTCTGGGTGGTGGCGGCATTATCCAGATAGACCAGGGGATGGCCATTGACCTCTTGCGCCAAGGCCGGAAACTGGCTGCGCAGTTGGGCGTGCTGTTGCTGGTTCATGCTCCCCTCATCATCATCTGGAAAAGTCGGCCATGATCCTGAAAATGGCAGGCAAACACAAGGTGCGTGATGCTGGCCGACGGCTGACACAGCATGGTGTGGATACGGCTCACTCGCCGATTTCTGTTACAATGCCGCCCCTCATCATAAGCCAAGAGATCCGGCCCATGAAGCTCAACCCCAATCAGAATGAAGCGGTCAAGTTTGTTTCCGGCCCTTGCCTGGTGCTGGCGGGCGCCGGATCGGGCAAGACCCGTGTCATCACCAACAAGATTGCCTACCTGGTGCAGCAGTGTGGCTATAACGCCCGCAACATAGCGGCGGTCACCTTCACCAACAAGGCGGCGCGGGAGATGAAGGCGCGGGTCGGCCAGACCCTGGGTCGCAAGGAGGCGCGGGGGCTGATGGTCTCCACCTTCCACACCCTGGGTCTGGATATCATTCGTCGCGAGCACAAGAGCCTGAACCTCAAGGCAAACTTCTCCCTGTTCGATGACACCGACCAGTTGGCGCTGCTCAAGGAACTGACGGAAGCCGAGCTTGATAACGACAAGGACAAGCTGTCGGCCCTCATCAGCCAGATCTCCAACTGGAAGAACGATCTCATCCTGCCGGCCCGCGCCATGCGCATCGCCCAGGGGCCGGAAGAGGTGCTGATGGCCCAGCTCTATGAGCGCTACAGCAAGCAGATGGCCGCCTATAACGCACTGGATTTTGACGATCTCATCGTGATGCCGACCCTGCTGCTGAAAAGCAACGAGGAGGTGCGTACCCGCTGGCAGAACAAGATCCGTTACCTGCTGGTCGATGAGTACCAAGACACCAACACCAGCCAGTACGAGCTGGTGAAGCAGATCGTCGGCGAGCGGGCCCGCTTCACCGTGGTGGGGGACGATGACCAGTCCATCTACTCCTGGCGCGGTGCCAAGCCGCAGAACCTGGTGTTGCTGAACGAGGATTATCCGAGCCTCAAGCTCATCAAGCTGGAGCAGAACTACCGCTCCAAGAGACGGATTCTGAAGTGTGCCAACATCCTGATCGCCAACAACCCCCACGTGTACGACAAGGCGCTGTTCTCAGAACTGGATGAGGGGGTGAAAATCAAGGTGCTGTTCGCCAAGAACGAAGAGCATGAGGCGGAGCGGATCGCCGCCGAGCTGATGGGCCACAAGTTCATGAACCGCACCCGCTTCAAGGACTACGCCATTCTCTATCGGGGCAACCATCAGTCGCGCATCTTCGAAAAGGCGCTGATGACCAACCGCATTCCCTACCGCATCTCGGGTGGTACCTCCTTCTTCTCGCGCACCGAGATCAAGGACATCATGGCCTACCTCAAGCTGCTGGTGAATCCGGACGAGGACACGGCCTTCCTACGGGTGGTTAACCTGCCGCGCCGGGAGATTGGCCCCACTACCCTGGAAAAGCTCGGCCAGTACGCCAACCAGCGTGGCAAGAGTCTGTTCGCCGCCAGCTTCGAGTTGGGGCTGGAACAACACCTGTCCGGCCGTGGCTTGGTCGCCCTGCAGGCATTCTCCAACTGGCTGGTACGGCTCGGCGATCAGGCGCTGCGCGGCAATCCGGTTGAGGCGGTGCGGGACATGATCAAGGAGATCCACTACGAGGAGTGGCTCCATGAGACCTCGCCCAGCCCCAAGGCCGCCGAGATGCGGATGCAGAACGTCTCCACCCTCTATCGCTGGATCACCGAGATGCTGGAAGGGGATGAGCTGGAGGAGGCCATGACCTTGCCTCAGGTAGTGACTCGTCTCACCCTGCGCGACATGATGGAACGCAACGAGGGGGAGGATGAGGCGGATCAGGTGCAGTTGATGACACTGCATGCGTCCAAGGGATTGGAGTTTCCTTATGTCTACATGGTGGGTATGGAGGAGGGTCTGCTGCCACACCAGACCAGCATAGACGAAGATAACGTGGAGGAGGAGCGTCGCCTCGCCTACGTGGGCATCACCCGTGCCCAGACCGAGCTCACCTTCACCCTCTGCAAGGAGCGGCGCCAGTACGGGGAGTCGGTGCGGCCCGAGCCGAGCCGCTTCCTGCTGGAATTGCCCCAGGACGACCTGGAGTGGGAGAACCAGAAGAAGGTGACCGCCGAGGAGCGTCAGCAGAAGGGCCAGGTCGGGGTCGCCAACCTGCGGGCCCTGTTCAAGAAGGATTGAGTTTGCCCGGATTGAGCCGGCGCTAACCGGCGCCGGTCTGAATCAGCAGGGGCGTGATGTCGGCCCCGGGCAGGGGGGGTGAGATGTAGCGCCCCTGTCCCATGGCGCAACCCAGATCGATCAGCTTTTGCAGCTGCTGCTGGTTTTCGATGCCCTCGACTACCAGGGTGAAGTCCAGATCCAGGCAGATATCCCGCATGGCCCGGATCAGTGCTAGGTCCTTGGGGGAGTTCAACATGCGATGGGTGAAGCTGTCATCCACCTTGATGTAGTCCACCGGGAAGTGGAACAGGGCATTGAGGGAGGAGAAGCCGGTGCCAAAATCATCCAAGCTTATCTGGATGCCCTTGGCCCTGAGTTCGTGCAGGGAGGTGAGCGAGTCGGAGTTCTGCCTGGACAGCTCCCGCTCGTTGAACTCGAAGATGAAGTAACTCGGTAATACCCCCTCCTCCTCCATGATATGAACCAGCTTCATGATCTGCTCGCGACTGGCCAGATGCTTGCCGGACAGGTTGATGGCGACCTTGAAGCGGCTCGGGCCCGAGACCGGCAGCCAGCTCTTCAACTGCTGACAGGTGCGACGGAGGATCTGCTGATCCAGCACCTGGATGAGGCCACATTGCTCGGCCAGCGGAATGAAATCGAAGGCATCTTTCAGTTCCCCCTCCTCGGTTACCCAGCGCGCCATCACCTCCAGCCCGGTCAGACAGCTGTCTTCGAGCCGGATCACCGGCTGGAAGTAGGGCACTATCCTGCCTTCTCGCAAGGCCCTGCTCAACATCTCCTCCGGCGAGCCTGCGTGCTCGGTGCAAGCCTCGGAATAACTGACGATGCGGCTGCGGCCGTTGCGTTTGGCCTGGTACATGGCGAGATCGGCCTGGTGCAGCAGTTGGCTGATATCCGCGGTTTGTGCCGACACGCTGGCCACTCCCAGGCTGACCGTGATGGTCAGCTCATTGCCCTGCAGCCTGAACGGGTGGGCGATGCGGCCAACGAGGCGGTTGAGTACCGGGCTGACGTCCTCCTCCAGCTGGCTGTTATCCAGATAGATGACGAACTCGTCGCCACCCAGTCTGGCGACCATGTCGTTTTGTCTGATGCAGCCTTGCAGCCGCTTACCCAGTTCTTGCAGTAGTTGATCGCCGGCACCATGGCCCAGGGCGTCGTTGACCTGCTTGAAGTGATCCACATCGATGAAGATCAGGGTGAACGCCGGGGTCTGGTAGCGACGATAGCGGGTCATGGCGTGATGGAGGTGGTTCATCAGCAGGGCCCGGTTTGGCAACTGGGTCAGCGGATCATGCAGCGCATTGAACTGCAGCCGGCGCTCCAGCTCCTGATGCTGCTTGAGCTGCTTTTGCAGCCGCAAGTTGGTTTGGCGCAGCTGTTGCAACCGCTGATTGATGGACTCTTCCGAGTTGAGCTCATCCAGCTGATGGCGGATCTGTTTCAGCTCCAGCAACAAGGTCAGCTGGTTGCGCAGGAAATCGAGGAACAGCCGATCATCGGCTTCCAGGGCCTGGGGCGTGCTGATGAGGAAGTGAGCAAAATACTGCTGTTGCTGGCGCAGCGGCAGGCTGTACCAGTAGAGCCCGTGTTCGTGGCGCTCGATGTTGTTGGTGCTGTGACAGAGCGCCCTGATGACGTCGTCACCGTAGGCGAGCTGTGTCGGGTAGAGCCTCTCCAGCCGCGGGCTGTCCTGGCGGATCAGCAGCATGTCCCGAATGGCCAGCATCTGGCGCAACACGGCTTCCAGCTGTGAGAACAGCGCATGATGGGGGAGGCTGTGGGCCAGCCGCATGATACGGCTGATATTTTCTATCTTTTGCTGCCAGTGGGGATCTCGCCGGATGAGCGGGGAAGCCTGCTCCGAGAGATGGGCCCCGGTTTGGGTCTCATGCAGCCGCTTGGCCAGGCACTCCAACAGCAGACGCAGGGTCGGCAGGTGCTCGGGCGCGGAGCGGGCCAGCAGCCACTGTACCTCGCCATGTTCCACCGACTGCACACACCACCCCTGGCTCTCATCGAGCTGGGTGAGTTGTTCGGTGAGACGAGGCTCCTCACGCCCCAGCTGCTGCTTGAAATCCTCGGCAAGCTGGTGTGCATAGACCCAGTGCAGCCCCCCATCGGCCAGCCCCAGCATGGCAAACTGCTGCAAGGGGCAGAGCTTGTCCAACTGCTGTAGCAGTCGGCTGTAATCCTGAGGAGAGGCGGCGTCAGGCGCAGGAAAATCCATGATGGAGGAGACAATAGCCAGCAAGGGTGTGGAGTCGTGCGGTGTGTTGGACTGGACTGGCATGCAAAACTCCCGAATATAATTACCTTCAAGGGTAGCCGGAAGTAAACAGATTGAAAGGGCCGCAATAGCGGCCCTTTCAAGTACTTAGAGCTTGTCGATCATGTAGTGAATGGCACCCTCGATCTCTTCGTCACTACAGGTGGCGCAGGTGCCTCGTGGCGGCATCATGCCGGACTTGCCGGTGAAGCCTTCGATGGCATGCTTTTTCAATGTGTCGAACCCTTGTGCGATGCGAGGCTCCCAGGCGGCCTTGTCTCCACGCTTGGGAGCACCAGCGGCGCCGGTGTCATGACAGGCGAAACAGGCGCCCTTGAATACGGTCTCACCGTCACGGGGGCCGGACGACGCGGCGGCAGGCGCGGCGCTCGCCGTTGCAATCCCTTCCAAATCCTTGGCGGTGTAGACCTGGCCGACTGGGGCGATGCGCTCTGCGATGGCCTCCGGTGACATTTCATCGGCGGCCAACACGGCGCCGGACAGGCTGGCAACCGCCATCCCGGCAGCCAGCAAATAGCTCAGTTTTTTCAACACGCTCATGTACTCCCAGCAGGCTCTTATTATCCCTAGAAAACGACGGGATTATAACCGAATAGTTACAGCCATTTAAACGCTTGTGTGTGAAGTGTTAAGCAATCTGTGAAGAAAGTTTCGACAGGGGAGGGGGTGGGCGGGGCCGGTAGCGGTAAAAAGAAACCCGGCTTTCGCCGGGTTTTCTGGGTAGGAGGTGAGAAAGAAGCACTTGCCCCCGTTGAGGATCACCTTGCCGAACTGACCGGAGCGTGCGGCATCGAGACGCTGCTGGTCTCCTCGATGCGAACACGCCGATACGGCGACGGCGTTATCAATCCCAGTTGAGGATCACCTTGCCGGACTGACCGGAGCGCATGGCATCGAACCCTTGCTGGAAATCGTCGATGTGGAAGCTGTGGGTGATGATGGGGGATAGATCCAGCCCGGACTGGATGAGGCTGGCCATCTTGTACCAGGTCTCGAACATCTCGCGGCCGTAGATCCCTTTGATAAACAGTCCCTTGAAGATCACCTTGTTCCAGTCGATGGCCATGGTGGAGGGCGGAATGCCGAGCATGGCGATCTTGCCGCCGTGGTTCATCTTGTCGATCATGTCTTGGAAGGCACTAGGCACGCCGGACATCTCCAGCCCCACGTCGAAGCCCTCGGTCATGCCGAGCTCGCTCATCACGTCGGCGAGCTTCTCCTTGCTCACGTTGACGGCGCGGGTGGCACCCATCTTGCGAGCCAGCTCCAACCGGTACTCGTTGACGTCGGTGATCACCACGTGGCGGGCGCCCACATGACGGCAGACGGCGGCGGCCATGATGCCGATGGGGCCGGCGCCGGTGATGAGCACGTCTTCGCCCACCAGATCGAAGGAGAGCGCGGTGTGCACGGCGTTGCCGAACGGATCGAAGATGGCGGCCAGCTCATCCGGGATGTTGTCCGGCAGCTTGAAGGCGTTGAAGGCCGGGATCACCAGGTACTCGGCGAAGCTGCCCGGGCGGTTGACGCCGACGCCTATGGTGTTGCGGCACAGGTGAGTGCGACCGGCGCGGCAGTTGCGGCAGTGACCGCAGGTGATATGGCCTTCACCGGAGACGCGATCGCCCACGGCGAAGCCACGCACTTCCTGGCCGACGGCCACGACCTCACCGGCGTATTCATGGCCGACCACCATGGGCACGGGGATGGTCTTCTGGGACCATTCATCCCAGTTGTAGATATGGATATCGGTGCCGCAGATGGCGGTCTTGCGGATCTTGATCAGCAGATCGTTGTGGCCGAGCTCGGGGGCCGGGACGTCCGTCATCCAGATGCCGACTTCGGATTTGAGTTTGGAGAGTGCTTTCATGACAGGTTCCTCACGGCGCTTGGCCGGGTACAGAGGGTAATAAAATGGGGCCCAACCTTGGCCCCCGTTTTAATCAAATAGCCATGTGATCAAATCACGCCCAGCTCGCGGCCGATGCGGATGAAGGCATCGATGGCCTTGTCCAGCTGCTCGCGGGTATGGGCGGCAGACATCTGGGTACGAATGCGGGCCTGACCCTTGGGCACCACCGGGAAGGAGAAGCCCACCACGTAGATGCCGGCGGCCAGCATACGGCTCGCCATCTCGGAGGCCAGCTTGGCATCCCCCAGCATCACCGGAATGATGGCGTGATCGGCGCCGGCCAGAGTGAAGCCGGCGGCACTCATGCGGGTGCGGAAATACTCACTGTTCTCTTTCAGCTGGGCGCGCAGGGCATGGCCCTCGGCCAGCATGTCGATCACCTTGATGGTGGCCGAGACGATGGAGGGGGCCAGCGAGTTGGAGAACAGGTAGGGGCGGGAGCGTTGACGAAGCCAGTCGATCACCTCTTTCTTGCCGGAGGTATAGCCACCGGAGGCGCCACCGAGCGCCTTGCCCAGGGTGCCGGTGATGATGTCGACCCGGTCCAGCACGTCGCAGTATTCGTGGGTGCCGCGGCCGTTTTCACCGATGAAGCCCACCGCGTGGGAGTCATCCACCATCACCAGGGCATCGTACTTGTCCGCCAGATCGCAGATGGATTTCAGGTCGGCGATGACGCCGTCCATGGAGAAGACACCGTCGGTGGCGATCAGCTTGAAGCGGGCGCCATCGGCGTTGGCCTGTTTGAGTTGGGCTTCCAGCTCGGCCATGTCGTTGTTGGCATAGCGATAGCGCTTGGCCTTGCACAGTCGCACGCCGTCGATGATGGAGGCGTGGTTCAGGGCATCGGAGATGATGGCGTCTTCGGCGCCGAACAGGGTCTCGAACAGACCGCCGTTGGCATCGAAGCAGGAGGAGTAGAGGATGCTGTCTTCGGTGCCGAGGAAGGCCGACAGCTTCTGCTCCAGTACCTTGTGTTGATCCTGGGTGCCGCAGATGAAGCGCACCGAGGCCATGCCGAAGCCATGGCTATCCAGCCCCTGGTGGGCCACCTTGATAAGCTCGGGGTGGTTGGCCAGCCCCAGGTAGTTGTTGGCACAGAAGTTCAGTACCTGTTCGCCGCCCACCGCGATCTGGGCCTGCTGGGCCGAGGTGATGATGCGTTCCTGCTTGTACAGCCCTTCCGCTTTGACCTGCTCGAGCTGCTCGCTCAGGTGACGATAGAATCCGTTAGACATCCTCGGTCCTCATTCGCTGTGTTAGCTGTGTAATCAGGGTTGCTTGGTCTTGCCGTGCCGTCGTGATGAAACGCCAGCAGACCCTGGAATGGGCAACATTTTACTGCAACCGCTGCCCATGAATTCAAATTATTGTGCTGATATTCAACAATTGTGAAACAGATCTCACCCAGCTGGTTGGGCCAGCTGGTGGTAGTGCTGTTCCAGCTGACGGATCTGTTCGGCCACCTGAGGCTGCACATAGGGGCGCAGCAGGAACAGCACCCGCAACACCCCCTGATAAAGCAGTGGCTTGGTGATGCGGGCGCTGGGGGCCTGGGCTATCTGGAACGGGATCCAGCAGGTCACCACCATCTTGATGGTCTGGCCGAGATCCGGTAGATCGTCGTCGCTGACGGCGATGATGCCCCCCTCGCGCAGGCTCCTGAGCAGGGCGACCACGGCGGCGCGCAGTTGCTCCTGGGCCTTGAGGTATTTGTGTTGCAACGGCTCGTCGCGACTCAGAATGTCCGGCAGATTCGCGTAGAAGAAGCGAAATTGCCACATCAGATAGAAGATGGCATCCAGATAACCCATCAGATCTTCCAGCTTGATCTCGTTGCTGCGGGCGGGGGTGAAGCTCTCGCTCAGGTGACGAGCATACTGATCGAAGATGGAGTGGATGATGTCTTCTTTATTGCGGAAGTGGTAATACAGGTTGCCTGGACTGATGCCGAGATGGGCAGCAATGTGGTTGGTGGTGATGTTGCGTTCACCCTGATCGTTGAACAGCTCGGTGGCGCTGTGAATGATCCTGTCTCTGGTTTTCATCGCTGATCCTTCTGCCGGGCCCCGGATGGGAAAAGTCATCAAGGTCGAATCCCCTTGCGGCCCGTGATAAACTTTTCGGCAATTTCAAATTGGCCCACTATACACAGCTTTAACAGGCAGTCACACGTGGCCATCAACGTACGCGAGGCAAACTCCATGATCGTAGTAACTGGCGGTGCAGGCTTTATCGGCAGCAATCTGGTCAAGCAATTCAATGCCATGGGACGCACCGATGTGGTGGTCATCGATGACCTGACCGACGGCACCAAGTTCGTCAACCTGGTCGACCTGACCATTGCCGATTACATGGACAAAGACGAGTTCCAGGCGCGTATCGTCTCCGGTGACGAGTTTGAGGAGTGGGATGGCGGCATCGAGGTGATCTTCCACGAAGGCGCCTGCTCGGCCACCACCGAGTGGAACGGCAAGTTCATCATGGAGGTCAACTACGAGTACTCCAAGGATCTGTTCCACTACTGTATCGAGCGGGAAATTCCGTTCATCTACGCTTCTTCCGCCGCCACCTACGGTGGCCGCAACGATAACTTCATCGAAGATCCGAAGTTCGAGCAGCCGCTCAACGTCTACGGCTACTCCAAGCAGCTGTTCGATCAGTACGTGCGTCGCTTGATGCCGGAGATCGACTCCCAGGTTGTCGGCCTGAAGTACTTCAACGTCTACGGTCCGCGCGAGCAGCATAAGGGCTCCATGGCGTCCGTCGCCTTCCACCTCAACACCCAGGTGAAGCAGGGCGACAATCCCAAGCTGTTCGAAGGCTGTGACGGCTTCCCGGACGGCGGCCAGATGCGTGACTTCGTCTACGTGGACGACGTCTGCAAGGTGAATCTCTGGTTCTGGCAGAATCCGCAGCACTCCGGCATCTTCAACTGCGGTACCGGCCGTGCCGAGCCGTTCCAGAACGTGGCCGAAGCCGTGATCAAGCATCACCAGCAGGGTACCATCGAATACATCCCCTTCCCGGATCACCTGAAGGGCCGCTACCAGAGCTTCACCCAGGCTGATCTCACCAAATTACGCAGCGTCGGCTATGACGGTGAGTTCAAGACGGTGGCCGAAGGCGTGGCCGATTACATGGCCTGGTTGAACCGGGCTTGATGTAGTTTTTTCTCTGACAAGGGCTACCCCTATATCGGGTAGCCCTTGTATTCTTTGTTCACGCCTCAAATTATGTGATTTCTAGTATGAAGAAAAAAGTGCTGTTCTTGATGGAGACACTGGAGGGCGGGGGAGCCGAGAAAGTACTGGTCAACATACTCAATCATCTTGATGAAGCTAAATATGAAATAACACTATTGCTGCTGCGATATGAAGGGGTGTATCTGTCTACATTGCCTCGTTATATCAAGGTGAAATATTTGTTAGGGCCTGAGCCGAAAGGTTTTTTGCGTCGAGGGATCATTTATTCCCTGAAGAAAAGATGGTACTCCCTGATCCTGGCCAAAGCATGGTTGGCCAATGTTCTTATTCCCGATTATTTTGATGTTGGCGTCTCTTTTCTGGAAGGGGATGCGAGCCTGCTTTTGTCCTATCTCAATGGCCCTCAGAAAAAGATAGCCTGGGTGCATATCGATCTTGAACGGCATCACACCTTACCTCGAACGCTTGAAAAGGTGGTGTATGAGGGGATGGATGAGGTTGTCTGTGTTTCGGAAGGGGTCAGACAATCCATCTTGAATCTCCATCCTGCACTCGAGAGCAATATTTCGGTGATTTATAATCCGATCGATACCAGCTATATCGCTGCCAAAGGGAAGGAGAGCATCAAGGTTGGAGATGGGCTGAATGTGTTGGCCATTGGCAGATTGCTTAATTCACAAAAAGCATTTGATCTCTTGCTGGCTGCGCATCATCAGAATATTGCCGCCGGCATGAACTACCATCTGACCATTCTGGGTGAAGGATCAGATAGAGCTGTATTGGAGCAATATATCCAAGAACATCAACTGGGTGGCTATACCAGTCTACTGGGATTTCAGGACAATCCTTACCCCTATATCACGGGTAGTGATCTCTTTGTGATGTCTTCTCGTTACGAAGGATATCCGGTGGTACTGGTTGAAGCCATGACCCTTGGCAAGGCCATCATCTCGACAGCATGCACAGGCCCGAAAGAAGCACTGAATGACGGTGAATTTGGCTATCTGGTTCCCGTCAACGATGTTCAGGCCTTGGCCAAAGGCATAAAAACCCTATTGGAAGATGAGGGGAGCCGCGAACGTTATGCCAGTTTATCCAAGCATAGAGCCGACATATTCAGCTTCAAACGAAGTATGAGCGACGTCGAGCATCTACTAGATACCTAATCTTGAGTTGCTCTCACCTTGTCAGGCACAGTCACCGGAGAATGATGGTAGTGTGACAAAGTAGATGAGCAACCTTAGTCGTGAGTTGGATAACTATGAATATACTGATGGCACTCTCCCAGCTCGAAGTGACGGGCGCTGAGGTCTATGCCACCACGGTTGGCAACGAGTTGACCCGACGTGGTCACAATGTCTTCTATGTTTCAGACACCCTGACCAAGCCCACCCAAGGGCCTGTGTTCAAGTTGCGTTTCAACAAACGCAGCATACCGCGCCGCTTCTGGCACGTGTTCTACCTCATCTATCTCATCAAGAAGTACCATATCCAGCTAGTGCACGCCCATTCCCGCGCCTCCGGCTGGAGCAGCTATGTCGCCTGCAAGCTGACCGGCACGCCGATGATCACCACGGTTCACGGCCGCCAGCCGGTGCATGCATCACGCAAGGCATTCCATGCGCTTGGGCATAGGGCGGTGGCGGTATGTGAGGATATCGCCCAGCAGATCATCGACAATCTGGGGGTGGATCCAGCCAAGGTGCAGGTACTGCGCAACGGTATCGAAACCGACAAATTCCAGCCGATGCCTGCGCCGGATAACCCCAGGCCGGTGATCGCTATCGTCGGTCGACTGAGTGGCCCCAAGGGGGAGCTCTGTTATCGCCTGCTGGACGAAGTATTGGATCTGGATGCCTATCGGGTACGGATTGTCAGCGGCACCCAGGTGCCTGAGCGCTTCGCTCGATTCAAAGAAAAAGCCGAGTTCGTCGGCTATGTGGACGATGTCCCTACTTTATTGGCAGGTTGCGATCTGGTGATAGGTGCCGGCCGAGTTGCAATGGAGGCGCTGCTATGCGGCCGCCCGGCCTTTGCCATCGGCGAAGCCAAGGCCATCGGGCTGGTGACCGAGCAGAATTTGGACGAGGCGCTGGCGAGCAACTTTGGCGACATAGGGCCGCAGGATCTGGCGATCGATTTCGCCGCCTTGAAGGCACAGATTGCCCCGGCACTGGCCAGCAAGACGGTGCCGGACCCCCTTCGTCAGCGCATCCAGCATGAATATGGTTTGCAGGAAGTGGTGAGCGGGCTCGAGTCCGTCTACCAGGATGCCGTGGTCGAGACCCTGCGCCGCGAGATGCCGGTCATCATGTATCACCGTTTCATCGAGCAAGAGAGCGAGAAGGGAGTGCACGGCACCTGGCTGCCGATTGCCATGTTCGAGAAGCACCTGAAGCTGATGAAGTGGCTCGGTTACGAGACGCTGACGTTTAAAGACTTGGCGGACAAGGGCTTTATCCACCGCCTGCAGTACGGCAAAAAGTATCTGATGATCACCGTGGATGACGGTTACCGGGACAATCTCACCCGTATGCTGCCGCTGCTTGAAAAATATGGTTACAAAGCAGTGGTGTACATAGTCACCGGCGAAGATCACAATCGCTGGGATGTGGAGCATCCGACCCATCCCGATACGCCGGTGGCGCTGATGAATGGCGAGGAAATTCGTGCGCTGGTTGCATCCGGACATGTGGAGATCGGCGGTCATACCCTGACTCATCCCCGTCTCAGCAAGCTCAGCCCGGAGCAGCAGGCGCACGAGATCTGCGCCAATAAGAACCGGTTGGAGCAGTTGCTCGATGAGCCATTGCTGTCGTTTGCCTACCCTTACGGGGATCTGAACGACGATGCCAAAACCCAAGCCCGTGCCGCCGGTTATCGCTATGCTGTGGCCACTAACAGCGGTCCAAGGGCGATGCATCAGGACCCGCTTCAGATCCGCCGAATTGCCATTTTCCCTCGTACCGATATGTTCGGGCTGTGGCGCAAGATCCGTGGTAACTATGTCTTCAGGAAATAAGCGTTGATGTCTATTAAGCCTCTTGAAATTCTCGATAAGGTAACAACAGCCGTTTTTGCGCTGACAATTGCATTTTCATTCTGTGGTTTGTTCCTAGTTCCCTCTGGTCAGAGCATTTTGTCTAACTTGTTGGTCGTGTCTGGCGTTCTTGGCCTGCTTAACTATTTTATCGGGGGGAAGAAGGAGGTCCTATTTACCGACCGGCGCCTTATCTGGATTTTTGTCTTCTATGCTACCGTGATCTTGATAAACAGAATCATTCATGGAGATCAGTATGGGGTCATGCGAGATTTATTTTACGTTTCTGTATTCTCTCTGATGATGCCTAGAAAAAAGATACTGTTCTCTGTGGGCTGCATTGCCATACTGATTGGCGGTATTGGATTGGGCCTATTGAGTCTTTGGCAGTATGAAAATGGTATTGTCAGGGTAGAAGGTTTTACCAATGCAATCTTATTTTCGCAGTCTGCATTGACTTTGGTTATTTTAAACTGGTGCCTGTTCATCAGAGCAAGAAAAGTATGCTGGGTTAAGACTGGTTCTTTGGTCTCCATAACCGCATCTTTGCTTGCACTCTATCTCTCCCAGAGTCGTGGTGTTTGGTTAGCTTTGGGAGCTGTGATTGGTCTTTTGATAATATATAAGTCTCTATATAAACCATTAAAATATGCATTTATTACTTTGTTGTTGGTGGCCTTGGCTGGTGGTCTTTATCAGACAAATACTATTGTGCAGGGTCGAATGGCCGAGGCGGTTTCTGATATTAAGGGGATTGAAGGAGGAACATATTACTCCTCATGGGGACTACGAGTCGTGGCATGGGAAAGTGCTTGGCTAGGGTTCCTCGAGTCTCCCCTGATAGGGGTTGGTACTGATGGTTTTACTGCCGTCAAAGAACAACAGATCTCACAGGGACTTGTGTCACCCTTGGTGATGGATCCTGCTTTGGCGCATGCCCATAGCCAGTATATGCAAAACTTGATTATTCGGGGGGCGGTCGGGATCCTGGCTCTGGCGATCTTCTTGTTTTACCCAATGAAGCTGCTGGTAGAAAGGGCTGGATGGGGCTCTCCATACACTATGATACCGCTATCGTTTGCCGTCAGCGCCTTAAGTGATGTGCCATTTGAGCATCAAAATACACTGTATCTATATGCGTTGAGTTTAGTTTTCTGCTGGTGTGCCATCGAATTCAATATGGAAAAGAAAGCATCATGATCCCTGTATTTGTTATCAGCTTGGTCAGAAGCCAGGAACGGCGTTCCTTTATCAAGCAACATATGGATAGCCGAGCAATAGAGTTTTCATTTTTTGACGCCGTGGATGGGAAGGCTGTCTCTGAAGATGAATTGAAGCGGGTAGACTTCCCACTTGCCAAGCAGTTTTGTGGTCATGATCTGAGTTTGGGTGAAGTTGGCTGTGCCATGAGTCATATCGGTATATATGAAATGATGGTCGCCAAGAAGATTGAACGTTGTATTGTGCTGGAAGATGATATATATCTGCATGGTCATTTCAAAGCCATCGTATCGCAGGCCATATCGGCATGTCAGTCGGAGATTGTCTTTCTGCATCATGGCAAGGTGAAGTCCTGGCCGTGGATGAAAAAAATGCCGGAAGGGTATCGCCTTGCCCAATATATCTCTCCGAGTCGCAACTCCAAACGCGGAATAATATCGACGGCAGGGTATATATTGACCCTGGCGGGTGCAAAAAAGTTGTTGGAAAAAGCCTACCCCATTCGGATGCCATCAGATTATCTGACTGGACGCTTGCAGCTCAATGGCTTGACGGCCTCCGGAATTGAACCCTGCTGCATGGATGTCGGCTTGTTTGATACCACGATCGATGATCGCAACTATGGTCCTCATGTGACCGATGACGAGGTTTGATAGTGATCGGTTATTTGCAGCTATTACGTGACCGGGTGCGCAGAGCCTTGGGCATTCTCTTGTTTGACAAGAAGATGCCACTCGGTATCCAGGGGGACATCAATCATATATTGGTGATCCGTTGGGATGCCAAGCTGGGTGATTCCTTCATCTCTTCCTTCTTTTTCCGGGAAATAAAAAAGCTGCCCGGAAACAAGAGGGTGACTGTTATCACGACCCCGGCCCTGGCCAGCCTGTATCGGAATTGCTTCGGGGTTGATGACGTCATCGAGATCAACAAGCGGCCCGGCTACGGCGCCATCGGCAAGGTGGTGTCATCCATTCCCCATGTCGATCTGGTGATACATCTCACCGAGGGGATGAAGATGAAGGATCTCTATCTCCTGCACAAACTCTCGCCGACCAATGTTGCCTCCCTCGACGACAGTATCGGACGCGTCAATGTGAAGCTGTCCAAGGCGACGGTGGGCATGCTGTTCCAGGATAAATATCGCTATCTGTTGTCTCTGCTGGGAGCGAAAGAGATAGATCCGCAGTACATAATCCCTGTGGCAGGGAAGGGGAATGTGACCTCGGCTTGTGATGATCTCATTCTCATCAATCCCTTCGGCAGCACTCAGTACAAGTCATTCTCGCACGCCAAGATGGTTGAGTTGCTGAAGACGTTGGCCACCGAGTTCGCCGCCCATCGCTTCGGAGTGCTCTCTTCACCCGCAACTTATGCTGCTGCGGAGGCCATGGTCAGGGACAGCTCGGCTGGCAATGTTATGCTGCTGGAAGGCGTGAACACAATCGATGATGCCATCTATTGTGTTCAGCACGCTAAGGCTGTGCTGTCGGTGGACACCGCCATAGTGCATATCGCCGTTGGACTGGAGAAGCCGCTGGTGTCGATTTATCCGCGCCACGGTGAGACGTTCAACCAGTGGCTGCCGACCAGTACGCTGCGGGTCAGGATCCTGTTCAGCGACTCCCCTGGCCTGAATGCCGACATGAACAATGTCGATAACCAGGCCGTCTGTGAGGCACTAGCTAGTCTGCTGCCCGTGACTGAGCAAGTAGCGCCGCTAGTCGCTGAATAACCAGCTCAGGTGTAATTGATCGGAACAGGGCTTCATCGAAGAAGTCCTTCTCCTGGGTTGGCAGCTGGAAATCCGCCCCTTTGGCATCGAAGATATCGATGGCCTGATACCGGGGGTGGTTCACCGGGTTGGCGATGATCTTGTCGCCGCCCGGGGCCACTATGGTCAGCAGTGGCAGGCCGATGGCCTGCGCCATGTGCCGTGGGCCAGTGTCATTGCCGACAAACAGCTGGCAGTGGGAGAAGAGCCCGACCAACTCCCGTACCGAGCGGGTCTGGATATGGTCAAACACGCTGGCCTGCAGCGCTTCTGGCAGCAGGGGCTTCAGGCCACGGTTGTACTCCTCTTCCCCCGGCCCGCAATAGATCAGGATCTGAGCGTTGTGCTCCTCGATGAGCCAACGCGCCACTGCCGCAAAACAATCGATGGGCCAACGTTTGTAGTGGCCAAGGGAATTGACCCCCATGGCGATCAGTGGCCTGACGGGATCGATACCGGCCGCCAACAGGGTTTCGCGTCCCTGCTGCTTCTCCGCATCACTCAACCAGAGATAATAGTTGCGATCCTCTTGTGCTAGTCCGAGAGGCTTTAGCAGTGAGAATCTGTCGTCAACTAGGGTGCTGTTGCCCTGATGTTCTGTATCTTTGCGAAACCGGACTATGCGGTTGTGGCCGAGTCGCCAAGGAAAGGAGTCAAAACCGATCCGTAATTTGGCTCCCGAGATGAGGCAGGTCAGCAGGCCTATCATCTGGCCCTGGCTGTTGATCACCACGTCATAACGCTCGCGGCGGATCCCCATCAGCAGCTCTTTCATATAGCGCCACTCGTTGCGGCGTGACTTCTCGATGACAATCAGCTTGTCGATATTGGGATTACCCTCTGCCATGCCCGCGCAGTAATCCATGACCAGATAGTGCACTTCTCCGTCGGGATCATGCTGCTTGAGGTTGTTGCACAGTGCCGTGGAGATCAGCACATCCCCTATCTGTTTGGTTTGTACTACTAGGTATTTCATGGCGAAGGCCTCAAGTGAGGTCGTTGTTGAACGTCAGCACAACAGCATATCGCACTAGGTGGTCAGATGCTGCCGCGACGGCGTGAAAATCCGATCCCAAGCACTGTGACGGCCGCATTTTCCCGCCAGTGTTTAATTCTTGGGCATCCGAGTCGCAGAAGTGCGGATCGAAAAAGGCACGACCCCTGGGCCGTGCCTTTTGTTGACAGCCTATCGGTGCGATCAGCGCACGATCAGACCGAGCAGTATGCCCACCACGCCAAAGTCGGCATCGCTGAAGGTGGTGTTGGCAAAGCCCAGATCCCCAAGCACCGGCAGCAGGAACACCGGCAGGAAGGTGATCAGCAGGCCGTTGGCGAAGGCACCAAGCAGGGCGCCACGGCGACCACCGGTGGCATTGCCGAACACCCCGGCGGCGGCGCCGACGAAGAAGTGCGGCACCACGCCCGGGATGATGACGGTGAGCCCCAGCAGATAGAGCAGTACCATGCCTACCAGGCCGGCGGTGAAGCTCGACAGGAAGCCGATCAGCACGGCGTTGGGGGCATAGGGGAAGACGATGGGGCAGTCCAGCGCCGGCTTGGCGTTCGGTACCAGCTTGTCGGAGATCCCCTTGAAGGCCGGCACGATTTCGGCGATGACCATGCGCACCCCCTGCAGGATGACGTAGACACCGGCAGCGAAGGTGATGGATTGCATCAGGGAGAACATGAACCAGTGCTTGCCCTTGGCGACGCTGCTGACAAACTCGGGGCCGGCGAAGGCGGAGGTGATGAGGAAGATGATGCCCATGGTGAAGGAGATGGCCACCGGGGTATCGCGCAGGAACAGCAGGCTTTTGGGCACCTGCACCTCTTCACTGCTGTGGGCTTTGTTGCCGAACTTGGCGCCGATCCAGCCGGCCAGCACGTAGGAGATGGTGGAGAAGTGGCCGAGCGCCACCTCGTCTGAGCCGGTGATCTGCTTCATGTAGGGGTGGGCGATGGCCGGGAACAGCACCATGGTGATACCGACCACCAGGCTGCCGACCGCGATCAGCGGGATGCCGCTCATGCCGCCGGCGGAGAGAATGGCCGCAACCATCATCGACATAAACAGGGTGTGGTGACCGGTCAGGAAGATGAATTTCCAGGGGGTGAGACGGGCGATCAGGATGTTTACCAGCATGGCGAAGAACATGATCATCGCCATCTCCTTACCAAACGACTGTTGGGCGATGGAGACGATGGCCTCGTTGTTGGGGACCACCCCCTTGATGCCGAAGGCGTGCTGGAAGATGGTGGCGAAGTCGCCCAGCGAGTTCACCACCAGGGTGGCGCCGGCCCCCAGGATGACGAAGCCCATGATGGTCTTGACCGTGCCCTTGATGCACTCGGTCACGGGTTTCTTCTGGGCAATCAAGCCGATAAGGGCGATCAGGCCGACCAGCACGGCCGGCTCCGACAGCACGTCAAACATCAGAAAATTGAAAAATTCCATGGTCAGCTCCAATCAATGGAAGGTGCGGCCCTCGGGCCGCAGTGTTGCACTCAGAGTGCGCCCAACTCACGCAGGGCGGCGGAGAGCCGCTCCTTCATGGCGGCCTTGTCGACCATGTTGTCCAGCGACACCAGCCGGCCGTTGACCCCCATGCTGGTGAGCTGTTCGGCGATGTCGCGGGTGGCCACGAACATCTCGGCGCTCTCGCTGCCGGCGGAGGCGAGATCCCGGTGATCCACCTCGGCGGTCACATTCAGCTCCTTCAAGATGCTCTTGATGCTCATCTCCATCATCAGGCTGGTGCCCAGGCCGTGTCCGCATACAACCAGAATTTTCATCTCTCTTCCTCTGTCAGGGCGCAGGGCGCCGCTCAATAGCGCGCCAGGATGCGCAATATGTCGTCTTTGGTGTCGGCCGCAATGATGGCCGCCACGTCTTCTTCATTCATGAACAGCTCGGCCAGCTGGGCGATGGTCTCCACGTGGGAGTTGCTGTCGCTGGCGGCCAGGGTGACCAGCAGCTGGATGGGGTCGTTGCCCTCTGAATCGAAATTGACCCCCTGTTTCAGCACGGTCAGCCCCAGTCCCAGCCGGTTGACGCCATCCTCCGGACGGGCATGGGGCATGGCGAGGCCGGGGCCCAGCACATAGTAGGGGCCGAGCTGTTCGTGGGAGCGGTACAGCGCCGCCACATAGGAGGGTTCAATGGTGCCATTGGCCAGCAGAGGCGCTGTGGCGAGTTCGATGGCGTGACGCCAGTCGCGCGCTCCCGCTTCGATGGAGATGACCTCTTCGGTCAACAGTTGAGTCAGCATGGCAGTGATCCGGCTGGATAAGATGGGGCCAATCTAGCGATCTTGCCTCTCGATAACTGTGAGCGGGATCTCGAAAGTTAGCGCTACCAGATAGCGCTAACATCGAACTGTGATAGCGCTATCATTTATCTCAAAGAAGGGATTCGTATTGCGCCTTAACTAGGTCAAAGGAGGTAAAATACAGTGTGAGCAAATAGTCAGTGCCGCACTTTTGCCTTAAAGTGAGCACCCGTATGCCGAGGAAGGGAAAGGATGTCAGAAGTCAAAAAACGCCGTAGCACGGGTCGGGTGACCCTCAACGAGGTTGCCAGGCTGGCCGGGGTGGGGGCCATGACGGTCTCCCGCGCCCTGCGCACCCCCGAGCTGGTGTCAGACAAGATGCGTGAGCGTATCGAAGCTGCGGTGGACGAACTTGGCTATATCCCCAATCGGGCGGCGGGGGCGCTCGCCTCCGCCACTTCCCAGACCATAGTGGTCATTGTTCCGAGCCTGGCCGAGCGTGGCTGCGGTGACATGATTGCCGGCCTGCAGCAGACCCTGCTGGCTGAGGGCTATCAGATCATGTTGGGGGATGCCCAGCACCTGAAACAACAGGAGGAAAACCTGCTAAGCAGCTTTTTGCAGCACAATCCGGCTGCCGTGGTGCTGTTTGGTGGCGATCCCGGCGACATTATTCGCGGCCGGCTGGTGGCGGCTCGCCTGCCGGTGGTGGAGGTGGGGGCCATGGCGCGTCAGCCCATCGACATGAACGTCGGGGTCTCCAACTTCGATGCGGGTTATCAGCTGACCCAGCATCTGATAGAGCGCGGTTATCGCAATATCGGTTTTCTGTGTGCCCGCCAGGAGCAGTGGATGCTGCAGCAACGCATGCAGGGTTGGCAGAAGGCGCTGCTGGATAACTACCTCTCCCCCGATGCCATCATCAACACCTCGGAGCGACCGAGCTTCAGCACCGGTGCCGCCATGCTGGGAGAGTTCTTGCTGCGCTGGCCGGAGCTGGACGCGTTGGTCTGCGTCAACGACGAGCTAGCGGCGGGGGTGTTGTTTGAGTGCCAACGTCGTCACTTGAGCGTGCCGGGCAAGCTCGCCATCGCCGGTTTTGACGATCTGGATGTGGCGCGGGCCTGCTATCCGGCGCTCACCTCGGTCAAGATCCCCTATCACCAGATGGGCCAGGAGGCGGCGGAACTGATCTTGCGTCAGCTGGCCGGCGAGGCGGTCACGGGCACGGCCCTGGCCCTGGATTTTCAACTGCAAAAACGTCAGAGCACCTGAGCCCCGACGCCATCACCCTGAGAGGCATGCATGTTCAAGGCACTGTTACTGGAAAACCAAGACGGCAAGACCGTTCCGACCCTCACCCAGCTGGCCGAGAGCCAACTGCCGGCAGGAGAGGTGCGGGTGGCGGTGAGCCATAGCTCCATCAACTACAAGGATGGCCTGGCCATCACCGGCAAGGGCAAGATAGTGCGTCAGTGGCCGCTGGTGCCCGGCATCGATTTCGCCGGTACCGTGCTCGAATCCGCCGACGGCCGCTATCAGCCCGGTGACAAGGTGGTGCTGACCGGCTGGGGTGTGGGCGAGGGGCACTGGGGTGGCATGGCCGAGCAGGCGCGGGTCAAGGCGGACTGGCTGGTGCCGCTGCCGGCCGGGTTGGATGAGCGTCAGGCCATGTGCATCGGCACCGCCGGCCTCACCGCCATGCTGTGCGTGCTGGCGCTGGAGGAAGCTGGCATCACTCCCGCGAGCGGTGAAGTGCTGGTGACCGGTGCCGCCGGTGGCGTGGGCTCGACCGCCGTCGCCCTGCTGGCGGCG
>NZ_CDCA01000033.1:0-871 GCF_000820185.1 Aeromonas tecta
GCAGGCTGGCGGGCAGGCCGGTCGGGATCAGTCCTGCCATGGCGGGCAGGGGGCGCTGGCTGAAACGGGCCTGGGTCTTGGCAACCGGTTCGCCAAGCAACAGTGCCATCCGGTTCAGGTGTACGCTCTTTGCGGTGTCCAGCAGCGGCAGGCTGGCCCGGGTGGTGGCGAGGGCGGCGCGGGCGTTGGCGAGGTCGAGATCCGAGCCGTAACCGCTGCGTTGCAGGGATTCGACCATGGCTAGGGTCGCTTGCTGGGATCGCACCGTGTCGGCGGCGATCCGGCTGCGTTCCTCGGCGCCGCGGTATTGCAGGTAGTTGTTGATCACATCCGCCGTCATGGCGGTGATCAAGCCCTTGCGCATGATGCTCGCCTGCTCGGTGCGAATGGCGGCGGCCTGGCTCAGGCTGTCGATGCGACCGAACAAGTCCAGCTCCCAGCTCGCGTTGACCCCGACGAAAGCGGCGGTGGGATCTCTGTCCATCAGCTGCGCCGTGCCGCCGCCGAGGGCACCCGGCAGGGCGAGGGGGGACACCGCCGGTCCGGTGAGGGCGCCGTTTTCACTGAGGCGCGAATCCGTGTAGCCGCCCCCGAGGCTCAAAGTGGGCACCTTGAAGGAGGCAATGGTCTCCTGATAGGCCTGGGCCTGCTGGATGCGCTGACTCGCAATCTTGAGGCTGATGTTCTGGTGTTGGGCAGCCAGCACCAGGGCATCGAGCTCGGGATCCTGGAACTGATGCCACCAGGCGAGGGGGCTCTCCCCGCCGGCCTGGGTGCCCGGGGTGGCTTGGTTGAGGTAGAACTGGCTCACCGTATGGACCGGCGGCTGGTAGTCGGGAGCCAGGCTGCAGCCCCCCAGCAACAGCAGGCC
>NZ_CDCA01000033.1:1042-1203 GCF_000820185.1 Aeromonas tecta
CAACAGCAGGCCGATGAGGGCACTGAGGCGACGTTTATTCATGGGAAGGCTCCTGGTGGGTGGCTTGAGCGGCTTGGGTAGATTCTGCTCGTCCCTCGCGGGCGAAGAAGATCATGTAGAGGGCGGGCATGACGAACAGGGAGAGCACCGAGGCCGCCATC
>NZ_CDCA01000034.1:0-173754 GCF_000820185.1 Aeromonas tecta
GACACTGCCAGGCACCCAATCAGAAGAAGCCCGCTCTCACGAGCGGGCTTTTTTATTGGCTGAAATTTCTTGTTTTGGCGCTATAAACCCCTGCCTCAGCGTATTTTCACATCTCTTGCTGACTCTGTTTCCCGCAGGGCAGCAACATATTCACTACCCCGTCCTCCAACTGGATATCGATCTGGAAGCCCAGCCGCTTGGCCAGGTTGATCATGCCGCGATTGCTCGGCATGGTCATGCCGGAGAGCTGTCCTATGCCACGTTCGCGGGCATAACGGGCGATCTTCTCCATCATCAGTTTGCCTAGCCCCAGCCCTTTCAAATCTGAACGCACCAGGATGGCAAACTCCGCATCGGCGAGATCCGGCGTGGAGATGGCCCTCACCACTCCCAGGATCTGTTGATCGAAGGCGCCATCCTGACCGACGGCGACGAAGGCCATCTCCCGGTCGTAGTCAATCTGGGTCATGCGGGCCAGCTCTTCATGGCCCAGTTCCCCCACGTCGGCGAAGAAGCGCTTGTATCTGTCTTCATCGGAGACCTTGAGCACGAATGCCTTGTGGGCGGGCTCGTCCTCCGGCCGAATGGGGCGCAGCAAGACATGACTCTGATCCTTGAGCCAGGCGCCCTCTTCCAGTTCGGTGGGATAGGGGCTAATCGCCAGTGGCAGCATCCGTTGCCCTTCTTCCATCAACACTAGCCTGGCATCCAGGATCACCATCTCATCGGCGCAGGCTTGCAGTGGATGCAGGTCCAGTTCCTGAATTTCGGGGAAGGCCAGCAGTAGCTCCGACAGCTGGCACAGCACCTGGCCGAGCGCATCAATATCGAGTCGGGCCGGGGTAGCCTGTTCGCGGATCTTGCCATTCTTGAGGGCGCCGATGATCTGGTAGCGAGCCAGCGCCTGGTTGAGCGGAGGCAGGGCGGCAACCATCTGGTGCGGTTCGGCGCCGGATTCGCCAAGCAGGATGACGGGGCCGAAGACCGGATCCTGCTGTAGACGAATGCGCAGCTCGAGACCGCCGCTGCGTTTTGCCATGCGTTGCACCAGCAGACCTTCAATACGGGCGCCCGGATCATGCTGACGTACCCGATCCAGGATGGCATCCGCCGCCTGAGCCACCTCGGCCGAGGTGCGCAAGTTCAACATGACGCCGTGAACATCGGATTTATGGGCAATGTCCGGCGAGCGTAACTTGACCGCCACCGGGTAGCCTATCTGCTCTGCGGTCAGCGCCGCCTCGCTGGCGTCCGAGACGATCCAGGTTGGCAGGGTAGCGAGCCCTGCGGCTTGCATGATGGGATGGACCAGATGGGTATCGAGCACCCGTTGCTTGCGCTCCTGGGCCTGTCGGATCAGTTGCTGACAGCGTTCTATATTGAGCCGTCCCCCTTGCAAGGAGGCCGGTGTCTCCATCAGCTGCTTTTGGTTGCGGCGGTATTCCACCATGTGCATAAAGGCGGTGACCGCGCTCTCCGGGGTACGGTAAGTCGGGATCCCCGCCTCGTTGAACAGGCGGCGGCCCTCCTGCGCCGAGTATTCCCCGGCCCAGTTGGTGAGAATGTTGAAGCGTCTGGCTCTGGGGTGCTGCTTGATGAACTCGATCAGGTTGCTGGCCAGAGTGGCTCCGCGCGCGGTCAGCGAAGGGGCATGGATCAGCAGGATGGCATCGGCCTTGTCCCCTTGCAGCAACTCCTCCAGCGTGCTGCGATAGGTCTCGATATCGGCATCACTGCCAATGTCTTGCGGTGGCATGGCCAGCTTGCCACCGCGCTCCAGCAGCACATCGACGGCCATGTTGGCCAGCCCACGACCGTTGGAGAGGATGGCGAGTCGCTCTCCCTTGAGGGTCAAGGAGTGACTCAGGGTCTCGACGGTGGCAAACAGTTCATGGGTGTCGCGCACTCGCAGCATGCCGGCCCGGCGGATGGCCGCGTCATAGACGTTGTCGAGGCCGTTGGCCGGATCGTGGCGGCCGCTCTTGAGTACCAGGATTGGCTTGTTGCGCGAGGCGGCCCGCGCCGCCGAGAGGAAGTGGCGGGCATCGTGTAGCTTGTCCATATAGATCAGGATGGCGCGGGTGGTGCCGTCGCGGGAGAGCTGATCCAGCAATTGGCCAAAGTCGATGTCGCAGTGATCCCCCAAGGAGACGAAAGCCGAGAAGCCGAGCTCACGCTGCTTGGCCCAGTCGAGAATGGTGGTGCTGACTGCCGCGGATTGCGACAGGAAAGCAACTTGCCCCGGGGTGGCTGCGATGGGGGAGAAGCTGGCGTTGATGCCTTGGCCCGGCAGCAGCATCCCCATGCTGTTGGGGCCGAGCAGGCGGATGCCGTATTGCCGGCACAGTGCCTTGAGCTGCAGGCGATCTTCGGCCGAGAACTGGGCGGCCAAAATGATGGCGGCGCCGGTGCCTCTCTTGCCGAGCTCCTCGATAAGAGGAAGCACCCGCTCGCGTTTGGTGCAGACGATGGCGAGATCCGGGGCGAGCGGCAGGCTGGCGATATCGGGATAGGCGAGCACGCCGGCAATGGCCTGGCTATGAGGACTGACCGGCAGTATGGGGCCCTTGAACTGGCCGGCGAGCAGGTGCCTTATCACCACATGACCCGCCTTCTGCGGATCGGTGGAGGCACCGATGACGGCAATCGATTGGGGTTTGAAGAGCCGATCCAGGCCGCTTGGTTTCATGGGCACTCCTCATGGCGACCCCCGGAGGCGAGGGTGACGGATGGTGCCAGTCTAATACGCTTTCAGCGCGGGTTCTGTGACCGATTGCGGATCACGGCCGGACCAGGGCATTGGCCCGCAGATAAAACCGCAGCTCGCCCTGGATGCGTCTTATCGTGGCCAGATGGCGATCCTGCAGATAGATCTCCTGCTCCTGCTCGAGTTGGCAGCGGCGAACCCCCAGGCTCTGCAGGTACTCTTCAAACAAGATGGAACCCTTGATCTCGACAAGATGCTGGCTCACGGTGTGATCCTTTCCGACTGGTGCGTGTGTCGGTGCAGTCTCCGCTCTTATCGAACTATTTCATACTGACATATCTGACACTGGCGGTATCCGGGGCCGTGCACCGGTCTCTCTCAGCGCTGGCCGCCCTGGCCACGGGCCGTGTCCCAGAAGGCGCGGATCAGCGGCTCTTCCAGCCGCTTCTTGAGTACGGCGATACCGACATCGAATGGCTTGAGCGCCGGTTTGGGCAGGGCGATGCGCACCTTGTCGCCCATGGGGCTGTGATCGATCACCGCGGCGGGGACCAGACCGACCCCGAAGCCAAGCGCCACCATGGCGACGATGCCCTCGTTGCCGGCGACCTCGGCGTAGATGTTGGGGGCGATGCCCTTGTTGCGAAACCACTGATCGCAGCGTTTGCGGGCCAGCCCCTGCTCGGAGAGGATGAGCGGCAGATGCTCCCAGTCCGGTTCGCCATGCTGGAACCACTGACTGAGCTGCGGCGCGGTGCGCGGCGCGATAAACACCAGCGGCACCTGCTGCAGGCTGGCAAATTCCAGTTTGGCGGAGAGCGCATCGGGGCGCGCGGCGATGGCGAGATCGGCCTCATCGGCCAGGATCTTGTCCACCGCCAGCGCCGGGTCACCGGTCTCGAGCTTGATCTCGAGTTGGGGATAGCGACGGCGGAAGCGCTCAAGTACCTCCGGCAGCAGGAAGTAGCTGGCGGTGACCGAGCAGAACACCCGCAACCGGCCCTGCAGCGGCTCATCGCTGCGCTTGAGATCCTGCTTGAGCCGTCGCCACTCCTGCAACAGGTTGCCACCAAACTCCCGCAGCTTTTCGCCGGCCGGGGTGAGCCGCACGCTGCGGTTGTCTCGCTCGAACAGCACGCAGCCAGTTTCCTGCTCCAGCCGCTGGATGGCACGGCTTAAGGTAGAGGGGCTGACCGCCATGGCATCGGCGCTTTTGCCGAAGTGCAGGGAGTCGGCGAGGTGGAGAAATAGCTCGAGATTGCGAAGATCCATCGTTCAATTCCTGCAGCGACACACTTGCCGAAGTGGAGGGTGATACGGGTGAGATTGCGCAGAATAATCTTTCAATTCTTGCAACGTACTGTGCCGAATATATCAGTTCAGGCAATAAGTGTCCCGCGCTATAGTGGGTTCGACAACGCCGTTATCCGGCATGGAATCAATCGAACGGAGCAATCACCATGGCTAATTATTTCAACACCCTGAACCTGCGTCAGCAGTTGGCCCAACTGGGCAAGTGTCGTTTCATGCAGCGCGACGAGTTCGCCGACGGCTGTGCGGCGCTCAAGGGCAAGAAGGTGGTGATTGTGGGTTGTGGCGCCCAGGGTCTGAACCAGGGCCTGAATATGCGCGACTCCGGGCTGGATATCTCCTACGCCCTGCGCAAGGCTGCCATCACCGAGAAGCGTGCCTCCTGGCAGAAGGCCACCGACAACGGCTTCGTGGTCGGTACCTATGAAGAGCTGATCCCGAGTGCCGATCTGGTGCTGAACCTGACCCCGGACAAGCAGCACTCCGATGTGGTGAAAACCATCATGCCGCTGATGAAGCAGGGTGCGGCGCTGGGTTACTCCCACGGTTTCAACGTGGTGGAAGAGGGTCAACAGATCCGCGCCGACATCACTGTCGTCATGGTGGCGCCCAAGTGTCCGGGTACCGAGGTGCGTGAAGAGTACAAGCGTGGCTTCGGTGTACCGACCCTGCTGGCTGTGCACCCGGAGAACGATCCCCAAGGTGAAGGCATGGCCATCGCCAAGGCTTGGGCCTCCGCTACTGGCGGCGACCGTGCCGGGGTGCTGGAGTCCTCCTTCGTGGCGGAAGTGAAGTCCGACCTGATGGGCGAGCAGACCATTCTGTGCGGCATGCTGCAAGCCGGTTCCCTGCTGTGCTACGACAAGCTGGTCGCCGAGGGCACTGACCCGGCCTACGCCGGCAAGTTGATCCAGTTCGGCTGGGAGACCATCACCGAAGCCCTGAAGCAGGGTGGCATCAGCCTGATGATGGACAGGCTCTCCAACCCGGCCAAGCTGCGCGCCTTCGAGCTGTCCGAGCAACTGCGCACCCTGATGCGCCCGCTGTTCGAGAAGCATATGGATGACATCATCGCCGGCGAATTCTCCCGCGGCATGATGGCCGACTGGGCCGAAGACGATGCCAAGCTGTTCGGCTGGCGCGAAGAGACCGGCAAGTCTGCCTTCGAGAATGCCCCGACTTTCGCTGGCAAGATTGCCGAGCAGGAGTACTTCGACAACGGCGTGGTCATGGTGGCCATGGTCAAGGCGGGGGTGGAGCTGGCATTCGAGACCATGGTGGCCTCCGGCATCTATGAAGAGTCCGCCTACTACGAATCCCTGCACGAGTTGCCGCTGATCGCCAACACCGTCGCTCGCAAGCGTCTGTACGAGATGAACGTGGTGATCTCCGATACCGCCGAATACGGTAACTACCTGTTTGCCAATGCCGCCGTGCCCTTGCTGCGCGAGCACTTTATGCCTTCCTTGCAAGCCGGCGATCTGGGCAGTTCCCGCGCCGAGCAGAAGGCGGTGGATAACCAGGCCTTGCTGGCTGCCAACGAGGCGACCCGCAACCACCCGATCGAAGCGATCGGCCATACCCTGCGCGGCTACATGAAAGACATGAAGCGTATCGCCGTTGGTGGTTAATCAGGCCTGACCCGCAACCATGCCGTATGCGAAAGCATTGGCCATACCCTGCGCGGCTACATGAAAGACATGAAGCGTATCGCCGTCGGTGGTTAAGATATAACGGGTATGCATAAGGAGGGGCGGGGATGACGATCCCCGTTGCCGGCCGGCTTGGACACCTGGCCGGATATCCAAACCATGCAAGCCGTCAGATTGGTTACTGGCAGTAATGACCGGCAACAAAAAAGCCCCGCTCAATGAGCGGGGCTTTTGCATTCAGGCAAGCAAAGGAGATCAGGCTTTCCAGGCTTTCCAGGTGTTGATCAGGCCATTGGTGGAGCAGTCGTGACTGGTGACAGCCGCGTCTGTGGTCAGCTCCGGCAGGATCTTGTTGGCCAGCTGTTTGCCCAGCTCCACGCCCCACTGATCGAAGCTGAAGATGTTCCAGATTGCGCCCTGTACGAAGATCTTGTGCTCGTACATGGCGATCAGGGAACCCAGCGTCTTCGGGGTCAGGCTCTTGAACAGGATGCTGTTGGTGGGACGGTTGCCCTCGAACACCTTGAACGGCACCAGATCTTTCACCTGCTCCAGCGTCTTGCCAGCGGCCAGGAACTCGGCCTCGACCTGTTCCTTGCTCTTGCCGAAGGCCAGGGCCTCGGTCTGGGCGAAGAAGTTGGCCAAGAGCTTCGGATGGTGGTCACCGATGGGGTTGTGGCTGATGGCCGGTGCCAGGAAGTCACAGGGGATCAGCTTGGTGCCCTGGTGGATCAGCTGGTAGAAGGCGTGCTGGCCGTTGGTACCCGGCTCACCCCAGATGATGGGGCCGGTCTGGTAGTCGACCTTGTTGCCGTTGCGATCGGTGAACTTGCCGTTGGACTCCATGTTGCCCTGCTGGAAGTAGGCAGGGAAGCGGTGCATGTACTGATCGTAGGGCAGAATGGCCTCGGACTCGGCACCGTGGAAGTTGTTGTACCAGAGGCCGATCAGCGCCAGCAGCACGGGTACGTTCTGCTCATAGGCTTTGGTTGCAAAGTGCATGTCCATCTCGAAGGCGCCTTGCAGCAGGGCCTCGAAGTGCTCGAAACCAAGGGAGAGCGCGATGGGCATGCCGATGGCAGACCAGGAGGAGTAACGACCACCGACCCAGTCCCAGAACTCGAACATGTTGTTGGTGTCGATGCCGAACTCGGCCACGGCCTTGCCGTTGGTGGACAGCGCCGCGAAGTGCTTGGCGACGTGGGCCTTGTTACCGGCGATGTCGATGAACCAGTCGCGGGCGGTCAGGGCGTTGGTCATAGTTTCCTGGGTGGTGAAGGTCTTGGAGGCCACCAGGAACAGGGTGGTTTCCGCATCAATCTTTTTGAGAGTCTCGGCAATGTGGGTGCCGTCGACGTTGGAGACGAAATGCATCTGCAGGTGGTTTTTGTAGGGGCGCAGCGCCTCGGTGATCATCACCGGGCCCAGATCCGAGCCACCGATGCCGATGTTGACCACGTGCTGGATCGGCTTGCCGGTGTAACCCTTCCACTCGCCACCGATGACCTTCTCGCAGAAGCCCTTCATCTTGGCCAGCACGGCGTTCACTTCCGGCATCACATCCTTGCCATCCACCTCGATGGGGCGGTCGGATCGGTTGCGCAAGGCGACGTGCAGGACGCTACGGCCTTCGGTCATGTTGATCTTGTCGCCGTTGAACATGGCGTCGATGGCGCCGCGCAGATCGGTCTCCTTGGCCAACTCAATCAGCAGGGACAGCGTCTGCTCGGTGATCAGGTTCTTGGAGTAGTCGACCAGGATGTCGCCACCGAAGGTGAGGGAGAACTTGTCAAAACGCTTGGGATCTTGTGCGAACAGATCCTTGAGTTGAGTCTCTTTGTGCGTCGCGAAGTGGGTTTCCAGGGCCTGCCAGGCCTTGGTCTGGGTTGGATTGATATTTTTCATAGGATTACCGATCTTCCAAGTTGTGTTTGAACCTTGCCTGCAAGGCTCCCGCCAAACCTTATTATGCGAACAGTATACCGAGCCCAGCGCGCGGCTCGTGTAACAGAGCATTACCAATTGTCTGCCATCGGAGGAGTTTACAACCAAAACGCTGCAATTATGAGTCAGCAAAGCCCCCGGAATCTTGCGCTCGCGCATGCTTCACCGGCCTTGCCCGGTTGAAAGGGCTTTCAGTTCAGAGCAGGGTCAGCTGGTAGAGGTTTCTTCTGTTAAGCGGGGGTGGATAGGCTTCGCTCTGAGGGCTTTACGAGCAAGTGCAAACTCGCCATGCCGCAGCCGATCATTATCTGGGCCAAGGGAATACACCAGTCAGGGATAGCTTGGGAGGGGATCATACGAGATACGCACTGTCCCTGTTTGCCCTGAGTCCGGTTCCTGCCGACCTCGGCGATCGGATTGTCAGGCCGCCCCAGAAACAACAATACCAGCCCGAAGGCTGGCATTGTTGTCATCAGGTCTGGGTTCAGGCCTGAGTTTTTTGCATGTGCATGACCACCTGCGGGAAGGGGATTTCGACGCCTTCGGCATCGAACGCCAGCTTTACCTTCTCATGGAAGTCGAACCAGACACCCCAGTAATCGGCGGTCTTGACCCAGGGGCGTACCACGATATTGACCGAGGAGTCGGCCAGGGCGGCGACGGCGATGGTGGCAGCCGGATCCTTCAGGATGCGGGCCTCCTCGCTCACCAGCCGCTCCAGGATCTGCTTGGCCTTGCGCAGATCCGAGCCGTAGCCGATGCCGAAGGTCATGTCGACCCGGCGGGTGTCCATGCGCGAATAGTTGACTATGGTGCCGTTGAGGATGGCGGAGTTCGGTACTACCACCATCTTGTTGTCGGCGGAGGTGAGGGTGGTGGTGAACAGCTGCACGGACTGCACCACGCCGTTGGTCCCGGCGACCTCGATGAACTCACCGGCCTTGATGGGACGGAAGATGATCAGCAGGAAACCGGCGGCAAAGTTGGACAGCGAGCCTTGCAGTGCCAGGCCGATGGCCAGGCCGGCAGCACCGATGATGGCGACGAAGGAGGCGGTCTGTACCCCGACCCGGCCCAGCGCCGCGATCACCACAAACACCAGAATGGTGTACTTGAGGATGCTGCCGACGAAGTGGGTGACGGTGGTGTCCAGCTTGCGGGTATGCATGACCTTGGTCACGCCACCGCTGATGATATTGGCGGCGATATAACCGATCAGCAGGGTGAGCAGGGCGGCCGCGATATTGACCGCATACTCGATGATCAGTCCCTGATTATTGGTCAGCCAAGTCTGTGCTTCTGTGAGGATCTCGGGTTCCATAGGAAGTCCTGTTGGTGTAAAGGTTTATGATGCATAAATCTAACACTCAAATGCGACAATTTGGGTCGCATCTGGTACTTCTTTTCGACTTGTAGAAGCTGCCATAAAAAACAAGGGAGGCCAAGGCCTCCCTTTTCTTCGCCAGTAATCTGGCTCAGCGTTGCTGTCGTATCAGCTCTGCAGCAACTGGCTGCGCATAAACTGCCACTGATCCTCGAACCCGGCGGTGGGCTTGAGTTTGAACTCGGAACGGACGCACTGGTCGATCCGCCCTTCTGATTCAGCGTTGCTGTCGTATCAGCTCTGCAGCAACTGGCTGCGCATAAACTGCCACTGATCTTCAAAACCGGCGGTGGGTTTGAGCTTGAACTCGGAACGGACAAACTGGCTGATCCGCCCCTCGGCATAGGCCAGCAGCAGGTTGGCCAGCATGGTCTCGTCGAGCTGGAAGCCCTGACCTTCCCGCAGCCGCTTCTCGCGCAGCGCCTGTTTGAGCTGGGTCTCCAGCTTATCGAACAGGTTGCTGATGCGATCCCGCAGCCGGTCGTGCTCGCCGAGCAGGGCATCGCCGTTGAGGATGCGGGTGATGCCGGGATTGCGTTCGGCAAACACCAACAGCAGCTGCAGTATGTGGTGGCAGCGGGCCATGGTGTCCTTCTCTTCGGCCATGATCAGGTTGACCCGTGACAGCAGAGAATCCTCGATAAAGTCGATCAGCCCCTCGAACATCCGCGCCTTGCTGGGAAAGTGCCGATAGAGGGCTGCCTCGGACACGCCCACCTCGGCCGCGAGCCGCGCCGTGGTGATGCGCTGGCCCGGGCTGGTTTCCAGCATATGGGCGAGTGCCTGCAGGATCTGATCGCGCCGACTCTGTTTCTGGTTACTGCTTGCCATGGATTCCCCTAAAAAAACAATGGCTTGATTCTGTTATTAGACACCGGCCCGAGGGGCCCGTGTGGTCTTGTTATTGGCGACCAGAAGAACCAAACCCGCCTTCACCTCGTTCACTCTGATTGAACTCATCGACCAGTTGGAAGCTGGCCTGAACCACCGGCAAGATCACCAGCTGAGCGATGCGCTCGCCGGGTTGCATGGTGAAGCTGTCGTTGCCGCGATTCCAGACCGAGACCATCAGCTGGCCCTGGTAGTCGGAATCGATCAGGCCGACCAGGTTGCCGAGCACGATGCCGTGCTTATGGCCGAGACCGGAGCGGGGCAAGATAGTGGCGCACAGGCCCGGATCCTGGATGTGGATGGCCAGACCGGTCGGCACCAGGGTGGTATCACCCGGCGCCAGGGTCAGCGGTGCGTCCAGCAGGGCGCGCAGATCCATGCCGGCGGAACCCGGGGTGGCGTAGGCAGGCAGCGGGAATTCGGTACCGATGCGGGCATCCAGGACTTTCAGTTCAATTTGTGTGTTCATGAATCGCTTTTCAATGAGATCGCACTATGTCGATCGAATGGCTCAGTGAATTCTGCTGTGGGAGCTAGTACGGGCAGTACTATCAGCTCCCGCTGAATCGGTTGTCTGTCGGGATCGCGGTCTGCGAGCCGGGTCGCTTGGCGCCGCTATTCAGGGTCGATAATGGCGTGCGATCAAGGCGATGAGGTGACGGGCCAGCGTCAGCTTATCGGCAAGGGGCAGGGGAGCTTGACCCCCGTGCCAGAACACGGTCAGGGCGTTGTCATCGGCATTGAAGCCTTGGCCGGCACGGGATACGTCGTTGGCGGCGATCATGTCCAGCCGCTTACGCGCCAGTTTATCGAGGGCGTATTGTTCCACATCCACGGTTTCGGCGGCAAATCCGACGGTGTAGGGCTTGTCTGGAAGTGCCCCCACGGCGGCGATGATGTCCGGGTTCTTGACCAGGGTCAGCACCATCTGGTCGTTGTCGCCGGTCTTCTTGATCTTCTGACTGGCGACTTGATCCGGTCGGTAATCCGCCACCGCGGCGCAACCGATGAAGAGGTCGCATTCGCCGACCCGGCTCATGACCGCCTGATGCATCTGCTGCGCACTCTCCACATCGACCCGCGTCACCCCTTGCGGCGTGGCCAGGGCCACCGGGCCGCTTACCAGCGTCACCTCGGCACCTGCCTCACGGGCGGCGCGGGCGATGGCATAGCCCATCTTGCCGGAGCTGTGGTTGCTGATGTAGCGCACCGGATCCAGCGCCTCGCGGGTCGGCCCGGCGGTGAGCAGCAGCCTGACCCCGGCCAGCAAGGGGGCGCTGGCGAGCTGCTGACAGCAGCGCTCCACCAGTTCGAGGGGATCCAACATCCGGCCGGGGCCTACGTCACCGCAGGCCTGACTGCCGGAGTCCGGCCCCCACAGCTGGATGCCACGGCTGGCCAGGGTATCGAGATTGGCCTGAGTGGCGGCGTTGCGATACATCTGCTGGTTCATGGCGGGGGCCAAGGCGACTTGTGCGGGGGTCGCCAGGCAGAGGGTGGTCAACAGCTCATCGGCCATGCCGGCGGCCATGCGCGCCATCAGGTTAGCGCTGGCGGGGGCGATCAGCACCAGATCGGCCCACTTGGCCAGCTCGATGTGGCCCATGCCCGCCTCGGCGGCGGGATCCAGCAGACTGTCGGCGACCGGATGGCCGGAGACGGCCTGCAGGGTCAGCGGGGTGATGAACTCCTTGGCGGAGCGGGTCATCACCACCCGTACTTCGGCCCCCTGATCCTTCAGGCGGCGTACCAGTTCGGCACTCTTGTAGGCGGCGATGCCACCACTGACACCCAACAGGATGCGTTTATCGGCCAATCTCATCTGCTGTCTCTCTTCCGACTCACTCTGACTGGTCGGCTAAGATAGCACAGGCGACGGGCGACGACAGAGGCTGACATGGGGGAGTTGTGCTCGGGCTCCCGCGATTTTTTGCTATGTTTTCTCTCAATAACTGAAAGGGAGAGACAAATGAGCATCAAGGAGTGGCCAGAGGATGAACGCCCAAGGGAGAAGCTGCTGCGGCGCGGGGCAGAGGTGTTGTCCGATGCGGAATTGCTGGCTATTTTTCTGCGCACCGGGGTCAACGGCCTGAGTGCGGTGGACCTCTCCCGCCAGCTGTTGCAGCAATTTGGCTCGCTGCGCGCCCTGCTCGGCGCCGAGCAACACAGTTTCTGCAACGCCCACGGGCTGGGGCCCGCCAAGTATGCCCAATTGCAGGCGGTGCTGGAGATGGGCAAGCGCCATCTGGCCGAGCAGTTGCAACGGGGTGATGCCCTCACCTCACCCCAGCTGACCCGGGATTATCTGCAGGCCCAACTGCGGGACAGGCCGCGGGAGGTGTTCGCTATGCTGTTGTTGGATAACCAGCACAGAGTCATTCAATTTGTTGAACTTTTCTACGGAACCCTGGATTCGGCAAGCGTCTGGCCCAGAGAAATCGTGCAGATCGCGCTCAAACATAATGCAGCCGCCGTGATTCTGGCGCATAATCACCCGTCCGGCGTAGCCGAGCCCAGTCGGGCCGACCGCCAGATCACGGATCGGATCTTGGCCGCCTTGGCCCTGATCGATATCAGAGTGCTGGATCACTTGGTGATCGGTGACGGCATCACGGTTTCTTTTGCTGAGCGTGGTTGGTTATGACTGGGCTCTGGCACTGTATTAGTTGATCTTTGATCACGGATGCTGTATAAAATGCCGCCTTCTGTTTGCCCCGCAATCGAAGGCCAGCGGGGCAGATATTTGCTCGAGCAATAATGAAGTAAGATTTGGAGAGACTGACATGTCTAGAGTATGCCAAGTAACCGGCAAGCGCCCGGCAGTTGGTAACAACCGTTCGCACGCTAACAACGCGACCAAGCGTCGTTTCCTGCCGAACCTGCACACTCACCGTTTTTGGGTTGAGAGTGAAAAACGCTTCGTGAGCCTGCGCGTATCCGCAAAAGGCATGCGTATCATCGACAAGCGCGGCGTTGAAGTGGTTCTGGCTGAACTGCGTGCCAGCGGCGTTAAGGTATAAGGAATTAGATCATGGCTAAAGGTATTCGCGATAAGATTCGTCTGAACTCCAGCGCCGGTACTGGTCACTTCTATACCACTACCAAGAACAAGCGCACCATGCCCGAAAAAATGGAGATCAAGAAATTTGATCCCGTTATTCGTCAGCATGTGATCTACAAAGAAGGCAAAATCAAGTAATCACTTGAATTTGTCTCAAAAACCCGGCCTAGTGCCGGGTTTTTTTATGGCCGCAATTCAGTACACTGCCGCTGCGAAGGGAGATCTTTCATGTTTAAATTGAGCCGTAAAGGCTGGAACAACGTGATCATAGTGGTGGTGCTGATCGTGATCACGTTGCTGCACCGGATGGAGCTGGCCCAGCAGGAGAACAGCGCCAAGCGGCCGCGTCCTCTGCTGCCGGAGTCCGCCGTGGTGCTGACCTGGCAGGGGCCGAGCTGGCAGATCGAGCGCATCGGCCAGGGCTGGCGCAGCGGGCCGGATCTGGGGCTGAGCAGCGACCAGCTGGCGGCCCACATCGAGGCCTGGCAGAGCTGGCTGCTGGCGCCAGGTCAGCCGGTGCGCGGCACCCCGGTCACCCTCAAGATATGGGTCGCCGGTCACCGCGATCCCGTCGAGATAGGGCTCTATCAGGACAGCGGCAAATTCGCGGCCCTGCTGCCCCCCTCGACCTGGCTCGCGCTGAGCCCCGAGCAGTACCGCAGCCTGTTGCGGCCAACCCCCTGATCCACTCTGTTAGCCCGAGGACCACTTATGCCTGAATTACCGGAAGTCGAAGTCAGCCGCCAGGGTATCTCTCCCTGGCTCACCGGCATCAAGGTGACCCGGGTGGTGGTGCGCGACGGGCGCCTGCGCTGGCCGGTGCCGGGCGAGATCCAGGAGCTGGTGGATCTGCACATCAACCGGGTTAGCCGCCGCGCCAAATACCTGCTGCTGGAGACCGATTTCGGCACCGCCATCCTGCATCTGGGCATGTCCGGCAGCCTGCGGGTGCTGGATATCGGCACCCCGACCGAGAAACACGATCACGTGGACATCGAGCTCGCCAACGGCAAGCTGCTGCGGCTCAACGATCCGCGCCGTTTCGGCGCCCTGCTGTGGACCCGTGAACCGGCCGAGGCCCATGCGCTGCTGGCCAAGCTCGGCCCGGAGCCGCTCACCGATGCCTTCAGCGCCGACTACCTGCAAGGGCGGGCCAAGGGGCGCAGCACCCCCATCAAGACCTTCCTGATGGATAATCATGTGGTGGTCGGGGTGGGCAACATCTACGCCAATGAGGCGCTCTACGCCGCCGGCATTCACCCCAAGCGGGCGGCGGGCAACATCAGCGCCGAGCGACTGGCTACCCTGGTGGCCGAGATCAAGCGGGTGCTGGCGGCCGCCATCGTGCAGGGGGGAACCACCCTCAAGGATTTCACCAGCGCCGACGGCAAACCGGGCTATTTCGTGCAGCAGTTGCAGGTTTATGGCCGCGGCGGTCAGCCCTGCTATCACTGCCACACCCTGCTGAGCGAGATACGGCTGGGGCAACGCACCACAGTGTTCTGCTCCCATTGTCAGCGCTGATCCTACCTATTCGGGGGTGAAGAGAGTCAAGTTGTAAGGGAGTATTTCCAGTCTGTTGAAGATTTGACCGTCCATTACTACTATTCCGTCCGTTCAGGCGAGACGAGATAATAAAATGACAACGAAATCAATAGACTGGGATCATTTGTCCCGGCAGGGGCACTATTGTGCCCAAAAAATGGCCTGCTACCTCTATCCGGAGGGCAGCGCCCGCAAAACCTTCAATCGCGGCAAGTTTGTGCTGCGCAGCCTGCTCTACCGGTCGCAGCTGAGCCGGGTGTTCGAGCTGTTCCAGGCTGAGCCGCTCAAGGCCCTGCCAGCTCATTATCCCGAGCTGCTCGACAAGCCGATGCGGCCCTATCGCTTCGCCTGCTCCACCGTGAGTCAGCGCGCCGCCATGGTGGAAGATCACTATCGGCTGCTGCTGGCCCGTTACCCGCACCTCATCGATCCGCTCTACCTGGGGGAGGGCATCGAGCTGGGCCGTTACCCAAGCCATGACTATCGCATCGTGCTGCGCCACGATGGCACCTTTCGCCGCGAGGCAGAGCTGGCGCTCTCCATCGTCAACGAGCGGGGTGAGCGGCTCTACAGCTGCGCCTTCTCGCTGGCGCGTTGCAACGACGAGTTGGCGCTGGTAATCGGCTCGGTGCAGGGACCCGAGCCTTGTGTGGCCGAGCCTCAGGAGCAGGTGCGGGCGCTGACCAAGGCCGGTCATGGCCTGAGGCCCAAGTCGCTGGTGGTGATGCTGGTGATGGCGCTGGCCGAGGCGATGGGAGCCCATCATGTCTCGGCGGTGCGGATGAAGGCGCACATCTTCCAGGCCAAGCGCTACAGCAACAAGAAGCGGGCCTGTTTGCAGGCGGACTACGACGAGCTGTGGCAGGAGTTCGGGGCGCTCTCGCAGGATGCCAACTTCGTGCGGCTACAGCCGGCGGTGCGCAAACCGCTGGAGGAGATCGCCGCCAAGAAGCGCGCCATGTATCGGCGCCGCTATGAGTGGCTCGATCAGCTCAAGCTGGCTTGTCGGCAGGCGCTACCCCCAGGTCAGCAAGAGGCTTGAACGCAAGGTCGTGATAGGGGCCAACGTTACGAGCCAATCGGCAAACAGGCTACCCTCGGGTAGCCTGTTTTGATCACTTGCCTTGCTTGGCGGCGATGGCCTGGGCGACCAGGGGAGAGACGAACTGGCGAATGTCGCCACCGTGCAGGGCGACCTCTTTCACCAGGGTCGAGGAGATGAAGGAGTTCTCCGCCGACGGGGTGAGGAAGACGCTCTCCAGCTCCGGCATCAGGTGCCGGTTCATGTTGGCGAGCTGGAACTCGTACTCGAAGTCGGAGACGGCGCGCAGGCCGCGGATCAGCACGTTGGCTTGCTGATCTCTGGCGAAATCCACCAACAGGCCGGAGAAGCCGACCACCTTGACGTTGGGCAGGTGCGCCGTCACCTGCTGGGCAAGCAGGACGCGCTCTGCCAAGTCGAACAACGGCTTCTTGCTCGGGCTGTTGGCCACCCCGACCACCACCTCATCAAACAGCTTGGCGGCGCGCTCGATCAAGTCGGTATGGCCGTTGGTGATGGGGTCGAAGGTGCCTGGGTAGATTACCTTGTTGGTCATGCTGCTGATTCCTGCAACCGGGAAAGTGGGTCGCATTATAGGGTCTGTTGAGGGGTCGCCGCGACCGGGTGGCGGCAGTTTCTGTACGAAACCTGGCGCGAGAGGCCAATCCTGGTGATTCAAATCGGCGGCAACGCACGGCATCGCTTGAGAATAGCCCGGCATCAGGCAAGAATACCGGCACCGCGCATCGAGTCTTCCTGCATTGGTGACAGGAAGCAAAGGGATTTCTTATGAAACGCATTCTGGTAGTACGCAATGACAAGATTGGTGACTTCATGCTGGCCTGGCCGAGTTTTGCCATGCTCAAGGGCTCCATGGATTGTCATGTGACTGCCCTGGTGCCTGCCTACACGGCGCCGCTGGCCCGCCTCTGTCCCTGGATTGACGAGATCATCCTGGATCCGGGTACCCGTGCCGACAAAGAACAGCAACGTGCCTTGCAGGCCCGCATCAAGGCTGCCGCCTTCGATGCCGCCATCTGCCTCTTCTCCAACTCCCGCAACGCCATGCTGGTGTGGAAGGCGCATATCCCTTACCGGCTGGCACCGGCCACCAAGCTGGCTCAGGTGCTCTACAACCAGCGTCTGATCCAGCGTCGCTCCCGCTCCCAGAAGCCGGAATATGAGTACAACCTGGATCTGATCCGCCGCTTCCTCGCCGACCAGCAGCTGAGCGTGGTGGAGCCTAAGGGCCCCTACCTCAGCTTTGATGAGCAGTGCTTGGCGCAGGTGCGCGAGCAGGTGGCCACCCGGCTGAAGCTGGACGCCAGCCGCCCCTGGCTGATGGTGCATGCCGGCAGCGGTGGCTCGGCCAACAACCTCTCCATCGAGCAATATGCCCGCCTCATCATCAAGCTCAACCAGGCCTGCCCCGAGTTGCAGTGCGTGCTGACGGCCGGGCCGGGGGAGGAGGGCAAGGCCGAGCAGCTGGCGGCCGAACTGCTGGCCCACGGCGGCAACGGCTGGATCTACCGCTCCGACGAAGGCTTGCCGAAGTTTTGCCAGGTGATGGCCAATGCCGCCCTGTTCGTGGCAGGCAGCACCGGGCCGCTGCATATAGCGGCGGCACTGGATGTGCCGACCATCGGCTTCTTCCCGGCGCACCGCTCTGCCACCCCGCTGCGCTGGCGCCCGCTCAACAGCGAGGGCCGCCACCTGGCGTTCAGTCCGCCGGAAGACAGCGATCATCCGGAGGACATGAGTCAGCTCGATCCCAAGACCATGGCGGCGGCGATCGCGCGCTGGGCATCGCCGTTCTGGCAAATAAAACGCTGATAAATGCAAACAGGGCCCGTTATGGGCCCTGTTTTTTTATGTCAGGCAGGATTAATCGCTAATCCGATCCGGCGTTGTTGGGGTTCTCAGGGCGCTGTGGTTGCCTCGGTCCCACGCCTGGGTCACTGGCCCTGCTGATCCGGCGCCTTGGGCTGCTGGCGGATCCAGAGATCGGCGTACTTCACGAAGGTGGAGTGAGCCGAGAGAATGGCGAGCAAGAGCCCCTGCTTGCCGTCGAGGAAACCGGCCTTGAGCAGGTACATCTTCAGGAAGCAGCCGAGCGCATGCACCAGCCCCTGACCGAGGGAGCCCTTCTTGCCACGGGCGGTGCGCTGATCGGCCCAGGCCCTGGCGTAACCGGCGGACTTCACCAGATAGTGTTCCAGATCCCGGTAGGTGAAGTGCAGCAGGTCACCATGGAGGTTGACGATCTGCATGTTGGCGCGCACCTCCACCTTCTCATGCACCAGCGCCTCGTTGTAGCCGGTCAGCGCCTTGGGATAGAGCCGCAGCACCCGATCCGGATACCAGCCGCTGTGGCGGATGAAGCGACCGAACACCCAGGAGAGGCGTGGCAGGGAGTAGATGGTGTCCTTGGCCGGATTGGCCATGACGGTGGTGATGGCCGCTTTGAGCTCGGGGGTGAGTCGCTCGTCTGCATCCAGCCACAGCACCCATTGTGACTGGACATGGGACTGAGCGAGGCGACGTTGACGGCCAAAGCCCGGCCACTCTTTGTTGACGAAGAAGCGGGCGCCGAATTCGGCGGCGATACTCGGGGTCTCGTCCTGGCTGCCGGAGTCGAGGATGACGATTTCGTCCACCAGATCGCCGAGGGAGGCGAGGCAGGCGCGCAGGTTGTCGGCTTCATTCTTGACGATCAGGACGGCCGCCAGAGTCGGTTTTTTCACGGGTTCAGGGCTCTTGTTGGCGCCCGGCAGGCGGGCCATGCTCAGATTGGCGCCCATTCTAGCCTAAAACCGTGGTCGGAGCATGGGGCCGACGCAGGGGTCACGCATTCCTTATTTGTGCGCGGCAAGGGGATTGTCGGGGATCTTCTGTTATTTATCCGACAATTCTTGGGGCATAATCTCGATCAGCAACGATTAACCGCAGGGCTTGGCCCAAGAGACGCGTGAGATGAAGATATTGGTGATCGGCCCCTCCTGGGTCGGCGACATGGTGATGTCCCAGAGCCTCTACAAGGCGATCAAGGCCAATCACCCGGACAGCAAGCTGCATGTGATGGCGCCAGCCTGGTGCGTGGCGCTGCTGGAGCGGATGCCCGAGGTGGACAAGGCCATCCCGATGCCGCTCGGCCACGGCGACTTCAAGCTGGGCGCCCGTCGTCGGCTCGGCAAGCAGCTGGCCGCCGAGCAATACGATCAGGCGATCATCCAGCCGAACTCCATGAAGTCGGCGCTGATCCCCTGGTTCGCCAGGATCCCGGTACGCACCGGCTGGAAGGGTGAGCACCGCTTCGGTCTGCTCAACGACATGCGCAGCAACAAACAGGCCTTCCCATTGATGGTGGAAGCCTATCTGGCGCTGGCCTACCCCAAGGCGCAGATGAAGAGCCGGGCCGACATTCCGACCATTCCCCATCCGTCCCTGCACGTGGATCTCATCAATCAGGACAAGGCGCTGGAGCGGCTCGGGCTGGATCGCGCTCGCCCGGTGCTGGTGCTCTGCCCCGGGGCCGAGTTCGGCCCGGCCAAACGCTGGCCGGAAGGGCACTACGCCGTGGTGGCGCAGAAGCATCTGGATGAGGGTTGGCAGGTGTGGATCTTCGGCTCCGGCAAGGACGTGCCGGTGGCCAATACCATTCGCGATCGGATCAATCCGCTGTCGCGCCCGAATTGCCACGTGTTGGCGGGCAAGACCAGCCTGCACGAGGCGATCGATCTGATGGCGCTGGCCGGTCGGGTCATCGCCAACGACTCTGGGCTGATGCACGTCGCCGCCGCCCTCAACCGGCCGCTGATCGGCGTCTATGGCTCCACCTCGCCGCTCTACACGCCGCCGCTGGCGGACAGAGTCGAGATAGTGCACACCGACATCGAGTGCCGCCCCTGCTTCAAGCGCACCTGCAAGTTCGGCCACCTCAAGTGCCTGATCGAGCTGATGCCGGAACAGGTCATCGAGGCTGGCAAGCGGCTGGAGCGCAGCGAGCCGACCGATCTGACGATTGCGCTGCAACCGGTGGATCCACCTCGCTTCGTTGCCGATGCGAGCAAGCGCCCGGAGCCGCAATAACATGCTCTATCGGCTGCTCTATAACCTGCTGATCCACTTAGGCTTGCCGCTGGCGCTGCTGGCGCTCTATCGGCCAAAGAAGGGCAAGCCGGGCTTTGGTGCGCGCTGGGCCGAGCATCTGGGTCGGGCCCCGGCCAGTGGCCAGGAGGCGCCGCTCTGGATCCACGCGGTCAGCGTGGGGGAAACCCTGGCGATCAGCCCCTTTATTCGCGCCCTCAAGGCCGAGCGACCGGACTTGCCGATCCTGCTCACCACCACCACCCGCACCGGTGCCGAGCAGGCCGAGAAACTGGGGGAGCTGGTGGTGCATCGCTACGCGCCGCTCGATTATCCCTGGGCGATCGCCGCCTTCCTGAAAACCTTCCAGCCGCGTGCCCTCTGGGTGATGGAGACCGAACTGTGGCCAAACTGGCTGGCGGCCTGCGAGGCACGCCACCTGCCGGTGACCATCCTCAACGCCCGGCTCTCCGAGCGCTCCTGTAGTCGCTATGCCCGCTTCCAGGGGGCCTTCGATGCCCTCAGTCGGCCGCTGACCCACTTGCTCTGTCAGCATCAGGACGACGCGGATCGCTTCCATCGCCTCGGCATCGGCCGTGAGCGTCTGGCGGTGACCGGCTCCATCAAGTTCGACATTCAGCTCGGCGACGAGCTGCTGGTCAAGGGCCACAGCCTGCGCCAGATGCTGGGGAAGGCGAGACCGGTCTGGATCGCCGCCAGCACCCATCAGGGTGAAGACGAGCAGGTGCTGGCCGCCTTCGATCTGGTGCTGCGCACTCATCCCGAGGCGCTGCTGATGCTGGTGCCGCGCCACCCGGAGCGCTTCGAGCGGGTGGCCGAGTTGTGTGCCCCCTACGGCTGCGTGCGCCGCTCTCGCCATCAGGGCGAACCGCTCAAGGGGAGCGACCAGGTCTATCTCGGCGACACCATGGGCGAGCTGCCGCTGATGTTGGCGGCGGCGGACTTGGCCTTCGTCGGCGGCAGCTTGGTGCCAGTCGGTGGTCACAACCTGTTGGAGCCGGCGGCGCTCGGCAAGCCCTGCCTCACCGGCCCTGCCTACTTCAACTTCAGTGATATCACCCGCCAGCTGGTGGCTCAGGGTGGCGCCGCCGTGGTGGAGGACGCCGCCGCGCTGGGCAACAGCGTCAGCAGACTGTTCAGCGATGCCGGTGCTCGCCGCCAGATGGGCGAGCAGGCTCGCGCCGTGGTGCTGCGCAATCAGGGCGCGCTGGCTCGCACCCTGTCCCACTGCCTCGCCAGCCTGGAAAACGACTGAAACAGCGGGGCCGGCAAGCCGTCGGCCTCGCCTTGTTTTGCTGACTCGTATTTCACGCCATCCTCCTGCTCTAACACTTACTCCTGTTCGCATCATGACGACGGCCATGACGCGATGGCCTCTCCGGCCGTGCTAGCGGTTTATCTTGTATGCGATCCCCGGGCGGGGTGGCCGACCCTTATCTAGGCTGAAGAGAGGTCTCACAGCGTGTTGGGATCCCGATAGTCAGGTAATGGAGGCGAGTCATGAAAGCCATGAAAATAGTGTTAGCGGGCGTCCTCTGCCTCATGAGCGGGCTGGCGCTGGCGGCGGGGGGCGGGGGGAGCAGTGGTGGAGGAAGTAGCAGCAGCGGCAACAACAGCGTGGGCGGCGGCGCCAGTTCATCCACCACACAGCGGCAGTTGCAGCGGGTCGAGCAGTTGGTTGCCGCACAGCAGTGGCAACAGGCCGAAACGCTGCTGCGAGATCTGCGCCAGGATGCGGCCGGCTCGGCCGATGTGTGGAACTGGTCGGGTTACGTGGCCCGCAAGTCCGGCCGTCTGTCAGAAGCCTTCCCCTATTACGACAAGGCGTTGAAGATCGACCCGAAACACCGCGGCGCCCACGAATACCTTGGCGAAGCCTATCTGCAAAATGGCGAGCGCGAGAAAGCCCAGCAGCAGCTGCAGATCCTGCAGGGGCTGTGTGGTCAGTGCGAAGAGGCGCAGGATCTGACCGCCGCACTGAAGGCCGCGCCCCAGCCGGAGAAAGCGAAATCCAGCTTCCTGCTTGGCGGATGAGTCCCGTTCACCCGTTAAACGACAACAAAAAAGCCCTTGCTAGCAAGGGCTTTTTCAATCAGTTCAGCAACAGAACGGGATCACTCGATGTTCTGGATCTGCTCGCGCATCTGCTCGATGAGGACCTTCAGCTCGACGGCGGATTGGGTCACTTCGGCGTTGATGGACTTGGAGCCGAGCGTGTTTGACTCGCGGTTGAACTCCTGCATCATGAAGTCGAGGCGGCGGCCACAGGCGCCCCCTTTCTTCATGATCTTGATGGTCTCGCTGATGTGCATCTCGAGGCGATCCAGCTCTTCGGCCACGTCGATCTTCTGAGCCAGCAGCACGATCTCCTGCTCGATGCGGGCGGGATCCAGCTCGACCTTGGCCTCGGCCAGGCGGTCGGTGAGCTTCTGACGCTGCCACTCGATGATCTGCGGCAGGTGCACGCGCACCTTCTTCACTTCCGCCTGAATACCGTCCAGACGCTGCTGGATCAGGGCCTTGAGGTTGGTGCCTTCGCTGGCGCGGGAGGCGAGGAAGTCCTCCATGGTCAGATCGAAACCGCCCATCAGTTCGGTGGCGACCGCATCCATGTCCTGTTCGGCGGCGGCCATGACGCCAGGCCAGCGCAGCACGTCGACCGGGTTGAGTTGACCCTGACCGGCCTCTTTCATCACCCAGTTGGCGCCGTCGATGATGAGTTTGGCGAGATCTTCATTGATGTGCAGCTGGCTGGCGGCGGCCTGGGCCGCTTCGAATCGCAGGTTGCACTCCACCTTGCCGCGCTGCAGCTTGGCGCGGAAACGCTCACGCAGGACCGGCTCCAGGCTGCGCAGTTGCTCCGGCAGTCGGATGTAGGTTTCCAGATAGCGCTGGTTAACCGAACGAATTTCCCAAACGGCTGTGCCCCAGTCACCCTTGAATTCCTTGCGGGCGTAGGCGGTCATGCTGTGAATCATTGATTGTTCCGGGCTTGATGAAGTGTGGGGCCAGTATACCCAGCCGGGCTCCCCCCGTCAGCCGCGGCCTCGGTTTTAGCGGCTGATATTTGGGCTGGGATCACTTATACTCCTGCGCCAATTCAGCCAGCCCAGAGAGCCATCCCATGTCACGTCCCAGCGATCGCAGTGCCGCGCAAGTGCGCCCGGTTACCATTACCCGCAACTTCACCAAGCATGCGGAAGGATCTGTGTTGGTGGAGTTCGGCAGCACCCGCGTACTGTGCACCGCCAGCGTCGACACCAGCGTGCCGCGCTTCCTGAAGGGCAAGGGCCAGGGTTGGGTCACCGCCGAGTACGGCATGCTGCCGCGCTCCACCCATTCCCGCATGAACCGTGAAGCCGCCGCCGGCAAGCAGAGTGGCCGTACCCTGGAGATCTCCCGCCTGATCGCCCGCTCCCTGCGCGCCGCCGTGGACCTGACCGCGCTGGGTGAGCACTCCATCACGGTAGACTGCGACGTGCTGCAGGCCGACGGTGGCACCCGCACCGCCGCCATCACCGGTGCCTGCGTGGCGCTGGTGGATGCGCTGAACTGGATGGTCGAGAAAGGCATGCTCAAACAGAGCCCGCTCAAACACATGATCGCGGCGGTCTCCGTCGGTATCTTCCAGGGCGAAGCCATCTGCGATCTGGAGTACCTCGAAGACTCCGCCGCCGAGACCGACATGAACGTGGTGATGACCGAAGACGGCCGCATCATCGAGGTGCAGGGCACTGCCGAGGGCGAGCCCTTCACCCATGAGGAGCTGCTGGCCATGCTGGCGCTCGCCAAGGGCGGCATCGATGACATCATCGCGCTGCAGAAGCAGTCACTCTCCTGATTTTAAAAACGCGGCATTGGCCGCGTTTTTTATACCCCGGTTTTACCCCACACCAAGACGAGACATGCAAGGAGCCAGAATGAAAGCCTACCAGCGTCAATTTATCGAGTTCGCCCTGGAGAAACAGGTCCTCAAATTCGGTGAATTCACCCTGAAGTCCGGCCGCAAGAGCCCCTACTTCTTCAACGCCGGTCTGTTCAACAGCGGTCGCGATCTGGCCCGCCTCGGCCGCTTCTATGCCGCCGCTCTGATGGATGCCGGTATCGAGTTCGACGTGCTGTTTGGCCCGGCCTACAAGGGCATCCCCATCGCCTCCGCCACCGCGGTGCAACTGGTGGAGCAACACGACGTGGACGTGCCCTGGTGCTTCAACCGCAAGGAAGCCAAGGATCACGGCGAGGGCGGCAACCTGGTGGGCAGCCCGCTCAAGGGGCGCATCATGCTGGTGGATGATGTCATCACCGCCGGTACCGCCATCCGCGAGTCCATGGACCTGATCCAGGCCAATGGCGCCTCCCTGGCCGGGGTGCTGATCGCCCTGGATCGCCAGGAGAAGGGCAAGGGTGAACTCTCCGCCATTCAGGAAGTGGAGCGCGACTACGGTGCCCACATCATCGCCATCATCCAGATGGCGGATCTCATCGCCTATCTGGAAGAGCAGCAGGCAGAGCGCCCCGAGCTGGCCGAGCAGCTGGCGGCCATGCAGGCCTATCGCGCCCAGTACGGGATCTGACGACCTGATTCCCGCCTCTTCTCCCGCGAGGGGAAAAGGGAGCGGTATGTACCGCTCGGATCAACGGCGCCAATAGGCGCCGTATTTTATTTGCACAAAAAAGTGCAGACAGGCGCTTGAGCTTACCCTTACAGTAAAGGTTAATGTTTGCGGGTCAATCTTGAGGAGCATTGTTATGACCATGCACATTCAACTTCCCATCAGCGGCATGAGCTGCGCCAACTGCGCCAGCCGGATCACCACCGCTCTCAACAAACTCGATGGGGTCGAAGCCACCGTCAACTTCGCGCTGGAGCAGGCGGCCATTGAGCTGAACCAGGATTCCCAGCTGCCGGCGGTGCTGGAGAGCATCAAATCCCAGGGTTACGATTACGGTGAAGAGACGCTGTTGTTTCAAATTACTGGCATGACCTGCGCCGGTTGTTCGGCTCGGCTAAACAAGATGCTGAGCGCATTGCCGGGGGTCATCGCGGCGGATGTGAACTTCTCCCTCGAGCAGGCCCGCATCACCCAGGTGCCCGGCGTGCAGAGTCCGGCTTCCCTGCGCGAGCAGATTGAAGCGCTCGGCTTCGGCGCCCAGCTGGCACAAGGCAGTGCCAGCGCCCGCCGCCAGCAACTGCTGGCTCGGGAAGAGCAAGAATCCGCCGCCGCCCACAAGGCGCTGGTGCAGGTCAGCATCTCGGCCCTGCTGACCCTGCCGCTGCTGGTAGGGATGTTGGCCATGGCGGGGCTGCTACCCTGGCATCTGCCTGCCTGGCTGGAGCTGGTGCTCGCCACCCCGGTACAGTTCTGGATTGGGGCCCGCTTCTATCGCGGTGCCTGGCTCGCCCTCAAGAACCGCTCCGCCAACATGGACGTGCTGGTCGCCACCGGCACCAGTGCCGCCTACTTCTACAGCCTCTATCTGTTGGCGACCTTGGGCATGGCCGCCAGCGGCAAGCTCTACTTCGAGGCGAGCGCCATCATCATCACTTTGATCTCGCTCGGTAAATTGCTGGAGGCACGGGCCCGGCGCAGTACCCAGTCCGCCATTCGCGAGCTGATGGCCCTGCGCCCGGAGAGCGCCACCGTCTGGCGCGGGGGGGAGTGGCAGAGCCTCTCCGTCGATGAAGTGCTGCGCGGCGACAGGCTGCGGGTGCTGGTCGGTGAGCGGGTGCCGGTGGATGGCAAGATAGTCAGCGGCGAGAGCGAACTGGATGAATCCATCCTCACCGGCGAGAGCCTGCCGGTGCTGCGCACCCCGGGTGATAACGTGCTGGGCGGTGCCATCAACCGCTCCGGCGTGCTGGAGATCGAAGCCACCACAGTGGGGGAGGATTCCAGCCTCAGCAAGATCATCGCCCTGGTGGAGAACGCCCAGATGGGCAAGGCCCCGCTGCAACAGCTGGTGGACAGGGTCTCCGCCGTGTTCGTACCGGTGGTGATGGTCATCGCCCTGTTTACCCTGCTGGTGTGGTACGCCATCACCAATGATTTCGGTCAGGCCCTGCTGGCGGCAGTAGCCGTGCTGGTCATCGCCTGTCCTTGCGCCCTTGGGCTGGCCACGCCGGCCGCCATCGTTACTGGCACCGGGGTGGCGGCCCGTCACGGTATCCTGATCAAAGACGTGGACACCCTGCAAAAGGCCCACGGCATCAAGGCACTGATCTTCGACAAGACCGGCACCCTCACCCAGGGTCGCCCTGTACTGGCGAGCTGGAGCGGCAACGACGAGCAACTGCGCCTGGCCGCCGCCCTGCAACAGGCGAGTGAACACCCGCTGGCGCTGGCGATGCGCGAGGCCGTTCAAGGTGCCAGCCTGCCACAGCCAGATAAGGTGGAGGTGCGAGTCGGCGCCGGTATCCTCGGCAAGGTCGCGGGTCACAGCGTCGCCATCGGCAACCCATCCCTGCTGACGTCCCTCGGTATCCCCATGCCGGCGCCAGCCGAGCCGAATGCCGAGTCAGGCAATGATGGTGCGACCCGGGTCTGGGTGGCCATCGACGGTGTTGCAGTCGGCATCGCCGCCCTGGCCGATACCCTGAGGCCAGAGAGCCCGGCGGCCATCGCCACCCTGCGTCAGCGTGGCATCGCCAGCTGGCTGGTGAGCGGTGATGCGCCAGCACCGGTGGCGCATATCGCCGCCAAGCTGGGACTGGACGGGGCCTTCGACTCCGTGCTGCCGGCCGGCAAGGTGGAGAAGGTCGAGGCGCTGCGTAGCCAGGTTGACGGTCTGGTGGCCATGGTCGGGGACGGGGTGAACGACGCCCCGGCGCTGGCGGCAGCGGATGTGGGGATCGCCATGGGCTCGGGCTCGGATGTGGCGATGGAGACCGCCTCCATCACGCTCATGCGATCGGATCCGCGGCTGGTGGCCGACGCCATCGACATCTCGGCGGCGACCTGGCGTACCATACAGCAGAACCTGTTCTGGGCCTTCGTGTTCAACATCATCGGCATTCCGCTGGCCGCCTTTGGCTACCTCAGCCCCGAGCTGGCGGGCGCGGCCATGGCCCTGAGCAGCATCACCGTTCTCAGCAACTCGTTATTACTGAAACGCTGGCAGCCCAAGGCGGCTTCCCATGCCAGCACTCACTCGCACCATTAAGGAGGCACAGATGAACATCAGCAAGGTTGCCAAGGCGACGGGACTGACCGCCAAGACCATCCGCTACTACGAGAGCATCGGCCTCATCTCGCCGCCGGTGCGCAGCGATAACGGCTACCGCAGCTACCATGAAGGGGCCCTGCGGGAGCTGCGCTTCGTCAAGCGAGCGCGGGAGACCGGTTTCAATCTGGAAGAGTGCCAGGAGCTGCTGGCGCTCTATCGGGATGAGCACAGGACCAGTGCCCAGGTGAAGAAGCTGGCGCAGGAGAAAATCGTGGATCTGCGCACCCGCATCGCGGGCCTGCAGGCCATGCTGGCCTCCCTCGAGGAGGTGGTAGGCTGCTGCCACGGGGACGCGAGTCCGGAATGTCCCATCCTGGACGAGCTGGAGCGCGGTTAAGAACCCCGCGTGCTCCCGATGCTGGACGAGTTGGAGCAATTGACCAGGGGGCTGTGCATCGCCGCACCCTAGACTCATCGGTGTTGAGGCATGGTATCTGGCTCGCGGTTGTCATGTCGGCGTGCGACTGAGCGGCAGCTTAATAGAGGGTGATTGATTGTTGGCCAGGAAGGGGGAATGCTAAACTGCTCGGCTCTTGTACAGGGAGTATGCAGTTGACCCAGAGTGTCACACGCCAGGTGCAGCAAGCCATCATGGCCCAACTTTATGCCCATGCCTCATTTAGCCTGCCTTGTCTGGCGCTGTTGGCGCTCGGCTGGAGCCTGCTGTTTCACGACTATCTGCCGGCCGGGGAGGCGCTTGGCTGGCTGGGATTGCTCTTCCTGCTGCTGCTCGGACGCTGGTGGCATCTGCGCTGGCGACAGCCAAGGCTGGCTCAGATCCCGTTGGCCATGTTGGAGCGCGAGCTGTTCATCGGGGTGACCATCACCTCCATCCTCTGGGCGCTCGGGGTGCTGCTCTACATGGACAAGCTGCCCGACACCTATCGTGCCGCCATGATGATGCTCACCAGCCTGATCCTCACCGGCAGCGCCATCATGCTGTTCGGCAGCCGCCGTGCCCTCTATGGCGCCGTGTTGCCACTCGGGCTCGCCATGCTGTTCGAACTCGGTGGCGGCAACGAGCAGGAGCGCATCGTCTCCTGCATGCTGGCGGGCTATCTGTTCGTGTTTCTGCCGACCCTGCTGCGCCGTCTGAGACGGGATCAGGTGGCATCTCTTTATCACCGCTTCGCCAATGCCGATCTGGTGGCCGAGCTCAAGGTGGTATCCGAGCACCTCAAACTTACCTCCCGGCTGGACGGGCTGACCGGCATCGCCAACCGTGCTCACCTCGACGACTGCCTTGCCCGTGCCTGGCGCCGTTGTCACCGGGCCCAGGCACCGCTCTCTCTGGTGCTGGTGGATGTGGATTACTTCAAGCAGTTCAACGATCGCTATGGTCATCAGCTCGGGGACGAATGCCTGCAGCAGGTGGCGGCGCTTCTGGCCGAGGTGTTGCGGCGCGAAGACGATCTGGCGGCTCGCTATGGCGGGGAGGAGTTCGCGCTGCTGCTGCCCTGTACCAGTTTGCAGGGGGCCATCCAGATCGCCGAGCAGGTGCGCATGGCCCTGCGTGGTTTGAGCATTCCCCATCAGCAATCCCTGGTCTCCGCCCGGGTCAGTTGCAGTTTCGGGGTGGCGACCCTGGTGCCGGATCCGAGCCTCTCCATTGCGGAGCTTATCCAAAAAGCGGATGCAGCCCTCTATCAGGCCAAGCATAATGGGCGGGATCGTATCGAAGTAGCCTTGATGGGTAAGGTTGCCTGAGTTTCACATGACAGATTTAAAGAGGTCGTCTATGCAATGTCATCGTATCGAAGAGCTGCTGGAGCTGCTGCAGCCCGCCTGGATCAAGGAACAGGATCTCAGCCTGGTGCAATTTGTCGCCAAACTGGCGGCAGAAGCCGGTTATGACGGCGCCCTGTCCGAGCTGACCGACGACATGCTGATCTACCACCTCAAGATGCGGGAATCCGGCAAGCAGGAGATGATCCCGGGGCTGGCCAAGGATCATGTGCCCGACTTCAAGGAAGCCCTGCTCAAGGCCCGTGGCATCAAGTAAAGGTTGCTCCTGCGGGAAGCCTGATGGTTTTCAAAGGAATCTCTAAAAAGAGCCCATAGTCAACTGACGATGGGCTCTTTTTGTTAGCTGAAAATGCGACAACACTCGAACTATAGATACATTTAACCCACACAATTAGCAGGTTGTTTAAGATATAATCTGCTTCATAACAATATAAGTGGAGCGATGTGTTGTAATGGCCGACCAGGACAAGATCGATATCAAGGATGTCACCGGCGATGTCACCGGGACTTACAACCCCAACACCTTCAAGGCCGGCGGCGACAGGTTCAATCCCGGCAACCGCATCTATGTGAGGGCCCAGACCGGCTACTGGCAGCGGATGCGCAAGGCCATGGGCTGGTTCTTCGTGGTGCTCTTCGTGGCCTTGCCCTGGCTGCGCTACGACGGTCGCCAGGCCGTGCTGTTCGACCTCGAACATCAGCAGTTCCACATCTTCGGTGCCACCATCTGGCCGCAGGATCTGACCCTGCTGGCCTGGGTCTTCATGATCGCCGCCTTCGCCCTCTTCTTCGTGACCACCTTCCTCGGCCGGGTCTGGTGTGGCTATCTCTGCCCGCAGACGGTGTGGACCTTCATGTTCATCTGGTTCGAGGAGAAGCTGGAAGGCTCGGCCAACAAGCGCCGCAAGCTGGATGAAGCCCCCTGGAGTGGTGAAAAGCTGGCGCGCAAGGGGGCCAAGCATCTGGCCTGGTTGCTGCTGTCGCTGGGGACAGGTCTCACCTTCGTCGCCTACTTCCAGGATGTGTACCAGCTGGTGCCCGAGTTCTTCACCCTGGCGGCGGGCGGCTGGGTCATCTTCTGGGTGCTGTTCTTCGCCGCCTGTACCTACGGCAACGCCGGCTGGATGCGCGCCATCATGTGCATCCACATGTGCCCCTACGCCCGCTTCCAGTCCGCCATGTTCGACAAGGACACCTACATCGTCGGCTATGACGCCAAGCGTGGCGAGACGCGCGGTCCCCGTGGCCGCAAGGCCGATCCCAAGGCGCTGGGACTGGGGGACTGCATCGACTGTGATCTGTGCGTACAGGTCTGCCCGACCGGTATCGACATCCGCGATGGCCTGCAGTACGAGTGCATCAACTGCGGTGCCTGCGTCGACGCCTGTGACCAGACCATGGATCGGATGGGCTATCCCAAGGGGCTCATCAGCTACACCACCGAGCACAAGCTGGCTCACAACAGCACCCATGTAGCGCGGCCCAAGCTGCTCGGCTACGGCCTGGTGATGGTGATCATGCTGGGGGTTTTCGTCTACAACGCCATGTCCATCATGCCGATGGGGCTCGACATACTGCGGGATCGCAACCAGTTGTTCCGGGAGAACAGCGAGGGGCTGATTGAGAACACCTATACCCTCAAGATCCTCAACAAGACCCTGCAGCCCCAGCGCTACCAGCTGGACGTGGAAGGCTTACCGGAACACCAGTGGTTCGGCCCCCGCGAGGTAACCCTGAAGGCGGGCGAGATCTACAGCCTGCCGGTGAGTCTGGCGGTGGATCCCTTCAACCTGAAGAAGCCGACCCTGGATATCCAGTTCGTGCTCAAACGGGAAGGGGCGGCAGAGGATGACAGCAAGGGCTCCCTGCGCCAGGCTAGCAAGTTTATCAGCCGGTTGTGATGACAGGCGCGACAAATGGCGGGGTGCATTGACCCGCCATGGGCGTGAGTAGTGATAGAATGGGGCGCAACAGCGCCCCTTTCTTATGGTGGATGACATGCGTTTCAATTATTCCGACCTCAATCCCGATCTCATCATGGATGCCATCGATCTCAGCGGCCTGCGCATCGATTCCGGTCTGCTCGAACTCAACAGCTACGAGAACCGGGTCTACCAGTTTCAGGACGAGGATCGGCGCCGCTACGTGGTGAAGTTCTATCGTCCCGGCCGCTGGGATCGGGCCCAGATCCTGGAGGAGCACAGCTTTGCCGCCCGCCTCAACGAGGCGGAGATCCCGGTGGCGGCGCCGCTGAGTTTCGCCGGTGAAACCCTGCTGGAGCATCAGGGTTACCCCTTCGCCATCTGGCAGAGCGTGGGTGGCCGCCAGTTCGAGGTGGATAACCTGGATCAGCTGGAGTGGGTCGGGCGCTACCTTGGCCGTATCCACCAGATTGGGGCCAGTCGGCCTTTCCATCACAGAGTCAGGTTGGATGTGGAGAGCATGCTGCATGAGCCACGTCAGCTGCTGGCGGCCGGCGAATGGGTGCCGAGCGGCCTGGCCAAGCAGTTCTTCGGGGTGCTGGACGAGCTGATCCGCCACGTATGCGACGCCATGACCCTGGATGTGGCGCAGATCTCCCTGCACGGGGATTGCCATCCCGGCAACATCCTGTGGCGCGATGGCCCCATGTTCGTCGACCTCGATGATTGCCGCACCGGCCCCGCCATCCAGGACTTGTGGATGCTGCTGTCGGGGGATCGCAACGAGCAGCAGATCCAGCTCGATACTCTGCTGGCCGGTTACGAGGAGTTTATGGAGTTTGATCCGAGGGAATTGGCCTTGATTGAACCGCTGCGGGCCATGCGCATCGTCCATTACATGGCCTGGCTGGCCCGGCGCTGGGAAGATCCGGCCTTCCCCCGCCACTTCCCCTGGTTTGGCACCGACCACTACTGGCGCCAGCAGATAGCCACCCTGCATGATCAGTTGGAGGCCCTGAAGGCCCCGCCGCTGAGCCTGATGCCGAATTGGTGAGGCCCTGAATGATGGGCAGGGCGGTCCACCGCCGCTGCCTTTGTCATTGACGTTGGCGGGGGGACACAACCAATGCCTTGCACTGCATGTCCCGCCTTTGTCATTGACGTTGGCGGGGGGGCGCAACCAATGCCTTGCACTGCATGTCCTGCCTTTGTCATTGACGTTGGCGGGGGGACACAATAGGCTTGGACTGCTTCGGTTCGCCGGGCGTGCCTCACAGTGATCCCTTAACAGGAAACGTCATGAAAAAAGTACTATTTTTCCTCGCTGCCATGCTGATGATCCCCATGGTTCACGCCGCCCCGGAATTCAAGGAAGGCGTCAACTATGACGTGGTCAGCCAGACCGGCAGTGCCCAACCGGAGGTGCTGGAGTTCTTCTCCTACTTCTGCCCGCACTGCGCCAAGTTCGAGCCGATTGCCGCGGATCTGAAGAAGAGCCTGCCGGAAGGCGTGCCGATGAAGAAAAACCCGGTGGCCTTCCTGGGCCGTGAGATGGGTCCCGAGATGCAGCGCGCCTACGCCGTTGCCAACCTGTTGAACGTCGAAAACAAGCTGACTCCGGCCATCTTCGACAAGATCCACACTCAGCGCCAGATGCCGCAGAGCCGTGCTGACGTGAAGCAGGTCTTCGTGGATAACGGCGTGCCGGCCGAAGAGTTCGACGGCGCCGTCGACAGCTTCGCCGTCTCCGGCATGGTCTCCCAGTTTGACCGCAACACCGAGAGCTACAACGTGCGCGGTGTGCCGGCCTTCCTGGTCAATGGCAAGTACATGGTGAAGATTGAATCCATTACTTCCCAGGAGCAGTTCAACCAGCTGGTGAAATTCCTGCTGGCCAAGAAAGACTGACCCTAAGCCAGGTCTATAAAAAAGCCCGCCGGTGCAAACCGGCGGGCTTTTTGTTTGGCATCGTTTCGCCGGGGGTCAGACCCCGACGTGGAACGCCTGCTTGAGGTTGCGGATAAAGTCCGCATCCCGGCACAGGGTCTTGCCCGGGCTGTCGGAGATCTTGGCGACCGGGCCGCCGTTGCACTCCATCAGCTTGAACACGATGTTCATGGGGCTGACGCCGGGCAGATCGCAGGTGAGCTTGGTGCCGATGCCGAAGCTGGTGTTGATGCGACCGCGGAAGTGGCGGAACAGCTCCACCGCCTTGTCCAGGTTGAGGCCGTCGGAGAACACCAGCGTCTTGTCGGTGGGATCGATGCCGAGCCGCTGATAGTGGCTGATGGCCTTCTCCCCCCACACCACGGGATCGCCGGAGTCATGGCGCAGCCCCTGATAGCGGCTGGCGAGATCGAAGTCGAAGTCGCGCAAGAAGGCATCCATGGTGATGCAATCGGTCAGCGCGATGCCGAGGTGGTTGGTGAACTCGTCCAGCCAGCTGGTGAGGGCGGCGCGCTGGCTGTGCTCGAGCGGGAAGCCGAGTTGCTGGTGGGCCTGGAACCATTCATGGGCCTGGGTGCCCACCGCCGGCAGTCCGTACTTCTGGGCCAACTGGTAGTTGCTGGTGCCACGAAACGCCGGCAGGCGCTCCTTGAGGCGGCCCACCACGGCGTCCTGCACCGCGTGGGAGAAGCGGCGACGGGTGCCAAAGTCGATAAGATTGAACTCTTCCATTTCCGCTGGGCTCAGGGTCAGCTCCAGCTTGTCTATTTTCTGATCCAGCCGGGTCAGTGCCTGGCTCACCCCAAACTGGGGATAGCGGAAGCGGTTGCGCATCTCGCTGATGATGGCGAGTACCGGGATCTCCCACAAAATAACGTCCTGCCATGGGCCTTCTACACGGACGTTGATGCGGCCATCTTGCTCAAACACCCGCAATAGTGAGGCGTCCAGCGGCTTGCGGCGCAGGTGATCCAGGTAGTCGGCGGTAAAGAAGGGGCGCTCGGCCAGGAAGTTAAGCTCGGACTTGGTGAGCCGCAGGGAGCCGGCGAGGCGCAGCTGCTCCTCGATCTCCCCCATCATGGGCAGCAGATCTTCCTCGTTGCGGCTGTGGAATTCGGCTACCACCTCGGCATCGGGATAGCGATGGAACACCGCCTGCTGCATGTGCAGTTTGTAGGCGTCGGTGTCGAGCAAGCTGTTGAGAATGGGAGGCATATCAGACTCCTCGCAGACGGGTGAGCGCGGGGGCGCACTCCTGCTGCTTAGGTAGTTTGCAGGCGCCGATGTCGACGAGACGGGTGAGGATGGGAGACATATCAGGCATCCAGCAGGCGTTGTACGTGGGTCAGGGTCTGGGCCAGCTCGGCCCCGGCCTCGGTCATCTGGGTGTGGGCTTGGGCGACGGTCTCGGGGGCGATGCCACGGCAGGCATCGAGGTGCACTATCACCCTGAAACCGGCGCGGCGCAGCTGCAACACGCTGGTCTTGACGCAGTAGTCGGTGGCGAGGCCGCCGACCAGCAGGGTGTCGACGCCACGGGCCTGCAGAAACTCGATGAGCCCGGTGCTGCGCCGCTCGGCGAGATCATGGAAGCAGGCACCATAGGGATGCAGATCCGGCTCGACCCCCTTCCAGACGAAGAAGTCGTAATCGATGGGGGCGGGCAGGCCATCGAGCAGCTCGAAGCCCGCAGTGCCCGGCACGCAGTGCGCCGGCCAGGTGAGATCAGCATTGGGCATGTCCAGCGGCAGCAGCATGCCGGCGGGATCGGTGACGACCCAGGCGGCATTGCGGGGATGGGCATCCTTGCTGCCGATACGCAGGCTGGCGAGGGCCGCCTGAGCGTTGAGCGCAGCCACTATCTCATCCCCGCCCACGACGGGCAGTTCGTTCGGGCAGAGCGGGGTGAACCCCTTCTGCGCATCAATATCCAGGCTGGCAACGGTTCCCATGATGGCTCCTGCACATACTATTCTTGTGATATTATCTACCAAACATTATTAGAAGGCGAGCAGGTCGACCAAGATGCCGAGAATGAGTCTGGATATGGTGGTGCTGCGGTTGAACGAGGAGCGGCTCGAGCTGCTTCTCGAGACCCGCGATCGTCCCCCCTTTGCCCAATGCTGGCAGCTGCCGGCCCTGCGCATCGACGAGACCCGGGACCGGGATCTGGACGCCGCTCGTCATCGCCTGCTGGCGGAGTGGGGGCTGGGCCACTGCTACAGCGAGCAGGTCTGCACCCTCGGCAACCTGGAGCGGGATCCGCGCGGTTGGTCCACCACCCTGGTTTATCTCTGTCTGGTGGAGCCCGAGGTGGAGGTGGTGCGCGGTTGCTGGCAGCCACTCTCGGCCCTGCCGGGGCTCAGCCTCGCCTTCGATCATGTGAACCTCATTGCCAAGGGGCTGGAGCGGCTGCGCATCAAGAGCCGCTACAGCACCCTGCCACTGCAACTGCTGGGGCCCGAGTTCACCCTCTCCGAGGTGCAGCGCGCCTTCGAGATAGTGCTGCAAACCCCTATGAATACGGCAGCCTTTCGCAAGCGCATCCACCGTGCCGACATCCTGGTGGATACCGGCCGCAAGCGCACCGGCAAGCAACGCCCCGCCATCCTCTACCGGCTGGAGAGCCCCTGCTGCGTGATGTTCGATCAGGTGATGCACGGAGCGGAAGCATGAGTCAGGTCGGTGTACCCAAGGTGCTGGTCAGCGCCTGTCTGCTGGGGCAGCCGGTGCGCTACGACGGTCAGAGCAAGGGCATCGTCAGCGACTGGTTGAAGGTGCTGGGGGCCGAGGGCAGGGTGTTGTCATTCTGCCCCGAGGTGGCGGGCGGCCTGCCGACCCCGCGCCCTCCTGCCGAGCGGCAGGGTGAGTGGGTAGTGACTGCAAGCGGCTTGGATGTGACTGCCGAGTTCGATCGCGGCGCCGAACTGGCGTTGCAACGCTGCCAGGCCCAGGGCATTCGCTTCGCCCTGCTCAAAGAAGGCAGCCCCTCCTGTGGCAGCGGCCGCATCTACAACGGCCGCTTCGAGGGCACCTCCATAACGGGTGAGGGCAAGACCACGGCCCTGCTGCGCCGTCACGGTATTCAGGTCTTCTCTGAGGATCAGTTGCCGGACTTGGCCGCGGCGCTCGCCTTGGCGGCTTCTACCGCCGCCTGAGTCAGGGCATCGGCCTCCTGCCACTGGGCCAGCGTCTTGTCTTTCTCCTGCCAGCGCTGGTTCAGCCACTGCTGGAAGCCGCGCTTGAACTGCTTGTCGTTGAAGTAATCCCCCACCAGCTGCCCATCCACCGGCAGCTCCTCGATGCGCACCCGAATGCGCTTCATCCGCCCCATCAAGAAGTCCTTGAAGGGCGTCTCGTTGTTGTCCGGGTAACTGATGGTGACGTTGATCAGGCTGTCGAACTGCTCCCCCATGGCGGCCAGGGTGAAGGCCAGCCCCGCCGCCTTGGGCGGCATCAGGTGGCGATAGGGGGAGCGCACCGCATCCCGCTTGGGCTCGGTGAAGCGGGTGCCTTCCACGAAGTTGATGACGGTGGTGGGAATGTGGCGAAACTTCTCGCAGGCCTTGCGCGTGGTCTCTATGTCCTGGCCCCGCAGGTGCGGGTTGCGCAGTAAAAACTCCCTCGAGTAACGGCGCATGAAGGGCATGTCCAGCCCCCAGCAGGCCAGTCCCATCAGCGGGATATAGATAAGCTCGTGCTTCATGAAGAACTTGGGCACCGGCAGCCGGTCCCGAAACAGATGACCCAGCACCACTATGTCGGTCCAGCTCATGTGGTTGCTGACGATCAGGTACCAACCATCCTTGCGCAGCCGGGTCTCGTCTTCGATCTGCCACTCGATGCGGGTGGTGAGGCGGATGACGAAGGCGTTGCAGGCGAGCCAGAAACGCATGATGCCGTTGTTGATGTGGCTGCAGGCGCGGCTGAGGGCCGGGATCGGCAGCAGCTTGAGCAGGGAGACCAGCAGGATCAGGCTGGAGACCAGGATGATGAACAATATGGTCAGGCTGGCGCTGATGAACATCACCAGCGGGCCGGGCAGAAAGGTTAGCATGGGCGTCGTTTACTGTGTCTCGTCCGCCAGCAGCTGGCTCAGGGTCTGATCTTTCTCGTGCCAGATCCCGTTCAACCACTGTTGAAACTCTTGTTGGAATTCGGGGTCATTGAAGTAATCCCCCACCAGATTGCGTTCGATCGGCAGAAACCGCACCCGAACCTTGATCTCCTTGACCCGCCCGCACATGAAGTCCCAATAACTGGGAATACCGCCCGGATAGGCGATGGTCACATCCACCAGTTTGTGCAGTTGATCCCCCATGGCCGCCAGGGTAAAGGCGACGCCGCCTGCCCTCGGGTGCAGCAGATGGCGATAGGGCGCGGCCTGCTTGTCATGCTTGTGAGCGGTGAAGCGGGTGCCCTCGACGAAGTTCATCACACTCACCGGAATGTGGCGGAACTTGGCACAGGCCTTGCGCGTCGTTTCTATGTCTTTTCCCTTCAGATGAGGGCGCTTTTCCAGAAATTTACGGGAATAACGTCGCATGAAGGGGAAGTCCAGCGCCCACCAGGCCAGGCCGAGAAAAGGTACCCAAATCAGTTCTTTCTTGAGGAAAAACTTCAGGAAGGGGATTTTCTGATTAAAAATCCGCTGTAATACCAGTATGTCGACCCAGGATTGATGGTTGGCAATCACCATATACCACTCATTCCGGCTCCCTTTGTCCACTCCGACCACCTCAAAAGGGGTTCTGATGATGACTTTCTGGATCAGGTTGTTGAAACCAATCCAGCAGCTGGCACAGCCGTCCAGCAGTGCGTTGCACAGGGTGCGCCAGCCCTTGAGCGGCAGCAACAGCTTGACCAGGCCGAGCAGCAGGATGGGGACAAACCAGAACAGGGTGTTGAAGAAATAGAGCAGGGTCGAGAGGCTGCCACGCAGCCGCTCTATCAGCTTGTTTTGCATGAGTCGAATCCGTCTTCTTGTCTGTGGGTGACCAACAAGTGGTCAGATCTGTGGCCATAGTATCAGCCGATGCGCCGCGAGACCATGTATGGCACCTTGATCCACATAGGACTCACTCATCCTTAAACCCCCAAGATTCAACCGCTGCGAAGGCGGGACAGCAGCCTGTCCATGGCCCGGTAGCCGAGCGCTTCGATCAGATGATCCTTGCCGATAGCGGGTCTGCCCGCCAGATCCGCGATGGTGCGCGATACCAGCAAGATACGGTGCCAGGCCCGGATGCTGAGTCCCAGCTTCTGGATGGCACTCTCCAAAAATTCGGCATCTTGCGGTGATAGTCGGCAAATATCTTCGATTTCACGGCTATCCAGCAGGTTATTGAGCTTGCCATTGCGGCTCAGCATTCGTTCCCTCGCCGCCAGCACCCGTTCGCGGATCTGCTGGCTCGACTCGCCGCGCTCCGCCTTGCCGGTGAGGCTGCCCTTGGGCAGCAGTGGCACCTCCACCGTCAGATCGAAACGGTCGAGGAAGGGGCCGGAGAGTTTTCCGAGGTAGCGCAGGATCTGATCCGGGCTGGAGCGGGTCTGGCCGTCGCCATAGTGGCCGCAGGGGCTGGGGTTCATGGCGCCGATCAGCTGGAAGCGGGCGGGGAAGTCCACCTGGCGGGCGGCCCGGCTGATGGTGATGTGGCCGGTTTCCAGCGGTTCGCGCAGGGAGTCGAGCACCTTGCGCTCGAACTCCGGCAACTCGTCTAGGAACAGCACCCCATTGTGGGCAAGCGAAATTTCCCCCGGCCGCGGGTGGCTGCCACCGCCGACCAGGGCCACGGCGGAGGCGCTGTGATGAGGCGTGCGATAGGGCCTGTGGTGCCAGTGGCCGGCGTGCGGGGTCAGGCCACCGATGGAGTGGATGGCGGCAGTCTGCTGAGCCTCCAGCTCGCTGAGTGGCGGCAGGATGCCGGGTAGGCGGCTCGCCAGCATGCTCTTGCCGGTGCCGGGAGGACCGATGAACAGCAGGTTGTGGCTGCCGGCGGCGGCGATCTCCAACGCCCGCTTGGCCTGGGACTGGCCGATCACATCCTGCAGGTCGGGTACATCGGGCAGGGCCTCGGTACGTTGGGGCTCTGGCAGCGGCAGCTCATACTGGCCCGCCAGCCAGGCGGTGACGGCCAGCAGCTGATGGGCAGTGCGCACCTCGGCATCCTGAATGAGCGCGGCCTCGACCCCGTTGGCGGTCGGTACCAGCAGGGTACGGCCCGCATCGCGGCAGGCGAGCACGGCGGGCAGCACCCCGAGCACGGGGCGGATCTCGCCGGTCAGGGCAAGTTCCCCCAAAAATTCGTGATCGAGCAGGTATTTTGCCGGTATTTGCTTGGATGCGGCGAGAATACCGATGGCGATGGCCAGATCGAAGCGGCCTCCCTCCTTGGGCAGGTCGGCGGGAGCCAGGTTGACCGTGATGTGTTTGCTCGGGAACTCGAAATTGCCGTTGAGCAGGGCGCTGCGTACCCGATCCCGCGACTCCTTCACCGAGGTTTCCGGCAGCCCCACCATGTTGAAGGCGGGCAGGCCGTTGGAGAGGTGAACTTCCACCGTGACTTGCGGCGCCGCGATTCCCAGGCTGGCACGGCTATAAACCACAGCTAATGACATAAATCCCGTCCTTGGTTTGATGTATATGCTGGTTAACCGTTTTTTATTAGTTTTTTATTCCGCAGCGCTGGCCACGGATCAGTCAAAATCGGAGTCTTGTCAGTTAAAAACGCTTGCCCAATAAAAATCACCGTGCTAGTTCTAATAGCCATTCGCGGTGCAAACCGCTCCAATTTTCACAGGATTTCCGGTTGTAACTATGAACATGGCCTCCCGTTTCGTCAGCATTATTGTGGTCCTAGTGGTGATTATTATCTCACCGCTCGGGGCTCGTTTAGCTGCACGGAACAAGGGATAGACCCACCACCGGACAGAACGAAACAAGCGACCCCCGAGCCTCACAGCCCGGGGGTTTTTTTTCGACCAAAGGACAGGATTTCCACATGAACGGCGCGCAGTTTTTGGTACAGGCTCTCAAGAAACAGGGTGTGACCCAGGTGTTTGGTTACCCGGGCGGGGCCATCATGCCGGTCTATGATGCCCTGTATGACGGCGGCCTGGCTCATCAGCTCTGCCGCCACGAGCAGGGTGCCGCCATGGCGGCGGTGGGCTATGCCCGCGCCTCCGGTCAGGTGGGAGTCTGCATCGCGACCTCGGGCCCGGGCGCTACCAATCTGGTGACCGGGCTGGCGGAGGCGCTGCTCGATTCAGTGCCCCTGGTGGCCATCAGCGGTCAGGTGCCCTGCGCCGCCGTGGGCACCGATGCCTTCCAGGAGGTCGACGTGCTCGGCATGTCCCTCTCCTGCACCAAGCACTCCTTCATGGTCACGGATGCGGCGGATCTGGGGCAGGTATTGGCAGAAGCCTTTGCCATCGCCACCTCGGGTCGCCCTGGCCCCGTGCTCATCGATTTTCCCAAGGACATCCAGCTGGCGACCTTGCCCAAGCAGAGCCCGCTGTTCGCGGTGGAGGAGCTGGACGTCCTGAATCCGGCCGAGATCAACGCCGCCCGCACCCTGCTCGGGGCGGCCGAGCGGCCCGTGCTCTACGTCGGCGGCGGGGTGGGCATGGCGAATGCGGAGGCTGAGCTGCGTGAATTTGCCGCCGCCACCGGCATGCCGGCGGTCACCACCCTCAAGGGCATAGGGGCGCTGGATCCCGACAGTTCCGTCTACCTCGGCATGCTCGGCATGCACGGCACCAAGGCCGCCAACTACGCGGTGCAGCAGTGCGATCTGTTGCTGGTGGTGGGGGCGCGTTTCGATGATCGGGTGACCGGCAAGCTGGATGAGTTTGCACCCCACGCCAAGGTCATCCATCTGGATGTAGACGCCGCCGAGTTCGGCAAGCGCCGCGCCGCCGAGGTGGGGATCACTACGGATCTGACCCTGGTGTTGCCGGCGCTCGCCATGAGCCTCGACATCGACCCCTGGCGCGAGCATTGCGCCGCCATGGCCCGGGAATATGCGTTTCGCTACGACCACCCCGGTCAGCCCATCTATGCGCCAGCTCTGCTCAAGCAGCTGTCTAGCCTTCTGCCCGAGAGCAGCGTGGTGGCCTGCGATGTGGGTCAGCACCAGATGTGGGTGGCCCAGCACATGCGCTTCACCAGCCCGCGCAATCACCTCTCCAGCGCCGGTCTCGGCACCATGGGCTTCGGCCTGCCTGCGGCCATCGGCGCCAAGATGTCGCGCCCGGATGATGAAGTGGTGCTGGTGAGCGGTGATGGCTCCTTCATGATGAACGTACAGGAGCTCGGCACCATACGCCGCGCCCAACTCAAGGTGAAGATGGTGCTGCTCGACAACCAGCGCCTCGGCATGGTGCGCCAGTGGCAGGAGCTGTTCTTCGACGGCCGCTACAGCGAGACCATCCTCTCCGACAACCCCGATTTTGTCGCCCTGGCCGCCGCGTTCGGCATCCCGGGCGAGACCATCACATGCAAGAACGAGATAGCGCCGGCCCTCGGCCGCCTGTTGGCGAGCGAGAGCGCCTACCTGCTGCATGTGGCGATTTCAGAGGAAGAAAACGTCTGGCCCCTGGTCCCGCCAGGAGTCGCCAACCACAAGATGATGGAGCAACGCCCATGAACCAGCACACCTTACATATCCACGCCCAGCCGAGACCCGAAGTGATGGAACGGGTGCTGCGGGTGGTACGCCACCGCGGCTTCGCGCTCAATGCCCTGCACATGGAGCAGGATTGCCAACAGCTGCGGATCACGGTTACTGTCGAGTCGGTGCGTCCCATCCAGCAGTTGTGGAGCCAGCTGGTCAAGCTGGTGGACGTCTCCCGGGTTGATGCACTGGAACAGCAACCCCGGATCAGCGCTTAAGGAGCCAAGCCAATGTCACAGCCTTCCCACCCCCAATACATCTGGTTCAACGGCAAGATGGTGCCCTGGCAGGATGCCCAGGTTCACGTCATGAGCCATGCCCTGCACTACGGCTCCTCGGTGTTCGAGGGGGTGCGTGCCTACGACACCCCCAAGGGCACCTGTATCTTCCGGCTGCAGGAGCACACCCGCCGCCTGTTCGACTCCGCCAAGATCTACTGGATGGACGTGCCCTACAACGAGGTCGATGTGAACGAGGCCTGCCGCGCCGTGGTGCGTGAGAATGGCCTCAAGAGCGGTTATCTGCGCCCCTTGGCCTTCATCGGCAACGTGGGGCTGGGGTTGCATCCGCCGCTGGATGCCAAGGCCGATCTCATGGTCGCCGCCTTGCCCTGGGGCGCCTACCTCGGGGAAGAGGGGCTCAAGAACGGGGTGGATGTGTGCGTCACGTCCTGGAACCGACTCGCACCGAACACCATCCCCACCGGTGCCAAGGCCGGTGGCAACTATTTGTCGTCCCAGCTCATCAGCCGAGAGGCCAAGCGCAACGGCTTCGCCGAGGGGTTGGCGCTGGACGTGAACGGCTACCTGAGCGAGGGGGCGGGGGAGAACCTGTTCCTGGTGAAGAACGGCGTGCTGTTTACCCCGCCCGCCACCGCGGCCATCCTGCCCGGCATCACTCGCGACACCATCATGACCCTGGCGCGGGATCTCGGTTACGAGGTGCGCGAACAGGCGCTGCCGCGTGAGGCGCTGTATGTGGCGGACGAGATCTTCATGACCGGCACCGCCGCCGAGGTGACCCCGGTACGCTCAGTGGATCGGATGAAAGTGGGCGCCGGTAGCCGTGGCCCGGTGACCGAACAACTGCAAAATGCCTTCTTTGGTTTGTTCAACGGCCAGACCGAGGACAAATGGGGCTGGCTGACACCGGTTAACGACTAAGGGAGCGAGCGGGCGACCGGGTCGCCCGCACATACCTAGATTTGAGTCGGCTATGGCAAGGGCCACACCCTTACCACAACCGATTTGCAGTGACAGTTTTGCATCACTAATTTGCCCAACCGGGCTCATGTATTCAGGGAGTAGAGACAATGCCTAAGTTGAGATCCGCCACCACCACCCACGGACGTAACATGGCCGGGGCCCGCGCGCTCTGGCGTGCCACCGGCATGACAGACGAGGACTTTGGCAAACCCATCATCGCCGTGGTCAACTCCTTCACCCAGTTCGTGCCGGGCCACGTGCACCTCAAGGATCTCGGCCAGCTGGTGGCCCGCGAGATCGAGGCCGCAGGCGGGGTTGCCAAGGAATTCAATACCATAGCGGTGGATGACGGCATCGCCATGGGCCACGGCGGCATGCTCTATTCGCTGCCGTCCCGGGAGCTCATCGCCGATTCCGTGGAGTACATGGTCAACGCCCACTGCGCCGACGCCATGGTCTGCATCTCCAACTGCGACAAGATCACCCCGGGGATGCTGATGGCCGCCCTGCGCATCAACATCCCGGTGATCTTCGTCTCCGGCGGCCCCATGGAAGCGGGCAAGACCAAGCTCTCCGATCAGATCATCAAGCTGGATCTGGTAGACGCCATGATCCAGGGTGCCGATCCCAAGGTCTCCGACGCCCAGAGCGATCAGATAGAGCGCAGCGCCTGCCCTACCTGCGGCTCCTGCTCCGGCATGTTCACCGCCAACTCCATGAACTGCCTGACCGAGGCGCTCGGCCTCTCCCAGCCGGGCAATGGCTCCATGCTGGCAACTCACAGCGATCGGGAGCAGCTGTTCAAGCTGGCCGGTCAGCGCATCGTCGCCCTCGCCAACCGCTACTACCAGCAGGATGACGAGAGCGCCCTGCCGCGCAACATCGCCACCAAGGCGGCGTTCGAGAACGCCATGGCACTGGACATCGCCATGGGCGGCTCCACCAATACGGTGCTGCACCTGCTGGCGGCGGCCCAGGAGGCCGGGGTCGACTTCACCATGACCGACATCGACCGCATGTCCCGCCGGGTACCCCAGCTGTGCAAAGTTGCTCCTTCCACCCAGAAATACCACATGGAAGACGTGCACCGCGCCGGTGGCGTGGTCGCCATCCTGGGTCAGCTGGAGAAGGCGGGTCTGGTGCACGGCGATACCCGCAACGTGCTCGGCACTTCCTTGGTCGAGCTGCTGGAGGCGTACGACGTCAGCCGCTGCGACGACAAGGCGGTGCACGACTTCTACCGCGCTGGCCCGGCCGGTATCCGCACCACCAAGGCGTTCAGCCAGAGCTGCCGCTGGCCCGAGCTGGATCTGGATCGTGCCGAAGGCTGCATCCGTTCGCTGGACAACGCCTACAGCCTGGAGGGGGGCCTGGCCGTGCTGTCCGGTAACCTGGCGCTCAACGGCGCCATCGTCAAGACCGCCGGGGTGGATGAAGAGAACCTCTGCTTCCGTGGCCCGGCCCGGGTGTTCGAGAGCCAGGATACCGCAGTGGCGGGCATCCTGGACGGCACGGTCAAGGCTGGTGAAGTCGTGGTGATCCGCTACGAGGGCCCGAAAGGCGGCCCCGGCATGCAGGAGATGCTCTACCCCACCACCTATCTCAAGTCCATGGGGCTCGGCAAGGCGTGCGCCCTGATCACCGACGGCCGCTTCTCTGGCGGCACCTCGGGTCTGTCCATCGGTCACGTCTCCCCCGAGGCGGCCTCCGGCGGCACCATAGGGTTGGTGGAGGATGGCGACATCATCAACATCAATATCCCGGCCCGCAGCATGGTGCTGGAAGTGGCCGACAGCGTGCTGGCCGCTCGCCGCGTCGCCGTCGATGCCCGTGGCTGGAAGCCGCTCAACCGTCAGCGCCAGGTCTCCTACGCCTTGCGTGCCTACGCCATGCTGGCCACCAGTGCCGACAAGGGCGCAGTGCGCGACTTAAGCAAGCTGGAGGAGTGATGATGAACTCTTCGGTAAATTATCAACATATAGCGCTGTATGGAGCGTATTTAGCAGGCAAATATTCTGTGTGCGTTCTCGGCAAGCGGGAGGGATAACCATGGTCTCTGCGGCGGATTATCTACGCAAGGTGTTGCTCTCTCCCGTCTACGAGGCGGCGCGGGTGACCCCCTTGCAGACCCTTAAAAAATTGTCCGAGCGGCTCGGCAACCAGGTTTCCCTCAAGCGGGAAGACCTGCAGCCGGTGCACTCCTTCAAGCTGCGCGGCGCCTATCACAAGATTGCTACCTTAAGCGCCGAGCAGAAGGCGAACGGCGTGGTGGCGGCCTCGGCGGGCAACCACGCCCAGGGGGTCGCCCTGTCGGCGGCCAAGCTCGGCATCAAGGCCATCATAGTGATGCCCAAGACCACACCGGACATCAAGATCGATGCGGTGCGCCGCCAGGGCGGCAATGTGCTGCTGTTTGGCAACAGCTTCGACGAGGCCTATGCGGAGAGTCGCCGCCTCGCCGAGACCGAGGGCTACACCCTGATACCGCCGTTTGACGACGTCGAGGTGATCGCGGGCCAGGGCACCATCGGCAAGGAGCTGCTGGAGCAGGATACCCACCTCACCCACGTGTTCGTGCCGGTGGGCGGCGGCGGCCTGGCCGCCGGGGTGGCGGTCTACATCAAGCAACTGCTGCCGGACGTGAAGGTGATCGGAGTGGAGGCGGAGGGCTCCGCCTGCCTCAAGGCTGCGCTGGAAGCCGGTGAGCCGGTCAATTTGGAGAGGGTCTCGCTGTTTGCGGACGGAGTGGCGGTCAAGCGCATCGGCACCGAGACCTTCCGGCTCTGCAACCAGTATCTGGACGAGGTGATCACCGTCTCCAACGATCAGATCTGCGCCGCGCTCAAAGATATCTTCGACGACTGCCGTGCCATCGCCGAGCCTTCCGGCGCTTTGTCGCTGGCGGGGCTCAAGGCCTACAGCGAGCGCGAACAGGTCAAGGGTGGCCGCATGGCGGCCATACTGTCCGGCGCCAATGTCAACTTCCACAGCCTGCGCTACGTGTCGGAGCGCTGTGAGATAGGCGAGAAGCGCGAAGGCATGCTGGCGGTGACCATCCCTGAGCGCAAGGGGGCCTTCCTCGACTTCTGCCGCCAGCTTGGGCCACGGATGGTGACCGAGTTCAACTACCGCTACGCCGATGCGGCCCAGGCCTCCCTGTTCGTGTCGGTGCGCCTCACCGGCGGTGACGAGGAGCTGACCCAGATCACCGGCCAGCTGGAAGAGAACGGCTATCCGGTGGTCAACATGACCGAGAGCGAGCTGGCCAAGAATCACGTGCGTTACATGATTGGTGGCCGCCCGGCGCGGCCCCTTGGTGAGCGACTCTACAGCTTCAAGTTCCCGGAGCAACCGGGCGCCCTGATGCGCTTTTTGGAGACACTCGGCTGTCGCTGGAACATCAGCCTGTTCCACTACCGCAACCACGGTGCAGACTATGGCCGGGTGCTCTGTGCGTTCGAGCTACCGGACGAGGACGTGGCGGCCTTCCACGACTACCTGCGCGAAATTGGCTACGGCTGGAAGGAGGTGAGCGAGGATCCCGCTTACAGGTTATTCCTGGCAAGCTAGAGTCGGAGGGACTGAACGCCTAGCCCTGATCCACGACCGGAGAGCCTCGCTCTCCGGTTTTTTATGGTGCGTTGCACGAGGTCGGCGATGGTTGGCAGGAGATGAGCGAGGATCCCATCTACACGGTTGTTCCTGGCGAGCTAGACTAGGTTGCTGGCAACCATCTGAAAAAGAAGGGCTTTGCCCTTCTTTTTTTATGGGCGGCACTTTTTATGGACGGTACAGGGGGAAAGGCGTGGCATCTGTCGATAATGTCGCCAATATCACACTCCTGAGTCCCTGGTCGTTTGAGGCTGGTGATAGATGGGATAATCTGGATGCGGGGCTTGGTTCAGGGCCCCGTCAGGGAAGAGAGACGCAGCGCGTCATAACAATTCATTGCAGGGGCTCATCATGAACAAGTCTACGCTTGCCGTGCTCGTCGGCGGCCTGATGGCAACGGGGGCGGTGCAAGCTGCGCCGCAAGACAACACCTGGTATGCCGGTGGCAAGGCCGGTTGGTCGAACTATTATGGGGTGGATTACGATTCTCAGGTCGAGGAGATGCTCGACGCCGCCAAGGTGAACGAGAACAGCGACGATCTGGGGCTGGGTGCCTTCGTGGGCTACCAGGTCAATCGCAATGTGGCCGTCGAACTGGGCTATGACTGGCTCGGCAAGTATCAGATCGATCGGCACTATACGGGTAATGGCATCGATTCCGGGCTGGAGGGGGATGCCAAGGCCCAGATGATCCAGGCCACCATGAAGATCGGCTTCCCGGCCACCCAGGCCCTGGATATCTACGGTCGACTGGGGGGCGCCTATGCCTGGACGGAGAGTTCTATCAACGCCTGGTACAACGATGGCACCAACTCCCTGCGGGAGTCCTCCGAGGGCAACAAATACCATGGCGCCGCCTTTGTCGGCGCGCTGGGGGTGGAATACGCCATCGACAAGGATTGGTCCGCCCGTCTCGAATACCAGTACACCACCCCGCTCGGTAAAGCTTCACCGGACGAATCCGGCATCGAGCTGGACAACGGTTTGCTGGCGGTCGGCATGATCTATCACTTCAACCAGATTGGCGACGAGCCGGTGGCTCCGACGCCGGCCCCTGCCGCTGTGGTGGTGCCCGCTCCCGTGCTGGTGGAGAAACAGTTCAGTCTGGACTCGGATGTGCTGTTCGAATTCAACAAGGCGACCCTGAAACCGGCCGCCAGTCAGGCACTCGACGCCCTGTTCGCCCAGATCCTGGCCGCCAATCCGAAGGACGGGGTTGCGACGGTGATCGGTCATACCGATCGCTTGGGCTCCGATGCCTACAACCAGTCCCTGTCGGAGCAGCGCGCTCGCACCGTGGCCGATTATCTGGTCGCCAAGGGTCTGTTCCCCGACAAGGTGCGCGCCGAGGGGCGTGGGGAGTCGTCGCCAGTGACGGGTGGCAGTTGCCCGAATGCGGCCAAGGCCCAGATGATCGCCTGCCTGGCGCCGGATCGCCGGGTTGAAGTGCGGCTGACTGGGGTCTCCCAGGCCGCCGAATAAGCTGGCGCAGTCATGGGGTAAAAACAACGAGGGGGCCAAGGCCCCCTCGTTGTTTTCTGGTTACCGCCCTCATCCCCAAGCCTTCTCCCGCGAGGGGGAAAGGGAGCAAAGACGCCATGGCGGCTGTTCGCTATCGCTAGTTCAGCTCGGTGGGGTCGATATCCAGGCTCCAGCGTACTTTCTTGGTTTCCGGCCAGCCATCCAGCTCCTTGACTGCCCAATCCAGCAGCTGTGATAGCGGGGCCCGGTTCGGTCCCTGCACCAACAACTGCATCCTGAACTTGCCCGCCTTGCGCTCCATGAAGCCACTGATGGGGCCCAGCACCTGCACATGGGGGTAGTGGGCGCTGCGCAGCGTCTCGGCCAGGCGACTGAGGAACAGCTGCACCTCGTCGCGGCCGGTGGCCTCGGCCCTAAACAACCCTTGGTAGCTGAACGGCGGCAGCCCCAGCAGGCGGCGCTCCTTCAGCGCGGTGTCGGCGAAATGACCATAGCCATTCTGGGTCAGATCCTGCAGCAGGGCGTGCTCGGGGTGATGGCTCTGTAGCACCACCAGTCCGGGCTTGCTGGCGCGACCGGCGCGGCCCGCAACCTGGGTATAGAGCTGGGCCAGCTTCTCGGCGGCGCGAAAATCGGCGGAAAACAGGGCGCCGTCCACGTCCAGCAGTCCCACTAGCGTCACGTCCGGGAAGTGGTGGCCCTTGGCCAGCATCTGGGTGCCGATCAGGATCTTGTACTTGCCGGCTTTGATGTCGCCGAGATGAGTCTCCAGCTCGCCCTTGCGGCGCGTGTTGTCCCGATCGATACGCACCACAGGATATTGCGGAAAAACGGTGGTAAGCAGCTGTTCCAGCTGTTCTGTGCCGACACCAGAGCCGATCAGTTCATTGCTGCCGCATTCCGGGCAGTGGTGGGGCAGCGGTCGGACGCTGTCGCAATGGTGGCAGTGCAATCGCCGCCCGGCCTGATGCCAGGTGTACCAGGCGTCGCAACGCTCGCAGGCGGCGCTCCAGCCACACTGGTGGCAGATGAGGGAGGGGGCATAGCCGCGGCGGTTGAGAAACAGCATCACCTGGTTGCCCGCCGCCAGATGCTCCGCCATCAGCTGCTCCAGCTGGGGGGAGAGTCCGGCCTGTAGCCGCACGCTCTTGATGTCCAGGATCACCTGGCGGGCGGTCTGGGCGTTGCCGGCCCGCCGGGTCAGGCTGAGGTGGTGATACTTGCCGCTCCTGGCGTTGTGCAGCGTCTCCAGCGAGGGGGTGGCCGAGCCGAGTAGGATGGGGATGCCGGCGCGATGAGCCCGCATCACCGCCAGATCCCGGGCGTGGTAACGGAAACCGTCCTGTTGCTTGAAGGAGCCGTCGTGCTCCTCATCGATGATGATGATGCCGAGATCCTTGAAGGGGGTGAACACGGCGGAGCGGGTGCCGATCAGGATGGCGGCGCCGCCATCGCGGCAGGCGAGCCAGGCATCGAGCCGCTCTCTGTCGTTCATGGCGGAGTTCATCGCCACCACCGGCACCTGGAAGCGGCGGCGGAAGCGGTTGATGGTCTGGGGGGTGAGGCCGATTTCCGGCACCATCACCAGCGCCTGTTTACCCGCCTTGAGCAGGGGCTCGAGGATGCTCAGGTAGACCTCCGTCTTGCCCGAGCCGGTGATGCCATCGAGCAGGAAGGCGCCAAATTGTTCGCTCTGACTGGTGATGGCGGAGACCGCCAGCGCCTGTTCACCGTTCAGACGCAGCCCTTCCCCCGCCTCGAACCGGCTGGCCCAGTCGCCGTCATGGCTCGGCTCCAGGCTGCGTTTCTCCAGCAGACCCTTCTTCTCCAGCGCGGTGAGGGCCGCGATCGAAATCTCCTCCTGCTTGAGGGCGGAGGGGGTCTGCGGCCTCTTGCGCAGCAGGGCCAGCGCCTGCTGCTGTTTGGCGGCGCGCTTGAGCTCGTTGAGATCGACTTCCATCCCCGCGTCGGTGGCAAACCAGAACTCCAGCTCGCGATAGGCGGCGGGCTCCCCCTTGCGCACCAGCACCGGCAAGGCGTGAGGCAGCACCTCTCCCAGCGGATGCTGGTAGTAGTTGGCACTCCACTCCATCAACGCCAGTATGTCCGGGCCCAGCACCGGCTCGCTGTCCAGTACCAGTTTGATGGGTTTGAGCTTGGCGCGGGGCACCTGACTCTCCCCCGGATGGGCCACCACCAGGCCAACCAGGGTCTGGGGACCGAAGGGGATCTCGACCCGACAACCGGGTGCAGGCAGGGGCAGGGGAGAGAGATAGTCGAAATGACGGCGTAAGGGTACCGGCACAGCGACACGAACCAGATCAAGCGTTTGCGATGAATCCACCAGGGGTTGCCTATTTTTTCTGCGAAGCCACTTGCCTGAACTCAGGCATTTCCTATATTATTCGCAGCCTTTGAAACTGTGTTCAACAATCGTGTGGTGTCCGACAACAGATCGGATGGCGACACGGCCTATAATCGAGGTTGTCCATGAAAGCTAATATCCATCCTGAGTACGTCGCCATCACCGCTAAATGTTCTTGCGGTAACGTCATCAACACTTTCTCTACCCTGGGTAAAGATCTGAGCCTGGACGTATGTTCCGCGTGCCACCCGTTCTATACCGGCAAGCAGAAAGAAGTTTCTAGCGGCGGCCGCGTAGACAAGTTCAACAAGCGTTTCGGTGGTCTGACTGCCAAGAAGTAATCTTACTTCTGAAGAATTCTGAAAAAGGCGCCCATTGGGCGCCTTTTTTATTGGACGGCATTCTGTATTGCGACGCTTTGCCCTATGGTGTTGGCTCAATCATGGGAGAAGAACAGATGCGCACATGTCTGGTGATGGGGGCCGCGGGCTATATCGGCTCCTACCTGGTGCCCCACTTGCAACAGCTGGGTTACCGGGTCATCGCCGGGGCCCGCCGCCCCTGCCGTCTGCCGGAGGGCGTCGAGTTTCGCCTCGCCGACAGCCTCAAGCCCATCACCCTGCTACCGGCCCTGGCCGGGGTCGATACCGTCTTCTATCTGGTACACGCCATGGGTGCCGGCGCGGGGTTTCACCGGCTGGAGCAGCAGGGGGTGAAAAACTTCGCCCGCGCCGCCCGCGCCGCAGGGGTGCGCCGCATCATCTATCTCGGCGCCATCCAGCCCATCCCCTGCAACAGCCGCCATCTCAACTCCCGCCGCCATTGTGGCGAGCTGTTTCGGGAGGCTGGGGTGCCGACGGTGGAGCTGCGGGCCGGCATCATCATCGGGCCAGGCTCGGCTGCGTTTGAGGTGATGCGGGATCTAGTGTTCAACCTACCGCTGATGGTGACCCCCAAGTGGGTGCGCTCGCGTACCCCGCCCATCGCGCTGTCCAACCTGCTGCACTACCTGGTCGGGCTGGTGGAGGCCGAGGGGGTGGATGGCCAGGTGTATAACGCCGCCGGCCCCGAGCTGCTCAGCTATCAGCAGCAGTTGCAGAAGTTCGCCGCCCATATCGGCAAGCGTTGCCCCATCATCCCCATTCCCTTCCTGAGCCCCCGTCTCTCGGCTTGGTGGCTGCAATTTGCGACTTCGGTGCCGCAACCCATTGCCAAGGCGCTGGTGGGGGGGCTCAAGCACGACATCCCGGCCGATGATGCCCCGTTACGGGCGTTGCTGCCCCAGCACCTGCTCGATTTTGACGAGGCGTTGACGGAGACCCTGGCGCTGGAGCAGAAGCTCGGCGCCGAGCAGCAGGGCCAGGAGACCGCGCTGGGTCTGCGCTGGCGCCATCCCGAATATGGCTTCTACGATCGCACCGCCAGCGGGGAGACGCTCTGCCTCGCTGCTCCGGACGTGGTGTGGCAGGTGTTGCAGCAGCTCGGCGGCGAGCAGCGCTACTTCTACATGAACGAGTTGTGGGTGGTGCGAGAATGGATGGATCATCTGATCGGTGGCCCGGCCCGCACCCGTGGGCGCACCAACCCGGACCGCTTCGTGAAGGGGGACATGCTGGACTCCTGGCAGATCCTCGGGGTGGATGAGGGGCGCAGGCTGGATCTGTTGTTCAACATGAAGGCCCCCGGCGTGGGGCGGCTGGAGTTCAATATCTTGCCGGAAGAATCCGGTCTGACCCGGCTGCGGGTGACGGCGCACTGGCATCCGCAGGGCGCCTGGGGGCTGGCTTACTGGCTCGCCATGCTGCCGTTCCACCTCTTCATCTTCCAGGGCATGACCGAGGCCATCGCACGCCAGGCGGAGGCGCGGGCCGGCATTCCGGTGATGGATTGAAACCATATCTATAACTAAATAGGTATTAGTGGGTGGTGCGACATGCTGATAACCAGCATGTCATAGGCTTGCAGCCATACTTTCTGCTGTGAAAGCCCGCTGGTTTTCTTTATGATCCTCAGCCCTCGCCGTTGGCGAGTCATGCACCACCACATTCATTTCCGTATCGGGGTCCCCCATGTCCGATCTGCGTCAGCAAGCGCTCGATTACCACGCCCAGCCTGTTCCCGGCAAGATTGCCATCGCCCTCACCAAGTCCGCCGAGACTGCCCATGATCTGGCGCTGGCCTACAGCCCGGGAGTCGCCGAGCCGGTGCGCGAGATCGCCGCCAACCCGGACCATGCCTACCGCTATACCGGCAAGGGCAACCTGGTGGCCGTCATCTCCAACGGCACCGCCATCCTGGGGTTGGGCAATCTGGGCCCGCTGGCCTCCAAGCCGGTGATGGAAGGCAAGGCCTTGCTGTTCAAGCGCTTCGCCGGCATCGACGCCATCGACATCGAAGTGAAACACGAGACCAGTGCCCAGTTCATCGATACGGTGGCGGCCATCGCCGACACCTTCGGTGGCATCAACCTGGAAGACATCAAGGCACCCGAGTGCTTCGAGATAGAGCAGGCGCTGATCGAGCGCTGCGACATCCCGGTGTTCCACGATGACCAGCACGGCACCGCCATCGTCACCGCCGCCGGTCTGCTCAACGCGCTGGAGGTGCAGGGCAAGCGCATCGAACAGAGCCGCATCGTCTGCATGGGCGCCGGCGCTGCCGCTACCGCCTGCATGGACCTGCTGATCAAGTGCGGCGCTCGCCCTGAGCTTATCTTCATGCTGGACCGCCAGGGCGTGATCCACAGCGGTCGCACCGATCTGAATCAGTACAAGCAGCGTTTCGCCAACGACACGCCGCTGCGCACTCTGATGGAGGCGATCGACGGTGCCGATGTGTTCGTCGGCGTCTCTGGCCCGGACGTGCTGCCTACCGAGGCGGTGGCCCTGATGGCACCGCGCCCGGTGATCTTCGCCTGCTCCAACCCGGATCCCGAGATCAAACCCGCGCTGGCCCACGCCGTGCGCGATGACCTCATCATGGGTACGGGCCGCTCGGACTATCCGAACCAGATCAACAACGTCATCTGCTTCCCCTTCCTCTTCCGCGGCGCCCTGGATGCCCGTGCCAGCCGCATCAACGATGCCATGAAGATTGCCGCGGTGGAGGCCATCCGTGGTCTGGTGAAAGAACCCGTGCCGGCCGAGGTGCTGACCGCCGCCGGGGTGAGCGAGCTGCACTTTGGCAAGGATTACGTCATTCCCAAGCCGATGGATGCCCGTCTGCTGCCTCGGGTGGCCCGCGCCGTGGCGCTGGCGGCCGTTGACTCCGGGGTGGCGCGCGTGGTGCTGCCTGCCGGCTACATGCAGGACTGAGCCAAGGCTCAGCCACAGGCATGACAAAAGGGGTCCCACGATGGGGCCCCTTTTCATGGGGAGCTTGGCGAATGATCAGGCGCTTTTCGGCGTCACCTTCTTGGTGGTGGGGGCGGCCTTGGCGTGGGTGGCCTTGTGGTGTTTTTTCACCACCTTGGTCTGGGTAGTCTGGGGAGCGGCGCCCTTGGTCGGGGTGGCGGCCATGGTGAAACCGGAGGTCAGGGCGAAGACGGCGGCCAGACTCAGGGGGATCAGCTTGTTCATATTCCAGTTCCTTGTGCGGGTTGATGGTATGGAGTGATTCTCCATGCCTTCATCCTAGGGCCCTTCCCGATCCCCGTCAGTGAGTGGCTGGTGACGGTTTGTATCCAGATGTACGACCCTGGCCCGGTAGACATGACAAAGACAAAAGGGGCCCCGAAGGGCCCCTTTTAGCGAAAGCGTACGACTTACTTGGTCTTGGGCGCGACTTTCACGGCGGGCGCGGTATGGGCCGCCTTGTGATGCTTTTTCACCACCTTGGTCTGAGTCGCTTGGGGAGCGGCGGTCTTGGTCGGGGTGGCGGCCATGGTGAAGCCAGAGGTCAGGGCGAAGACAGCGGCCAGGCTCAGGGGGATCAGCTTTTTCATATTCCAGTTCCTCGTTCGGGTTGATGGTATGGAGCTTTTCTCCATGCCTTCATCCTAGAGTCCTTCCCGATCCGCTTCAGTGAGTGGCTGGTGACGGTTTGTATCCAAATGTACCGGCAGCCTCAGGCAGAAGCAGGCGCCCGCCTCACTGGGCAAGAGTTGTACCTCCCCGCCGTGATGACGGGCGATGCTGCGCACGATGGCGAGGCCGAGCCCGGCGCCGCCGGTGCGTCTGTCCCGACTCTGATCCAGTCGCACGAAGGGCTCGAAAACCTGGGCGGCCAGCGCCGGGTCGATGCCGGGGCCATCGTCGCTCACCGTCAGCAGGTAGTGTTCTTGCTGCTGCTCCATGCGCAGCGTCACCTGACCGACGGCATAGCGCAGGGCATTGCTGATGAGGTTCTCCAGTGCGCGCTCCAGCAACCTGGCGTCACCGCGCCAGGGCAGGGTGCTGGCAGGAGGGGTGAGCAGCAGGTGGATCGCAGGGCGCAGCGCCTGCCAGTCTGCCAGCCGGCCTGCGGCCCAGTCGCCCAGTTCCAGATCGCTACACTGCAGCGGCAGCTCAGGCCGATCGAGCCGGGCATACGTGAGCATCTCCTCGATGAGGGCATCCAGCGCCCCGAGATCGCGCTCGAGCCCCTGCCGGTCGGCCTCGGCTGGCTGCGGCTCCAGCATGGCGAGCCGGTAGCGCAGCCTGACCAGCGGGGTACGCAGCTCGTGGGCGATGGCATCGGTCAGTTGCTTGCGGCTGGCCAGCATGGCTTGCAACTGCTCGGCCATCAGATCGAAGGTGCGGCCGACTCGGGCCAGGCTGCTGCTGGCGGGCAGGTGGGTGCGGCTGGAGAGATCGCCATCACCGAGCCGGCGCGCCGCTTGTTCGAGTTGTTGCAGGCCACGCCAGTGGGGGCGCAGCCAGAGCAGGATCGGCAGGCCGAGGGAGAGGCCGATGAGCAGCAGCAGCCCCACATCGACCCAATGCAGTTCATGCAGGTAGGAGAGATAGGGCACGGGGCCGACGATCAGCACCTGATCGGTGTCGGGAATGCGCTGCAGGAAGGTGTCATCCTCCTCGACGATGACGATGTTGCCCGCCTCGAGGAAGCTCTGATCGTCGCTGGCGAGTGGTTGCTTGGAGAGGGAGCCGGTTTGCAGCGGCAGGTTGAGCTGCTGGCTCTGCTCCGTCATGCGGGCGGGCCAGCGCTCCGGCGGCAGGCGGGCCAGCTCACCGGTCAGCAGACCGAGGGAGCCTTGCATCATGCGTTCAAGATAGTGATCCCCCGCCCGCTCGGCGCTGACCTGATAGACCAGGCCGATCAGCAGGATGGCGAGGCCGAAGCAGCCGATCAGCAGCAGGTAGAACTGGATAAACAGGCGACGCATGGGCGCACTCCCGGTGAGCATTCCAACAGCAGGGGGCCTAGATTGTCACGGTTGGACAAGCCACGGCCCGGTTATTCCCAGGCGTGGGGCACCAGCAGGTAGCCCTTCTGGCGCACTGTCTTGATCCGGGTCGGATTGTTGGTGTCATCGCCGAGCTTGCGTCGCAGGCGGGAGATGGCGACATCCATGCTGCGATCCTGGCCGTCGTAGTCGCGACCGCGCAGGCTGCGAAACAGCGCCTCTCGCCCCAGAATGTGGCCGGCGTGGCAGGCCAGCTCCCACAAGAGATCGAAATCGGCGGTGGAGAGCGGGATGCTGTTGCCATCCAGGCGCACGTCCCGGCCCGGGCCATCGATCAGCAGCCGCCCGAACAGCAGGCGCTGGGCCGGAGCACTGGGCTGGGTCGCTTGCGGCGCCTGTCCCTGCTGGCGAAATTGCACCCGCAGCCGGGCCAGCAGCACCGGCGGCGGTGTGGTCTTGAGGATGTAGTCGTTGGCGCCGAGCTCCAGACTCAGGATCTGGTTCATGTCGCTGTCGAGCGAGGTGAGCATGACGATAGGGCCACTAAAGTGCGGCCGCAGCTCCCGGCACAGGGAGAGGCCGTCCTGCCCCGGCAGCATGATGTCGAGTAACACCAGGTCCGGCTGCTCGGCCTCGACTCTGGCCAGCGCCCTGTCCCCGCGGGTTTCCAGCAGGACTTCCATATCGTGGCGGCCGAGCCAGCTGCTGATGAGCTGGCCTATTTCGGGATCATCTTCAACAAAGAGAACGCGTGGCATGGTGGTGTGACACCCAGGCAATGGCGCGAATGCGCGTGCCGCCAGCATAACGGCTCCACCGCCTGTCTGCACTGGGATAAATAATCAAACAGGGCCCTTGGGCCCTGTTGTTACTCTGATCGTGAAGACGGGAGGGATCAACCTGCCTTGCGGCGCCGATCTCGCCTCACATCGAGGCTCTTCGCTCCCTTCTCCCCTTGCGGGAGAAGGGCTGGGGATGAGGGGGGGAAATTAACCCGCCTTGCGGCGCAGATAGACCCCGGCTTCCATATGGTGGGTCCAGGGGAACTGATCGAACAGCGCGAAGCGGGCGATCTCGTGAGTCTCGCCGAGCACCGCCATGTTCGCCTGCAGGGTGTCAGGGTTGCAGGAGATGTAGAGGATGTTGTCGTACTCCTGCACCAGTTTGACGGTCGCAGCGTCCAGGCCCGCGCGGGGCGGGTCCACGAAGATGGTGTTGCACTGGTAGCTCTGCAAGTCGACGCCCTTGAGGCGGTTGAACTCCCGCTCGCCGCGCATCGCCAGGGTGAACTCCTCGGCGGACATGCGCAGTATGATGAGGTTCTCCACCCCGTTGGCGGCGATGTTGTACTGGGCGGAATCGACGCTCGGCTTGGCGATCTCGGTGGCCAGCACCTTGCGGAAGTTCTGGGCCAGGGCGATGGAGAAGTTGCCGTTGCCGCAGTAGAGCTCCAGCAGGTCTCCCTCGCTGCCCTTGGTCACGTCCAGCGCCCAGCTCAGCATCTGCTGGTTAATCTCGGCGTTGGGCTGGGTGAAGCTGTTCTCCACCTGTTTGTAGACCAGCTCGCGACCCTGCACGGTCAGCCGCTCGATGACGAACTCCTCCCCCAGGCAGATCTTCTGTTTGTGGGCGCGGCCGATCAGTTGCAGATCGAAGCCCTTGGCGCGCAGTTCGGCTTGCAGCGCCGCGGCGGCCGGCTGCCAATCGGCCTGGAGCTGGCGGTGATAGAGCAGGCTGACGCAGATCTGGCCGGAGAGGGTGGACAGATAATCTATCTGGAACAGCTTCTTGCGCAGTACCGGGTGTGGGCGCAGGCCCTCGATCAGCACCGGCATCAGCTGGTTGATGAGGCGGCTGGCGGTGGGGAACTGCTCGACCCGGATGATCTCTTTGGTGGTCGGGGCATACATGCAGTGGAAGAGGTCATCTCCCTCGTGCCAGATGCGAAACTCGGCGCGCATCCGGTAGTGCTCCGCGGGGGAGGCATGCACCTCCAGCGCGGGCGGGTTGCAACCGGCAAACAGCTCGGTGAGGCGGGCGCGCTTCTCGTCGAGCTGGGCCTGATAGTCGGCGGCGGACCGCTGGGCCTGGCTGTCGGCGGAAGATGGCTGTGATTGAGTCATGGATACCTCGCATGCACCGGGCAAAGCCGGGTTGAAACCGGGGGAAGGCCTTGGCCAACCAAAGGGGCAAGATTGTAAGAGGCGGCCGCAGATTCTCCAAGTTTTTATGGTCAAGAAGTGTCCAATCGGGCCGATAACCGATCCACCACTATTGGCGGGAGGAAGAATGATGCAGATCGATGGCATGGGCGCGGCCCAACCCAAGGGAGTGGGTGCCTCCCCCAAGGCAACCCAGACGGTCCAGAACAAGCCGACGGAGGAGGGGGATCAGGTCTCCCTCAACCAGCCACCAAAATGGGCGCAGCGGCTGATCCAGCAGGCGCTGCAGTTCGCGCTTGAGCTCAATGGCCAGCACTATCAGGCCCCCAAGAGCCAGGAATTCACCCTGAGCCCGCCGGAGGCAATCACGCCCGAGAGCCTGTTCGATGCCGACTCGGTGGCGGACAACGTGTTGCAGTTCATCACCGGGCGGCTGGGGGCGGCGCGGGCGGATGGCAAGAGTGATGACGACCTTGCCGGGATGATGGCCCAGGCCCGCAAGGGGGTGGACATGGGCTTTGGCGGCGCGAGGGAGCAGCTCGGCAGTTGGGCGGACAACGAAGACATCAAGACCGGCATGGATCAGAGCTACAAGCTGATCCAGAACGGGCTGGAATCCTTCGAGAAGGAGTTCTTCGGCGAGGTCTCGAGCACCGAGTCGGGGGCGGCCGAGATGGCCAGTCGCCAGCAGAGTTCCCTTGAGATCGAGACCCGGGACGGGGACAAGGTGATACTGCGTTTTCGCGACAGCTGGCAGTTCAAATCCCGGGGGGAGGAGGGCGGCAGCCAGTTTAGCCTCAAATCGAGTCAGAGCTTCGACTTCTCCCTTGAGGGGAACCTGAGCGCCGATGAGATGGACTCCATAGGCAAGCTGGTGAAGGGGCTGGACGATCTGGCCGGCTACTTCTTCAACGGGGATGGCAAGACCCTGGCGGACAAGTTGAACGGCTTGCAGCTGGATGACAGCCAGCTGGCGTCTTATTCCCTCAAGCTCAAACAGAGCAGCAAGCTGAGTCAGACCTATCAGGGCGCCCACTCGCTGCAAGACAGCCTGAAGCCGCTGGCGGAGTACCTGCCGCAGCTGAGCCGGTGGCAGCAGCAGGCCGATGCCCTGTTGCCCCCATCGCAACAACAGGCACTGACGCCCGCGGTGTTGGCGGCGCGGGGCCAGAGTGATGCCACCCAGGACGCCGGCTTTATGGGTTTCAATCTGCGGATGCTGGAGGCATCCCGCTTGCTCGGTCAGCAGGTGGCGACCGGCTAGGGTGAGTTGAGCGCATCCGACGAGGGGCGGTGCGGGTTGTTTGCCAGTCCTGTTTGCTAGGCAGTGGCCGGGCTGGCACACTGCCCTTTTCCCTGACCAGATGCGGCCATGAATCCCAAGAAGCCAAGAGACAAACGCGAGCTCTGCTACCCCTTCATCTTCGAGACCCAGTTCCAGTGTGACTACGAGATCGCCACCGACGAGCTCTGCTGCCAGGTGGGGGCCGTGCTGTCCCACTTGCCTGCCGGTGAGGAGACGAACGCCATGGTGGCCGATCTGGGGACATTGCAGCGGCTTATCTACAACCTGAATGGCTCGGTGCGCGGCAGGCTCGGCATCTTCGAGGAAGATCTGGACTGGCTGAAGGGACGTTATGATCACTACAACGAGGCGAGCCGCGGCCGGGTGACCGGTTTCGTGCTGCCCCAGGGGCCCCAGCCCATCCCCACCCTGCATCTGTGCCGCTGCGGCAGCAAGAAGGTGGTGCGGTTGCTGGTGCGCCTCGAGGAGAGCGGGGTGCGCTTCGATCCCATCCTCTACCGCTTCGCCAACCTGCTGGCGAACTTCTTCTTCGTGCTGACCGTCTATCTCAAGCAGTTGTGGGATGTGCCGGAAGTGCCCTACGTCAGCATTAACTACTGACCAAGCATCCTATAAGGCTTTTATTTTTCAGTAGGATCAAAGACGATCCAGCCATGCCATTGCAATCTGGATGGCGCCGATAGCGAAACAAGGGAAGTCATGATGACGATTCATCTCAGTGGCAGTTCATTCTTGATGCCTGGCAATTTGGCCTGGCGATTGTTGTCGGCCCATGGCGAGGTACAGGTCGCACCCCATGGCCAGTGGCTGCAAACCCTGATGAATCCATCTAAAGAGGTCGCCTCCCAAACTCATATCATCATCTGGCTGTGGGAAGATCTGGTGCCTGCCCAGAAGCTGATAACGTGGAGTCGTTTGGCTGAAGGGGATCAGCTGCTGGCCGTGGCCACCTTTGTCGAGTCACTCTGCCAGCCCCTGTTGCAGCATCTGCAGCTCCGCCCGCAGGACCATCTGTTGGTCGGGGTCTGCAGTCGCGCCCCTGCCTCCGTATTTGGCACCGCACCCTCCATGCTTGCTTATCTGGCCCGTGAATTCGAGCACCAGCTTGCCCACTTGCGGCTGCAGCATCTTGGATTGGGCGACCTGCACTTACCGCTCTGGTTGCAACATCATGGCCGTCATCACTGCTTTGATAACCGCAACCTCTATCTGATGTCCTGCCCTTTCTCCATGGCCGGCTTAGCCAGTCTGGCCGCTTGGATTGATCCCCTGCTGCTGCGTTTGCATCGCCCCGCTCACAAGGTGCTAGTGCTCGATTGCGATAATACCCTATGGGGTGGCGTAGTTGGCGAAGACGGGGTAAGTGGTGTGCTGCTGGGGCAGGACGGGATGGGACGTCTCTACCAAGCTTTTCAGCAGGCGGCCCATTACTGGCATGAACGGGGCATCATGCTGGCGCTCTGCTCCAAGAATCTGGCCGGCGATGTATGGCGACTGTTCGATGAGCACCAGGGCATGGTGCTTGAACGTCATCACATCGCTGCCGCAGAGATCGGCTGGGAGCCGAAGTCACAAGGATTGCGGTGGTTGGCAGTGCGGCTCAATGTCGGACTGGACAGCTTGGTATTCTGGGATGACAGCGAGCTGGAGCGTGCTGAAGTCCGGGCCAATTGTCCCGAGGTGATGGTGGTTACGCCCCCGGCCGAAATCTGGGAGTGGCCGGAGGCGCTGATGACACTGCCAGAGCTGTGTAGTCGCCATCAGAGCCATGATGACAGCCTGCGCCAGCACTCCTATCAGGCACAGGTTCAGGCAGAGGCGGTGCGCCAGCAACTGGGCGATGAGCACGCCTTCCTGCATCAACTGGCACTGCATGCCGGCTGGCAGCCACTTTCCCAAAGCAATCAGTTGCGAGCCGAACAGCTCAGCCAGAAGACCAATCAGTTCAACCTGTCTTCCCGTCGCTATCAGGCAGGAGAGCTGACGCGATTGGCCAGCGAAGGGGGGGAGGTCTGGCTGGCATCACTGCAGGACAAGTTTGCCGAGCATGGCATGACGGCCCTGCTGGTGGTGCGTCCTCTCGATGACGGAAGTGCACTGCTGGATACCCTGGCCATCAGTTGCCGGGTGCTGGGGCGCGGTTTCGAATACTGGTTACTGAAACAATTGGCAAGCCAATTGCTGGCGCAAGGCACTGCAGAGCTGGTCATTAGCTTGGTTGCCACAGAGCGCAATCAGCCAGCGCGGGATTTTCTGGCGACTCTGCCAACCCGGCCGATAACCACTCCAGCGGGATTGGTGCCGCTGGTGGACGAGGTTTTCCTCAGTCTGGATCTCACCTCTCTTTCTCTCCCATTTTTGGAGTTTTATGCTAATGAATGACCTTATCACACTGGTGAGCCAGCAATTTCCTCAGGCCAACATCAACGAGCAGGCCGATCTCGGCCTCGGCAGCGTTCCTGAGTGGGACTCCCTTGGTCACTTCAACCTGCTGTTGTTGGTCGAGCAGCATTATAACGTCCGTTTCGAACCGAATGAGCTGGCCGAACTTAAAAGCTTGGCTGACATCAGAGAAGCCCTGCTGCGCAAAGGGGTTGCCGTGTGAAACAGGCTCTCGAACAGGCACTGACCGAGCTGGGTATCCCCAAAGGAGGAGCCCTGATGGTGCACTCGGATGCCATGGTGGTAGCCCAGTTTGCCGGCATGGGCAACGGTGCGGGCATCAACGCCTTCTGGACATACCTCGAACAGTGGCTGGGCGGGCATCTGCTGGTGCCGACGTTCACCTACAGCCCGATGGCGGTAGAGTGCTTTGATCCTGCTGTGACCCCGAGCAAGGTGGGGTTGATGACGGAGTTGTTCCGGCAGCGTGAAGGCGTGGTGCGTACGCTGGATCCCATCTTCAGCATGGCGATTAGCGGCCCACAGGGAGCTACGCTGGTGGCCCGGGAGTGTCACGACTGTTTCGGCGAGGAGAGCCCGTTTGGCTGGTTGGCGGAACAGGATGGCTGGCTGCTGGGCCTAGGCTGTCACCCTGATCGCATTACCTTCACCCATTATGTAGAGCAACGGCTGGCCGTCTCCTACCGCTATCACAAGGCATTTGCTGGGCAGGTGCGAACAGATGATCGGTTACGGGAGTGGCAGGCCGACTACTATGTGCGCGATCTGACGCTGGCCAGCGAGATCGACCTCTCCCGACTGGTGGCCTTGTTGCAGGAGCGTGGTGTGTGGCGCCAGGCGCTGTGTCAGCGAGTACCGGTCTGGACCGTCTCCTGCCGTGACTTTATTTCAGCCGCAAAGGAATTGATAGCGAGTGAACCCTATGCCCTTATCCGTGCAGGGGGACTCTCCCATGCTATTTGACCACATTGGACTGGTTGTTCCGGACCTGGCCAGTGGAGAGCGTTACTGCCGCGATGTGCTGGGGCTGACTCGCTTTTCGGCTGCGGTGCTCGATCCGCTGCAAAATGTATGGGTTCAGTTTGGTTACGATGAAGCCGGCATTTGTTATGAGTTAGTCGCGCCTGCGGGAGAAAATAGCCCGGTGACCCAGGTGCTGAAGACCCGGCGCAATGTACTCAATCATCTGGCTTATCGGGTGGTCAGTCTCGTTACCAGCGCAGAGCGGTTGCGAACTCAGCGTCATCTTCCTCTCGGACCCAGTCAGCCTGCAGTGGCTTTTGGAGGGGCCCATGTCCAGTTCTTTCTCAGCCCCTTGGGCCATATTGTTGAGCTGATTGAGGAGGTTGCATGACAACAACAATACATACCAGTGGTTATCTTCCCACAGACTGGGACGATCAGACTCAACTCGGTGAACAGCTGCATCGATTGTTAACCTTGCTGTTCCCACTCAATCGCAGCCTGACTGGTGAGGGGGTTCGGCAAACACTGGCCTTGATTCGCCAACACTGCTTGCCTGATCTGACAATTCACGAGGTGGAAAGCGGAACCACATGCTTCGACTGGACAGTGCCCGATGAGTGGAATGTAAGACAGGCTTATATCGTAGGGCCTGACGGACGCAAGGTCGTTGACCTCCAGGACAGCAACTTGCATCTGGTCGGTTACTCTGAACCGGTGCGTTGTACCCTATCGCTAGCAGAATTGCAGCCATATCTGCATTCATTGCCCGAATTACCGGATGCTATCCCCTATATCACGTCTTATTACCAGCGTCGTTGGGGCTTTTGTTTACCCCATAATGTGCGGGAAGCGTTACCGGAGGGAAATTATGAGGTTGTGATCGATACCAGCTTGCAACCAGGCTCACTGACTTATGCCGAGTGGGTATTGCCAGGGGAGAGTGAGCAGGAGGTCTTGTTATCCAGCTATGTTTGCCATCCCTCCATGGCCAACAATGAGCTGTCCGGCCCAGGCGTAGGGGTGTTTTTGATGGCTTGGCTTGCCTCCTTGCCCAAGCGACGCTACAGCTACCGATTGATGCTTGTTCCAGAGACAATTGGGGCTATAGTCTATCTCTCTCGTCATCTGGAGCATCTCAAGTCTCACACGTTGGCCGGTTTTAATCTGACCTGCATGGGGGATGAGCGGTGCTATTCATTCCTGCCCTCCCGGCAAGGAAATACGCGGGCAGATTGCATTGGTCGCCATGTACTGGGTCATATCGCACCTGATTATATGGTGTATAGCTATCTTGACCGGGGCTCCAATGAACGCCAGCTATGTGCCCCTGGCATAGACCTGCCTGTCACCACCATGATGCGCAGCAAATACGGTTGTTATGCCGAGTATCACACCTCTTTGGATGACCTTACCCTGGTCACACCACGGGGTCTGGCGGATAGCTTCCTGGCGTTGCGACGGGCAATCGAGTGTCTGGAGTTGGATGACTGCTATGAGGCCACCGTATTGGGCGAACCCCAATTGGGGCGACGTGGCCTCTATCCTAATCTATCTACACGTGATTCCGGCGCGCAGGTGCGGGATATGATGAACTTGCTGGCGTACAGTGATGGCCATATGAGCCTGTTTGAGATTGCCGAGATCATCAATGTACCGTTTTGGCGGGTCGAGCCCTTGGCCAGAACGCTTCTCGATGCAGGGGTACTGCGCAGGTGTAGTCGCCGCTGACATTAGGCACCTCGTTGCCTGATGTCGGGTGTAAGTCCAGAGATGATTCAATCAATCAACCTTGTTCCATCAACCCTAGTCATATATGTAGGAGAGGGTCATGAGATGTCCATATTGTCACGGTGATAACACATTGGTTTTTCTTGAGCGCAAGATGCCAACCGTTTTATCCGCATACTCTGGTGAATTCCCGGTCAAGGTTGCGGAGCTGCAGGTCAGTGCTTGCAAGGATTGTTTGGTGGGGTTTGCATCCAAGAAATTGTCATCGGAAGAGTTAACGGAAATATATGACAACTATCTATATATTTCCCCGCTGAGCAATATTGGCACCTCTAAGTATGACGGCATGATTGATGCCATCACAAGCCATTTCGACAAAGATGAAAGAATACTAGAGATTGGCTGTTCAGAAGGCTATTTGCTGAAAAAGCTTGGCGAGATCGGTTTCTCCAATGTAACAGGGATTGAGCCTGGTCCCCAAGCAGACACTGCAAAGGGGTTGGGGTTAAACGTCATAAAAGGTTACTTTAATGTAAGTCATGTTCAGGACAAGGTAGATGGCTATTATTTGATGCATGTGTTTGAGCATTTTGAAGACCCCTTCTTTATCTTTAGATTAATGTCTGAAACATTGAACGATACCGGAAGAATTGTCATTGAGGTCCCAGATTTTGGTGGTTTCCATGTGCAACATCTCTTCTACTATAACATTTACTTTATGCAAATTTTGGCTCGTGACAATAACCTTAAAATAATATATCACTGTGTTGAAAATGACAGTTTAAGGGTTGTCTTTGTTAAGACCGAAAATACACGCTATAACGAAATTGATGTGATCTTTGAGAAAGAAAGTTATATCGATAATCTCGCGATATTCAAACAGCGGTGTGATGCCTCTCGCAAGAGAGTCAATAATTTCCTTAGAAAGGCAGGCAGTGTCGTTTGGTGGGGGGCAGGTTCTGCGTCCGTTATTTTGTTGAATGGAGTTGATAAAGAGGTTTTGGATAGTACCAGTATCATCATTGTAGATGGTGATAAGAACAAAGCAGATCGCACTATGCCTGGTGTGAATCTCAAAGTGAGTTATTTTGAAGGGATTCGTAATAGGCATGTCAGTAATCTGGTTATTGCGTCAAGTTTCTACAAGGAAATATTTGAAACAATGAAGACTCACGGCATCACATATGATCATGTCGAGGTGTTTAGTGATGCCTGATTTAAAACATAAGAGTGGCGAGAATCGTCAGGGTGAAGTTCAGTAAATCATTTTTATTTTACTGATAGGCAATTTAAATCTGTATGAAATAAATGGCGGGATAGATCCCGCCATTTATTTCATGGTCTCTGGCTTGGTTAGCTCGACAGCAGCACCCTGGCCGAGTTGGCCGGGACCGTGAGCTGCAACTGACCCTGCACCACCTCGAACTTGTCGCCGTTGAAGGCGTCGGTGAAGCGGTTGGCGGGGCTGGCGGTCTGCCACAGCGGCAGGCTGATGGTGCGCGGCTCGGTGGGGTGGCGGTTGCAGGCCACCACCACCTGATCGCTTTGCAGGGTGCGGGCAAACACGTAGCTGTGAGGGCCGGCGTAGAGGGTCTGGATGTCCCCCCGGCGCAGGGCGGGCCGCTGTTTGCGTAGCTGGATCAGGCGGCGGTAGTGATCGTGCAGCACGTGATCCCAGTCGGTGCTGTCCCAGGGGAAGCAACGGCGGCAGTCCGGATCGTTGCCACCCGAGAGGCCCACCTCGTCGCCGTAGTAGATGGACGGCACGCCGATGTAGGTGATGAGCAGCGTCGCGGCCAAGGCCATGCGCTGCTTGTCTTCCCCCAGCAGGTGCAGGAAGCGGGCGGTGTCGTGGCTGTCCAGCAGGTTGAACTGGGCCAGCTGGTTCTTGAACGGGATATGGGCGCGCGCCAGCTTGAGCCAGCTGTCGAGCTCTTCGGCGCTGATCTTGATGGGGTGGTAGGCGATGTCCTGCCCCGCCAGGAAGGCGCGGATGGGGTGGGCGAAACCGTAGTAGTTCATGGCGCCGTCCTCCTGATCCCCCTGCAGCCATTGGCTCGCCTCGAAGAAGTGTTCCCCCAGCACATAGGCGTCCGGGTTCTCCTGCTTCACCGCGCCGCGAATGGCGCGCACATGGCCGCTGTTGCCGATGGCCGAGCCGCGCTCTCCCAGCATGTGGATGACATCGAAGCGCCAGCCATCGATCTGGTAAGGAGAACGCATCCAATAGCGCAGGATGGCGTTATCGGCACGATAAACAGCGTCTTGCACCTGCTCGCTGGAGAAATCCAGTTTGGGCAAGCTGCGAATACCCTTCCAGCTGACATAATCCCCTTCTGCATCGAAGGTGTAGAAGCTGCGCCAGGGGGAGTCCGGATTCTGCTGGGCGCCGAGTGGCGGGCAGAACCAGGGGTGCTCGGTGGAGGTGTGGTTGACCACGGCGTCCAGGATGATCCTCATGCCGCGCTGGTGCAGGTTGCGGGTCAGCTCGGCGAACTGTGCGTTGGTGCCGAGGTGCGCATCCACCTTGAAATAGTCCTGGGTGTCGTATTTGTGGTTGCTCGGCGAGTCGAAGATGGGGTTGAGGTAGAGCGCCGTGATGCCCAGAGACTGCAGGTAGTGCAGCTTGGCATCGATCCCCGCCAGATCGCCGCCGTAGAATTCGCAGGCGGCGTGACCCTCCTCGTGGCGGCTGACCGGCTCGCCCCAGCGCTTGCTGATGACGGCCTTGCCCCGGTACTCGTATTCGTGGTGTTGCACGCTGAGGGAGGGATCGCCGTTGCAGAAGCGGTCGGGGAAGATCTGGTAGAACACCTGATCCTGCACCCAGGTCGGCGGCTGATGCAGGCTGTTGAAGCGAAAATGCTGCTCGCGCGGCGGTATGGTGGCGCTGACGCCGGCGCCGTGCAGCCACCACTGCTGCTCGTCGGTGAGGCACTTGAAGCAGTAGAGATGGATGTCCTGGCCTTTGGCGAGCGGCAGTTCGACTTGCCACACCTGCAACCTGTCCCGGGTCGAGACCGGGCGCATGGCTAGCAGATATTCCTCGTTGTCCGGCTCATGGCGCAGCCACACCGCGCGGATCGGGGCGTCCAGCTCGCTGAACAGGGTGAGCAACAGGGTGTCGGCACTCTCTTTGAACCAGGGTGCCACCTGGGGGTGAAACAGGAAAGGATGCGTCATCTTGTCTACTGCGTCAGAGGGTCGGCGAGGGCCGTATTACCCGGTTCATTTACGGGTGTACCGGGCGACCAGCATGAGCCGGGCCGTGGCCCGCTCTGGTCGCTCGGCCACGTGTCTACTGGGTCAGCAGGTCGGCGAGGGCATTGCCCTGCTCGTGCAGCTGTTCGAGCTGACCCGCCAGGGTAGCAGGATCCAGCCCGAGCTCATCGGCCAGCGGCTTGGGGAAGCGCGCTATGATGGCCTGGGCCGGCACCCCGGCATGCCAGGCGAAGGAGACGAACACGGCGAGCCGGATCAGCACCGCCTCCTTGCTGACTGGCTGATAGGAGAGCGGGTCCAGCTGCTGGGCGATGGCGTCGACGAAGGCTTCCGACAGGTTCCAGCGCCGCGCCAGCTCGGCGCCGAGCTGGGCATAGTCATAGCCCAGCATCTCCCGCTGCGCCTCGACCCGGCTGCTGCCATTCTCGATGGCCAGGTTGATGAGCTCGGCCTCTGTCGGCAAGGTGCTCTGGATCAGCAGTTCGCCGATGTTGTGGATGAGGGCGCAGGTGAAGGCGGTCTCCGCATCCAGAGCCTTGGTCTGCTGGGCCAGGGTGCGGGCTATGGTGGCGATCTGGAAGGTCTGGGTCCAGAAGCGGTTCTTGTCGAAGCTGGGGGGAGCCTTGAAGCTGCTGATGATGCCGGAGGCGACCACCACGGAGCGCAGCCGGTTGAAACCGAGCCGGATCACCGCCTGTTCGATGGAGGTGACCTCGTTGCCCCGCCGCAGGGCGGCCGAGTTGGCCATCCGCAGCACCTTGACGCTGATGACCTGATCCATGGCGATCTTGGCCGCTATCTCGTCGATGCGGGCATTCTCGTCACTGAAACTCTGCATCAGCTCGTGCAGTAGCTGCGGGATTGTGGGCAGTTGCTTGATCTGGTCAAACAGGCGATCCATCGACATGGCTGAGGCAGCCTCCATTGCGAACAGTGCCTCATATTGTGCCACAGCCTGACCACTTGTTCCTGTATGGACTCTGGTTTCGTGAGCCCTGGAGCCTACTAGAACACCCAGTCCCGCAGCTGGTATTCCAAACGATGCCGCTTTCCTTCCAAAATCAGCGTCTTCGGAGTCCCGCTCAGGGTGGCGCCTTCGGTCAGGGTGGCGAGCACCGCCTGCTCTATCTGATCGAGTTGCGGCTGGCAGGCCATGGCCGTGCTGCCGAGGCTGGTGACCCAGAATCTGTCGTGCTTGAGGTGGCCCTGGCCGAAGTAGCGGTTGCAGCCGGCGATGCCGTTGACGGTGAAGTGCTCGCCAATTTCGATATCGGGTGGATTGCTGCGGTTGCCGGGGACGGGCTGACCATCCAGTTTGCTGAGCACCCAGTGGTGGTGCTGCAAGTCTTGCTGGACGAAGACAGGAGTACTGCTGCAGGCGCTGAGCAGGAGCAAGGCGAGCAGCAGTAGCAGAAATCTGGGCATTGAAGGGGCTCCGGTGATGGGAGCGACAAGCATACCCCCGGCGGCGCCTGCGGGGCAGGGCAGTGGCGGGGGATCCCGTCTGCTTCTGTCGCCCTCATGGCCCGGGGGGTGTCGGTAAATGGCAACACTCGGCCAGATTGAGCCTCACTGCTGGCGCAAGAGGCTCAGTCCGGGGCTGATGTGTCAGCTATTGAACAGCCGATCGGCATAACGGGCAAGGCCCGAGGCCACCGAGCCGAAGTCATCGCCGCCTTCCAGCGGAATGGTCGGCAACTTCTGGCGAATGTAGGCGGCAATCAGCGGCGACTTGGCGCTACCGCCGGTGACGAAGATCCGATCCGGTTGTACCCCGGCCGCGGCGATGGCCTGATCCATCAGCTCGCCGATCTTCTCCAGCAGCGGCGCCGAGGCGGATGCCAGTTGCGCGCGGCTGAGCTCCGCCTCCAGCCCCTTCTCCAGTTCACTCAGAGTCTGGTGATTGAGCTCATGGTCGGAGAGCGCGATCTTGCCCTGCTCGGCGCGCCACACCAGCTGGTGGCTTAACTTGTGGGCCCGCAGGCTGGCGAGGCGAGCTAGCTTGCTGCCAGGCTGGCTGTCGAGTTGCAGATCCTGCAGCTGACGGGCGGTATCCAGGCTGTAGAAACGGCTCTGGGCGCTGACGTCGTTGATGGCGGCTGCGTCCCAGAACAGCGGGTGGGGCAGCGGCTTGCCGGTCTTGAGGGTCTCGTGCATGCCGAGCAGCGGCATCATGCCCTCCACCGTCAGGCGGATATCGAAGTCGTTACCGCCGACCCGCTGGCCGCTGTGACCGAGCAGATCGCCGCTGCGATCCAGCCGCTCGCGGTGGCTCGGGCCCATGCGCAGCATGGAGCAGTCGGTGGTGCCGCCGCCGATATCCACCACCAGCACCACCGCATCCTCGTGCAGGCGTGCCTCGAACTCGAAACCGGCCGCCACCGGCTCATACAGAAACTCCACCTGCTCGAAGCCGGCGAGGCGCGCCGCCTCGGTCAGGATGGCGATGGCCTGGCGGTTGCTCTCTTCCCCGGCCAGCCCCTGGAAGTTGACCGGGCGGCCGATGACGGCGCGGCGCACCGGCTCGCCGAGCTGTTGCTCCGCCTCACGGCGCACGTGCAGCATCATGGCGCAGACGATGTCTTCGAACAGGGCGATCTGGGGAGCCTTGAGGCCATAGGCGCCGAGGAAGGATTTTGGCGACTTGATGTAGTAACCGTCGTCCGGCTCTTCCAGATAGCGCTCAAGCGCCGCGCCGCCGAAGCTGAGTTCGTCGATCAGCCCCTCTTCGCGCATCTGGCGGCGTACCGCCTGGGCACGGGTCACCACAGGGCCGCGCAGCTTGAGGTATTCGGTCTGCTGGGCAGGGGCCAGCCCTTCGGCCAAGAGGCCGGCGATGGCATCTCGGTGGGGAGCGTGCAGGGTGGAGGGCAGATAGTGGGAGCCGCACAGGGTCAGCAGCCGGGGGCTGCCTTGTTCCATCACGGCAACGGCACAGTTGGAGGTACCGTAATCAAATCCGATAAACATGGGCAGCCAGACTCCTGAGCAAAAAAGGGCTGGTAGCCTACCCGATGGCGCCGGGTCTCACAACCCGGCGCCACGTTTATTGCTGCCGTGGCGGCCGAGTGGGGATCACTCTACTTCGTTGTCGCTGCGGCCCTGCTGCTCGATGGCCTTGATATTGCTCAACGTCGTGTCGGCGATGGCGTGCAGCGCTTCGCGGGTCAGGAAGGCCTGGTGACCGGTGAACAGCACGTTGTGGCAGGCGGAGAGGCGGCGGAACACATCATCGGTGATCACCTCGTTGGACTTGTCCTCGAAGAAGAGATCTTCCTCCTCCTCGTACACGTCCAGCCCCAGCGCGCCGATGCGGGAGGTTTTGAGCGCCTCTATGGCGGCGTTGGAGTCGAGCAGGCCACCCCGGCTGGTGTTGATGATCATCACCCCGTCCTTCATCTTGGCGAAGGCTTCCTTGTTCAGCAGGTGGTAGTTCTCCTTGAACAGCGGGCAGTGCAGGCTGATGACGTCGGACTGGCGGAACAGGGTGTCGAGATCCACGTACTCGGCGCCGAGATCCAGCGCCGCCTGGTTCGGATAGGGATCGCTCACCAGCAGCCGCATGCCAAAGCCCTTGAGGATGCGCAGGGTGGCGATGCCGATCTTGCCGGTGCCGACGATGCCGGCGGTGCGGCCGTGCATGTTGAAGCCGACCAGCCCTTCCAGCGAGAAGTTGGCATCGCGGGTGCGCTGATAGGCCTTATGGATGCGGCGGTTGAGGGTCATCATCAGGCCGACCGCGTGCTCGGCTACCGCCTCAGGGGAGTAGGCTGGCACCCGCACCACTTTCAGCCCCAGCTCCTTGGCGGCGACCAGATCCACGTTGTTGTAACCGGCGCAGCGCAGGGCGATCACCTTGGTGCCGTTGGCGGCCAGCTCGGTCAGTACCTCACGGTCGGCATCGTCGTTGACGAACAGGCAGACCACGGGGAACTGGTGGGCGAGACGGGCGGTCTTGGCTTCCAGCCGCACGTCGAAGAACTCCAGCTCGAAGCCATACTGGCTGTTGGCCTGATTGAAGTGTTCCTTGTCATAACTCTTGGTACTGAACACGGCGACTTTCATGGTGCGCTCTCCGCAGATTTCGATGTGGTTAAATTACAACAACCGCTGGCCTTCATCACGGGATAAATTGTGGGGATTTAGCCCCAGGGCATGATGGGAACCGCGCTCACTGCGCTTTTATAGGAGCCATCCACCAATTTGGTGCTGTAAGTCAGATAAACCAGGGCGTTACGCTTTTCGTCGTAAAAACGCACCACTTTCTGCTCCTTGAACACCAGCGAGGTGCTGACGTCGAACACCTCTTCCCCTGCCTTCAGCTTGGCAGGCAGGGTGATGGGGCCCGTCTGGTGGCAGGAGAGCGATGCGTGGGAGGGATCTTCGGCCAGCCCCAGCCCGCCCTTGACGCCCCCGGTCTTGGGACGCGCCAGATAGCAGGCGACGCCGTCGATCTTGGGATCATCGAACGCCTCGATCACTATCTTGTGGTTGGGGCCGACCAGCTGGAAGGCGGTACTCACCTCGCCGATGGGATCGGCCTTGTCCGCGAGAGCGGGGCCGGCGAGCAGCGCGGCCATCAGCGGTAGCAGGATACGAGCATAGGACATTGAGATTCCTCCTGGCCTCATCTGTAGGGAAGGCCCAAACGACTATAGAGACTGGCCAGCACCCAGGCGGGGCCAATCAGCAGAAATTGCAGGTCGGTGAGGAAGGAGGGGCGTTTGCCCTCGATCTTGTGGCCGACAAACTGAGCTATCCAGAGCAGCCCGAAACCGATTAGCGCCGGCAGCAGCAGAGGCCCGCGCCACAGCGCACAGGCAATCAGCCCAAGTCCGGTGAGCCCCGCCATGCCCCAAAACAGGGGGCGTGACAGGCGCAGGTAGAACAGCAGCACCGGGATGGCCGCCACCATCGCCCAGTTGAGCCCAAGCGGCAGCGGCCCTCGAGGCAGGCACCACAGTAAGGCGAGCCCGCACAGGTAGATACCGGGCACCGCCACCTTGTGGATCGCCACGTTGACCGGGTGGCGGTGGCTCTGGCCGTAGTCGCTGAACCATTCATCGAGTCGTTTCATGGCACCTCCCTGGTGCTTGTGGTTGAAACAAATTCCCCGCTGTCCTTGCGAGGTTCAGAGGCCTGTGATCCGTGATTACGAGGCTGTGCATCGGCGTTATCACTGCCCCTGCTGGGGCGGATAATCCCAATATTGGGCCGGAATGCTCCTGAGCAAGGGGGTCATGTCCGGATTGACCAGCGGTATGGTCAATCGCTGCGCCAGGTTGGCGCTGGCCAGGGCCTCGCGGATCCTGGGATTGTCGCGGAAGAACTGCATGAAGCTGCCATCGGCATAGGCCCGCTCCAGCCCGGTCTGGATCGCCTTGGCCAGCTTGGGCTCCGTCGGGCTGACGAAGAAGAATTCGGCGAAGGGGTAGCGCAGCAACAGGTGTTGTTCGACGACGAGATTGGGGTACTGGCCGAGCAGCTCGCGGTGTTCGGCGAAGACTTCCACCAGACCACGGGGGAAGAAGTCGAGCTTGTCGCCGTCGTTGATCAGGCGGAACAGGTTGCTGTATCGGCCCGCATAGGTCGGAATGCCTGCATGCTCCAGGATCTTGTTGTCGGCCCAGCCGACGCCCTGGGCGGCTTTCATGTTCTTGAGGTCAGCCAGGGAGTTCACCTGGTTGAACTTCTCTTGGGCATCGCTGTGGATGAGGGAGATCCTCAGTCCTTCCAGGCCGCGAAACAGCGGGATGGGAACCGGGATGAGGAAGGATTCGAGGGTGCTGGAGGTGCCCATCCAGAACACATTGATGGTTTTGCCCTTGCGCAGCTCTTGCTGCAGGCTGAATTGATTGAGATTGAGTTCGACCCGTTCCAGCTTGAAGGGCTGCTCGGCACGGTTGAGTGCCAGCTCCAGCAGCTTGAGCTGATATTCGTTATCGAGATCGTTGATCGGTCGGCTGGGGACCTTGACGGTGAGAGTCTGTGCTTGTGCCAGCAGCGGCAGGCACAAACACAGCTTGATGAGCCATTTCACTCTCTGCTCTCCTGATAGATTCCGGGACTTGCCCGGAGTCTATCAGAAGAATCAGGCGACGCGACGGAACACGTGGGTATCGTTGAATTCCTTGGTGCTCTGACACTCGACGCAGAAACGGGACTCAGGACGAGCCTGCAACCGCTTGAGAGAAATCTCGTCACCGCAGGATTCGCAGTAGCCAAACTCCCCTTCATTGATGCGTTTCAACGCCCCTCGCAGCTTGCGCAGATGCAGCTTGTCGTGCTCGATGCGATTCAGCTCCAGACGGCGGGCCTCCTCGATGCTGGCACGGTCAATTTCATCAGCCATCTCGTTGGTATCGGTGGCAATGGCCTGGCTGGCTTGGGAGTTGAGACGTTCTTCAAGCTCGACAATTTGTCGCTCGATCTGACCCTTGTAAAAGGCCAGTTGGTCTTCAGTCATGAAATCACACATATGGTTTACTACCAGTCAGTTTCCCAATTTTCCCTATTTATGGGGGCTGTCTGCGTGCAGACCAAGCCCCTGCATCCCGATTTGCACCAAATCCATGCAGGAGAGTGCAAATCAGGGCGGGCCTTGTACCAAAAAAATGCAGGCCTGCAAAGCATCTTGGGTAAGGATTGTGCGCCCTTGCAAAGAAATGGCCCTTTTCCGACAGGCTCTGACTGAGAACTTACCCTGCGCAACCCGCCGTTGGCATTGGGCTTGCAGTGAGTTGATTGCGCTACAAGGTGTTTAGTATTTGGTGCCGGCGTGGTCATTATATAGGCCATTGTTTATAGTTTTTTAAACACCACCGCTTGACAAAGGCCATTATCACGGGCTTTTATGGTGTGGTCGATTACAATTTCTTAACAATGGTGTTCCTTATATTAGACACCCTTGCCAATGACAACCGTAGAGTCGGGGTTTAACATGGACAGTATCAAGGGCTGGATGGAGAGCAATCGCATCACGGAAGTGGAGTGCCTGTTTCCGGATTTCACCGGTAATGCCCGAGGCAAGATCATTCCAGCCAATAAGTTTTTGCGCGAAGGGGGCATGCGGCTACCCGAGGTCATCTTCACCCAGACGGTGACCGGCGAGTATCCGGATGACGACAGCATGATTGACCCGCTGGAGCGGGACATGCAGCTCTATCCCGATCCCAACACCATTCGTTTCGTGCCCTGGGCGCTGGAGCCAACCGCTCAGGTGATCCACGACTGTTTCGACATCAATGGCAAGCTCATCGACATCGCGCCGCGTTCCGTGCTGCGTCGGGTCCTGTCATTTTATGAGAAGCAGGGCTGGAAGCCGGTGGTGGCCCCCGAGCTCGAATTCTATCTGGTCAAGCGCAACGAAGACCCCGACTATCCGCTGGTGCCGCCGGTGGGCCGTAACGGCCGCCCCGAGACTGCCCGTCAGTCGTTCAGCATCGATGCGGTCAACGAATTCGACCCCATCTTCGAGGACATGTACGACTACTGCGAAGCGCAGGAGCTGGAGGTCGATACCCTGATCCACGAATCAGGTGCCGCCCAGATGGAGATCAACTTCCTGCACGGTGACCCCATCGATCTGGCGGATCAGGTGTTCCTGTTCAAGCGCACCATGCGCGAAGCGGCGCACAAGCACGGCATCTATGCCACCTTCATGGCCAAGCCCATGAGTGACGAGCCGGGCTCTGCCATGCACATCCACCAGAGCCTGGAGGATGCCGAAGGCCGTAACCTGTTTGGCACGGACAATGGCGGCAATACCGAGCAGTTCATGCACTTCATCGCCGGGCTGCAAAAATACACCCCGGCGGTGACCGCGCTGCTGGCACCGAACGTCAACTCCTACCGCCGCCTCACCTTCGGCGAGAGCGCGCCACGCAACGTGCAGTGGGGCGTGGAAAACCGTACCTGCGGGTTGCGAGTGCCCTTCTCCGAGGCGAGCGCCCGTCGGGTCGAGAACCGCTTCGCCGGGGCTGACGCCAATCCCTACCTGGCATTGGCTGCGACCCTGGCCTGTGGTTACCTCGGCATGATGGAGAAGCTGGAGCCGCTGCAGGAGATGAAGTCGAGCGCCTATGACCTGCCCTACAGCCTGCCCCGCTCGCTGGAGGAGGCCCTGAGCCACCTGGAGCAGTGTGAACCCATCAAGGAGATGTTGGGGGAGCGCTTCATTCGTGCCTTCGTCGCGGTCAAGCGCAAGGAGTACGAGACCTACTTCGGGGTGATCAGCCGTTGGGAGCGGGAATTCCTGCTGTTGAACGTCTGATACCGGTGCGTGCAAGGTGCACGCACCCCCTGCCTGGGGAGAGGCTGATACCGGCCTCTCCCTCATCGTGACAAGAACGCGCCGCGCACTGGGCCAGATACCGCCCGTGCATGGCCGTGCGCGGAGGCCAACGAGCCTCTCCCGCTCAATATCGATGGTTACCTGCCACCTTATTGATTCATAAACGAATACTGCTTAAATCGATGGAACCGAGGAGCAAGTAATGCAGCATACTACCCGTGAGTGGCAGCAATTGGATGCCAGCCACCATCTGCACCCTTTTAGTGACTTTCAAGCCCTGAACAAGAAGGGCAGCCGCATCATCACCAAGGCCGAGGGCGTCTACCTGGAAGACTCCGAAGGGCGCCGCATCCTGGACGGGATGGCGGGCCTGTGGTGCGTCAACATGGGCTACGGCCGCCAGGAACTGGTGGATGCCGCCACCAAACAGATGCAGCAACTGCCCTATTACAACCTGTTCTTCCAGACCAGCCATCCGCCCGCCGCCGAGCTGGCGACCCTGCTGGCCGAGATCACGCCGGCCCATCTCAACCACGTTTTCTTCACCGGCTCGGGCTCCGAGTGCAACGATACTGTGCTGCGCATGGTGCGCCACTACTGGGCCAGCAAGGGGCAACCGGACAAGCAGGTGATCATCAGTCGCCACAATGCCTATCACGGCTCGACCGTGGCCGGTGCCAGCCTGGGTGGGATGAAAGGCATGCACGCTCAGGGCGGTCTGCCGATCCCCGGCATAGTGCACATCGACCAGCCCTATCACTTCGGTGAAGGGGAGGGAATGAGCGCCCACGAGTTCGGCCTGGAGCGTGCCCGTCAGCTCGAGCTGAAGATCCAGGAACTGGGGGTGGACAAGGTGGCCGCCTTCATCGGTGAACCCATTCAGGGCGCCGGCGGCGTCATCATTCCGCCCGACAGCTACTGGCCCGAGATTCAGCGTATCTGCGACAAGTACGGCATCCTGCTCATCGCCGACGAGGTGATCTGCGGTTTCGGTCGCACCGGTCACTGGTTCGCCAGCGAAGATTTCGGCATCAAACCGGATCTGATGTGTCTAGCCAAGGGCATCACCTCCGGCTACCTGCCGATGGGGGCCGTGATGGTCGGTGACAGGGTCGCCAAGGTGCTGGTGGAAGAGGGGGGCGAGTTCAATCACGGCTTCACCTATTCCGGTCATCCGGTGGCCTGCGCCGTGGCGATCGCCAACATTACCCTTATGCAGAGCGAAAGCATAGTTAAGCGAATTCATGATAACATCGGCCCCTATTTGCAACGTCGCTGGAGCGAATTGGCCGATCACCCGCTGGTGGGAGAAACCCGGGGTAAAGGGCTGGTCGCCGCGTTGGAAATAGTGCAGGACAAGCAGACCAAGCGCCGCTTCCCAGCCCATCAACAGGCGGGGATGACCTGTCGGGAGTTCTGCTTTAACAATGGCTTGGTGATGAGGGCGGTCGGCGATACCATGATCATATCGCCCCCCTTGGTGATCACCGAGGAACAGGTAGATGAATTGGTCAAACTGGCCAGGCTCAGTCTGGATCTGACGGCGGCAAAGCTGCAGGAATAGGCTGAAACCAGGCAGATTGGCTTACGCATACAATTTGCTTAGGAGACAAGGACTATGTCTTTTAAAAAGGGAATGATGGCTGCTTCCGTGGCGCTGGTCATGATGAGTACCGGGGCGATGGCCGACGAGAAGGTGCTGCACGTCTATAACTGGAGCGATTACATCGCGCCAAATACCCTGGAAGACTTCCAGAAAGAGACGGGCATCAAGGTCATTTATGACGTGTTCGACAGCAACGAGGTGCTGGAAGCCAAGTTGCTGGCGGGCAGTTCGGGTTATGACATCGTAGTGCCATCGAACTCCTTCCTGGCCAAGCAGATCCAGGCAGGCGTCTTCCAGAAGCTGGACAGGTCCAAAATCTCCAACTGGAAAAACCTGGATACCTCTTTGCTCAAGGCACTCGAGCCGAGCGATCCGGGTAACCAGTTCTCGGCACCCTATCTGTGGGGCACCATCGGCTACGCCTATAACATCGACAAGGTGAAGGCGGTGCTGGGTGCGGATGCGCCGCTGGACTCCTGGGATCTGGTGTTCAAGCCGGAGAACATGGCCAAGTTGAAGGAATGCGGCGTCTCCTTCCTCGACTCACCGACCGAAATGCTGCCGGCTGCCCTGCTGTATCTGGGCTTTGATCCGAACAGCCAGAAGCCGGATGAGTTGAAGAAGGCGGAGGAGCTGTTCCTCTCCATCCGTCCCTACACGGCTTACTTCCACTCCTCCAAGTACATCTCGGATCTGGCCAACGGCAACATCTGTGTGGCGGTGGGTTATTCCATGGACCTGCAACAGTCCAAGGCGCGGGCGGTCGAGGCCAAGAACGGCGTCAACCTGACCTATGTGATCCCGAAAGAGGGGGCGGGCAGCTTCTTCGACATGCTGGCCATCCCGGCCGATGCGAAGAACGTGGAAGAGGCTCATATCTTCCTGAACTATCTGATGAAGCCTGAGGTGATCGCCAACATCACCAACCAGATTCATGCGCCCAATGGCAATAGCGTCTCCACTCAGTTTGTGGACAAGGCCATCAGCTCGGATCCAGGGGTCTACCCGTCCGAGGCCACCATGGCGAAAATCTATACCTTCCCGGCGCTGCCGGCCAAAGTACAGCGTGTAATGACCCGCAGCTGGACCAAGATCAAATCGGGTAAATAAGTGACGAATACCCCTCCCGGTCCGCAGTTCGGCCGGGAGGGAGGTGACCACCCGACAAGGTTGGACGGCGCGTAAGGATGCGCGACTGGCATTCACACACCATGAGGACTGATAAGTGCACACGACCAAGATAGCTACGCTGGCCCTGACCCTGGGGTTTGCAAATCTGACCCAGGCAGCCCCTGTGGTTCATTTTTACAACTGGTCCGATTATATCGGAACCACCACTCTCAGTGATTTCCAGCAGAAGACCGGGATCCAGACCGTCTACGACGTGTTCGACTCCAATGAGACGCTGGAAGGCAAGCTGCTGACCGGCCGTACCGGTTACGATCTGGTCGTGCCCTCCAATAATTTCCTGGCCAAGCAGATCAAGGCGGGGGCCTTCCAGAAGCTGGATCCCGCCCTGCTGCCGAACATGGCCAACCTGGACCCCATGCTGCTCAAGCAGCTCGACAAGGTGGATCCGGGTCATCAATACGCCGTGCCCTATCTGTGGGGTACCAACGGCATCGGTTATAACGTCGAGAAGGTGAAAGCGGTGCTGGGGGTCGACAAGATTGACTCCTGGGCCATCATCTTCGAGCCGGAAAACATGAAGAAGCTGTCAAGTTGCGGGGTCGCCTTCCTCGACTCGGCCGACGAGATGATCCCGGCGGCGCTGAACTACCTGGGGCTCAACCCCAACAGCCATGATCCGGCGGATCTCAAGCGTGCCGAGGCGCAACTGCTGAAGGTGCGCCCCTATGTGGCCTATTTCCACTCTTCGAAGTACATCGGCGATCTCGCCAACGGCGACATCTGTGTGGCGGCCGGCTTCTCCGGCGACATCCTGCAGGCGGCGGCCCGGGCCGACGAAGCAGGCAAGGGCATCAAGATTTCCTACAGCATCCCGAAGGAGGGTGGCAACCTCTGGTTCGACATGATGGCGATCCCGGTCGATGCCACCAACGTCAAAGAGGCACACGCCCTGATCAACTATATTCTCGAGCCGCAAGTGATCGCCAAGGTGAGCGACTACGTGGGGTATGCCAACCCCAACACCAAGGCGGGAGAATACATGGACAAGCGCGTGCGCGATGACGAGTCAGTTTATCCCCCTCAGGCGGTGCTGGAGCGGCTCTATGTGCAGGATGCACATCCCCGTTCGGTGCAGCGTCTGATCACCCGGAGTTGGACCAAGATCAAGTCCGGAACCTAACCTTGGCGCCCACCCCGGGGCGCCAGATTGTCTCTATGGATCGGCCACGGCCGGTATCACGTTTGGGAGTGTGGTAATGGCAATAGCCTCCAGTGCCTATAAAAAAGCCCTCGAGGGCAGCCAGCAGCGTAAAGAAGTGCTGGTGAAAATAGACAGGGTAAGCAAGCAGTTCGACGAAACGCTGGCGGTCGATAATGTCTCTCTCAACATCCATAAGGGGGAGATATTTGCCCTGCTGGGTGGTTCTGGCTCAGGCAAGTCGACCCTGCTGCGGATGCTGGCCGGGTTCGAGCGTCCCACCGAGGGGCGCCTGTTCCTCGATGGGGTCGACATCACCGACATGCCGCCCTACGAGCGTCCGATCAACATGATGTTCCAGTCCTACGCCCTGTTCCCCCACATGACGGTGGCGCAGAACATCGCCTTTGGCCTCAAGCAGGATGGCCTGCCCAAGGCCGAGATCGATGCCCAGGTCGAGGAGATGCTCAAGCTGGTGCAGATGACCCAGTATGCCCGTCGCAAGCCCCATCAGCTCTCCGGCGGTCAGCGTCAGCGGGTGGCACTGGCCCGTTCATTGGCCAAACGCCCCAAGCTGCTGCTGCTGGATGAACCCATGGGCGCGCTGGACAAGAAACTGCGCTCAAGGATGCAGCTCGAACTGGTCGAGATCATCGAGCGGGTCGGCGTAACCTGCGTCATGGTGACCCACGATCAGGAAGAGGCCATGACCATGGCCGAGCGGATCGCCATCATGCACCTCGGCTGCATCGAGCAGATCGGCAGCCCGATGGACATCTACGAGACCCCGGCCAGCCGGCTGGTGTGCGAGTTCATCGGCAACGTCAACCTGTTTGACGGCCTGCTGGTGGAGGATGAGCAGGACCACGCCACCATCGCCTGTGCGGATCTGGAGCAGCCCATCTACGTGGGTCACGGCATCAGTTCGCGCGCCGAGAACAAGAAGGTGAGTTACGCGCTGCGCCCGGAGAAGCTGCTGATGAGCACCCAGAAGCCGAGCGATCTGGAGCACCCCGACTTCAACTGGACCAAGGGGCTGGTCTACGACATCGCCTATCTGGGCGGTCACTCCGTTTATCACATCCAGCTGCCTTCGGGCAAAATCGTGCAGGCCTTCATCGCCAACGCCGAACGCCACGGCAAGCGGCCAACCTGGGATGACCAGGTGTTCCTGTATTGGGAAGATGACAGCGGCGTGGTGTTGCAATCATGAAGGCATTGAGACGACTGAAGCGACTGGGCGGGCGCCAGCTGGTGATCGGTATCCCGTTCTTCTGGCTGTTCCTGTTCTTCCTGCTGCCCTTCATCATAGTGGTGAAGATCAGCTTCGCCGAAGCGGACGTGGCCATCCCGCCCTACACGGACGTGGTGAGCTGGGCCGACAATCAGCTGACCATCTTGCTCAACATGGGCAACTACCTGCTGTTGCAGGAGGATGAGCTCTACATCGCGGCCTACCTGGGCTCCCTCAAGATGGCCTTCATCAGCACCCTTCTCTGTCTGCTGATCGGTTATCCCATGGCCTACTCCATCGCGCGGGCCAACAAGGAGACCCAGACCGTTCTGCTGCTGCTCATCATGATGCCGACCTGGACTGCGATCCTGATCCGGGTCTACGCCTGGATGGGGATCCTCAGCAACAACGGCTTGCTCAACAGCCTGCTGATGAGCATCGGCATCGTCGACGAGCCGGTGCAGATCCTCAACACCAACCTGGCGGTCTATATCGGTATCGTTTACTCCTACCTGCCGTTCATGGTGCTGCCGCTCTATGCCAACCTGGTCAAACACGATCAGAGCCTGCTGGAGGCGGCCTCGGATCTCGGCGCCCGCAACCTGACCCGGTTCTGGCAGATCACGGTACCCCTCTCCAAGAACGGCATCATCGCCGGCTGCATGCTGGTGTTTATCCCGGTGGTGGGTGAGTTCGTGATCCCGGAACTGCTCGGTGGCCCGGAGACCCTGATGATAGGTAAAGTGCTGTGGCAAGAGTTCTTCAACAACCGTGACTGGCCGGTGGCCTCTGCCCTCGCGGTAGTGATGCTGGCGGTTCTGATAGTCCCGATTATTCTGTTCAACCGCAACCAGGCTAAGGAATTGGAGGGCAAGGTATGAAAAAGGAGCTGCTGATAGCCCCCCAGTCATCCCTGTTCAACCGTAATCAGGCCAAAGAGCCGGAGGGTAAAGTATGAAGCGCTTCGGTTTTGCCAAGCTGATGCTGTGGCTGGGGCTGCTGTTTATCTACCTGCCCATGCTGATCATGGTGATCTACTCCTTCAACGCCTCCAAGCTGGTGACGGTGTGGGGAGGCTGGTCGCTGAAGTGGTACTTCGGCCTGCTCGAGAACAAGCAGCTGATAGGCTCTGTGCTGCGATCCCTGGAGATCGCCTTCTACACCGCCATTGCGGCGGTGGCGTTGGGGACCATGGCCGCCTTCGTGCTGACCCGGATCCCGCACTTCCGCGGCCGTACCCTGTTCGGTGGCCTGGTGACGGCGCCACTGGTCATGCCGGAGGTGATCACCGGTCTCTCCTTACTGCTGCTGTTTGTGGCCATGGCCCAGCTGATTGGCTGGCCGGCCGAGCGGGGCATGCTGACCATCTGGATCGCCCACACCACCTTCTGTACCGCCTATGTGGCGATCGTGGTGTCGGCGCGTCTGCGGGAGCTGGATCTCTCCATCGAGGAGGCGGCCATGGATCTGGGGGCCAAACCCTGGAAGGTGTTCTTCCTGATCACCATCCCGATGATCGCCCCCTCGCTGGCGGCGGGCGGCATGATGTCGTTCGCCCTGTCGCTGGACGATCTGGTGCTGGCGAGCTTCGTCTCGGGCCCGGGTTCTACCACCTTGCCGATGGAAGTGTTCTCGGCGGTGCGTCTCGGCGTGAAACCCGAGATCAACGCGGTGGCCAGTCTGATCCTGTTGTCGGTGTCGCTGTTCACCTTCAGTAGCTGGTATCTGATGGCCAGGGCGGAGAAACGTCGCCGCGCCGAAATTGCCATGACCACCCAGATGCAGGCAGTCGCCTGACGTCGTGATAAGATCCGCATTCTCTTCATCCGTCAGGAGGATAGAATGCGGATCACCCTCTTTATCGGCCAGGGCGCCGAATTGAATCCTGAGCAGGCTCCCGGTCTGGTCAGTGCCATCCACAAGCGCATCGTAGAGCGACCCCTATGGTGCAGCTTCGCGGGTCTGGCTGGCGATGAGCAGAGCGATCAGCGTCATCACGGTGGCCCGGACAGGGCACTGCATTACTACCCCGCCGATCACTATCCCTGGTGGCAGACCTGGCAAAGTGCACTGGGCTTGCCCACTCCCCGCACTTCCTGGCAGCCCGCTGCCTTTGGCGAGAATCTCTCCGGCCTCGGACTGACCGAAGCACAAGCCTGCATCGGCGATGTCTATCGATTGGGTGGCGCCCTGGTGCAGATTAGTCAGCCCAGATCCCCCTGTTTCAAGCTGAATCAGCGTTTTGGCTATGCGCACTTCTCCCAGGTGATGCAACTCAATGGTCGCTGTGGCTGGCTGCTGCGGGTGCTGGAGGAGGGCGAGGTGGCGCCGGATGCCGAGTTGCAACTGGTCGACCGACCCTACCCCGAGCTGACGGTGAAACGCACCGCGGATATTTTATTCAATCAGACCCGTAACGAGGCGGAGCTGCAGCTGTTGCTGGGCAACCCGGCCCTCTCGCCGAACTGGCGCCAGCATGCCGCTGATTGGCTGGAGCATGGGGTGGTGGCCGATTGGCGACGTCGTCTGCTGGGGCCGGTCGAATTCCAGCTGCCAGCGTAGGCAGATAACCCCCAGCGCTAGTGGCACCGCATGCTAACGGTGTGAAAGGTGCTGGATTGTTGAGCGATAAGTGTTTTTTTCCCGCCTGAGACAAAAAAGGCTTGTGTATGGTCGGGGCTTTCGGTAAATTCTCGCCCCGCAGACATCGGTGTGTAGCGCAGCTTGGTAGCGCACTTCGTTCGGGACGAAGGGGTCGGAGGTTCGAATCCTCTCACACCGACCACATTAGAAAAGGCCGCTCCATGAGCGGCCTTTTCGCATTTAAAAATTGCCAAATATCGTCGATAAAACGAGATCGCTGGGTGCAAAACCTCGGGCATTAAAAGGGCCACCGCTCGGTGGCCCAGGGGTGGAGTCTGATCCTGACTCCGGCACTCTAAATTGTGGCAATCTCGTTGTGGGTCTTGTCTATGGTGCCCTCCTTGCGCCCGGGGCGCTTACTCAGATGTGCCAGTGTTGATGGCGCAATGCCTTGAAGCCGTGTTGTGTTTGCAGAGCCGCATGCTTGGGGTACTCGCTGATGAAATGTTCGATTCCCTCCATCAGTTGTGCACGCAACGAAGATACGGGCTCATGCCAGGCTTGCAGGCAGAGATGGCCGGGGATCAACTGCTCTTGATACGCTTCCAGCAGTTGTTCTGGCCAGGGTTCAATACCGGAATCATGACGCAGTAGATAATGGGTGGCGGGTTCACGGGCATAGATGAACTGAACTTGGGCCAAGTCGCGTTGGCTTAGCGTTTGACTGCCGATATGACAAGTCAGATATTTTCCCGTCTTCAAGTCCAAGAAGTGACCGCGTTGCCGACAGGCGATGATGCGATACCAAGGCAGGGGCGAACAGAGAGAATACCCCTCCAGCTCCTGTTCCAACCAGTGACGACACTCGGGAGTATGCACCTCGTCGAGCAAGAGCTCGAGCTGTGTCAACAAGGCTCTGGATGGTTTGGTAGCCAGTGTCGCGCTCATCGTCTGCAATCCTCCCTCTGCACACAATTCCGGCTTTCAGTATGGACCCCTGAGGGCGGAGGGGGTAACAATTCTAATGATTAAAATCAGCTTAGAAGTGCAGTTTTTATGCAATAAAGCCCTTAGCCAACGAGATAAGTACCAGTTCCGAAGGCGATGTGAGTCCCTTCCTCGTTGTGCAGTTCCATGCGGGCGACGGCCACCTTGCTGCCGGCGCGAATGATGTGGGCGGTGGCGATGAACTCGTTGCCGCGACCGGGCCGCAGGTAGTCGACCCGTAGGTCGATGGTGCCGAGTCGGGAGAAGCGCTCCTTGAGGTAGCTGGGGGAGAAATCCTCCAGCTCGTCGATGCAGGAGGCGGCGACTATCATGCCCCCCGCCACGTCCAGCAGGCTGGCGGTGACGCCGCCGTGCAAGATGTTGTGGAAGGGATTGCCGATGAGCTTGTCTTCCATCTTGATGCGCAGTTCCACCTTCTCGAAGTCGTAGTGGGTCACCTGCATGCCGATCAGCTTATTGAACGGCATCCTTTCGGCAAACAGATTGGCGATGCCACTGAGCGCCATCTTCTTCAACATGTGTTTCATTCCCTGATCCCAATCCCTGGCGGCAAAGCCGAGTAAAAACTCCAGCCAGTCTGCAACAGTTCTGTAACAGTCGCAATGGCAGGTTTATTGTGAGCGGCGGCTGCTTTAGAATGGCGACCCCAAAGGAGAGCCCATGACCGCCATTGCCGACATTCAGCCAGACTCTCAGCCCGATGCTGTGCCAGAGACGCCACTTGCCCTGCTGCAGGCGGTGTTCGGCTACCAGCAGTTCCGGCCGGGTCAGCTGGAGATCATCGAGCAGATAGTGGCGGGGCGCGATGCCCTGGTGCTCAAGCCCACCGGCGGCGGCAAGTCGCTCTGTTTCCAGATCCCGGCCCTGCTGCGGCCCGGTCTGGGCGTCGTCGTATCTCCCCTTATCTCGTTGATGAAGGATCAGGTCGACAGCCTGCGCGCCAACGGCGTGGCGGCGGCCTACATCAACTCGGCCCTGAGCCGGGAGGAGATGATCCAGAACTTCGCCGCCATGCGTCGTGGCGAGATCAAGCTGGTGTACGTCTCGCCGGAGCGGTTGCTGCAGCACGACTTCATGGATCGGTTGGCGGAGCTGCCGCTCGGCCTGTTCGCCATCGACGAGGCGCACTGCGTCTCCCAGTGGGGCCATGATTTTCGGCCGGAATACGCGGCGCTGGGGCGGCTCAAGCAGTGGTTCCCCCAGGTGCCGGTGGTGGCGCTCACTGCCACCGCCGACGAGGCGACCCGCAGCGACATGCTGCACCGGCTGGAACTCAACGATCCCTTTATCCACACCGCCAGCTTCGACAGGCCGAACATTCGCTACAGCCTGGTGGAGAAGTTCAAGGCGGCGGAGCAGCTGCTGCGCTACGTGCAGAGCCAGAAGGGCAATTGCGGCATCGTCTACTGCTCCAGCCGCAACCGGGTGGAAGAAGTGGCGGAGCGGCTATCCCGCCACGGCTGCAAGGCGGCGCCCTACCATGCGGGACTGCCGCTGGAGCAACGCCTGCGCACCCAGGATGCCTTCCTCAAGGACGACGTCGAAATAGTGGTGGCGACGGTGGCGTTCGGCATGGGCATCGACAAGCCGAACGTGCGCTTCGTGGTGCACTACGACATCCCCAAGAACATCGAATCCTACTATCAGGAGACCGGCCGCGCGGGCCGTGACGGTACCCCGGCCGAGGCGCTGCTGCTGTACGATCCCGCCGACATCGGCCGGGTGCGCCGGCTGCTCGACAACATCGAGAACCCGCAGCAGCTGCAGGTCGAGCAGTACAAGCTGAACGTGATGGCGGCCTTCGCCGAGGCGCAGACCTGCCGCCGCCAGGTGCTGCTGAACTACTTTGGTGAGTACAACGACAAGCCGTGCGGCAACTGCGACATCTGCCTGGATCCCCCCAAGAGCTACGATGGCACCGAAGACGCCCAGAAGGCGCTCTCCTGCGTCTGGCGGGTGGGGCAGAACTTCGGGGTGGGTTACGTGGTGGAGGTGCTGCGCGGCTCTCTCAACCAGCGCATCAAGGATCATGGCCACGACAAGCTGTCGACCTACGGCATCGGCAAGGATCAGAGCCACGAATACTGGATGAGCGTCATCCGCCAGCTGATCCACAAGGGACTGCTGACCCAGAACATCACCCGCAACCTGGTGTTGCAGCTGACCGAGGCGGCCCGTCCGGTGCTGCGCGGCGAGCTGGCGCTGACCCTGGCGGTGCCGCGGCTGCAACCCATCTCCAGTCGCAAGGAGAAGCGCAGCAGCCTGCTCGACAGTACCAACTACGACAAGCGGCTGTTCAAGGAGCTGCGCAACCTGCGCAAGCAGATCGCCGAGGAAGAAGAAGTGCCGCCCTACGTGGTGTTCAACGACGCCACCCTGGTGGAGATGGCGCAGCTGATGCCGATGACGGAGGACGAGATGCTGGCGGTCAACGGCGTCGGCCACCGCAAGCTGGAGCGTTTCGGTGAGGCCTTTATGGACCTGATCATCGAGTACTGCCGGCGGTAGCAGTGCCTTTCAGGAAGACGATCAGCTGCCGGTAGAAGAGCCACAGAGGTGGAGATGGGGTCAGCGGCGATGCCGATGATCGAAGGTAAGCAACAGATACCACAATCGCTTGGGCGACCACCTCATTGAAGGCAGTTCAACGAACTGCCTTGTTGATATCTGGTGAACTAAATCACTACTTAAACGATATTTTTCACTGCTTCAAGCCGGCGTAGTAAGCGGCCAGGTTCTCCATATCCGCCTCGGTCAGCGCCGCCATAAAGGGGGCCATCATGGGATCCCGGCGTTGACCGCTCTTGAACGCCTTCAGCTGCTTGACCAGGTAGGGGGCGTTCTGGCCCGCCAGGTTGGGATAGACAGGCACGCTGGCCTTGCCCTCGGGCCCATGACAGGCGGCGCACAGCACGGCCTTCGCCTCGCCTGCCACCACATCGGCCGCACTGGCGGAGTGGCTGGACATCAGTGCCAGCAGGGGCAGGGCATAGACCCATTTTTGCATCTTCTTTCCCTCGATTTGAAATAGCGGTATCGGCTGTTGGCCCAAGAGGGGCCGGGGGCGGTATAAAGAGAGACACGAGCATACGCAGGGACGACCCTCATCACCATGAAGCTGATCAATACTTTCGCCACCGAACTGCCCTGGGCCTGCGAGCCCGTGGCGCCCCAGTCGCTGCACCAGGCCAGGCTCTTGCACCTCAACCACGATTTGCTGCGCGAGCTGGGGCTGGAGGGGGTGAGCGAGGCAGACTGGCTCGCCTGCAGTGGTCAGGGCCAACCGCTGGCGGGCATGCAGCCGGTGGCCCAGGTCTATGCAGGTCACCAGTTCGGCGGCTACAGCCCGCGTCTGGGGGATGGTCGCGCCATGTTGCTCGGGGAGCAGCTTGCCCCCGATGGCAGCCGCTGGGATCTGCACTTGAAAGGAGCGGGCAAGACCCCCTTCTCCCGTTTCGGCGACGGCCGCGCCGTGCTGCGCTCCAGCATCCGCGAGTATCTGGCCTCCGAGGCACTGCACGCCCTCGGCATCCCCAGCACCCGCGCCCTGGCGCTGGTCGGCAGCGATGAGCCCATCTATCGGGAGCAGACCGAGAGCGGGGCGACCGTGCTGCGCACCGCGCCGAGTCACCTGCGCTTCGGCCACTTCGAGTATTTCGCCTGGAGCGGGCAGGGGGAGAAGATCCCCGCCCTCATCGACTATGCGTTGCGCCACCACTTCCCCGACTTGGCAAACGGCGCCGAGCTGTTTAGCGAGGTGGTGCGCCGCACCGCGCGGCTCATCGCCAAGTGGCAGGCCGCTGGTTTCTGCCACGGGGTGATGAACACCGACAACATGTCCCTGCTCGGGCTGACCCTGGATTACGGCCCCTACGGCTTTATCGACGCCTATGTGCCGGACTTTGTCTGCAATCACTCGGATCCGGGCGGTCGCTATGCGCTGGATCAGCAGCCAGCGGTCGGTTACTGGAACCTGCAAAAACTCGCCCAGGCGCTGGCGGATCAGGTGGATGGCGAGGCGTTGGCAGGGGCGCTGGCCCAGTACGAACACCAGCTGATGCTGCACTACTCGGAGCTGATGCGGGAAAAACTCGGCCTGGGCACCTGGGAGGATCAGGATCCGGCCCTGTTCCGTGTGCTGTTCCAGCTGCTGGCAAGCCAACGAGTGGACTATCACCTCTTCCTGCGCCGGCTCGGTGAGCTGACCCACGAGGGAGACTGGCCTGTGTCCTTGCTGGCGCTGCTGCCGGATCCCGCGCTCTGGCAAGAGTGGCTCGAGCAGTATCGGGCGCGCCTCAGCCGGGAAGGGAGCGACGACAGCACCCGCAAGGTGCGGATGGACGCGGTCAATCCCAAGTATGTGCTGCGCAACGCTCTGGCCCAGCAGGTGATAGATGCCGCCGAAGCGGGCGACATGGCGCCATTCGAGCGGTTGTTTGAGGCTCTGCGGCGCCCCTACGATGAGCAGCCGGAATACGAGGATCTCGCCACCCCGGCGCCCGCCTGGTATTGCGGCGGCGAGCTTTCTTGCAGTAGTTGAGGAGTGAAGATGAATTGGCGTATCACGCAGATAAACACTGAGTCAGCGGTGCTGATGCTGGATTGCCCAGGGCTCTGCTGGGACAACTTCCCCACCCTGGCCGAGACCCTGTTGCAGGAGTGGGAACTCAGACCCCTCGAACGGGACTGGGGAGCGGATCGCCATAGCTGGTTACTGGAATTTGAGGGCAACCAGCTTAGGCTGGAGTATGAGCACCACAGCGGTTGCTGGCTGGAGGCGGTACGCCCGGCCGATCGCGAGGTGCTGCTCTGGCTCGGTCGTCAGCACAAGGCATAGTCTGAGGCTTGGCCGAGTCGGTTGCATCAAGGCGGAGTGGTTGGAGTGGCGGTGTATGACGTTGTGTCATGGCTGCAGGCTGGATCAATCGCATAAGGATTGAACTATCGGTGTTGGGGCGTATAATCTCGCCCCTCAATTATCGCCATGGTGGCGGTATGGGTTCCCTAACCCCATTAACCAAAAAGGTCACAATATGAATCTGACCCCTGCTCAGCACCAGACGGCGCTGGTGCGTCTCTCGTTGTTCCACATCCTGATCATTGCCAGCAGCAACTACCTGGTGCAGCTGCCGATCACCATCTTTGGCTTCCACACCACCTGGGGCGCCTTCAGCTTCCCGTTTATCTTCCTGGCCACCGACTTGACGGTCCGCGTCTTCGGCGCAGGGCTGGCCCGCAAGATCATCCAGACGGTGATGCTGCCGGCGCTGGCGGTCTCCTATGTGCTCTCGGTGCTGTTCTTCGAAGGCAGCTATCAGGGGGTCGGCAACCTGGCGGAGTTCAACCTGTTCGTGGCGCGCATCGCCCTGGCCAGCTTTATGGCCTATCTGGTGGGCCAGTTCATGGACGTGGTGGTGTTCAACCGCCTGCGGCTGCTCAAGGCCTGGTGGGTGGCACCGGCGGCCTCGACCCTGTTCGGCAACCTGGTGGATACCATCGCCTTCTTCAGCATCGCCTTCTGGCGCAGCACGGATCCCTTCATGGCCGAGCACTGGGTCGAGATAGCGACCGTCGACTACTTCTTCAAGCTACTGATAAGCCTTGGGTTGTTCGTGCCGCTCTACGGCGTCTTGCTGCGCTACCTCAGCCGCAAGCTGGTGGGCGAGGCCGGCATTGCCGGTTTGCAGACCGCGAGCCGTCAGGCCTGATGAGAATGACCACCCGAGGGTGGTCATTTTTTTTGCATTTTTGATAAATAGTACTTGCACAGTTAAATGAGAATGATTATTGTTAACTTGTTTTCCGGGAAAGACTTCATTCGTTCCAACGTGATGGACTTCTTGTGAAGGCACGACATTGCTCACATTGCTTCCAGTTAAGGGGCCAGTTTTTACTGGCCCTCTTTTTTTGTCTTTTTTCAGCCACTTGGCGCCGAATGACGGTCATAAAAAATGGGAGCCAAGGCTCCCATCTTCAGTCTGTGTCGGCTTACTCGATGTCGAGGGCATCGGGGGAGAGGATCACCCCTGTGGTGTCGGCATAGAGGTGATCATCCGGCAGGAAGGTGACACCGCCGAAGTTGACCGGCAGGTCGGTTTCACCCACGTCCTTGCTGTCGGCGCCGACCGGGATGGCCGCCAGGGCCTGGATGCCGATGTCGAGATCCTCCAGGATGTCGACCTCGCGCACGCAGCCGTAGCAGACGATGCCTTCCCAGCCATTCTCTGCCGCCGTGGTGGCGATCTCGCTGTCGATCAGGGCCCGGCGCATGGAGCCGCCGCCATCGATCAGCAAGACGCGACCGACGCCGTTCTCCTTGACCAGTTCACGGACAAGACCGTTCGATTCGAAGCATTTGACCGTGGTGATGACGCCGCCGAAAGAGGCACGGCCGCCGAAGGAGCAGAGCATGGGTTCGAGTACATCCACCATGTCCTGATAGATGTCGCACAGTTCTGAAGTGTTGTATTCCATTGTGTCAGATCCACCGCTGGAAACAGGTGGGATCCAGTATAAGGAGTGGGGTTGGCATTTCAATGAATATTCCTTGAACAGACATATGGATAACGTATTCTGCACGCGCTCCACGCCGCCCATTCAGCGCAAGCCAGAGGTTTATCATGCTGATCCGCCACAAGTTGATATTGAATACCGTTCTGGTCGCCGCCGCCATGCTGACGCTGAGCGGCCTGTTCCTCTACGCCAGCCAGGAGAGTCGCCACATGATGGCGGCGCAGCGGCAGCTGGATGGACTCGAGTTGGCCATGTTGAACCTGAGGCGGGCCGAGCAGGATTTCCTGCTGCACAAGGATCCGGCCGTCATCGACCATTTCAACGCCGTGCTGGCCGACACCCATACCCTGACTCAGACCCTCGGCATGGATGAGAGCATAGGTGCAGGCCAGAGTGGGCTGGTCGAACTGGATCGTCAGGTCAGTGCCTATGGCAAGGCCTTCACTGAGCTGGTTGCGCAGCAGCAGAAGATAGGGCTGGGGCCGGAGGATGGCCTCTACGGTCAGCTGAGGGCGGCGGTACACGAGGTGGAAGAGGCGCTCAAGGCGCAGGATCAGCAGGCGCTGCTCATCACCATGCTGCAGCTGAGGCGGGCGGAGAAGGACTTCATGCTGCGATCCGATATCCAGTATCTGACCCGCTTCCAGACCCTGCATGACGCCTTCCAGCAAGGCCTCGGCGCCTTGCCCGTAGAGCAACGTACCAGCCTGGAACAGGCCAGCGAGCAGTACCGACGAGATTTCGTCGCCCTGGTACAGGGCATGCAAGTGCTGGGGCTGGATGAAACATCCGGGCTGCGCGGCCAGATGCGAAGCCAGGTGCAGCAAGCCGAGTCGGGCCTCAATGGCGTCGCTCGCCAGGTTGCCGATGAACTGACCCGCCAGAGCGCCAGCTTCAACCGCCTGATGCTGGCATGCGGGGCCCTGATCATCCTGCTCATCGGCGCCATGAGCGTGCTGCTTGGGCGCAGCATCGACAGGCCCATCACACGGGTCAATGATACGGTTAACCGCATCCGCCAGGACAACGACCTGCGCCTGCGGATCGACCTGAAAGGTGACGATGAGATGGCGCAGTTGGCGGGCAATCTGGACGTGATGCTGGATGGTTTTCGTCACCTCATCGGGGATGTGAAGCAGAGCGTAAATACCCTGACTGGGGCGGCGGATCACCTCTCCGACAACGTGCGCCGCACCAGCGAGGGCGCCCAGCGCCAGTTGCAGGAGACGGATCTGGTGGCGACGGCCTCCACTGAGATGGGTTCCACCATAGAGGAGATAGCCCGTAGCACCGAGCAGGCCGCCAGCGATGCCGGGGCCACCAATCACAAGGCGAGCGAAGGGCGAAGTGCGGTAGAGCAGACCGTCAGCCAGATCCATGCCCTCGCCACCAATCTGGAGCAGGCCTCCGGCGAGGTCGCCCAGTTGCAGAAAGAGAGCGAGACCATAGGCTCGGTGCTGGGGGTGATCCGGGGCATCGCGGATCAGACCAATCTGCTGGCCCTCAATGCGGCCATCGAAGCGGCGCGAGCGGGGGAGCAGGGCCGCGGCTTTGCCGTGGTGGCGGACGAGGTACGCAGCCTCGCCATCCGTACCCAGCAATCGACCCAGGAGATCGCCGTCATCATTAACTCCCTGCAGCAGCAGACCGACAACATCGTAGAGCGGATGGCAACCTGCCGGGAGCAGGGTAGCGGCAGCTCCCAACAGGCGGCAGCAGCAGGCGAACTGCTCGGCCAGATCACCCAGGATGTCACCCGCATCATGGACATGAGCACCCAGATCGCCGCCGCCATCGAGCAGCAGAGCCTGGTGGCCAACGAGGTGAATCGCAACGTCAGTAACATCCGTGACATCGCCCAGGAGTCGAGCCTGATGGCACAGGACAATGCCAGCTCGAGCCAGGGGCTGAGCGAGCAGGCCCGGTTGTTGACGCTGGCGGTGGAACAATATCGGGTCTGAGGCGCCGAGCCGCCTGGAATGAAAAGGGAGCCATAATGACTCCCTTTTTAATGGGCGAGGAGGAGGGCTAGAGCAGGAACAGAGTCGCCAGACCGAGAAAGATGAAGAAGCCGCCGGTGTCGGTGATGGCGGTGATCATCACGCTGGCCCCCACCGCCGGATCCCGGCCGAGTCGGGTCATGGTCATGGGGATGATGACCCCCATCAGGGCCGCGACCAGCAGGTTCAGCATCATGGCCAGCGTCATCACGGCGCCGAGCTCTGCATCCTGATAGAGGAGGTAGGTGGCGACCCCCATGGTGCCACCCCACACCAGACCGTTGACCAGCGCCACCCCGAGCTCGCGCCACAGCAGGAAGGAGACGTTGCCCGGCTGGATGTGCTGCAGCGCCAGCGCCCGCACTATCATGGTGATGGTCTGGTTGCCGGTGTTACCGCCAATACCCGCGACGATTGGCATCAGCGCCGCCAGTGCCACCAGTTGCGAGATGCTGTGCTCGAACAGGCCTATGACCCGGGAGGCCATGAAGGCGGTGCAGAGGTTGAGGGCGAGCCAGGCCCAGCGCGTCTTGACCGCCTTGCTGACCGGGGCAAAGATGTCCTCATCTTCGCTGATCCCCCCCATGCGGCGCAGATCGGTGTCGCTCTCCTCATAGACCAGATCCACCACCTCGGCGACGGTGAGCCGGCCCATCAGCTTGCCCTTGGCATCCACCACGGCGGCGGAGACGAGATCGTCCCGCTCGAAGGTTCGGGCCGCCGCCTCGTCGTTGTCTTCCGGATCGAAGGTGACGGGATCCTTCTCCATCACGTCTTTGACCAGGGTATCCGGCTTGTGCAGCAGCACTGTGGTGAGCGGCAGCTCCCCCTGCAGCCGGTTGCGGCGGTCGGTGACGAACAGCTTGTCGGTGTTGGCGGGGATCTTGCCGAGCAGGCGCAGGTAGCGCTGCACGGTCGCCAGGCTTATCTCGGCCCGTACCGTGATGAGCTCGAAGTCCATCATGGCGCCGACCGTGTGCTTGCCGTAGCGGATCACCTCCCGCACCCGGTCGCGCTGCTCGGGGGCCATGGAGGTGAGCAGCCGTCCCATCAGGTTGCGGGGCAGGTATTGGCCAAGGTAAATCTGATCGTCGATGTCGAGGCTGCGCAGGGCGTGCAGCAGCTCCTTGTCGCTCATGCCGCTGATGAGACTGTCCCACACCGTCTCCGACGCCTCCACCAGGATCTGGCCGTGGCGCTCAGGATCCACCTGTTGCCAGAGCACGTGGCGTTCGTCCGGGGGTAAGGATTCCAGCGCATCGGCGACGTCGGCGGCCGGCAGGCTGTTGACTAGCCGCGTCAGCTCGCGGGTCTGATCCCGCAGTTTGGCATCCTGCCCCCCTTGCGGGTCGAGCAGACTGTCGGTGAGGGCATCGTCGGCCAGCAGCAAGGTGAGGATGCGGGATCTGTCGTGTTCACGCTGTTTGGCGCTGTTCTTGACGGGGAGAGACATGCAACAGGATTCCTGAATTCGAATACGATGGGCCCTATGGCCATGTCCCATAGGATACCAGACTCAAAACAAGAGGTTATGACGGTAAGGCAAGGAAAGTGAGGTATTTAGAAAATGGGATCTATGGGTACCATCGCATGAACAGAAAGGCCTGCTTGAGCAGGCCTTTCTGGCTCGAGATAAAAACCGCAGGATGGATCGTCGGCGAGCGTCTCCTGTGGCGACTGTTTTATCTAGATCCTCAGCAAGTTAGGAGCAGGGTTGAATGAGATGCTCTTGGTTGTTGGTTTAAGTCTCTGTTCCACATCATCAATGAAACGCTCAAGCCAGGCCTCCAATGAATTTCTATCTATTCCTTGCAAAGGCTGCTGAGACCAGAGGATGGATTGTCCGTCCAGGTTCCCTTGGATATGGGCCGGCCATTGAGCTCCGAAAAGGTTATCGCTCTGGGGAGCATGCGGCCCCAGCTCACAGTAGAGCTGCAACCACTCTTCCTGATGGCAGCCTATCAGCACTTGAAACTGGCCATTGACCTCCAGTGTATACACACCTTCTTCGCTGCTGATGGCGGCTAATCCCAAGCGCTCGAAAAGTCCTGAGAGCAGCTCATGGTAGGCTTGTTCGTTCATGCTGAACCGCCTTTAAAGCTGTAAACTTCATACTCCTGGCCCAATCCGATTTCCATGTTGTACTTGGATCCCGGCCAGAATGCATCGGAGAACCAGGTTCCGAAACTCTGCTTGTCGGGGAAATGGAACTCGCCGAAATTAGGGTCAAAGAAGGTGACGCCCTGATGTTCATCCACATGGGCGGCTACTGTGTGTCCAGCCATCTTGCCCATAAAGCTGATTTTCTTGTACTCGGAGGTTTCGCCATTGGTATCCAGAATGGATGCTATCAACTTGGCTGGGCCCTGTGAGCCCGTGTCACCAGATGCCCTCATCGCCGGGTATCCATTCATCGTCATCCGTGGTTCAACACTGTTCTGTTGGAGCCAGTTGCTGGTCACCCTGGCTTGATCGGCACCCTGGATACCGTCCATCTGCAGTTGCTTGATGGAGACCAGGGTGTCGATTTGGAACTGCCCTTTTTGTCCCCCGGTATAGAGTTTGTCAAAGATACTCACTCCCTTGGCGTGGGCGCTGATCCAATGGGCCGAGATGGATTCGCAGACACCACCTGAGGTCTCGCTGTGTTTCATTATCTCCCCAAGGAAGGCCCCCTTGGTCTGGGCAAACTTGAAGGTGACTGAGCCACCATGTTGAGGCACGGAGTCACGCACAGTGCCCAAAAACATACGCACTCCCAGGTGGATCAATCGATCCTTGATCATGCTGAAACTGAAACGGCTGGTCTGATTCGGCTTACCATCGCTGGTCAGTTGGCGATCAAGTAAGGATTGGCCTGGCATGTTGCGTTGTACTGCCGCAGAGAGTCGCTGTAGCAGGCCCGGACGTGGACTGGCATTTTGCAATGTATGTTTTGCCAATGGGCCTTCACTGGTAGCGGTCTCCAGTTGCTTAGCCGGGGTCTGGGGGGAGGGGGCTGCAGCCGGAATGTGTTGGCTGGCTTGTGTAATATTCATCATTTCTACCCATCTAGGAGTGGATGCTTGTCGCATCAATGATGAGGATGATATCGGCTAGCAAACCAAAGGGCTGTCACAGTCAATCTCGGTTTTTAACACTATTGGCCGGTACGGATGAAGACACACTCGAGTGGCTTTTGACTCTAAATAGAGGCGGCATCAGTTAAATCAGGCTGGCTCTCTAACCGCCAGCCGTAGTTAAAGCAGAGATTATGCGCTTGCCAGCACAGGCATATCAGCTTGACCGAACCAGGCGAGCTGGTCAGCCAGGGTGACGACGGATCCCACCATGATGAGGGCGGGACTCTCGACCCCGATGGCCAGCTCCGGCAGATGGTCGAGCGTGCCGCGAATGACCCGCTGGCAGGGCTGAGTGCCGCGCTCGATCAGTGCCACCGGGGTGTCGCCCTCCTTGCCGTGAGCCATCAGTTGCTCGCGGATGGTGGCGCAGCTTGAGAGCCCCATGTAGAACACCAGGGTCTGCTTGTCTCTGGCCAGCAGGGGCCAGTCGAGATCCTGGGTGCCACCCTTGCCGTGGGCGGTGACGAAGCGCACGCTCTGGGCGTGATCGCGGTGGGTCAGCGGAATGCCCGCGTAGGCGGCGCAGCCGCTCGCCGCCGTGATACCGGGCACTACCTGGAAGCCCACGCCACTGCCAACCAGCGTCTCCAGCTCCTCGCCGCCACGACCGAAGATGAAGGGGTCGCCCCCCTTCAGCCGCACTACTCGTTGCCCTTTTTGTGCCTCATCCAGCAACAGCTGGTTGATGCCCTCCTGGGGTACGCAATGGTTGCCCGCCTGCTTGCCAACGAAGATGCGTTTGGCATCGCGTCGCACTAGGGCCATCACCTCATCCGATACCAGCCGGTCATAGACCACCACGTCCGCCTGCTGCATCTGGCGCAGGGCGTGCAGGGTGAGCAGGCCGGGATCGCCGGGGCCGGCACCCACCAGGATCACTTCTCCCTTGGTGGCGGCATCATCGGCAAACAGGCCATCGGCGAGCTGATTGGCGGCAGCCTTGTCGCCGCGGGCCAGCGCCTGACCGAGGCGGTCGGCGCCGAGCAGCCGCTCCCAGAACTGGCGCCGCTCCCCCATGCTGGCGAAGCGGGCCTTGACCCGATCCCGCAGGCTGCCGGCAAAGGCCGCCACGGCACCGAGATGCTGGGGCAGCAGGGCCTCGAGTTTCTCGCGCAGCAAGCGGGCCAGTACCGGGGCCTTGCCGCCGGAGGAGATGGCCACCATCAAGGGCGATCGGTCGATGATCGACGGCATGATGAAGCTGGAGCGCTTGGGGTCATCTACCACGTTGGCGAAGATGCCAGCCTGGTTCGCGCTCTGGTACACCAGCGCATTGACCTCGCGCCTGTCGGTAGCTGCCACCACCAACCACTTGCCCACCAGTTGTTTTGGCTCGAATTCAGCCGCCAACCAGTCGATTGTTCCGTTGGAGGCCAGGGCCGCCAGCTCGGGATCAAGCTGTGGGGCCACCACCGTCAGACGGGCACCGGCGTCCAGCAGCAGGCGCGCCTTGCGCTCCGCCACGTCACCGCCGCCGACCAGCAGCACGGGTTTGTTATCGAGTCGACAGAAGATGGGCAAGTAGTCCATGGGACCTCCGGATCAGGCGGTTTGAGTCTGGCTGACGGTGTTCTCGGTCACGGCAACCGGGCGCTCCGCCTTGGGGGTGGCATACCAGTAGCCCAGACCCATGAAGAGGGCGCCGGAGACGGTGTTACCGAGGGTCACCCACAGCAGGTTGTGGCCGATGCCGCCCAGGGTGTAGGCGTCGGAGTGAGCGCCAAACCAGGAGAGGGCGAACAGGGTCATGTTGGCGACCGAGTGCTCGTAGCCAGAGGCGATGAAGGCCAGCAGGCACCACCAGATGGCGATGAACTTGGCGGCGCCTTCGGTGCGCAGCGCCATCCAGATGGCGAGGCAGACCAGCCAGTTACAGAGTATGCCCTTCATGAACAGGGTCAGGGCCGGTGCCTGGGTCTTGGCCAGCGCCACCTTGTGGGCCAGACTGCCTGCGTCCGGTAGCAGGCTGCCACCGTAGGAGTAAATGAGCGCCACCGCGATGGAGCCGAGCAGGTTGCCGGCCCAGGTCTGGGGCAGAATGCGCAGCAGATCCCCCATGGAGATCTTGCCCGTCTTCACCCCGAAGGTGAGGAACATGGTGTGGCCGGTGAACAGTTCGGAACCGGCGATGATCACCAGGGTCAGGGCGATGCCGAAGGTGGCTCCCATCACCAGCGGACGCACGCTGGCATCCACCAGGTTGCCCAGGGTGAAGATGAGGATGATGCCGAGGCCCACATAGGCCCCCGCCATGGCGGAGCTGAGCCAGAAGCCGAGCTTGTCGCTGCGCTCGAAGCGGTTGATGCGGGCCGCGTTGGCGGCGCACTTGTTGATGCTGTCGGTATACATATGGATTCTCTTTAGAGGGGCCGCCCGCGGGCAGCCCTGATATTCATGGTGTTAGACGGCGACCCAGACCTGCTGGTCACGCACTTCGACCGGGTAACCCTGCACTGACATGGCCGCATTTTCGAGGCAGTGGCCGTCGCTCAGACGGAAGTGCTGCTTCTTGAGCGGACTGGCGACCCAGAGCTCGCCCTCGTGTTCGCAGATCAGGCCCCGCGACAGCACGTTGGCGGCGAAGAAGGGGTCCCGGTTGTCGATGGCGAACACCTCGGCCGCTTCGCTCGGGCGGAACAGCGCGATCTGGCGTCCTTCGATCAGGGCGCAGACGCCGGTGCCTGGGAATATGTCATTGAGTTGGCAGGCTAATTTCATCATTTTGTCTCCACCTCGATCTGGTAGACGGGGATGCGCTCGGCCGGGGTGGCCGGTCTGTGCTGATCCCGCTCGGTGACGAACTGCACGTCCGGATCGCGCTTGCCGCTGTTGATGAAGTGGCTGAAGCGCTTGAGCTGCTCCTCTTCATTCAGGGTACGGGACCATTCACATTCGTAGCTGTCGATCAGCACCTGGATGTCGTGCTCCAGGGTCTCGTTCAGTCCCAGCTTGTCGTCAACTATCACTTCGCGCAGGTAGTCGACTCCCCCTTCCAGGTTGCCGAGCCAGACCGAGGTACGCTGCAGTTTGTCGGCGCTGGTGACGTAGAACATCATGAAACGGTCGATCAGCTGAATGAGGCTCTCGCGGTCCAGATCGGAGGCGAGCAGGTCGGCGTGGCGCGGCTTCATGCCGCCGTTGCCGCCCACATAGAGGTTCCAGCCCGCGTCCGTGGCGATGATGCCGACGTCCTTGCCCTGGGCTTCCGCGCATTCGCGGGTGCAGCCGGAGACACCGAACTTCATCTTGTGCGGGGTACGAATACCCTTGTAGCGGTTCTCGAGGAAGACCCCGAGGCCGACGCTGTCCTGCACGCCGAAGCGGCACCAGGTACTGCCGACGCAGGTCTTGGCCATGCGCAGCGCCTTGGCGTAGGCCTGACCGGTCTCGAAGCCAGCGGCCAGCAATTTGCGCCAGATGGCGGGCAGATCGTCTTTCTGGGCACCGAACAGGCCGATGCGCTGGGCACCGGTGATCTTGGTGTAGAGCTGATAGTCACGGGCCACTTCGGCCACCGCTAGCAGGCCTTCCGGCGTCACCTCACCACCGGCCATGCGCGGGATGACGGAGTAGCTGCCGTCCTTTTGCATGTTGCCGAGGAAGATGTCGTTGGTGTCCTGCAGCTGGGTGTTTTGCGGGCTCAGCACATAGCCGTTCCAGCAGGAGGCGAGGATGGAGCCGACCGTGGGTTTGCACACCTCGCAGCCGTAACCCTGACCGTGTTTGGCCAGCAGCTCGTCGAAGCTCTTGATCCCTTCCACCTTGACCAGGTGGAACAGCTCCTGACGGGAGTAGGAGAAGTGGCCGCAGAGGTGGTTGTTGACCTCGATGCCCTGTTTCACCAGTTCGGCGTTGAGCACCTGGCTGATGAGGGGCACGCAGCCGCCGCAGCCGGTACCGGCCTTGGTGTGCTGCTTGATGGCGGCGAGCGTGGTGTGCCCTTCCGCGACCGCCTGGGCGATGTCGCCCTTGGAGACGTCGAAGCAGGAGCAGATCTGGGCGCTGGCCGGCAGAGCGTCCACCCCCAGGGTCGGCTTGGCACCGGCGTAGGCGGGCAGGATCAGGGTATCCGGGTGAGCGGGCAGCGGCATGGCGTTGAGCATCAGCTGCAGCAGGTTGCCGTAGTCATCCACGTCACCGACCAGCACGGCGCCGAGCAGGCGGCTGTTGTCTTCGCTCACCACGATTTTCTTGTAGACGCCGGCCTGGTCGTCCTGGAACACATAGCTGTGACTGCCGGGGGTGCGGCCATGGGCATCGCCGATAGAGCCGACGGAAACGCCGAGCAGCTTGAGCTTGGCGCTCATGTCCGCCCCCTCGAAGCGGTTGTCGCCGCCGAGCAGGTGATCGACGGTGACCTGGGCCATCTTGTAGCCCGGTGCCACCAGACCGAAGAAGCGGCCTTGCCAGGCGGCGCACTCGCCGATGGCATAGATGTCGGGATCTGAGGTGAGGCAGTGATCGTCGATCAGCACACCGCCACGGTCGGCGATGGTCAGTTCGCAGTAACGGCCGAGGGTGTCTTGCGGGCGGATCCCGGTGGAGAAGACCACCACATCCACATCAAGCTGGCTGCCGTCGGCGAAGGCAAGGCGGTGTTTGGCCTCCTTGCCGCCGTGCATCAGGATCTCGCTGGTGCTCTTGCTGGTGTGCACCTGCACGCCCATGGATTCAATCTTGCGGCGCAGCAGCTGGCCACCCTGACCGTCGAGCTGTTCCGCCATCAGCACGGGGGCGAATTCCACCACGTGGGTCTCGAGGCCGAGCGCCTTGAGGGCTCCCGCCGCTTCCAGACCGAGCAGGCCGCCGCCTACTACCACCCCGTTTTTGCCACTCTTGTTGGCGCTGCGGATGGCTTTCAGGTCTTCGATGGTGCGATAGACGAAGCACTCATGGTGCTCGCTGCCCTTGATCGGCGGCACCCAGGGGTAGGAGCCGGTCGCCAGCACCAGCTTGTCATAACCGACCACGGTGCCCTTGTTGGAGTGCACCTCGCGCTTGGCGCGATCGACAAGCTTGACTGCCTCGCCGAGCAGCAGGCGGATGCCGTGCTTCTCGTAGAAACCGGGTTTGACGAGGGAGAGATCTTCGCTGGTGTGGTGGGAGAAGTAGGAGGATAGATGGACACGATCGTAGGCGGGACGCGGTTCTGCACCGAAGACGGTGATCTCGAATTGGCCTGGGTCGGACCGCTCGATCAACTCTTCGATGAAGCGGTGCCCCACCATGCCGTTCCCTATGACGGCCAGCCTGACTTTGCTCATGGATTGCCTCTAATTTGGAGTAATAAAACGTCATTCTGACGCTAGGCTACCCAGTCGGCGGGGTCTGGCAATTGATGCAAATCAAGTGTCTATTTATATATTCCCTAAGGGGTAACTTGATTAAGTTGTGAGCTATCCATAAATGGGTATACCAGTGGTCAATTTGACGGGATATTGGGGATGGGAGGAGTAAAGGGGATCTGGCAGTCGGAGCGCATCCTGTGTGGCCAAGCCAACCGCCAAGACATGGGGTGACAGCCAGGTGCCAGATGGCTAGTGATGGGGGACGTGGTTAACTTTCATCATTCAGGCAGCTTGCCATAGGGTGGTTGGGCACAGATCTCCCGGATCAGCTGGCGCAACCAGCGGTGGGCCGGATCGGCATCCAGTCTGGGGTGCCAGAGCAGGGCCAGTGTCAGACCGGGTAGAGGGAAGGGTAGCGGCAGCCGTACCAGATCGCCGTGCAGGCTGGCGCAGTGCAGCTCGGGCACGGTCGCCACCAGCTCGCTGCCGCGCACCAGCGCCAGCGCCGTGGCAAACCCGGGCACCAGGGTCGCGACATGGCGTTCCAGCTTGAGGGCGGCCAGCGCCTGGTCGATGGGGCCATGCTCCTGGCCACGACGCGACACCATGATGTGGTGGGCGGATGCGTAGCGGCTGGCGGTCAGGGGCTCAGTGCAGAGCGGATGGCCGGGCCGCACCACGGCGACGAAGCGATCCCGAAACAGCGCCTGGCTATGGAGCTCGGGTGCCGTATTGGTTCCTATCACCCCGCTCTCGAAATCCAGCTCGCCGTGGCGCAAGGGGTCGCTCTCCTTGTTTGGCTTGGCGACGAAGTGCAACCGCACCCCGGGCGCTTCGGTAGCGAGCCGTGCCAGCAGGGCGGGGCCGAGCGTCTCCACGAAACCATCGCTGGCCCGCAGGCGAAAGGTGCGCACCAGCTGGGTCGGGTTAACGTCCTGCTGAGGGCGCAGCACCATCCCGGCATCCTGCACCAGCCGGGCGACCTGCTCGCGCAGGGCCAGGGCGCGCGGGGTGGGCACCAGACCCCGGCCGGCGCGCACCAGCAAGGGATCCCCCGTGGTCTCGCGCAAGCGGGCAAGGGCCCGGCTCATGGCGGAGGGGCTTAAGGAGAGCCGCCTGGCGGCGCCGGCCACACTGCCCTCTGCGAGCAGCGCATCCAGGGTGATCAACAGATTGAGATCCGGTGTAGTCATGGTCATGCCTTTGCCGAGTGAGCCAGCGCCTGAATATTCGGGCGCTTATTGCTCATCATACAAGATGCGGGCTCACTTGATATGGCGTCTGATGCACTGATAAGTTGCAAGCCGTGCGTCTTCCGCCGTTTCAGCGTTCTGGCTAGCCTTGTCAGCATCCTTTGTTGCCGAGGCTCTGCTCATGTCCCATCCCATTATTCCTCCATCATCCGGTGCTCGCCGTGCAGGCTTGCTGGCGCTCGGCTTGGTGACCCTGCTGCCCATGCTGGCGGGGAGCATGGCCAACCTGGCGCTGCCGGCGCTGGGGCAGGCATTTTCGGTGCCCTTCTCCCTGCTGCAGTGGGTGCTGGTGGCTTACCTGCTGGGGATCACCTGTTTGACGCTGGTAGTCGGGCGGCTGGGGGACTTGCTTGGTCGCCGCCGCCTGCTGCTTGGGGGCATGGCCCTGTTTGCACTGGCCTCCCTGTTGTGCGCCCTGGCGCCCAGCATGGGCTGGCTAATTGCGGCGCGTGCGCTGCAAGGGGCGGGGGCGGCCTGCATGATCGCCCTGGCGCTGGCCATGGTGGGGCAGCTGGTACCGGCAGAGCGGCGCGGCTGGGGCATGGGGCTGCTCGGCACCCTGTCGGCCTGTGGCACCGCGCTCGGCCCTGCCTTTGGCGGCCTGTTGATCGGCACCCTGGGCTGGCAGGCGCCCTTCCTGTTTTTGGTACCTCTCAGTCTGCTGGCGCTGGGGGCTGGCATCATGGGCTTGCCAGCGGATGGTGCAAGGTCGCGGGGAGAGGCCATCAACCTCGTCAGCCTGCTGGCGCTGGTGGTGCTGTTGCTCTGCTACGGTCTGCTGTTGAGCGCTGGCCAGCACTCGGGCCATCACTATGTCCTCTGGTTGATCCCGATGGGCTTGCTCGCCGCCTGGCTGTTGGCGCGCAGCGAAGGTCGCGCCCGTTCCCCCTTGCTGCCCCTGACGCTGCTGCGTGAATCCGCCTTGCGCGGCGGTCTGCTCGGCAGTGCGCTGGTGGCGAGCGTGATGGTGCTGACCCTGCTGATCGGCCCCTTCTATCTGCACGGGGTGTTTGGGCTCGACATGGTGACGGTGGGGCTCTGGATCTCGGGTGGGCCGCTGATGGCGGCCCTGACGGGGATGCCTGCCGGCTGGCTGGTGGACAAACTGGGGGCGTTGCCGGTGGTGCGGCTCGGGCTGGGGGCCATGCTGCTCGCGGCCATCGGGCTCAGTATCCTGCCTGCCAACTTGGGGCCACTCGGCTATTTATGCCCCATTTTGCTGATGACGGCCGGCTATGCCCTGTTCCAGACCGCCAACAACAGCGCCGTGGTCGGCCGGGCAGAGGAGCAGTACCGTGGCGCCGTGGCAGGCTTGTTGACCCTGGCACGCAACCTGGGCCAGCTGACCGGCGCCGCCGGGCTTGGCAGCCTGTTTGCCAGCCTGGTGGGAGCCAGTGACTTGACCATGGCGGCTCCGGCGGCGGTCAGGTTTGGCATGCAGTTCAGCTTTGTGGCGGCGGCCTTGCTGATCGGGTTGGGCCTCTGGGCCAGCGGGCGTGAGGCAAGGGCCGTGCTGGCGCCGGAGTAATGTGGCAGATATAAAAACGCCTCCACGTGGGAGGCGTTTTTCATGGGCCTGAGCTGCGCTTAGAGGATGAAGCGGCTCAGATCCTCGTCTTCGATCAACTTGCCGAGGTGGGCGTTGACGTAGTCGGCATCTATGGTGAAAGTCGCACCAGACTGCTCGGAGGCATCGTAGGAGATGTCTTCCATCAGCCGCTCCATCACGGTATGCAGACGACGGGCACCGATGTTCTCGGTACGCTCGTTGACCTGCCAGGCGGCCTCGGCCAGGCGGCGGATGCCGTCCTTGGTGAACTCGATCTTGACCCCTTCGGTTGCCATCAGCGCCTGATATTGATCGGTCAGGGAGGCGTTCGGCTCGGTCAGGATGCGCTCGAAGTCTTCGGTGGTGAGCGCGGTCAGCTCGACCCGGATCGGCAGGCGACCCTGCAGCTCGGGGATGAGATCGGACGGACGCGCGACCTGGAAGGCGCCAGAGGCGACAAACAGGATATGATCCGTCTTCACCATGCCGTGCTTGGTATTAACGGTGCAACCTTCCACCAGTGGCAGCAGATCGCGCTGTACCCCTTCGCGGGAGACGTCGGGACCCGAGCTCTCGCCGCGCTTGCAGATCTTGTCGATCTCGTCGAGGAAGACGATGCCGTTGTTCTCCACCGCGTGGATGGCCTTCTGCTTCAGCTCTTCCGGGTTGACCAGACGAGCGGCCTCCTCCTCGATCAGCACCTTCATGGCCTCTTTGACCTTGATCTTGCGCTTCTTCTTCTGCTGCTGACCCAGGTTCTGGAACAGGCCCTGCAGCTGGTTCGCCATCTCTTCCATGCCCGGTGGGGTCATGATGTCGACGCCCATGGGGCTGGCGGACAGCTCCAGTTCGATCTCCTTGTCATCCAGCTGGCCTTCCCGCAACTTCTTGCGAAACACCTGGCGGGTGTTGGAGTTGTCTGCCTTCTCTTCCTCGCCCCAGCTGTTGCGCGGGTTCGGCAGCAGGGCGTCGAGGATGCGCTCCTCGGCGGCTTCCTCGGCGCGGAATTTCATCTTCTCCATCTCGGTCTCGCGCACCAGCTTGATGGCGACATCGGTCAGGTCACGGATGATGCTGTCCACTTCCTTGCCCACATAGCCCACCTCGGTGAACTTGGTGGCTTCGACCTTGATGAAGGGGGCGTTGGCGAGCTTGGCCAGACGACGGGCGATCTCGGTCTTGCCGACGCCGGTCGGGCCTATCATCAGGATGTTTTTCGGGGTCACTTCATGGCGCATCTCTTCGCTGAGTTGCATCCGGCGCCAGCGGTTACGCAGGGCAACGGCCACCGCGCGCTTGGCGTCGGCCTGACCAATGATGTGGCGGTCCAGCTCGTGGACGATTTCTCTCGGGGTCATCTCGGACATGATGGCATTCCTGTATCCGGGGCGGGCAGGGCCCACCCCTTGCAAATTGGCAAAGAGGGGCCTTACTTCGGCTCGGTCTCTTTGGGGGCGTACTCCAACACTTCAACGGTGTGGTGCTGGTTGGTGAAGACGCAGATGTCGCCGGCGATCTTGAGGGATTTCTCGACGATGCTCTTGGCATCGAGATCGGTATTTTCCAGCAGGGCGGTGGCGGCGGACTGGGCGAAGTTGCCGCCCGAGCCGATGGCGATGAGATCGTGCTCCGGCTGCACCACGTCACCGTTGCCGGTGATGATGAAGGACTTGTGCTCATCGGCGACCGCCAGCAGGGCTTCGAGGCGACGCAGGGCGCGATCGGTGCGCCAGTCTTTGGCCAGCGCCACGGCGGCGCGCTCCAGATTGCCCTGGTGGGCCTGCAGCTTGGCCTCGAAACGCTCGAGCAGGGTGAAGGCATCGGCAGTACCGCCGGCGAAGCCCGCCAGCACCTTGCCGTTATAGAGACGATGAACCTTGCGGGCGTTGCCCTTCATGACGGTGTTGCCGAGGGATACCTGGCCATCACCCCCGATCACGACTTGGCCGTTGCGGCGGACAGAAACTATGGTAGTCACTTTACTTACCTCGCTTGAGCCGAAAAACGGCCTGACTGTGCATGGCAAGAAAGATGGGGGGCTGGCTCGCATTTTTCAACCCTGCAGCGGCAGCGGTTTAAAATGGGATGATGTGGCTGGCGGCAAAACGGTGGATAAAAAGAAGGCAGGGCGCTGGCCCTGCCTTCTCGTTTTCGGTGAAGGGGTTCAACCCTTCTTGGGAATACAGCCGCTGATGCCGGCCCCTTGCAGCTTGCGGTTGGCGCCGTCGGCGGCGGCCTTGCCGTTGAACGGGCCGACCATCACCTTGTAGACGGTCCCCCCGCCACCATTGACCACCTGCAGGCTGGACGAGAGCCCGGCGGTGAAGGCGATACGGGCCTTGAGCGACTCGGCAGAATCCTGCGAGCGCAGTGCGGCGCACTGCATCATGTAGCGGCCACCGTCGGCTGCGGCCGCGGTTTGCGCAGCAGCTGCCTTGGCTTTCTCCTGCTCGGCACGCATCTCTTTTTCCATCCGCGCGAGCTCGGCCTTGCGATCGATCACCTGCTCCTGGGCACTGGCCACGGGAGCGGGCTTGGCGGGTTGCACCGGCTGCGGCTGATAGGGCTTCACCTGACCGATGGGGGTTCCCGGCTGGGGAATGTCCGTCGGCACCGGCTGCGGCAGTTTCTCGGGCTGCAGGGTCAGGGTCTGCGCCGGTGGCGGCGGCAGCACACCCGGCTGGGGCGGCGGCTCAATGATGTCCACCTGCTTGTTTTCCAGCCGTTCGATGTAGCTCCACTTCTCCTGGGGCAGGCCATTGCCCTGTGCCTTCGGCTTGTTGGCCTTGACCTGCTCCTCGATGGTCGGGGCATCGGCGCCCTTGCCATTGATCAGGTAGAGGAAGGCGCCAAAGCCGACGAGCAGGGCCCCGGCCAGCAGTGCCGGGATAACAGGAAAGCGGCGAGGTGCCGCTTTCTTGGTGTTACGACCACCGGCCCGTCGTCTCGGGCTGTTGCCGACGTAATCCCGGGTTGCCATCTATTACATGCGCTCCAGGGTGTGAATACCCAGCACGCCCAGACCCAGTTTCAGGACCTTGGCGGTGGCGGCACACAGTAGCAGACGGCTCTGGCGGCTGACCTCATCGACGCCATCCTTGTTGATCGGGCAGGCTTCGTAGAAGGTCATGAAGTTACCGGACAGCTCGTACAGATAAGTACAGAGCAGGTGCGGCATGCCCTTGTCGGCGACGCTGTTGATGGCGTCGGAGAACTGGATCAGCTTCTGGGCCAGTACCTCTTCCGCTTCCTCGTTCAGCACCACCTTGCCGGTCAGGCTGTCGGCGCTGACGCCGGCCTTGCGGAAGATGGACTGGATACGGGTGTAGGCGTATTGCAGATAAGGGGCGGTGTTGCCTTCAAACGACAGCATCAGATCCCAGTCGAAGATGTAGTCGGTGGTGCGGTTCTTGGACAAGTCTGCATATTTGACCGCGCCCATGGCGATGGCGTGCACCACCTTGGCTTTCTCTTCGGCAGACAGGTCGCTGTTGCGGTTCTCCAGCAGCGCGGTGGCGCGCTCCTCGGCCTCGTTCAGCAGGTCGACCAGCTTGACGGTACCGCCGGAGCGGGTCTTGTAGGGACGGCCATCCTTGCCCAGCATCATGCCGAAGGCGTGGTGCTCGAGCGGTACAGATTCCGGTACATAGCCCGCCTTGCGGGTGATGGTCCAGGCCTGCATCAGGTGCTGGTGCTGACGGGAGTCGATGAAGTACATCACTCGGTCTGCCTTGAGGGTCTCGTAACGGTACTTGGCACAGGCGATATCGGTGGTGGTGTAGAGGAAACCACCATCGCTCTTCTGGATGATGACGCCCATGGGCTCGCCATCCTTGTTCTTGAATTCGTCGAGGAACACCACGGTGGCGCCTTCGCTCTCGACCGCCAGGCCACGGGCTTTCAGGTCGGCCACGATCTCCGGCAGCATGTCGTTGTACATGGACTCGCCCATGATGTCCTTTTTGGTCAGGGACACATTCAGGCGGTCATAGTTGATCTGGTTCTGCTCCATGGTCATGTCGACCAGCTTCTTCCACATGGTACGGCAGTACTCATCGCCGCCCTGCAGCTTGACCACGTAGTTGCGGGCACGCTCGGCGAAGGCTTCATCTTCGTCGTAGTAGCGCTTGGCCTGGGTGTAGAAGGCTTCCAGATCCTTGAGCGCCATGTCGCTGGCGTGCTCGTTGGCCATCTTCTCCAGATAGGCGATCAACATGCCGAACTGGGTGCCCCAGTCGCCGATGTGGTTGGCGCGCACAACGTTGTGGCCGAGGAATTCCAGGGCGCGGGCCGCCACGTCACCGATCACGGTTGAGCGGATGTGGTGCACCGCCATCTCCTTGGCCACGTTGGGAGCGGAGTAATCCACTACCACGGTTTGTGGCGTAGGCAGCTTCACGTTGGCGTTGGCACTGGTCACCATGGCCTCGACCTGACCGGCCAGCCAGCTCGGGTCGAAGAAGAAGTTGATGAAGCCAGGCCCGGCGATCTCGACTTTGGCGATCAGATCCGAGGCGGGCAGGTGCTCGATAATGGCAGTGGCCAGCTCGCGGGGGTTCTTGCGGGCCGGTTTGGCCAGCAGCATGGCCAGGTTGGTGGCCAGGTCACCGTGAGCCTTCTCCTTGCATCGGTCTACTTGCACCCGGGCTTCCAGGTCGGCAGGCAGGATACCGGCGGACTTGAGATTGGCTACCGTTTGTTCAAGTAGATGATGAATATGCTCTTTCATAACTGACCACCGAGGTTGCGCGTCGAAAAATGACTGACTAGATAAGGGCGTGAATTTTACCCGCATCGGGCCGAGAAAACTATAGGAATGGCCCGACCGTATTGGTGTGGCGGATATTTCACTGCGTTTACCACCTAAATCCAGAATATTGCTTGGAGTAAGTGGTTGTTATCCATTTCTACTGCATATCGAAGCGGCTTGTCCAGGCTATTTTCCCCTGATTGTTAAAGGGTTTTTTATTCCAACTCGATCTGAATGATCTTGCCCTCCGCCGCGGTCGTATCATCAGGAGAAGTCGACAGAGGACGATCCTGATGAAACTGGCGCTGTTTCCGCTCTCCGCTCACCTGCTGCCCGGCGGCATCATGCCGCTGCGCATCTTCGAGCCTCGCTATCAGCGCATGATCGCCGAGGCGCAGGAGCGGGCGTTTGCCATCTGCATGCTGGATCCCCGTCAGCCCGAGGCGCTGCGCAACATGTACCCCATCGCCACCCGGGTGCGGATCATCGATTTCGATCTGCTGCCGGACGGCCTGCTCGGCATCACTGTGCTCGGGATGGCGCGGGTGCAGATCCAGGATCTGTGGCAGGAGTCCGATGGCCTGCGGGTCGGCGAAGTCGAGGCGCTGCCTCCCTGGCAGACCAGCCGGCTCAATGCCGATCAACACTCTCTGGCCAGGGCACTGCAGGATGTGTTCCAGGATTACCCCGAGTATGCGGCGCTCTATCCCGCTCCCGACTGGGACGATGCGAGCTGGGTGGCGCAGCGCTGGCTCGAGGTGCTGCCCATTCCGGTGGAGCAGAAACAGTGGCTGGTGGCGGCCGAGGACAATCAACCCGCGCTCTCGCTGCTGAGTGGGCTGCTGGTGGCGAGCCACTGAATTCGCTCGCCACTGTGATCCTTTCCGGGTGGCCGTCGTACTGAGAGAGAGGACAGCCATCAAGGTCGGGTGCGATGACATATACTAGCCAACCATCACTTATCCACCACAAGATCTCGCCCCTCATGGATAACCCAGATGGTGATCTGAAGTCGCAGTTGCTGCGCGTGGCTGAGCAGGCCGACAAGCTCGCCTTCGCCGCCCTGTTTCACCACTTCGCCCCCCGCATCCGTGGTTATGGCCTGCGCCATCTTGGCAGTGAGGCCAATGCCCTGGAACTGGTGCAGGAGACCATGTTGCTGGTCTGGCAGAAGGCACGGCTCTATCGGCCCGACAAGGGCGCCCCGACCACCTGGATCTACACCGTCATGCGCAATCAGTGCTTCGACATGCTGCGCCGCCGCCGTGCCAGCAAGGAGGATCTCTGCGCCGAGGAGCTGTGGCCGGTGCTGGAGTTCAAGGCAGAAGAGGAGCACCTGAGTGACGGCGAGGGGGCGGTGTTGACGAGCCAGATGGCGCACCATCTGGCCGCCTTGCCCCAGGCGCAGCAGCAGGTGGTGCGCGGCATCTACTTGCAGGAGCTCTCCCAGCAGGAGCTGGCGGATCTGCTCGGCGTGCCGCTGGGTACCATCAAGTCCAGGCTGCGGCTGGCATTGCAGAAATTGAAAGAGCAAGTGGAGCAACATCATGATTAAAGCCCATCCCACCCACGCCATGCTGCGCGCCTTTGCCGCCGATGAGTTGCCACTGCCACTGGCGGTCGGGGTCTCTGCCCACTGTGAACTCTGTGCCGATTGCGGTGCCGGGCTGCGTGCCTGCGAGGCCGAGCTGGCGGCCCTTCACCTCGTCGCCGCGCCCATAGTGACCCCCATGGCGGCCGATGCCATCGCGCCTGAGTGGGATGCCATGCTGGCGGATATCCTGCAACAACCCGCAGCGCACGCGATGCCCGTCGCCAGTCCCCTGCCCGAGCTGCAGGTAGCGGGTCGAGGTTATCGCCTGCCCAGGGTGCTGGCCCGCTATCATGGGGCCAGCTGGCGCCACCTCGGCGGCATCCGTCAGCACAGTCTGCCGCTGACCGAGCAGGGCGCCCGGGCCAGCCTGCTGCACATCGAGGCCGGTGGTCGCATCCCGGAGCACACCCATCAGGGCTACGAGTTGACCCTGCTGCTGGCGGGCAATATGCAAGATGGCGAGACCCATTATCAGGCGGGGGATTTCATCTGGCACGATGCCAGTCACGCCCACAGCCCGCATACCCCGGACGGTTGCCTCTGCTACACGGTGCTGGATGCGCCGATCCGCTTCACCAAGGGACTGCCACGGCTGTTGAACGGCATCAGCCATCGCCTCTACTGACGACGATGAGTGAATAAAAAAGGGACCCGACGGGTCCCTTTTTTGATCGTGCCGAGTTGGCTCAGGCCACAAACACCAGGTAGACGGCGAAAGCCACCACGAAGCGGTAGATGGCGAACGGGATGAAATCGAGGCGGCGGATAAGCGCGAGGAAGGTCTTGATGGCGATCATGGCCACCACGAAGGCGGTGATGAAGCCCACCGCAAACATCGGGAAGTCCGCCATGGAGAGGAAGTCACGGCTCTTGTAGAGATCCAGCCCGCTGGCGGCCACCATCATGGGCACCGCCAGAATGAAGGAGAACTCGGCCGCGGCCTGACGACTGATCCCCATCAACATGCCGCCACTGATGGTGGCACCGGAGCGGGAGAAGCCGGGCCAGAGCGCCAGACACTGGAACAGGCCGATGCCGAACGCCTGCTTGTAGCTGATGTCATCCAGGGTCTCGGAGCGCACGACGGGGCGGCACTTCTCGGCGATGATCAGCAAGATACCGCCGGCGACCAGGGCATACATGACGGTCTCTGGGCCAAACAGATTGGCCTTGATCCAGCTGTGGATGGCGAGGCCGATGATCACCGCGGGCATCATGCCGAGGATGATGTGGATCAGGGAGAGGGTGGCGTGGTCCTTTGCCGGTTTCTGGCCGAAATGGATGCCGATCAGCCCGAACAGTCTGCGCCAGAACACGGCGACCACCGCCAGGATGGAGCCCATCTGAATGACCACCTCGAAGGTGGCGGCCTTGGGGCCTTCGAAACCGAGCAGATGGCCGACGATGATCATGTGGCCGGTGGAGGAAACGGGCAGAAACTCGGTCAGGCCTTCCACTATGCCCAGCACAAAGGCAACAAACAGGGCGTAGGAGTCTGTCATGGTTCAAATCTCTTGGTTGATGGGTCCGGATAAAATCAACCCCGAGCGGGGTCGGGGCAGCCAATGATGGCGGAAAACCCCGCGGGCAACCAGAGAATATTGTGGTCCGTTTGGGTAGAGGTGGACCATGGTTTTGACTGCCATGACCCGAGCCGACTGGGTATCTTTATGGGTTAGCTTTCTTATGGAAGGATAACCGAGCTGTTAATTCACTACGGATAGTATTTTATGCTGCAATTCCTCATCCAGGGCTGGCAGGCTCAGGGCCTCGACCGCACTGACTATCTGCTGCGGGCTGCTGGCACCGATCAGGGCGCAGCTCACCACGGGATCGCGCAGCACCCACTGCAGTGCCAGCTGTGACAAGGATTGTCCCCGTTGCCGCGCCAGGGCATGCAGGGCCCGGATCCGGGCCAGCTTGTCCGGGGTTATCTGATCCGGCTGGAGGAAGGGGCTGGCGCTGGCGGCGCGGGAATCCGCGGGGATCCCGGCCAGATAGCGATCGCTGAGCAGGCCACCGGCCAGGGGCGAGAAGGCCACCACGCCCACCCCATGTTCACGGCAGACCGGCAGGGTCTCGGCCTCGATCTCGCGCTGGAACAGCGAATACTTGAGCTGATTGACCAGGCAAGGGGTGCCGAGCTCGGCCAGTCGGGCCGCCGCCTTGGCGGCAAGCTCGGCTGGGTAGTTGGAGAGACCGACATAGAGCGCCTTGCCCTGGCGCACCATCAACGCCAGCGCCTGACAGGTCTCCTCCAGCGGGGTGCGGGCGTCCGGCCTGTGGTGGTAGAAGATGTCCACATAGTCGAGGCCGAGCCGGCGCAGGCTCTGGTGCAGGCTGGCAAACAGGTACTTGGCACTGCCACCGTCGCCATAGGGACCATCCCACATCACATAGCCCGCCTTGCTGGCGATGACGAGCTCGTCGCGATAGGGCGCCAGGCTGCCCTTGAGCACAGCGCCGAAAGTGGTCTCGGCAGAGCCCGGCGGTGGTCCGTAGTTATTGGCCAGATCAAAATGCGTGACCCCCAGATCGAACGCCTGATGCACCATGGCCTTCACCTTGGCGGGATCGCTGCCCTCGCCAAAGTTGTGCCAGAGCCCCAGCCCTATGCTGGGCAGCCGCAGGCCGTGGCGGCCCGCGGGCCTATAGGGTTGCCGCTGGTAACGGTTGGGCGCTGCGAGGTAGTTGTCATCCATAAAAACTCCTGTCTTGAGGCTGATTCATTGCGTTGCGTTCGAAACTTGCCATCCCCTCCCGCGAGGCGGCGCTCCATCGAGCCCGGCGGCGACGACACCCAGATCTCCGGGAGAGAGGGTGAGAAAAACTCAGGCCGCGGGGACGAAACGATAACGGGTCTGGTGATGATAGCGCTGGCCGGGCAGCAACCAGGGATCCCCCAGCTCGGGGCGGTTGGGGCTGTCTGGCAATTGCTGTGCCTCCAGGCAGAAACCCTGATGATCCTGGTGAGGCAAGCCGTCCCGTCCCGGGGTGCTGGCCAGCCAGTTGCCGCTGTAGAACTGCAGGGACGGCTGGTTGGTATGCACCTCCATCGCCAGCTGCTTGTCTGCCGAGACCACCCGCGCGGCCCACTCCGACTGCTCGCCGCCGAGCAGGTAGGCGTGATCGTAACCCTTGGCCTGCCGTTGTTGGGGATGGCTCAGCCAATCCTGACCGATGAGGCGCTCGGTACGCAGATCGAAGGGCCCTTCCACCGCACTGGGTGCGAGGGGCAAGCCGCTGGCATCGGTAGGCAGGAAGCGTTCCGCCCTGATGGTGATGGCGTGCTGGCGCACATCTTTGCTGCCGCCATCGAGATTGAAGTAGCTGTGGCTGGTGAGGCTGACCGGGGTGGGGGCGTCGGTGCTGGCATGAAAGTCCACCACCAGATCCCACTGTTCGAGTCGGTACTCCAGCTCCACCTTCAGGTTGCCGGGAAAGCCCTGGTCGCCATCCTTTGATCGCAACTGCAGTCGGACCCGGTCCGCTTCCAACTCCTTGATCTGCCAGCTCTGGCGATGAAAGCCACCCCGCCCGCCGTGCAGGCAGTGGGGCGACTGATTGGCGTCAAGGAGCCAGCGCTGGCCGTCGCGAACCAGCTCGGCGCCACCGATGCGATTGGCGAAGCGCCCCGCGACCGCTCCCAGCCAGACCTGCTGGGTCGGGTAATCGGCGTCGGTGCAGCCGAGCAGCACTTCTCGCCGCCCTTCACCGAGCGGCAGGCTGAGGGAGGTCAGGGTCGCGCCAAAATCGAGGCCGCGCAGGCGCAGCCCCAGCTCGTTTTCCAGCTCGAACGGCGTCATGGCTTGGCTCATAGCCGGCCAGCCCCGGCGGTGGCGCGGCAGACATAACAATCCGCCTTGAGGCCGAAGCGCTCTGAGTATTCAGCCTCGACCGTGGCGATCACCTCGCTCACTCGCTCAGGGCGCAGCAGGGCGACCACGCAGCCGCCGAAGCCGCCGCCGGTCATGCGCACGCCACCCTCGGTGCCGATCTGCGCCTTGATGATCTCCACCAGGCCGTCGATGGGGGGCACAGTGATTTCGAAATCATCGCGCATGGCGGCATGAGACTGTGCCATCAGCTCGCCGAGGCGCACCAGATCGCCGCTGGCCAACGCATCGGCGGCGGCCAGGGTGCGGGTGTTTTCCCCCACCACGTGACGGGCGCGGCGATAACAGACTTCATCCAGCCCCGCTTTCCCAGCCTCCAGTGCGGCCAGATCGAGGTCGCGCAGCGCCTTGACCCCGTAGTGACGGGCGGCTGTCTCACACTGCTGACGGCGGGTGTTGTATTCGCTGTCCACCAGGCCGCGGCGCACGTTGGAGTTGACGATCAGCACTGCCAGGTCGGTCGGCATGGGGATGAGGCGGGTCTCGAGGGAGCGGCAATCCAGCAGCAGGGCGTGATCTACCTCGCCGCTGGCGGAGATCATCTGATCCATGATGCCGCAGTTGCAGCCGACGAACTGGTTCTCTGCCTGCTGGCCGTTCAGCGCTATCTCGGCCTGGCTGATGTCCAGTCCAAGCGCCTCCTTGAAGGCCTGACCGATGGCCACCTCCAGCGAGGCGGAGGAGGAGAGCCCGGTGCCCTGCGGCACGTTGCCGGAGACCACCAGATTGAGACCGCGCAGCGCATAACCACGGGCCTGCAGGTGCTTCACCACGCCACGGATATAGTCGCTCCAGCGTTGATCCGGGTGATGGCTGATGGGTTGGTCGAGGCTGAAGATATCCCGCTGGTTGCCGTAGTCGGCGGCGATCACGTGCATCAGATTGTCGCTGCGCAGGCCGATGGCGACGCAGGTCTCGTAGTCGATGGCGCAAGGCAGCACAAAGCCATCGTTGTAGTCGGTGTGTTCCCCGATGAGGTTGACGCGGCCGGGGGCGCGCACCAGCAGGTCGGGTTGCTGCTCAAACTGCTCGGCATAGACGGCGCTGACGCGTTGGCTGGGGGTCATGGGGTTACCTCATTGGTCTGGCTGTAGTGAATGGGGGAAAGCGCGCGCAGCCGTTCTGCTGCCTGCTCCGGGGTCAGATCGCGCTGGGTCTCGGCCAGCATCTCGAAACCCACCATGAACTTGCGCACCGTCGCGGAGCGCAGCAGGGGCGGGTAGAAGTGGGCGTGCAACTGCCAGGCCTCTGGGCAATCGGAGTGGGGCGGGGCGAAGTGCCAGCCCATGGAGTAGGGGAAGCTGCATTCGAACAGGTTGTCGTAGCGACTGGTGAGCTCCTTGATCGCCACCGCCAGATCTTGCTGTTGCTCGGTATTGAGGTCCAGCATGGAGGGCACGTGAGTCTTGGGCAGCAGCAAGGTTTCGAACGGCCAGGCGGCCCAGAACGGCACCACTGCCAGCCAGTGTTCGGTTTCCACCACGATGCGGGATCTGTCTTTCAATTCCCGCTCCACATAGTCGAGCAGCAGCGGGCGGCCGTGTTCGGCCAGCCAGGCTTGCTGATGCTGCTCTTCACGGGCGATCTCGTTGGGCAGGAAGTCACTGCCCCACAGCTGGCCGTGGGGGTGCGGATTGGAGCAGCCCATGACGGCGCCCTTGTTTTCAAACACTTGCACCCATTCCCACTGCTGCGACAGCTCGGCGACTTGATCCATCCAGGTGCGGATCACTGCCTCGATGGCGGGCAAGGGCAGCTCGGGCAGCGTCTTGCCGTGATCCGGCGAGAAGCAGATGACCCGGCTGGTGCCGCGAGCGGCCTCCAGTTTGAGCAGAGGATCCTGCGCGTCGTCGGCGGCCGGGGTGTCCTGCATCAGGGCGGCGAAGTCATTGGTGAAGACGAAGGTGCTCTGATAATCGGGGTTTATATCGCCGGTGACGCGGCGGTTGCCCGCACAGAGGAAGCAGTCAGGATCGTGAGCCTGACTCGGCGCCTGGCTTATCTTCTCGACCTGCCCCTGCCAGGGGCGCTTGGCCCTGTGGGGGGAGACCAGCACATACTGGCCGGTCAGCGGATTGAAACGGCGGTGGGGGTGATCAACCGGGTTGAACATCATCACTCCTCAAAACTGAATGAAAGGGTTGCGGGCAGGATGAGGCGCTTTATGCCCCCTCATCCCCAGCCCTTCTCCCGCGAGGGGAGAAGGGCGCAAAACGAACATCACGCCTAGTAGCCCCGTGGGCGGGCGGATTGCCAGCGCCAGCGGGTCAACGCGCATCAGGCTTCATAGCCTTGTGGATTGGTGGATTGCCAGCGCCAGCTATCGGCGCACATGGCGGCAAGATCCCGGTTGGCATGCCAGCCCAGCTCGCGCTCTGCCTTGGTCGGGTCGGCCCAGCACTCGGCGATGTCGCCGGGGCGTCTTGGTTCGATCTGGTAGGGCAGGGGGCGACCGCTGGCCGCTTCGAATGCCGCCACCATCTGCAACACGCTCTGGCCCTGACCGGTGCCCAGGTTGTAGGCGTGAACGCCCGCCTTGTGGGTGCAATGCTGCAGCGCCTTGACGTGGCCCTCGGCGATATCCATTACATGGATATAGTCGCGCACCCCGGTGCCATCCAGCGTATTGTAATCGTTTCCAAAGACCGAGAGACTGGGGCGGCGACCGATGGCAACCTGGGTCAGGAAGGGCATCAGATTGTTGGGAATGCCCTGGGGATCTTCCCCCAGGGTGCCGGATTCGTGGGCGCCAACTGGGTTGAAGTAGCGCAGCAGCGTCATGCTCCAGTGGGGCTCGGCGGCCTGCAGATCCTCGAGGATCTGCTCGATGATCAACTTGGATCGACCGTAGGGGTTGGTGGCGCTGCGGGGGAAATCTTCCCTGATGGGGGTGCTTGCGGGGTCGCCATAGACGGTAGCAGAGGAGCTGAACACCAGGTTGTGGACGCCGGCACGCTTCATCGCCTCCAGCAGCACCAGGGTGCCGCTCAGGTTGTTCTGGTAGTACGCGAGGGGAATGCGGGTGGATTCGCCGACCGCCTTGAAGGCGGCGAAGTGGATCACCGCCGCAATATCCTGCTCGGTGAAGATGCGATCCAGCAGCGCCTCGTCACGGATGTCACCCTGATAGAAGACGGGTTCATGGCCGCTGATGGCGGCAATGCGGGTCAGCACGCCGCGCTTGCTGTTGCACAGGTTATCCACCACCACGGGCTCTATGCCTGCGGCCTGCAAGGCAAGACAGGTATGGCTGCCAATGTAGCCGCAGCCGCCGGTGACCAGTACTTTCATCCTCTTCTCCACGCTTATTCCCCACACAAGAAAGCCTGAGCAGGAGTCTAGCCGAGGCGCTCTCTTTCGAACTGTGAGCGGGGTAACATATTTGTGTAAACGATTACACATTGTTGCTGGGGCAAAAATGGGACTCCGTCGGCCTTACCCCTGTTATCAGTGGCATTGCTCGGTATAATGACCCGGTCCAATACCGTGAAATAAGTGAAAACAGCATGAGCACCATCAAGGATGTCGCCCGTTTGGCCAATGTATCGGTGGCAACGGTTTCACGGGTGATGAACAACTCACCCAAGGCCAGCGCCGCCTCCTGCGAGGTGGTGCGAAAAGCCATGGCCGAGCTGGGCTACACCCCCAATGCCAACGCCCGGGCGCTGGTCAACCAGACCTGTGACACCATGGGCGTGGTGGTCGGCGACGTGGCCGATCCCTTCTTCGGCGCCCTGGTCAAAGGGGTGGCTGCGGTGGCGGTGGAGCAGGGGCTGCATCTGCTGATGGGTAATGGTTTTCACAGGGCGCAGCAGGAGCGGGAAGCCATCGAGCTGCTGATCGGCAAGCGCTGTGAGGCGCTGGTGGTGCACAGCAAGGCGCTGAGCGATGAAGAGCTTGTCGATTATGCCCTGCGGGCACCCGGTATGGTGTTGATCAACCGCGATATTTCGGCCCTCAAAGGGCGCTGCATCTCCCTCAACAATCGGCAGGGGGCCGCTACCGCGACCCGTCATCTGCTGGAGCTGGGGCACCGCCATATCGCCTTCGTCAGCTCGGATCATGCCATCGAGGATGCCCTGCTGCGCCATCAGGGCTATCAGGATGCCCTGTTCGAGGCGGGTCTGAGTGCGGATCCCGAATTGATCGAGAGCGGCATGCCCAACGAAGAGGGGGGCGAGCGCGCCATGCTCAACCTGCTGGCCAAGGGGCTGCCCATCACGGCCGTGGTGGCCTATAACGATGCCATGGCGGCGGGGGCCATCTCGGTGCTGGCGGACAACGGCCTCAAGGTGCCGGAAGAGGTCTCGGTGGTCGGCTTCGATGACATCATCTACGCCAGGTATCTGAGGCCCAAGCTGTCCACCATGCGTTACCCCATCGAACTGATGGCGGCCCAGGCGGCCAAGCTGGCGCTGCAACTCGCCGCAGGGGAGAGCGAAGCGGTGCAGAGTCGCGTCTACACCCCGACGCTGATCAATCGCCACTCGGTGGCACCGGTCAGGCCCTGATCCTGCCTCGATGACGCCGGCACAGCGCTGCGTTTACACACCGAGCCTGATCAACCGCCACTCGGTGGCACCGGTCAGACCCTGATCCTGCCTCGATAACGCTGACACAGCGCCGCGTTTACACACCAAGCCTGATTAACCGTCACTCGGTGGCGCCGGTCAGACCCTGATCCTGTCTCGATGGTGCTGGCACAGCGCCCCGCCCCTATATCAAGCCTGATCAACCATCCCTCGGTGGTGCCGGTCAGGCCCTGATCCTGCCTCGATGGGACTGGCACAGCGCCATCCCCATATGCCAAACCTGATCCACCATCATCCGCTCGCCCCAGTCAGGGGTAAGGGAGCCTCATACATCCCTGTTCGGCACCGTTATGGAACTCGCCATGACGACCATGGTGATTTTTACTTATCTTTAATTATTTTTACCCCGTTTTACTTAACATTTAGAGTGTAATCGTTTACACCTGTGTGAGCAGGATCGCCGTTTCCCATATCAAACTCTCCTACACTGCATACGTTTTCATATTCATGACTCAATGCAGGGAGAGAGAGGATGCTCAGGGAGATCTTGGCCCGTCAGGATTGGCAGACCCAGGCGATTACATCCGTCAACCGGTTGGCCGCCCATACCCCCCTGTCCAGCTGGCGCAGTGAGGCCGATGCGCAGGTAGGGCTTCCCTCGTCATCGCGTCTACTGCTGGACGGCGATTGGCAGTTCTCTTTCTTCGAGGCGCCCGAGCAGGTGCCAGATGCCTGGCTGAACCAGGATCTGCCCGCTGCGACCGGCATCAGGGTGCCGGGCAACTGGCAGTTGCAGGGGTTCGATCGCCCCATCTACACCAATATCAAGTACCCCTTCGCCTGCGATCCCCCCAGGGTGCCGGCGCTTAATCCCACCGGCTGTTACTCTCGTGAGTTTGAACTGTCTGCCGACTGGCTGGCCAGCGGCCAGACCCGCATCATCTTCGACGGGGTGGACAGCGCCTTCTATCTGTTCTGCAACGGCCGCTGGGTCGGCTACTCACAAGACAGCCGGTTGCCCGCCGAATTCGATCTGACCCCCTTCCTGCAGGCTGGCTCAAATCGCCTGGCGGTACTGGTGCTGCGTTGGTCTGATGGTTCTTACCTCGAAGATCAGGACATGTGGCGTCTGAGCGGCATCTTCCGCTCCGTCAGCCTGCTGCATAAACCGGCGCGCCATCTGCTGGATGTGCGCGTCACACCACAGCTGGATACCTGCTATCGGGATGCCCGCCTCAAGCTGGAGGTGCAGGTCAACGAGGGTGCCGGGCTGGCGGTGGAAGCGAATCTCTATCTGGGCAATGACCTGATTGCCAGCCGGTGTCAGCCACTTGGCACGGCTCCCATCGATGAGAAGGGGGCTTACGGCGACAGGAGCGAGCTGTGGCTGACGGTTACCTCGCCGCATAAATGGAGCGCCGAGACCCCTCACCTCTATCGACTGACCCTGACTTTGCAGGACGAGCAGGGCTCGCCCATCGAGAGCGAGGCCTATGACGTGGGCTTTCGGACGGTGGAGATCAGTGGCGGCCTGCTGCGGGTCAATGGCCAACCCTTGCTGATCCGTGGCGCCAATCGCCACGAGCACGATCCGGCCCTGGGTCATGTGGTGACGCCCGCCGCCATGGAGCAGGATCTGCTGCTGATGAAGCGCAATAACTTCAATGCGGTGCGCTGCTCCCACTACCCCAACCACCCCGATTTCTATGCTCTGTGCGACCGGCTCGGCCTCTATGTGGTGGACGAGGCGAATCTGGAAACTCACGGCATGACCCCCATGGGGCGGCTGGCGCGGGATCCCGCCTGGAGCAGTGCCTTCCTCGAGCGGGCCACCCGCATGGTGGCGCGGGACTTCAACCATCCCAGCATCATCATCTGGTCGCTGGGCAACGAGTCCGGCTATGGCCCCGCCCACGATGCCATGTATCAATGGGTCAAGGGGAGCGATCCGAGCCGGCCGGTGCAGTATGAGGGCGGCGGCGGCGACACCCCGGCCACCGACATCATCTGCCCCATGTACGCCCGTACCCATCAGGATCAACCCTTCCCGGCGGTGCCGAAATGGGCGCTGGCCAAGTGGATCGGCCTGCCAGGGGAGACCCGCCCGCTGATCCTGTGTGAATACGCCCACGCCATGGGCAACAGCCTGGGGGGCTACGTCCACTACTGGCAGGCGTTTCGTGACCATCCGCGGCTGCAAGGTGGCTTCGTCTGGGATTGGGTGGATCAGGGGCTGGACAAAGCCACCGAGGATGGCCGCCACTTCTGGGCTTACGGCGGTGACTTCGGTGACACCCCCAACGATCGCCAGTTCTGCTGCAACGGCCTGCTGTTCCCGGACAGGACGCCTCACCCCGCGCTGGCCGAGGCCAAGCGTGCCCAGCAGCCGTTTGTGTTGGCCTTGCTGAGCCAGGCACCGCTGAAGGTCGATGTTCGCAGCGAGCATCTGTTCCGTGCCACCGACAACGAGCTGCTGCGCTGGCAGCTGCAAGAAGACGGCCGGGTGCTGAGCCAGGGTGAATACCCACTATCCCTGACGGCGCAGGGCAGTGTGACCCTGACCCTGTTGGAGCAACTGCCGCGTTTCAAGGCCGGCACGCAAGCCTGGCTGGACGTCGCCATAGTGCAGCCTGCCGCCACCGACTGGTCCGAGGCGGGGCACGAGGTGGCCCGTCAGCAGTTTATTCTGCCAACCCCCCTGGCATTACCAGCGGTATTGGACTGCGCCACTGTGAGTGAGCAGTCGGATCATTGGGTGATTGCCACCTCAGGCAGTGAGTGGCATCTGGACAAGGTCAGTGGTCGTATCCGCAGTTGGTGCAAACAGGGCCGTGAGCGGCTGCGAGACGCCATCGGCGATCATTTCTATCGGGCGCCGCTCGACAATGACATCGGCACCAGCGAAGCGGATCACGCCGATCCCAACGCCTGGATTGCCCGCTGGCAGGTCGCCGGGCTGGGCGATCTGCAGCATCGCTGCCTCGACCTGGTGGTGAGCCCGGAGCAGGGGACGGCGGTGGCTCGGCACGGTTACTTCGTCGGTGAGGAGCTCAAGCTGCTGACCCGCTGGCACCACCAATTCAGCGCCGACGGCGCCATGGCGCTTCGCATCGAGGTGGAGGTCGCGGCCAGCATGCCGTCATTGCCACGTATCGGTGCCTTGCTCTGGCTGTCGGACGCTGCAGACGAGGTGAGCTGGCTGGGGCGCGGCCCTCATGAGAATTACCCGGACAGGCTGCTCGCCGCCGACATCGGCCGCTGGCAATTGCCGTTCGACGCCTTGCACACCCCTTATGTGTTCCCGACCGACAACGGGCTGCGCTGCGACACCCGCCAACTGCAGCTGGGGGATCTCGCCATCGACGGCCAGTTCCACTTCAGCGTCAGTCGCTACAGCCAGCAGCAGCTCGCGCTGGCGCGCCATCAGACCGATCTGGTGGCCGAGGGCGGTCTGCACCTCTGCCTCGACGGCTTCCACATGGGCGTGGGCGGCGATGACTCCTGGAGTCAGAGCGTGCGACCCGAATATTGGTTGCGACCAGGGAGCTACTATTGGAACTGTGTTCTACGCTGAACCAGACACCCTCACTGACATCAAAATGAACCAAAAGAGTCTCAGTTATTGTTAAGTCGTTAATATTTAATGAGTTTAGTGCTGTGTAACAGAGTGTAAACGTTTTCATTTTGTCGTCAGGATCACAGAACATCGGACAACAAACTGATTACATTAGGCTCGCGCCAGTTCATATGGTGTACAGCATTCCCTACAAAAACAGACATAGAGATCGGAGCATAACAATGAAAAAACTCACGACAGTTGCCGCCCTGCTGATGGGACTGACGGCAGGCGCTACTGCCCACGCTGATACTCGTATCGGGGTAACTGTATACAAGTACGACGACAACTTCATGGCTGTGGTACGCAAGGCCATCGAGAAAGAAGCCGTGGCCAACCCGGGCGTCGAGCTGCTGATGAACGACTCCCAGAACGACCAGTCCAAGCAGAACGATCAGATCGACGTGCTGCTGGCCAAGGGCGTGAAAGCACTGGCCATCAACCTGGTTGACCCGGCGGCGGCCCCTGTCGTGATCGAGAAGGCCCGTGCCGACGAGATCCCCGTGGTGTTCTACAACAAGGAACCGAGCGCTGCGGATCTGGCCAGCTATGACAAGGCCTACTACGTGGGTACCGACTCCAAGGAATCAGGCATCATCCAGGGCCAGCTGATCGCCAAGCACTGGAAGGCGCACCCGGAATGGGATCTGAACAAGGATGGCGTCATCCAGTTCGTGCTGCTCAAGGGCGAGCCGGGCCACCCGGATGCCGAAGCCCGTACCACCTATGTCATCAAGACCCTGAATGACGGCGGCCTCAAGACCCAGCAGCTGCACATGGATACCGGTATGTGGGATACCGCCATGGCCAAAGACAAGATGGACGCCTGGATCTCCGGCCCGAACGCCAACAAGATCGAAGTGGTCATCGCCAACAACGACGGCATGGCAATGGGCGCTGTTGAATCCCTTAAGGCCCAAGGCAAGACCGCCATCCCGGTGTTCGGCGTCGATGCCCTGCCGGAAGCCCTGGCCATGGTCAAGAGCGGCGCCATGGCAGGTACCGTGTTGAACGATGCGGCCAACCAGGCCAAGGCGACCTTCGAGCTGACCAAGAACCTGGCGGAAGGCAAACCGGCCGGTGAAGGCACCAACTGGAAGATCGACAACAAGGTCGTCCGCGTTGCCTACGTGGGTGTAGATAAAGACAACCTGTCTCAATTCGAATAATTCCCTCCCTCTGGGCAAGGGAGACCCCCTTGCCCTCTGTTTCAACCCGATGTGATGGCTGATATGACAACACGGCAACAATCAGAATGGCTGTTGGAGATGATTGACGTCAGTAAGAGCTTTCCTGGCGTCAAGGCACTCGATAATGTCAATTTACGGGTCCGTCCTCATTCTGTGCATGCGTTGATGGGCGAGAATGGCGCAGGGAAATCCACGCTGCTCAAATGCTTGTTCGGCATCTATGAAAAGGATGAGGGCAAGATCTTCTTCAAGGGCGAGGAGATCAACTTCACCTCCTCCAAAGAAGCCCTGGAAAATGGCGTCTCCATGGTGCACCAGGAGTTGAACCTGGTATTGCAACGCACCGTGATGGACAACATGTGGCTCGGCCGCTACCCCACCAAGGGCTGGTTCGTCGACCACGGCAAGATGTATGAAGACACCAAACACATCTTCGACGAGCTGGACATCGACATAGACCCACGGGTCAAGGTCGCGACCCTCTCCGTCTCCCAAATGCAGATGATCGAGATCGCCAAGGCGTTCTCCTATGACGCCAAGATCGTCATCATGGATGAGCCCACCTCGTCCTTGACCGAGAAAGAGGTCAATCACCTCTTCAAGATCATCAACAAGCTCAAGGACAAGGGCTGCGGCATTGTCTACATCTCCCACAAGATGGAAGAGATCTTCCAGCTGTGTGACGAGATCACCATATTGCGGGATGGGCAATGGGTGGCCACCCAGCCGCTCAAAGGCATGACCATGGATCAGATCATCGGCATGATGGTCGGCCGGGAACTGACCCAGCGCTTCCCGGAGAAAACCAACCAGCCGAAAGAGGTGATCCTCGAGGTCGAGCACCTGACGGCCAAGAACCAACCCTCCATTCAGGACATCACCTTCGACCTGCACAAGGGGGAGATCCTCGGCATCGCCGGGTTGGTGGGGGCCAAGCGTACCGACATCGTCGAGACCCTGTTCGGCATTCGCGATCGCAGCGGTGGCACCATCAAGCTGCACGGCAAGGCGGTGGCGAACCACAACGCTCATGAGGCTATCCAGAACGGTTTCGCGCTGGTGACCGAGGAGCGTCGCTCCACCGGCATCTACTCCCGTCTCGACATCGCCTTCAACTCCCTGATCGCCAACATGGACAGCTACAAGAGCTCCATGGGGTTGCTCAGCGACAACAAGATGAAGAGCGATACCCAGTGGGTCATCGACTCCATGCGGGTCAAGACACCGACCCAACAGACACAGATCGGCTCCCTGTCTGGCGGCAACCAGCAGAAGGTCATCATCGGCCGCTGGCTGCTGACCCAACCCGAGATCCTGATGCTGGACGAACCGACCCGCGGCATCGACGTGGGGGCCAAGTTCGAGATCTATCAGCTCATTCTGGAGCTGGCGAAGAAAGACAAAGGGATCGTCATCATCTCGTCCGAGATGCCGGAATTGCTGGGGATCACGGACAGGATCCTGGTCATGAGCAATGGCCGGGTCGCGGGGATCGTCAACACCAAAGAAACTGACCAGAGCGAGATCCTGCGCCTGGCATCTCTGTACCTATAAGACAGGAAGACATTTATGGAGTCGGCTAAAAATTTCAATCTGATGCGGGCGCTCAAAGAGAACGGCATCTATGTGGTGTTGCTGGTGTTGCTCATGGTCATCGTGATCAAGGAACCCTCCTTCCTGAGCCTCACCAACTTCAGCAACATCCTGACCCAGTCCTCGGTGCGGGTCATCATCGCCCTCGGGGTGGCGGGCATCATCATCACCCAGGGCACCGACTTGTCGGCCGGTCGCCAGGTCGGTCTGGCGGCGCTGATCGCGGCCACCATGTTGCAGGCCCTGACCAACGTCAACAAGGTGTTCCCCAGCCTGGGTGAAGTGCCCATTCCGGTGGTGATCCTGCTGGTCTGTGCCGTGGGTGCGCTGATAGGGCTGGTCAACGGCCTGATCGTGGCCTACCTGAACGTGACCCCCTTCATCACCACCTTGGGCACTATGATCATCGTCTACGGCATCAACTCGCTGTACTTCGACTCAGTAGGTGCATCGCCGGTGGCGGGTTTCGATCCTCGTTTCTCCAGCTTCGCGCAGGGATTTATCCGGATAGGGGGCTTTAAACTATCGTATCTGACCTTCTATGCGGCCATCGCCAGCGTGTTCGTCTGGGTGCTGTGGAACAAGACCCGCTTTGGCAAGAACATCTTCGCCATCGGCGGCAACCCGGAAGCCGCCAAGGTGTCCGGCGTCAACGTGGCCGTCAACCTGGTGATCATCTATGCCCTTGCCGGCGTCTTCTACGCCTTCGGCGGCATGCTGGAAGCGGGTCGGGTCGGCAGTGCCACCAACAACCTGGGCTTCATGTATGAGCTCGATGCCATCGCGGCCTGCGTGGTGGGCGGGGTGTCGTTCGCCGGCGGTGTGGGCACCGTGGCCGGGGTCATCACGGGGGTGCTCATCTTCACCCTGATCAACTACGGCCTGACCTACATCGGCGTCAGCCCTTACTGGCAGTTCATCATCAAGGGCGGCATCATCATTTTGGCGGTCGCGCTGGACTCCATGAAATACGCCAAGAAGAAGTAAGCGTTGGCAGAGAGGGCTGGAGCAATTCCGGCCCTTTTTCTTTGGAGGGACCCATTCCATGCCATTCAAACTCAAGATCAATGTCCTCTTGCTGCTCGCCATCCTGGTCACCATCGGCACCGCCTGGCTCAGCGTCAATCACTTCATCAGCGGTTACATCCGCACTCAGGCCACCCAGAACATCAACGAGCAGATCACCCTGGTCAAAGAGAAGCTGGCGGGCGACATCAACCAGAAGGTACTGCTGGCCGCCAACCTCAACCTCGGGGTAACCAGCGTCAAGAAGGCGCTGCAAGAGACCGGCTTTCACAATATCGTCAAACTGATCGGCGACATGGCGTTCGACGTGAACGGGGTTATCGACGATCCGGCCAGGGTCGAGACGTTGCGCAAGTTGATCCCCGCCGCCAACAACCAGATCACCGTCGGCTCGCTGGAGCAGCTGGATGGCAAGCCCGTCATCTCAATCCTGGTGCCGCGCGGCGCCGATTCCGCCTACCTCTATTACCTCGACATGAGCGAGTTCAAGACGTTGCTGGAGAAGGTGAGCGGGGAGGGGCGTTACTTCTCCCTGACCGACAGTCAGGGCAAGGTGCTCTACAGCAGCAAGCCGCAGGGGGAGAGCGAGGCCCGCCCTAATCAGTTCGATATCCGCGGCAGCCAGTGGACCCTGACCGGTTACGTGGATTTGGACTATATCCGGGCCATGACCCAGGCACTCAACGGCAAGATCACCCTGGCGCTGCTCGGAGTGGCGGCGCTGGTGTTGCTGCTGTCTGTGGTAGCGCTCAATCTGGCCTATAGACCCATCCTCTCCCTGCGGGATCTGGTACAGGAGCTGTCTCAGGGGAGCGGCGATCTGACCCGCCGCCTGACCGTGACCGGCAAGGACGATCTCGGCCAGATCTCGAGTGGCATCAACCGTTTCATCGAGCGACTGCAGGAGATGATGGGGGAAGTAAAAGAAGCCAGCGGGCAACTCCATGACGGCATCTCGGGCTTGGCTAGGCAGACTGGGTCGGCCCAGGGCCTGCTGGCCGAACATGTGCGCGAGACGGAGCAGGTGGTCACCGCCATCAACGAGATGAGCCGTACCGCCGTCTCGGTATCGGAGAGCGCGGCCAGCACCGCCGAGCTGGCTGGCCAGAGCCAGCAGCTCGCCAGCCAGTCGCGGCAGGTGGTCGATCAGGCCATGGCCAGTGTGACGGCGCTGGTGGCCGAGGTGGAAACCACCGCCAACTCCATTGCGGCCATGCAGCAGGATGTGCAGCAGATAGGCTCCATCCTCGGGGTCATCGGCAGCATCGCCGAGCAGACCAATCTGCTGGCGCTCAACGCGGCCATCGAGGCGGCCCGGGCTGGCGAGCAGGGCCGTGGCTTCGCGGTGGTAGCCGACGAGGTGCGCTCCCTGGCCGGGCGCACCCAGCAGAGCACCGCCGAGATCCAGACCATGCTGACCCGGCTGCAACGGGGCACCCAGACGGTGGTCGCGGCCATGGGTAACACCCGCCAGAGCTGTCAGGACGCGGCAGAGAACACTAGCAAGGTGAATGCGTCGCTGGATCTGATGGCGGGGGAGGTGGTGGAGATCAACGATCTCATCAGCCATATCGCCACCGCAGCGGAACAGCAGAGTGCGGTCGCCGAGGAGATCAACCGCAACATGAGCGCCATTGCCGAGGTGATCACCCAACTCAAGGGTAATGGTGAACAGACGGTGGACAGCTCAACCTCGATGCAGCGTACCTATGACAGGCTGAGGGAGATAGTGGGGCACTTTCGTTTGCAATGACTGGCTGCAATGATCGCCGGTAAGACAGTATTGAGTATCAGATGGCCGGAGCAGATCCGGCCTGAATTGCGGAAAAGGCTGGAAAATGGACAAAAAAGATGGGGGCGACTTGCGTCGCCCCCGATAGTCTTATCGCTCATGTCCTTGAACGAAGTTGCTCCCTGCAATCCCTGACTATACCTCTTCCTTTAGGTTTCCCCTTCCCAATCCTTTGGGGTGTCCTTTAGCCATCATGGCCTGACGAGTCATCCATTCCCGTCGCACTTTCTCCGTCCTGGGAGGTGTCCTTTACCACATCCTGTGGTTAGTCCATTTGCCCAACCCTGGCAGCCAGTCTTCCTGACCGACTTCATTGCGTCCGTGCAGGAGTAACTATAAGGATTTCCCGCAGGACGACAACGACATGCTGAAAAACGTTTTTATCCAACTCGTTTCTCAAGAAACTGGAATGATGCTTTTTTGTTAAGAATCATTTAGTTGTGATTTTATTATGCCGATTTTTTGATCCAGTCTTCCGACTATAGCGGGATCTTTGCAGGTTGTTTACCTACAAGTGGAATGGCGAATGTCTTACGCGCCGTTTAACTGAGGTTCAGGAAAGTCACAGAGGCCAGAGCCGTTCGCAGATATGTGTGCCCCGGGCTTACCAACAGGCATCCAAAATAGTCTCGGTCAATGGGATAGGTGTTGCCGCTGCGAACCCTCATTGGGTGGCAGTCATGGCGCTGCCTTATATGGCATAGCTTCATATGGCATAGCTTCATGCGGCATAGCGTCGAAGTAGGAGTCATTGAGGTGAGAAAGAGGGGGAAAGGCTCGGGCTATTCGGTTGGGATGCGCGGTTTACTGAGGGTTGGCTTGGTGCGATGGCCTGGATGAAACCGCGGATTGCTTAGCCTCTCAGACAAGCCAAGAGGAGGATACCTCCCCTTGGGCTTTCGCTTCAGTAGTGCTGGCTGCCGCCATACCACTGACACACATACGCGGGAACCAGCATCTGAGGTGCCTGGCCGACATGGCACACCACCAGGGGAATGGCGGGGGCCCCCTGAGCGCTGACCAATGCAGGACTCATGGACAGAACCAGGGCGACGAGCAGCAACAGCGATTTGATCTTCATGGCTATCTCCTTGGTGACAGGACTCGGTGTGATCCAGATCACTTTCTGAGTTAAGCCGAGCCGTTGAGTCATGCAAGGTGTCGAGATAAATTCAACTAATGAAAAAAGTTTAAAAGGAAGAAAAGATGGCGTTGCCTGGATCTGGCTGACCAAGATGCGAACCGAGTGCATATTCATCTAAAAGACGATATGTCAGCGCCATTGCCAGAGGGCCTTGCCAGGCGGCTTCACCTGAATTCCATGATCTGGAACAAGAGATGGATTATTCAGCCGAGAGTTCAATTATGACTTTTTATGTCGTCAGGTTGCCCGCCAATATTGGGGAGAAATTCATACATTTGCATATAAAATTCAATATCTAATCAATAACTCGCTATCACATTGAATTTAATGGATTTTATTATCTTTAAGTATCCCTTTGTAGATAGTGATAATGAATGAAATTGGCGATTCAATGAAATTAATGGAGGGTTTTTTGATTATCGATTCAGCGGCAATGGAGGACGAATTGTCATTTATGTCGGTGCTATCAAAAATTAAGTTCTGATTTTATTCAGTTCTGAGTGAATGTGATCAATGTCTAAGTTTGGTGTGATTTGCAGGTCTAACCTCGGTCTCGAAAGGCAAGGGCAGGATAGAACACAAGCTGAGTACCCTACATAAAGAATATCCCGCCTTAGCCACGAGCATGAATAGAAGGAATCTATTCAATCACTCGCAGGGACCACTGCTAGACGGAATATAATCATGAGCAAATTTTATGTAGGTTCTGAAGTTGGCCAATTGCGCCGTGTCATGTTGCACCGCCCCAACCTCAGCCTGAAGCGTCTGACGCCCTCCAACTGCCAGGACCTGCTATTCGATGACGTCTTGTCGGTGGAACGTGCCGGCCAGGAGCACGACAAATTCGCTCAAGTGCTGCGCGATCAGAATGTCGAAGTCTTCCTGCTGACCAATCTGCTGGCCGAAACCCTGGATGTGCCGGAAGCCAAAGCCTGGCTGCTGCAACATCAGGTCTCCGATTATCGCCTTGGCTCTTCTCTTGCCAACGACGTGCGCTGCTTCCTGGCGGACATGCCACACCGCGAGCTGGCCCGCATCCTCTCCGGCGGCCTGACCTACTCCGAGATGCCTTACAGTGGCGTCAACATGGTAGTCGGCATGCATGCCCCGACCGATTTCATCATCGAGCCGCTGCCCAACCACCTCTTTACCCGTGACACCTCTTGCTGGGTCTACGGTGGCGTCTCCATCAACCCCATGGCCAAGGCCGCTCGTCGCCGCGAGACCAACCATGTGAAGGCCATCTACCGCTGGCACCCGCAGTTTGCCGGTCAGGACTTCATCAAGTACTTCGGTGACGAGGATCGTGACTACGACAACTCCACCATCGAAGGCGGGGACGTGCTGGTCATCGGCCGCGGCGCCGTGCTCATCGGCATGTCCGAGCGCACCACGCCACAAGGGGTCGAGCACCTGGCTCGCAGCCTGTTCAAACACGGTCAGGCCAAGCAAGTCATCGCCATGCAACTGCCGAAACACCGCAGCTGCATGCACCTCGACACCGTCATGACCCACATGGACATAGACACCTTCTCCGTCTATCCGGAAGTCATCCGCAAGGATGTGAACTGCTGGAGCCTGACCCCGGGCGGTGCCACCGGCATGAACATCAAGGAAGAAGGCTACTTCGTGACCGCCATCGAGAAGGCGCTGGGTGTGGATCAGCTGAAACTCATCACCACCGGTGGCGACACCTTCGAGGCCGAGCGTGAGCAGTGGAACGATGCCAACAACGTGCTGACCGTGCGTCCTGGCGTGGTCGTGGGCTACGAGCGCAACACCTACACCAACGAAAAATACGACAAGGCCGGCATCACTGTGCTGTCCATCCCGGGCGAAGAGCTGGGACGTGGCCGCGGCGGCGCTCGCTGCATGAGCTGCCCGATGGAACGTGACGGCATCTAACCAGACGGCGTGGCGCCGGCAGAGGCTGGCGCCACACAGACTCACACTCGAGATCAACCTTATGAAAAAACCAACTGTCGTCGTCGCCCTGGGGGGCAATGCCCTGCTCCGTCGTGGCGAGCCGCTTGAAGCTGACATTCAGCGCAAGAACATCGCCACCGCCGCCAAGACCATCGCCCTGATCGCCCAGGAGTACAACGTGGTGCTGGTGCATGGCAACGGCCCGCAAGTCGGCCTGCTGGCCCTGCAAAACAGCGCCTACACCAAGGTCGCCCCCTATCCGCTGGATGTGCTGGGCGCCGAGTCTCAGGGCATGATCGGCTACATGCTGATCCAGGAACTGAAAAACCTGATGCCGAGCCGCAACGTCACCGCGCTGCTGACTCAGGTACAGGTCGACCCCAAGGATCCGGCCTTTGCCAATCCGACCAAGTTTATCGGTCCCGTCTATGACGAAGCCGAAGCCCGCGCCCTGGCTGCCGAGAAGCAGTGGAGCGTCAAGGCCGACGGCAAGTTCTTCCGCCGTGTGGTGCCGTCCCCGCTGCCCCAGCGCATCGTCGAAGGCGACGCCATCGAAACCCTGATCGCCCAGGGGCACCTCATCATCTGTACCGGTGGTGGTGGCATTCCGGTGACCTGGGATGGCCAGTGTCTGACCGGTATCGAAGCCGTCATCGACAAAGACATGTCTGCCGCCTACCTGGCCAAGCAGATCAAGGCCGACGCCCTGCTGATCCTGACCGACGCCGATGCCGTCTACCTGGATTGGGGCAAACCGACCCAGCGTCCGCTGCGGATCACCAGCCCGGATGAGCTGGCTGGCGTCCAGTTCGATGCAGGCTCTATGGGGCCCAAGGTCGAAGCGTCCTGTGAATTTGTCAAAGCGACCGGCGGCATGGTCGGGATCGGCTCCCTGGAAGATGGTCTGGCCATCCTCAGAGGCGAAGCCGGCACCAATATCGTTGCCACCAATACCGTGAATGTCTGAGTCGTTGAATAACTGCGTAGTTAACAACACTGCCCAAATTGGTTTGAACAAATTAATAGAGAGAACTCATCATGGCCTTTAATCTGCGTAACCGTAACTTCCTGAAACTGCTGGACTTCACCCCGCGCGAAATCCAATTCATGATTGACCTTGCCATCGACCTGAAGAAAGCCAAATACGGTGGCTATGAGCGCAAGCATCTGACTGGCAAGAACATTGCCCTGATCTTCGAGAAGACCTCTACCCGCACCCGTTGTGCCTTTGAAGTGGCGGCCTTCGACCAGGGCGCCCAGGTCTCCTACCTTGGCCCAAGTGGTTCCCAAATTGGTCACAAGGAGTCCATGAAGGACACCGCACGCGTCCTCGGCCGCATGTATGACGGCATCGAATACCGTGGCTATGGCCAGGAAATCGTCGAAGAGCTGGGTGCCCACGCTGGCGTCCCGGTCTGGAACGGCCTGACCAACGAGTTCCACCCGACCCAGATCCTGGCCGACTTCATGACCATGCTGGAGCACGGCAAGGGCAAGCGTCTGGATCAAATCAAGTTCGCCTACCTGGGTGATGCCCGCAACAACATGGGTAACTCCCTGATGGTCGGTGCCGCCAAGATGGGCATGGACATCCGCCTGGTTGCCCCCAAAGCCTTCTGGCCAGAAGAAACACTGGTCGCCCAGTGCCGCCAGATCGCCGAAGAGACCGGCGCCCGCATCACCCTGACCGAAGATGTGAAAGAGGGTGTGCTGGGTACCGACTTCCTCTACACCGACGTTTGGGTCTCCATGGGTGAAGCGAAGGAAGCCTGGGATCAACGGGTGAAACTGATGACTCCTTATCAGATCAACATGGATGTCATCAACGCCACCAAGAACCCGGATGTGAAATTCATGCACTGCCTGCCTGCGTTCCACAACGATGAGACCACCATGGGCAAAGAAGTGGCCGAGAAATATGGCATGAAGGGTCTGGAAGTGACCGAGGACGTGTTCGAATCCGAGCACAGCATCGTGTTTGACGAGGCCGAAAACCGGATGCACACCATCAAGGCAGTGATGGTTGCTACGCTGGGCGACTAAGGTCGCAGTAGTGGTGCCGGGGGGTGACCCCCGGCTTTTCGACCATGTGACAGCGGCATAATACCTCGAACCCTACGACCCGCAGATTGCATGGATACCGCAGAAGGAAGCTGGACCATGACCAAATTCAAATTCCCGTCAGCCTACACGATATTGTTTGTGCTGATCGCCCTGGTGGCCGCCCTGAGCTGGGTAGTGCCGGCCGGCAAATACGACATGGTAATGAACGAAGCCCTCGGCAAGGAAGTGCCGGTGGCGGGTACTTACAAGCTGGTGGAGGGCAATCCCCAGGGGATCGTCGACGTGCTGTTGGCACCCATCGACGGCCTCTACAACCACGATACCTATGAGGCTGGCGCCATCGACGTCTCCCTCTTCATCCTGATCATCGGTGGCTTCCTTGGCATAGTGACCAAGACCGGTGCCATCGATGCCGGCATCGAGCGCGTCACCGATCGACTGCGCGGCCGCGAGGAGTGGATGATCCCGATACTGATGGCACTGTTCGCCGCAGGGGGCACCATCTACGGCATGGCCGAAGAGTCGCTGCCGTTCTACACCCTGCTGGTGCCGGTGATGATGGCCGCCCGCTTCGACCCGGTCGTCGCTGCCGCCACCGTGTTGCTCGGCGCCGGTATCGGTACCCTGGGCTCCACCATCAACCCGTTCGCCACAGTCATCGCCGCCAACGCCGCCGGTATCTCCTTCACCGACGGTATCTGGCTGCGTGTCGCCATGCTGGTGGCCGGCTGGCTGCTGTGTGTCGCCTATGTGATGCGTTACGCCAAGATGGTGCGCAACGATCCGAGCAAATCGCTGGTGGCTGACAAGTGGGATGAGAACCGTGCCCACTTCCTCGGCAACAAGAGTGACGAGATGCTGGAGTTCACCCTGACTCGCAAAATCGTGCTGGGTATCTTCGTCGCCGCCTTCGCCGTGATGATCTACGGTGTGGCCGTGCTCGGCTGGTGGATGGCGCAGATCTCCGGGGTGTTCCTGGCCGCGGCCATCATCGTCGGTGTCATCTCCCGCATGAGCGAGGAGGAGCTGACCACCAACTTCATCGACGGTGCCCGTGACCTGCTCGGCGTGGCCCTCATCATCGGTATCGCCCGCGGTATCGTGGTGGTGATGGACAACGGCATGATCACCCACACCATCTTGCACAGTGCAGAAGGCATAGTGACCGGCCTCTCCACCGTGGTGTTTATCAACGTGATGTTCGTGCTGGAACTGGTGCTCTCCTTCCTGGTGCCGTCTTCCTCTGGTCTGGCGGTGCTGACCATGCCGATCATGGCGCCGCTCGCCGACTTCGCCAACGTGGGTCGCGAGCTGGTGGTGACCGCTTACCAGTCTGCCTCCGGCCTGGTGAACCTGGTGACTCCGACCTCCGCCGTGGTCATGGGTGGCCTGGCGATTGCCAAGGTGCCTTATGTGCGCTGGCTGAAGTGGGTGGCCCCGCTGCTCGGCATCCTGACCGTGCTGATCGTGGTCTGCCTGAGCCTGGGGGCGCTGCTCTCCTAAGCAAGCACCCCATATCGACACCAAACGGGAGCCGCTGGCTCCCGTTTTTTATTGCGTCTGGAACAAGGTGGCTAGCCAGTGGGAGAGAGGCGCTGATTGCCGCGCAGGCCCGTGCTGGCGGCAGGCAGATAGCTAAAGAGGGGAAAGGTACGGAAATGAAAAAGGCGACCCCAGGGGCGCCTTTTCATTCGAGGAGAGAGGCTTAGCGAGCCTGGGCCAAAGTGCGTACCACGGCGGCGTGGGCCTGGCGGGTGCGGCTGATATGGCGCGGAGCGACCAGCACCACATCGTTGCCGGCCACGGCCCCCAGGATCTCGGGATCGGCGTTGCGATCCAGCAGGCGGGCCACCACGGTCGCGGCCCCCGGGGTGGTGTGCACCAGCACCATCTGCTGGTTATAAACCACGCCACGCACCATGTCGTGGATGGAGCGGGTGCTGCCGGCGGGCTCCAACTGGTCGTCCACCAAGGTGTAGACCTTCTTGCCGTTGGCGTTCTGGGCCTTGGCCACGCCGAGGCGACGCAGCAGGCGGGAGATGGTGGACTGGCTGATGTCGGCAAATCCCCGCACCGTCAGCTCGCGGCGGATCTCCTCCTGGGTGCTGTAGCAATGCTGGCCGATGATCTGGCGGCAGGCATCCAGCTGGGCCAGATCGGACTCTTGTTCAACGGGACGACTGAGGGTCTTGACCAAGGTGATTTCCTTTGCAGACTATGACCAATGGCAATAGCTCTGGTGCTGCCATCCGTGCTTTTTATAGCAAATAATGCTGATGGCGAGGCTTTAGGCAGGGAATGAGCAATGTGTTGCCATTTCAGGATGGCAAATTATAACAAAGCGGTGCCGCGGTGATGTGACAGGGGTCAAAAATGGGCCCCTTGGGGCCCGCTTGGCTATCAATAACGTTCGCTAACGATGTCCTGAGTGAAGGACTTCTCGCAGTATTTGCACTTCATGCGCACCACACCCTTCACCTCGCGCACCCGGAAGTAGCTGTCCACCGGCTCGTTGTGGGAGATGCAGTTGGAGTTGGGGCAGTGGAACACCCCGGCGATGAACTCCGGCAGCGCCAGCTGGTGCTTCTTCACCACCACGAAGTCTTCGATGATGTTGACGGTCGCCTTGGGGGCGAACAGCGCGAGCTGGTTCGCCTGCTGCTCGGTCAGCTGGGTGTTCTCGATCTTGATGAGATCCTTCTTGCCCAGCGCGCCGGATTTGAGGTTGAAACCGACGGTGATGCGCTCCTGGGTCTCGATCAGCTGGAACAGCTTGAGGATCTTGATGCCCTGACCGGCGGGGACGTGGTCGATGACGGAGCCGTGACGGATGGCTTCGACTTGCAGTTGATTCTTCTCGGACATGATGTGTTCCCCTCGGCTCAGACAGTTTCGTTCAGTACCAGTGCCAGCAGTGCCTGGCGTGCATAGACCCCGTTTTCCGCCTGCTGGAAGTAGTAGGCGTGGGGAGTCTTGTCGACCGCCACCTCGATCTCGTCGACGCGGGGCAGGGGATGCAGGATCTTCATGGTCGGCTTGGCCCCTTCCAGGGTGGCCAGCTCCAGCACGAACTTGGCGGCCATGTGCTTGTATTCGGTCTCGTCGAAGCGCTCTTTCTGCACCCGGGTCATGTAGAGCACGTCGAGTTCCGGCATCACCTCTTCCATGGTCTCGTGCACGCTGAACTGGATGCCCTTCTCTTCCAGCTCCTCGCACAGGTAGTCCGGCATCGCCAGCGCCTCCGGCGAGATGAAGAAGAAGCGGCAGTTGAACAGGCTCAGGGCCTGGGCCAGAGAGTGCACAGTGCGGCCGTATTTCAGGTCGCCGACGAAGGCGACGTTGAGGCCATCCAGCTTGCCTTGGGTCTCGTGGATGGAGAAGAGGTCGAGCAGGGTCTGGGTCGGATGCTGGTTGGAGCCGTCACCGCCGTTGATGACCGGCACTCGGGAGAACTCGGCGGCGAGGCGGGCGGCGCCTTCCTTCGGGTGGCGCATCACCACCGCATCGCTGTAGGAGCCGATGATCTTGATGGAGTCCGCCAGGGTCTCGCCCTTCTTGGCGCTGGTGTTGCCGCCGTCGGCGAAGCCGATGATGTTGCCGCCAAGGCGCTGTACCGCGGTCTCGAACGAGAGGCGGGTGCGGGTGGAGGCTTCGAAGAAACAGCTGGCGACCAGCTTGTCTTTCAACAGGCGGGTATCGGGTTCGGCCTTCAACCGCTGGGCGGTTGCGACCACCAGTTCCATGTCGGACCGGGTCAGATCCGAGATGGAGATGACGTGTTTGTTATAGAGTGGATTGGCCATCGTCTGCATTCCCTTTGACATCAATGAAGGTTTTTCGGGCACAAAAAAAAGCCCCTGAAACAGGGGCTCTTTTTAAAAATAACTGGGGATCTGCGGGTCGGGAACTGGAAACAACGGGGCCGCTCTGGTGCGCTCCACCCGTCTGCAAGGCTGTTTTGTGCATCAAAAACGGCATCTCAATGTCCCGACCTTTATCAAAACCGCAACGATTATAGAGTCGCTTTCTGAATTGTCAAAAATTTATTTTTCAGGCACTTTTTACGCCGAAAAAACGTTTAACTGTCGTGAATGGGTCGGCAAACCCACAACTGGTGGTTGTCCTGCAGCGACAGCCCATCGTCGGCCATGCTGCGCAGATAACCGAGTCGGTGGTGCCCTTCCAGCAGGCAATAGGGTTGCGGCAGGGGCTGCCCGTCCGGGTAGCAACTGCCCGGGGTCGGGGCCAGCACTATGATGGGCTCGGACCAGGTGCCCCGGCTCAGCATGTCTTCGCCGAGCCAGGAGCGGCGCACGTAGCGATTGTGGCGCAGCATCTCGCCCCAGCGCTCGATCACCTCCATGTGGCGGGAGCCTATCTGGCTCAGGATCTGCTGCGTGGGCCAGGCTTCGCACTCGAAGCTGTGGTGGGCGAGATCGATAAAGCTCCAGTTGGACTCAAAACCGCGCCAATGACGGTAAATCCACTGGGCCAGCACGTTTTGGGGAATGAAGGGCACCCGTGGAGCGACCCGTTCGAGATAGTCGGGCAGCGACTCGGTTTTGCGCTCATCCCTGAAGTTGAGCGGTGCAAGTTGTTGAAGTAAGCGGTAATTGAGCATGAGCAGCCTCCTCTTGCCAAGATCCACCCTACCTCCATTCGTGAGGCTTTCCTACCCAGGCAAGGCTGCAAATACAGCAAGTTACCCCACTAAGCTGTACAAATAGCCACGACTTGCTCGTCATTTGTGCAATCGCATCGAAAGTGAGAAAAAAGCCTTTACCTTTGATCCCGGCTTTGTATAATTCGCCTCGTTTGTTGCAGGGGCGTAGTTCCAATTGGTAGAACAGCGGTCTCCAAAACCGATGGTTGCGGGTTCGAGTCCTGCCGCCCCTGCCATTTTTAGAAAGGCCAGCTCATTGAGCTGGCCTTTCGCATTTCTGTCATCCGCGTTTTCTCGCCTTGCCCGTTTCGGTCGTCGCCGCTGACCAGCCTTGCCGATCTGCCCTCCGACCTTATCCCTTGAGTCTCAACGGCTTGGCCCCGTCGCTCTTCGCTAGCCGCTCTTGCCGCTTTCTGCCCTGTCGTTTCTGGCAATCGTGCCATTCGCTTCCCTGTGCTACACCACATGGGCTGTGCCACGCAGTGCCGGGAGGTCGCGTGAGCGGTTCGTCAGCATGGATGCGCCAGCCGTGAAGGGCTGGGCATGAAGATAATGCGAGGAGATGAGTCATGAACAAGGCCGTTGAAACCCGATTGAACAAGTCCCGCCCCGGTGGCTGGGTGCCGCAGGATCAGGCCCACATCGAGCGATGGGTCACGCGGTTGCACAAATACGTGGCCCAGCAGCCACGGCCGCTGGTGCCGCCCATCGCCCAGCTGCAGGATCTGGTCAAGTCGGATCCCCTGTTGCACGCCCAGGCCGATGCTATGTTCAAGGAGGCCTGGCGTCACGAGCACCTGACTCCCCTCGGCCAGGTCGAGGTGAAGAGCTTCGATGAGTTTCTGACACTGCTCAACGGCATCATGACCACGGCCCCCGAGGCCTATCAGGATGTGCAGAGTCACTCTCCCTCCGGCCTCATCGGCTTCCCCATCAATGCCCTGCTCGACTGGCCCATGGCGACCCGCTCGGGCTACCTGTTCTTCGCCAACGCCTTGATCAACCAGCAGTTCAAGAAGATCCTGAGCTACTGGGCGCTGTTCCTGCAAAGCCCGGCCTCACGCTATGTGCTGACCGAGCCGGTCAGCCGGCTGGATCGGGAGACCCTGATCGTGCCCTGGCTCGGCCAAGCGGCCCAGGCCGAGATGGTGCAGGTGGCCGACTCGGCCCTGGGGGAGGGCAGCAACCCGACGCCAACCAGCTTCGCGTCCATCTTCCAGTGCGATCCGGCGGATCCTCACTATGGCTTTGGCTGCTGGGATGACTTCTTCACCCGCACCTTCCGCCCCGGCGTGCGGCCCATCTCGGCGCAGGGGGATGATGGCGTCATCGTCAACGCCTGCGAGTCGGCCCCGCTGCAGGTCAAGAGCGGGGTGAGCCGCAGCGATCGCTTCTGGCTCAAGGGTCAGCCCTATTCACTTGACAACATGCTCGATTTTGACGAGACCGCCTCCCAGTTCGATGGCGGCACTGTCTATCAGGCCTTCCTCAGCGCCCTGAGCTACCACCGCTGGCACAGCCCGGTGAGCGGCACCATCCGCAAGGTGAAGGTGGTCAACGGCACCTACTACCTGGAGAACCAGTACGAGGGTTTCCTCGATGCCGACGGCGCCGATCCCAGCGCCCCCAACAACTCCCAGCCCTTCCTCACCTCGGTGGCGACCCGGGCGCTGATCTTTATCGAGGCAGATAACCCCAAGATCGGCCTGATGTGCGTGGTGCCGGTGGGCATGGCGGAGGTGTCGAGCTGCGACATCACGGTGAAGGCGGGGGATAGAGTGAAGAAGGGGGACCAGCTCGGCATGTTCCACTTCGGCGGCTCGACCCACTGCCTGGTGTTTCGCAAGGGGGTGGAGCTGGCGTTTGACTTCCATGGTCAGGCGCCGGGGCTGGATGCCACCAACCTGCGACTCAACACCGCCATCGCGCGAGTGAAGTGAAGGCGATTCATCATGGCAATAGGCCGCCTGCGGGCGGCCTGTTCGTTTCTTCGTTTCACTGTGTGTTCTGTTGTCGGATCAGCAGGTCTAGATAGGCGCCTTCGATCAGCTGGGATGGCGCCACGCTGAGGCATGCCATGATGCCGTGGGCCTCCTCTATCCCCACCTCGAGGAGTTCGTCATCCTCCAGCACTACCTCCAGCTCGAGGAAGTGGCCCAGCTCCTGCACTCGATCGAGGTGAACCCGGGTTCTGCCGACCATAAACAGGATGCGGGTCTTCTGTACTCTGCCGATCTGGCCCCAAGCCAGGCCGAGGGTCTCCCGTAGGCGGTCCGGCTCGGTCGTCGGGGTCAGATGATAGAAACTCTCCTTGGGACCCTGCTGATCGGCGCGGCGGTAGAAGATGAGCTCGCCGGCACTGGGGGACAGGGTGCGCAGCTTGAGGCGGCCGGCGTCGCAACGAAAGAAGGTGTCATCCTGGGCTATCTCGACGGGTCCTCGATCGGCGATGGCGGCCACCCTGGGGATCAGGGCATCGACCTGCGCTATCCTGGCCTTGATCTCGATATTTCGGGGCATGGGAGTCTCCTTGAGGCAATGGCGGTCTCCAAGCTATCACGGCTGTGGCCTGTGGAGGTGGCTTGCGATGGTAATGGCAGTCGAGGTTTCCGTCATTTTCGTGACTGGCAGCACGTCCTGTTGTCAGGGAGCACGAAATTAATCGGATTCACTAAAGTCAGGCGACTATAGCGCCGATAGCCTTGATCAGTATGGGGACTCTCTTGGCCTCCAGTCACCACAAGGATTTGTAGTCATGACACTCTCGTTGCGCGGCAAGCTGCTCGCGACCAGCCTGGGGGTAGTGCTGCTGATGGCGGCCCTGCTCGGCGTGGTTGCCTTCCAGACCCTCAAGTCCCGCTCCCAAGCGGCCATCCAGAGCGAGGCCGTCAACTATGGTCACGCCTACTCGGTGGCCATCGGCGACTGGATGGTGGATCGTAAACATGCGGTTGATGCCCTAGTCGCTGCCATTGCCGATAACCCCGAGGCTGCGTTGGTGCCACACCTCAAGCAGGCGTTTACCTCTGGTGGTTTCGGGCTCACCTACTTCGGTTCGACCGAGGGTGTGATGACCCGCCAAGACCCCTCCCTCAACACCGGCAACTATGATCCCCGCGAGCGCCCCTGGTATCAGGATGCGCTCAAGGCGGGCAAGCTGATCGTCACCGCCCCCTATGTGAGCGTGACCATGCAGCAGCTGGTGGTGACCCTGGCCGAGCCTGTGAGCCATCAGGGCCAGGTGATCGGTGCCGTGGGGGCCAATTTGGCGCTTAATACCCTCATCGACGAGGTGCTGGCCATGAAGGTGCAGGGGGAGGGCTACGCCATGCTGCTTGACCGCTCCGGCCTCATCGTCGGCCATCCCCAGAAGGAACTGGCCCTCAAGCAGGTGGCCGAGCTGGATCCCGGCCTGTCGGGGGCGAGTCTGGACGGCTGGAGCCGGGATGGGGAGCTGCATGGTGCCACCATCGACGGCCGTGACGTGCTGCTGTCGGTGCAGGGGGTGCCCGGTACCGACTGGCTGCTGGCCATGGTGATGTACAAGGATGTGCTGGAGGCGCCGCTCGCCACCCTGCTGTGGCAGCTGGTGGGGCTGACCCTGGTGCTGTTGCTGGTGTTCGGCGCCCTGCTCATCGCCATGTTCAACTACCTGTTCGCCGACCTCGGCCGGGTGTCGAAGGCGCTTGCCAACATCGCCCACGGCGAGGGAGATCTGACGGTGCAGATCGACACCCGCAGTCAGGATGAGGTGGGTCAGCTGGCCCGAAGCTTCAACCAGTTCGTGGCTAGGCTGCACGGCATCGTCAGCCGCTTGCGGGATGCAACGGCTGAGCTGGCGGCCCAGTCCCGTGCCCAGGCCAGCGGCGCCGAGGCCCGCAGCCAGCGGGTACGCCAGCAGCAGGACGAGATCGTCATGGTGGCGACCGCGGTGACCGAGATGGCCTCCGCCACCCAGGAGATCGCCGGCAACGCCGAATTTGCCGCCACCACCTCGGGGGCGGCGGTGCAACTCGCGGTCGCCGGTCAATCTCAGGTTAGCCAGAGCCAGCGCAGCATCACGGGGCTCGCCGATGAAGTCGCCGATGCCAGCCAGACCATCCATGAGCTGGATACCCATGCCCAGAAGATCAGCGGCATTTTGGCCACCATCAGCGGCATCGCCGAGCAGACCAATCTGCTGGCCCTAAACGCCGCCATTGAGGCGGCCCGGGCCGGGGAGCAGGGGCGCGGCTTCGCGGTGGTGGCGGACGAGGTGCGGGTGCTGTCGCGCCGCACCCACGACTCCACCGCCGAGATCCAGCAGATGATCGAGACCCTGCAGCAGACCACCAGACGCGCGGTCAACGGCATGGAGACCAGCCGCCAGCTGGCGAGCACCAGCGTGGAGGACGCCGAGGCCGCGAACCTGAGCCTCGGCCAGATCAACGAGGCCATCGGCGCCATCAGCGACATGGCGACCCAGATAGCGGCGGCGGCGGAGGAGCAGACCTCGGTCACTGGCGAAATCAGCCGCAACACCGAGAATATCCGCCATGTCTCCCAGGAGCTGGCGGAGCAGGCGCGAGAAGAGGCCCATCAGGCGGCATCCCTCAAGGCCCTGACCGAGCGACTGGAGCAGGAGATCGGCCGCTTCAGGCTTTGATGGCGGCGTTGCAGCGGCAAAAAAGGCGGCTCGGGCCGCCTTTATTCATTCTACGAATGGATTTTCTCAGCCCATGCACCATATGAATGAAGTGCACCTGATTGGGCTGATAAGTCCTACGGGCGCCGTCAGAGCAGCTTGTTGTAGCTGTAGAAGTCGAGATCTCTGTGATAGCCGTGCTGCTCGTAGAGCGCCTGGGCGCCCAGGTTGTCGGTGGCGGTGCTCAGCATCAGAAAGGCGGCGCCGGTGGCACGGCCGTGGTCGTCGGCCCGGGCCAGCAGGGCCTGGGCGACCCCCTGTTTACGAGCGCTCGGCGCCACGAACAGGTCATACAGCAGCCAGATGGGCTTGAGTTCGAGGGAGCAGAACAGGGGATAGAGATGGGCGAAGCCCAGCAGCTCGCCGGCCTCGTTCTCGGCCAGGAACAGTACGGACTCCTGGCGGGCGCAGCGCTCTCGCAGGAAGGCCTCTGCAGCCGCGGGCTCGGCAGGCACCTGGTAGAACTCGCGGTACTGCACGAACAGGGGGGCGGCGCGGGGGATGTCGTCGACCTTGGCTTGGAAAATCTTCACGGGTTGCTCCTCATGGGCGGTGCAGGGGAAATGAAAAAGACCCGTCACCGTAAGGCTGCGGGTCGCACCTTGGGCAGGGTAACGGCCAGGGGGCACCCAGGCGAGGCGGCAATACCCCTTTCTCCCCCTTGTTTGCGACATATCAATTCATCGGCGCCCGGGGTCCAGAAACTGACGCAGGATGTCCGCCGCCTGCTCACCCATGCATGATGCTGAGCTGGCCGTCCCGGAAGCGGGAGGCCTGATCTGTGGGGGTGCTGCCGAAGAAGCGCTTGTACTCCCGACTGAACTGGGAGCCGCTCTCGTAGCCGACCCGGGCCGCCGCCGTGCCGGCCTTGATGCCGTCGTGCAGCATCATCATCCGCGCCTTGTGCAGCCGAAACGACTTGATGTACTGCAGCGGCGAGGTGGCGGTGACCGCCTTGAAGTGGTGATGGAAGGCCGACACGCTCATGTTCACCTCCCGCGCCAGCTCCTCCATGGTCAGGGTGTCGGCGTAGCGCTGCTCGATGAGGCGCAGCACCCTGGCAATCTGCCCCATGTGGTTGTGGCGGTTGGCGAGCGCCTGCAGCGCCGGGCCGCCCCCCTCGTGCAGGGCGTAGAACAGCATCTCCCGCACCGTCTGCGGCCCCAGCACCCGGGCGTGCTGGGGCTTGTCCATCAGATCGATGAGCCGCTCGGCGGCGCAGAACATCTCCTCGGAGAGAGGCACAGAATGTACGCCGCTCTTCTGGGGCGGCGGCGCGGGCAGGCTGTCCCCCAGTTCCAGCAGCAGCTCCTGCAGAGTGGCGACGTTGATCTCCAGGGTGAAGCCGATGAGGGGCTGCTCGGGGGAGGCGAAGCACTCGCACTCGCACGGCAGCGGCAGCGTCATCAGCAGGTAGTGGTTGGGATCGTAGCGAAACACCTGATCCGCCAGATAGCCCACCTTGTGACCCTGCAGGATCACTATCATCCGCGGCTGATAGAGCACCGGGGTGCGGCCGTGGTACTCGGTGGTGTAAATGAGGCTGACCTGCTCCACCGGGGAGGCGGTGATGCCGGGCTCGCGCACGTGGCGGGTCAGCTTGGCGGCGAGTTCGGTGTAGCGGTTGGACATGGGCGCTCCAGGTGAAATTCAATAATTTGTAGAAATAGGCAAGTAATGTGCAGAATGTTGCCTTGATGGTAGAGGTTGTCTGTAGAAAAATGCAATCAACATTTTGCGGCCAGGCCGCCCCGTCATCATGAAGGTAATAGCGATGCACAATTTCACTCTGCACACCCCGACCAAGGTGCTGTTCGGCAAGGGCCAGGTTGCCCAGTTGCGTGAACAGCTTCCCAGCGACGCCCGCATCCTGATCACCTATGGTGGCGGCAGCGTGGTGCGCAGCGGCCTGCTGGCCCAGATCAAACAGGATCTGGCGGGCATGAGCCTGTTCGAGTTCGGCGGCATCGAGCCGAACCCCACCTACGAGACCCTGATGGGCGCCGTCGAACTGGCCCGCGCCGAGAAGGTCGACTTCCTGCTGGCCGTCGGTGGCGGTTCCGTGCTGGATGGCACCAAGTTCATCGCCGCCGCGGCCCATTACGATCTGGCCAAGGACCCTTGGCACATCCTCGAGACCGTCGGCGGTGAGGTGGCCTCCGCCATTCCCCTCGGCGCCGTGCTGACCCTGCCGGCCACCGGCTCCGAGATGAACATGGGCGCCGTCATCACCCGCAAGAGCAGTGGTGACAAGCAGCACTTCTTCTCCCCCTTCGTGATGCCGCGCTTTGCCGTGCTGGATCCGGTGCTCACCTACACCTTGCCGGCCCGTCAGGTCGCCAACGGGGTGGTGGATGCCTTCATCCACACCCTGGAGCAGTACCTCACCTACCCGGTCAATGCCAAGGTACAGGATCGCTTCGCCGAAGGGCTGCTGCTGACCCTGGCCGAGGAAGGCCCCAAGGCGCTGGTGGAGCCGGAAAACTACGACGTGCGCGCCAACATCATGTGGAGCGCCACCATGGCCCTGAACGGCCTGATCGGTGCCGGTGTGCCGCAAGACTGGGCGACCCACATGCTGGGCCACGAGATCACCGCCCTGCACGGTCTTGACCATGCCCAGACCCTGGCGGTAGTGCTGCCGGCGCTACTGCAGGCCAAGCGAGCCCAGAAGCACGCCAAGCTGCTGCAATATGCCGAGCGGGTGTGGGACTTGCGCAGTGGCACCGAGGAAGAGCGCATCGACGGCGCCATCGCCGCCACCCGCGACTTCTTCGAGCGGATGGGCATCAAGACCCGGCTGCGGGACTACGGCCTGGCCGATGCCAGGGTAGACACCCTGGTGGCCAAGCTCGCGGAGCACGGCATGACCAGCCTGGGCGAGCACGGCGACATCGATCTGGTGCAGAGTCAGCATATTTATGAGGCGGCCTGGTAAGCGTCCGCCGCCGGATCCGGTCGATAGCCGTAGTGAATCGAGGGGGCCCGCACCTGCCGCATGGCAGGGGCGTGGCCCTCTGCTCGTTACAGAACGGTTACTTTTTTCCTTTCCGGCGCGAGAGATGAGCCAGGAATAGATTTCGTAAGAACAAAAAACGCTAAGATAGAGGGCCGGCAAAACATTTTTTTTGACTGGTTGGATCACTTTTTACAGTGCTTTTTACTGGTATAAGTCGCTAATTTGGTTTGTTTTTTTAAATACCAGCTCGGGATGGGCTGAATTCTGTACCGGCGTCGGCTGGGCTGCGGTTGTAATAAAACTCCAAAATTTGATACTAATCACCTTCGCGCCTGAAAAGTGGGGGCCTGACCATGACAGGAGGTTGAGGTAAAGCCTGCTGATTTTCATAACAAAGGGCCCGTGACCTGTACTTTGGTCATGCCTTGTCTGCTCAGACATGAGAGACTGGGCAATGATTGTTTATTAACCATCAGGGAATAGTCATGCAGATTGGAATACCGAGAGAGAGTCTCGTCGGTGAGACCCGGGTCGCAGCGACCCCGGCCACCGTTGAGCAGCTGAAAAAGCTCGGCTTCGAGGTCGCCATCGAGGCCGGTGCTGGTCAGCTGGCCAGCTTCGATGATGCCGCCTTCGAGGCTGCCGGTGCCAGCGTGGTACCGAGCGTCTGGCAAGCCGACCTTATCTTCAAGGTCAATGCGCCGACCGATGCCGAGATCGCACAGATTAAAGATGGCGCCACTCTGGTGAGCTTCATCTGGCCTGCCCAGAACCCTGAGCTGGTCAAGAAGCTGTCCGAGCGCAATATCAATGTGATGGCGATGGACATGGTGCCGCGGATCTCCCGTGCTCAGTCCCTCGATGCCCTCTCCTCCATGGCCAACATCGGTGGCTATCGCGCCGTGGTCGAAGCTGCTCACCAGTTTGGTCGCTTCTTCACCGGTCAGATCACCGCCGCCGGCAAGGTACCGCCTGCCAAGGTACTGGTGATCGGTGCCGGCGTGGCTGGCTTGGCCGCCATCGGAACCGCCGGTTCCCTCGGCGCCATAGTGCGAGCGTTTGACACCCGTCTGGAAGTGGCCGAGCAGATCGAATCCATGGGGGGTGAATTCCTCAAGCTGGACTTCGGCAATGAAGATGGCGCCTCCAGCGATGGTTATGCCAAGGTCATGTCCGATGAGTTCATCAAGGCCGAGATGGAGCTGTTTGCCCAGCAGGCCAAGGAAGTGGACATCATCATCACCACCGCCCTGATCCCGGGCCGTCCCGCTCCCAAGCTGATTACCAAGGAAATGGTCGACAGCATGAAGCCGGGTTCGGTGATCGTGGACTTGGCGGCGGCTACCGGTGGCAACTGTGAATACACCAAGCCGACCGAGCTGTTCGTGACCCCTAATGGCGTCAAGGTGATCGGTTACACCGACCTGCCAGGCCGCCTGCCTGCCCAATCCTCCCAGCTCTACGGTACCAACCTGGTCAACCTGATGAAGCTGATGTGCAAGGAGAAGGACGGCAAGGTTGCCATCGACTTCGAGGACGTGGTTCAGCGCAACATGACGGTGATCCAGGCCGGTGACGTGACCTTCCCGCCGCCCCCTATCGCCGTCTCCGCCGCGCCGCAAAAGCCGGCCGCCAAGGTTGCGCCGAAGAAGGCCGAAGAGAAGAAACCGTCCAACAAGAAGTTCGTGTTCGGTGCCCTCGGCATCGCCGCCTTCGGTTGGGTGGCTGCGGTCGCGCCTGCCGAGTTCCTGTCTCACTTCACCGTCTTCATTCTGTCCTGTGTGGTCGGTTACTACGTGGTGTGGAACGTGTCTCACTCTCTGCACACGCCGCTGATGTCGGTCACCAATGCCATCTCCGGTATCATCGTGGTCGGTGCGCTGCTGCAGATTGGGCAAGGGTCGACCCTGGTCACCGTGTTGGCCTTTATCGCCGTGCTGATTGCCAGTATCAACATCTTCGGTGGCTTCACCGTCACTCAGCGCATGCTGAAGATGTTCCGTAAGGATTAAGGGGGTTTAACGTGTCTCAAGGACTGGTAACAGCATCCTATATCGTTGCCGCCGTGCTCTTCATCCTCAGTCTCGCGGGACTGTCGAAGCAAGAAACGGCTAAACATGGCAACCTGTTCGGTATCGCGGGGATGGCCATCGCGCTGCTCGCGACCGTATTCAACCCGGAAACCAGTGGTGTGCACTGGATCATCCTGGCCATGATCATCGGCGGCGCCATCGGTGTGCGGCTGGCGCTCAAGGTCGAGATGACCGAGATGCCCGAGCTGGTGGCCGTGCTGCACAGCTTCGTGGGCATGGCGGCGGTGCTGGTGGGCTTCAACAGCTTCATCGACTTGCACCCGTCCGCTCCCGCTGAAGTGGTGGTCTCCGTCGGTTCCAACCTGGATGCGACCCTGGCCGCGGCCCGGGCGGCGTTCGAGCAGGCGGCCAGTGTCGCTCAGGTCGATCACCTGTCCGGCGCCATGCTGAACATCCACCTGGTGGAAGTGTTCCTCGGCGTCTTCATCGGTGCGGTGACCTTCACCGGCTCCATCGTTGCGTTCGGCAAACTGCGTGGCCTGATCTCGTCCAAGCCGCTGCAACTGCCCCATCGCCACAAGCTGAACCTGCTGGCCGTGCTGGTCTCCCTTGCGCTGATGATCCACTTCGTCAACGCTGGTGGTTCCACCTTCGCACTGTTGCTGATGACCCTGATCGCCTTCGCGTTCGGCTGGCATCTGGTTGCCTCCATCGGTGGCGCCGACATGCCGGTCGTGGTCTCCATGCTGAACTCCTACTCCGGTTGGGCGGCGGCGGCGGCGGGCTTCATGCTCTCCAACGACCTGCTGATCGTGGTCGGTGCCCTGGTGGGTTCCTCCGGTGCGATCCTGTCTTACATCATGTGCAAGGCGATGAACCGCTCCTTCATCTCGGTGATCGCCGGTGGCTTTGGCTCCGACGGTGTGGCCTCCACGGCTGACCAGGAGATGGGCGAATACCGCGAGACCAACGCTGAAGACGTGGCTGACATGCTGAAAAATGCCAGCTCCGTCATCATCACCCCGGGCTACGGCATGGCGGTGGCGCAGGCGCAGTATCCGGTGGCCGAAATCACCCAGAAGCTGCGTGATCGCGGCGTCAAGGTGCGCTTCGGTATCCATCCGGTGGCCGGTCGTCTGCCGGGTCACATGAACGTGCTGCTGGCGGAAGCCAAGGTCCCGTATGACATAGTTCTGGAAATGGACGAGATCAACGACGACTTCAACGACACCGACGTGGTACTGGTGATCGGTGCGAACGACACCGTCAACCCGGCCGCCATGGAAGATCCGGGCAGCCCCATCGCCGGCATGCCGGTACTGGAAGTGTGGAAGGCGCAGAACGTCATCGGCTTCAAGCGCTCCATGAACACCGGCTACGCCGGTGTCCAGAACCCGCTGTTCTTCAAAGAGAACACTCAGATGCTGTTTGGCGATGCCAAGGCCAGCGTCGAGGCCATCCTGAAGGCGCTGTAAGCGTTATCGGGAATGTAAAAAGGAGGCTTAGGCCTCCTTTTTTATTGCCCGTTTTTCAGCGTTTGCTAGCAAGCCATTGATGGCAAAGGCGCGGCTTGGTGAGGGCGGCAATCTGTCATGGCTTACTGGTCGGGCAGACCCGCTCGACCGGTCGTGATCAGGATCGCAATCCGGTGACGTTGCCCCTACTGGAAGGCATAATGGCGGTGAAAAGCGAACTGGCTCAATTTTATTTGATTCAGGCGTCCTTAAAATCAAATAAAGTTATATGGATGACGGCTGTCAGTCAGGCATCCCAGTCCCATTCACCTTGATGGTGGATCCGACCATGAAATATATGCCCAGCGGCATAGCGAACCAGAGAATCCACAGATGAAAGCACAATGGACCGATTTCATAACCCTGCTCAAGCGTGAAGTGGTTCCGGCCCTTGGCTGTACAGAGCCGATGTCGGTCGCCCTGGCGGCGGCCAACTGCCGCAAACTGCTGGGTCAGACACCGGAGCGCCTGAGCGTCTGGGTCAGCGGCAACCTGTTCAAGAACGGCATGGGCGTCGGCGTGCCCGGCACCGGCATGATTGGCCTGCCGGTGGCCGCCGCCGTCGGCATCACCGGGGGCAACCCGGACGCCGGTCTCGAGGTGCTGAAAACCCTCACCCCGGCCCAGGTGGATGCCGCCAAGGCGTTGCTGCCCATCATCAAGGTGGACGTGAAGGATGTGCCGGACGTGCTCTATGCCGAGGTACTGGCCGAGGCGGATGGCCACAGTGCCCGGGTAGTGATCTGCACCGATCACACCCGCATCGTGCTGCTGGAGAAGGATGGCGAGGTGCTGATGGAGCAGGCCAGCGCTCCCGGTGTGCAGATCCAGCCTGCCAAATCCGACAAGCCCAACATGACCCTGCGCGACATAGTGTCGTTCGCCCTTGAGGTGCCGCTGGCCAAGATCGATTTCATCCGCGAGGCCGCCAGCATGAACCAGGCATTGGCGGACGAAGGGCTGCAGGGCTACGGCCTGCGCATCGGCAAGATCCTGACCGAGCAGGTGGAGCGCAAGCTGCTGTCGGACGATCTGATGACGCTGGCCATGCGCCTGTCCTCTGCCGCGTCGGACGCGCGCATGGATGGCGCCATGCTGCCGGCCATGTCCAACTCCGGCTCGGGCAACCAGGGCATCGCCGCCACCATGCCGGTGGTGGCCGCGGCTCGTTTCCTCAAGGCGAATGAAGAGCAGCTGACCCGGGCGCTAGTGATGAGCCATCTGGTCGCCATCTACATCAAGATGTACCAGAACAAGCTGTCGGCCCTGTGCGCCGCCAGCACCGCCGCCATGGGCTCGGGCGCCGCCATCACCTGGCTGCTGGGCGGCCAGTTCGAGCAGATCAGCCACTGCATCAACAACATGATTGGCGACGTTTCCGGTATCATCTGCGACGGTGCGGGCAGTGCCTGCTCCATGAAGGTGTCGACCTCCACCTCGGCGGCAGTCAAGTCGTCGCTGATGGCGATCAACAACCTGCATGTGCCCCAGAGCGAGGGCATCGTCTCCGATGATGTGGACCAGACCATCGCCAACCTGGGCCGCCTCTCCAAGCAGGGGATGCTGGATACCGACATCGAGATCATCAACATCATGCGGGCCAAGCAACAAGGCAAGGCGAGCTGATGAAGAGGGTGGCGCAGGCCACCCTCTGTGTTTACAGCAACTGACGTCACCCCGGCATACCGGGGGACGGGCCGCCACGATGCGGCCAGTTTCAGGGCGAGGGCGCAGGCTGCGTTCGTCCATCCATCTCGGGCCTCGCCCGTTTATTTTTGGGGAATATCATGACTCTCAGCGTTATCGGTAATCTGGCCATCCTGGCCATGTTGTTGCTGTTTCTCTATCGGTTGCAACAGACCCACGTCAGCTTCACCCGCCGGGTCTTCTCCGGGCTGGGGCTGGGCATTCTGTTCGGCGGCGCGCTGCAGCTGTTGTACGGGGTCGGCTCGGACGTACTGGTGCAGACCAATGACTACCTGGACATCGTCGGCAGTGGCTATGTGAAGCTGCTGCAGATGATCATCACCCCGCTGATCATGGTCTCCATCATCGGCGCCATCCTCAAGCTGAGTGGCGGCAGCGCACTCGGCCAGATCAGCGCCATGACCATAGGCGTACTGATCTTCACCACCATGCTGGCCGCCGGGGCGGGTATCCTGATGTCCAACCTGTTCGGCCTGACCGCCGAGGGGCTCACCGCCGGCGCCGCCGAGACCGCCCGTGGTGCGGCCTTGCAGACCAGCCTCGGCAGCGTCGAGAGCATGTCCTTTGCCAAGATGGTGCTGGAGTTCATTCCGGCCAATCCCTTCCTCGACATGACGGGCGCGCGCAAGACCTCTACCATCGCCGTGGTGATCTTCTCCATCTTCATCGGGGTGTCGGCCACTGGCATCGCCCGCAAGAAGCCGGAGATCTTCGCCAGCTTCGACCGCTTCATGCAGGTCGCCCACGTCATAGTAATGCGGATGGTGACCTTGGTGCTGCGCCTCACTCCCTATGGCGTGCTGGCGTTGATGGCCAAGGTGGTCTCCGGCTCCAACTATGCGGATATCCTCAACCTGCTGAACTTCGTACTGGCTTCCTACGGCGCCATCGCCCTCATGTTCGGCGTGCACCTGCTGCTGGTGAGCCTGGTGGGTATCAACCCGCTGCGCTTCCTGAAGAAGATCATGCCGGTGCTGGCTTTCGCCTTCACCTCGCGCACCAGCGCGGGCTCGATCCCGATGAACGTGCAGACCCAGACCCGGGTCCTTGGCATCCCGGAAGGCATCGCCAACTTCGCAGCCTCCTTCGGTGCCACCATAGGCCAGAACGGCTGCGCCGGTATCTATCCGGCCATGCTGGCGGTGATGATAGCGCCGACCGTTGGGGTCAATCCGCTGGATCCCGGCTTCATCATGACGCTGATCGCCATCATCACCGTGAGCTCGTTCGGGGTGGCCGGTGTGGGTGGCGGCGCCACCTTCGCGGCACTGATCGTGCTCTCCGCGCTGGACTTCCCGGTGGCACTGGCGGGTCTGCTCATCTCCATTGAGCCGCTCATCGACATGGGCCGCACCGCCCTCAACGTCTCCGGCTCCATCACCGCCGGCACCGTCACCAGCCGGTTGATGGGACAGACCGACATGGTGGTATTCAACAGCGATGCCGAGGTCAGTCTGGACGGTGAAGAGTCCGTGGTCTGAGCTGTTTCGCGGGACTCGTTCCCCGAGTCATCGAATCATCAAGGGGAGGCGATGCCTCCCCTGTCGTAGCAGGAGTCAAACAATGCGTATTGTGATCATCGGTGGCGAAGCCGCCGGCATGAGTGCGGCCGCCAAGGCCCGCCGCCTGGCAAAGGATGCCGAGATTGTGGTGTATGAGGCCTCCGAGGTGATCTCCTTCGGTGCCTGCGGCCTGCCCTATTTTGTCGGCGACGACTTCCAGGATCCGGGCTTCATGGCCGAGTTCAGTGTCGAACAGTTCGCCGCCAAGGGGATCGAGGTCAAGACCGGTCACCGCGTGAGCGCGCTGGATCCCAACAGTCAGACCATCACCGTCGAGCACAATGGCGACAGCTTCAGCGATCATTACGATCGGCTGATGATCGCCACCGGTGCCCGTGAAGCGATGCCGCCGATTCCCGGCTTGCAGCAGCAAGGGGTGTTCGGCCTGCGCCGCATGGCTGACGGACTGGCACTCAAGGCCGCGGTACGGGATGGCCGCAAGCAAAAGGCGGTGGTCATCGGCTCCGGTTTTATCGGGCTGGAAGTGGTGGAAGCGCTGGTCCATCAGGGTAAAGAGGTGCGCCTCATCGAGCTGGCAGAGCGGGTCATCCCCGATGCCTTCGATAGCGAGATAACCCAGCACCTCGAGACCGAACTGCGCGAACAGGGCGTCTCGCTGCATCTGGGCGAGCGAGTCGAGGCCTTGCTGGGGGAAGGGGGTGTGACTGGTGTGCGCACCAACCAGGGCGTGTACGAGGCCGATATCGTCGTGGTTTGCACCGGGGTCAGACCCAATACCGAGTTCCTGGCCGAGACCGGCATCAAGCGACTGGTCAACGGCGCCATCGAAGTAGACCGGCAGGGCCGCAGCTCGCTGCCGAACGTCTGGTCGGCGGGGGATTGCGCCAGCGTCTGGCACAGCGTGAAACAGCAGCAGGTCTATGTGCCGCTTGCCACCATCGCCAACAAGCTGGGGCGCATGGTGGGGGAAAACCTGGCCGGGGCCGAACTGGAATTCCCGGGCACCCTGGGCTCGGCGGCGCTCAAGGTACTGGGGCTGGAGGCTGGTCGCACCGGGCTTTCAGAGAAAGAGGCCCAACAAATGGGCATCGACTATCGCACCGTCGTAATCAAGGACAAGTGCCACACCAACTACTGCTCCGGTCAGTCCGACATCCACGTCAAGCTGGTGTATGAGGCGACCAGCAAGCGGCTGCTGGGTGGCCAGATCCTGGGACGCAAGGGGGCGGTGCACCGCATCGATGCACTGGCGGTCGCTATCACCATGGGGGTGACCACTGAGCAGCTCGGCATGCTGGACTTCGCCTACGCGCCACCCTTCTCCCGCACCTGGGACGTGCTCAACGTGGCGGGCAATGTGGCCAAATAGCCATGTAGTGACGGCGGCACAGGTCTCTGCGCCGTCTCTTTCTCGCACCGGAAATATGCTTATGTGGGACGACATATTGTGACATGGGGTGGAAATCAATGACGGAGGCCCTCAATGTGATGACGGCTTCAAGGTTCGCCCTCCAATACCAAGTTAGGACAGCATAAAAAAGCCCCTCGCGGGGCTTTGTTGTTTTTTGAACGATCTACTTCTTGTTCTTGGAGAGGGCGGCGGCGAAGGCGTTGCCCATGGCGCCTCCCAGGGGGGCAGCTGGGGTTGGCTTGTTGCCAGCCGCACTCTTTGGCTTGGAGTTGCCCGCCGATGATTGACGCTGCTCTGCCGGTTTGCGTCCCGGCCCGCGCTGCTCGCCGGCTTTTTCATCGAGGCGCATGGTGAGGCTGATGCGCTTGCGCGGGGCATCCACCTCCAGCACCTTGACCCTGACGATGTCACCTGCCTTGACCACTTCGCGGGGATCCTTGATGAAGCGATCGGTGAGGGAGCTGATATGCACCAGCCCATCCTGATGCACGCCAATGTCGACGAAGGCGCCGAAGTTGGTGACGTTGGTGACCACCCCTTCCAGCACCATCTCGGGCACCAGATCGCTGATCTTCTCCACCCCGTCCTTGAAGGTCGCGGTCTTGAACTCAGGGCGCGGATCGCGGCCCGGTTTGTCCAGCTCGCCGATGATGTCGGTGACGGTGGGCACCCCGAAGCGCTCATCCGTGTAGTCGGCGGGCTTCAGACCGCGTAGCAGGCTGCTGTTGCCGAGCAGGTTTTCTACCTGCTGCTGGAGCTGCGCCAAGATCCGCTCCACCACGGGGTAGGATTCCGGGTGCACCGCCGAGCCGTCCAGCGGGTTGCTGCCACCGCGGATGCGCAGGAAGCCGGCGCACTGCTCGAAAGCCTTGGGACCGAGCCGGCTCACTTTCAGCAGTTGCTGGCGATTACGGAAGGCGCCGTTGTCGTCTCTATAGGCGACGATGTTCTGGGCCATGGTCTGGGAGAGGCCGGAGACCCGGTTCAGCAGGGCGACCGAGGCGGTGTTCACATCCACCCCGACCGCGTTCACGCAATCTTCGACCACTGCGTCCAGTCGGCGCGCCAGCTGGCTCTGGCCCACGTCGTGCTGATATTGGCCGACCCCTATGCTCTTAGGATCGATCTTGACCAACTCGGCCAGGGGATCCTGCAGCCGGCGGGCGATGGAGACGGCACCACGGATGGAGACGTCGAGATCCGGGAACTCCTGAGAGGCGAGCTCGGAGGCGGAGTAGACCGAGGCACCGGCCTCGCTTACCACGATTTTCTGCGCCTTGGCGGCGGGGTAGCGCTCGAACAGATCGCTGACCAGTCGGTCAGTTTCCCGGGAGGCGGTGCCGTTGCCGATGCTGATGAGTTCGACCTTGTGCTTCTGGCACAGCTCGTTCAGGGTGCGCAGGCTCTGATCGACCTGCTTCTTGGGTTCGAACGGGTAGATGGTGGCATGATCGACCAGCTTGCCGGTGGCATCGACTACGGCGACCTTGACCCCGGTGCGGATGCCGGGATCCAGCCCCATGGTGCAGCGCATGCCGGCCGGCGCCGCCATCAGCAGATCCTGCAGGTTCATGGCAAACACCTTGATCGCCTCTTCTTCTGCACTCTCACGGACGCGGCCGATAAGCTCAGTTTCCATCTGCAGGGAGAGTTTGATCTTCCAGGTCCAGCTCACCACGCCCTGCAACCATTTGTCTGCCGGGCGGCTCTGCAGGTTGAGTCTGAGGTGATGAGTGATGATGCCCTCGCAGGGGCTGACGCTGTCATCGTCGCCGGTGACCAGCGCCAGGTTGAGTATCCCTTCGTTGCGGCCGCGCAGCATGGCCAGCACCCGGTGGGAGGGTGCCTTGTGCAGGGGCTCGTCATGTTCGAAGTAGTCCTTGAACTTGGCCCCTTCCTGCTCCTTGCCCGCCACCACCCGGGCGCGCAGGGTGGCGTTGTGCCACAGGTAGTCACGCAGCTTCTCCAGCAGATCCGCCTGCTCGGCGAAGCGCTCCATCAGGATGTAGCGGGCGCCGTCGAGGGCGGCCTTGGTATCGGCGATACCCTGCTCTGCATTGAGGAAGGTGGCGGCCTCCTGCTCGGGATCCCGCATGGGATCGGTCAGCAGCAGATTGGCCAGCGGCTCGAGCCCGGCCTCGATGGCCATCTGCCCCTTGGTGCGGCGCTTGGGTTTATAGGGCAGGTAGAGATCTTCCAGCCGGGTCTTGCTGTCGGCTTCGTTCAGATCGCGCGCCAACTCCGGGGTGAGTTTGCCCTGCTCCTCGATGGAGCGCAGGATCACCTGGCGGCGATCCGACAACTCGCGCAGGTAGCCGAGTCGGCTCTCCAGGGTACGCAACTGGCTGTCATCCAGGCCGCCGGTCACTTCCTTGCGGTAGCGAGCGATGAAGGGCACGGTCGAGCCTTCATCCAGCAGGCGCACGGCCGCCTCTACTTGTTCCGGGCGAGCGTTGAGCTCGGTGGCGATCTGTCTCTCTATGCTGTTCATCGGGGCTCTCTGCGATCGGGTCCATTCCGCTCACCCTGTGGTGTGCATCGGGAACGCCTGGGGTCGGGTCTGCGCTGACGCGCCAAGTGTGAGCACTATATGGGGTCGGGGCAGGGGATGCCAGCCCAGCCAGGGCAAGGGGCGACGGACTGCGCTGTCTGGGGGCTGGCTAGGCGAGCCTTCTCGGCAGGATTATTTGGGGTAGCTTATCTCGTTGACATACCAGCAGGCGTCACCCACTGGCGTACGCACTATGGCCTCGTCGCCGACCTCTTTCTTGAGCAGGGCGCGGGCCATGGGGGAGTCGATGGAGATGTAATCCTTGCGGCCGAAGATCTCGTCGTAGCCGACGATGCGAAAGCGCTTGGTCTCTCCCTCCTCGCTTTCCACCTCGACCCAGGCGCCGAAGAACACCTTGCCCTCCTGGGAGGGGGCGTAATCGACTATGGTCAGCTCCTCCAAGCATTTGCGCAGGTAACGCACTCGGCGGTCGATCTCCCGCAGCCGTTTCTTGTTGTACTGGTAGTCGGCATTCTCGCTGCGATCCCCGAGGCTGGCCGCCCAGGCGACCTTCTTGGTAACCTCGGGCCGCTCTTCCCGCCACAGCATATCGTGCTCTTGTCGCAGCAGATTGTAGCCTTCACGGGTGATGAGTTTGGTTTTCATACGCTAATCAGTCCCTTGCGCCAGCATGGCGGGTTGCGTTCTATTGCACGGGATCTTAGCCATTGCCGTCTAGCTGTCGAGCAAAAAGGTGCCGATGGATTGTCCGCCCAGGGTGGAGTCGTCCCCAGTTCTGCCGGGTTGGGGGTAATAACCGGTAACATATTTATGCTTTGCCGTTGCCGGGAGCCGCCCTAGTATTGAGGCAATAGAGAGGAGAGGTGGCAATGAGTCAGCAATATAAGGTTCTGGTGGTCGACGACGACTTGAAATTACGTTCCCTGCTGGAGCGTTACCTCACCGAGCAGGGGTTCATGGTGAGGGGCGTGGCCAACGGGGAGCAGGCCGATCGCCTGCTGACGCGCGAGAACTTCAGCCTGATGGTGCTGGATCTGATGCTGCCGGGGGAAGACGGGCTCTCCATCTGCCGCCGCCTGCGTGAGGCGGGTAACCAGATCCCGGTGTTGATGCTCACCGCCAAGGGAGATGAAGTGGATCGCATCGTCGGGCTCGAGATGGGAGCCGACGACTATCTGCCCAAACCGTTCAATCCCCGTGAGCTGCTGGCCCGGATCCGCGCCGTGCTGCGTCGCCACACCGTCGAGCTGCCCGGCGCCCCCTCCGCGGCCGAGAAGATGGTGAGTTTTGGCACCTATCAACTCAACCTGGCGACCCGCGAGCTGAGCCGCGATGGCGACCCCGTCGCCCTGACCAGCGGTGAGTTTGCGGTGCTCAAGGTGCTGGTGAGCCATCCCCGTGAGCCGCTCTCCCGCGACAAGCTGATGAACCTGGCAAGGGGCCGCGAGTACACCGCGACCGAGCGCAGCATCGACGTGCAGGTCTCCCGCCTGCGCCGCCTGCTGGAGCAGGATCCGGCGCAGCCCCGTTACCTGCAGACCGTCTGGGGTCTGGGCTATGTGTTCGTGCCGGACGGTGATGGCGCATGAAGAAAGTGAGCAGCATGTTCTCCCGCATGCTCTGGTTTTTGGCCGCCGTGCTGGTGGTCTATCAATTTGTCTCCTACGCCACCTTCTACAACTATCTGCTGTCACCGACCGTCAAGCAGATAAGCCACCTGCTGGCCAATCAGGTCAAACTGATCTTCCCCATCGACAGCAAGCAGCTGGCACTCAGTGAAGACGCCGAGGCGCTGGTCTATGTGGCGACCGGCAGCGATATCTATACCCAGAGTGAAGCGGAACAACATGGCCTCAACGAGTCCAAGCCTTATACCTATCTGGAAGAGAGCATCAGCCACGAGCTGAAGGGTCAGACCAAGGTCAGGGTCGAAATCCAGGATCACTACATCATCTGGATCCAGCCACCTCAGGCCAATCAGATGTGGGTGCGGATCCCGTTGACCGAGATCGAGGACGATGACATCGAGCCGCTGATCCTCTACATGAGCGTGTTGCTGGTGGTGACGCTGTTTGCCGCCTGGCGTTTCGCCCGTCAGCTGGTGCGCCCGCTGGAAGACCTGGAGGCGGGGGCCGTGGCGGTGGCGCGTGGCAACTTCCCCGATGCGCTGGGGGAGCAGGGGTCGCGGGAGGTGCGCCGGCTGACCCGCACCTTCAATCACATGTCGAGCTCCATCAAGCGATTGATCGAGGAGCGCAACATGATGATGGCCGGGGTCTCTCACGACCTGCGCACCCCGCTGACCCGCATCCGGCTGGCGACCGAGATGATGTCATCCGGCGACGAGTACCTTAAGGAGAGCATCAACGCGGACATCGATGAATCCAACGGCATCATCGATCAGTTCATCGACTACATCCGCCCAGACGAGGGGCTCGATACCCAGCAGATCGATCTGACCCAGCTGATCCACGATGCCTTGCTGATGCAGACCGATCAGGGTCTGGAAGTGGAACTCATTCTGCCGGAGCAGGCGGTGCGAGTGGCCTGCAACCCCATCAGCATCCGCCGTATTCTCAACAACCTGTCGGGTAACTCGTTGCGCTATGGCGCGACGCGGCTACAGGCGGAGTTGAAAGATGACGGCCACTGGGTACGGCTGCGGCTGTCGGACAATGGCCCCGGTATTCCGGCGCAGGATCACTCGCGGGTGCTCAAGCCCTTTACTCAGGGCAATGTGGCGCGCACCGGCGGTGGTAGCGGGCTGGGTCTGGCCATCGTCGCCAAGATAGTGTCCCAGCATCACGGCACCATCCGGTTGGGGGACGCTGAACTGGGGGGCTTGCTGGTGGAGATCCGGCTTCCCAAGCATCAGCCGCTGGAGTGGATAGATTGAGAGAAGGGCGCATCGATGGATGCGCCCTTCTGCTTTATCAGGCCTCGGGTTCAGCTTTCTTGCGGTAACGCTTGCCGTATTTGAGCTGCTGGATGAGCAGGGCCGCCACTATCAGTGCCAGCCCGATGGGGGTGGCCGGGTGTATGGTTTCACCGATCAGCAGGTTGAGCAGCACCAGGGAGGCGAACGGGGAGATGAAGATAAGGTTGCTGATGGGAGCCGTGTTGGTGGCGTGGCGCAAGGCCATCAGCCAGAGTACGAAGCCAAAGCCCATCTCGAACAGTCCCACATAGATGGCACCGGCCCAGCCTTGCCAGGCGGTCATGGCAAAATCAGCGAGCAGCCAGGTCGCCACCACAATGAAAGGCAGGCTGATGATAAAGCCGAGCAGCAGGCTGACCACGGGATCCCCCTGATTGCGGGTATTGAGGATCCAGTAGCCGGCCCAGATGAAGGTAGATACCAGCGCCAGCGCTACCCCGAGCGGGCTGTCGAACTGCAGGCCGAACACATCCCCCTTGGTAGCGATGACCAAAGCGCCGAAGTAGCCCAGCACGATGGCAACTCCGTCGCGGCGACGCAACTTCTGGCCTAGGAAGGGCACCGCCAGCAGGCTGAGGGTGATGGCCCAGGTGTAGTTGAGGGTCTGTGCCTGCTGGGCGGGCAGCAGATCGTAGGCCTTGAACAGCAACAGGTAATAGAGGAAGGGATTCAATAGCCCCAGCGCCAGATAGTAGAAGGGACGCGCCTTGATATAGTTCAGCAGCAGCGGCAGCTTGCCCTGTTTGGCGACGATGGCCGTCAACGTCAGGGTCGAGGTCAAGGCGGCCACGAGCAACAGTTGTACCGGCTCGAAGTAGGTGAGGGAGATCTTGAAGGCGGTGGCCACCGTTGACCAGAGGGCGACGGCGCAGAGCCCATATTGATAGGCTTTCTTTTGATCTTTGAGCATCGAGGTCGTTCCACTGACAGGGGGAGGGCGCAGTCTAGCAGTCTGCCTGCAACATTGTCGTCACCGCTTTACATTGAGCCGTTTACCTGCCGCCGGCGAGATCCATCTGCCACACGATATTGCGCACAATCTGTCCGCCCACGCTTGCGCGAATTGAAAAAACCCGTATAATCCCCTCCGCTTACCCATGAGGTAAGCCAGACGATATGTCTGCTTGCTGAGCTTCTCGTTTACGTGTCGCCAGCCATACAGTCCTCCCGATATGGGAGGAAACGTGAAAAACCACACCTCTGGCGGGATAATTCTCGGTCGGGCGGTGTTGGTTTATGTTCTTTTATCTATTGGAGCTCTGTCAATGCAGAACCAAAGAATCCGTATTCGCCTGAAGGCTTTTGATCATCGCCTGATCGATCAATCCACAGCGGAAATCGTTGAAACTGCAAAGCGCACTGGCGCGCAGGTTCGCGGTCCTATCCCGCTGCCGACTCGCAAAGAGCGCTTCACCGTCCTGATCTCCCCGCACGTCAACAAAGATGCGCGTGATCAGTACGAGATCCGCACTCACAAGCGTCTGGTAGACATCGTTGAGCCGACTGACAAGACCGTAGACGCCCTGATGCGTCTGGATCTGGCAGCCGGTGTAGACGTCCAGATCAGCCTGGGTTAATTACGGAAAGAGGTTGATAACAATGACAATCGGTCTTGTAGGTCGCAAAGTGGGTATGACTCGCATCTTCACTGAAGATGGCGTTTCTATCCCGGTGACTGTTATCGAAGTTGAAGCTAACCGTGTAACTCAGGTCAAATCTGTAGAAACCGACGGCTACAACGCTATTCAAGTTACCACTGGCGCCAAAAAAGCCAGCCGTGTAACTAAGCCGGAAGCTGGCCACTTCGCCAACGCTGGTGTAGAAGCCGGTCGCGGTCTGTGGGAATTCCGCTTGAACAACGGTGAAACTTTCACTGTTGGTAGCGAGCTGAAAGTAGATCTTCTTGCTGACGTTAAGCTGGTAGACGTTACCGGCACATCCAAGGGTAAAGGTTTTGCCGGTACTGTTAAGCGCTGGAACTTCCGCACCCAGGATATGACCCACGGTAACTCCTTGTCTCACCGCGCTCCGGGTTCTATCGGTCAGAACCAGACTCCGGGTCGTGTATTCAAGGGCAAAAAGATGGCTGGTCACATGGGTGCTGAGCGTGTAACGACTCAGAACCTGGAACTGGTTCGTGTTGACGCTGAACGTAACCTGCTGCTCATCAAAGGTGCAGTACCGGGTGCAACCAACGGCAACGTGATCGTCAAACCTGCCGTCAAAGCGTAACGTCTGAGGAGATAGTAATGGAATTGGTAATGAAAGACGCCAAGAGCGCTCTTGAAGTTTCCGAGACTACCTTCGGGCGCGAATTCAACGAAGCTCTGGTTCACCAGGTCGTCGTTGCATATGCCGCTGGTGCCCGTCAGGGTACTCGTGCGCAGCTGACTCGCTCTGAAGTGTCTGGTGGCGGCAAAAAGCCGTGGCGTCAGAAGGGTACTGGTCGTGCCCGTGCTGGCTCCATCCGTTCGCCCATTTGGCGTTCCGGTGGTGTGACTTTTGCTGCTAAGCCGCAAGATCACAGCCAAAAAGTTAACAAGAAGATGTACCGCGGCGCTATCCGTAGCATCCTGTCCGAGCTGGTACGTCAAGAGCGCCTGATCGTTGTTGAGAAATTCGGCATCGAAGCGCCGAAGACCAAAGAACTGATCGCCAAGCTGAAAGAGATGGAACTGACTGACGTTCTGATCGTGACTGCTGAAGTCGATGAGAACCTGTTCCTGGCTGCTCGCAATCTGTACAAAGTTGACGTGCGTGATGTTGCCGGTATCGACCCGGTCAGCCTGATCGCTTTCGACAAGATTCTGATGACTGCTGACGCAGTTAAGCAAATCGAGGAGATGCTGGCATGATCCGCGAAGAGCGTTTGTTGAAAGTTCTGAAGGCTCCGCATATCTCTGAAAAGAGCACCATGGTCGCAGAAAAGCAGAACACTATCGTGTTCAAGATTGCTGTTGATGCCACCAAGGCGGAAGTCAAAGCTGCAGTTGCGAAACTGTTCGAGGTCGAAGTTGAGACCGTCCGTACCCTGAACATGAAGGGTAAAACCAAGCGCTCAGGTGCGCGTGTAGGCCGTCGTTCCGATTGGAAAAAGGCTTATGTGACCCTGAAAGCTGGTCAGGACATCGACTTCATGGGCGCAGCCGAGTAAGAGGAGTTCTGAAAAATGGCAATCGTTAAGTGCAAGCCTACTTCTCCGGGCCGCCGCCACGTCGTTAAGATCGTCAATCAAGAGCTGTACAAGGGTAAGCCCTTCGCCGCTCTGCTGGACAGCAAAAGCAAGTCCGGTGGTCGTAACAACAACGGCCGTATCACTACCCGTCATATCGGTGGTGGTCACAAGCAACATTACCGTATCGTCGACTTCAAGCGCGACAAAGACGGTATCCCGGCTAAAGTAGAACGCCTGGAATACGATCCTAACCGTACCGCTAACATCGCTCTGGTGTTGTATGCAGACGGTGAGCGTCGTTACATCCTGGCGCCGAAAGGCCTGAAAGCTGGTGACGCTATCGCTTCTGGTGTTGATGCTGCAATCAAGGTGGGTAACACCCTGCCGATGCGCAACATCCCGGTCGGTTCTACCGTTCACGCCGTAGAGATGAAACCTGGTAAAGGTGCCCAGCTGGCTCGTTCTGCTGGTACTTTCATCCAGATCCTGGCGCGTGATGGTAACTATGTAACTCTGCGTCTGCGTTCCGGCGAAGTACGTAAAGTTCTGGCCGAGTGCCGCGCTACCATCGGTGAAGTCGGTAACTCCGAGCACATGCTGCGTCAACTGGGTAAAGCCGGTGCAAACCGCTGGCGTGGTATTCGTCCGACCGTTCGCGGTATGGCGATGAACCCGGTTGATCACCCGCACGGTGGTGGTGAGGGTCGTAACAAGGGCATGCAGCCTGTGTCCCCATGGGGCCAGAAGGCTAAAGGCTTCAAGACCCGTAAGAACAAGCGTACCGACAAGTACATCGTACGTCGTCGTAACAAGTAATTGTTAACATAGAGGAATCACCATGCCACGTTCTCTCAAGAAGGGTCCTTTTATTGACCTGCACTTGCTGAAGAAGGTAGAGAAAGCGGTGGAAAGCGGGGATAAAAAGCCGGTTAAGACCTGGTCCCGTCGTTCAATGATCATCCCGAACATGATCGGTTTGACCATCGCTGTCCATAATGGTCGTCAGCACGTTCCGGTTTTCGTTACCGAAGAAATGATCGGTCACAAACTGGGTGAATTCGCACCGACTCGTACTTATCGCGGCCATGCTGCTGATAAGAAGGCTAAGAAGCGCTAAGGGATAAATGATGGAAGCTATCGCTAAACACCGTTATGCCCGTACTTCTGCCCAGAAAGCTCGTCTGGTAGCCGATCAAGTACGTGGTCTGTCCGTAGACAAGGCTCTGACTCTCCTGACCTTCAGCCCGAAAAAGGCTGCTGTTCTGGTGAAGAAAGTGCTGGAATCTGCCATTGCAAACGCTGAGCACAACGAAGGCGCCGACATCGACGCCCTGCGTGTTGCTACTATCATGGTCGACGAAGGTCCCTCCATGAAGCGCATCCGCCCGCGTGCCAAAGGTCGCGCGGATCGTATCCTCAAGCGTACCGCTCACATCACTGTAGTGGTATCCGACGCTAAGGCTGGGAGATAAGCAATGGGTCAGAAAGTACATCCTAATGGCATTCGCCTGGGTATTACCAAGCCTTGGAATTCTACCTGGTTCGCGAACACCAAAGACTTCGCTGACAACCTGTACAGCGATTTTCAAGTACGCCAGTTCCTGACCAAGGAGCTGAAAAACGCTTCCTTGTCCAAGATCACCATCGAGCGTCCGGCCAAGAGCATCCGTGTGACCATTCACACCGCTCGTCCGGGTGTTGTGATCGGTAAGAAAGGCGAAGACGTTGAGAAACTGCGCAAAGCCGTCGCCGTAATTGCTGGCGTGCCTGCTCAGATCAACATTTCCGAAGTCCGCAAGCCGGAGCTGGATGGCAAACTTGTTGCCGACAGCATCACTTCCCAGCTGGAACGTCGCGTAATGTTCCGTCGTGCTATGAAGCGCGCCGTACAGAACGCCATGCGCCTGGGTGCCAAGGGCATCAAAGTGGAAGTGTCCGGTCGTCTGGGCGGCGCTGAAATCGCGCGTACCGAATGGTACCGTGAAGGTCGTGTGCCTTTGCACACCCTGCGTGCCGACATCGACTACGCAACTTCTGAAGCCCACACCACTTACGGTGTGATCGGCGTCAAAGTTTGGATCTTCAAGGGCGAAGTTCTGGGCGGTCTGGCTGCAGTCAATGCTGCCGCTGCTCAAGAGCAAGCTCCTGCAAAGCCCAAGCGTGACAACAAGCGCCGCGCTGCTAAGTAAGGAGATTCGGTAAATGTTGCAACCAAAGCGTACTAAATTCCGCAAGACCCACAAAGGTCGTAACCGCGGTCTGGCCAACTCAGGTAACGAAGTTTCCTTCGGTACCTTTGGCCTGAAGGCGACTACCCGTGGTCAACTGACTGCTCGTCAAATCGAAGCAGCCCGTCGTGCCATGACCCGTCACGTTAAGCGTCAGGGTAAGATCTGGATCCGTGTGTTCCCGGACAAGCCGATTACCGAAAAGCCCCTCGAAGTTCGTATGGGTAAAGGTAAGGGTAACGTCGAATACTGGGTATGCCCGATCCAACCTGGCAAGGTTCTGTACGAGATGGACGGTGTTCCTGAGGCTCTGGCTCGTGAAGCCTTCGCCCTGGCCGCTGCTAAGCTGTCCGTTCAGACCACTTTCGTAATTAAGACGGTGATGTGATGAAAGCCCAAGATCTGCGTCAAAAGAGCGTCGATGAACTGAACCAGGAGCTGCTGGGTCTGCTGCGTGAGCAATTCAACATGCGCATGCAAGCATCCACCGGCCAGCTGGCTCAGACTCACACTCTGAAACAAGTGCGTCGTGACGTCGCACGTATCAAGACTGTACTGACAGAGAAGGCAGGTGCGTAATGACTGACAAAATCCGTACTCTGCAAGGTCGTGTAATTAGCGACAAGATGGACAAGTCCATCACCGTCGCTATCGAGCGCAAGGTAAAGCACCCGATCTACGGTAAGATCATCAAGCGCACTACCAAGCTGCACGTACATGACGAAAACAACGAGTGTAAAGCTGGTGACCTCGTGGAAATCCGCGAATGCCGCCCGCTGTCCAAGACTAAGTCCTGGACCCTGGTTGCTGTCGTAGAAAAGGCCTAATTAGGTTCTTTTTTGCCCAAACGGCCCCCCTTCGGGGCCGTTTGTTTTTTAGGCTACCTTTTCAAAAAGAGCTGTGTTATAGTTTCGCGCCTTTTGAAGGCAGCCAGATCCCGAAAGGGATAAGAAGTAAACAAAGCGGAGCACTAAAATGATCCAGATGCAAAGTATGCTGGGTGTAGCCGACAACTCCGGCGCTCGCAGTGTAATGTGTATTAAGGTTCTGGGTGGCTCGCACCGCCGTTACGCCGGCATCGGCGACATCATCAAGGTTTCCATCAAGGAAGCCATTCCTCGCGGTAAAGTGAAGAAAGGTGATGTGTATAACGCGGTGGTCGTACGCACCCGTAAAGGCGTTCGTCGTCCGGACGGCTCTGTCATCCGTTTCGACAACAATGCGGCTGTTTTGCTTAACGGCAACCAACAGCCAATCGGTACTCGTATTTTTGGCCCGGTGACCCGTGAACTCCGTAATGAGAAGTTCATGAAGATTGTGTCCCTGGCACCCGAAGTACTGTAAGGAGTCGAACGATGGCAGCTAAAATCCGTCGCGAAGACGAAGTGATTGTTCTTACCGGCAAAGACAAGGGCAAGCGTGGCAAAGTCACTCAAGTTCTGATCGCAAAAGGTAAGGTTCTCGTGGAAGGCATCAACCAGGTGAAGAAACACCAGAAGCCGGTACCCGCTTTGGGTCAGGCTGGCGGTATCATCACCAAAGAAGCCCCGATCGATGTTTCAAACGTAGCGCTGTTCAACTCTGCCACTGGCAAAGCTGATCGCGTTGGTTTCCGGATTGAAGACGGCAAAAAAGTTCGTTTCTTCAAGTCTACCGGCGAACTTGTGAAGTAATTGGAGTTTAACGATGGCGAAACTGCATGATTACTACAGATCCGATGTAGCACAAGAACTGTCAAAGCAGTTCGGTTACAAGACGATCATGCAAGTCCCTCGGATCGAGAAAATCACCCTGAACATGGGTGTTGGTGAGGCGATTTCTGACAAGAAACTGCTGGAAAATGCTGCTGCCGATATGGCTGCCATTTCCGGTCAGAAGCCACTGATCACCAAAGCTCGCAAATCTGTTGCGGGCTTCAAGATTCGTGAAGGCTACCCGATAGGTTGTAAAGTAACCCTGCGTGGCGAGCGTATGTGGGAGTTCCTGGAACGGCTGATTTGCATCTCCGTACCGCGTATCCGTGACTTCCGTGGCCTGAACGCTAAAGCGTTTGACGGTCGTGGTAACTACTCCATGGGCGTGCGTGAGCAAATCATCTTCCCGGAAATCGACTATGACAAAGTCGATCGCGTCCGTGGTCTGGATATCACCATCACCACTTCCGCGAATACCGATGAAGAAGGCCGTGCTCTGCTGGCTGCCTTTAACTTCCCATTCCGCAAGTAAGGTTAGGGTTATGGCTAAAACATCCATGAAAGCACGTGAAGCAAAGCGTGCGAAGCTGGTAGCCAAGTTCGCCACTAAGCGAACCGAGCTGAAAGCTATCATCGTTGATATGAACGCTTCTGAAGAAGCGCGTTGGGATGCTGTCTTGCAACTGCAACAGCTGCCCCGTGATTCCAGTCCGTCCCGCCAGCGTAACCGTTGCAATATTACTGGTCGTCCGCACGGTTTCCTGCGCAAGTTTGGCCTGTCTCGCATCAAGGTGCGTGAGCATGCCATGAAGGGCGAAATTCCAGGTCTCAAAAAGGCCTCTTGGTAAGAATCTCGGGAGTTAGACTATGAGCATGCAAGATCCGATCGCGGACATGCTGACCCGCATCCGTAACGGTCAAGCGGCGAGCAAAGTTGCGGTTTCCATGCCTTCTTCCAAGCTGAAAGTGGCTATTGCCAAAGTGCTGAAAGAAGAAGGTTACATCGCTGGCTACTCCGTAGCAGGTGATGTGAAACCGGAACTGGAAATTGAATTGAAATATTTCCAAGGCAAGCCGGTTGTAGAACTGATCCAACGCGTGAGCCGTCCCGGCCTGCGTATTTACAAGCGCACTACTGATCTGCCGAAAGTCATGGGCGGTCTCGGTGTTGCTATCGTGTCCACGTCTAAAGGTGTGATGACCGACCGTGCTGCCCGTCAGGCAAGCATGGGCGGTGAGATCATCTGCTACGTCGCTTAATAGGAGGTCGGAAATGTCTCGCGTTGCTAAGGCACCCGTCACTATTCCTGCTGGCGTAGAGGTGACTCTGAACGGTCAAGAACTGTCCATCAAAGGTGGTAAAGGTTCTCTGGTTCGTTCCATCCACGCCGGTGTAGAAGTGACCAAAGAAGACAATGTACTGAAGTTCGCCCCGCGCGACGGCATCGCTGGTGCTGACGCTCAGGCCGGTACTGCACGTGCATTGGCTAACAACATGGTAATCGGTGTTACCCAAGGCTTCGAGCGTAAGCTGCAGCTGGTTGGTGTAGGTTACAAAGCCTCCATCAAGGGCAATGCTGTCGCGCTGGCCCTGGGCTTCTCTCACCCGGTAGAGCATGCGCTGCCGGCTGGTGTCACCGCTGAATGCCCAACTGCTACTGAGATCGTTCTCCGTGGTGTGGACAAGCAGCTGGTTGGCCAAGTCGCCGCCGATATCCGTTCTTACCGCGCTCCGGAGCCCTACAAGGGCAAGGGTGTACGCTATGCCAACGAGCAAGTGCGTACTAAAGAAGCTAAGAAGAAGTAAGGTAACACTATGGACAAGAAAGCAGCTCGTCTCCGTCGTGCTACTCGTGCTCGGAAGAAGATGCAGGAACTGGGAGCGACCCGTCTGGTTGTTCACCGTACTCCGCGTCATATCTACGCGCAGGTTATCGCAGCCAACGGTTCCGAAGTTCTGGCCTCTGCTTCAACAGTAGAGAAAGCCATCAGTGAAGCTCTTAAATACTCCGGTAATGCTGATGCAGCTACCGCGGTAGGTAAAGCAATCGCTGAGCGAGCTATTGCCAAAGGCGTTCAGAACGTATCTTTCGATCGTTCCGGTTTCAAGTATCACGGTCGTGTAGCCGCTCTGGCTACCGCTGCTCGTGACGCTGGTCTTCAGTTCTAAGCTAGGAGTCGAAGATGGCTAAAGTCGAATCTCAAGCCGGCGAACTGCAAGAAAAGCTGATTGCAGTAAACCGTGTTTCGAAAACTGTTAAAGGTGGTCGTATCATGTCCTTCACCGCGTTGACCGTGGTGGGTGATGGTAACGGCCGTGTAGGTTACGGTTACGGTAAAGCCCGTGAAGTTCCAGCTGCCATTCAAAAGGCAATGGAACAGGCTAAGCGTAACCTGAACAAAGTTGAGCTGAACAATGGCACTCTGCACCACCCGGTGCGTGGTGTTCACTCTGGCTCCACCGTGTTCATGAAGCCGGCCTCACAAGGTACTGGTATCATTGCAGGCGGCGCCATGCGTGCTGTGCTGGAAGTTGCTGGTATCCACAACGTGCTGGCTAAGACCTACGGTTCCACCAACCCAATCAACGTTGTTCGCGCAACTGTCGACGCTCTGGTACAGGGTCAATCCCCGGCCCAGATCGCTGCCAAGCGTGGTCTGCGCGTTGAAGAAATTCTGGGGTAATGCGACATGGCTAACACTGTAAAAGTAACTCAAACGCGCAGCTCTATCGGCCGTCTGCCAAAGCACAAGGCGACTCTGCGTGGTCTGGGTCTGCGTCGCATTGGTCACACCGTCGAGCTGGAGGATACTCCTTGCGTACGCGGCATGATCAACCAGGTTTATTACATGGTTAAGGTGGAGGGCTAAGCATGCGTCTGAACACTCTGTCTCCGGCCCCAGGTTCCAAGTCTGCTAAGCACCGTCCGGGCCGTGGTATCGGTTCTGGTCTGGGCAAGACTGGTGGTCGTGGTGTTAAAGGCCAAACCTCTCGTTCCGGTGGCGGCAAAGTCCGCAACGGTTTCGAAGGTGGTCAGATGCCTTTGAAAATCCGTCTGCCGAAGTTCGGTTTCTTCTCTCGCAAATCTTTGGTATCTGCCGAAGTGCGTCTGAACGAACTCGCCCTGGTAGAAGGTGATGTGGTCGATTTGAGCACTTTGAAGCAAGCCGGTGTTGTTACTAAGAACATCGTTTTCGCTAAAGTTGTTCTGTCTGGCAACATTGACCGTGCTGTGACCGTTCGTGGTCTGTCCGTCACCAAAGGTGCACGTGCAGCCATCGAGGCCGCTGGCGGTAAAATCGAGGAATAATCAGTACAATGGCTAAGAAACCAGGATTGGATGTTAAAGCACAGGGTGGTCTGAGTGAACTGAAGAGCCGTCTGCTCTTCGTTCTCGGGGCGATTATCGTTTTCCGTGCAGGCTCTTATGTGCCAATTCCTGGTATTGACGCCGCCGTACTGGCCGAGTTGTTCCAACAACAGAAGGGCACCATCATTGAAATGTTTAACATGTTCAGTGGTGGTGCACTCTCGCGTGCTTCTATTCTTGCACTGGGGATCATGCCGTACATTTCGGCGTCGATCATTATCCAGCTGCTGACTGTGGTTCACCCCGCTCTTGCTGAACTCAAGAAAGAAGGTGAATCCGGCCGTCGCAAGATTAGCCAATATACCCGTTGGGGCACGCTGGTTTTGGGAACTTTCCAGGCCATTGGTATTGCAACCGGTCTGCCGAATATGATGCAGGGACTCGTGACTCATCCGGGTTTGGGCTTCTATTTCACGGCCGTTGTGAGTCTGGTCACCGGTACCATGTTCTTGATGTGGTTGGGTGAGCAGATTACCGAGCGTGGGATCGGTAATGGTATCTCGTTGATTATCTTCACGGGTATCGTTGCTGGTTTGCCGCATGCCATTGGTGCTACGGCCGAACAGGCACGTCAAGGGGAATTGCACATCCTGCTGTTGTTGTTGCTGGGCTTGATTGTTTTCGCAGTGACTTACTTTGTGGTGTTCGTGGAACGTGGTCAGCGTCGTATCGTCGTTAACTACGCCAAGCGTCAACAAGGCCGCCAGGTATTCGCCGCGCAAAGCACACACCTGCCGTTGAAAGTGAATATGGCCGGTGTGATTCCTGCGATTTTCGCATCCAGCATCATCCTCTTCCCAGGGACCATTACCTCTTGGTTTGGTCAGGGCGAGGGCAAGGTAGCTGACGTTCTGCAGCAGGTCTCTATGGTCCTGCAGCCAGGTCAACCCTTGTATGAGATGCTCTATGCAGCAGCCATTATCTTCTTCTGCTTCTTCTATACCGCGCTGGTGTTCAACCCCCGCGAGACAGCAGATAACTTGAAGAAGAGTGGAGCCTTTATCCCGGGGATCCGCCCGGGCGAGCAGACAGCACGTTACATCGATAAGGTTATGACTCGCCTGACATTGGCAGGTGCGCTCTATATAACCTTTATCTGTCTGGTACCCCAGTTCTTGATGACTGCCTGGAACGTACAGTTCTATTTCGGTGGCACTTCGCTGCTGATTATCGTGGTAGTTATCATGGACTTCATGGCTCAGGTACAAACCCATATGATGTCTCATCAATATGGCGACGTCCTGAGGAAGGCCAACCTGAAGGGCTACGGCCGCTAAAGGTCGGCGTAGTTACGGAGTTAAGCAATGAAAGTTCGTGCTTCCGTTAAGGCAATCTGCCGTAACTGCAAAATCATCAAGCGTCACGGTGTGGTGCGTGTGATTTGCAGCGAGCCAAAGCATAAACAGCGCCAAGGCTAATTTTTACGGTTAGTACTTGCAACAAATAGTTGTGCTGGCTATTATGGCCAGCCAACTTTTGTTGTGTATTGGTTGACCGCCATGTATCCGCTCACGGGCTTTGTGGTGGTCGTTATCTACTCTACGTAGGAGTGAACAGTGGCCCGTATCGCTGGCATTAACATTCCTGACCATAAGCATGCAGTCATTGCGTTGACTGCGATTTATGGCGTCGGTCGTACCCGCTCCAAGGCCATTTGTGCCGCAGCCGGTATTGCTGAGAATGTGAAAATTAAAGACTTGGACGAAGCTCAGATCGAAAGTCTGCGCGAGCAAGTAGGTAAATTCACCGTTGAAGGTGACTTGCGTCGTCAGATTTCCATGAACATCAAACGCTTGATGGATCTGGGTTGCTACCGTGGTTTGCGTCACCGTCGTAGCCTGCCTGTTCGTGGTCAACGTACCAAGACCAACGCTCGTACCCGTAAGGGTCCGCGCAAGGCTATCAAGAAGTAACGGGAAGGTAGAAAATGGCTAAAACTCCGACTCGTGCTCGCAAGCGCGTTAAAAAGCAAGTGAGCGACGGTATCGCACACGTTCATGCATCTTTCAACAACACAATCGTGACCATTACCGACCGTCAGGGCAATGCTCTGTCATGGGCTACCTCTGGTGGTTCAGGTTTCCGTGGTTCCCGTAAGTCCACTCCGTTTGCTGCCCAGGTAGCTGCTGAGCGTGCTGGTGAGATCGCCAAAGAATACGGCGTGAAGAACCTGGAAGTCATGGTCAAAGGTCCGGGTCCCGGTCGTGAGTCTTCCATCCGCGCTCTGAACGCGGCTGGTTTCCGCATCACTAATATTACTGATGTGACTCCGATCCCGCACAACGGTTGTCGTCCTCCCAAGAAGCGCCGCGTATAACGCTGTAGCTACTTGGTCTAGGATTGTTGGAGAAAGAAGATGGCAAGATATATCGGTCCTAAGCTTAAGCTTAGCCGTCGTGAGGGCACCGACCTCTTCCTGAAGTCTGGTGTTCGTGCGATTGATTCTAAGTGCAAGATTGACACCGTTCCTGGTCAACACGGTGCGCGTAAAGCGCGTCTGTCTGACTACGGTGTACAGCTGCGCGAGAAACAAAAAGTTCGTCGTATCTACGGCGTATTGGAAAAACAGTTCCGCAACTACTACCGCGATGCTGCCCGTCAAAAGGGTAACACCGGTGAAAACCTGTTGCAGCTGCTGGAAGGTCGTCTGGACAACGTCGTCTACCGTATGGGCTTCGGCGCTACCCGTGCTGAATCTCGTCAGCTGGTGAGCCACAAAGCCATCATGGTAAACGGCCGCGTTGTGAATGTTCCTTCTTTCCAGGTATCCCCTGAGGACGTGATCTGCGTTCGTGAGAAGGCTAAGAAGCAAGCGCGTATCAAAGCTTCCCTGGAAGTTGCTGGTCAGCGTGAGAAGCCGACTTGGGTAGAAGTTGACAACGCTAAGATGGAAGGTGCCTTCAAGCGCCTGCCAGAGCGTTCCGACCTGTCTGCCGACATTAACGAACAGCTGATCGTCGAGCTTTACTCCAAGTAAAGCTAGCTTCTAAAGAGAGGACACAATGCTGGGTTCTGTAACAGATTTTCTTAAACCGCGGCTAGTTGACATCGAGCAAGTTAGCCCGACTCATGCGAAAGTGACTCTCGAGCCGCTTGAGCGTGGTTTTGGCCACACGCTGGGTAATGCCCTGCGTCGTATTTTGCTGTCATCTATGCCCGGTTGTGCAGTTACTGAAGTCGAAATTGACGGAGTACTGCACGAGTACAGCAGCAAAGAAGGTGTACAGGAAGACATTCTTGAAATCCTGCTCAACCTGAAAGGTATCGCTGTGAAGCTGGAAGGCAAGGACGAGGTAACTCTGTCCCTGACCAAGTCTGGAACAGGCCCCGTTACCGCTGGTGATATCACTCACGGTGATGAAGTCGAGATCGTAAACCCGGAGCACGTAATCTGCCACCTGACGGGTGCCAATGCTGAAATCAGCATGCGCCTGAAAGTTCAGCGTGGTCGTGGTTATGTGCCTGCTTCTGCTCGTGTTCACAACGATGATGAAGAGCGTCCTATTGGTCGCCTGCTGCTGGACTCCGCGTTCAGCCCCATCGTTCGTATTGCCTACAATGTTGAGGCAGCACGTGTGGAACAGCGTACCGACTTGGACAAGCTGGTTATCGACATGGAGACCAATGGTACTCTGGATCCTGAAGAAGCCATCCGTCGTTCTGCCACTATTCTGGCTGAGCAACTGGAAGCCTTCGTGGATCTGCGCGATGTCAGCGTGCCCGAGAAGAAAGAAGAGAAACCCGAGTTTGATCCGATTCTGCTGCGTCCTGTCGATGATTTGGAGCTGACAGTTCGTTCTGCGAACTGTCTGAAGGCAGAAGCTATCCACTATATTGGTGATCTGGTACAGCGTACCGAAGTCGAGTTGCTTAAAACTCCTAACCTCGGTAAGAAGTCCCTGACTGAGATCAAGGACGTGTTGGCCTCCCGTGGTCTGTCTCTTGGCATGCGCCTCGAGAATTGGCCGCCCGCCAGCATCGCTGACGAGTAATCCAGATTACGGGTTTCACAGATTTAGTTAGAAGGATAAGGTCATGCGCCATCGTTTGAGTGGTCGTCAACTGAACCGGAACAGCAGCCATCGTCAGGCTATGTTCCGTAACATGGCCAGCTCCCTGGTTCGTCATGAGATCATCAAGACGACTCTGCCTAAGGCAAAAGAGCTGCGTCGTGTAGTTGAACCGCTGATCACCCTTGCCAAGACTGATAGCGTTGCTAATCGTCGCCTGGCATTTGCCCGTACTCGCGATAACGCGATCGTGGCTAAGCTGTTCAATGAACTGGGCCCGCGCTACCTGGAGCGCGCCGGCGGTTATACTCGCATTCTGAAATGCGGTTTCCGTGCAGGCGACAACGCCCCAATGGCTTATATTGAGCTGGTAGACCGCCCGGCCGCTGCTGAAGCAGCTGCTGAGTGATAAAGAAAAAGCCGGGCTTGTCCCGGCTTTTCTTTTAAGGGATTCTGATACTGCCTCAACTGCCTCAAC
>NZ_CDCA01000034.1:174094-174409 GCF_000820185.1 Aeromonas tecta
AACTGCCTCAACTGCCTCAAGAGTGTGGTCCTTAAACCGGTCTCTGCCTATATAGGTGTTCTTCATTATTGAGGATCTGTTTAAGGGACCAGGTGCCAAGATATCTTCATCAAGAGAACGATGTACCTGGTAGATGGAGGGCGTACAGCTCATTTAGCTCGAGTTTGACTTCGTTGTGTGGATAACTTTGTATAAAAGCTGTGATTTGATATGAATAACTAACTAAATGCCGATTTTTACAGTTTTATTGCAATAAGCCCCTTGCCAACGTGATCTATCTCTCTATAATGCGCCACATCGACAGGGCAAGCGGCA
>NZ_CDCA01000035.1:0-28222 GCF_000820185.1 Aeromonas tecta
TCTAACGACTGGGCTTTTTTTGTGTTTGACATTCTCTATATCCCCCTCTGATTTGGTTAAACGCCAAGCTATCACCACCTGTTGTGCTCTATCCACATGGAGGCCGCAGCACTGCTGTATAGGTGTCGCTACGACATAACCCCTCATTCCCCATCTCTACTACACATACCCTGTGTGTTCCTTTCCCACATATCTATCCCACATATCTATCCAAATCTAAGTAATAGAGTGTCATAAGACAGGCCATTATTTCGTCCTGGTGGCTTTGTTATGAGTATGAATCATCGATAAGGAGGTGAAAGGTAGGTTCAAACTGATGATTATTTGGGCGGTATAGACATAAAAGAAGGTGGTGGGTAGAGCCTCTGTTCGTTCTATTAGGCTCTAATATGCGTAAAAGAGATAAGCAAAGCGCTATTTCTTTCTTCCTGGTATATGAAAGAGGCGGCATGCTGTACTCAACCCAACGATAAGGAGTATCACCATGAAATTGCGAATGACCGCCCTGACCCTGTTATCCCTGCTGGCACTCGGCCAGGCCAATGCCGCCGAGATCCGCCTGCTCAACGTCTCCTATGATCCGACTCGTGAGTTGTTCCAGGCGTACAACACAGCGTTTGCCAAGGAGTGGAAGAGCAAGACAGGGGACGATGTGGTTGTCAGCCAGTCTCATGGGGGCTCTGGTAAGCAGGCGCGTGCCGTGGTCGATGGTCTGGAGGCAGACGTGGTGTCGCTGGCGCTGGCCTATGACGTCGATGCCGTGGCCAAGGCGGGTCTCACCGCCAGCGATTGGGAAGGGCGCCTCGCCAACAACGCTTCTCCCTATACCTCTACCATCGTCTTCTTGGTACGCAAGGGGAATCCCAAGCAGATCAAAGACTGGGATGATCTGGTGCGCAAGGATGTCTCCATCATCACCCCTAATCCCAAGACTTCCGGTGGGGCGCGCTGGAACTATCTGGCTGCCTGGGGTTATGCCCTGAAGAAGAGCGGCAGCGAGGACGGCGCCAAGCAGTTCGTCGGTGATCTGTTCAAGAACGTGAAGGTACTGGATTCCGGTGCCCGTGGTGCCACCACCAGTTTCATCGAGCGCGGCCTGGGTGATGTGCTGCTGGCTTGGGAGAACGAAGCCCTGCTGGTGCTGGGTCAACCTGGGACCAGTGACAAGTTTGAGTTGGTAGTGCCTTCTGTTTCCATCCTGGCCGAGCCGCCAGTTGCCGTGGTCGACAAGGTCGCCAAGAAACACGGTACCGAGGCGGTGGCCAAGGCGTACCTCGATTATCTCTACTCCGACGAGGGGCAGCGCATTATCGCCAAGTATCACTACCGCCCCAGCAACCCGGCGATCCTGAAGGAGACCTCGGCTCAGTTCCCGACCTTGAAGCTGTTTACCGTCAAGGATCTGGAAGGGGATTGGGACAAGGCTCAGAAGAAACACTTTGCCCAGGGCGGTCTGTTCGACCAGATCTACCAACCGGGCAGCTAAGTTACCTGGCCCACTGTGACAACGGATAGGAGCACCGAGATGAACAAGATCCTCCTGGTTCCCGGTCTGCACAACAGCGGGCCGGATCACTGGCAGAGCCGCTGGCATCAACATTTCCCCCAGTGGCAGCGCATGGTTGGCCTGCCCTGGGACAAGCCGGACCTCACCGTCTGGAGTGCCAAGCTGGCGAGCAAGCTCAGGAGCCGGCGTAGCCAGGTGCACCTGGTCGCCCACTCTTTCGGAGCCCTGACGGCCATCGCCGCCGCCCGGCTGCAACCGGAGAAGGTTGCCTCGATCCTGATAGTGGCCCCCGCCGATCCGGCCCGCTTCGGCATTCCGGACGAGGCGCTTGCAGGCTCCATCAAGGTATCCGCCCAGCTCATCGCCAGCCGCAACGATCCTTGGATGTCGTTCGAGCGGGCCGAGTTCTGGAGCCGCCAGTGGCAGGTGCCGCTGTTCGATGCCGGTGAGGTAGGCCACATCAATGCCCAGTCCGGTCATGGGGAATGGAGTCAGGGTCTCAACTTGCTCGGCACCCTTCACCATCGAGCCGAGATGGTGGTTGAACCGGCGCAGGTAGAGTGGGGCCAACGCGCAGCCCTGAGTTTTCGTTAAGGTTCAAAATACGTCATGAGGAGAGTACCAAGACGATACGAAGCAGGTTCGCTAGCCTGATCCCATAGCAGCAGACTCCTGAGTTTCCGGTTCCACAGCTCCGTTTTGTTAGGTCTTTTATTTATATAAAAGACCTTTTTTTATTTATACCGCTCTAAAAGCCTTGTTTCGTCGTTGTTAGATAAAAAAGTAATTAGTAAAGGCGTTATTGATGTTTGGCGCACCTGGCAGGAGTGAGCAGAATCGCTATATCGAAAGTTATTTATAACAAACGGATGTGTTATGCGATTAAGTTCTTATTCCGTCCTGCCAGGTCTGGGGCCGACCCTGGGCTTCAGTCTGCTCTACCTGAGCATACTGGTGCTGCTGCCGCTCTCCGCCCTGGTATTGTTCGCCGTGAACAACCTCAATGCCGCCGAGTTCTGGCAGGTGATCAGCTCCCCTCGGGTGCTGGCCTCGTTTCGGCTGAGTTTTGGCGCCGCCTTTATCGCCGCCCTGCTCAACAGCCTGTTCGGGCTGATCCTGGCCTGGGTGCTGGTGCGCTACAGCTTCCCGGGTCGCCGCCTCGTGGATGCCCTCATCGATCTGCCGTTTGCCATGCCCACCGCCGTCTCTGGTATCGCCCTGTGCGCCATCTTCGCCCCCAATGGCTGGATTGGTCAGTGGGTCGCTCCCTTTGGTATCGAGCTCGCCTACAACCCCATAGGGGTGGTCATCGCGCTGACCTTCATCGGCTTGCCCTTCGTGGTGCGTACCCTGCAACCGGTGCTGCGCGAAGCCGAGGCAGAGCAGGAAGAGGCGGCGGCGAGTCTTGGGGCCAACCGCTGGCAGACCTTCGCCAGGGTGCTCTGGCCAACCCTGATCCCGGCGCTGCTGACCGGCTTCGCCCTGGCCTTCGCCCGCGGAGTGGGCGAGTACGGCTCGGTCATTTTCATCGCCGGCAATCTGCCCATGGTGTCCGAGATAGCGCCGCTGATGATCATGAGTCACCTGGAGGAGTATGACTACGCCGGGGCCTCTGCCATCGCCTCCGTCATGCTGCTTATCTCATTCATTCTGCTGTTGATCATCAACAAGTTGCAGGCCTGGAGCTGGGCCCGTATCGGAGGGAGCCGCATATGACCGCATCCACCATCGCACTCGACAAGGCACCGCAAGTGACTGTGGTCGTGAACTATCAACCGGTTACCCGTGAACCGGTGTGGGTCAAGTGGCTGCTCATCACGGTGGGATTGGGCTGGTTTGCCGCCTTGCTGCTGCTGCCGCTGGCCACCGTCTTCATTCAGGCGCTGAGCCCGGGCCTAGCCTTCTTCTGGCACGCCATCAGTGAGCCGGATGCCCTGAGCGCCCTCGGCCTGACTGCGCTGGTCACCCTCTGCTCGGTGCCGTTGAACGTGCTATTCGGTCTGGCGGCCGCCTGGGCCATCGCCCGCTTCCGCTTCCCGGGTCGGCAGCTGCTCATCACCATCATCGATCTGCCGTTCTCGGTATCTCCGGTCATCGCGGGGCTGATGTTCGTGCTGATGTTCGGTAGCCGCGGCTGGTTCGGCGACTGGCTGAGCGAGCATGACATCAAGATCATCTTCGCCACCCCGGGCATCATCCTGGCGACCACCTTCATCACGGTGCCTTTCGTGGTGCGCGAGCTGCTGCCGCAGATGGAGGCACGCGGACCGGAGGAAGAGGAGGCCGCCATCATGCTGGGGGCGAGCGGTTTGCAGATGTTCTGGCGAGTGACCCTGCCCGGCATCCGCTGGAGCCTGATGTATGGCGTGCTGCTCTGTACCGCTCGGGCGGTGGGGGAGTTTGGCGCCGTGTCTGTGGTGTCAGGCCACATTCGCGGCCAGACCAACACCCTGCCGCTGCACATCGAGATCCTCTACAACGAGTACCAGACCGGCGCCGCCTTCGCGGTCGCCAGCCTGCTGGCCCTGTTCGGGATCTTCACCCTGTTGGGGGAAACCCTGTTGGCCCGGCTGCGTGGTCAGCCCACCAAATCTCACTGATTTCACAGTTTCAACGAGGCAGCCATGAGCATTCAGGTTCAACAACTCAACAAGCATTTTAATCAATACGCGGCCCTTGCCGACATCAACCTCGACTTCCACGACGGCGAGTTGGTCGCCCTGCTGGGGCCCTCCGGTTGTGGCAAGACTACTTTGCTGCGGATCATCGCCGGGCTGGAACAGGCCGACAGTGGCAGCGTCATCATTCGGGGGGAGGATGCCTCCGCCCTGCATGTGCGTGAGCGCAACGTCGGCTTCGTGTTCCAGCACTATGCGCTGTTTCGCCATATGACGGTGTTCGAGAACGTAGCCTTTGGCCTGAGGGTCAAACCGCGCAGTGAGCGCCCGAGTGAGACCACTATCCGTGCCCGGGTCAAGGATCTGCTGGATCTGGTGCAGCTCAGCCATGTGGCCGAGCGTTACCCGACCCAGCTCTCCGGCGGTCAGCGCCAGCGGGTCGCCCTGGCCCGCGCCTTGGCGGTGCAGCCCAAGGTGCTGCTGCTGGACGAGCCGTTCGGCGCCCTCGATGCCCAGGTGCGCAAGGAGCTGCGCCGCTGGCTGCGAGAGCTGCATGACGAGCTGCACGTCACCAGCCTGTTCGTGACTCACGATCAGGAAGAGGCGTTGGAGGTGGCGGATCGGGTGGTGTTGATGAACGCCGGTCGGGTAGAGCAAATCGGCACCCCGGCCGAGGTCTATGACCAGCCGGCCAGCTCCTTCGTCCACAGCTTCCTCGGCAGCGTGAACCTGTTCCGCGGTCGGGTGGCGGAGCAGGGGCTTGGTATCGGTGAGCAGCGACTGGGGGGCTCGGCGGCATCTCACCTGGCCCAGGGCAGCGCGGCCATCGCCTATGTGCGTCCCCACGAGCTGGAGATCTTGCCGGCGGATGCACCGGGGGGCATCAGCGCCACCGTCACTCGCCTGCTGCCCATGGGGCCGCGTATTCGGGTTGAGCTCAGGGGCAGCGGCGAGACCAAAGGCGCCCACTATGAGGCCGAGCTTAGCAAGGAGGCCGCCCGTGCCCTGGTGCCGGGCCAGGGGGTGCGTCTGGTGGCCAAGCAGGCCCAGCTCTATCCGGATTATCAGATCTAGGGCGAGCGACAAGGGTGAAGCGTGTATCAGGCTTGCGGCCGGGTAACCGGTCACACAGATAACAAGGCCGCGGGCAGACCCATAGCGGCCGGTCAGCGCAGGAGGCGATGACGTGAACTTTCAGCAACTACGCATTATTCGTGAGGCGGCGCGGCGGGACTACAACCTGACCGAGGTCGCCAACGCCCTGTTTACCTCCCAATCCGGGGTCAGCCGCCATATTCGCGAGCTGGAGGAGGAGCTTGGCATCGAGCTGTTTATTCGCTACGGCAAGCGGCTGCTCGGCATGACGGAGCCGGGCAAGGAGCTGTTGGTGATCGCCGAGCGCATCCTCAACGATGCCAACAACATCCGCAAGCTGGCCAGCACCTTCGCCAACCGCGACTCGGGCCGCTTGCTGGTAGCGACCACTCACACCCAGGCGCGCTATGCCTTGCCGCGGGTGGTGAAGGCGTTTCGCGAGCAGTTCCCGCTGGTACAGCTGGAGCTGCGCCAGGGCAGCCCGGAAGAGATAGTGCGGCTGGTGCAGACCGGTGAGGTGGATATCGGCATCAGCAGCGAGCAGCTCGACAAGAGCGAAGGGGTGGTGGCCTTCCCCTACTACCGCTGGCACCACAACATAGTGGTGCCGGAGCAGCATCCCCTGACCGCCGAGCGGGAGCTGACCCTGGCGGCGCTGGCCCACTGGCCCATCGTTACCTATCAGGCGGGACTGACCGGTCGGGCGCGGGTAGACGAAGCTTTTGCCGAGGCCGGCATAGTGCCGCAGATCCTGCTAACGGCTCAGGATTCTGACGTCATAAAGACCTATGTCGAGCTGGAAATGGGGGTGGGTATACTGGCAGACATGGCCTTCAACAGTCAGCGGGACAAGGGTCTGGTGCAGCTCGACGGCAGTCGGCTGTTTGCCCCCCACACCGCCTGGATCGGCCTCAAGCAGGGGCAGTTCCAGCACAACTTCGCCTGGCAGTTCATCCAGCTCTGCAACCCGGAGCTAGCCCTCGCGGACATCCAGGCGCGGGCTCTTCGCAACGATGCGGCGCTCGATTACCAGATCTGAGGAAGTTGCCATAAAAAAACAGGGAGCCTTGGGCTCCCTGTTTGCGTTTTGACGCTTATGGCAGTTGGGTCCAGGCCTCCTGCCAGTGGGAGCCGACGCCCGGCTCATACTGGGTGGCCGTGCTCGCCCACTGGCTGCACCAGCCGCTGTAGGGGAAGGGCTTGCACTGGTAGATCTTGCCGTTCTTGGGTTGCAGCACCTTGGTGCCGGCGGTGTAGGACTTCAGCCCCTCGGGGAAGCTGTACTGATAGTCGCCGCCGCTGGCGGGATCTTTGAGCATCAGATCCAGGGTCTGCTGCACGGTGGCGCCCCCTGACTTCGGCTTGCCCTCGATCACCAGCTGATGGTGGCCCGCACTCAGGCCGGTCAGCGGCATGGTGAAGCTTTGGCTGCTGTCTTTGATGTCGGCACTGCTCTGGCCCTTGGCGACGCCGCCATGGTCATAGAGGGTGTTGGTGACCGCGAGATCTCCCTGCGCCGCGACCGTGAAGTTCAGGGTCAGCTTGCCGTTGTCGAGCAGGTATTCGCTCTCAAGACCGCTCACATTGACGCTGTCACCGATCGGCGGCTGTTGCTGCTCGAGCTGGATCTCGACTCGTTGCAGGTTGCTGCCTGCTTTGAGGTAGACGGGGTTCTGACCGTAGACCGGGTTGAACTGGCCGTCGGTCCCTTGCTGGCCGGCGCGGATCTGGCTCTGCTCTGCGTTGATCTTGCTCGCCAGGGCGTGGGACCAGTTGTTCTTCTGGCCTTGCTCGGTATTGGCGATGGTCAGCACAGTCTGCAGATCTGTGCGCTCGCCGCTGGCGTCGAACACCCGGGTCATGGCCTTGTCACCGGCCGCCAGATCGATGGAGGGGTAGATGGTCCCGCCCTGGCTCCAGCTCAGCGGTGGCTGGGTGCCGCCCTCGAAGCGGGCGTCGATCAGGTTGTAGAAGCTGTTGGTGGTATCGCCCACCTCCCAGACCCCCAGGATCACCTGATAGCCGGTGCGCGCCGGCAGGACGCAGTTATGGGTGACCTGCTTGGGTGGCTGCACCATACCCCCGTCGATCACGCAGAAGGGATTGAGATCGAAGGAAGCCCGGGTTAACGGCTGGTTCGGGTTCCAGTCCTGCTTGGTGAGGTAGTAGCGCCAGTTGCGAGTGGTGTGGTTGGCGGTGAAGGTCCAGCTGATGGCGAAGGGACCGGCCTGCACGTCGCGTTTGGTCCAGCGGTCGCTGGTCTGGGCGTTGAGCTCGCCAAACTGGGTGTGGCCGGCCGAGGCTATCTGACCGTCGGCCGGGCCGCCATTGGGGAAGCCGGACGGCGCCTCCAGGCTCTGGGGCTCCCACTGGATGGCGCCACACTGGCTGTTGCCGCCGGTCTTGCACAGGTAGTTGCGCGCCTCCGGCTGGCTGATGTAGCCGTGGGCGAGCACGCCGCCACTGGCCAGCAGCGCCAGCGCGGCTGCGAGGCGATTGAGTTGAATAGTTGCTGCCATACATTCCTCTGTTCGATAGATGTGGGCAGTCACGTTGGCAGGGGCATTCCCCGAAACACGGTGTTGCAACCCCGCTATCCTGGACGACATGTCTTTAGACCGGAGGCTTTGCGTCCTGGCCTTTCAACCAGTTTGCCAAATGACTACAAAAGGATCATGGTGTCGCGTTTGACTACGACCCCACTATCATGACTTCTTTTGATTAAATTATTAAGTGTAAATCTTTACAGCTTGACCTCATCGGAGTAGAGCCATTACGCAAGTTTCTGTTTTTACGCATGATATGTGGGGAATATTCGGATTCTTTTGGATTTCATGGAATATTAAACATATGGCGATGATACCCCTTCAAGACAGGCGTCGTTATTCATGAATGACAAGCCGATATCACAGCGCCGTTGCCATGGTTGCAGGGGATATTGGGCAGACTGAGGATGCAATCGCCTGGCTAGAGCGTTAGCTGAGGTCGATAATCTCCCGCGAGCGGCAGACAGCGGAGCCTGCTTTTGCTAGCGTGATGGAGCGCATCCCGGCGCACCCAGCCCTGTTCCGTGAGGATGGGGCATCATCCAAAAAGGAACGGCTGGCCAGAGGCCGCCGATAACAAGAGGGACCTTATGACTTCCAATGCCAGGAATTACTTGAACCAGCTCAACGCCGAGTACCTGCAGGTACACAGGCGCAAGGAGGATCTGTTCTGGTCCACCTACATGGGCACCAGCGACGATCAGGCCGGTTTCACCGCCGCCGAACAGGCCTACAAGGCCTTCTGCGCCGCTCCGGCGCGGCTGCCGGTGTTGCGGGAGATGCAGGCCCAGGCCGAGGGGGCGGATCTCAAACGCGGGCTCGGGGGCTGGATTGCCTTCTTCGAGTGCAATGTCATCGAGGATCCCGCCGCGACCGCCCTGATGGACGAGCTGGTGGCCGCCGAGGCGGCCCTGTTCGCCCGCCGCAAGGAGCTCAAGCTCAGTCTGCTGGACGAGCAGGGGCGGCAGGTGGCCGGCAGTCTGCCGGCGGCCAGCACCTCGCTGGCGGCCAGCCAGAACGAGGGGGTGCGCCAAAGCGCGATCGCCATGTTCCATGCCCTGGAGCAGTGGGTGGTGGACAATGGCTTCCTCGAGGTGGTGGCGCTGCGTAACCGCTTCGCCCGCGCCATGGGGTATCGGGACTACTTCGACTACAAGGTTCACAAGAACGAGCAGATGAGCCCGGAGCAGTTATTTACGGTGTTGGATGACTTTATCGCCCGCACCGAGGATCGCGTGCACCTCGGTCTGGCCGAGCTGAAGGCGGCCAAGGGTGAGGCGGCGCTGCGGCCCCACAACCTGCGCTACAGCGTGAGCGGCGACGTGACCCGCCAGCTCGATCCTTATGTACCCTTCTCCCGGGCCCTGAAGGATTGGGTCGAGAGCTTCCGCCGGCTCGGTATCCAGTACCGAGACGCGACCCTGACCCTGGATCTGCTGACCCGGGAGGGGAAATACGAGAACGGCTTCTGCCACGGCCCGGTGCCGAGCTTCTGGCAGGAGGGGCAGTGGGTGCCGGCGGTGGTCAACTTCACCAGTCTGGCGGATCCGGCCCAGGTCGGCAGCGGCTGGAGCGGCCTCAACACCCTGTTCCACGAGGGGGGCCATGCCGCCCACTTTGCCAACGTGACCGGCAATGCGCCCTGTTTCTCCCAGGAGTTTCCGCCCACCTCCATGGCCTATGCCGAGACCCAGTCCATGTTCTGTGACAGCCTGCTGGACGATGCGGACTGGCTCAAACGTTACGCCCGCAACGAGGCCGGGGAGGTTATCCCGGATACGCTTATCGAGGCCATGATAGCGGCGCGTCAGCCGTTCAGGGCCTTCAACGAGCGCCAGATTGCCCTGGTGGCCTACTTCGAGCGGGATCTCTACGCCATGGACGAGGCCGAGCGCAGCCCGGCGGCCGTGCTGGCGCTGGCCCGCCAGTGGGAGCGCAAGATCCTGGGAGTGGAGAGCCCGCGCCCGCTGCTCGCCATCCCTCACCTGCTCAATCAGGAGTCGGCCTGCGCCTATCACGGCTATCTGCTGGCGCTGATGGCGGTGGAGCAGACTCGCGCCTACTTCCTGCGCCGGGACGGTTATCTCACCGACAACCCGCGCATCGGCCCGGACTTGGCGGCCCACTACTGGGGGCCCGGCAATGGCATGACCCATGACCAGACCCTGCAGAGCCTGACCGGTGAGGGCTTCAGCGCAGGCCCCCTGGCCCGGGTGTGCAACCAGAGCGTGGCCGAAGCCTGGGCGACGGCCTCGGCTTGCATGGCGGCGGCGCGCCAGCGGCCACCGGTCGGCGACGGCACTCCCCTCAATGCCCACATCCGGGTGGTGCACGGAGAGAAGTTGATTGCCGACAACAGCCACTCGGAGGCGCAGATGCTGGCCGACTTCGAAGCCTGGATCCACAATCACTACCTGGGTGAGAAGCAGACCGCCTAGCAGGGCAGACATTATCGACATGAGTGCGACGCCATGGCCCATAAAAAGAGCCCCGAAAGGGGCTCTTTTTATGGCATTCAGTCAGAGCTGAATGGGGACGCGACAGTTTCTGGCAGGTGCCGCGTCACCCTCTTGCCCCATCTAACCCTTGGCAACATGGAGTCAGGAGCGCTGCTGACTTAAGTTCTGCCATTTTATTTATTCGCGTTTTATATTCGCTTAATTTAGATTTTTGCATTTTAAATATGGACTGGTCCGACTACTGGGCAGATGATAGATAGGCCACCCTCGGTGTGAACCGGGTTCGGAAAATCACAGATCTCCCTTGCGAGATGGCTGGGTTGCCGATGATGAGGGTCAGACGACTCGCTCCATATCTGATGATATTCGATACCCAATCATGATGATGGCCGCCTCACAGAGGGCAGTGCGAACAGGGATGCTACAACCTGGACAAATGCCCATTTGTTCCGCCGTATCTGGATATCCGTGGGCGATCACCACTTGGGGGGCAACCCCTATTTCTGCTTCCTCATCCCCCTAGTTACTTGTTATCTATTGAAATTATCCTGTAGAGGGACGGGCCAACGGCACGCTGGTCGCCTAGACTCCCTGCGGTGATATGGATCACATGACCGGAGCACGTTGCGATGAAGAAAATCATGATGGTATCGGGTACTCGCCCGGAAATAATCAAGCTCGCCCCGCTATATCATGCCCTCCAGCAGGAGCCGTGGGCCGACGTTCGTTGGGTTCATACCGGTCAGCATGACAGCATGGCGACTCAGCTGCTCGAGTGCTTCGATATCCGCCCGGACTGGACCTTGCTGCGCCAGGGGGCGAGCCTGTTTGAATTCAGCCAGGGTTGTCGCGCCCAGCTTGAAACCTTGATGGTGCAAGGGCCCTGGGACATGGTGATTGTGCAAGGGGATACCGAGAGCGCCTTCCTCGGTGCCCTGACCGGTTTCTATCATCAGGTGCCGGTGGCTCATGTGGAGGCCGGTCTACGTACTTATCGTCTCGATCGTCCCTTCCCCGAAGAGGGGCTGCGCCAGATGATAGGGCGTATCGCCCAACTGCATCTGGCGCCGACCGTGCGTGCGCAAGACTGTCTGTTGGCCGAACAGGTGCCGGCAGAGCGAGTCCATGTTACCGGCAATACGGTCATCGATGCCCAGCTGTGGGCCGGAGAGCGTCACGGCATCGAACGCAACAATCCCCAGCCGGGGCATCTGCTGGTAACGGTACACCGACGGGAGAACTGGGGAGACGAAGTTGCCGGGATCTGCCGTGCCATTGCTCGCCTCGCCACCGCCAATCCCGAGATGCGGGTACTCTTCCCGGTACATTTGAACCCCGTTATCAAGCAAGTCGTTTATCCGCTGCTCGGCCATCTGTCCAATGTCACGCTGACCGAACCTCTCGACTATGTGGCCATGCAACAAGCTATCGCCGATGCCTGGCTAGTCATGACCGACTCTGGCGGTTTGCAGGAGGAAGCGCCGACCTATGGTGTGCCCCTGCTGGTATTGCGCGAGGAGACGGAGCGGCCCGAGGCGGTGGAGTCTGGCTATGCGCAGCTGATGGGCACCGACGAGGAACGTATCGTCCAACGGGTCACCGAATTGTGGCAGGCGGCTGATTTTGCCCCGCGGGCGATGGCCAATCCATTCGGAGATGGGCAGGCCTGTGCTCGCATCGTTGCCATCATGGCTGACACCTTGCTGGGGTAATCCTGATGTCGGAATATTGGTTGGTTGATGGTTTTGCCACCTATCTCTATGGCCTGAAGTTGGTTGCCATCGTGGTGGCGATGGCCATGCTGGTGAGCGGTGTCGATGATCTCTTCATCGATACCGTCTATTGGTTGCGTGCCACCTGGCGGCGCCTGACTGTCTATCGTCGCCATGATCGGCTGGAGTATCAGGCACTGTACGAGCGGGAGGAGCAGCCTCTTGCCATCATGGTGCCCGCCTGGCATGAAACCGGTGTCATCGGCCAGATGGCGGAGCTGGCGGCGACCCGCTTCGACTACGAGAACTACCAGATCTTCGTCGGTACCTATCCCAACGATCCCGACACTCAGAAAGATGTGGACGAAGTCTGCGCTCGCTTCCCCAATGTGCACAAGGTGGTTTGCGCCCGCCCGGGGCCGACCAGCAAGGCCGATTGTCTCAACAATGTGCTCGATGCCATCTTCCAGTTCGAGCGCAAGGCCAACCTCTCGTTTGCCGGCTTTATCCTGCACGATGCCGAGGATGTCATCTCGGACATGGAGCTGCGGTTGTTCAACTATCTGGTGGATCGCAAGGATCTGATCCAGATCCCCGTCTATCCCTTCGAGCGTCCCTGGTACAACTTCACCAGCCTGCATTATCTGGACGAGTTCGCTGAACTGCACAGCAAGGATGTGCCGGTGCGGGAGGCCGTCTCCGGCCAAGTGCCCAGCGCCGGGGTCGGTACCTGCTTCAGTCGCCGCGCCATCATCGCCCTGCTGGAAGACGGTGACGGCATCGCCTTTGATGTGCAGAGCCTGACCGAAGACTACGACATCGGTTTTCGGCTCAAAGAGAAGGGGATGGAGGAGGTGTTCGTCCGTTTTCCCGTCATCCGCGAGGCCAAGAGCACGCCGAATCGGCGCTGGCGCCTCGGTATGCACGAGCGGGATACCAATGTCATCTGCGTGCGGGAATACTTCCCCGATACCTTCCAGACGGCGGTGCGCCAGAAGTCTCGCTGGATCATCGGCATCGTCTATCAGGGATTCAAGACACACAAGTGGAGCAACAACTGGAAACTCAACTACTTCCTCTGGCGTGACCGCAAGGGGGCGCTGACCAACTTCCTCAGCTTCACCGCCAGCCTTATCTTGCTGCAACTGCTGGCCCTCATCCTCTATCAGTGGCTGGTGCCGGATCCGTACTACTTTCTCTCCATTTTCGAGGGAGACAGCTGGTTGATCACCCTGCTCTGGATCAACATGTTCCTGATGAGCAACCGCATGCTGCAGCGGCTGATCTTCGTGACCCGCTACTACGGGTTGATGCAGGGGATGATGTCCATTCCCCGGCTGTTTTGGGGCAACATCATCAACTTCATGGCGAACTGGCGGGCGCTCTCCCAGATCATCGCCCAGGGGGATCCCCGTCGGGTTGCCTGGGACAAGACCACTCATGATTTCCCCAGCCTGGGTGAAGAGAACCGGGCACGGCGTCCCCTCGGCCAAATACTGGTCGGCCAGGGGATCTTGACCAAGACACAGCTCAATGAGGCGCTGCTGAACCGGGCGCCGGGTCTGCGTCTGGGTAGCAGTCTGGTGCATCAGGGCTGGATCACCAGCGAACAGTTGGCAGCTGGCGTGGCAGAGCAAAGTGGGGTGCCGTGGGAGCATGTCGATGCCTACAGCCTGAGCCGGGAACTACTGCAAAAAGTGCCCCCCAACGTAGCCGTGCACTATGGTGTGCTGCCCCTGCGCATCGAAAAGGATGTACTGGTGCTGGCATGTGAAACCTATCTGGATCCTGTTTCTCTCGGTGCCCTGTCTCGCAAACTCGAATCACGGGTTTCCTATGTGATCGCCTGCAAGGGGGAGGTCACTCTGGGGCTGCGCCGCTGGTATGTGCGTGGCCAGCGGATCAATCCCAAAGGGTTGCTACAAAAGGCACTGAATGGCGGTTTGATCGACGAGACCCAGTTTGCCGATATCTGGGCTCGCTATCAGGCGAGCCAGGTGATGTTACCCGAGATCCTCATCTCCCTCGGCCACATCGACGAGGCTGCGTTGCGCTCCCTGTTATTGCGGCACGAGCGCAGCGAGGAGATCCTGGCCGACTTCCTGGTCGAGCAGGAGGTGATCAGCCAACAGGTGCTGGCTCAGGCCAAGGCGTTGCAGAACACCTATCAACTGAACTTGCATGACTTGTTGCGTGAGGCTGGGGTGGAAGACGAATCTTGGCTTGCTCGGCAGAAAGAGGAGATCATCTGATGCGTCCCGAAATACTGCTCCTGTCTGGGCTGCTGCTTGGACAGGGGGCGATGGCGGCCCAGGCCGAATATGAGTTGGGTCCTGGGGTGAGCAATTATCAGCGTTTTGTGCTTTATCCTCATCTGCAGAAAGGTTTTTCTGCTATGGAACGGGGGCATCGCGATCGTGCCATCGCCGAATTTGAACAAGCTCGCAAGCTACAACCCCAGAACCCGGTGATCACGCTCTATCTGGTGCGAGCCTATGAACATTTTGGAGAGGACAAGCAAGCAGCGGCGCTGGCTCATCAACAATTGGCCATCACGCCACAGGATGCCGATCTGCTCGCTTTCGTAGAAGGATTAGAGCGCAAGGATCCGCTGGATCCTGCTTGTGGACTGCTCGAGTGCAAGGTGGCGCGGGCCGAGCGTGATCTGTTGGATGGCGATCTGGGGGATTTGTCCAGGGCCCTTGAGGATCCTCAATTGGCGGCTAGCCCACAGGGGTTGAGCCTGCGTCATGACCTGTTGCAGCGAGCCCTGGGCGGGCAAAACTGGACTCTGGCTGCCGAGCAGTTTGCCTCGCTGGATAAAGCCAACAAGCTGAGCCAGGGGGAGCTCAAGCAGTGGGTCAACATGCTGCTGGCACAAGACAAGCCAGAGCAGGCCAGAGCCCTGCGCAGTCGCTTGCCGAGCCAGGATGCAGAGCTGGATCTGGCCATCGCACTGGCCTTTGGCAAGAACCGGGATGAGGCGGCATTGGGCCGTTATCAGCAGGCTCATAGTCCGCAGTTTGAGCGGGCCGATCAGGAGCGTGAATGGCTGCAACTGGCGGCCAATAACGGCACCCTTGGCAGTGATCAGACGCTGCAATTTACGGATAATCAGGCCTTCTATACCAGCCTGATGTTGCCCGTCCTGCGCCGTGAGGGGCGTTGGACCGAGCTGGATCGCCTGTTGGCCAAGGCCCCGTCGCAAGGAAGTGCCGAACTGGCATTCGAATCGGCATTGCACCAGCACCAATGGAACAAGCTGGCCCTGGACGGGCGCAAATTGGTTCGAGAGTCCAGACAGCCCATGGTCGAGCTGGAGCAGGTCAGCTATCGCCTGCAGCAGGCCGGACTGACGGCTGCAAGCCGGGCGTTGCTCATCGATTATTGGCCCTACCAGGGGGCTAACCAGGCGGGGCGTGCAACCTTGATCCGACGCCTGACCCTGCTGCAAGGGGAGAAAGGAGCGGGGGCATTACCAGATCGATTGGCCGATCCCCTTGCCGAGCCGGCATTGCGCAGTTTGCAGGCCAGCCTGCTCGCCGAGGCGGGTCAGTGCGATGGTGTGGTGCGGGTATTGGGGGATCTTGCCGCCCAGTATGATGCCAGCAGTTGGCGAGCGCTCGGCAGTTGTTATCGCCAGAACAAACCGGGCCTGGCGGAATACGCTTTCGCTCGCGCCGCCAGCTTCGGGTTGCCACAGGATGTGCGTCAGCTGGCTTACCAGGCGTACGAGAACCGTCACTATGATGCCGCGCTCAAGGCCTGGCAGCAGGTCACCCTGGCCCCCGATCAGCAAGAACAGATGGCGGCCATTCGCTCAGCCCTGGATGCCGGCGATCTGCCCCAGGCCCGGCAATGGCTGACGCAGTACCAGCAATTGGGGCTGCCCCAGAGTGCGGCCTATTGGCGTGCCCTGGCCAGTACCCAGCAGGATGAACAGGCCATCGCGAGCCTGGAGCGGGCCATTGCCCTGGCGCCCGAGGCGACGGACTATGCGCAGCTGGCCCAGCATCAGCAGAAGCTCGGCCAGACAGCGCAGGCGAGCACGGCGCTGCAAGCTGCCAATCGACTGGCGCCGGATAACCGGGAATACCAGCTCGCCTATGGCTATGCCCTGCTCAACAATGGTGAGAAGCAGGCGGCCAGCGACTGGCTGGAGTCCATCTATCGGCCGGGGGATACCCAGCTCGCCGAGCAATTGGTCTATATCAACCAATCCCTTGCCCATAACCAGAAGGCGCGAGATTACGCCACCAAGGCCATCGATGGTGAGCAACCGGCGCAGCTGCGCTATGACCTGAGGCGGCTGCACGAAGATTTGGGACGGCGCTGGACCTACAGCTTCGATGCCTGGACAGGTACCGGAGCCGGCACAGTCAGCGGTATCGGGGGCAATGCCGTGGCCCAGAGCTATGCCCAGACCGAAGTCGAGTACCGACTGGGGGATGAACCCATTCGCAATGGCAAGACTCTGTCCATCTACGGCCGCCTCTACGGCAGCAGTCAGGGCCAGCAGATCTACCACCTCAATGAAGGCACTCCCTACGATGGCACCTATGCAGAAGACAGTGGCAGCAATCCCCTCGACTTTCGGGATCCGACCCTCGGCATAGGATTGCGTTGGAAGCCCTTCTCCAGCCAGACCATCTTCTTTGCGGCCGAAGAGTTGTTGCCCCTCAACAGCAGTCAGGGCAGCGAGCACGACACCCTGATCCGGGCCAGTGCCTCCTTCCTGAACGATGGCAAGTACAGCGATGAATGGCATGTGGGGGACCGCGGCTGGTGGGCCCAGAACCTCTATCTGGATGCGGCCCGCTATCTGCGTTCCCAGCAGACCAGCCTGGTGGCCGACTACCGGCTCAGTTATCACCACAAGATCCGCTGGGGCGACACCCTGGAACCTTATGCCCATGTGCAGGGACGCCAATACTGGGACGATAAGAGCCCGGATCGGGGTTACTACAACCATGATGGCGACACCGTTGAGTACACTTCGGGTTCCGATGACTACAGCCTGTTGATGGGCGGCGTGGGGATGCGCTGGAACCACTGGTTCGGGGAGACACGCTATGACGCCTGGCCACACAAGTTGAGCCTGGGGATCGAGTACCAACGCCGGTTGAAGAGCGATCCCGTCATCAAGGACATAGAAACCGGCGATGACTATGACAAAAGCACCCTGATGATGACCATGGGAGTGAGGTGGTGATGAGACATTGGATAACGGGGCTGGCCCTCATCCTGCTGGGGGCGGTATTGCCCGCCCAGGCGAGTCAGGGGATCTTCTACCAGCCCCAATTACGGGATGCGGCCATCAGCGAGGCGCGTTGGGACGAGATCCTGGCTCAGGTGAAACGGGAAGGCTTCGACACCCTGATAGTGCAGTGGACGCGTTACGGCGAGGCTTTCACTAAGCCGGAGGAGAAAGCGTGGCTGACGGCTCGACTCAAGCGGGCCGACGAGGCGGGGCTGACCCTGATCCTGGGGCTCTACTCCGACCCCGATTTCTTCCAGCATCAGGATCAGAGTGCCGGCCATCTAGACCGTTATCTCGGCCAGCAGGAGAGCCACAATCTATCTCTGGCGCAAGAGTGGCAGGAGCTGCTTGGCGAGGGACGCATCGCCGGTTGGTATCTGCCCGCCGAACTGGATGACTTCAATTGGCGGGAGCCAGAGCGCCAGGTGCTGCTGGCCCGCCATCTGGAAAACCTTGGCAAGGATCTTCATGAGCTGAACCCGGTGCCCGTCTATATCAGCAGCTTCTTCACCGGCAAGATGAGCCCTCAGGCCTACCGGGAACTGCTGACCAGGATGGCGGATAAAGGGGTGAGCCTGGTGGTGCAGGATGGCAGCGGTACCGGGGTATTGAGCCAGCCGGAGCGAGATCTTTATCTGAGTGCCCTCGAGCCCTGTGAGGGACGGGTGGCGGGTCTGGTTCACGAGCTGTTCGTTCAGCAGCGGGGCAGCGGCGAATTCAAAGCGGAGCCTTTGGCTGAGAGCCAACAACGGGCGCTCTGGTCGGCACCGAACCGCTGCGGCAGCCAGCGCTGGTTCTTCTCATTGCGTTACCTGCCAGGCTTGGCTGACTTGCGTTAATCCAGGAGGCTGCGACATCAAAAGTCGCAGCTATTTTGTTACAGACAGTCCATTTCAGTGGCGAATTGTTAGCCGTGTTTAATACCTGTTACATGGTTTGGCTTAGTAACCATACTCACTTCAGTGTTTTTCTTCATCAATTCAACTCTCTCCAACAGCCTGGGTTCAGCCGAGGTTCATAGAATCTCCTGATTGACTAATTCCAGAGCAGACTCAAAATCGGCCACCTCGCCACCCCCGATGTGAGTCGGGTTCGGAAAGTCTCAGATCTCCACACGAGATGGCTGGACCGCACATACGAAGGGCGGGTTCCGTCTTTCACCCGTAAATCCCGAGCGTTCTAGCACCGCGCGCAGGGTCAGGCATCGCCTCGACTCACCACGGTCGACGCCACGAAATCTGGGTGTATGTTGCGAATGAATCGCATTGTTTATCTCCTCGCGTTGCTGCCCGGCCTGGCCCAGGCGGGAGCGCTCGATCAGGAAAGAGAGGCCTGGGTTATCCAGGCACGGCAGGGGCAACTCGATCGCGCTGCCGCCGGTCTGGATGCCCTCTATCGGCGCAGCCAGGATGGCAAGGTGCTCGACGATCTCATTGCGGTGCAACTCTGGCGTAAGGATCCTGCCGCGGCGCTGGCCAGCTGCGAGCCCTGCGAGCTCAAACCCATCTCCAATGCCTCCCTCGAAGCCCTGGCCAGGGCGGCGCGGGATGAGCGCCGTTATCCCCTCGCCATCAGCTATTACCGCATCTTGCAGGGGCGGGCGCCGGACAACCGCAACGCCTGGCTCGGTCTCTACCTGAGCGCCAGCGATCAGGGCAATCTGACCCTGGCCCGTCAGGCTGCCAGCGACTATGAGGCGCGCTTCGGCCGGGATCAGGCCATTCTGGATGCCCGCATCTATGGCGCGCGCAGGCAAGAGGATGCCATGGGGGAGATGCTGGCCCGCCAGCAGTGGCTGGAGCAGGACCCCGATAACCCCGAGCAGTTACTGGCCCTCTATCGCGTCGCGGTGAGTCTGGGTGCCGGCCCGGCGGCGGCGGATCTGATGCGCCAGCACCCCACCCTGTTCAAACCCGTCGACCGGCTCTGGCTGGATCACTATGAGGCGGTCAGTTTGCTGCGCAGCGTGGCCCAGACCGAGGATCCTGCGCTCACCACCCGCGAATTGCAGCGGGCGCTGGCGTTGCAGGAGCGGATCCTGCGCGAAGCTCCAAGCGATCATCCCTTGCATCAGAGTAACGAGCGGGATCGCATCGTGACCCTGGCGGCGCTCGGGCGCTTCGATCTGGCCGAGCGTGACTCCGCCGCCCTGCTGGCCAGGGAGATCCAGCCCGATTATGTGCTGATGGCCCGCGCCGATGCCCTGGCGGGCCTTGGACGCAGCCGTGAGGCCAGCCTCATTTACGATGAGCTGGCACAACGGATGCCGGCGGACAAGGAGCTGAGGGAGAAGCGCTTCTATGCCTACACGGATCAGGAGCGCTACGACGCGGCCGCCGGGGTGCTGACCCAATGGCAGGAACCCCTGACCCGCTGGGACTTCACCGGCAACACCCGCATGGACAACGATGATTACGAGCGGCTGTTGCAACTGCAAAACCTGCTCGGTGCCTGGCGCGGTCAGGCCGATGGGGCCGAACGCCAACTGCTTGGCTGGCTTGAGAGTGCGCCGGCCAATCCCTGGCTCTGGATGCAGCTCGGGGATCTGCGTCGCTGGCGGGGCCATCCCGACGGGGCTGATGAGGCCTATGCCGAGGCGGCCCGCTGGCTGCAGCCCGCCAGTCAGGCTCAGCTCGAGCCGGGGCGGCTCAATGCCCGCCTCGATCGGGGGCTGTGGCAGCAGACCCCCGCCCGCATCCGCGCCCTGGGGGAGGGCAACCGGGATCGCAAGGAGTTGGGCCAGCGCCTCAAGCAGGAGCAGGCACCGACCCTGGTGAGTGAATTCAATCATGGCAGCAGCGAGGGTGGCTCCGTGCTGGCGAGCCGGGACTGGCGCTACGACGCCCGTCTCTACAGCGCCCGCAGCGATGAGGGCCATCGCCTGTTCGTGCGCCGTCAGGGCGGCTTTGGCGAGTTTGACAATGAACCCGAGCGCGCGGCCTACAGCGGCCTTGGCATGGAGCTCTCTCTCTACCCGCTGCAATGGACTGTGGAAGGGGGGATGGGATCCGAGCTTAATCACAGGGGCTACCTGTGGAACCGGCTGGACTGGCGGCTCGGGGATCAGTGGTCGCTCGGTGGCGCCGTCAACCTCAACAGCGCCGACACCCCGCTGCGGGCGCTAGCCCGGGGCGACTACGCAGATCAGTATCAACTCGAGCTGAACTGGCGTCAGGACGAGAGCCGCGAGGCGGGGGCCCAGCTTGAGCTGATGGACCTGAGTGATGGCAACCTGCGCAAGAGCGTTTCTGGCTTCGTGCGCCAGGATCTGTGGCGCCGGGATCGCTGGTGGCTCGATGGCACATTGCGCGCCGCCAGCTCCCGCAACGAGGCGGTGGAGGTGGATTACTTCAACCCCCTCGAGGATCGCAACCTGGAGCTGGAACTGGGCGCCCGCTATCGCCTGCCCTTTGACGCCAACCGTGTGCTGGTACAGGGCCTCTTCCTGTCGACCAACAGCTACTGGCAACAGGGCTATGGCGGCAGTCAGGGCTGGCAGCTCAGCTACCGCCATGACTGGGAACTCTCCCCAGCCCTGAGCCTGGGCTACGGCTTGGGCCGTAGCAAGGCCACCTATGACGGCGATGCCGAGTACGGTGATTTCGTCTTTGCCAATCTGCAATGGAGCTTCCTGTGATACGCCGACTGCTCACCTCGTTCTGCCTGCTGATCTCCCTGCTGCTGCCTTGGACCGCCCAGGCCGCCCGTCAGGGGGATGACTATGTGGTGCTCTGCTACCACGACATCATCGACCTCAAGTTGACCCCGGATCGCAAGCTCTACCCCCAGACCATGCGCCGGGATACCCTGATCCGCCACTTTAACTGGATCCGGCAGCAGGGCTATCAGCCAGTCAGCTTCCAGCAGATCCTGGATGCCAAGGCGGGCAAGGCCCCCTTGCCACCCAAGGCCATACTGCTCAGCTTCGATGATGGCTACGAGAGCTTCTACCGCTTGGTCTACCCCCTGCTCAAGCTCTATCAATACCCGGCGGTGTTCGCCCTGGTGGGCAGCTGGCTGGATGTTCCTCGGGACAAGATGGTGCCCTATGGCGACGACAAGCTGCCCCGGGACTACTTCGTTGGCTGGCCGCAGATCCAGGAAATGCAGGCGTCCGGTCTGGTGGAGATAGCCTCCCACACCTTCGCCTCTCACTTTGGCTTGCGAGCGAACCCTCAGGGCAATGTGCAACCCGCGGTGACCACCGCGGGCTGGAGTCCCAAGGGATATGAGAGCCAGGTGCAATACAGGGCGCGGCTCAAGGCGGATTTCGAGACATCGAGCCAGCAGATCCGCCAGCACCTAGGGCAGAGTCCGCGCATCATGGTCTGGCCCTACGGCGCCTTCAACGAGGTCGCGCTCGCCGTGGCCAAGGATGCGGGCATGCCCTACACCTTCACCCTGGATGACGGGGTCAACCGGCTGGCAGAGTCGGGCAGTCAGGTGCGCCGTTACCTGCTGGAGGAGGAGACCAGCCTGCAGAATCTGGACGAGATCATGGGAGGCAACACCTGGTCCCAGCCGGTGCAGCGCCTGGTGCACGTGGATCTCGACTACGTCTACGACAAGGATCCGGTGCAGCAGGGCAAGAACCTCGACAAGCTGCTGGATCGCATCAAGAACTACGGCATCACCACCGTCTATCTGCAGGCCTATGCCGACGATAACGGCGACGGGGTGGCGGAGGCGCTCTATTTCCCGAACCGCCACATGCCGATGAAGGCGGATCTGTTCAACCGGGTCGCTTGGCAGCTGCGTACCCGGGCCGGGGTCAAGGTCTACGCCTGGATGCCGGTGCTGGCCTACGATCTCGGCCCAGGTCATCCCTATGTCACCGACAGCCGTACCGGTAAGCCGGCCCCGGATCAGTATCTGCGCCTGGCTCCCTGGAACGAGGGAAATCGCCGCCTGATCGCGGATATCTATGAGGATCTCGGCTTTTATACCAAGTTCGATGGTCTGCTGTTCCACGACGATGCCTTCCTCGGGGATTACGAGGGGGAGGGATTGTTGTCGCGCAGCCCGGCGGCGCTCAAGGCGCAGGGGGAGAAGAAGACCCGCCAGCTCATCGACTTCACTCTTGAGCTGAAGGCGGCGGCGACCCGCTATCGGCAGGGAGGGCAGGATGGTCTGAAAACGGCGCGCAACATCTACGCCGCCCTCATCACCGAGCCCGAGTCCCAGCAGTGGTTTGCCCAGAGCATGGCGGACTTTGCCAGGGCCTATGACTACACAGCCGTGATGGCCATGCCCTACATGGAGCAGGCCGGGGAGCCGGATGCCTGGCTCGCCAAGCTGGCGAAAGATGCGCTGGAGACCGTGCCCGCCGACAAGCTGCTGTTTGAGTTGCAGAGTCGCAACTGGCGCACCGAGCAGCCGATCCCGGATGCCGAGCTGGCGCGCTGGATGCGCATCATCCGCGAGCAGGGGGTGAACAACTTCGGTTACTACCCGGATGATTTTCACAATAACCAACCGGATCCGGCGGTGCTTAAACCCGCGCTCTCGGCGGCCAGCCAACCCAGGCCCATGGCGGGGCCAGTGCAAGACGCCGAAGCCAAAGACAAGGGCTCGCCGGGGCTGCAACCATGACGGCGTTTGTCGATGGACTGGCGGTCTTCACCCTGGCTTACCCCAGCCTGATGGCCATGGTATGGATGTGCGGCGGCCTCTATTACTACTTCCAATGGGAGCGCAGGGATCTGGCGCTGGCCAAGCGAGGCTTGACGCTGCCGAGCCACCCCAGGGTGACCCTGATGGTGCCCTGTTACAACGAGGGGGCCAATGTGGAGGAGACCATAGGTCACCTGCTGCTCCAGCGTTACCCCAACTTCGAGGTGCTGGCCATCAATGACGGCAGCCGGGATGACACCGGGGCGCGGCTCGACAGGCTGGCGCTCGGGGATGCACGGCTGCGGGTGCTGCATCAGCCGAATCAGGGCAAGGCGATGGCCCTCAACCACGCCCTGGCAGAGGCCGATGGGGAGATCCTGGTGGGGATCGACGGCGATGCTGTGCTCGATCACGACGCCGTGATGTGGATGGTGAAGCACTTCCTGGAGAGCCCCAGGGTGGGGGCCGTGACCGGCAACCCCAGGGTGCGTACCCGCTCCACCATCATCGGCAAGATCCAGACCGGGGAGTTCAGCTCCATCATCGGGCTCATCAAGCGGGCCCAGCGCATCTATGGCACCGTCTTCACCGTGTCCGGGGTGGTGGTGGCATTTCGCAAAGCGGCGGTAGAGGCGGTCGGCGGCTGGAGCACCGACATGGTGACCGAAGACATCGACATCAGCTGGAAGCTGCAACTGGGTGGCTGGCTCATCCACTATCAACCCCAGGCGCTGTGCTGGGTGCTAATGCCGGAGACGGTGCGCGGCCTCTACAAGCAGCGGCTGCGCTGGGCCCAGGGCGGCGCCGAGGTGATGTTGCGCTACGGCCCCCAGGTGCTGCGCTGGCGAAATCGACGCTTTTGGTTGCTGCTGCTGGAATACGCCGCCAGCGTGACCTGGTGTTACGGCATGTTGTTTCTGGCGCTGAACTGGCTGCTGCATCCGAACCTGACCACCCTGGCCGAGGGCCACTTCTTCGCCTGGTCCGGGGTGCTGATGACCGGTATCTGCCTGCTGCAGTTCGGGATCAGCATCTTCATCGACAGTCATTACGATCGCACCATGTTGCGCAGCTTCATCTGGTGCGCCTGGTACCCTCTGATCTACTGGCTGCTCAACCTGGTGACGGTGATCGTCGCCGTGCCCAAGGCGGTGTTGCGCCGCCGCGGTCAGCTGGCGGTGTGGGAAAGCCCGGACAGAGGAGAATCCTTCCGTGAGTAAGCACCAGCTCGGCAAAGAGATGATCATCCGCAATGGCAGCCGGCGCAGCTGGGGTTATCGGCTGCGGGACCTGCTGCTGTTGCTGCTGACCTGGGGCAGCTGGCTGTTCCTGGCGCTGCAACCCTGGTTCAACTACCTCGACAGCGGCGATGAGGTGAGCTTCATCGGTTCTCTCGGCTGGCTGGCGCTGGGGCAACTGTTCCTGGCGCTGATCATCGGCCTGTTCCTGCTGATCCACACCTGGGCCAAATACAACAAGCTGCTCCATCGTCTGATGCAACAGCGCGCCAAGCGGCGCAACGAGCCACGCTAGCCTCTGTGGGAGAACGTCGCCTGTTGGTGGGCGTGGAATGAGAGGATGTGCTCGCCGTGCACCGAGCAGGGGAGAATCTGTGTTCAGTCAAGCGCCCTGCCCACTGGCAGGGCGCTTTCGTTGAGAGGAGGGGTCGTCATATCTTCAGCAGGGTGACGGGTTTGTCCTTGAGCGCCACCAGCAACTGGCGCCCTGGCAGCTTGTGGCCATCGATCTGGATGCTGCCCTTGCCAAAGTTCGCCACCAACCGGCTGCCGTCGGAGAAGCGAGTCTCCTGTACCTTACCGGCCCCGTCCCGCCAGCGGAACCCCACCAGCGCCTTGTCCCACAGTGCCTCGTGCAGTGGCCCGAACTGGGCGTCCAGCTTGACCAGCTCCGGCAATCGACTCTTGAGCGTACTGCGGCTCAGGTTGACCAGGGGCGGGGTGTTATAGAGCAGGCCGAGCAGGGCCCGCTCTTCCCGGATGGCGGGGAACTTGAGGTTATCCAGCAGCCAGTGATGGCTGTTGATCACCGAATCGTGGAACACCGCCTGATAGAGCGGCAGCCTGTCTGCCGGGTTGAACACGGTTTTGAGGTAGCGCGGCTTGAGGCGAGCGGGCTGGAAGAAAACCTGAGGCTCTTCATCTGGCCACCACTGGCCAAGGTAATAAGGAGACTTGGCCTGCTTGCGCATGGCGGCATCGGTCCAACCGAAGCCCCAACTCTGGATGCCGTGGGCGAACATCAGCGGCTTGCTGGTGAGGGCGTTGCCATCCTCCGAGCCCAGCACCAGACCGAGCCGCTCCCCCACCCAGCTCATGCGGGCGTTGCGAGCGGCAATCATGGCCGCGCTGCCCTGCTGGTGGGCCGGGCTGTAGTCGCTGGAGGCCATGGCGGTGCCATCGACGTCGAGGAACAGGCTGTTGATGGCGCTGGCCTTGGCCAGTTCGCTCATACGCTCCTTGGCGAAGGGCAGGGTACAGCCGGGGTTGAGATAGACCCCTTCACCGCCAAAGCCGGGTCTGGGCTTGCCGTCGGCCTCTATGATGGCGCAGCGCTTGCCAAGCTCGGTCGGGATCTGGGCGGTGAGCCAGCTGTCGTTGCTGCCCGGGGGGATGGCGGTGTCGTAAGAGTCATAACTGCCCACCAGATAGCCCACCCGCTTGGCGGCGGCGATGGCCTGATCCTGCTGCAGGGCCGCCGTCCACTGTGGGGTGCCGAGCCAGAGCTTGCGCAGCCCCGCCTGTTGCAGCGCCTCGATGACCGGCAGTGACAGCCCCTGACCCCAGCGATCCTGAGGCACCAGCAGCTCGCCGAACTGGCTCTTGACCCACTGCTGGCGCAGGGCCAGTACCTTGCCCTGAGTCGCAGGGCCTTGCTGGGTCGAGAGGGGCAACTGGCGAGCAATCAGCCGGTTGAGCCCCGTCATGATCTGGCTCTGCTGCCAGACTTGGGGGGCCGTGGCCGCCAGCGCCTCACGCTCCTCGGCATTGAAGGTCTTCAGCCACTCCGGTTTTTGGGTGATCTTGGCCTGCAGGGCAGCCCAATTCGTCACGTCCTGCCGGTCCAGCAGGGCATCCCCCCACAGATAGATGTGGCTGGCGCCGATCAGCCGCCGTCCGGCCGGAATGCGGGCAAACTTGTCCGTGAGAGACTGCCAGGCCCCCTCGGCCTGCAGCAATTCCCGGTAGCGCCTTGCCCCCGCCAGCCAGTCATCCCCCACGTGTAGCCGCACCACCAGCGGGGCCGGGTTGAAGTGGTTGAACTCGTGGCTGGCGGCAAGCTGCAAGCGTCCCCCCTTGCGGGTGAAGCTGAGCTGGTTGTCATAGGGGCTCTGCAGGATCCAGCTGTAGGTCAGCTTGCCCGCATCCTGGCTCCACAGCGGCAGCTTGAGGTCGTAGTGGGTATCGAGCGTCGACAACTCGTCGCCGACATAGCCGAGCCAGTCGCCGTCACGCACCGAGAAGCGGCTGCCCTCGCCGAACGCCATGGAGAGGTGGGTCTGGTTCTTCGGCAGGCTGTACCAGGCTACCTGGCGGGGGCTGTCGCTGCTGAGGGTCAGCAGCAGATCGTTGCCATCCAGCCGCACTTCGACCCGGGTCTGCTGGGCGGGCCAATGCCAGCTTATCCGTTGCTCATCCTGTTGCAGCTGGTCGACCTGACGGGCGGCTTGCCCCGCATTGGCCTGCACGTCCCCTACCGAGATGGCGAGGGTATCGGGATCGATGCGAAAGCTTTGGCTCTCGCTCTTGAGCAACAGCGGGGCGGCAGACAGCGGCGTCGCCAGCAGCAGGCCGACAAGGCCGGCGCCGAGAAAGGGAAGGGGGGGCATGGGGTCTCCTTGGAACACAGTCGGCGTCAGGGTACACCCAGGTAGAAGAAGACGAAAAGCATCAATAGGCATCCCGTTTCCGTACTAGTCTCTCTTTGAGACTAAGATCTCGATTGAGGAACTATCTAACTGTTTTGATTGTGCATTCGTTCGGGCTACCGAGTGCGCCTGCGGGCACTCAGGGGAGTGGCGCCAGATATGTTTCTCTGGATATATTGAGTATTGATGGCGATCCCATATCATGGCGCTCGCTCGCCACCAGAGAGTGGCGACATTCAGATGATCTGCTAACAAAGAAAGGCCTTAAGGCTTGTCGAGGGATGGAATGAGAGCCGTATTGTTGTGTTTGCTGGGGCTGTGGCCCGCACTGAGTTTCGCGACCCTGTCTGCGGACATGATTGTGGTCAAGAAGTCGAACTATAGCCTGACCCTGATGAAGGACGGCAAAGAGGTCAAACGCTACTGGATCGCACTGGGCCCGGCGCCCATGGGTCACAAGCAGAAGGAAGGGGATCAGCGGACACCGGAAGGGCGCTACATCCTCGACTACAAGAAGACCAACTCCGGCTATTACAAGGCCATCCACATCAACTACCCGAATCTGGACGACATCAAGGCGGCCAACGAGAAGGGCGTGAATCCGGGTGGCATGATCATGATCCACGGTCAGCGCAACGACATCGGCAACCGTCGTCTGCAGCCGTCCAACTGGACCAATGGCTGCATCGCCATGCTCAACCACGATCTGGATGAGGTGTGGAGCGCCATCGAACCCGGCACCCCCATCGTCATCAAACCCTGATCCCTCGTCACGCCCGTCTTATCCCTTGATCGGGAGGATGGGCGTGTCATCTCGATCTTCTTGTCATTGCACGGATTGCCTAGACGGCGGCGTGGTATCTCGCCCCGCGCTGTGTTAGGTTTTTCGGTTCTCGTTAGCAGGACAAGGATGACCTCATGATGTCTCAAACTCGCCCCCCTCACGCCGGGGTCGAGAGTTCGCGTGCGCTCTGGTGGCGTGCCACCCTCGATATTCTCCCGCTCTCCGTCTCGGTCATTCCCTGGGGCATCTTGTGCGGCGCCCTGGCGTTGCAGGTGGGATTGAGCCCTATCCAGGCCCAGCTGATGTCGCTGCTGGTCTACGCCGGCGCCGCCCAGCTCTCGGCCACCACCCTGTTCGGGGCCGGTACGCCGCTGTTGCCCATCGTCGGCTCCACCTTCGTCATCACCTCCCAGCACCTGCTGTACGGCTTTACCTTCCGCCGGGATGTGTTGCCGCTCTCCCTGCGCTGGCGCGCAAGTCTGGCCTTCTTCCTGACCGACGAGATGTTCGCGGTGGCGCTGAAAGACAGGGAGCGCAGCGGCACCTTCAATCCCGCCTACGCGCTGATCGCGGGCTTCGTGTTCTACCTGTTCTGGAACTTGGCGACCCTACTCGGCATCGCCGCCGGTCAGTACATCGAGGGGCTGGATCACATGGGGCTGGACTTTGCCATCGCGGCCACCTTCATCGCCATGACGATCCCGGCCATGAAGAACCTGCCCATGGTGGCGGCCACCCTGGT
>NZ_CDCA01000035.1:28420-28707 GCF_000820185.1 Aeromonas tecta
GCCCTGGCCGGCATGCTGGTGGGCTATGTGCTGCATCGGATGAGGAGGTAATCATGAGCTGGCTGATGATAGGGCTGTTGACCCTGATAACCTTCTTCAACCGTTTCGCCTTCTTCTCACGGTTGACCCGTTATCAACCCGGCGCCGAGATGGGGGCTTTCTTGAGCTTCTCGGCCCAGTCGGTGCTGACCGCCATCTGGCTGCCCATAGTATTCAGCTACGAACCCGGCAAGGGGCTGGATTGGGATCCCGACTACCTGGCGGCGACCCTGCTGGTGACGGCGCTG
>NZ_CDCA01000036.1:0-636 GCF_000820185.1 Aeromonas tecta
CCTCGCCCACCCCCTGCCCCTGGTGCGGCGCCAGGCCGAGGCCCTGGGGCTGCCCCACCGGGTGGTGACCATCACGGCGCCGTTCGAGCAGGGCTACGAAGAGGCGCTGGCCGATTTGCAGCGGGAATGGGATATCGAGGGGGTGGTCACCGGCGACATCGACCGGGTGGATGGCAGCGACAACTGGATCTGCGCCCGCTGCCGGCCGCTGGGCCTTTTCGTGCATCAGCCGCTCTGGCAGCAGACGCGCCAGAGCCTGCTTGAGCAGTTGCAGGCACGAGGGATTGTGGCCCACCTCTCCTGCGTCGATACCCGCACTCTGGCACCGAACTGGGTGGGGCGCACGCTGGATGCAGCCACCCTGGCCGAGTTGCAACAACTCGCCGCCGCGAAGGGCTTCGATGCCAGCGGCGAGCAGGGGGAATATCACAGCATGGTGATGGACGGCCCCGGTTTTGCAGCGCCCCTCAGCCTCAATGGCTGGCGGGTGGGACGGCAGGAGTACCTCGCCTATCTGGCTGAAGAGGACGCCAGCCATCTAGTCAGTTAGGCATTAGTCAGTTAAACGCTAGCCATCTGGTCGGTTAGCACGGCGCCCGACCACCCAGAATACATAAAAAACGGGAGGCCTTGGCC